>NZ_JALLIY010000012.1 GCF_023242315.1 Pseudomonas sp. MWU13-2105
AATCTTCCAGGTCGCCGATTACGGCCTGGTGGCGGACTTGTTCGAAGCTATCCCCGAAATGGCCGCCCTGGCCTGATCAACGACCGACAGGAGCAATGTGTATGAACAATATCGATTTTTCGGCCTGGATCGGCCGTCGTCAGGAAAGTCAGGATCAGATCAGCTTCAACTTGGTCAAACGAATAGCCGCGACCTTGGGCGAAGAGGTTCCCCTACCAGGCGAACCGCTGCCGCCCTTGTGGCACTGGGCGTTCTTCCAGGAACCGGTTGTCGCCGGCGAACTGGGCCCTGACGGCCATCCGGCGCTCGGTGGTTTCTTGCCGCCGGCCCATAACCGTAATCGCATGTGGGCGGGTAGCCGACTGGAGTTTTCCCAGCCATTACTGGTAGAGGCCAAGGTGTCTTGCATCTCGACCATCACCCATGTTGAAGAAAAACACGGGCGTACCGGTTCCTTGCTGTTTGTCACCGTACGCCATGAGTATTTCCAGAACGGCCAGCGCGCCCTGCAGGATGAACAGGACATCGTCTACCGGGAACCCTCGCCGCCCAAGCTCAGCGGCACCGAAGCGCTGCCCGAAGGGCAATGGCAGGAACCGGTCGAGCCCTCCCCGACCTTGCTGTTCCGCTACTCCGCGGTCACCTTCAATGGCCACCGCATTCACTATGACTGGCCTTACGTCACAGAGACTGAAGGTTATCCGGGCCTGGTGGTGCACGGTCCGTTGATCGCTACCCTGAACTTGCGCGCCTTTACCCGAGCGCACCCGACCGCGCGCTTGAAGCGCTTCACCTTCCGTGGCGTCCGACCATTGATTTCACCACAACCTTTCGAGGTAGGTGGTCGTCTGATCGACAGCGGCAAGGCGCAAGTCTGGGCAGGCAATCAGGGCGGCACCGCACAGATCGGAGAAATCGAGTTCAGCGAGGGAGAAGCAACATGAGTACGTCGATTGTCCGCTCCGCCCTGTTTGTGCCGGCCACACGCCCAGAACGCATCCCCAAAGCCATCGCCAGCGGCGCGGACCGGGTCATTGTCGATCTGGAGGATGCCGTGCAGGAAACCCTCAAGGAACAGGCCAGAGACAACCTCGAACGATTTCTGAGCGACACCCCTGAAGTACGGATTCTGGTTCGTGTGAATGCCCCGGGGCACTGGGCACACGCTGCGGATCTGGACCTGTGCCGACGCCATGCCGGCGTAATCGGAATCTTGCTGCCCAAAGCCGAAAATGCGACACAAGTGCTGACTGCCGGGAGAACCGGGAAGCCGATCTGGCCCATTATCGAGAGTGCCAAGGGTTTGGCTGCACTCCAGGAGATCGCCGGAACCCAGGGTATTGAGCGCCTGTCATTCGGCAGCCTCGACCTGGGCCTGGACCTGAACCTGAGCACCGGCAGCCCTGCCGCCGAAGAGTTTCTCAGCCATGCCCGCTATGCCGTGCTGCTCAGCACTCGGGTTGCCGGACTCGCACCGGCACTGGACGGCGTATTTCCGTCCATCGAGGACACTGCGGGGCTGCACGGCGCCGTCCAATTTGCCCGAGACATGGGCTTCGGGGGAGCGCTGTGTATCCATCCAAGACAAGTGACGATCATTCATCAGGCGCTAAAACCCGCACCTGATGAGTTGATCTGGGCGCAACGCATCATGGAAGCGGCCGGCCCAGGTGAAGGCGTCTTCGTGCTGGATGGGCAAATGGTCGATGCGCCGGTCATAGGTCGTGCGCAAGCCATTCTGGCGCTTGCGAGCTGATCCAATGGCGGCACCATGACTAACGAAAACTGACAGCGTCTAATCTATAGGTCCAGCGTATAGCACTCATCTGCTATTCAGAATATACCGGATGAAGGCCATCTGAAACAATCGTCCAACAGAACCCCATTACAAGCACAATAACGTGAACGACAAGTCCTATCAGCCACCCAAGATAGTGATTTTCCCAACGCGCGGGGGTGTTGATAAAAAACCGGGCCATACCTGTTAGCGCAGCAGCAACAAACCCAAGCGCCAAAGTACTCCTCATTGAAAGCCTGCCAGCGTTAAATCAACATTCGCGAAGCTCGGTGTCATCTAACGCCGAGCGGGCAAAGGCCTGGGTCAGACAAAGACCTGACGAAACAATCTGAGGTGTTCATGATGTGGATTATCCCAAGACTACTGAGTGGTGCGATTGCCGCGACTCTTATATGTCCAACGCTAATGGCCACGGAGCTCACCGGTACCCTTCAAAAAATCAAGGAGTCCGGCATCATCATCTTGGGTTACCGCTACTCATCTATTCCTTTCTCCTACATCGCTGATGCCTCGGGCACTCCTATCGGTTACTCTCAGGACATTCAGTTAAAAATCGTGGAGGCACTCAGAAAAGAGCTAAACTTACCCACCCTTAACATAAAATACAATCAAATCACCTCCCAAACCCGTATTCCACTCATACAGAACGGCAGCGTGGACTTAGAGTGCGGTTCAACCACGAATAATGCCGAGCGCGGACAACTTCTTGACTTCTCGGTTGGCATCTTCGCAATCAGCACACGCCTTTTAACCAAGAAGTACTCGCCCTATAAAGACTTCGCAGATCTGAAAATCGAAAATGTAGTGACCACGGCAGGTAGCACTTCAGAACGGTTGCTAAAAGCCATGAATGCCAAGCAGCAAATGGGCATGAATGTCATTTCAGGCAAAGATATTGGTGAATCCTATCAGATACTTGAGAGTGGACGCGCCGTGGCTTTCATGCTAGACGATGCCCAGCTTGCGGGAGAGATGGCGAAGGCAGAAAAACCAGACGATTGGACCATGACCGGTACCCCGCAATCCAATGAGATCTACGGCTGTATGATGCGCAAAGGCGAGCCTGCATTCAAGAAAGTGGTGGATGACACTATCAAAGCAATCTTTTCATCGGGCGAAATCAAATCGCTCTACGATAAGTGGTTCAATCAACCAATCCCGCCAAAGGGGTTGAATCTAAAGTTTCCAATGAGCCCAATCTTTAAAGAAATAATTACAAACCCCACTGACAAGCCCATTTCTGACTAAACGCTCCAAACCGCTACCATCTGCCTCAACGTCTTGGTATCACCGACTGACGTGCCAGGCCGCGCGACGCCCGGAAAAGACACAGTCCGCAGCGGAGAGCCCGCTCACATAAAGATTGGACGGTAGACCAATGGCCGTTCTGCCGGCGGCATACAGCCCACTGATCACCGAACCATCCTCACGCAGCACCTGGCCGGTATCTTCAGCAACCCGCAGCCCTCCCACGGACATCGCAGGACAAGGAAACATCTTGCTGCACTGTGATACATCCACCGCATAGAACGGCCCATTTCGCAGAGCATGGCACTCCAAAGGGCTCTTGCCGAATTCATCAGGTTCAAGGCCATCCGCGCCGCGGTTATAACGCGCGACCGCCTCCTGCAGTGCCTCGCTCGGCATGTTGAGTTTGCGCGCCAGCTTTTCGAGCGTTTGCCCTTTGCGGGACTGAAAGAACAGTGCAAGCATCAGTGGAATGCGCATGAAGGGAAACAGATTATCGAGCACAGCCTCACGCCATGCACCTCGGTAAAGCGCTTGGTCGAGAATGATGTAGCCCTCTCCGGACTGATGCTCATTCATCGCCCAGCCGACGGCCGCCCCATACAGCTCTTCGTTGACATAACGGCGCCCCTGCGAGTTGACCAGGATACCCTTTGGCCACTGCGAGGGTGGATTGATAAATCGCCAACTGCTCATTCTGTCCATCAGTTGCGCAGCGCCCCCCACGCTCTGGCCCAAGCGGATACCGCTACCGTTATCGCCTCCCGGAGACCCCATGGCCATGCTTGCGACGTGCTTGGGAGCATAGTTTGCGACCATTTGCCGATTCCAGATAAACCCTCCGGCACTCAGGCAGACACCGCGCAGAGCACGAATACGACGCAGCACACCATGTTCGCGCTGCAGCGCTTCGGCCTGGCGCCAATAGTGCTGCGCTTTGCGCTCAAGTCGCGCGAAGCCCGGCATTGAGCTCGGCAGCTTTTGCAGGAGCCGACGCGCTTTTTCCTGGGCCTCGGCGTAGGCAATGGTTGAGGGTAAACCGGGCAACATACGAATCACCGCCAGACCCAACACCTCACCGCTGGCCGCTACGATCAATCGACGGGCCTCAGTACGTGGCCAGAAATCGACCCCCAAAGTGGCGGCACGCGCCTGCAGAGGCTCGGTCAGGTGAATACCGAACCCGACCGACTGATTAGAGGGGGCGTGCCAGTACTTGTGCCCCCGTGGCGCCGGTTTGGCTTGAGCGGCATAAACGGCAGCCAACGCGCTGTCAGAGTGATAGAGGAAATAACCCGCTGGCGGGTAGAAGGTTTTCTTCGGGTAGTAGGCACTGTCAAAACGTACGCCATGGCTGACCAACCAATCAAGGTCGGCCGAACTTCCCTCGCAGTAGCGCTGCAATGTCTGCGCACTGACAACGTCCTGAGTCTCCAGTCGAAGATACTTGAACATCTCCTCCACCGTGTCTTCAACGCCGGCCTGGCGCTGCACCGAGGTACCGCCGCCGGCATAGAAAATACCGCCATTCATTGCCGTCGCACCGCCCCCGGCGAAGGCATCCACAGCGAGCACGCTCAAGCCACGCTCTGCCGCTTGAAGCGCCGCACTCACTCCTGCACCGCCATAACCGACAACCGCAAAATCCGTGGTGGCATCCCACTCCAGGTCATCAGCCCCCTCTACCCGCTCAGGCGATTCGACCCTGCTGTACCAATGCGCTGACGCTGGACCAAACTCAGATTGCATACCGAACCCCATGGAACTGAATGGACTGCCCAAGCGATTACGCCGCCTTGCAGCGGCGTAATTCCCCATGGCCTCAAGAAGCGTTAAGCGCCGCTTGCCGCGCCTCTTCAGCGATCTTCTCCGACGCTTGCTGATCCCAAATCGGCAGTGCATGACGGGTGTCGGTTTCAGCCTCGAAGCGGTTGACCATTTCTGCTTTGACGTCCGCCACGTCGACGAAGAACTGCTGGTACCAACGACGCAGTTGGTACAGCGGCCCGTCGCTGTCACACAGCAGTGGATTGTCGATACGGGCCTTGGTTTTCCAGATATGCACGTCCTGTAGCGTGCCATAACGCAACATCTGTGCAACAGACGAGGCCCGGGCGGCATTTTGCTCGGCACTAAGCGCTGGATTGCTGAGGGTGATAAACCCCATGTGCAGCACAAACTTGTTCGCGTGCACCGGGTAATGGGCAAGAATTTCGTAAGACTCCACCGGGTCCCCCCCCGGGAAGTTGGACATCAACCGGGACACGAGATAAGACGGGCCGTGGTAGGTCGTCTCACCGCGCGAGTAGCCATCCAGCTCACGCAGGTCACCGGTATACACGGCATCCTTTTGATAAGTGGGTACATCCGGCTGCGGCCCCATCTCCAGATACTGAGTCGCGAAGTGCCGCTCAAAGACATTTTTGAAATAGGTACTCGCAGCCCCCCTACCTTCACCGTGCACATAGAAAAAATGAGCGACGTCCACCAGGTTGTCGACCAACTCGCGACTGTTGGTATCGACCTCGTGGATCGACCAGTCCCAGTCACTCCACTCCGCGCTGAACGCCCCCTCCAGACGCGGGATGATCACATCCGACGGTGGCGGATTACCCTCTGGGTCATGCCAGACAAACAGTTGCCGGTTCTCCTCGCAGGTTATGAAGCTCTGCGTCCGCGCGCGCGCCGGCACCCGCTTGGCATAAGGAATGGCCGCGCACTTACCATCGCCGGCCCAACGCCAGTCGTGGAAAGGACAAGCAATATTGTCCCCCTTGACCGTGCCTTCACCGAGGTTCCCACCCAGATGCGGGCAAAAGGCATTGAGGACATTGAGCTTCTTGCTGTGCTCACCCTCGAATACCACCAGTTGGGTACCGAACGCTTCAAGGGTATGCGGCTTGCCGTCCCTGAAACGCTCGCTCAGTCCCAGGCAATGCCAACCGCGGGCGAATCGCTCACATTGGTCGCTGACAATGATGTGGGCTTTCTCAGCCGAACTATGGGTCAGGTCACTCATATAAACCTCCACTCTTTTTATTGTTCTCAGGCTAAAGATCGTGAATGTCGTCAACACTCCGGTCTTCACGACATCGCACTACAGGAAGTAGTCCTGGCTAGGTTGCCCCAGTTGGACCTTCGCCCAGTTCGTGCCGAACATCTGGAACTGGTTGGCGGCATGCTGGCGGCCGACATTGATATCTGCCAGGAAGCGCCCATAAGGATTGTGGGTATAGACCGCCGCCCCACCCGCCGCCTTGAACAGACGAGAGGCCAGATGCGAGATGCGCTCCGGCGGAAAGCTGGCCTGGAAGCGATACTTGACTCGCTCCTCTATTGGCGGAGTCTCTCCACGGCCGGCGTAGCCTTCCAGGACCTCGAAATTGCGCTTGAGGATGAGTGTCAGTTCATCGATCGCATTAGCCGCCTCGGCGACCACCAGTTGAGCGACCGAATCGTCACTGGTCTTGGCGCCGACTACGTTGACCCTCACCTTGGCCGTGTCCAAGAAGCAATCGAGCATGCCGCGCAACGCGCCGATGGCCGCCGTGGACACTGCCCGACTGAACACCTGGCCGAACGGCATGCGGTATAACGGCGAGGTGTTCCATTGGTTACCCGGGCTGTTACAGGTAAATCCGTCGATCATCTTGTGCGTACGGTGCTCCGGTACGAACGCATCTTTGATGACGATGTCCTTGCTGCCCGTGCCCTTTAGGCCGGCTGTATGCCAGGTATCAACGATTTCGTAATCCTGGCGCGGGATCAGCCAGGTCCGGGCATCGATTGGCTGCCCCTCAGGCTGCTCGACGAAACCGCCGAGAAACACCCAGTCACAATGGTCGCAGCCACTGGAGTAACCCCAACGCCCACTGAACAAGTAGCCGCCCTCCACAGGCTTGGCACGCCCGCTGGGCATATAGGACGACGACACCAACGTGGAGTCATCCTGGCCCCATACCTCCTGGGCCGCGCGATCATCGAACAGCGCCATCTGCCAGGCATGTACCGCCACCACCGAATACACCCAACCGACCGACATATCGCCCTCGGCGAGCGCCATCACCACCTCGTAGAACACGTTGGGGCTCATCTCGTAGCCGCCATAGCGCTTGGGTTGCAGGATGCGGAACAGGCCCGCGGCCTGAAGGTCGGCGATGGTTTCTTCTGGCAGGCTTCGACGCTCGTCGCCCAACACCGCGCGTTGGCGCAACACCGGGATCATGGCCTTGGCCCGGTCTATCAGTTCTTCGCGACTCGGGATATCCATCGCACGCTGTTTCATCTCGACTGTTTGCATGGTCTTTGTCTTCCGAAAGAGTGAACCCAATTTTTCGCCCATCACTGCCCACCCACGTATCATCACCAACGACGGCAGGTGGCGCGCCGTCCATCAGGACTAGGCACGCGTGGATCAATGCGCGGGGGGAGCAGCCCATTGATGACCCCAGTGACTGCCACGGGTTGTCTCGAAAACCGAGTGGTCGTTATCCCAGTCCTTGACCAGGCCGCCACAGCCGAACTCAAGGGCGAAACCGCCGGGAGTCCACACGTAGAACGACACCATTTCGTCATTGACGTGGCGTCCAAGGCTGCTGGCCAAGGGCACGTTATGAGCGGCGATACGGTCCAGTGCGCGTCCGACATCGTCGATACCCGGCACTTCCAGCATGATGTGCACGCAACCGCTGGGCTGAGGCATTTCAGCCAGCGCCAGGCTGTGCTGGCGTGGATTGCAATGCATGAAATAGATGCGCGCACGATGCTCCGCAGACAGCTGGGCGTGAAGCATGTCGGAAAGCCCGAAGCCACACACATCACGCCAGAAACGGAATGAGGCATCGAAATTCATCGAAGGCAAAACCACGTGTCCCATCCCCATATTGCCCGTGACAAAACGCGCCACCCCGATGGGCGAGACAAACGGAGCGAAGTCGGAAATGGGGCCCCACGTCACTTCCTGCCGGTTACCTGATGGGTCCACGAAAGAAAACAACCCTGTCACCTGCCGCAACTGTCGGTCCAACGCCGATGACTCGATGATCTCGACACCCGCGCCGGAAACGATCTGTCTTACAGCAAGAAAATGCTCTTGCGAAACAACTTCCCATCCCGAGGCATACAACCCGTCGCGCGCACCAGGCACGACCAGAATCCTGTAGTGGCGACTATCCGCTTTCAGGTAAATCGCCCCATCCTGCGCAGGTAACTCCGCCAGGCCGATGATCTGTGTAGCAAAAAATCGCCACTTCTCGATATCCGTGGACTCAACCACCACATACGCCAATTGATTGATGCTCATCACTCGCTCCTCATGCAATTTCTTGTTTTAAACACAGTCGACAACAGTGCCCTCAGCCATCGAAACTGATTGAGACCTTTGCACTGAGCGGGCGCGCCTGGCAGGCCAGGACCCAGCCCTCAACCAGGTCGTCACGCCCCAGTACCTCGTTATGGCGCATGCTCACCTCTCCCTCGCTGACCCGACACACGCAGGCGCTGCAACGACCTTCACGGCATGAGAAAGGCGCCATGACTCCAGCTCCGAGCAACGTATCGAGCAGGTCAACTCCCGAAGCCCACGACAGCGTATGGTTGACGCCATCCAGCTGTGCATTGAGTTCGGTTCTTCGGCCGTCCTGAGAGGTGTCTGCAGGCATATTCGCCAGGATCCCCGGATCACTGTTCAACGAGACAAAGCGCTCCACATGAATCCGTGCCCGATCCACCTTGAGGTCCAGAAGCGCACGCTCCACCGCATCCATGAACGGACCCGGGCCACAGACAAAAGCATGTGATTCGACATGTGCCTGAGCAACACTTGCCAATTGCTCAAGCGTCGGCCGTCCCTGCACCGACTCCAGCCAATGCACGACCGTCAGTCGCTGCGGGTAGTCCCGGGCCAGATGCTGGAGCTCGTCACGGAAGATCACCGAACGCTCATCCCGATTGGCGTAGAACAACAACACCCGTCCGGAGCCCTGCAACAGACAGGCTTTGAGAATGGAAATCACCGGCGTGATACCGCTGCCGCCAGCAAACAACAAGAAGTCCACATCCAGTGAAGATGGACAAAAAATCCCCGCGGGTGGCAGTACCTCGACGGTGTCGCCGGCCCGCAGGTGATCACATACCCAGTTGGAAGCGACCCCGTCCTGCACGCGCTTAACCGTGACTTTCAGTGCGCTGTCGGCACCGGGGGAACTGGCCAGAGAATAACAACGCGCCACCGTTTGGCCTCGAGCCGGAATACGCAGGGTCAGGAACTGACCTGGCTTATAGGCGAACATACTTCGCTCCACAGGGTCGGCAAACACAATCGACTTGCTGTCGTGTGTTTCCTCGATGACATCTGCGACTCGGAGCCGGTGATAAAGAGATATTGACATGACCTTGACTCTTGCGATGACCATGGACCTTGCGCTCCCCGAGCAACCGGCGAACGCACTCAGCTCAATTCAGAAACGTCATGACTTCGTGGTTGAAGTAGTCAGGCTCTTCAAGCATGAACCAGTGCCCGGACCGGCTCGAGATCACCACCCGGACATCCTTGATCAGTCCAGCCACGATCAAGGCATGGCCCACCGGGAGGAAGTTGTCCTGCTGCCCCCAAAGGCACAGGACCGGCATCTGCAGTTGTGCCAGACGGTCGGCGAAAACCTCGACTTTCATGCTGCTGAAAACCGCCAGGGGCTGTTCGATCCATACTGGAAGACGGGAGTCGATCACCGCGTCGGTGATGGTTTGCGGCGAAGCGACAATATGTTCGAGCAAGGTTCTGAAGGACGCGCGGTCAGTCTTATGCTCCTGGATGAATGCGCTCATACAACGCAAGCCGCTCATCCGTCCCGCCCACACCGCAGGTGCCTCCACGCCACCCGGGCCCATGACCACCAACTTGCTGACCTGCTCGGGGTAGGTGAGCCCATACTGGAAGGCAATGGCTCCGCCCAGGGAGTTGCCAACCAGGACGGCTCGGCTGACGTTGCGTTTGCTCAGTAACTCGCGCAGGACCTCGACGTGCAGGGTCGAGGTGTACTCGATGTCGTCTGGTTTATCCGACAGGCCATACCCTAGGTAATCCGGGACCAGAACATGGAAGCCCTGTGCCGCGAAGAAAGGAAAGTTCAGGTGAAAGTTGCTGTATCCACTTGCACCAGGACCACTGCCATGCAGGAAGACCAGGGTGGGACGATCCGCGCTGGCGTGGCCTACTTCGTGGTAGTGCACACTGTAGGCATCACGCACCTCGAGAAAATGACCCACCGGAATCGGTGAAGGAAAAATTGCGGGCTGCGAGGGCATAACCGTTCTCCACGTGTTGTTATGCCCTGAATATGACGCGGCTCCCTGCACGCCGCATGGTCCGCTTGGACTAGGCGCCCTGATTGAAACAGCCCCCTCCCCTGCATCCAGGCATAAAAAAACGGAAGAGCGGCCTCTTCCGTTTTTATGCCCGCGTCCCCTATGAACTAATCGGCGGGACTCAAGCTGGAAAGTCCAACCACGCCGTTGAGCACGATTCTGACCAGCTCAGCCTGACGACTGACACCGGCCTTGGCAAAGATGGCGCGCAAGTGGGTACGGGCGGTATTGCGCCGGATCCCCAGCAACTCGGCCGCTTCATCAAGAGACAACCCATTGGCCAACTCCATGGCCAAGGTCGCTTCGGCAGGCGTGAAGTCGAACACTTGACGTAATATTTCCCGTGGCGCGGTGGTCTGAACATCCGGATCGCAGATAAACATCACCCATGCCGGCCGCCCTTTGCCTTCGGACTCCTCACGCAAGGGGATGCTTCTGATCACTACCCCCAATTTACGCTTGCCCGAGGGTCGCGAAATAGACATTACCTGAGCAGCAGGACCCGCTGTAGTAATAAGCTCTCGTAGCATGCTGCGTTCATACTTGTAGTGCGCCTCCACACCATTGGCGACACTTTTGATTCCATCACCCTCGCTGAGCATGGACTTGGCGACCTGATTACAACGCAGCAAATGCTGGTTCTCATCCAGAACGATCGCACCAATGTGCAGTCGGTCCAGGGCCCCCTCATAAAGCTCGCTTTGAGTCTCATGCCGCTCAAGGTGCGCCGCCAGACTCAGGGCCTGTCCGAAGTGCGCGACCAAATCACCCAGGCGGGTCTTGTCTTGTGCAGTGAACGCGGGTTGGTCGGGCAGGCGATAAAGCCGTAAACGACAGACGGTGCCATTTTTTGAGACGATGTTGACACCTAGCCCATGGCGAACCCCACCCTGTCCGATGAACGTTTTATAGAATTCAGAGTTAAGCCACCTCTCTTCCCCCAGGTACTCATCGATGGTCAATACCTGATCAATGGGAAGATCAAGGAACGGATCCAGCGTCCAGTAATGAACGCGGTAAGCGTGCTCGATTTCGGGGTTCTGCGGGTGGCAGACCAGAAATCCAAGATCAGTACTGGTAGAGGGCCTGATGACAATAATCGCCGAAGCAGACATGTAGGCAGCAAGATGGCAGGTGGTATCTCGCCAGGGCTCCTTGCCAAGCAAGCCTTGATAGATAGCCAATGTCATGCGGTTTTGATCAACATGTCCCAAGGCAGCCTCCCGAGTCTTCTCTCGAGCGAACAGTTCCGGTAATCCGGGCCTTGAAACGGTGGCGGGTGGGATGTTCAGTACAGACGGAAAACGTGGTAGCACGGCAGGTCCGACACTCGACCTTTTCACGGCATGCATAACAATCACCTCTTATTATTGTGGTTATCCGCATGTGTTTAATTACGCCCTTCGATGTTACTGGTCAATCCGCCGCAAGGCGTTTGCTAAGCCCAGGATCGTTGTCGTCATTGAGTACACACCGCACACCTGACGGGTCGTAGATGCCCATGACACAGCGATTGCAACTGGTGCATCCGGAACTGATGACCCTGGCATCTTGCAAGTCGTTGACGAACGCCGGATTGTGGATCAGGGCCCGCGCCAGGGCGACCCCCTCGAATCCCTCATCAATGACCCGCTGCGCCGCGGCAAGCGACTTCACGCCCCCAACCAACGCCAAGGGCATCGACACCGCTCGTCGCACCTGGCGGGCGTGCTCGAGGAAGTACAGCTCGCGAAACGCCAGAGCCTTGGGCTGTTGCATAGTCAAGGCCCAGACTCCGATACGGCCCAGGCCCCTGGCCTGGGCTCGCATGTCAGCCAGCGGCATAGGGCTACCAAACAAGGCCCAGGGACTGAAGATGTTGTGCCCACCGCTCAAAGTCAGGATATCGGCGCCGTTATCCTGCAAAATCTTCGCGGTAACCGAGGCCTGCTTGGCATCAATTCCACCGCGTGCAGCGTCCGTTTGATTAAGCTTGCAGCCCACTGCGAGATGAGCCCCAACGGCTTCCTTGACCCGACGCAAGACCATGGCCGGAAAACGGCTGCGCCCCTCAGTGCTACCGCCGTATGAGTCAACACGGCGATTAGTCAGGGGCGACAGAAACTGATTGAGCAGGTAACCATGCCCCATATGGATTTCGACCGCATCGAACCCCGCCTCCCGCGCCAACACGGCAGCCTGGGCGAACTCACCAGCGACGCGGTACATATCCGTTTCGCTCATGGCCTGTTGCAGCAGGATGCCATGCAGGAACCCGAAAGCATTGAAGCCGGAGGACGCCGACTGGGGACGACCGCTCGACGGACGTAACGCAGTAAAGGAGCCGCCATGAGTGATCTGTAGACAAGCCGCAGCGCCCTCGGCATGCACGGCGTCCGTCAGTACCCGCAGATGGCGCACAACCTCCCGAGACAGATAGAACTGATGCAGGAACGTGCGCCCCTGCGGAGAAACCGCACCATAGGCGACTGTCGTCATGGCCACGCCTCCTGCCGCGACATCACGGTGGTGTTTGACCAAGGCCTTGGTCGGCATGCCGTCGGGTGTCATCCCCTCGTTGGCCCCTGCCTTGATGAAGCGATTGCGCAGGGTAACCGGCCCAAGTCTGAGGGGCGAGAATGGTGAGGTGTGTGTGGTGCTGACGAGCATTACTATGTCCTCAACCGTGAGTGCCACCGTCGATCCGCAAAATCGCGCCATTGATGAAGGCACCATCTTCGCAAGCCAACATCGCAATCGCTGCCGCAACGTCCTGAGGCTCACCCAGCTGCCTGTCGGGGCGGGTTAGATGCGCGTACAAACTAAAGTCAGTACCTTCAGGAAATGCCTGCGCCTGGGCGACAACCATCGGCGTGCCGATCCCGCCAGGGGCTACTGCGTTGACCCTCACCCCGCGATTCAAGTACTCCCGGGAAAGTGCCTGGGTCAGGGCGGCGACCCCGCCTTTGCTGGCCGAATAGGCCGCCATATAGGCATGTCCAAAGAACGCCGACGTCGAGGCCGCGTTGACGATGTTGCCCTGGCTTTCCAGCAGGAAGGGCAATGCCTCGCGGCAAAACAGGAAAGTCCCCCCCAGGTTGATCTGGAGGATGAGCATGAAGTCTTCGAAGCTGGTTTCTGTGGTGTGGGTCGAGCGCAGGATTCCTGCCATGTTGACCAACACATCCAACCCACCCTGCTCCCGGACGAAATCCTGCACTACATGGCGAACCTCAATCTCATCCGTGATCGAGGCCAGTACCGAGCGTGCACCACCACCATAGTCAGCCACCGAGTTGGCCAACTCCAGTGTTTCGCGCAGGCCGTCGGCATTTCGATCAACCGCAAGCACGGTGCCCCCTTCCGACACCAAACGAATGACCGTGGCACGTCCGATACCGGACGCACCGCCGGTAACGATGATATTTTTGTCTTGGAAACGAGATGCAAATGTCATGATCAGAGTCCTTGTTATTTGAATTGAGTCGTCATCAGAGCAGTCACAACGGCTAGCGGCGATGCAGCACGCAGCAAACCCCTCTAGTTCGTCGATCCGTATCAGTTTCCGCCGACGACAGCCGGCGCATCGGCGCCTCGAACGGTGGGTGTCGGCGTATGATCGGGCGATCTGTCTTCTTGGGCGTCAATGGGCGGTTCCCCCCCTATCGCAGGCTGCCGGGTTTCCCCACGGAGCAGAAAGTGTGACAGCGCCGGAATCAGCACCAGGGCCCCGAGCATGTTCCAGAGGAACATGAAGGTCAGCAGGATGCCCATATCAGCCTGGAACTTGATCGGTGAAAACACCCAGGTCAGTACGCCAGTGGCCAGCGTCAAGCCGACCAGCGCAACCACCTTACCAGTGAACATCAGCGCTCCACCGTAGGCCTCTGCCAGGCTCGCGCCACGCCGTTGCAGTGTCAGCTGTACGCTGAGCAGGTAGAGCGCATAGTCGACCCCCGCGCCTACACCCAGCGCTATCACCGGCAGGGTCGCCACTTTGACCCCCATGCCCATGACTACCATCAGCGCTTCGCAAAGCAGTGAGGTAATCACCAGTGGAATCAGGGCCACCAATACAGCCCTCCAGCTACGGAAAGAGATCAGGCACAACACCACCACCGAGGTATACAGCAGCAGCAGCACCTTCACGCTGGCGTCGGCCACCACCAGATTAGTAGCTGCTTCGATACCGGCGGGCCCAGCGGCCAGCAGGAACTGGCGGTCCTCGTTGTCATGTCGTGCGGCAAAGGCCTGCACGGCATTCACCACTCCTTGTAACGTTCCCGCGCGGTGGTCCGCCAGATAAGCAATGACCGGCGAGACCGAACAACTGACATTGCTCAATTCGGGAGACTGCAGGGCAGCATATTGAGCAGCTTGGGCGGCCACCTCATCCTGTCGCGGAATACTCATCCACTTCGGGTTGGCCTCACCGTAGCTGGAGTTTATAAAGCGCACGCCACTGGACAGGCTAGCGACCGACTGCACCCCGGGAACCCCCTGAAGCAGCAAGGTCAGGCGGTCAATCTCGGTCAAGGTCTCGAAGCTCGAGCAGCCGCCAGGCTTGGTCTTGACGATCACCGCAAACTGGTCGGTGGAACGTCCGAAGCTCTGATTGAAAAACGCCACGTCCCGGTTGTAACGCGAGTCGGAGCGCAACTCCGGCGCACCGGCATCCAGATCGCCAATCTGCAGTCCACCGCGAACCACCAACGCCAAAGCCCCCACCACCAGGGCCAGTACTACCAGCACTCGCGCATACCTGGGTGTGGTGCATTTGAGCAGCCACGCGCCGACCGCAGCATAAAACGAGTTACTCTTGGTCGCGGCAGCCAACCGCTCCTCATTGCGCACGCTGCGCCGCGCCGCCGATTGACTGACGCCTAGGTACGAGAGCATGACCGGCACCATGATCAGTTGCGTGAAGATCAGCACGCACACACCGATGCTGGTGGTGGTGGCCAGGTCGCGAATCACCGGGATATCGATCACCATCAAAATCGCAAAGCCAAAAACGTTGGCCAGCAATGCCGAAAGCCCGGCGATGAACAGCCGGCGGAAGGTATAGCGAGCGGCCACATACTTGTGCGTACCGCGTCCGATGTCCTGCATGATGCCGTTCATCTTTTGCGCACCGTGGGACATGCCGATGGCGAAAATCAGGAACGGCACCAGGATCGAATAGGGATCGATGTCATAGCCCAGCAACTGCATGATGCCCAGCAACCAGATCACACTGCTCAACGACGCCACCACCAGCAGCACGGTACTGCGCAGGCAGCGCGTGTAACCGAAGATAATGACGGCGGCGATGACCGCTGCAATACCAAAGAACCCCATGACCTGGGTCAGACCGGCAATCAAGTCGCCGATCAACTTGGCGAAGCCGATAATGTGAATGCGCACTTGCGGTTTGCCGTCAGGTCCAGGCACTTCGTAACGAGCGCGAACGTCCTTTTCCAGAAAGTCGGCGAACTGACGATAATCCAAGGCCGCCCCCGTGACCGGGTCCTTGTCCAGCAGCGGGACCAGAATCACCGAAGAACGCATGTCCGAAGAGACGAGGTCCCCCACCAGATTGCCGCGCAAGACGTTCTGCTGCAGCTCCTGCATCTTGGCGGGTGAGCCATCATAGCCATTAGGCATCACCGGGCCGCCATCCATGCCGACTTCACTGATTTCGCTCCAGCGCACGCCGGGCATCCACAGCGATCGCATCCAGGCCCGATCGACACCCGGTGCCAGGTTGATCCGATCATTGATTTCCTGAAGGGTTTGCAGATAAGCGCGGTCGTAGATGGAACCGTTGGGGTTCTCCACCATGACCCGGACCGAATTGCCCAGCGCTGCCAGATCGGATTTATTGCTTAGATAATTACGAATGAATTCGTGCGAACTCGGCATCATTCGCTCAAAGCTGGCGTTGACCTGTAACTGGGTCGCCTTGGCTCCCAGTACCAAGGTCAACACCGAACACAGCACCACGAAGAACAGCCGATGATTGAAAATCAAGCGTTCGATAAAACTCCCTGAACGGGTATCGAATTGCCGTGGATCTTTGAGCACAGGCGTTTCATTATTTTCCAAGGAGTTGGCCATCTTATTGTTCCTCTATCCCAAGCTCTGTGGTTCGCCACTTGCAAGTTCAGCCTGGGGCTCTACTTGGCAGCCATGATCGTTACACCGTTCAGTCCGACCAGCGCGATGCGCTCCCCCGTCAGCCCCGCCACGCCGGTAAACAGGGAGGGCTGTTTTACATCCAGCAAGTTGAAAGACAGGCCACCATCACGGCTAAGACCGGCCTGGGCCGACTGGCTGACAAGCACCAGTCGCTGGTCATCCAGAGCGGTACCCGCGGTAATACCGGCGCTGAACACACTCCTCTCCTCGATCCAGTTACGCCCTGCATCCGCACTGCGGAACACATGACCGCGCAGCCCAAAAGCCAGCAAGCCACCAGGAGTACCGGTAATCCCGAACAGCGTCCCCTGATAACCGGTTTCACTGGATTCGAAACGCTTCGTCCCATTATCGAAGCGCCAGACACGGCCGCGCTCTCCGGTGATCAGCAGCGTCCCGCCAACCTCGCGGATAGCCGTCAGGTGCAGCAAATCGTTGTTATCGATCTGAGTATTCCAGGGTTGCCAGCTCTGGCCACCATCGCGGCTCCCCAGCAGCAAGCCGAAGGGGCCGACCACAAAGCCATTACCGGCCTTGTCAAACCAAACCCCCATGAAAAACTGCCCGGGGCCTGGCCGGGTCATGGCGAGAATGGCAGACAGGTAACTTTGCGCACGCTCCTCGTTCAATCCAGAGTGGTGGCTGAAGTAATCAATAAACAGGGGCTCCAGCACCCGACCATCGAGCTGCTTGGTCCACGTTGTACCGGCATCCGAGCTGTACAGGATCACGGCGCCATGGCCGACAGCCCAACCTTGGGTATCATCCAAGAAAAACACCGCGTTCAGATCGACGCTGACCGGCACTTGAGCCTGTTTCCAACTTTGCCCCTGGTCATCGGAAAAAATAATCAACCCGTTACTGCCCGCCGCCACCAAGCGTTTACCCGCTTTGGCGATATCGCGTAGCGGCTGCTGATCCGCCCGGTTCAAGGCAGTCGCAGGTTGATCGAGAGGGTCGACGAAGGTATTGGCCTGAGCAGCGGCATGGGACAATAAAATCACCCCAAGCATCAGGGTTCGGAGCGTATTCGAGATAAAACCAAGCATGAGGACTCCTTTGAAGCCTTGCGTCACGCTCAGGCAAGACTCCAGAAAGCGTGCCTGCGAACAGGCAGCTGTTGTTCTTATTCTGCTGGCTACACGGGCACCGCAACCTTGAGCAAAGCCGCGCTTCAAGGATGCAGAGTCAGTCTCGGCAGTTAGCCATTTGCCAACATCCCCCATCTGGACTAGATCGCTCAGAAAGACGGCTACGGGGACTAAAGCCAGGGGCAAGCCCCGCGCCGATTCAGTTCAAGATGGGCAGTTGATGTCAACGGATACCCGTACCGGCCATAGAGTCCGGTGTCAGCTTGCCGTTGGCCCAACGCGCAACCCTCAGGTAACCGATGCCACCGGTCAGGTGCATGGACGAGCAGTATTGGCCTTTGACCAGGTCATAAATAATGATCGGTGTATTGGGTACCGATTTAGTATTCCAGTCGTAGGTCACCAAGCCCTGGGCCGAACGCATAATCTTGCCCGCCTGGTCGTAACCTTCGTACAACACAATCGACCAACTGTCCTCGTCCACATAAAAGACCTTCTTGCTCTGGGCGTGGCGCATGCCTGGCTTCAGGGTCGCTTCTACTTGCCAAACCCGATGCAGCTCCCAACGCATCACGTCCGGATTGGCGAACTGTTTGCCAAACGCGTTATCCGCCGATGTGTGCATCAGAAACTTGTAGTTGTTATAGGGCACATAAATTTCTTTCTTGCCGACCAACTTGAAGTCAAAGCGATCCAACTGCCCTTCCCACATCCCCAATTCATCGTTGAAATAGGCACCGCCTGCAATTGACAATGGGCTGTCATAGCCGAACTCGGGGGCTTGACGAACACGCCGTTGCCCCTGGGTATAGACCCACGTCTTGCTGTTGCCGTCCTGCTTGGCGTGCATCACCATAAATGTCAGCGCCTTGTCGCCCACGTTTCGTGGTGGCCCCACATAGGTACTCAAACGACGTTGGTAGTACTGCTGCTCTTGCTCGGGGTTATCGGAATAGGGCGAGTCGGTATAGTTATCAAGTTCATGAGTGGTAATACGGTTACCCGCAGAATCAATCATGAACCCGGAAAAACGCGAGCGGTAGGGAGGGCCGTAATAACGCAGGTTGTGATTCCAAATCACTTCAGCACCGGTCGTCGGCAATGGGAACGGGTAGCCCCCCATTGCACCTTCAAGGTCCTCACCGTTGAACGTGCTCTTGGCGCGTGTTGCATTCTTGACGGTGGCAACCTTCAACCACTGCGGAAAATCCACCACGCGATGGCTCTTGTAGACTTCAACCTTGTAGTCAGGCCAGCGCTTCAATAGCACTTTGGTGCCCTCACTGACCTTGTCGGCGTATTGCTCAAGGTTGGCCGCGGTAATTGTCAGCAGCGGCTTTTCATCGGGGAAAGGGTCCGGGTAAATCCCACCATTTTCCGGCATCGTCGGACCTTTCCAGTCCGGTTTCCAAGCCGGAATGCTGCCATCTGCATTGCCCGCTTTCTCCGCGCCGAACTCGGTCAACTTGTTGCCACCCAACTGAGCCGCTTCCTCGGCGGTAGACGCCAGAACAGGCGCCGATATCGACAAGGCCAGGGTTAACGCAATTGCCCACTGATTAGCATTCATTTTCTATATCCTCTTGGTGCGCAGCGCCCAAGCACGTTCGCCCTCTACAAACCAGCGCCGTGCAAGACCTGCACGCGCTCTCACAAGCTGGTTTGGAAAGTCAGGGTTACCCGTCCGCGGTCCGTACTGCCCATCGCACCCACGCGCTGTTCGACATCAAAGGCATCGGAGTAAAGGACCCCTACTTTGTACTTCATGTTGATATCTGCCGTGACACCCGTCGCCCAGGCTCCGGAGCGCGCGGCAGAGCCAACCGGTACTGGAGAGTTACCTTGCAAACCATAACCGGCCAGGGTCAGGTTGCCCGTCAGGTCGACACCTGGAAACACTTGCAACCAGGACGGCATGAGAATCAACGAGAAGTTACTGGCATCGCGTGTCCCACAACCAGGACCATCCGTTGCGTCCTGGCACTTGTTGAACGCGCTCTGGTTATGGGTGACCTTGTCCAGATAGGTGTAGCCGAGTTCTGCCACCACGACGCCAGTGTCGTAGAGCGACGAGCGCGGCAATGAAGCCTGGGCGTTAAAGATCGCGTGCCACGTGTTACCGGTCGCACCGTCAAGACTACCGCCAAGGTTCGGGCCACCGTTGCTATCCAGAGCCGTGCCACGCCGATAAGAAATCTCAGCCCCCCAACTGACGTCCTTCCAGTTGAAGTTGGTGAAAAGACCAAAGAGATCGACACCACGGTTATAAACCTGATGGAAACGCAGACCGGTAATCGGATCACTTGGATCGACCTCGAAATTCGCCGCCCAAGGCTGCATCTCGTCCATGCGCCGGTAAACCAAACCAATGGTGCCGCCATACCAAGCCGGCGTCAGGGTCATCTGCAGGCCATAGTTGCCACTCTGCTTGTTACGCGGCTCTATCACGTCGCCCTGATTGATGTAGAAATTTCCCAGCCCAGGAGCAGAGCCGGCGTAGATCCGCCCATCTCCGCTATAGAGAAAGTCAGGCCCCCCCAGGAACGTTCCACCTTCGCTTTGCCGGTTGGGCTTCCACTCTAGGTGGTAGTAACCGGCCACAGAAACCGTGTCATTGAGCTGGCTCTGGAAGGAGAGCTGCGTCAAAGGCATCGCCAGTTCCTTCGGTGATGCTCCCGGGATCTCCGCCCCCTTCTGCAGGTTCATCGGCTGCTGGCTCCAGGAAATGGCATCGCTGGAATCAACCTGAGCAACACCCCAGACAATCGAGTGCCGCCCGGCCTTGAGCGAGACAGGGGTGTCACCCAGGCTGAACGTGCCGAACACAAACGCATCGAGAATCTCACCGGACGGCCCGTTGTAGTAGCGCTGCGCCGACCGCGACAGCTTGTCGTCGGAGTAGGCGGAGATACCCTGTAATGATGGGTTACTTTTCAGGTCATGATCATCGTAGGCGTTGTCATACCATCCCGTGGCACTGACCCTTGCGCCGTAATCGTCTTTGTAGATGACGTCCATTTCTGTCAGCACATCGAGGCGGCGCTTCCACATCTCACCTTGCTTGACAGAGTAATCGGACTGATGGTTGGTGGGATCACCACCGATGCTCTTCGCAATACCTTCGGTGCGCCACCCCATGCCCAGACGAAAATCCGTGGTCCAGTTGATTTGTAAATCGGGATTGCCCGTATCAATAGACAGGGCGTGAGCCAAGGGGCTGATGATTGCGCCAACCATCAGCAGTGGCGCTAACGCCCCCCGACAGCGATAGACCGTCGTGCCTTTCTTCTTGTACATGGTGTGCTCCGCAAGTCCAAGTCTGGTGTTGTTGTTGTTCAGCTTGTCCTGGTGACAGGTTGGGGCCGGCCAGCCCCTGTTCCTTGACGTCGCAATCAGTGTCAGCACAAAGCACCGGGCCAACATCGCCCGTTTGGATTAGTCCGCAGCGACCCACCGAAAAAACACTCCCCGACCTACTCCGCTGAGCAGCCACCTAGTCCATTCGGGCGATGCTCAAGCGCCCCATTCGCGTTGAACTTATGTGCAAAGCGAGCCCGAGAGCGCCGAGCTGACCCAGCTTTTCGCCGTGCAAAAAACAAGAAAAAGCACCTCTTCAACCTGAGGTGCTGCCTTACGGAGACTGTCTGCAATGAACGCGTTCATCGAGAACAAGCAATGCGCTGTACTGGTCGTCGGCTCTGGGGCAGGAGCACTGCTGGCCGCCAACCGCGCCCACGACTGTGGCCTGCAGGTCATCGTTATCGAAAAAAGTGATCGCTATGGCGGCACGTCAGCCCTGTCCGGGGGCGGTATCTGGATCCCCAACAACCCGGATATCCGCCACCAGGACACCTACGACCAAGCGCTGACCTACTTCAAGGCCTGCACCGAAAACCGGGTCCCGGAAGAAAAATTATTTGCCTATCTCGACTCCGCTCCGGAGATGGTCACCTACCTGCGTGAGCAGGTGGGTGTGAAGTACAACGCCGTCCCAGGTTACTCCGACTACTGCCAGAATTTGCCAGGAGCTCTCGACACAGGGCGTACCATGTTCGTCGAGTCGGTAGATGCCGGTGTACTAGGCGAGGATTTTTTCGCCCTGCGTGAAGCCGATATGGGTGCCAAACTGTTTGGTCGTATCGCCCTGGACTATTACGACGGACAACTGCTGGGAGCACGCGCCAAGGGTTGGAAACGCAAGATTTTTTCGCTGATATGGAACTACTGGTCGAACATTTCCTGGCGTCTCAAGACCCGTCGCGACCGCCGTGTGACCATGGGCAACGCCTTGATAGCAGGCCTGCGCATCGGGCTTAAAAAACGCAAAGTGAGCCTCCTGCTCAATACCCGCCTGGAACGTTTCATCGTCGAAGATGGTGCGGTAGTCGGTGCAGTGGTCACTCAAAACTGCAATGAGTTTTCTATCTACGCAAGCCATGCGGTGATCGTCGGCTCCGGTGGCTTCGAGCAGAACCAGACACTGCGTTCCGAACTGCTGAAGGGGCGCACACAGGTGCAGTGGAGTGTCACTCCGATGCACAACAACACAGGAGATGCCCTGCTCGCAGGCGAAAGCATTGGCGCAGATACCGAGTTTTTGGATGAAGCCTGGTGGGCGCCCACCGTCCGGATTCCAGCCGCCGATACCCCGAATGTCAATATGCGCAGCGCCCTCTTCATCGAACGCAGCTACGCCCACAGCCTATGCGTCAATCGACTCGGAAAACGCTTCGCCAATGAGGCCATGTCCTATAACGACTTCGGACATGAGATGCTCAAAGACGATGCTCTCTGCGGCGCCAACTCCCCTTGCTGGTTCATCTTCGATGCCAACTACCGCAAGAAGAACATCCTCGGGCGAATCATGCCCGGCTCGATCATGCCGGATTCGAGCCTGCCACCGGAATGGTGGGACAGCGTGCTGTATCGCGCGGGTTCGATCAAAGAACTGGCGCTTAAAATTGGTCTTGATCCGCAGACACTCAGCGAGACCGTACAGGTTTTCAATGGTTACGCCCAAACCGGCGTCGACCTGGATTTCAATCGCGGTCAGTACAGCTTTGATCGTTTCTACTGTGATCCCCGCCATCAACCCAACTCCAGCCTCGGCGCGCTGGAGCGCGCGCCCTACTACGCCATTCGCGTCGACCTGGGGGATCTGGGTACCAAAGGCGGACTGAAAGTCGATCGCAACGCCAATGTACTGAATACCCAAGGTCAGCCTATCCCCGGTCTGTATGCCATTGGCAACGCATCCGGGGCAGTGACCGCCCACTCCTACCCTGGCGCTGGCGGAACACTGGGGCCAGCCCTGACCTTCGGCTACCGCGCAGCCAATCATATTGCCCAGAACAGCCGCCCTTCGAAAGCAGCCGAAACCGCCACACAAACCTCGCTCTGAAGACCGCGCCTGTAGTCCGAATGCGGGATGCCAGCCGGTATTGCAGCCAGCAAAATGGGCTGCAACGCGGCGCTAAATCAGCCGCCAGTGGCTCCCGTAGCCCATAAAAAAGAACCTTTGGAGGGCCGCCCCGTGCTCGCGTTATTCAACGAAGAACAAATGATGTTCGAAAGTACGGCCAAGCGCTTGGCGCAATCGATAGGGATCGCCAATCCACACGACCTCGAGACCCGAGAGCCGGCAATTGGCTGGAAAATGCTCACCGATGTGGGAATGCTCGGCCTGCGCGCACGTGACAACGGTGTGCCGCTGGCGTCGGGTGTGGAAGTGATGATTGCCGCGCAGGCTCTGGGTACTACCCTCGCCCCGCAACCTTTTATCGCAGCGGTGTTGGCCAGTGAACTGCTCGCTCTGGCGGACGCACCTGAAGCTCTGATCGAGGAACTGGCCACAGGTGTCACGCGTTACGGCCTGTTGCTTGACCGCTCTCTCGAACGTCTCGCCGCCCCCAATGAGGCCGGAAGCATCGCTTGGGATACCGAGGGTGCGCAGTACGCTCTCGGCCTGAGCGCTGGCCAGGTGGTGCGCGTCAGCCTGGCGCAAGGCTTCGAGCCGGGCCAGGACGTCGCCGACCTGACCCGCGGTCTGCTGCACTGGCGTTCGACCACGCTTGCGGCACAGCCTATCGGCAAACCGCTGAACGCAGAACAACTGAAACGTTGGCTCGCACTCGCGCTGATCACCGTGTCTGCCGACATCGTCGGGGTGCTGGCCGGGGCTCAGGCCGGGGCCGTGGCGTACAGCAAGGAGCGTGTGCAGTACGGCGTGCTGATCGGCAGCTTCCAGGCAATTCAGCACCTTTGCGCCGAGATGTTTGTGCAGGAGCAGGCCGCCCAGAGCATCAACTGCTATGCGGCCTGGGCTGTGGATCAGTTGGATGCCGACGAAGCACTACTCGCCGCACGCACCGCCAAGGCCTATGCCGCAGCCGCAGCCCTGCCCGTGAGCGAAACCGTTATGCAGGTCTATGGCGGCATCGGCCAAACCTGGGAACACATCGCCCACGTTTACACCCGTCGCGCCATGCTCAACGCCCGGTTGTTTGGCGATGAGCACCATCAATTGCAGCAGATCGCCAATGTCCGTCTGGGAGCGCACTGAATGGATTACCGAGATACGCCGGAAGAAGCCACGTTCCGCTTGGAGTTGCGCGAGTGGTTCAAGCACAACACGCCTGCTAACTGGCGCGATATCACCTCCCCCGAAGGTACCCGCGCTTTGGCCAGGGACTGGCATAAGGCGCTCTATGCCAACGGCTACATCGGCCTGAACTGGCCCAGGGAATATGGCGGTCAGGGCTTGTCGCCCAGTTTCGACGCCATTCTCAACGACGAGGCCGGGCGTGCCGATGCCCCGCGTCTTCCAGGCATGGTGAACTACCTGGGCCGGGCGATTTTTACCTATGGAACCGAAGAGCAGAAATTGCGTTTCCTGCCCACTCTGCTCAGCGGCGAAGTGCAATGGTGCCAAGGGTTCAGCGAACCGGGGGCCGGCTCCGACCTGGCCTCGCTGCGCACCCGCGCCGAACTGCATGACGACCATTACCTGGTCAATGGCCAGAAGATGTGGACCAGCGGCGCCTTGCAAGCCGACTGGTGTCTGTTGCTGGCTCGCACCGACCCCAGTGCCGCCAAGCACAAGGGTATTTCCTGTTTGCTGACGCCGTTGAATGTACCCGGTATCACCGTCAAACCCATTGTTCTGCACAGTGGTGACCCGGAAACCGCCGAGGTCTTTTTCGATGACGTCAATATCCCGCTGACGCAACAGATCGGTGAGGCCGGCGCAGGTTGGCGTATCGCGATGACCACCCTGTCCTACGAACGTGGGGCTTCCGACACCGGCTCAATTTCAGTGCTGCGCCGCCAACTGCGCGAGCTTGAACAGATCGCCGGTGAGCGTGGGCTGCTGAGCGACATGAGTATCCGCATCAAGCTGGCCCGCGCCCATGTCGACATCGAAGCCCTGAGCCTCAACGTCGCCCAGCAATTGTCCTTGCGTCTCGCAGGCCGCGACCCGGGCCCGGAAGGCTCGGTCGGCAAGCTGCTGTGGTCCAAGGCCGCCCAGTACACGATGCACGTCGCACTTGATGTTCTGGGTGCTGATGCCCTGACCGGCAACGCACCGCGCTGGTTAAGCGAGTACTTCACCTCGCGCCCGGTCAGCGTGTATGGCGGCTCGTCGCAGATCCAGAAAAACATCCTGGCACGCATGCTCGATATGCCTCGCTAACCTGAAGGAGCAATACCATGCGCTTGAACAATCGTATCGCCGTCGTCACCGGAGCTTCGCAGGGTATTGGCCGCAGTATTGCCAACCTTTACGCCAAGGAAGGCGCCAAGGTCGCCATCGTCGACGTCAATGTCGCGGCGGGCGAGGACGCCGCGGAGCAGATCAACGCCGAAGGCGGCAGCGCCCTGTTCGTGCGCTGCGACATCGCTCAACGCGATGAAGTCGACAAGGCCGCAGCGCTGATCAAATCAAGCTTTGGCCCCATCGACATTCTGGTCAATAACGCCGGTATCACCCGTCCCGCAATGCTGCACAAGATGACTGACAGCGAGTGGAACCAGGTCATCGACGTGCATCTGCATGGCTCGTTCTACTGGCTGCAGGCGGTGGTCAACGACATGATCGAACGGCGCTGGGGACGCATCATCTTTAGCAGTTCCTCCACAGCCCAGAACGGTTCGATCGGCCAGATCAACTACGCGGCGGCCAAGTCGGCGATGCTCGGAATGATGCGCACCGCCGCCCGTGAACTGGGCAAGCACAACATTCTGGTGAATGCCATCGCACCGGCGGCGGCCACGGAAATGACCAAAGCCATCATGACCGATGCGAAATTCGCCGATGCCCGCGAGGCCGCCCTCAAACAGCATCCGCTACGGCGTTCAGCGGAACCCGCGGAAATCGCCCCGGCATTCCTCTATCTGGCCAGTGAAGAGTCCTCCTATATCACCGGGCAAGTGCTGTCGGTAGACGGCGGCTCGATGATGGTGCGCTGAGGCGCAACGGTTGCGATCAGAACAGACAAGGACAATAACAATGACGCCTCTCGATACCGCCGCCCCTGACCTGGACCGCCTGCTGTCTCCACGCTCAATCGCCATGGTCGGCGCCTCCAACAATCTCAACAGCATCGGTGGGCTGGTCTTCGCCAATCTCAAACGCTCCTTCAGCGGCCCGCTGTATCCGATCCATCCCAAGGACAGCGAGGTCCAGGGATACCTGGCCTACAACTGCCTGCAAGACATGCCGCAAACTGTCGACCTGGTGGTCATCGCCGTGGCCAGCCACGCAGTCGAAGGGGTCATGGAGCAGGCCGTGGCCAAGGGCGTCGGAGGTATCGTGTTGCTCTCCTCCGGCTTTGCCGAAGCCGGAGCCGAAGGCATTGCCCTGCAACAACGTATTGCCGATAAGGCCAGGGCCGCGGGGATCCGGGTGATTGGCCCCAATTGCATCGGTTACCTGAGTATTGGCGGCGGGGTGATGGCCAACTTTGCCCTGACTCCCGACGAGCCCCTGCCTCCCGGCGGCGGCGTAGCCCTGGTGTCGCAAAGCGGCGGTTTCGGCTCCTACCTGACGACCAAGGGCTTGCTCACCGGCCTGCATCTTGGCTGGTTCGTCAGCACCGGCAACGAACTCGACGTGAACATCGCCCAGGTCCTGCGCTACCTGGTCGAGCGGCCGGAGGTGCGTGTGCTGCTGGCTTTCAGCGAAACACTGCGCGATCCGGAGATCTTCATCGAAGCAGCACGCCGGGCCCATACCCTCGACAAACCCATGGTGGTACTCAAGGCCGGTCGCTCGGAAGCGGCGGCCAAGGCTGCCATGAGCCACACCGCCTCGGTGGTCGGCGCCGCCGATGTGTTCGATGCCATTTGCCGGCAGTACGGCGTCATCGTCGCCGGCAGCATGGAGGAGATGCTCGACCTGGGTATGATTTTCCAGGATGGCCGTCGCGTCGGCGGTAACCGCCTGGCGATCATGACCTCCTCGGGTGGAGCCGGTGTGTTGCTGGCCGATGAAGCAGGCATGAACGGATTGGCCGTACCGACCTTCCCCGAAGACGAGCAGGATAAAATGCTCCTGGTATTGCACAGGCCATTCTTCGGTAACGTGGCCAACCCGATAGACACCACTGCCGCGGCGCGCCCCGAAGCTATCGGCGCCTTGCTGAATGTGCTGGCCAGCAGCGACTCGGTCGACATGATCACCACCGTCACCTGGGCCCGTGCCATAGGCGCGGCGAAAGACCTCGCGACCTACTACCAACGCACCAGCAAGCCAATGGCGGTGCTTTCCACCGATCTTGTCGAGCCGCTGAAACAGGCAGGTGTGCCAACCTACACTGACCCGCAACGCGTGGCAAAATCCCTGGCCGCGCTCTATCGACACTCCGTGCGAAAGCCCCTGAACGAGCCGGGCTGGCAGTACGAACCGACCCGCGCGGCGCGAGCTCGACGGCACCTGCAATTGCCCCCGGGCGAGTATGTATTGATGGAAGCCCAGGGCAAGCGCCTGTTCGCCGAATACGCAATCCCGCTGACCCGCGAAGAATGGGTGCATGACCTCGATGAAGCGGTGGCCGCCGCCGAGCGCATTGGCGGCAAGGTCGTGCTCAAGGTCATGTCTTACCAACTGCCACACAAGTCCGACGTGGGCGCCATTCGCCTTGGCCTGCAAGGCGAACCCGAGGTTCGCGAAGCCTACCTGTCCATGCTGGCGGAGGTGCGTCAACGCGCGCCACACGCCACCCTCGACGGCGTGCTGGTGCAACAGATGGTTCCAGCGCGCATGGAGCTGACCTGTGGCCTGCAACGTGATCCGCTGTTCGGTCCGATGGTGGCGATTGGTCTTGGCGGCGTGCTGGTCGAACAGCTCGCGCAAACTGCCCTGCTACGGCCCCCGTTCGACCTCGACATGGCGCGCGCGGCGCTCGGTCAATTGCTGCAAGGGCGTTTGATCCAGGGACGGCGTGGTTTGTCGGAGCATGAGCAGGAACAGGTCGCGACGATCATGGTCGGCGTGGGCAACCTGGCACTCGAACTGGATGAGGTCGAAGAGGTGGACGTCAACCCCATCCGCGTCGCCAACGGCCTCGCCTTCGCTGCTGACGCGCTGGTGGTACTGGCCGGCAGATCATCCACCATGGAGCACCAGTGATGACTGACCACTCTCTGCTCGGCTACCAGTTCCCGCCGTTTCGCTTCAAGGTCGAGGAAGGCAAACTCGTCGAGTTCGCCAGAGCGGTGTATTGCACCGACAGCTACTACTTCGACAGCAACGCGGCGCGGCAACAGGGTTTCGACGCGCAACCGATCCCGCCGACGTATAGCACAGTGGCTTCGCACTGGCAGCCAGATTCAGCAAGCAACCCACTGAATCTCGACCTCAAACGCGTCCTCGCCGGAGGCAATGAATGGGAGTACCTACGCCCGATTGTTGCCGGTGAAGAACTCACCGTGCGTACGGCGATCACCGACGTCAGCCACAAACAAGGCAAGAAGGGCTTGATGACCTTGATCGTGCGGGAAATGAGCTTCTTCGACGCCCAGGAGCAACTGGCGCTGATCGCCCGCAGCACCATCATCGAAATGCCACCCGCTCCTGCATTGAACGTGTCCGAGGTACTGCCGACATGAACCGTACCAACCACAGTGTCTCGCCTTACCAGATCGGCGATACCGCTCCTGAACGTCGTGTCGGTCCCATCACCCGTACCGATATCGTGCGTTATGCCGGGGCCAGCGGCGATTTCAATCCGATCCATCACGATGAAACCTTTGCCCAGCGCGCGGGTTATCGCAGTGTGTTCGGTCATGGCCTGCTGACGGCGGGCATCCTTTGCGCCTACACCACCTCCTGGCTCGGCCTGGCCGCATTGCGCAAATACTCGGTGCGCTATGTCTCTCAGGTCTGGCCTGGCGATACCTTGATCCTCAGCGGCAAGGTGATTGCGACAGAACCCTGCCAAACCGGCGGCACCCAGGTCAGCTGCGAGCTGCTGGTGCAGCGTGAAGCGGCCAACGGCGAGCGCCAGGACGTGCTGACCGCCAAGGCCGTCGCCGCCTACCACGACAACCGGAGCTGACACCATGATCGATATCCATGAGCGAGCGCCTTACCAGCGCTACCTCGAGGGCCTGGCGCGTGGCGCGTTGGTCTATCAGCACTGCAATCACTGCCAGAGTGCGGTGTTTTACCTGCGACTGTGCTGCCCTGCTTGCGGCTCGGTGGCACTCACGCTGCGCGACAGTCAGGGGCTGGGCACGCTCTACTCCTCAAGCGTGGTGTTCGACAAGGAGCACAACTACAACATTGTGCTGGTCGATCTGGATGAAGGGTTTCGCATGATGAGTACCGTGCTCGATTGTGCAGCCCCCAGCATTGGTGCGCGGGTCAAAGCTCGGGTCGAACATCAGCAAAGCGCTGGCCCACGGGTGGTGTTCGAGCTGGCTGAAGGGGGCATGGCATGAGAGCACATCCGTTACGTGGTGCCGCCGCCGTGGTCGGTATCGCGGAGTCCGACCTGGGTGATGTCGGCCCGGAACGCTATGCCATCGAACTCGCCGGGCAAGCCGCGGTGCGTGCCCTGGCTGACGCCGGACTGGGCATGCAGGATGCCGACGGCCTGTTCGGCTGCGTGATGGGGCGCTTCATGTCCAACCTGGACCTTGGCGAATACCTGGGGATTCGCCCACGCTACAGTGACAGCGGCAATATCGGAGGCAGCTCGTTCGTCTCCTATCTGCTGCATGCCGCGACCGCGCTGCAAGCCGGCCTATGTGATACCGCGTTGATCGTCTACGGCAGTACCCCGCGCGCGGATGCGCAGCGCAAACTGGCTCCAGGTGGCTTGATCGAACGGCCCAACTACGAGGCGCCCTACAACCCTCGTCACCCCGTGTCCGGCTATGCCCTGGCTACCGCCCGGCATATGCACCAGTTTGGTACCACCCGCGAACAACTGGCGGAGGTGGCCGTGGCCGCACGGGCCTGGGCCCTGCTGAATCCCGTCGCGTTCTGCCACGACAAGGGAGCCCTGAGCATCGCGGATGTGTTGAACAGTAAAATGGTCAGCAGCCCCTTGAGCGTGCGTGATTGCTGCCTGGTCACCGACGGAGGCGGTGCGGTGGTATTGACCCGGGCCGAGCGGGCCAAGGATCTGCGCAAACCACCGATCTACCTGCTCGGAGCCGGTGAAGCCCACTCTCATCGAAGCATTTCGCAGATGCCCGACCTGACCACCACAATCGCCACCGAGTCGTCAGCCCGCGCCTATGCCATGGCCCAGGTCACTCCGAGCGATATCGACGTCTTACAGCTCTACGACGCCTTCACCATCAACACCATCATGTTTCTCGAAGACCTGGGGTTCTGTGCCAAGGGTGAAGGCGGCGCCTTCGTCGGCGCCGGTCGTATCGCCCCCGGCGGAGCGCTGCCAACCAACACCAACGGTGGCGGTTTGTCCTATTGCCACCCTGGTATGTACGGAATCTTCGCCATCATTGAGGCCGTGCGTCAGCTGCGTGGCGAGGCCGGGGCACGCCAACAATCGAACCTTGAACGGGCGCTGGCGCACGGCAACGGCGGCCAGTTTTCCAGCCAGGTCACGGCCATCTTCGGCACGCAGGCAGCCCTATGAGCAGCGTCCTTCGCGAGCGCCAAGGCTCGGTATTGCTGATTACCCTCAATCGGCCTGAGTCGCTGAACGCCTTCAACGCCGAGCTGCATCGCGAGCTGTCCGATGCCTGGCACGAGGCCAGTGATGTAGAGGTTCGTGCCGTCGTGCTCACCGGTAACGGCCGGGGCTTTTGCGCGGGCGCCGACCTGAAAGCCCAGCACGCACCGCAAGATGCCGGCCATAGCACCCTGCGACACACCTTCAATGCCCATACCCTGGCGATGGCGGCGCTGGAAAAACCGGTAATCGCCGCGATCAACGGCGCGGCGGCCGGCGCCGGACTGTCACTGGCCTGTGCCGCCGATCTGCGGCTGGCCTCCAACACCGCCAAGTTCGTCCCTGCCTTCGTCGACATCGGCTTGGTGCCGGACTCCGGAGGCAGCTGGTTTATCACCCGCCTGCTCGGCTATGCCAGGACCTTTGCCTGGTTAAGCGGCAATCAACGGTTGGACGCCGATCAAGCACTGTCCTGGGGTTTGATCAGCGAAATCCTTGAACCTGCACAGCTACTCCCCCGGGCGCTGCAACTGGCCACCGAACTCGCCGCCAAGCCGGGTCGCGCCGTTGGCCTGACCAAGCAGCTGCTGGCACAAGCCTCGCGGCAAAGCCTGGCCGAGCAACTGGAAGCTGAAGTCACCCTACAGACCCTGGCGTTGCTCGCTCCCGAGCGCGCGCAAGCTCGCGCGGCGATGCAGGAAAAACTCAAACGACGCTGATACCCGGTCCCTCTACAACAAAAAAAGGAACCCACAATGGCCGATTACGGACGTTTTCGCAGCATCCTTGCCCATCAGCAAGATGGCATACTGACACTGACCCTCAACCGCCCCGACCGCCTGAATGCGGTCGGCGATGACATGCACGAAGGTCTGGAAGCGATACTTCACGATCTGCGCCACGACCCCAGCGTACGTGCGGTGCTGCTTACAGGTGCGGGGCGCGCCTTCTGTGTAGGGGGGGATGTCAAAGCCTTTGCGGACACCTCTCAGGTGGAGCACACACCCTACGAGTCCATGGCTCTGGTGACCCAGAGTGCCGCGCGCCTGATCGAGCGTTTCATCGAGGTTCCCCAACCGCTGGTGGCCGCCGTGCAGGGCTACGCGATGGGGCTTGGAGCGACCCTCGCCTTGATGTGCGATGTTCTGATCATTGCCGAGGACGCTCAGATTGCCGACACCCACGTCCCCGTCGGCCTGGTGGCAGGCGACGGTGGCGCGCTCGCCTGGCCCTTGGCGATGTCGTTCCGCGCGGCCAAGTATTATCTGATGACCGGCGAACGCCTCAATGGTATCGAGGCGGCCCGCCTGGGACTGGCACTGCGCGCAGTGCCTGCCGATCAACTTCAGGATCAGGCCCTGGCCCTCGTGCAGCGCCTTGCGGCCCTCCCCCCCCTGGCCTTGCAGGGCACCAAGCGCACGCTGAACCATATCCTGCGCCAGCGCAGCCAGTTGCTGATGGATACGGGGTTGCACCTGGAGGCGGCGACGTTCCTCAGTGACGACCACAAAGAAGCCGCGAGCGCATTCATGGAAAAACGCACGCCGACGTTCCATGGGCGCTGAACGGGACGTGAATGACGGTGCATCGAGCCCGGGCTGGTTAAACGGCATTTCCCTGGAAGTGCGCTGCCTATGCGTCATCAGCTTTGTTTCGGCGGTTGGCTTCGGCATCCAGTCACCGGCCATTCCCGTCTTCGGCCAGTCTCTGGGCGTCGGCAGCGCCATGATCGGTATGATCATCGCCTCGTTCCCCTTTGCGCGCCTGCTGATGGCCTGGCCAGGGGGGCGCCTGGTCAACCGTCTGGGTGAATACCGAGTCCTCGGTGGCGGCCTGATTTTGCTGGCGCTAAGCAGCTTCGGTGCCGGGCTGGCGGCGTCGGCCACGGAACTGTTGGCGTTCCGTGGCCTGTGCGGTGTCGGCTCGATCTTCTACAGCATTTCCGCCATGAGCCTGATGCTGCGCACCACTGCCGCGAGTCACAGAGGTAGAGCCGCGGGGCTGTTCATGGGCGCCTACTATGTGGGCGCCGTAACCGGGCCGGCCATTGGTAGCTTATTCGTTGGTATGTCCGTACGCTTGCCCTTCTTCATTTACGGTGCGGCCACTGGCGCGGCAGCCATCGTTGCACTGGTCCTGCTGCGGCACCTGCGCTATCAGCGTTCGCCGGGTACAGCACCCAACAAAGCAACGGTCAGTCTTGGCCAGGCCCTGCGCCTGCCCTCCTATCGCGCGGCGTTGGCCAGCAATTTCAGCATCGGCTTCGCGGTCTACGGTGTACGCGTATCGGTATTGCCACTGTTCCTGCTGCTGATACTGCAGCAGCCGGCCAAATGGATTGGCATAGGCCTGACGGTCGGTGCATTGGCGCAAACGTTGCTCCTGCCAAAATCCGGGCAGTTGGTTGATTCCTGGGGTAGAAAGCCGACACTGATACTGGGTCTGTCGCTGGTGCTGTGTAGTTTTTTGACCATTCTGGGCGGACAATCCCTAACGGCCTATATCGCCGGGATGGCTATCATGGGACTTGGCACCGCTTTCTGCTCGACCTCCGCTGCGGCCATCGCTGGAGATGTTGCCAATGGCCGCGGCGGCACCGTGATCGCCAGCTACCAGATGTCGGCCGACCTGGGCATGGTCGTCGGGCCCGTGCTGATCGGCCTGATCGCCCAATACCACTCCTACCCAATAGCCCTGGGTTGCACCGCGGCGCTGTTGGCACTCGCCACCCTCAGCCCCTTGGCCATTCCTCGCAAGCAGTCCCAGGCGAACGACCATGGATAATGGGGAGCACTGGCAGGCATGGCACGTCTCTCTGCGATGTCGATTTCGCCCCATTGTTCCCTCACCCCCCTAGAAACCACCTGACCCAGGAGCCTCACCATGCCCAGCGAAATTCAGATGAAAAACCATATGCAGGCCTACATAGACGCGTTTAACCGTAACGATCTCGCGGCGGTTGTCGCGCTCTACAGCGACAGTGCCACGGTCGAAGACCCTTACGGCACACCTGTAAAGACCGGCAAGGTGCAGATTGAAGCGTTCTACCGCGACGCAATGAGCAATGGCGCCCTGCTCACCCTCTCGGCGCCCATACGCGCGTCATACAGCAATGCGGCCGCCATGGCCTTTGAAGCCGTGGTCAACACAGCGCAAGGCGAAACACGGGTCAAGGTGATTGATGTGATGACCTTTACCGAGGATGGCCTGTTCAAATCAATGCAAGCCTATTTCGGCCCAGGCGACATCACCCTGCCGACGCCACAGTAAGATCCCTTTCTTCATTGCACAGAAACAGATGCAAGGGCCTGCCGAAGCAGGCCTGGTGGAAAGCCAACAGCACCCGCCCGATCAGGACAGCTGCAATCGCAGGCTCAGGGGAATGAGCAGCAGTGCGGCGAGAAACGCAAACAGCAAGCCTGCCATTAGCGCCTGATCGATACCGCTGAGCGCCAGAACGACCCCCAGCAGCGCGCTGCCCAGTGCCCCGCCATAGGTGCGCGCCGTCGAGAGCAGCCCGGTGGCCGCACCGATATGAGCCATGGGCGCTGTCATCTGCATGAACAAGATCTGGTTCTGGTTGATCACCCCCAAACCCAGGCCACATAAACCGAAACTGATAAAGACATGGTGCTGCGAGCTTTCCGGGCCTAACGCCAACAGCAGTCCGCAGCCCATGGCCAGAAACAACGCACCGGCCGCCATCAAGCGCTGGGGCCGGCGCTGCCGACGAAACAACAGGCCATTGAGCACACTGCCCACAGGCAAACCGATCAGCAATGGGATCATTGCCACACCGGCTTGTACCAGGCTCAGTTTACTGACGGTGTGCAGCAGGATCGGGCTGTAGAAAAACAAGATAAACAGCACCGCGCCGCTGAGCAGCGTTGAGTAGCTGATCTGCCGTACCCCTTTGCTGCGCAGGATGTCCAGCGCCAGAATCGGCTGCGCCACGCGAAACTGATGCCGCCACAATCCCGCCATGGAGCCCCCACACAACACCAGCCATCCGGCGCAGAACGCTATCGCCAAAGAGTCTCCCGAATGCACCTGCAAGGCGAGCAACGACGAGACGATCAGCACGCAGAGCAGCACCGCCCCCATACAGTCAAAGCGCTGGGGCTGCAGATGTAGCGGCCTGTTGGCAGGAATGAAACACAGCACCACCAGCACCAGGGCCGCCGCCAGCGGGACCACAAACAGGGCAGAGCGCCAACCGAAGGCATCGCTCAGCATCGCGCCCAACAGCGGACCGATGCTGCTCGACAGTGCGAACATGACTCCGCTAAGACTTTGCCAACGGGCTCGTTGCACAGGATCCGGAAAGACATCGGCCGGAACCGCAAACGCCGTGGCGGCCATCATCCCAATGGCCACCCCATTCAATACCCGCATCGCCAGCAACTGTTCCATTGACTGCGCCATCCCGCATCCCACACCCGCCAGAGCCAGCAGCGCAATGGACAACTGCAGCAGGTATTTGCGCCCATACATGTCACCCAGCCTCGCGGCGATCAATGTGGTGCAGGCGCTCGCCAGCATCTGCAGCGTTCCGATCAGGGGAAAGCGCCCGAGCCCATGGAGTTCAGTGGCCGCCAGCGGCAAGATACTGCCACCGATGGTGGTCTCCAGGCCCAACAGGAAGAGCACCGCATAGACCCCGCACATGGCACAAATACGCTGTTGTGGCGACAGCTCGACTGGTAACCCGGCCTTGGATTGAATACTCACTGGAAGACGCCCTCAAAGGTTTAACCCCAGTGTGAGCACCTAGCGCCCTTCCCGCCTCGTCCGCACAGACTAACGCCTCCACTTGCGCCCACCCGGAAACGCTCCTCGACCCGACACCTGGCATCGGTAGACGCTGCAAGTCACTCGCTCAGAAAGGGCTTGGGGGTAGTCCGAGAGGACGAGGGCGAACCTCCAGGCTTGCGGCATCATGGCTGCAGAACCTGACAAGAGGACGGTCGAATGCCTCCCATAAATCCATCTGCACCCCTCGCCCACACCCATTCAGACAACACTCGCCTGCAGCACCAGTTGGCCGACAGGCTTTACCGTGCCCTGCGTGATGGCACCGTGATCGATCCCCTGACCAGCCAGCATTCGCTGAGCCTTGAAGACGCCTACCGTATCTCGCTCCAGATAATGGATCGCCGCCAATCCGACGGCGAGACCGTCATCGGCAAGAAAATTGGTGTAACCAGTAAACCGGTCCAGGAAATGCTCGGTGTGCACCAGCCTGACTTTGGCTTTCTCACCGACCGGATGCTGTTTGCCGACGCCTCCAGGATCAGCCTTACGCAGGCCAACCTGATCCAGCCCCGCGCCGAAGGCGAAATTGCCTTCATCCTCAAACAGGATTTACTCGGCCCGGGCGTGACACTGGACGATGTGCTGCGGGCCACGGAGTTCGTGGTGCCATGTTTCGAGATCGTCGACTCGCGGATCAAGGATTGGAAGATCGCGATTCAGGACACCATTGCCGACAACGCCTCCTGCGGCGTGTTCGTCCTGGGTGAACAGCGCATCTCGGCAGCCAGTCTCGACCTCGCCAACGTGCGCCTGGACATGTCGCGCAACGGTGTCCTGCACTCCAGTGGTCTGGGCAGCGCGGTACAGGGCCACCCCGCCGAGGCGGTGGCTTGGCTGGCCAACACCTTGGGCGCCTTCGGCATGCCGCTGCGCGTTGGCGAAATAATCCTCTCCGGGTCGCTGGTACCGCTGGTGCCGGTGCACGCCGGTGATCACTTCGAGCTGACTATCAGCGATATCGGTTGCGCCTCGATTCATTTCACCGACTGAACCTGCCCCACACTGAAGCGAGAAACTGGCCATGACACGCAAAATCAGATGCGCCCTGATCGGTCCCGGTAACATCGGCACCGATCTGCTCTATAAATTGCAACGTAGTGAAGTACTGGAACCGGTGTGGATGGTGGGCATTGACCCCACTTCGGAAGGTTTGAAGCGCGCCAAAGACATGGGCTTGAAGATCACCGCCGAGGGTGTTGATGGGCTATTGGCACACGTCAAGGCCGACAACATCCAGATCGCTTTCGATGCCACCTCAGCCTATGTGCATGCGGAAAACTCGCGCAAGCTCAACGAGCTGGGCGTGTTGATGATCGACCTGACGCCCGCAGCCATTGGCCCCTACTGCGTGCCCTCGGTGAACCTGGTCGAGCAGCTGGGCAAACAGGTGATGAACGTCAACATGGTGACCTGTGGCGGGCAGGCGACCATTCCCATGGTCAACGCGGTATCACGGGTACAGCCAGTCGCTTATGGCGAGATCGTCGCGACGGTATCAGCGCGTTCAGTCGGCCCGGGAACACGCAAAAACATCGACGAATTCACCCGGACCACGGCGGGAGCGGTGGTCAAGGTCGGAGGGGCCAAAGAGGGCAAGGCGATCATTGTGATCAACCCCGCGGAACCGCCGCTGATCATGCGTGACACCATCCATTGCCTGACCGAAAGCGAGCCTGACCGCGACGCGATCACCCAGTCGGTCCACGCCATGGTCAAGGAGGTCCAGAAGTATGTGCCCGGCTACATCCTGAAGAACGGCCCAGTGTTCGATGGTAACCGGGTGTCGATATTCATGGAGGTGGAAGGTCTGGGCGACTACCTCCCCAAGTACGCCGGCAACCTCGACATCATGACCGCAGCGGCCGCCCGCACCGCGGAAATGTTTGCCGAAGAAATGCTGAAGTCCTAATCCATTTCTAAGGGAGATCGCCATGACTCACTCACGCGGTAAAAAAATCACCCTGCACGACATGTCACTGCGCGACGGCATGCACCCGAAGCGGCACCAGATCAGTCTGCAGGAAATGATCGACGTCGCCACCGGCCTGGACATTGCCGGAGTAGAACTGATCGAGGTCACCCACGGCGATGGGCTCGGGGGCACGTCTGTAAACTACGGTTTTGGCGCACACAGTGACGAGCAATATCTGCGGGCTGTGATCCCGCGCATGACCCAGGCCAAGGTCTCGGCCCTGCTGCTGCCCGGGATAGGCACCGTCGATCATCTACAAATGGCCTACGAATGCGGGGTTACGACCATCCGGGTCGCGACTCATTGCACCGAAGCCGATGTCTCCGAGCAGCATATTCAGTACGGTCGAAAACTGGGGATGGATACCGTCGGCTTCCTGATGATGGCACATATGCTGGATGCCGATAGCCTGGTGAAGCAAGCCAAGCTCATGGAGAGCTATGGCGCCAACTGTCTGTACATTACCGACTCGGCCGGATACATGTTGCCCGAGGATGTTCGAGTGCGTATCGATGCCGTGCGCCAGGCACTCGACCCAAGCACAGAATTGGGCTTTCACGGCCACCACAACCTGGGGATGGGCATCGCCAACTCGTTGGCAGCGGTTGACGCCGGTGCCAACCGCATTGATGGATCCGCCGCCGGCTTGGGCGCGGGTGCCGGGAATACGCCCCTGGAAGTGTTCAATGCCGTATGCGACCGCATGGGCATAATCACTGGGGTGAACGTCTTCAAACTAGCAGATGTCGCCGAGGAAAAAGTCTTCCCATTGATGGAGCACATCGTTCGGGTCGACCGTGACTCGCTGATGCTTGGGTACGCCGGTGTCTATTCGTCGTTCCTGCTGTTCGCCAAGCGGGCCGAACAAAAATACGGCGTCCCCTCCCATGAAATCCTGCTTGAGCTGGGCCGACGCAAGACTGTCGGAGGGCAAGAAGACATGATCGAAGACCTGGCCCTCGACATGGCTCGCGAGCGAGGCATCAACCGCTGATTCGCGGCGTCCCCAGGCATCCTGTACCCCGCTGCCACTGTCACGCGGGGTGCGCTACCAATCCGTTGGCACCTACACGAAAACAGCACTGCTGTTTGCTGCCCGCACGCCTCCATTGCGCCGACTGCATCGCCCTGTTCAGTTTTTCCCTGCCTGATACCTTTCACTTCGCTGTCCCCCACATCGTCCGTTTTGACCATGCTCAGCGCTCCTGTCCATAACACAATTCACCCTATTGAACCCGAGCCACCGCCAACGAGCACTCACATGATCAACGACCTGCAGCCCTCCCAACAGAATCGACAGCCGCTCCCTGAAACAACCCTGGACCCCAGAGAATTTCGACAAGCGCTGGGAACCTTCACCACCGGCGTCACCATCGTCACCGCAAGGGGCCCGGATGGCGCCCCCGTGGGCGTGACGGCCAACAGTTTCAACTCCGTCTCCTTGAACCCACCTTTGGTACTTTGGAGCCTGGCGCGTAAATCACAGAGCCTGGCTGCCTTTGAGAGCGCCAGCCATTGGGCGGTGCATATTCTCGCTCACGACCAGAACGATCTTTCTGGGCGCTTTGCTCGAAGCACCAGTGGTGCGGAGAAATTCGAAGATATCAAGTACGAAGATGGCCTGGGCGAAGCACCACTGCTCTCCGGGTGCACCACTCGGCTTCAGTGCCGTACCGCACATATTTATGACGGCGGCGATCACGTCATTCTGGTCGGCGAAGTACTCCGGTTTGATAAATGCGACACACCACCGCTGGTGTTCCAAAGCGGCAACTACGCCATCGCAACCAGCACTACCCAGACGGTCATGCCTCCTGATGGCGAAGATCCACGCAATGTCAGTGAAACCAGTTCGCTGGGTTATCTACTGGCCAGCGCCTATTTACACTTCTCTGCAAAGTCGCGCGAGCACGCCAGCGAGTTGGAATTGAACGACATCGAATACCTGATACTCAACGCACTTGGGGCACGAGAGGCGCGGACCTACCACGAACTGATCACATTGGCAGCTTATACAGGCCGCTTCGTGGGACGCGAATCGATCAACGACCTGGCCGCCAGAGGCCTGATCCGTATTGATGATGAGATTGAAGAGACAACCAACCCACCGGAGCACATAGACCATTCACATATTTATCTGACACAGGAAGGCAAAGTACTGGTTACCCGGATAACCAGCCAAAGCCAGCAAGTCGAGGAGAATATGATGCGCCAGTTGGGTGTACCTGAGACGATTGCATTACGTACCCTGCTGAGCCGGTTCGTGAGAATTCACAGTCCATTGATCCCTTATCGCTGGTTCTAGGTGTTCAGTCTCGGAGGATCATGGAGCTGAACAACACCATACCTCAATGATGATCCGGCCCGCCGATGATTACGCAGCACGTTGATTAAGTGCGCGTCAGAACGGGTCCCCATTGAGAGAAGAATAAATTTCTTGATCCTCTGTATTTCACCTAACCGCGCCACTGAACCGCATGTGGAGCATCGTGTTCCCCTTTGACGAATCAACATATCAAATTGATCGGATTTCCGTCATAGAACCCCATAACATTAGCAACAATGATATCGTCCAGCCTAGCCACACTGCTAGTGCTCGCCCAGGCGACGTGGGGTGTAACAATGAGATTGGGATGATCAAGTCCTATCAATCGATGGCCCATGGCGGGCGGCTCTGTATCCAGAACATCGATCGATGCGCCAGCAATGAGTCCTGATGTTAATGCATTCTTCAGCGCTTCCAGCTCAACCAATGGACCTCGAGCTGTATTGATCAATAGAGAGGAGGACTTCATAACTTTAAATGCCTTAGCATCGAGTAAATTATGTGATGCGGTCGTTAAAGGGCAGTGGAGCGTAAGGATGTCAGCTTGACGCAAGACATCCTCGAAAGCCGTATAACCTTTCCGTATGGTGTGAGCCTCTCGATGCTCGGCGAACAGAACTTTCATTCCCAGCGCACTGGCCAGCTCTGCTACAGATTGACCGATAGCCCCGCGGCCAACGATACCGAGAATTGCACCACGGACGTCCCGAATGGCTCCACCATGTACACAAAAATGTTGAGAGGAATGCCACTCTGTTTGGGCGAGGCGCTGGTATTCGAAGAAACGGCGTCTAAGCATAAAAATCGAAGTCATCACGTGCTCAGCCACACTTAACGATGAGTATCCAGGCGCATTGCTCACCTTCACTCCTCGCGCCTGACAGGCCGCAATGTCAACTCAATCATAACCCGATGCCGCCACGCATACATACTTCAATTTCGGCAGTTGTTCTAAAATTGATGCCGTGAGATTGACCTTGTTCGTGATCGCAATCTCAACATCCAGAAGCGCCGACACAACCTCGAACGGCTTTGTGCTGGATCTTAATACCCATTGAATTGGCCCCTCGCGCTCAAACGAAAGGGGCATAGTATCGCTATCGAGAAATACAGCTTTCATGTCAACCTCTTTCCTGACAACTGCGCGGACCCATGCTGTTGGTCCAGACGATGTTAGTGATCATGAGTGAACGCTCGGGACCATCCAACTCAACACCGGGGTGGATTGAAAGAGAACCAGAACGCTCATGATCGTGATCATCAGCAGGGTCCAACCAATGACTTTGCGAAACAGCACCCCCTCCTTCCCTGATATCCCCACAGCTACAGCAGCAATAGTCAAGTTCTGAGGTGAAATAGCCTTGCCCACCACGCCACCAGAGGAATTCGCGGCGGCAAGCAGCACATCTGACAGGCCGGTGTGATGGGCGGTTGTGATCTGCAACACCCCAAACAATGCATTGGCGGAGGTGTCAGATCCCGTCAAGCTAGTAGCAATCCATCCCAGGATTGGTGAAATAAATGCAAATGCGGGACCCGTTTGAGCAGCCCAAATACCCAGCGTTACTATCTGACCGGACAGATTCATCACATAGGCAACACCGACAACAGAGCAAACAGTAAATATCGCCCACTTCAGCTCACCAAGATTTTTCAGATAGACCTTTAAAGCTTGTTTAGCGCTTAACCCCAATACCGGAATGGTCAAACAACCAGCAAACAGTACAATTGAGCCAGCTGAAAGCAGCCACTCAAATTTCGCATTGACGACGCCAAGCGGCCTTCCTTCGGGCGTGACGACGTCCAATAGCGGCCAGTGGAGAGTACTCGTACCTAGTTCAAGTAACTCTTTCAACACTTTTATTTGACTGAGAGCCACCAGTGCAATGACGATGGCATAGGGAGCAAAAGCCCGAAAAAGTTCGATTGTCTCCCGAGCCACAACGAGTGTTCGAGCAGAATATCGTCTTGATCCAGAGCTTGTGCCTTGTATAATCCCGGCGCCGCCTCCGCTATTCAAGGTTGAAGCTGATTGCAGCATTTCGAAACGCTCATTTTTCGCGGGAACAAAAATCGCGGGGCCCAAAACAGCTGAGCTTTCAGTTTCGCGGACGCGTTCCGGACTCCAGACTTTGAGGAAAGTTACGACGGCCCCAATACACAGTAATGCGGCGCTGATATCCACTAACTCGATCGGTAAGTACATTGAACCAACGGCCTGGCCGGTTGCGAAGCTAATACCCGCGACGAGCGCTAAAGGCCAAATTTCCTTCAGCCCCCGGCGTCCGTCCGCGATCACAATCAGAATCAATGGGATGAAAAGCGCGAGAATTGGTGTCTGGCGTCCAACCATCACCCCTAGCTCATGGACGGGCAAGCCAGTCACTTTTGATAATACTGAGATGGGCAGACCAAGTGATCCAAATGCAACAGGACTGGTATCCGCTATGAGGCAAATGGCCGCAGCTTGCACCGGCTTTATGCCAAGTGCAATCAGCATCACCGCACAAATGGCAACGGGCGCGCCTCCCCCGGCCAAGGACTCAAGCAGTGCTCCGAAGCAAAAAGCAATGAGTAACGTCTGTACTCGTAAATCGGGGCTGAGCCTTGCGAGTGCCCCTCGAATGACCTTGTCGTGGCCGCTTAGCTGCGTCAGGCGGAATAACCAGATTGCATTGATGCCAATCCAGATGATGGGAAAGAAGCCCGTTGCCGCCCCCTCCAGCGTCCCGCTCGCGATTTGAACTGCTGGCATTTCGTAGACCCAGAACGCAATTCCGATCGCAGCAATCAAGGCAGACAACGCCGCCCAGCGGGCGGACACCTTGAGGAGCCCTAGTAAGACAAAGAGAACAAAGAGTGGGATCACTGCGCTTAATGCGGAGAGGCCTAAAGACCCCGTAATGGGCGTAAAGTTCTGTGTGTACATTTTTCACCTACCGGTTCTGAAGAACACTTTTTATTGATTAATCGACATTAGCCAGATCAGCCCAAGCTTGGGAAATACTAGTTTCCATGATGGGGTGCAGGTTCTGCCTATAACCAGCCACATAGGCCAAACCTTGAAGGGGTATCTAAAAAAACTACTTGTGAAGGACGGCCAGCCTACATAACTTGAATGCATACCACGCTGCACCCTTAGGAATTCGCAGATATGAAATATGATAAAAATAACGTCGGACCGTTGAACGATATCAGGGTGCTAGACCTCTCTCGACTGGTGGCGGGCAACATGCTCAGCGTGTACCTCGCTGACTTTGGTGCCGACGTCATTAAAATTGAGCGGGCGAATACCGGTGATGATTTGCGAGAGTGGAAAGAAAAAGGAATTGATGTTTATTGGAAAATCTATGGTCGCAATAAACGATCACTGGCACTTGATCTGCGATCCATTGAAGGCATGGACGTGGTGCTGAAGCTAGTTAAGACGAGTGATGTTTTCATCGAAAATTTCGTGCCCGGGACGCTGGAAAAAATGGGGTTGGCGCCGGAAACCCTGCTCGAAATCAATCCCAAGCTGATCATCGTTCGAATCTCTGGATGGGGACAGACCGGTCCTTACAAAGAAAAACCCGGCTTCGGCACGCTGATTGAGGCAATGTCCGGGTTCGCGGCCTTAAATGGATTCGCCGACAAGCCCCCCTCACTTCCCCCCCTTGCGCTTGCGGACATGATTGCGGGGGTTTACGGGGCCGCAGGGGTACTCACAGCCCTGCATCAAGTGAATCGTTCGAAGAAAGGTCAAGTCATCGACCTGTCGCTTTTTGAGCCCATCTTCTCGGTTATTTCCTCGGAAGCCGCGAAAATCCAACTAACAGGTATACCTACCGAACGCACCGGAAATCAAGCAAGTCATGCCGCGCCCAGAAATATATATATGTGCAGCGACGGCAAATATGTGGCCCTTTCGGGCTCCATGCAGTCGATGGCCATGAAAATCTTCGACACTATTGGCAAGCCCGAACTGAAACGTGACGAGCGCTTCATTGACAACAACGCCAGGGTCAAAAACCGCGAACAGCTCGATGCAATCATCGGCCGATTCATGATGCAGCACACACGGGATCAGGCACTGGAGATCTTTGAGCAGGCAGCAGTGACCGTCGGCCCGGTTTGCACGGTAGCCGATCTGATTGATCACCCTTACACAATGGGGCGTCAGACGATCGTACATTTGCCTGATGAAGACATGAATACAATCCCGATGCATAACATTGTTCCTCGACTTGTGGGAACGCCTGGCGGCTTCAGACGCCCAGCCCCCAAGGTCGGGGAGCACAACGAAGAAATCCTCCGTGAACTCGGCCACTACCCAGCCAATAAGAGTTAAAGCCATGATCCGTTCATTTTTATTCGCACCTGCTGATAACGCCAAAATTATCGAGAGCGCACTTGGTCGCCCTACCGATGTGATCATCCTGGACCTGGAAGATGGTGTTCATGAGAGTCGGAAGTCAGCTGCCCGCCATTCGATTAACGATAACCTTCAACGGATCAAAGCTTCCAAAAAGCTGGCAGCTGTCCGGGTGAATGGACCTCTTAACACCGCTGTCTGCGATCTGAGAGCAGTAATCGGAGAAAACCTGGACATCGTTCTGCTGCCCAAAGTCGAGCACTATCGTGATGTCCAGCTCATCAGCCAATTGGTTGGCGACCTTGAAAGAGAAAAGCAGCTTGCTCCGGGCCGGATTAGATTCCTTCTTCAGATTGAATCGGCGATTGCGCTACCCGCACTTCATCAGATCGCCGCTGCCGACCCGCGCATTATGGGAATGATGCTGGGAAGCGAAGACTTTTCCCTTGATTGCGGTGGAAAACCTATCCCATCACTACTGATGGGGCCGAGCATGATGGTACTTTTTGCCTGTCGCGCCGCCGGCATACAGCCCATTGGTTTCATCGGTTCAATCGCGGACCTTGGGGACAGTACCGGCTTCAAGGCAAAACTGGATGAAGCCAAATCTCTGGGGTTTCGTGGAGCGGTAGTCGTACATCCTAAATACCTGGACGCAATTAACGAATGTTATACTCCAAACAGCGCTGCGCTAGCTGAGGCTACCACCATTGTCGATGCATTCCATGAAGCAGACCGCAAAGGGCTGGGCGCTATCAAGGTCGGTGATCTAATGATCGACAAGCCTGTTTACCTGCGTGCAAAGCGCCTGCTTGACGAGTCATCAAATACTCGCTGACACCTCATCACGAACTGGAAGGACTGCTGTTGAACCTGAAGCAAATCACATACTTCATGGCTGTGGCTGAACAGCGGTCTTTCCAGAAAGCCGCTAATAATCTCCATATTTCTCAGCCTTCAATCAGTGCACAGATCAAGCTGCTTGAAGAGGAAATTGGAGTGCTCCTATTCGAACGTCGTTTCGATGGCGTGACCCTCACCCCCGAAGGACGTGACTTTCTTGGACATGCGAAGAATGTCCAGGCCGCTTTCCAAGGCGCAAAGCAGGCAATGCAGCATCTGAGGTCGGCAGAGCATGGCTCTGTCGCGGTCGGGCTGCCCGGTTCCTTGACGTCTTTACTGGCAGTGCCGTTGATCAGGGCGGTCAAACGCGAGCTGCCTAACGTTAAGATGCGAATTGTCAGCGGCCTGAGTGGGCATCTTCGGGAGTGGTTGATAACAGGTGAAATTGATCTAGGGTTGATATTCTCGACCCATCAGACAGAAGATCTGGTGACCACGCCTCTAATCACAGAGGATCTTTTCATCGCAGGCCATACGGACAGCTTCCGTCGAGACGCACTTAACAGCGACGGTGAGCTAAGGGCCTCATTGCTGAATCAATTCCCACTCGTGTTACCTGGCGCCGGACACGGGCTGAGGCGTGTTATCGATGATGTGGTAATCGGCCATGGTGTGAGTCTGGATATCATTGCCGAAATTGATGCTCATGAACCATTGCAGCAAATGGTCATCGACACGCAATGCTACACCATATTATCGCTCGCTGCGGTTCACCGCCATCCGGAACACATCTACACAGCTCGCATTGTGTCGCCAACTATCAAGCGCACGATCTACTGTGCCACTCACTCCAAGCGCCCGTTGTCCGGCGCAGCAAGGCGTGTAGAAATGCTACTGAAAATGCAACTATCCAAGGCTTTGGCAGAGGGTTGGTGGAGAAATGCCATCGATATCGGGCTAGGCTAATGCCGTGCAGCGGTTGACGTGCCACACACCAACTGCTCTTGTTGCGGTCCATCTGCAATCCTACAAACTGAAATATTCAAACTACAGCCACCGCTCCTACTTGCGAGCGCCAAGTACCTCACGTGAGACGCCCCCCAAAAACAACTCAACAAAAACAATCAAGCGAAAAATACTCATCAAAAAATATTACTTTTGGAAATGTTGTTTTCGGCACACGATAATTTCTAAAAAAATTCAGCCCCACATTCACAAAACCTTCAGATACGATCCATGCCGCCGATAATTTAGTTGCACCGACATCCCGGCGGTAACACTAATACAGGACTAGACATGAATCTCCGTTCTCTTAAAATAGCCCCTCGCAGCACGTTATGTTTTGGGCTGATAGCCGTTGTAGTCGCCGCACTGGGTTTTTTCGGCCTCCATCAACTGTCCAGCATACGTACTGAAAGTGAGCTGATTGAAAGAGACGCCATACCGGGCATTGTCTCCATTGATAATCTGGCCCTACAGCTGGCAAGGGTTCGAGTAGAGACGCTCCGGTTGGCAGCAGTCCCCTCGGCCGTGGATACCACTCGGGAGTCGATCAGGAAAATTGGCCAGGGCGTTGACGCAGAGTTCGCCAGATACGAGGCCCTGGGCGTTACCGGAGAAGAACGCGCCACCTTTGACCAACTGCACGCCGCTTATCGTGACTATCTTATTCAAGTAGACCAGCTTACCGCACTCGTCAAGCAAGGCAACCTGGACCAAGCCCGCATTCAGATCATGTCGACCATGGCCAATAGCGGCAACCGGATGAATGAATTCGCCAAGCGGCTCCAGACGCACAGCCTCGACCTCACGGCCTACCATACCCAAGTGGGCGCTACACTTTACAGCGAATCCAAAACGATCACCGCCATTGTAATTGCACTCGCGCTCTTACTGACCCTCCTACTTTCCTGGCGCCTGACTCGCAGTCTGACAATCCCCCTTGATGCTGCCGTGCAGGCGGCTGAAACCATTGCGTCGGGAAACCTGACACAGCACCTGGACACCACGGGCGTAGATGAAGCCTCACTACTCCTCAGGTCAATGGCCTCCATGCAAACCACTCTACGCGAAACACTCGACCGCATTGGTAAATCTGCCGAACAACTCGCCTCCTCGACGGAGGAAATGAGCGCTGTCATGAATGAAAGCGCCCAAGGCCTGCATCAGCAGAACGCCGAAATAGATATGGCCGCGACAGCCGTCACGGAGATGAGCCATGCCGTTGAGGAGGTGGCCTCCAACGCAGTTGCGACCTCCAACGAATCCAGGGCCGCCTCCGACACCGCGCGCCAGGGCCAAGTACAACTGGCCGATACGTTAACGGCTATCAGCGCCCTCACCGATAACGTGGTCGACGCATCGGATCAAGCGCGGAACCTGGCCGAGCAGACACGGAGCATCAGCAAAGTTCTGGACGTCATACGGGCTGTAGCAGAGCAGACCAATCTGCTGGCGCTCAATGCGGCGATCGAAGCAGCACGTGCAGGTGAGGCTGGCCGCGGATTTGCCGTTGTTGCGGATGAAGTCCGCTCGTTGGCTCATCGTACCGGAGAGTCGACTCGCGAAATTGAAACCATGATCAGCACCATTCAACAAGGTACCCACCAGACGGTGGAGGCCCTACTCACCAGTGCGGACCAAGCCCGCCAGACGCAGGTGCAGGCCCAGGCGGCCAATGATGCTCTCAGTACCATTGCGCATGCCGTATCAGGGATTAACGAACGTAATATGGTAATCGCCAGTGCGGCCCAAGAGCAGTCGGAGGTCGCTCGAGAGGTGGACCGCAATCTCGTCCGGATACACGACCTCTCGATCCAGACCTCGGCAGGTGCGGAGCAGACGCATACAGCAAGCCAGGAGCTCTCAAGGCTTGCGGGCGACCTCAGTGATTTGGTCAATCGCTTTAAGGTTTGATTGAAGAGTCCCCCAGGCGAGTCCTTGATCTCTCCACCCAGCTCGGGTCCACGGCGCCGACCTGCAGGATCACACGGCGCCAACTCAACGACGAGGTCATGGATCAACTACTGAGATACAACCATGAACGCTTACATTCGATACTTTTTTGCGTAAGCCCTCTGTAATGTTCAGATCCAGGATTTGATCGCCTGCATATTCTTAATGCCCTTCCGCAAACTGCGCCAGTAGGGCAATGCCTACTAAATCCACAAATCCGCCTACCCAAAAAATCAGCGCCCCCTGATAGTCAAGCGCAGAGCATGGCCTGTAGCATTTAACGCGAATAGCATGTTGCTTCCACTCCTTCGACACAGAGTTACTGACTCCGACACCCACCAGAAAATCCACCATCGGATGAAGAATATGCCATAACAATCACGCCACCACCCCCTCCTCAGAAGGCGTAGCTGTGATGTTATTGATTCTGTCAGTTGAGTGCGACTGTCGATGAGCGCCGGAGGGTTTTACAGCCTGTCTATAGTCAATGGAGTACTAAACGATCAGCGTTGACTTTCGTACTTTAAACGACTCTGCTCCGCCTCTGAGAACAAAAAAATGCGAGCAAAAATATCCCTGACATTGAAATTGTCGATTATGCCAGCAGTGGCACTTTTTGGACTGTTAGTTTTTGTCGGTTATACGTCCTTGCAGTTATCAAATACCGATACTCGTCTGTTCGAATTGGAAAACGGTAGCTATCCAACGCTTGAAAAAACAGATGCCGTGATCTTCCAGTTTTCCCGCTTACCGGGCTTGCTCAACAGCGCGGTCACCGCCGGTGAGATAGAGGCCCTCAACGAGGGACATAAAATAGTTGATGACATCGTTGCCAAGCAATCTGAGCTTAAACAGCTTTCCGAGCAGCAGCCGGCACGCAATCAAAAACTGACGACCTGGAACGAGGCGATCAAACGCTACGCTGATAACGCCTTCTCGACGTCCGAGCAACTGATAAAGGGCTCCGGTACCTTCGAAAGCTTACACTCCAACATTGACCGCATGAGCATTGATCTGAAAACCGCCCAAGGGCTGGGTGACACCTTCCGGGCCAATGCCTACCAGGACTTTCAGGCCAACCTGTCGCTGACCCGCACGGATAACGCCACCACCACTCGGGTTGGATACATTCTGACGATGATACTGGTGTTGCTGGTGAGCACAGGTTCAGTGCTTGTCATTCGGCGAATCATGAACAACGTTCATGGCGTGATTGACTCCCTCACAGCAATTGCCAGCGGCGACGGTGACCTGACACGAAGAGTCGATGTGCGCTCGGACGATGAAATTGGGGAAATGATCAAGCTGTTCAACAGTTTTCTCGATAAATTGCAGGCAACGATCCACCAGATCGTCGAGGCGGCGAGCCCATTGGGTGCAATGTCCACGCACCTCTACCGACTGACTCAGAGCTCAGAAGAAAACACTAAGTCCCAGCAAGGTCGTATCGATTCGATCAGTAGCGATATCCATACGATGACGGTCAGCATCCAGGAAGTTGCCCAACGCTCCCAGCAGGCTTCACAGAAGGCCGGTGCGGCGTTCAAGCAGGCCGACTCCGCTCGCCAAAACATCGGCGGGCTATCGAACCATATCAGCGACCTGGGTGTCAGCGTGCTTGAAGCGGTTCAGGCCATGCAACAATTGGAAGAAGAAACCCAGCAAGTGGGTTCGGTCCTGACCGTCATCCGCAGTGTGGCCGAACAGACCAATCTGTTGGCACTCAACGCCGCCATCGAGGCTGCCCGCGCCGGTGAACAAGGACGTGGGTTTGCGGTGGTAGCCGATGAAGTACGCAACCTTGCACAGAAAACCACCGCGTCCACTGCCGAAATCCAACACATCATTCAGCGCTTGCAGAACAGTGCAAACAGAGTGCTCGACATCATGGTGCTCAATGGCGAAAAGGCCCAGGCCAGTATCGAGCGCTCAGTGCAGGCTACCCAGACGTTGGAAGCCATTGCGGGGGCTGTGCACCAGATCAATGAGTTGAACGCCGGTATCGCTCAGTTCACCCATGAGCAAATCGGTCTGTCGAACTCTATCCAGCGAGAGACTGAAGTCCTCAAGCTCGATTCACAAGTATCCGCTAATGGTGCCGACGCCACGGCTCGCCTGGGCGAACAGCTGGTCGGCACAGGCGACGACCTAAGAGCGGCAACCGCTCAGTTCAGCGTTTAACACAACACCAAGAGAGCAATCCGAATGATCAGTACTCGAGTCTTAAGTATCGCTGCGCTGTGCGTGGCGAGCAGTCCGGCGTTCGCGCTGGATCAAGGCGACTATCGTTTTAATGGTTTTGGCACCTTGGGTGTTACGCACCTGGGCGGTGCGGGCGACAGCCATGGTTACGGCATCACCGGTCAGACGAATGATCATTGGCGGGGTGACCAGCTATCCAAACTGGGTGGGCAATTACAGTACGGCATTACCGATACTGTCGGTTTGACCGCTCAAGCGATCATCAAGCCACAACAAGATGAGTGGCAGGGGAATCTGGAGTGGCTATACCTGTCATGGCAGGCAACCGATAAATTGAAATTCCGCGCCGGCCGCCTTGGCGGAACGGCTTATATGTACTCGGACACACTCAATATTGGTTTTACCAACCCCTGGATTCGCCTGCCAGACGAAGTCTACAGCCAGGTCCAAATCACCAACTACGAAGGCGCCGACTTCATCTATACCGAGCCGTTATCGTTTGGTTCACTGACGGTTCAGGCCTCCGGTGGTGCCGCCAACAATCGTAAACTGTTCATACTCGATGAGCTTTACGATGTGGACTACAAGAATTTTTTTGCCGCTAACGCTACGTTGGCCGTCAACAACTTCGGCTCCTTGCGCATTGGTTATGCCCAGACGGATGTAACTTCCGATGACCATGCGCCTATCACCACCCCATTCGGAGTCGTTGATCAGACGCTGGTTAAACTTGATAACACCCACGCGACTTTTACCTCAGTGGGTTACCAATACGATAACGGCATATGGATCACCAGCGACGAATGGACCCGTCGCACTATAGCCGAAGGCTCGAGTCCCGTTGAGGCAATGTACTTCATGGCAGGACGCCGCTTCGGCGACTTCCTCGCTCACGTCACCTATGGTCACATGAAAGATGATTCCGGGTGTGAAAACTCTTGGACCTACGGCCTGAACTACAGCGTTACTCCGTCGGTTATAGTGAAGGGCGAGTTCAAGCGAGTCGACACTCATGGTGGCACTTCGGGAGTGTTCGTCAAGAACGCCCAGGAAACTTTCAACAATGCTCTGTTTTCCCAAACTTCAGGCGCCCTCGGCGCCCCCTCACGAAACTTCGAGGGTGACATCATTAGTATCGGCGTCGATTTCGTATTCTAAGGAGAGCAAAAATGAAACTGATCATTAGCGCTCTCAGCGCCTGCACGTTACTGACCTTCGGCTCGTTAGCAAACGCCGAAGTGGCGGTGATCGTCAATACAGGCGCAAGTTCGGCGCCCACCCAATCGGACGTAGCGAACATTTTTCTTGGCAAGGACAATTCGTTCAAGGCGGTGGATCAGACCGCTTGGAGCCCCACCAAGGATAAGTTCTACCGTGCTGTCACCAATAAAAATGAAGCGCAGTTGAAGTCCTATTGGTCAGGTGTGATATTCACCGGTAAAGGCCAACCACTGCCCAGCGTAGTGGACGACAACGCCGTCATTACTCGAGTTTCTTCACAGGCAGACGCTATCGGTTATGTGGATAAATCGACGGTGAATGACAAAGTCAAAGTGCTGTTCACCTTACCTTGATCTCTGAAGTTTAATCTAAAGCTTGGCGCCGCACGCCAAGCTGTTTTATATACCCCAAACCGAGCACGCATTGGCCTCCGGATTACATCGACTCGACGGTACTCGTTCAGCCAATTCTAACTTGAGGCGTGAATGCTCAGAGCGACGGCTGGGTCATGGCATAGCGAACGATATCGGCTGTACTGGTGAAGCCCATTTTTTCCATAAGGCGAGCTTTGTGGGTACTGACGGTCTTATGGCTGATGACCAGTTGCATAGCAATCCGCGAGACGCTTAGGCCACAGGACAGCAGACGCATGACTTGCAGTTCCCGGTTGGTAAGCGCGTCATGTTGGCTGCATGGTCCCGGGCCACTGGCGGCAAAAACGATTTGTTCGGCCAAACCGGCGTCGATATAACGCCCGCCGGCAGCCACTTTACGGATAGCCGTAAATAGGGCTTCAGGGTCGCTATCCTTGGTCAGATAGCCGCAGGCACCCGACCAGAGCGCCCGCTGGGCGATCTGTACTTCATTGTGCATACTCAGCACGAGGATCGGTAATTGCCGATAACGGATACGGATGCGCGCAATCAGATCTTCGCCACAGATGCCCGGCATGTTCATGTCAAGCAGGAGAAAGTCTACGTCGTCCTGACGCAGCCGTTCGAGCAACATGACACCGTTTTCCGCCTCGGCCACAACTTTCAGGTCGCTGGCCAAGGCGAAGATCTGTTTCAGGCCTTCACGCATAATTGCGTGATCATCAGCGATCATCAATCGGATCATGGGGCCTCCGGGGCCGGCTGAATAGGGATATGCACCCGGACACGAACGCCCTGTCCCGGGATACTGTTGACGGTAGCCTTCGACCTGCCGCCCACAGAACCGCCACCGATAATGCACACCGCGCCAGCGCAATCGTAGATCTTGTTTTCGTTGTTCACTTTGCACTCCTCGGGATCTATAACCAGAAGCCTAAGTTAGCCAAGAAGTGCAGGAGCAAGCAGGGGCGAAGTGGACGTAAAAGGGGTCGTCAACGGACTTTGTAACGAACGCCTTAAGCGCCCTCCCTGTCGCTGACTGATTATGCGATTCACAGAGCAACCTGCTGGTATGCAGGACAATCACCCGGCTGGGGGATGATGGTCTGGGTCTACGGGTCGGCCAGTGCCAGACGGCGGTATCCGGGGGGGATCATCAGCGCCTCCCGGCGAGTCGAGTCCTCATCGTTACACAACCCGACTTGAGCTGAGCACATCAGCTGACTTTTCTGAGCGTTTACGAAACAACAACCCATAGAGCACTGGAATCAGCCCCAGCGTCACCAGAGTCCCCAGGGCGAGTCCTCCCATGATCGTAATGGCCATGCCTTTCCACAGCGGACCGGCGAACAGCATCAACGGAATCAGACCAATGATACAGGTCAACTTGGTCATGATAATGGGTCGCAGCCGCTTGACCGCAGCCCCCACCACGGCTTCGTGTAGCGGCAAACCCTCTCCCCGTTCGACCTCGATACGCTCCAACAGCAACACCGCATTGTTGACGATGATGCCGGCCAGGGATAGCAAGCCAAAGGTTGCCATGAATCCGAACGGGTAACCGGTCAGAACCAAGGCCGCCGACACGCCGATCAAAACAAATGGCACGCTGGCCACCACGATCAACAGCTTTCGAAACGAGTTGAACTGCCAGACGAACAGCAACAACATCGCAACCAGCGCATGCGGCAGGTACTGCAGTAACGCCTGGTTGGCCGCGGCAGAGTCCTCGATCTCTCCGCCCAGTTCGATCCGGTATCCAGGCGGCAGGCCCATGGCATCGACCTGCGGCGCCAGGCGCTCGACAATCGAGCTGGCTGTCAGCGACGGATTGTGCCCAACCACCGTGATCGTCCGCTCCAGGTTGCGACGCAGGATAGTCGACGCTTCGACCTCGGCGCGCACTGTCGCGACGGCAGCCAGAGGTAACGCATCGCCCCCCGCAGCCGGATGGATCAGGGTGCTCCCCAGATCGTTCGTCGGGGTACTGGCGTTCGTGGGTTCGCGCAAGACAATGGGTACGCTCGTCTCGCCATCCTGCATCGAAGACGCCAGCAAGCCCCCGCTGCGCAGCTGCAACGCCTGGGCAATGTCCTGGGTGCTGACCCCAGCCCTTCGCGCCTGGTACTGATCGACGACGACGCTGTAACGCAGTTGCCGTGAGCGCCAATCGTTACGCACGTCTTGCGTACCAGGCAGCGCCATGAGCGCTGCTTCGATCTTGCCCGCGATACCTCGCAGTACGCTTTCATCCGGTCCGATCACCCGATAGATGGCGACGCCAGCTTCGGTGGTGCCCATTGAAAATCGCTTGGGCTGCGCTTGAACCTCCGGGTGCTGGGACAACAGATAGCGGTTTGTACGCGCAATCACTGTATCGATATCAACGTCATCGCGCACACTGACGGTGAAGTAGGCAACATCCGGCGCCGGCAAGGTCGGATTGAGTCCCAGCACAATCCGCGGCCCGCCCTCGGCCGCATAGCCGATACTGTTGACCACATCTTTATCGGCGCTCAACCACTGACTGATATCGCGCACGGTTTGCAAGGTCACACGCGAGCTCGTGCCCGGCTCCAGAGTGATGGGTATCTGAAACTGCTTGCGGTCCGATTTCGGCAAAAAGTCATAGGGCACATGGGTCAGCACGACAATCGCCACGGTTAACAACGCCAGCATGCTGCCGAGAAAAAGCCAGGGATGCTGCAACAGTCCCTCGATCACTCGGCGATAGCCACGGTAAAATAGCGAGTCGTAGCCGTGTGAATGGGCATCCTCCTTTCCCGGCACCGGCGCCTTGGCAAAGCGCAAACACAGCAATGGCGTCACCGTCACGCTCAGCAGCCAGGGCCCAAGCAACGTGATGGCCAGCACAATAGCCAAAGACCGCAGGTATTCATTGGTGCTGGTCTGGCCGAGAAAGAAGGGTGAGAACGCCAGGATGATGACCAGAGAAGAGGTTAGCAACGGGATCATCAAACTGCGTCCGGCGTCCTCACAGGCGCGCTGACGCTCTTCCCCCGCCTGCAGCCGACGCTCGATATCCTCGGCGATGACAATGCCGTTATCCACCAGCAAGCCCAATGCGAGGATGATCGCGGCGATCGAAACCGTCTGCAGCTCTACACCCAGGGCACGCATCACGATCAGAGTTCCGAGGATGGTCAGCGGTACGATCACCCCCACCACCAATCCAGTTCGCCAACCGAGAAACAGCATGACCACGGCCATGACGATCACTACGGTTTCCATCATCACGTGTTGCATCTTGGCCATTTCGTGATGCACAACATCGGCCTGGAAGGTCACCACATGCATCGAAAAACCCAGCGGCAACTGTTGCTCCAATTGCGCCAGGCGCTCGCGCAAGGCCTGTCCAAAAGACTGGATATTGAGCCCGGCCTTCATTGAAACAGCCAGCACCACCGCATCCTGTGCCTGGTATACCGCAGCACTGTCCGGCTGCTCGTTGGCTGCTACTGAAATTGTGGCCAACTTCTCCAGTGCCACCGACTGCCCTTTCTCCAGCCGAATCGGCAACTGCTCCAACTGCGCAGCAGAGAGCACCTCACCTGTCACCGTGACCGTGGTTTTCTGCTCGCCCAGCAAGGGGCTTCCCGACGACACAATGACATTCTGTCTCTGAAGCTGCTGCAGCAATTGTTGAATCGAGAGGCCAAACCCCGCCAGGCGTTGGCGATCAAAATCGAGGTAGAGCCGCTCCTCCTGCAAGCCGTACAAAGAGATCCGGTCCACACCCGGCAAGGCATACAGCTGGTTACGCAAGCGCTTGATCGGTCCGCGCATTTCATTCATGGCAAATCCGGGCGCGGTGACGGCAATTGACGCCACCGCAACCTGTCCGAAGTCGTCGTCCACGAAGGGCCCCAGGGTACCGGGCGGAAAGCTCGCCCCGGCATCAGCCGCTTTGGCCCTGACCCGCTGCCATAACACCCCCAGGTCCTTGACCTCGTCATAGGCGGTGATCTGGATGATCACGCTGCCCGGCCGTACGGTTGTGATCAGGTTCTTGATCTCAGGCAGCTCCCGGAGCTTGTCCTCCATTGGCTTGGCCAGCAGTTCCTCGACCCGTTCCGCCGGCAACCCGGGAAATGCCACGCTGACCAGCGCGTCACGGATCGTCACCGACGGCTCTTCCTGGGAAGGAAAGCTCCAGAAAGTCAGGACACCGGCCACCAGCACCAGTAAAGCGGCAAACAAGGTCAAGCGGCTGGCATCCATCGCACTACGAGTAAGGTTCATGATCTAGTTGTGCGCCAGCCGAGTAGAAGGTTGATACAGGCTCACCGCCTGACCGTTGGACAGAAAGGCGACACCGGCAGTAACCACCTGTTCGCCGTCGGCCAGTCCGCTGTCGATCAAGGCACGGCCTTGCTCGACACCCGCGATCGATACGCTCCTGGTCGTTACGCTGCCAAGCGTTGTGTTCGTCGCGGCGGGCTGGTAGACGAAGACTTGAGCGCTGGCACTGGTCGGCCCCATCGACAGCGCCGACACAGGAATGGAAAGTTGACGAGGTGCATCCGCGTGCAGCTGGACAACGACGGTCAAGCCACTGGACAGCGCGACTGACGGAGTACGCAGACGAAAAATGCAGGTTTGTAACAACCCATTTTCCGCCCTGGGCGAGACCCCTTCGAGCACCAGGTCCAAGGACGTGGAGGGTTGCGCCGCAGCATAGGCCTGCGCTGCATCACCTGGCTTCAGTCCTTGGGTCAGCGCGGCGGGCACAGCCGCCACCACCTGCCAGTCATCACTAGATTCCAACTCAAGCACCACCTTGCCGGCGATCAGTTGCGCATAACGATCAGCGAGGCGCGCCACGATGCGCCCACTAAAAGGTGCGACCAACCGAGCGTGTTCAACCTCACGCTGCGCCAAAGCCAGATCCGAAATAGCTCGACGTTGCCCAGCCTCTGCCTGCCCATAAGCCACTGCGGCCGACTCAACAACGCTTTGCGCAACACTGCCGGCGGCATACAAACGCTGTTGGCGCTGATAATTGCTTTTTCGCTCAGCAGCCTGCGCCTGGCTCGCACTGACGCTGGCCCTGGCCTGCTCCAGACGCAGCCGCGCAGACTGAGGATCGAGCGCGGCAAGTACCTGACCTTGTTGAACCCTATCCCCGACATCAACGCGCAAACTATCCAATCGCCCCGCGGACTCAAAAGCCAGGCTGGCGCGCTGGCGCTGCCGGACTATGCCAGTGAAGCGTCCGCCCGCTCCTGCCACCGCCTTTGCCGCTTCCACCTTGACGGCGCGCGTGACAGGCGGTTCTGTGGGCGCGGTGCGGGAACAGCCACTCAAGAGCAAAGCGACAAGGCAGACTACATAAAAGCTGCCGATAAGCGATTCAGTTGCCCGGCAAATCCCCTCGAAACGATGACACATCGCGCTCCCCGACTTCATCAAAGGTTGTCGTTCAACGCCCCCCTTCATCCAGAAAGTTTCGGGTTGTTCAGAGTGACGGTTCATTGCGAAGACTCATTGTCGGAAAGGAGTTGGGCAGGTGCAGTGTCAACACCACAAAGCACGCGATAAATGTCCAGCCGGTTGAGCAATAGCGCCTGACGAGCCTGTTGCCAAACCATGTCCGCCTGAGCCACACGAATCCGCGAAGCCAGCAAGAGGGTGCGGTCGGCACCTCCCGCTTCAAGCTCAGCGAGCGTTCGCTGCGCCTTGCTCTGCGCGAGAGCACTCAGCACCTTTTCGCTACGCACACGTTCCAGCACATGCTGACGCTCGGTCAGTACGTCTGCCATTTCGCGGAACGCGGTTTGCACGGTTTTTTCGTATTGAGCGACGGCAATTTGCTTACGAACTTCGGCCAGATTCAGGTTGGCGCGATTGCGCCCGCCGTCGAACAACGGCAGCGAGAGCTGGGGGCTAAACAACCACGTGCCATTGCCGCCTTCAAACAAAGTGCGCAAGCTATCGCTGGCAATGCCGATACCGGTGCTGAGTTTGATCGAAGGAAAAAAAGCCGCCCGGGCGGCGCCAATGTTGGCGTTGGCGGCTTTCAAGCGTTCCTCGCTCTGTCGAACATCAAAGCGCTCCAACAGGCGTTGAGAAGGCATATCAACCAGCCACTGTGGAGTGCCAAGGTCAGCAGGCGCCACCTCGACAGACTCAACATTATTCATAGGTGGCAGTGGCTTCGCGTAGCCTGTCACCAACAACAACGCCTGGAGTGAGCGCGCATGCTCTGCCGTTGCAGCGGCCAGTCGCAGGTGTGCGTCTTGTGCCTTTGCATGCTGGGAGGCGACATCGTCAAACGACGCGGCACCTTCGACCTGCAGCCCCTCCGCCCTACCCAGTATTGTCTGTTCGGCATCGTCAATCAGTCGCGCATCGACTTGCTGCGCTGCCGTCAGCCGTTCAAGCAAATACAACCGGGCGACTTCAGCGATCAGCGCACTGCGTGCCGATTGCTGGCCATAAATCGTGGCTAGGTAGTCATGTCGCGCCGCTTCGGAGAGACTGCGAACCCGACCGAAAAAATCCAGTTCGAAGTTCGAAATACCGACCGAGGCGAACGTCAGGTCCTGGCCATAGCGTTCATTGATCGCGGCGTTGTCGAATTGCTGACGATCACGTTCGAAGCCGGCGGCCACAGTGGGTGTGCGATCAGACCGGGCCGTACGATAAAGAGACTGAGCTTCCTCGATACGTAAAACCGCCACTCTGAAATCACGATTGAAGCTCAGCGATAACTGCACCAGTGGCCGGAGCCCCCCCTCGGGTGAAACCTCTGCAATCAGGTGTTCTTCGTTCTGAGAAAGGTTGATTTCAGTTGGCGTGGACGACAACCCAAAGCCCTCTACCAGAACGCTCGCCTGCTGCGTTTTCGGCACGGACAATGCCGGTCGTTCATAGCTGGGCGCCAGGGAACAACCTGTTAAGCCCAGCGTCAGCGACAACACCACCCAGTAGCGTTGACGCAATCGTATAGTCTTGGACAGCGGTGCGTTCTTCGACATAGGATCAGTTCGTGCTGTGAGGTCTGGACGTGATCCTAGGCGCCGACTATCAATAAACCGTTCGCCAAATATCAAGATTTGATCAAGAGGCCCACCGTGTCAGGAAAACGTATTCTGGTCGTCGAAGACGATGCCGACAGCGCCAGCATTCTCGAGGCCTACCTGCGTCGAGACGGCTTCGAGGTGATACTGGCCGAAGACGGACAACGAGGCATTGAGCTACATCGCCAATGCAAGCCCGACCTGATTCTGCTGGATGTCATGCTGCCTCGGGTGAGCGGCACCGACGTGCTGACAGCTGTCAGACGCTGCGGCGATACCCCCGTCATCATGGTCACAGCGATGGGCGATGAGCCTGAAAAACTGGGTGCCTTGCGCTATGGCGCGGACGATTACGTCGTCAAACCTTACAACCCCAAAGAAGTGGTCGCACGGGTTCACGCAGTCTTGCGTCGCTCAGGCGTAAGTGCAGTCGCTGAACAGCACCTGCGGTATAAAAACCTGCGGGTTGATCTCAATGCAGTCACTGCCAGTATCGAGACCGTCAATCATGAACCGCTGCTGTTGGACCTGACACCTACCGAATTCAAAATTCTGGCCACGCTACTGAAAACCTCAACCAAAGCCTTCACCCGTGAGGAGTTGCTGGACATCTGCCTGCCTGAAAGCGAGGCCCTCGCCAGAGTCGTCGACGCGCATGTCCATAACCTGCGTCGCAAGTTGGAAATTCAGGGCATCGAAGGTGTCTTGGTGACTGTCCGCTCAGTGGGTTATCGATTCAAGTGAACCCATGTTCGAGGCTTCAAAAACTCGGCAAAAACCTTCATCCACAACCCGGCAGTTCTCCAGCACAAAAGCGTACTGAGCACAATCCAGGGCGATGTTGAAGTTCTGCTTGGTCACCAGCAGGCTCAAACCCTCATCATGCGAACGACCACCGCCATTGGACAATACCCGTCGCCCGTTGATGAAAAGTCTATCCAGGCAATTCGCCCCTCTTCCAAGGACCGTTTTTTGACGCCTAAAAGTTAAACCGAGTTGCAGCCATGCTGTATCCCAAGCCGACAATCGCTTACTTGGTCTGCGGGACAATCCCGTGGCGCGAGAACAGCAGCCACTTTCCATCCTCTGCAGCAAGTACCGCAGTCAGTGACTCCTTGCTGGGAGCTGTGGCCTCTTGAAACGTGCGCCCACCGTCGAGGCTATGTTTTTGCAGACCGTCCAGACCCACGACCATCACCTCAAGACCGTTAGCATCGATGGAGGTAAGTGAACTCTTACTGCCAAGAGGCACCCGCACCCAACTCTGCCCGCCGTCTTCACTACGCAGCAATGTTCCACGTTGTCCTCCGACCAAAAGCGTCCCGTCACTTAACTGCACCCCGCACCACAGCGACCCTTCATAACCCGTACTCAAGTAGTCCCACGTGCGCCCAGCGTCTGCAGAGTGCAGCAAGCGACCTCGTTCAGCTGTCGCGAAAACACCGCCTTTAGCGTCAGGAAATAGATTGATCAAGTTGAGGTCAGACAACCCTTGGTCTTTAGGACTGACCTTCTGTTCAGTCCAGCTCTTGCCACCGTCCTGTGTAACCAGCACGAGCGACCACAATCCAACAGAGACACCACGCTGAGCGTCGAAGAAATGCACGGCGAACAGTGGCCGATCCTCCGCCATAGCGAGCCGCTGGACTCGCCATTTCTCACCACCATCAGTGGTTGCCAGAATGGCACCCCAGTGTCCTACCGCCCAGCCGTTCTTAGGGTCGGCAAAGCTGACACCAGTCAGCATGGAACTGACTGGCACCCCTTGAGCCTGGCGGAAGGACAAACCGCGGTCGTCTGACAGCAGAATGACGCCATTGTCCCCAACACTGACTACGCGTGGGCCTGCCCAAGTGGCAGCCAGCATGGCAGCGTCAGTTGCTATAGGTGATATTGCGGCCGGGGTTGGCTGAAGTTGAGCAACGAGCTCAGAGGCTGAAGCTACAGAGGCCATCATCGCCGCCGCAATGATCGCAAGAGCGCAGGCCAGCCGCTTAAACAACGTATTCATATTTTCTGCTCCGGACATCAATGCACCAACAGGCCAGGTGCGCGCACAGGGCCACTGCGCGGGAAAAGCCGTTCAAGCCAAACCGCGAAAGCAGGTAGTACAGTAATCGCCATTACCATGTTTACCAGGAACATAAACGCCAGCAACTTACCCATATCGGCTTGAAACTTGAGCTCTGAAAAGGACCAAGTTGCAACGCCCACGGCGAGGGTGATGGCGGTAAAAATTGTGGCGGTACCAACCTCGAGGATAGATTGCTCCAGCGCCTTGACAATACCAACACCGTTGGCCATATGAAGCTGCAGCCGGTTATAAATATAAAACGCGTAGTCAACACCAATGCCGACCGCGAGCACCATCACAGGAAGCGTTGCGACGGTCAGACCTATTTGCAGCTCCTTCATAAACCAATATCCAATGAAGGTTCCGATCGTGAGCGGAAAACAGCACGCCAGAACAGCACGAAGATCTCGGTAGGTAAAAAGCACCAGCAAGATGATCGTCGCATACACGTAAAGCATCATTGGCAGTTCGCTATGCTCGATCTCTTCGTTGACCGCTGCCAATACTCCCGCATTGCCCGAAGCCAGGCGAATCGTGACACCTGCCAGTCTGTCCTCACTGCGGAATTTCTTGACCGCAGCGATCACGCGATTGAGGGTGGTTGCCTTATGGTCAGCCAGGTAAATGTGTGCGGCGATCATGCTGCAATCTTTGCGCATGATGCCTGGTACTCGACCAATCTCAACACCCAACGCTGCGTAGTTTGCCGGGGCAATCGGCACCACCGACATCTTTGGATTTCCCTCGTTATAGCCTTCGTTGTACTGGCGCATCAGTGAAGAAAAGGAAAGGACCGACATGACCCCTTCAACTGGCTGCATGGCCCAGACAAACCGATCTTGATAGGCACCAATCTGGACATTCTCGCATGACCCAGGAGGCGCCTCGAAAACGACGGTCAACCAGTCCAGCCCAACGTCATAGCTTGAGGAAATCGACACCGCATCCTTGTTGAATCGAGCCTCGGGTCGTAGCTCAGGGGCGCCCGCTTGCAACGTTCCGACTACCCGATCTCGACTCTGCCAAATAGCCGTGGCAAACACCGCAAACACAATAAACAGAACCGCCGCGGCGTTTCGAGGCACTGCGACGCGCGCCAACACACGCAACCAGCGCGCACGTTGCGCCGCCTTCAGCTCTGCGCCCTTTGCATAGCCCTGGCCCATTCGTAACATGGATGCTGCCACCGGCAGCATGATCAAATTGGTGACGATCTTGTATGCCACACCAAGCGATGCGGTGATTGCCAGCTCTCGGACCATAGGGATGGGCATTAAGATCAACGTGACAAACGAAACAAACGCGGTTACTAACGCAAGTGTTCCGGGTATCAAGAGGCCACTGAAACTCGATCTGGCCGCTGACTCCATTGACTTACCGCGTGCGAGTTCACGAACGATGAAGTTGATCTGCTGAATACCGTGTGAAACCCCAATCGCGAACACCAGAAAGGGAACAAGGACACCTAGCGGGTCAAGCCCGAAACCAAGCAAATACAACGTGCCGAATTGCCAGACCAGTGACACAAGAGAGCAGGCTAGCGGCAACAGCGTCAGACGGATCGAGCGGCAATACCAGTAGACCGCCAGGGCTGTGAGCAACAACGCTATGATGCAGAACTCAAGAACCGATGAGGCGCCCTCAGCAATGTCACCAATCTGCTTGGCGAACCCGATAATCTGAATCTCGTATTCGCTGTCCTCAAACTTTGATCGAAGCTTTGCCTCCAGCGCCCGGTCGAATTCAACATAGTCAATATGCTCGCCTTTCGCGTCAATCTCGTTGAGATCCGCCGTCACCATCGCGCTCGTCTGATCACGAGCGACCAGATTGCCAATAAAACCGCCCTGCACCGCAGATCGGGAAATCATCGTGATGGTTTCGGCATCCAAACCATCCGGGGTTACCGTACCCGGAATAATTGGGTCGGCTCTAAAACCGTCCTCAGTGATCTCACTAACGAAAGAGTTTGGGGTCCATAGGGATTGAACACTGCTGCCCGCCACGTTCGGTAAAAACGTGAGGGCCTGCGTGACATCGTAAAGCCGCTTCAACCCGTCCGGCGTCCAAATGGTGCCGTTCCTAGCCTTGACCACAACGATCAGGCGATTAGCACCCAGTAAATCTCCACGATACTGTTTGAACGTTGCGACGTACTCATGACCAATCGGAAGCTGCTTCTCGAACCCCGCATCCATTCGTAACTTGACGGCAAAACAAGCCATCACAAGCGTGAAGCACATAAGCAGTCCGAGCACAAGTCGCTTGTGACCGAAGAGCATATTTTCCAGCATTTTCAATATCCGAATTAGCACCCCGGAATGTGCTAATTCAGCGTCGGGTAATGCCTTCATATAACGCCTCAGAAGTTACGAGATACATTGATGCCAACAAAATCGCGGTCACGTAGCGGATTAGTCAGAGGATCAGATGGCCCTAAGAATTTCGTGATATTCATACCCACCTGCCAATTAGCCGGGTTCTGTATGAAGTTAATATACATATTCACCGAGGTGACACCTTCCATAAACTGCTCATTTATATTAGGTGTATAGCCGAACATCCCCCTGCGTACATAAATACCCGGATTAACCTGCCATCCGCTAATGAGCGATCCATCGTAAACCCAGTTGAAATCGATGTCGATCCCACCTGAGTACTTTGTCCCCTTGGAGTCACCGGGGGTATTGAGCCCGCCTGTAGTCACAAGATCGTTCTTCTGATTACCCCAGACCCATCCACCTGAGGAGATCGGTGAACCGTCATAACTATCATGCAAGCCAGGATAAGCGATCACAACGGTTTCAGTCGTCAGCGTCGCGGTGTCTGCACCCAGCGCATTCAAGATTCCCCTGGCGTTAGAGGGCTGAAGCGCAAAGAGTGAAGTCAGATGCCATTGAAATTTCTTCTCGTCGACCCAGCATTTCCCATTCTGTGCCACGCAACCGCTCGCTGGATTCAGAGGGACTGCATCCTTGGGGCGATACGAAAGCTCGGTTCCAACAGCCCAGTCACCCACAGGAAAATTGGCACTGACACCAAACATATGGCGATCTTCCGGGAACTGGTAGACCGTCAGACCATTGCTATCCAGCGAAGTTTGTGGAAGCTTGTCGTGGTAGGTAATAGTGTACAAGCCCAAATTCAGGTCGGTACCCTCCGGTTGGTAACGCAGTGCTAGACCATACTGCCCACCTTCGCGCGCATCCTTAGTTCTCACGTTATATGCACTACTTCCCGCACCAACGATGGAGGTGGAGAAGTAACTCCCTACCGGTGGCAGGTAGTCCTCATTCCACTTGGTTTGTACGTAAGCCTCTGCGTTAAAACCACTTCCAAGCCCCGTAGCTACGCTGATGATTGGAGCTGGCAGCACAAACTCCTTCACTTGCGCGCCAGGTTGCGATGACCGATTGACATCGATAGCATTCGTCGCGTTGATACCTCCGACCTCGAAAATGCTTTCACCCCAACTGATAACCTGATTGCCCACTCGAACCCTGGCTTGCTGATCGCCAACGTTAAAAGTCTTGCTCACCCATAGATCGAGCAGACGCGTTTGAAAACGCAAATCGTCTTTCGCATTTGAAGCCAGACCATGACTTATATCAGGAGGCGTCGAGTTGAAAGCATCTTGTCCACTCGCCTGCCCCGTCGTTTCAGCCGCCGAAAAATCACGCAACCAAGTGCCACGCACCATGAAGGCCAGGCCTTCCGAAGGCATTTTTAGCAACAGTTCGTGACTACCTTTCAAGTAGGTCGTGAATGCATCACCTTTATTGTAGTTAATATTACCTTGGTCGCTAACTCCACCAGCCTGACCCAGTTGGCCACCGCCTGTCCTCGCCCCAGTGGCCGAATTATAAGTTGGCGACACCAGGTTACTACTTTGAGACTCCGTACGAATGCCGGTACCCGCCGACACTGTAGAGTCAAAACTACCGTGAATAGTGTCCGCATCATTTGAGAACGTGAAAGCGCTTGCACTACCGCTGACGATGCTAAAGATGGCCATCAGTGGAAGTTGAAGAGACAAGCCATATTCATTACTGCGGCGCGGCGAAAAAATTCTCATCATCATTTCCCTCACCGTCCTATTATCGTTCGCTCATCGCCCGGAGGTTTTCAGCTGTATAGTAACCCGGCTTCATACGTGGATCGCTGGCGCCATCGACAATCCACCTAACATCTTTACCACTTGCAAGTGGTGAGTTATCCATAACATATCGACCTTCCGACAAGTTGTACTGAACGAAGGCGAACGAGTCACACGTCCCGGTTTCATACACGGGAATTCCATACCCCTCACGAACTTTCGAGATATTGCCTTGCGCGTCATAGTCGACAGCACCAAGGAGAGTCCAACTGTCTTCGTCGATATAAAAAATCCGCTTCGGGGCGGAGTGACGCATGCCTTGTTTTACTGTCGCCTCAACAACCCATACACGGTGAAGCTCGTAGCGGCGCTGTGAGGCGGCGACAAAGTCAGGCTGCATTACATCCTCATACTTGGCTTTGAAGTCGTATATCCCCAGTGAGTTATAGGGAACAATCATCTCCTTCTTACCAACCAACTTCCAATCGAAGCGATCCAGCATGCCTGAGAACACGTTCGTTTCGTCAATATTATATTGATTTTCAAAACCGATCTGAGGGGCGTCATAAGCATAAGCAGGCATACGTCGAGTGCGGCGTTGCCCCGGGAAGTAATAAAAAGCCTCCATTGGCTTGTCGGCCATACCAGTAAACGTTGCGGCTTGACCTGCCACTGCCGTCGGCGACATGTAACTGATATTCACCATACCCTCTACACGGCCGTTCTCGGCGAAGGTTGTTCCGGCCTTCACCGCCCAAGGCATATAAATGCTTTGATCCCCCATGAGCCTGATCCAGTCCGAGCCACCTTTTCGCGGCGAAATCGAAGTGATCATGCTGTAACTTTCTATACCCACGCCCCGGTAGCGCATTTTTACATTCCACATCGCTTCGGCCCCGGTTTTCGGTTCGATAAACGGGAGACCGGGTGTGTAGGCATCAGCCAGGGCTGAACCGTCTGCGCTTATCTTTGCAAATCCGACGTTCTTCTTTGTGTTCTCCGCAACGTAGTCTGGAACACCGCACGTCCGGCGTGACGGATACACGGGTATGCTGTAACCCTTGATGTTCTTTACGACAGCTATCTGACCGGGATTAAGCTGGCCCGCATACTTATCAACGTTGCTGGCGTCAATGGAGTACAGTGGTGCATCAGACTTGTATTGGAAAAAATCTTTCCGCAACTGACCATAACTCCAGCCAGGCGTCATCGGCTGTGGTGCCGACCACGCCGGGATGCCACTTGCGGTACCTGCCTGCTCTGCACCAGACGGGGTCAGACCAACGCCCTGCGCCAGCACCGACGATGTCGCCAGAGCGAAGAGAGTGGCGAGCAAGTGAGTCGTCGCAATTTTATGAGCGGCTGCGAACTGATGAAGGGGTTTGTAAGTTATTGTTATCATGACAATCTCCTCGGGAACGGACTTAGCTAAAGGCCCTTCAGCAACGACAGAAGCCGCTACAGTTGAGCCAGGTTTGTGGCAGCACGAGAAAGTCTCTTTAAAGTTCGATTCAAATCAGCCCTACCCGCGACCGAAATATCCTTCACCACATTCCATGTATGTGTATTTATGGGAGCAACAGGGCGATATGTTGCACAAATCAGCATAGTGAAAACCTCTATGCTAACCAACATCGCATTTAGCTCGATCGCGGTAAACCACGCGTAAAAAAAAGCAAACAACCCCTGAAACTCATACAGAACACGCTTTGAACGCTATGTAAGGACATCAAAAACCCTTGATCTCCCTACTTAACTCTTAAGACCAGGGAGAATACGGTGCAAAATAAAAATCCTAAACTGCCCCTATAGCATTAGTTTCAAGAGTTTCAAACAGCCCCCGTAGCAACTGCGCTATGCACGGGTGCTCACTGAATATCGAGCAGTGGGCCACCGAACACTTGGCGCAATAGGAACAACGCCATGCAAGTATCGCCCAGAGCTTCCACCGAAGGCGGCGTGGATAAGACCACCGCTGCCCGTCAACTAATCCAGCTCACGGGAAACCACATATGCAGAGATATTCCCAGTCAACGTTCTTGACGGTGAAATACGTGCCAGCCATGTCACAATATTATTACTGATTCCGGGCATTATTGCCGTGCGCCCAGCGAGCATGGCCTGGTAGCCGATTGATGCAATTTCATCCGGCTGGCTATAACCAAGCTTGGCCATTCTTCGCTCATCAACGAGCCCCGCCGCGATATAAAAATTTGTTCGTGTCGGCCCTGGCGCCAGGTGGGTACACGTCACCCCGGTGCCTCGCAAGTCATGAGACAACGATTCGGACACGCTTATGACGTAGGCTTTGGAGGCTGCATAAGCAGCTTCCAAGCCATGGGGTACCACGTAGCCAGCCGAGGAACTGAGATTAAGTACTCGACCGCGACCTCGCTCGATCATCGGTTTGACGTAATGCAATGTGAGCTCTGAAAGCGTCACGACGTTTAGGTGCAGCATCGCTGTGAGCTGCACCGCGTCGTAGCTCTGATAAGCGAGGCCTACTATACCCGCGCCCGCACTGTTCACCAGAAACTCAATCGGTACACCGAGCGCATCAACTTGCTTGATCAGACGATCCGCCGATCCGGGCAACGACAAATCTTCACATAGTCCATAAGCGTCAATGCGGTACAACGCCTTTAACTCGGCCACCAGCGCATCCAACTTGTCGCGGCTGCGCGGACTGGAACACAACACCAAGCCTACATCGTCTCGGGCGAACAACCTTGCCAAATTGGCCCCTATGCCACCCGATGCTCCTGTAATCAATGCGTAGCGCATGACATCACCTTTCTTCTTATTTTTGAATATACATAGCGGTGTCTGGAGTTTAGAAGCTGAGCCAGTCAAACACGTATAGGCCTAAAGGCCATCTTTGGGTCCGTTCCGGCCAGCCATCCGTGAGGCCCGCTGACCAGTTCGCCCCCCCCCTGCAACCGGTCAACCAGACTACTCTAGTTTCACTCACCAGCCCCCCCCGTCTTCACGACTGAAGGTGGTCTCGATAATATTTCGGCGGAGATATATGGTTTTTACATGCAGCGTCTGGACCTGAACAACCTTACCAGTTATTGGCCAAATCCCTCTGTCACCCTTGGTCATAGACCGGCCAAGTTTCGACGATCTTTCCACCTCGCACAGCGAGCAAATCACCAAACTGCAACAACACAAACTCAGTTTGGGTAGGACGCAAAAATACCTGATCCTCCACATTCAGTGCCACTGCTGGCGAGCCGTTGATCATTTCCTGGTTGGAGCTGCGACCATAAAGTTCATTACTCTGCAGCCCTTTTGGAGATTCAGGTTCGGCCATCCAGTTGCCGCCGTAGATAAAGAAGGTGGCGCGCTGATTGGGATCCCACCAAGAGAACAAGCTGGACTTTCCATCCAACGCCGGAAAGTTTACCGGACCAGTACTTTTAATGACGGGCGTGGCAATGTAGACCGCTGGTACATGTTCACTGAGGGAAGGCAGATCGTAATGGGTGGGCTTGAGCAACGCGGTGCCTACCGAGACTTCACTGCTCAGATGTTCCTGCTCATGAATGCGATAGCTTGGGCTGCCGGCCGTATTAAGCGTGAGCCCATCGTTCCAAAGCGATGCGAAGTTTTCGCGGGCGTAATTCACATGACCGGTGTAAATGGCCATGACCTTTTCGAACAGAGCCTGGTGCGATCCTAGAATCCCTGGCACCCCCATACCGACAAAGGGGTCATATCCCATAAAACCAGAAAATTCCAGATGTTGCCCATTAGCACTGATCAGCGTGAGCATCTGATTCAACTGCTCTTTGTCGCTGACACCACCACGATGCAAGCCTACATCCAATTCAATATTAACTCGCAATCGAGTTCCCAAGCCCTGGGCGAGTGAAAGGTACTGCTGCAATCGTTGTGGTGTGTCCAGCAGCCATTGCAACTGCTTTGATGGGTCAAACGCCCCTTTGTGGCGCTGATAAAACAATTCGGCTGAACGCACTGGTAAAGGTTTGCCCAACAAAATGTCAGCGCTGGGAAACGTCTGTGCATCGTGGTTGAGAAAGGGTTGATGAAACGACATCAGACGCCGGGTATCGGCACGTTTAGCGATGTACGCCAGTAGCCCCGGTGACGGCAGGGACTTCTCCACAAGCCTTAAGTGTTTTCCACCACGGCGCACTGATTGCAAGACCACATCAATATTCTGATCTAACCGATCAAGATCAATCAGCATCACTGGGCGCATAGGCCCGTAGGCCTTGAGCTCCTTGTTCAGCATGCGGAAATATTCGCTGTAGGGACTGCCACGATCACCAGGGCGCAATAATGCAGCGCCGCCTATCAGCAGCGCACTCATCCCGGCAGAACCAAGCATAAAGGTTCTGCGATTCATCAGGCGACTCCAAAAATCGAAGACAAGTGGGCGTTGATAAATTTTCCGCCGGGATCCAGCGCCTGTCGCACCCGCGCGAATTCCTGCCAGCGGGGGTAAACCTGCTCCAGGTTGCGTGCATTCAAGGTATGCAATTTCCCCCAGTGCGGACGCCCACCGTATTTCCAGAAAATTGGCTCCACGGCGGCAAAGTAGTTATGGTGGTCCATCTGGTAATGCTGATGCACCGATATCGAGCAACTGTCACGCCCCTCGAACATGCTCAAGGGAATGTTGTCGGCCTTAACGTAGCGGTATTCGAGAGGAAACCAGGTACGCAGGTCCTGCTCATCAATCAACTTGATGATCTCCCGCAAACAAGCCGGTCCATGCTCCGCCGGCACTGAGTATTCCATCTCGTTAAAGCGCAGAGTGCGCGCGCTCGGGTAGATCTGGAACGATTCCCCCACCCGGTCTTTGAAATCGGCAATAAATCGCAGGCTGTTGAGCAACATGCGCCGCGCCTCTGGAAAGTCACTGCCATACTTATCAAGCTTTTCGACAATCGTCGCGAATTGGTTACCGTTCGCCTCCGCCAGATCGATGGGGGGCGTCTCTTGATCGCTCGTTTCGTTAAGCGCAGTCGACAGTGCGTAGTCTGAATGGGGCAGCACCAGCATTTCCCAGTGTTGGTTTTCTCGGGTGTTTTTTTCTAAATCTTCCAGCAACTCTTCAGTCTTGGCGATCCATTGCCGCTCCCGCAAACGATAAGGTGCGCGGTTTTGCATACGTACTTTGGTCACAACCCCCAGAGCCCCCAGGGAAACACGCGCAGCGTTGAATACCTCGGCGTTACGCGTGGCGTCGCATTCCAATACTTCACCTTGTGCCGTTACCAATTGCAGGCCGGTGACAAACCCCGAGTAAGAGGTAAACCCCTTCCCGGTGCCATGGGTCGAAGTCGAGATCGCCCCGGCGAGCGTCTGATAGTCGATGTCAGCCATATTCTGCAGCGCCTGGCCGACGTCCTTGAGTACTGGTCCCATCTGAGACATGGGTGTACCCGCGCCGAATTCGGCCTGCAGGCTATTGCTGTCATGTTCCAGTAAGCCGGTGAAATTGCTCAGCGACACAATCGTGCCGTCGGTGGGTACTAACGCGCTAAAAGAGTGGGCCGAACCCACCGGGCGAATCTTGCCCGAAGCCTGGCGAATTACCTGAACCAAGTCATCCAGGTCGTTGGGGGCAAGGCGCGCCAACGGCAAGCAGCTTTGCCCACCGGACCAGTTATGCCAGGGTATCAGCCTCGGTGCGCGAGTCAGTTGCGCTAGTGCCGAGTTACTGCTTAGCGCTGCGAACGCACCGACAACCGCCGTGCGTTGCAAAAGTTGGCGTCGCGAGAGATCTATCATCATGCGGCTGACTCCGTCATTCTTATTAAATTTTTTGACCAGACATGAAGGCCGCCAATCCCAAAAACTGCTCTTCTGAACACTGCATGCACAAGCCCATGGGCGGCATACCCTTGTGTCCGTTTATCATGTGATCCAGAAGGGTGTCAGAGCCTTGAGCAACTCTGGGTAACCAAGCCTGCGCATCGCCAGTAAGAGGAGCACCGGAGGCCGGATTGGAGTGACAGAGCTTGCAACTGGTTTCGTAAATCCGTGCAAGCGCTTTATCACCAGGCATCGCGTCGACTGATGCGGAGTGTGTCAGATTTTTATGGTGCTCATCGCCGCAGGCACTGAGCATACCCAGACTGGCTGCCAGCAAACCGATACGAAGTACAGGGGCGTGCAGCGGGATCTTTGACCACATGGCGGTCCTCTCTTAAACGCCTGTCAGGCAGGCTTTTTTTTATGTGACGTAGTCTATGCAATACCAGGTCAAGATTAAGGTAGCAGGCACGATCAGATAGGGTTATTCGGGGCCATAAAGAGGGCTTTAACGGCCATTTTTTGCCACCGAAAAAATATGGATTCGGAGCCGGTGGTTACCGACTTGACGAACGCTGCATCTCAAGCGGTAAATAATTACGTGAGGTCTCAAAAAAGCATTAGGATAAATTGCGATGCCTACCGGTGGTACCCGTTGAGAATCGATTGGGCTGTGCCTGAACCTCAGGTGTTGCAATTATAGGTAACTCCGGATTCGTTCAATCGCTGCATTCAGATCACCCCCTCGTGCAAGCTGACGGTGAAATAAGCAACATTCGGAGAGGACAATGGTGAATAAATGCTGTCGCGTATTCTCTGCAGAGTCGTACGTGAATCGGTGCCGGATTCAAGGGTGGCAGGAATCTGAAACCACATGCGGTCCGATTTGGGCGGAAAGCCGTAGGGCATATGAGCCAATACTACGGTCGTACCGGCGAATACCCCCAATATGCAGCCCAGTAAAATGAATGGATGCTTGAGCGAGCCTTCGATCAGACGACGATAGCCACGTCCGCTCCGCTGGCTACCAATTTAGGTGAACCGCATGCCGCACCCGTCAAAACTCAAAAATAAACCCTTGTGGCACTGGGTTGGCATTCGTATGAGCATGCTTGCAATCGGAGCCGTGGTCGTCATCGCGTTCTGTATGTGGTTGCAAGTCACGATGTCAGATCGGGTAAGACTGCAGAAAATTCCTCCGGAAGTACGTATCGAGTTCGAGCGATTGCAAACTCAGCCCTCTCTCGATGAGGCCAAACTTCGACAATTATTTGTGCGTTACTACCCCATCGAAAACCTCTCGCCGGGCATCGACAACAAACAATGGTTGATACTGGCAAGCCTGGTGGCTGGCGCGATCCCGATCGTGATCTTGTTTGGCTTCCTGTTTTCACGCCCGTTGTCGAGTCAGTTTTCCTCCATTGCAAAAGGCGCGCGCCAAGTCGCACAAGGCGACTTCAAGACACGCCTGCCCTCCATCGATAAAGGTCCGGATGAACTTCAAGCTCTCGTTAGCGATTTCAACACCATGACAACCCAGTTGGAGCGCTATGAGCTTGAGGTCATCGAATCCAGCGCAATAATTGCCCATGAGCTTCGCACACCGCTAAACGCTGCAATGGGCCGCGTTCAAGGGATGATTGACGAGGTTTTCCCAACGGACGTGAAGCAACTGGAAATGGTCGGCAGACAGCTTGAACAATTGAATAAACTTGTGAACGATCTTCACCTTCTTTCACTCGCCAGAGCCGGCCAGCTTGTCTTAGACAAAACTCGATTTCCCCTCCACAAGCTGGTCGACGAGCGCTTGGCTTGGTTCGGCTCTGCACTCCAAAACGCCAAAGTTGGCCCCTCAATTGACATTCCTTTTTATGTGAACATTGCGGCAGATCGCGATCGAGTTGGTCAACTGATCAACATCTTGATTGATAACTGCCTTCGCTATGCGGCACAAGGGCAAGAACTTCACATTCAAGCAACTCAAACCGATCGGGCAGTCGTGCTGACCTTCTCGGACAGAGGTCCCGGCCTCAATGAGAATTATCTGGAAACCGTGTTTGATCGTTTCTGGCGGGCGGATAACTCCCGAGCACGCTATTCTGGAGGTAGTGGTCTAGGATTGTCTATCGCCAGAGCCATTTGCCAAGCTCATGGAGCAACGATATCCGCACATAACCGGCCGGGGGGGGGCGCCATTATTCGCCTGGAAATGCCAATCTGACTCAACATTATCTGAATCGCCCCGGGTTTCGTAGACACCTCTATGCCTCAGATAACCCCGGGGCAATTCAACCTTCACGAGATGGTCCTGCGGATGAATTCATCAGCGTCAGACAGGACAGTTTACACAGGACCTGCACAATATAAGTTGCAAAACACCAGGTAAATACGTGAGTTAATCCAACTCACGGGAAACCACATTCGCCGAAATATTTCCGGTCAGCGTTCTGGAGGGTGAAATACGTGCAAGCCATGTCACGATGTTATTGCTCAGCCCAGGCATCACTGCGGTACGACCCGCGTACATCGCCCGGTAGCCGATCCGTGCAATATCATCCGGCTGGCTGTAACCGAGCTTGGCCATGCGACGCTCATCAACCAACCCGGCGGCCACGAAAAAATTGGTTCGCGTCGGCCCGGGAGCCAAATGGGTACAAGTAACACCCGTGCGTCGTAAATCATGGGACAGCGATATCGCGGTGAGTTGTGTTGCGTCGTGGTCCTGATACGCGAGACCGACAATACCGGCTCCCGCGTTGTTGACCAGGAACTCGATCGGCAGCCCCAGCACATTCACTTGCTCGATCAGACGCCCTGCTGCTCCGGGCACGAACAGGTCTTCGCAGCCCCCATAAGCTTCGATGGGGTATACCCCCTTCAGCTCGGCCACCAACGCCTGCTATTTGTCACGACTGCGTGAACTGGAACACAACACCAGACCGATACCATCACGGGCGAACAACTTGGCCAATTCGGCCCCAATCCCACCGGATGCTCCCGTAATCAATGCGTAGCGCATCACTCTCACCTTTCTTCTTATTGGGGCCAGTCGTTAGATTCGAGTGTAAAACCAGAGCCACTTATATCCGCATAGGCCCAAAGGCCAGTTTCGGGTCAGTTCCGGCCATCCAGATGCCGGACTCGCTGGCCTGTTCGGACCCCTAGAACGGCCTCGTTTACCCTTGGTGACGATCCCCCGCCCCTCCTATCCTCCTTCCACGACAGCGAGGTATGCCCGCGCGTCCCCTCTTCGATGATCATGCAGAGAAAGCCCAATGAGCCGTGTAGCCACAAAAACAAAAAAATCCGTTGAAACGCCGATACACGACTACCCCTACTACCGCGCGGCTCTGGCTGGTCATCGACTGCCAGCGGCTTTTATCGACCTTGATCACTTCACCATCAACCTGGAACACCTACGCTTGCGCGCCGGTAACCTTCCAATACGGCTGGTCACCAAGTCGGTTCGCTCGGTGGAGATGATCCGCAGAATCATGTCTGCCGGATCGTTCATGAGAGGCCTGTTGTGTTACTCGGTGGGAGAGGCGGCATGGCTGGCGAGCGAGGGGTTTGACGACATTGTGGTGGCCTATCCAAGCGTGGAAATCACCGAGATCAGAGCGGCGGCGACACAGATTCGAAACGGCCGCTCCATTACGCTGATGGTCGACAGCTTCGAACAAGTGATTCAGATCAATCAAATCGCGTTGAGCGAAGGCGTGGTTATTCCGCTGGCCATCGACTTGGATATGTCCTCATCTTTTCCAGGCATCTACTTTGGCGTACACCGTTCTCCCGTTCATGACGTCTCGACCGCCATCAAGTTGGGACGGGAAATCGCCGAACGTAAAAACGTCGTCCTACAGGGACTGATGGGCTACGAGGGGCAGATCGCCGGTCTGATGGACGATGTACCGGGAGAAGCCATCAAAAGCGGCGTCATTCGCTACCTCAAGGGCAGGTCGATCATTGAGGTCAATGCCCGGCGCCAGGCCGTGGTGGAAGCCTTGAAAAAGGACGGGCATCTGCTGCGCTTCGTCAACGGCGGTGGCACGGGCAGCTTTGAAAGTACCCGCCTTGACCCTTCGGTGACAGAACTTGCAGCAGGTTCGGGTCTCTATGCGCCGACGTTGTTTGATCACTATAGAAGGTTCAAATTACTGCCCACCGCCGGCTTTGCCTTACCGGTGACACGCGTGCCAAAAGATGGCGTCGTGACCTGTTCGGGAGGCGGTTACATCGCCTCGGGCCCCATTGGTAAAGACCGTTTACCGCAGCCGTGGCTACCGGCCGGGTGCAGCTTGATCGATAAAGAGTCCGCCGGAGAAGTGCAGACCCCCGTGCGTCACACACTGGTGAAAACACCGGCCATTGGCGACCCCATCCTGTTTCGCCATGCCAAAGCCGGAGAACTCTGCGAGCGCTTCAACGAGCTGTTGCTGATTCAGGACGGCCGGGTAATCGACAAAGTTCGAACTTACAGAGGTGAAAGAAAGAGCTTCTTCTAACCGATGCCCTGAACGCCTCTCGTGCTCCACCCTTGCGATCCACCGATGGAAAATAAAAATGAGCCACTCCGCGCATTCAGTGACACCGCTATTCGACTCAGTCAACGAGCTGCAGTCCCTTTTCGACGCTCAGCGGCACGCCGTTCGACACAACAGCGCACCGTCCTATGTGCAACGCATTCACGCACTGGATACGTTGGCGCAGATGGTCAAGAGCAACCGTCAGAAGCTACTCGAGACGATCTCCATGGACTTTGGCAACCGTTCGTTTGCCGAAACTGAACTGGGCGAGTTGATGCCCATTCTGAACAGTATCAAGTATGTGCGCGAGCACCTGAAAACGTGGATGCGGCCCCACAAGCGCAAGGTCGGCATGGCCTTCAAACCAGCCAGTGCCTGGGTGGTCCATGAACCTCTGGGGGTCGTCGGCATCATGGCCCCTTGGAACTACCCTCTGACACTGACCTTGGTGCCCCTGATCGAAGCACTGGCAGCGGGCAATCGAGTCATAATCAAGCCTTCTGAGCTCACCCCGCGCACTGCGGAATTGCTGAAAGACCTGATCGGTTCGGCCTTTCCCAAGAATCAGGTCACCATCGTCACCGGCGGCCCGGAAATAGCCGCGCACTTCAGCACCCTACCCTTTGATCACTTGCTGTTCACTGGTTCAACACGGATCGGCCGACAGGTAATGGCCGCGGCCGCCCCAAACCTTACCCCAGTCACCTTGGAGCTCGGGGGTAAATCGCCGGTGGTACTTTGCCGTGACTACTCGCTGAAGAAAGCCGCACGAATTATTGCCATAGGCAAGTTCTTCAACGCCGGCCAAACCTGCGTTGCTCCCGACTACCTGCTGGTCCCGCGCGACCTGACCGAGCTATTCGCGGCAGCTTTGCTCGATGAGGCAAAAGCCTTATACCCAACCATAGCGGGCAACAAGGACTACACCTCAATCATCTCCCCACGTCACTACGAGCGCCTGGATGACATGATCGAGCAAGCCAAATGGGCCGGAGCCAAGGCCTGGCAATTGGATCAGGAAGGCGCGGCGCAAGAGCGCAAGATTGTGCCGACGATCCTGACCGAGGTCTCTCTGGAGACCACTGTCATGCGCGAGGAAATCTTCGGTCCCATCCTGCCGATTATTGGCTATGACACCCTCGAACAGGCCATTGATCTCATCAACGACCGGCCCAAGCCACTGGCGCTCTATTGCTTCTCCCATGACACGCAGGTCATTAAACAGGTCCTCGAGCGGACCCGCTCCGGAGGCGTGACAATCAACGGCACCATGCTGCATGCCACTCAGGAGGATTTGCCGTTCGGGGGCGTCGGAGAAAGCGGCACCGGTGCCTACCATGGTTATGATGGGTTCGTGCAGATGTCCCATGCACGTGGCGTATTCAAGCTAAGCCGCTTCAATATGTCCCATCGAATCGCAGCCCCTTACGGAAAATTGACCCGTCTCATCACTCGCCTGATGCTCGGAAAGTAATTCGTCCTCCCAGAATAACAAGCAAGGTGAAACGATGAATTCAGCTCTCACAGCAACGCCCATGCGTCCAGAACTGAGTTTTGGCGCCGTCATACGACTGGCTCTGGCTTACTCTTTGGCCACCAGTGGACTTGTTCTGACGCCCTTTCTCGTCGCCGCCGTCATGCTGCGATTTCAGCTCGACGAGAGCATCGCCACGCAAATAGCCGGGGTTGAAATACTCGGGGTGGCTCTCAGCTGTGCCTTCATGCCGCGCTGGATTGCCCGTGCATCGCGCAGTTTTACCCATGTCGCCATCCTGGGGGTTATCGCTGGCCAACTGTTCAGCGCCCTCGCCACAACCATTACAGCCATCAGTATTGCTCGCGGTTTTACCGGTATTTGCGAAGGCGTTCTGTTCGTCATTGTCGCTGCCGGTATTTCCCAACGCGTCGCTGCTGATCAACTCTGGGGCAAGATCAATCTGCTCGCAGGGATCATCAACGGCAGCATTCTGGTGATCATTTCCTACCTGCCTCAAGACTGGTTGGGGCGCTGGCTGTTTCTGTTGTTGTTCAGCGTCGCCGTGCTCGCGGCCCCAGCGATCCATGGGATTGGCCGGTTTACCGGTCAAGCGGTTCAATCTCGCCCCTGCAGCCGTATGCCGATTCGCCTGGTACTGACCATCTGGATCGTTACGGTACTGGTCTATGGCATTCAGGCTTCCCAATGGGCGGTTTCCGGCATCGTCGGAAGTCACGCCGGGCTCTCGCCGTCAATGATTGGCATCCTGTTGTCGGTATCGTCCTTACTGGGATTCGCCGGTGCGGTCATCCCCTCGCTGCGTATCAGTCACCTGCATCGATTGACCATCATCTGGCTCGCACAACTGGGTCTGATCGGCTCGATCATCTGGTTCTTTCGCGCTACCGATGGCTGGTCGTACTTCCTGAGTCAATTGACCCTCAACTGCTCCTTCTTCGTCATCATTCCGTTTATGACAGGCCTGCTTTCCGAAGTTGACCCCGACGGTTCACTGGTAGCCCGCAGCGTTGTTGTCACCTTTATTGGCGCAGGTCTCGGCACGGCAGTGGCCGGATCACTGTTCGCTCAATTTGGTGGCGTCCAACTCTCCTACGGCCTGGGCCTGGGAATCGCGGCTGCGCTGCCCTTTGTCTGGTTGGCACTGCGCGGCAGCGACCTCCATCTCGCGGGAACATCGACACAACAACTGCCTGACTGATCCGCTCTCTCACTCCATCAGGAAGACCGAACCGTGGACATTATTGAACCCTTGATCACCGTTTGCACAGAAGTACCTTTTCAACTCGCAGAAAGCCCCTTATGGGATGCGCACCGCGAGGTGTTGTGGTTCGTCGATATCGATGCACCTGCCCTCTTCAGCTTCCACCCGGTTACCCGTGAACTGACGCGCTTCGACATGCCGTCTCCTATCGGCTGTATCGGGCTGACCCACGATAATCGGATTATCGCGGGTCTTAAGTCGGGCGTGCATATATTCGATCCACAGACCCGTAAGCTGCAGTTTCTGGTCAACCCGGAACCCGACCGCCCAGACAATCGCCTCAACGATGGCAAGATTGGCCCTGACGGCTGCTTCTGGGTCGGTAGCATGGATCAAAACAGCATCAACACCACCGGCGCACTGTATCGCGTGACCGCCTACGGCCAGTCCACCCGGGTGCTGGACAACCTGTTCGTCTCGAACGGGCTGGCATGGAGCCCGGACCACCGCACGATGTATCACACCGATGGCATCAGCGCCTCGATCAACGCCTACGACTTCGACCCTGTCAGCGGCGCAATTTCAAACCCGCGAGTACTCATCACACTCGATTTCGAGGAAACCGGCTGGCCTGACGGCGGCACCGTTGATCTTGAGGGCAACTACTGGAGCGCGGGCATCTACCGAGGAAAGATCAATCAGATCTCGCCACAGGGCGAGTTGCTGCGCAGCCTCCAGATGCCAGTGATCGGCACGACCATGCCCTGCTTCGGCGGTATCGACGGCCGTACTCTGTTCATCACATCGCTTACGGCCGAAGTAGACGACCAGGAGCAAGCCGGCACATTGCTCTCTTGCAACATCGATATCCAAGGCGCCCCAATCTTCAAGTTCGGACAGCCCGCCTCATCACCCTCCCACTGATCTGTCCCACCCAGGTGGTGACCACAGGAACAACATCATGAAGAAGAAACAGCCGCAGGTTATCTTGCTGACCGGTGCCGCCAGCGGTATTGGCGCGGCAAGTGCCAAACATGCCATTTCACTGGGCTACAGCGTGATGCTGGCGGATATCAACCTTCAAGGCGCCCGCGAACTGGCCGCCTCCCTGGGCGAAAAAGCTTGCGCCATCGGACTGGACATCTGCTCGGCGACTCAGTGGGATCAAGCGATCGAAAAGACCTACGATCACTTTGGTCAACTCGACATTCTCATCAACAATGCGGCCATCGTTTGCACCGGTTACGCTCGGGACGTAACACTGGAACAACACCAGCGAACCTTGAACACCAACTTCATGGGGCCCCTCACCGGCACCCTGGCGGTACTCAAGCGCTTCAATGAGCAAGGTCATGGCCATATCGTCACAGTGTGCAGCATGACCTCATTCATGCCTTTCCCGGGAATTGCCAGCTATGGGGCCTCGAAACAGGCACTGCGAGCCTTCCATCACGCAGTCGCCCTGGAGGAGCGTCACGGACCGGTGAACTTCACCATCCTTCACCCAACCTCCACGGAAACCCCGATGTTGGAACAGGAAGCACAAGATGACGCCGCATCATTTGCTTTTGCCAGCGAATCGGTCACGCCTGAGTTCGTCGCTGAAACACTGTTCAAGGCCATCAAGAAGAAAACGGTAGAGGTGTTCATGCCCCCCGAACAAGCACGTGCAATACGCATGCTCGGAACGGACCCGAAGAAAATGCGCACCCTGTTCGACACCATGGAGGAAATCGGCAAGCAGGTACAACAGACAAGGCGGATTGAAAGCACTCTATAAGTCCGAGAAACAAAGCCCCTTCGGCAAGGACTTCGGATCACGACAACAAAATGCCGAGCAGGATCGAGCGACGCCCTGTCACTCGATCCTGGATCTTTTACACTATTGCGTTGCAAGCATTCCTGAACGGCTCAAACGAACTCAACATCAGCCCCTGTCACTCATCCTTGCTGGAAAATACTTGCGGACTATTAACCCCGCTGAAAAACGGGCAACCATTGCAAGGCGGCCCCTGGATCACCCTTGATCTTGATTTTACCTTGCATAAACGCCACCGGGGCATTCAACTTACCGGCAACCAGACTTTCGAAATCCTTACGCGAAATAACAATGGTGGTATCGGCATCGATATCGTCGTTAGTCACTGTAGTCCCCGACACGGAAAGAAAGCCGACGTCCTTGAGACTGACTTTCAGGCTGGTGACAGGAATGGGACCGCTCGTGACGGAAGTTTTGAATTTTTCGGTAATTTCGGAAAGATATTCCATTTTAAGAAACTCCACTGCTAGATGTTCCATACTGAGAGCGCTCGGGGGTGAACGAACATATTTTCCGGATCACAACCCGACTATTGAAATTGCACACGGGTGAAGGCACGAATCAGGTCTTGTAATCGGCGTCCAGACGATCCAACTTGCGCAACAGTGCCGGCCAGACAAAACCGCCCCCCAACCCCTCAGTCTGTACACGCGCCGCATCAGCGACGCCTTCGAGGATGCGCGGATCAATAGGAAGCAGGTCACTACCGCCGGCCTGGGCAGCAATTTGGATCTGACAGGCGCTTTCAAAGATGTACATCGCCAGAAATGCATCCGCGATGGTTCGCCCGACTGTCAGCAATCCGTGGTTGCGCAGCAGCAGAAAACTGCCCTGCCCCAGGTCCTGTTGGAGACGCGGCTTCTCCTCATCGTGCAGAGCGACACCTTCGTAATCGTGATAACCAAGGCCGGTAAGCACGAAGGAAGACTGCTGCGATATCGGTAGCAGTCCGGCTCGCTGGGCACTGACGCCCACCCCAGCACGGGTGTGGGTGTGCAGCACGCACTGGACATCCGTACGTAGTGCATGGACAGCACTGTGAATCACGAAGCCCGCTCGGTTCACAGTGAATCCAGTCTCACGGACTTGATGCCCTTCCTGGTCTACCAGCACCAGGGAAGAGGCCGTGATCTCTTCGAAAAGGAGCCCGTAGGGGTTGATCAGAAAATGATGCTCCGGGCCTGGGACACGGGCACTGATGTGGGTGAACACCAGATCCGTCCAACCATACAAAGCAACCAGTCGATAACACGCTGCCAAATCACATCGCAGCTGCCACTCCTGCTCACTCACTTGCGCCTTGAGCGAAGGCATCTCCATTTGAATCTCCTTACCGTTTGGGTTCTTATTGTGTTGCTCACATAAATCCTGCACGGTAAGCATAAGGCGAGACAACGGGCTTCCCTGTTGCTCAAACGGACAGCCGAGAGTCATTTCAGGTCAGCGTTGACAACTGAAATGGCGGCATTGAGCAATACAACTCGGCAAACCGTAAACAGGCGCGTACAACCCTGCGAATAGCTCTAGAATTAGAAAAAAGGATAACCAGATGGATGGTTCAGCACGTTATACAACAGCCAATCTGCATGTTTATCTACTGCGTTGTCTTGCTGGCATGAGCAACGACTTTGGCATTGATCCCGCCCGCTTATGCCTGGGTCTTGGATTTGAAATAGCAGACCTTTCAGATCCTGAGTGTCGTGTTTCCTTTCGCCAGGCCAGTTCCATGATCAGGCGGGCTCTGGAAATGACCAAGAGCCGGGAGCGAGGGCTGGGGCTCGATATCGGCCTCAAAGAAACCATCGGCTCCATTGGCCTGGTGGGATACGCGATGCTCACCAGCCCTACGCTGGGAGAGGCCATCAGCCTGGGTGTAAAAATGCAAAGTCATGCCGGAACGCTACTGCAGCTCGACCGGGTCGATAGTGATGCGCATGTGTCGATTCGGGCTACCAGCCTGTTCCACGAACCCGATATACAGGTGTTTCTGGTTGAGGAAACCTTCGGTATCTTCCTGAATCTGGTGCGAACCTTGGTGGGCGATGCCTTCAACCCGACCTCTATCGAATTGACCTATTCAAAGCCCTCCTACGCGACACAGTACGACCAGGTTTTCAAATGCCCGGTGCGTTATGAGCAAAAAGACAACCTGTTTACGTGTGAAGCCCACTGGGCTGACAAACCGATCGCCACCTATGATCCGCTAAGCCATCGACAGGCCCTGGAGTTTCTACAGATGACTGTCGCTCAACAATCGACGGAGAATGAATTCATTGAATCCATCGAGCGCATCATACGCCGCGACCTTCGCCAAACGCCGGCACTGGCAGCAGTTGCAACGCAACTGTGCATGAGCGATAGAACCTTGCGTCGACGCCTGGCTGACCAGGGCCAGTCTTATCAGAACGTACTCGACCAGATCCGCAAGGACCGTGCGCTTGCCCTGTTGAGCAACTCGCGCCTGAGCATTGAAGAAGTGGCCTATGAAGTGGGCTTCAGCGATGCCCATAACTTTCGCCGGGCCTTCAAACGATGGACGGGGCATGGGCCACGACAAACGCAATGAGGCCGGCCCCTCTCCAACAGGAAACGACGGCAACGCTCCTCCCCTTCGCCGGCCAGCCTCGCGGTGACAATCAGTCGTGGTACTTGGGAAGCTCCGACTCCTCGGAGAGCAAAAACGAAAAAACCCGCCAGAAGGCAGGTTTTTCAGGGGTTCCAGAGAATTCGTAAGCGCTCTATGGAATGCAAGATGGTGCCCGAAGCCGGAATCGAACCGGCACGCCCTTACGAGCGGGGGATTTTAAGTCCCATGCGTCTACCAGTTTCGCCATTCGGGCGGTAGCGCGGTGAAGCAGTCTGCGCGGCGACTCATTACGAACCAGAGGGTTTCGAAACCGTCCGGCCAGCCTGGTGCCTGCGCGACAAGGGGACGAATATATACATCCCCACCCGGCGAAGCAAGTTCGCTGACGGCAATTTTCAGCGCCACACACATTTCGCAACCATCTGATTTTCAAAGAATTGCGTGGCATCACCAACGCCCGGCCCACCGTGGGCTGCGATGAGCCCTCAAGTCCCCGCCAACCTGGCCAAGTCATTGGATTTTCAAGGGATTTGCATCAAATTGATATCGGACTGTAACTATTTCATCACAATGGCCCAACATAATGGTTCCCAGCCGAAGGATCCGGCCCCATCCCAAGAAGCCCGCCCATGCGGGCTTTTTGCTGTCTGCCCGGAAAGTATGTTGCTTGCCGCTGTCAACTTCGGGATTGACAAGGCAACAACCGCCGCCTAACAATCAAGCCTTGTTGTACGACAACAGACAATTAAAACAACAATAAAAGAGTGCCCTTCGAATGAATCGAGTCAAGATCCTGCAAGGCTTCGTCAGCGCCGCACTGTTGGCGAGCACACCACTGAGCTGGGCCAACACCTACGTCTACGTTTCCAATGCCAACGACGGCACCCTCAGCAGTTATGAGCTGTCGGCAAAGGGGCAATTGCAGCCTCTGGTCACCACCGAAGCCGGAGCGGGCGTCATGCCCCTGGCACTGAGCCCCGACCACAGCAAGCTATACGCCTCCATCCGCGCCAAACCCTATTCGGTGGCGACCTACAGCATCAACCCCGCCAACGGCGCCCTCAAGCACCTGAAGAACGCCAACGTTGCCGACAGCCTGGCCTACATCTCCACGGACAAGGCCGGTCACTACCTGTTCGGTGCGTCGTACGGCGAGGATCTGATCAGCGTCAACGCCATCGATGCCAAGGGCGTCGTAACCGATGATGTACGACAAGTCATCAAGACCGGCCCGAACGCCCACTCGATCATTGTCGATAAGACCAACCGCTTCGTGTACGCCGCCAACCTGGGTTCCGATCAGTACCTGGAGTTCAAATTCGACGCCGTCAGCGGCAAGCTCACGCCACTGGGCCATATCGACATGCCCAAGGGCAGTGGCCCGCGCCACCCGGTGATTTCCTCTGACAACCGCTTCCTTTACCTGCTCAGCGAGATGGCCGGCACCGTGACCAGCTTTGCCATCGACCCGAAGAGCGGACGCCTGAGCGCGCTCTCTGAAGTCAATGCAATCCCCGCCGACTCAGGGCTGGTACGCGGCGTCGCGCGGCCGATGATCAAGCCTGGTCAACCGACCCCACCGCCGCTGGCGGCCAACTTGATCTGGGCGGCCGACATCAAGCTCACCCCCAACGGGCGCTTCCTCTACACCTCGGAACGCACCGGCAGCACGGTCAGTGCCTTTTCGGTAGACGGCAAAAGCGGCAAGCTGAGCTTCCTGCAGAACATCAAGGTCGAACAGCAACCGCGGGGAATCACCGTCGACCCATCAGGAAAATGGTTGCTGGTTACCGGAGAGAAAAGCGCTGAAGTGGGGGTGTACGCCATCGATCCGCTACACGGCACGCTCACGCGCAATGCCGGCGCACCTTCCGGCAAGGGCGCGAACTGGGTGCAGGCGGTCAGCTATCCGTGAAATGCTAGAGACCGGTGTGACCGCCCTTGCCTCGTCTTGCATAGAGTTGGAGTGGTCACCCCTGTAGCCCCTATATCCCAAGTACTGCAACAGCCCGCTTGGCGCACACACGACGGTTTATGTTGCACCTTATGAAAATGCATCAGTTATTGCCGGTTGGATATTCCTGTCGAGCGTGGAGCACACCAACGACTTCAATACAGTCGGTGGTGACTCGGTAAATCACCACATAATTTGGGTGAACCACGATTTCTCGAGTGCCAGGAAGGCGTCCATGACGGTATAAGTAGGGGTGATCGGACAGAGGAAGAACCGATGACTCTATTCGTTCCTTCAGGCCCTTGGCCGACGAGGGAGAGTCTTGGCGATGCATCGTATGATTTGTAACAGTTCGCGCTTTGCCCGCTTTCGCCAGACAACTGACAGCATCAGCCACGACCTCTCTGCTCGGCCTCGGCTTCGGCAATGATCGCATCCACTTCTGCCATCACCTCATCATGCGGAGTACAAGAACTATGAACGGTATGTGTCACGACAATTCGCCGAACCGCTGGCTTCTGCCCTTCCCCCAAAGCTCACACAACCGTGGCGGGCAAAATCCGACAACCTCCAAATGAGCCTCCAACATATCGATATCGACCGTAGCTCCAGCGCACCTTCCGGCAAGGGCGCAAACTGGGTGCAGGCGGTGAGCCATCCGTGAAGCATGAGGGAGAAGCACGACCACCCTCGCCTCTCCCGGCTGATCTCAGGACAGTGAGTAGTCAAACTGGTAGGAATGCTGCCCCTCAACGATGGTGATCACCAGGCGACCGGCAAGCCCCACGAGATCCCCAGTGGCGGAATCAGGCACAACACTGATGGATTGTTCTGGCACGCCGCGTGTCATGGTGGAGCTGTGCTGCAATACAAAGCTGCCCTGACGACCATGAAGCGTGCCGGTGACCGTTTCCATCGCCACGTAGCCTGCAGAGCCCTGTACAGCGCTACGGAAAGAAAGCATTTCACCTTGGCTGGTAGCCACCAGGTCACCGTGAAATTTCTTGTCGAGGGACAGGCGTCCAAGACCGGTGCCCGCAGCAATATCGCTGAGCGGCTCGGGGTTTAACTTAACGTCAAAACGACCATTTGCCTGTGTGCTGGTCATGGAATTTTCCTCAAAATGGAATGGGTGACTTCCATACGAATAGATTGGATTTTCCGGACTTCGGCTCACAAGGCTTTAGTGTTCAGCAAACGTACGCCCAGACCAATGAAAATAGCCCCTGTGGTGCGCTTCAAGGTCGCAACCCAATGTGCGGCGCTGAGGCGCTTACTGAAGCGGTAAGCGATATAGCAGTAAACCGAATGGACGATCACTACGATAGCCGCAATGGTCAGGTACATCATCAGGAACTGCCCGGGAATCGGCCGGTCATGATCAAGAAACTGCGGTAAAAAAGCGCAGAGAAAAATCAGCGTTTTGGGGTTGCTCGCGGAAACCAGAAACGCCTCCATGCCAATATTCCATTTCGAGGACGGTGGGCTGGCCTGCACCTCGGCTTCTGGCCGGGCCACTGGCGTGCGGGCCAACATCTGGCGCCCCCCAAGGTAGATCAGATAACCGGCGCCAACGACCTTTAATGCCAGGAACGCCTTGGGCACGGCAATCAGGATGGTGCCCACGCCCAGTGCCACACCGCTGGTCACCAGCAACTGGGCACCAAGGTTACCGAGAAGTGTCGCAGCCATGGCTGGAGGCCCATAGCGCAGGGCATTGCGCACGACTAAGAGTACGTTTGGGCCGGGGGACAGGGTCGTCGCCAAGTAAGCCAGAGCGAAAGTAAGCCAAAGGTGCAGTGCCAAAGGGAAAATCCTTGATCCGGACGGAATTGCGAAAGATGCTGCTAACCAGCAGCAAGGGGTGTGCCATTGCGCTCAAGGTCTCATCGCCCACAGAGTCTAGCGACTTGGTCTGAAGCGGCTGCGGGCCGTCTCTTGCAGCGCATCAAGGCTGATCCATAGGGTGGGTGCTGAGCGCATCGGAGCAATGAATACGCCGATGCGCGGGTTGAACTCAGCGACTGCCCGCCTCGTCTTTCCTAGTTTTCCGGCCGGATGATCAGAACCACCCTATGTGCGCCAGGTCAATCGGACGATAACGGGTTGGACGCAAACGTACCCTCAAGCAGGGCGTCCACCACCGCACGAGCGACCTCTACCGAATGCAGCATGCCCCAAAACAGCGCTCGTTCGACGGGGTTAGTATGCAGGCTGATTTCGTCGCCATTGAGTTCCGCTGTTTCGAGCAGATTGGAAACGTAGGTCAGGGCGTCCTGGGCATTGATGCCCGGCTGGATGGCAAATAGTGTGGGTTTGTACGGGGCTTCGGGGGTGACGGGTTTGGAGCAGGTGAACGCGAGGGTATCGAGCAAACGGGGCGTGTTTGCCGGAGCTGGCCTGGGTTCGTTGGACGGGGTATCAGGGAGTTTACGCAGGTATATCGCCCTGTCAGCGGTACTGGGGGATTTGCGAACTGTCGGCGGATCGGGGGTGATTTTCTTGGTCACGGTAAAGCTCCTCTGTTAAGAAAAGGAACTCGTCACCCCACGCTGCAAAACGAAAGGTGGCAAGCTGTACACAGGTTTGCAGACCGGAACAGAGGACCGGCAGGCCAAAGCCTCCTGCGCACAGCTCGCCATAACGCGAGCGCAAAAATGCCGCTTTCGCGGCGCTGTACGCCTCTGTAGTTCCGGGCTGCAAAACCCGTATCGCTGAATTGGCAGCGACACTTGAACAGTAGCCCTGACGTTTGGCGCACGCAATATTCTCCCATGCCTGAAACGCGTGGGAAATATCAGTTTTTTTGGAAGATTATTCCCGTGTTAATGGGACAACTGCTGAGCTGCACCTTAGGAACAAGAAATCGCCCGGATCAGGCTATCCAAAGCAACCTGACCATCAATGAGCGGTAGGCGGGACGAAGCACTTTTTCGCACCTAGGCCTGCAGTAAGCAAGAGCTCTGAACAGCACTACTGCCTAACCGGACAAGTCGCGCAAATGCTTGCGGCGAGCCATGCTGGCATAAATACACCGTTACAGAAGAGCGCGTGAACACTACCCCTGCTCAGGTATAGGATTGCACGACAGTAAGTCACTGGCGTATATTGGCTATGATATTTGTTGAAACTCCAATCTTCACCCGCCGCGTCAGGGAGCTACTTGATGACGATGCCTATGCGAGCTTTCAGAAAGCCTTGGTGCTGGCCCCGTCGGCGGGCGATGTCATTGAAGGTACTGGTGGGATCAGGAAAATCCGCGTGGCTGCCAAAGGCCATGGTAAAAGGGCCGGTGCTCGAGTGATCTACTACCACTTTGTCTCCGCATCACAGATAGCAATGCTGATGATCTACCCCAAGAATGAGCAGCAAGACCTGACCGTCGACGAACGCAAGGCGTTGAAAGCGGTCATTGAACAATGGAGATGACCATGAGCAAATTCTTTGATGAGCTGATGGAAAGCGTGCAGCAAATGGACGAAATCGTGCGTGGTGAGCGTCAGCCCTCCCGTGAATTTACTGTCGACGCCTTGCAGATCAAAGAGATTCGCAAGGCTACAGGACTGAGTCAGGCCAAGTTCGCCGCGATGATCGATGTTCAGTTGGGTACCCTACGTAACTGGGAGCAAGGCCGACGTGAGCCCACTGGTCCAGCGAAGGCACTTTTGAGGGCCATTCACAACGATCCTGTACATGTGCTCAACGCATTGGCGCTTTGACTGAGCCCTTGCCAGCCCCCTATATCGGAAGGAGCTGATCTGCGAGCGAGCAATCCAAACCTCAGGGAAAAATGATGCAAACACTCCCCATCTCTCCGTCAATTCTTGGTGAGTCCCTTGAGCTGCGCCCGCTGGAAGCCAAGGATTTCGAATCACTTTACCGCGTCGCATCCGACCCGCTGATCTGGGCTCAGCACCCGAGCCCGACGCGCTACCAGGAACCGGTCTTTCGCGAATGGTTTGACGAAGCCATCACCTCGCAGAGCGCACTGGTCGTTATCGACCGTGACAGCGACAACATAGTGGGTACCTCTCGTTACTACGAATACAGCGAGGAAACGCGCGAGGTGGCCATCGGATACACCTTTCTAGCCCGTGAAAAATGGGGAGGCCGTGCCAATGGAGAACTTAAACGCCTGATGCTCAAGCATGCCTTTCAGTGGGTCGACACCGTCTGGTTCCACGTCGCCAGTCAAAATATTCGCTCGCAGCGGGCAATGGAAAAAATCGGTGGGAAGCTCTCCCATAAATCAATAAAGCAGCTCGCTGTAGGCCAGCAAGAGAACTTTTTCTATAAAATTGAGCGCGCAACATTTGAGGGTTGATATTCGATTACTCGCTCATTTTTGGGGGGTTGGAAAAACGCTACTGCCAGAAACTGACAGAGGCCTGACGTAGAGTGAGGCCTCTCATTTCTGCCAGGTCAAATCATGAAGTTCTCGTCTGTTCGCCTCGTAACCCATCAATTTGAACAACTCGTCCAATTTTATCAAAATCTCTCGACCCACGAGCCCAGGCATCTGGCTGATGGATTCGCCGAAATCCACTTCGACGGAGTAGTCCTGGCGATAAGTGATGAACGTCTGATCCGCCTTCATAATAATGGATTGGCCGTTGCCGCAAGCAATCGCTCGGCAATCCTTGAGTTTCAAGTGGATGATGTCGAGGCCGTGCAACTTCGGATCAGTGGCGCGGACATCGTGATGCCAATAACGGTAATGCCATGGGGCAATACCTCTCTCCTGCTCCGTGACCCAGATGAAAACCTGGTAAATATCTTTTCAAAACCATCAAGTTGATCCCAAAGGCGAGCCGCTTGGACGCGGTAGGAATCAAGGGTGTCGCGAGGCTCTACGCCCTCTCTCAACCAACCCTGATGCGGACAAAACCGTGGTCTATAATCGCTCATCAGCAGGAAGCTACCCTCTTCACTATCCCCCATGACAAGGACGACAATCATGACTGTAGATATCAGTAACTTCGACATTGCCACCCCGTTGCCGACATCCGCTACCAACCCGGTAGCACTTGAGTTGAACGGCACCAAGGCTTTGGAAGAGTGCCCTAGCGTGATCATCCGGCTGCCCGATGGATCTATTCAGCTCACGGCCCCCACCAAGGGCGCATCGAGCAAGAGCACGCATCGAACGCGCTGCGAATGGAAAGAATCGATTTACTGGACCCTGCTTAGTGCTGCCAACCATTGGAACCGGCAAGAGACAACCCTGGTAAAGGTAAACTCTGCCCAGAAGGTAGTGGTTTCACAGATGCACGTTCAGGACGATGTAGATCCGGCAATCAAGGTGTTCTGGGAAAAAGGTTCGCTGACTTATGCGTTTCGAAAGGACTTCAACGGGGCCGATCCAACACCTGTATTTCTGTTGGGTAACGTTGCGTTAGGTGCCAAGTTCAAAGTAAGCATCCATAGCACGTCTACAGGCGCTGTTGTCGTAAGCGCCAGCATCGGCGCCCAGTCCGCCTCCTCTCCAACGCTTCAATTGGGAAGCTCCTGGCTATCCAAATCCTTCGACTTCCATGGTGGCATTTACAACCAGATTGACTATACGGATGCCACGCCCGCCACCGATGGCTCGATTTGCATTATCAGCCGGCTGTCCGTGACTCACGTTTAATCTGCACTCAGGCTCTTCATGATACTGCTGCCGTTGTCGCTGCACTGACTACCGACAATGGCACCGGAGAAGCTCGTAGCACACAACCAGCTTCCATATAAAATAAAATGTCATATGAAAAAACATAAAAATTCTAATAACATACAACTGAGCGATTATATTTTTTCAGGTAGTTGTTAATATTTATTACTTCCTGATGAAACCAGGATGAGCAACTTCGCTGAAGAACTTAACAATATTCCTACTGGTGAATACCTTCGCATCTGGGGACAATTTCCTGGGGCCATGTCGCCCCAATGCATACAGGGCAAACTGAGAAATGTAGACACCCAGGCCGGAAAAGCCTTTCTTGAGTCGACGACCTACAGCGGCCAGATAAATGAAGTCCCCATAGGCGGATTCACCTCTATCCAAAGAGGTTACACAGGGTCTGGAGCGTCAGGGCCAGTACAGAAACCGGACAAAGCTTTCAATCCCAACTCTGGCGAATGGCAAGACAAAACCTTTAAGGACTACATCTGAGATCAAAAAAATCATGGGCGGGCGGCGCAAGGTTGAATGCGCGATCCTGGCCGCAGGAAAAATAATGAGCTGGCCCGGCACCTGATTGCCGGGCCAGTGTTGCACTACAACAACGCGGTAGACGGCATTCCTAAAGCGCCCAGGCAAGAAAAATAGCTTATGAGGACGTTCATTAAGGTCGCGACACCATCGAATAATTGGTGCACCGTGTCCTACTCCCACGAACACATCGCAGACCAATTTTTATCTGGACGTCACATGACACCCAACGCAGAACTCTACAACCCCTCCACCGAATATGCCGACAAGCTGATTTCGCGCATCGGACAAACACCCTCCTGGATCGCAAAACGCATCGGCGTGACCGACAAGCGCATTCGATACATCCTGGATGGTGAAAGGACCGTCAAGGGAGAAACCACCGCCATTCAGATGACGTACCCCGAGCAGTTTGCCCTTGAGTGCCTTGCCGCAGAGGCGAGTGCCAGGAAGAAATAGGCGCTGATCGAACTGACTGTTGGATCCGCAGGGACTGACCCCGAGCTGCAACATGTTTTGATCATTGGCTAAACATGTCACGGTGATCGATGGGGACTAAGGCGCCTTGCACACTTTCGCAGCGACCGGATCGTTCGGGATGAACGGGTCCGGCGCGCAGGCTTCAGGACCAGGTACCCACGCCGCCAGGGATGATCGTCGACCAGATTCCAGCGATGCCACGACCGCTTGATCCACACAGGTGCCCGACAGGGTCACTGTGGGGTAATCACCAACCAGTCGATCACCCCGACCTCACTGTTGGCCTTGATGCTCACCGAAGCCTCAGCGCCGCGCCGCTGGAGGATGGAGCGGCCCTGGGCGACCTTTTCACCCGTGCGCAGACTGACCGCGTCCTGTTCACCGGAAGGACTGAACAGCCAAGCGCCACGGGCATCTCCCCGTACTCGCGTGCCCGTCGGGTAATGCCAGTCCCCCAGCGTGGCGGGCTGTGCCAACTGCCCCTCCCAACGCTCGGGCCGAAGCTGTGGATCGAGGGTCATGCGCAACGCGGCCAATTGAAGTCCATCGAGGGCAATGTCCAGGTTGTCCGCGTCCTCGGCCCTCAGCATCCACCCCGAACCGGCGCCATGCAGCACCGTACCCGCCGGCCAGTTCACACCGGCAATGCTCACGCCAGGGACCAGGTCGCACCCGGAGAAATGCCAACGGCTTGGCCTGTAGGTATCCTCCATTTCCCGCTTGAAGCTCACCCAACTGCCAGCGACACAGTGCCAGCCTTGCACGAAGTGGTCTTGCTCCAGGTGGACACGGGAGTTGTCATAGTCCGGCGCAAAATCGATCGCCACCACTGGCAACCCCAGAACCTCTAGGGATGCGGGCAGCTCAATGGACTTCAAGCTTTCAAGACCATGTGCCTGGGGCTTTCCGTCCCAACTCTGGGGTTCCAAGGTACCGATATGGGCCTGGCTGCCCGCTGGAAAATCCAGCTCGCCCAGGTGCAGATCCGCCTGCAGTCGAGGGTTCAGCGCCTGTTGCCGGGCCTGCTGCTCATCATCGATACGCTGGAAGTCCCGCCACATCACTCCGCCCAGCCAGACAAACATCAGGGCCACCGCGATAAAGCACGCATAACGCCGAGGATTGCGCCGCAGATGACGGCGCGTCGGCGCGAACAGCAAGGCAGCCAGGACCCACAGCAACCCGATACCGCTCAGCGCGGCCAGCAATACCAGTAGGAAAATCAACAGAATGACGGACGGATCAGGACCGAAGATCATCGAAACCAGATGCTCACAGGGGCGGTATTGAAAGTGGACGCCACCTTACCATGGCCCAGAAAATGCGGAAAATGGCGGCTGATTTACGTTCACGTCCTTATCACGATGACGGAAAAATAAACCTTCCCTTTCACCCGTCCCCTTTCATCCTCAGGGAACTCCTAGCTGGCACCGCCCGTCCAAAAGTATATGACAGGCCATTTAGGCTTCGTAGTTTTGGAGGACACGCCATGCGCCGTATATTCCTCATCCCGTTACTAACGCTTTGTCTGCCCTTTGGCTCGGCCATGGCTCACAGACCCGATATAGATGCGGGCGATGTTGCTACCTCAGCAGGGATTTCCGTGTCGCTTTACTCCACGTTGCGGGACCACAAGATCACGACCCCTGTCCGCGATGACGCCTCCAGCTTCATCGCCAGTGGAGGAGCGATTCGCGGTGCCTATCTGGAGTCAGAGCTGGATCAGATTCGATATGACCACCCTGGCCTCAAGGCGAGTGATGACGAGCTGGCCAATGCAATCCTCATTCAATATGAGATACCTGCTGGTCAGCAGGACGTGGGCGCAAGCCAGTAGCAGGACTTCCTGGGAAGGCATATCTGGGCGGGCGTGCGCGCTCCTGTCCGGAGTCTTTGGACCGAAAACGAGTATTCGCCAGGCCGGACAAATCCCAAAACCCACAAAGCCCAGCCCGGGGCTGCATTGCAGCCTCGGGCTGGGCTTTTTTGCGAGCTATAACGCTTGAAGAAGTACCAATGACCTCCTGGCATCAGCGACTATGTCGCATCGCTCCAGTGGAGATTCAGATCACGAACAGCTCCGCCTTTGAGCTCAACGGTACTTCGTTGTTCCTGCCCATTACGAGTAGCGACGATGACATACTTTCCCGGTGACAAGTCAGCGTAAACGATAGGGCCGACCTCATTCAGCCTCAGCAGCGCATGCCCTTGCATGTTCTGGATCGTCACGTCGATATCCGGCACATATTCATTGCCCGGACCGGTGGAGAAGGTCATATGCAGGTTGTATCCCTTGGCCTGCTGAATGGCCCTCGTTTCATCGAGACCGATACCGCCGGACAGGTAGGCGATTCCGTTTTGCTGTTGTTGTTCCAACTGCACCGCGGAGGGGTCTATCGGCTCGTTACTGACCGCCTGCCTTGCCGTGGCAGACAGGCCGGTCAACGCAGCCATGACGGCTGCCGATACCGCAAGTAAGCGCAAGGTTTTCATGATGACGACTCCCGGGCTCGTACAGAACCCATGCATGGATGCCACCACTGAGAGCTATGCCATATAACGGTGGCATCCCGATTTAAGTCTCCCCCTTGTACTGTTGATCCCCCAGGTTCGAAAAAGTTTATTTTCACGCATTGCCTGGCAGTGGCACCCGTGCCCTGCAGCGCCTTGATCTCCAGCCAGGCCTACTCCTTTTGTTTTTTCTCCCTTTCAACACGAATGTTGTTGGCCAATGCGTGCAATTCGGCTGCGGTCTTGCCGTTCATGCTCGAATCGATCTCCTGCTGCATGACGTCCGCCGACTTGTTCACAAGATCTATTTTGCTCAAGGTAATCAGCATCAGGTCGGCCGCGAACTGCTTCTTTTCCTCGGGAGAAAGCTTTTCAGCCACTTTTTTCGTGGACTCCTGCAACGTCGCCTCTGTTGTGGCATCGAGCCTGGGGTCCCCACAACCCGCCAACAGCACAGCCACCAGCCCAACGAGCAACATCCGTTTCATCTGATTTCATCCATAAAAAAACCGACTTTAGCAAAAGGCCACTACCCCGTCGCCTTCAACAGGTGCGCTTATGATTTTAAGGATGCCCAGCGGCGGAGATGCCTGGAAAGCGGCTGAAACGCTACTTTCCAGGCAAAAAAAAGCCCCGTAGACGAGTCTACGGGGCTTTTGAATAGTGGAGGCCGAGGTCGGAATCGAACCGGCGTAGATGGATTTGCAATCCACTGCATAACCATTTTGCTACTCGGCCTCAGGTCGAATCGAGCGCCCTTGCAAGACTGGCTTGCCGCAACTCCTTGATTCTTCAGCGTTCGCGACGTTGCCGTCCGAGCTGATGGCGCGCATTATGTCCTAGTTGAATGACACTGGCAACCCCCTGAATTCTAATAATTTTTAGGTCAGCCCCGGTCTTTCTGCACCGCCGTCAGCCGTGCCAGACGCGCCGCCAATGCCTTCGCCTGGCTGGCCACATCAGTCACCGCGGTGCTCTCCCACCACATGCCGCGCAACGGTGGCCCCATGGCGAACAGCCGCGTGGAGACAGCGCCCTCGGCATCCACCACCGCACCGCCGACATCCGCCGCAATCCCCAAAGCCAGCGGCCCCGGCCGGATCAGTCGCCGCGCCAGCAATTGCTGCGGCAATGGGCGATCCACCCGGCGCCAGTCATATTCAATGCCGGTGGAGTTGATCAAGGCCGCTCCCGTGACCGTACGCGTCTGCGATTCCCCCCGTGGGCGGATGGAAATACTCACCTGCCCGTCCCGTGGCTCGTCCAACCCCTTGAGCGACGCCGCTTCGATGGTCAACCGCCCCTCCTTGTACAAACGCTCCACCAGCTCGGCACTCAACGGCGGTGAACGGTGATGATGGCTCTCCCACCACGGCCGCACATGCCGGACAAACTGCCGACGCTGAACATCACTGGCCTGACTCCAGAGCCGCCCGATATGCGCCCGCACCGTGTCCAGCGGTGCCTGCCAGTCAATCCCGGCCTCCAACGCGAAGATGCATTGGCGACGCACCTCGCGCAACAACTGCCGTGGACTGCGAATACTCTGATCGGCTGCCAGGAAATCCACCCAGGTCGGTGGCTGGCGCCGTACATGGGGCAACAGCCCGTGCCGGGAAATCACCCGGATCGGCCCACGATGCCCAGCCTGTTCCAATGAAACCACGGCATCGACCATGGTCAGCCCGGAACCGATGATCAGCACCGTCCCTTGCGGATCGATCCGCGACATGCTCGCCACATCCCAAGGGTCCACCGCCGCCGCGTTCAAGCCGCTGGATTGTTTCTGCCGGGTGCGCGCCGCCGGGAACATGCCGGTCGCCAGCACCGCACTGGCACCTTCCAGTTGCCGGCCATCGGCCAATGTCAGCAGCACACCGTCACTGTCGCTTTGCAGATCGACCACTTCACCCCGCACATGCTCGGCCGTCGAGCCCCAGGTCGCGCCCTGCTCGCGGGCTTCAGCCAGGCGCTGCTGGACATAAAGACCAAAGATCCCCCGGGGCATGAACAACTCGCTGACCGGCACATGCTGCTGGTCCGACTCCGGCCAACCACCGTCGGCGATATAAGCCTGCAACCACTGCGTCAGGTCATCGGCATTGTCGGGGTCGACGCTCATCCGCGCCGCATTGCCGTTCAACGTATGCCCCAGTTCCGTGGCGCTGTACGCCTCGCCCCGGCCCAATTCGGCACGCGGCTCGACGATCAGGATCCGCCGCTGTCCCGGCAGGCGCAGCAATTGCACCGCCAGCATCGCACCGCTCAGGCCCCCGCCGACAATCAACACATCGGCAGCCGGGATGGCGTCTGTCGCCTGTCCGCTCAGGGTTTCACTCATTCTTCACGCTCTTGTCAGTGCTTGCCCAGGTAGAAGTCGTGCAAGTCGCCCCTGGCCAGCAATTCATCCGCCGTACCGCTGAGAACCACCCGGCCGGTGTCGAGCACATGGGCCTGGGTTGCGTACTTCAACGCTACATTAATGTTTTGCTCGGCAATCAGGAAGCTGACCTGCTGCTCAAGATTGAGCTGAGCGACGATCTCGTAGATCTCCTGGACGATAATAGGCGCCAGGCCCATGGAAGGCTCGTCGAGCAAGACCAAAGTCGGCCGCGTCATCAAGGCCCGGCCAATGGCGACCATCTGCTGCTCGCCACCGGAGGTCAGTCCGGCCTGGGTCTTGCGCTTGGTTTTCAGGCGCGGGAACCAGGCATATGTCCGCTCCAGGTCCTCCTGCATCTGCCGCCGACTCAGGCCACGGACAAACCCGCCGCTGCGCAGGTTGTCCTCCACCGTCAGTTGCCCGAATACATGCCGCCCCTCCAGCACATGCACCAGGCCGTCGCGCACGCGCTGGCTCGGCTCGACCGCCAGGCTGTCACGCCCCTGGAAGTGGATGCCGCCGCGGGTGACCTGCGCCCGCTCGGCCCGCACCAGCCCGGAGATCGCCTTGAGGGTAGTGCTTTTGCCGGCACCGTTGGCCCCGAGCAAGGCGACGATGCCGCCCTTGGGCACACTCAGGGAAACCCCGGACACCGCCAGGATCGTCCGGTCATAGATCACCTCGATATCCGAAACCTGCAACAGCGGCGCACCACTGGCTTCAAGCGCGGGCTGGCCCATGGCTTACTCGCCTGCCGCGCAGGTGCGCGGGGTCAGGTGTTTTTCCGTGGCGAAGGCCGCCGACTTCTCGTCGATCAACGGTCGCAACAATGCGCGATCCGCCGCGATCCAGTCACTGACCAGGCTCCAGTGGCTGCCGTCCCATTGCTGGACCCGCGCCGAACCGCCGCCCTCATGGTCGCTGCAAGACAGTTTCAGGTTCTGCATCAGGCCGTAGAAGCCCATGGCCTTGAGCCGCGCATCGTCGATATCCAGGTGCTCCAGGCCCCAGCGGCCTTCTTCGCCATGCAATGGGCGCTTGCCGAACTTGGCCTGGCCGGTGCGAATCGCTTCCACCGCAATCGCCGCGTTCACCAACCCGGAGTTGTAGTAGACGCTGCCGAAGTTGCCCAGGTCCTTGAGGTCGCTCTTGCCCTTGTCGAGGATGTACTGCTTGAGGCGCTTGTGGATCTCGAAGTCAGCACCCGCCGGGTAAGGCGTCAACGCCAGGTAACCCTTGGCCGCCGCACCCGCCGGCAACACGTCCTCGCTGGAACTGGCCCAGATATCGCCGACGATATGGTCCACCGGGAAGCCAAAGCGCGCGGCGGTCTTGACCGCCACCGGCGTCGACACGCCCCAGGTGCGCAGGAATACCCAGTCCGGATTGAGCTGGCGAATCTGTCGCCACTGCGCCGACTGTTCGTTGCCCGGATCGGCCACCGGAATCTGGATATTCTCGAAACCGTATTTTTCCGCCAGCAGCTTCAACGGCCCGAGGGTTTCGCGGCCATAGGCCGAGTCGTGGTAGACGGTGGCGATCTTCTTGCCCTTGAGCTTGTCGAACCCGCCTTCGCGCTGGGCGATGTAGTTCACCAGGGTCGAGGCTTCGCTGTAGAAGGTCAGCATCACCGGGAAGTTATAGGGGAAGACCTTGCCGTCGGTGGCTTCGGTGCGCCCGTAACCAAGGGTGATCAGCGGGATCTTGTCGACTTCCGCACGCTCGCTCAGGGCATAGGCCGCCGGTGCGCCGTTGGGCTGATAGACCGCCACTGGCGCGCCATCCAGGCCGTTCTTGAAACGCTCGTAGCACTCGATGCCCTTCTCCGCCGTCCATTCGGTCTCGCACTCCTGCCAGACCAGCTTGACGCCGTTGATCCCGCCTTCCACCTCGTTGATGTAGTTGAGGTAGTCGATCATCCCGGCCCAGACCTGCACGCCGCTGGAGGCATAGGCGCCGACCCGGTAGGTGGCCAGGGGAAAGAATTGCTGGTCGGGCGAGGCCTGGGCCATCGGCGCCGCCGTACCGAGCACCGCCAGGGTCAGGGCCGCAGCCGTCATTGAACGTTTGAAAAGTGCACGCATGGTGGAATCGTTCTCCAGGGAGGGGAAGTCGGGAAGTCAGAAGCGCAACGGCCAGTGCCGGAGCCGTTCGCGGGTATTGCCCAGCAGGCGGATCAGCCCTTCCGGCTCCTTGATCAGGAACAGGATGATCAGCACGCCGAAGATGATTTTCTGCAGGTTCTGCAACTGCCCGGCATCCACCGCTCCGCCGAGCATGGCCTGGCCGAGGTGGCTGAGGAAGATCGGCAGCAGGCAGATAAAGGCCGCGCCGACAAAGTTGCCGGCGATGCTGCCCATGCCGCCGATAATGATGATGAAGAGGATCTGGAACGAGCGATTGATATCAAAGCTGCCGGCGCTCGCCATACCCAGGTAGGCGAACGCCCACAGCGCGCCGGCGATGCCCAGGTAGAAGGAGCTGACGGCAAACGCCAGGCGCTTGTAGCGCGCCACCGGAATGCCGATCACCGCCGCGGCGGTGTCCATGTCGCGGATCGCCATCCAGTTGCGCCCGGTCTGGCTGTTCACCAGGTTGCGCGCCACCCAGGTCAGCAGCAGCACCGTGACCAGGGTCAGCAGGTAGCGGCCGACCGGGGTATTCAGGTCATGCCCGAGCAACGCCAGGCTCGGCGCGGAAATGGTCCCGGACGAGCCGTAGTTGTAGAACCAGGGAAACTTGACGAACAACCACTCGAGGAAAAACTGCGCGGCCAGGGTGGTGACCATCAGGTAGAAGCCCTTGATCCGTGAACTGGGCAGGCCGAACAGGAAGCCCACCAGGCCGCTGATAATGCCGCCACCAAGCAGTGCCACAGGCAGGCCCAGTTCCGGCAGGCGCAGCAGAAAGCCGTAGGTGGCAAAGGCTCCCACCGCCATGAAGCCCGCCGCGCCGACCGAGGTCTGCCCGGTGTAGCCGGTCAGCAGGTTAAGCCCGAGTCCGGCCAGGGACAGCACCAGGAACGGGATCAGGATCGCGCCCAGCCAATAATCGTTGCCCACCAGCGGCACCACGCCAAAGGCCAGCACCAGCAGGCCGAGCAACGACCACGGCAGGCGCCGTTCAATCAGCACCCAGGGTGCCGTTTCACTCATCACGGGAACAGACATGCTTCAGACTCGCTCGATGGCCCGCTCGCCGAACAGGCCGGCCGGGCGGATATACAGGAAGGCCAGCGCCAGGACATAGGCGAACCAGGGAGTGATGCCGCCGCCGATCAGCGGCCCGATATAGACTTCGGCGAGGTTCTCGCAAGCGCCGACGATCAGCCCGCCGACAATTGCCCCGCCGATCGAGGTGAAGCCACCGATGATCAATACCGGCAAGGCCTTGAGCACCACCAGCGACAGGGAAAACTGCACCCCCTGGCGCGCGCCCCAGAGCAGGCCCGCCACCAGGCCGACACAGCCGGCCACCGCCCAGACGATCTGCCAGATTCGATTGAGGTTGATGCCGATGGACAGCGCCGCCGTGGTGTCGTCGGCCACCGCCCGCAGCGATACGCCGATCCGGGTCTTGTTGAACAGCAGCGCCAGGACCACCACCAGGACCACGGCGGCAGCGGCGGCAATCAGGTCGAACTGGCTGAGCATCACCCCGTGGACAAACAGCGGCACGTCGTCGATGCCCAGGTCCAGTGCGCGCACCTGGGAGCCCATCAGCCCTTGCGCCAGGCCTTCGATAATGAACGACAGGCCCAGGGTCGCCATGAACAGGGTGATCTGCGAACGGTTGACCAGCGGCCGCAATACCAGGCGCTCGATCAGCAGCGCGCCGATCACCATCACTCCCACCGCCAGCAGCAGCGCCAGGGCAAACGGCACGCCTTGGTCATGCAGGCTGACAAAGGTCAGAGCGGCGAACAACAGCATCGAGCCCTGGGCAAAATTGAACACACCGCTGGCCTTGTAGATCAGCACGAAGCCGATGGCAACCAGGGAATAGAGGGTCCCGGCGAGCAAACCGCCGATCAGGGTTTCAAGGAAAAACGCCATCAGTGCGCCGCTCCCAGGTAGGCCGCGATCACCTCGGGATTGCCCTGCACCTCGGCCGGCGTGCCGTCGCCGACCTTGCGCCCGTAATCGAGCACCACCACATGATCGGACAAGCCCATCACCACCCCCATGTCATGTTCGATCAGCACCACGGTGGTGCCGAGGTCGCGATTGACGTCGGCGATAAACCGCGCCATTTCCTGTTTTTCTTCGGCGTTCATGCCGGCCATCGGTTCGTCCAGCAACAACAGCGTGGGTCCGGCGATCAGGGCCCTCCCCAGTTCCACGCGTTTTTGCCGGCCATAGGACAAGGTGCCCACCGGCACGTCGCGCACGGCCTGCAGTTCCAGTAACTGGAGAATGTGTTGGGCCTTGAGGCGAAAAGCCTCGGCTTCCCGCCGCGCCCGGGGCAGGCCCAGGGCCTGTTCGAGAAAGTGGCTGCGCATATGCCGCGACAGCCCGGTCAGGAGGTTGTCGATCACGCTCATCTTCTTGAACAGCGCATTGTTCTGGAAGGTCCGGCCAATACCGCGACGGGCCGCGTCCAGGGGATCGATGCGGCGAAAGCGCTGCCGCTCGAAGACGATCTCGCCGCTGTCAAAGCGGTAGACCCCGTTCAACAGGTTGAGCAGCGAGCTCTTGCCCGCGCCGTTGGGCCCGATCAGGGCGCAGATCTCCCCGCGCCGCACGTCGAACGACAGTTCGTTGATCGCCTTCACGCCCTTGAACGACAGCGACACGCCGCGCACTTGCAGAATCGGTTCGAGGGTACTCATGCGCTTTTCCGTCCCGAGGCATCGACCCGCCATTGCTTGAAGGCCACCGGTACGTTCGATGGTGTTGCCGGTTGCCAGATGTATTGCAGGCGCTGAAAGCCCAGCAAGCGCCGCACACGTTGCTTGAGCAAACGGGCCACGAGCCGTTCGGGATGGGCCAGCGCCCACTCGCACAGGCGTCGGCGCCAACTCCCCGGAGGGGCCAGGCGCTGGTCGATTTCATCGGCCAATACCTGCAGGCGCTCCGCTGACAGCAGCAATCCGGACGGCGCGACTTCGCGCCGATCGCGGCTGGCACTGTCGCGGCTCTCCGGGAAGGCCAGGCCGTGGCCGCTGTTCAGCCATTGCTCCAGCACCACGCCCAAGCCGCCCGGCCAATGGCTGTCCTCTTCACTCCATAACTGCGGCTGGGTAGTCGCTGCGCGCCACAACACCAGCGGACGGGGCGCCTGGCCGTCGCCACTGAGGCCGGCGAAGGCAAGCACGCTTTGCCTCGGTGAGCCCGGCAGGCGTCCCGGTAGCTGATTGCCGATCAGCACCGCGGGGGCCGCGCTTGAATCGCCGGCGTCCAGCCAGTCGAGCAGTTGCTGGCGAGTGTCGACAAAACCGTGGCTGGGTTGCAGGCGCCAGAAAGCCTGGCCGAGGGCCTCGGCACTCAGGTCCGGGGCCAGGCCAAGGATCTGACCACCGATGGAATGGGCCGCCAGTGCCAGCAGCAACAGGTTCGGTTCCAGGGTGCCGCTGACGGCCAGCCGCGAGTCGGCGCTGAAGCCCTGCTGGCGCAGGCCGTCGGCCAGGCGCTCGACTTCGCGCAAGGCATCGATCCAGCGCCAGCTGTGCCATTGTCCGTGGCGCTTGTGGCGCAAGGCCTCCTGCAACGGACTGACCTGGGCCCAGTGGCGCAGTTGCTCAAGGGCACCGGGGAAGATCGAGACCGTTTCAGGGTGCGGCGGATGGATGACGGGCGGACGTTTCAGTTCATGCACGCTCATGGCGGAACCTCGTTCAGTCGTTTGGCGTGCGGTGGTCCGCTGGCGTCTGTGAAGTACAGGTTTGTTTGTGAAGACACTGGCGCTCTCAAGGGCGCCTTCGCGGGCAAGCTCCGCTCCTACTTTTTTTTTGCGTCGTACATTAAAGCCGGGGCAACTCGAACCTTGTGGGAGCCGAGCTTGCCCGCGAAAGGGCCCTGAAGGTCACCACAAGAGCCCCTGCCCCGCTCGGTATCAGGCCGACCGCAGGCTCTTTCCGCGCAACGCCGCCAGGTCCCGATACCCCGCCCCCGGATGGATATCCGCCAGCTTCGGCCCCGCGCCGAACAGCTTCTCGCGCAAGGTCCCCGGCGCATACTCGGTCTTGTACACACCACGCTTCTGCAACTCCGGCACCAGCAACTCCACCGCATCGACAAAGGTTTCGTGGGTCAGCGCATAGGCCAGGTTGAAACCATCGACATCGGTCTCCTCGACCCACTCCTGCAACAGGTCCGCCACGGTTTCCGGACTGCCGACAAACAACGGCCCGAAGCCACCGATCCCGACCCAGTCGGCCAACTCATTGGGTGTCCAGATCCGGTTCGGATCCGCCGTGGAAAAGGTCTCCACCGCCGACTGGATGGCATTGGTGTGCACATGCCGCAATGGTTCATCTGGCTTGAACTGGCTGAAATCGATCCCGGTCCAGCCCGAGATCAGCGCCATGGCCCCCTCGTAGCTGACATAGGATTTGTATTCCTCGAACTTGGCCTTGGCCTTGGCATCGGTCTCGCCAAGGATCACCGTCTGCAGGTTGAAGATCAGGATGCTCTTCGGGTCCCGACCGGCCTCGGCCGCGCGCCGACGGATATCGGCCACGACCTTTTTCAGCAGGACCTTGGACGGTGCGGCGACGAACACGCACTCGGCATGCTCGGCGGCGAACTGCTTGCCACGGCTGGACGCGCCGGCCTGATACAGCACCGGCGTGCGTTGCGGCGACGGTTCGCACAGGTGGATACCCGGCACCTGGAAGTGTTTGCCGACATGCTCGATCTCGTGGATCTTGCTCGGGTCGCTGAACACCTTGCGCGCCCGGTCGCGCAAGATCGCGCCGTCTTCCCAGCTGCCCTCCCAGAGCTTGTAGCAGACCTCCAGGTACTCCTCGGCATAGTCGTAGCGCGCGTCATGTTCGGTCTGGGCGCGCTGACCAAGGTTCTTCGCACCGCTCTCCAGGTACGAAGTGACGATGTTCCAACCGGCGCGCCCCTTGGTCAGGTGGTCGAGGGTGGAAAGGCGCCGGGCAAAGGGATACGGGTGCTCGAAAGACAGTGAGGCGGTGAGGCCGAAGCCCAGGTGCTCGGTCACCAGCGCCATCGGCGGGATCAATTGCAACGGATCGTTCACCGGCACCTGGGCCGCCTGGCGGATCGCCGCGTCGCCGTTGCCGTTGTAGACGTCATAAATACCCAGCACATCGGCGATAAACAGGCCGTCGAACTTGCCCCGTTCGAGGATCTTCGCCAGGTCGGTCCAGTACTCCAGGTCCTTGTACTGCCAGGAGCGGTCCCGTGGATGAGCCCACAGCCCGGGCGACTGGTGGCCGACGCAGTTCATGTCGAAGGCATTGAGGCGAATTTCACGGGACATCGACAGCACTCCTGGCACTCGGCGGAACCGCTCCGTTGAGGCGCAAATCACCGATCAATCGGTATTTGAGATGCAACGGGTCCTGCAGCGGATCATGGCTGGGCAACCACTCGGGACGCTGCCCAGTCAGTTCCAGCTCGACCTGGCCGACCTGCGCCAGGGCTTCGGCGATGGCAATGCTGGCTTCAGCGACGGCGATGGTCTTTTCGGCTTCGTCCTGGGCCCCGGCGGCAATCCGTTCGGCGCGCTCCAGCAGGGCCGCCGCGACATCGATGCGAATCTGCAAGTCGCCGAACTTGCCGACGACCTGGTGATCGGCGACCAGTTGCGCATGGCCGCGCACCGCGCCCAGGGTCCGTTGCAGGGATTGGCGGGCGTTGTCCAGGTCACTCGCCACCCGTGCCAGGGCGGGCTGGTGGCTGGCGGGATGAGTCAATGCGTTCATCGTGGGCTCCTAGTTCCAGGCATGTCGGGCCGGCTTGACGCCGTTGAGCAGGTAGTTGCCGATCAGGTGGTATTTCCAGCGCGCCGGGTCATGCAGGGTATGGGTGCGGGCGTTGCGCCAATGGCGATCGAGGTTGTGCCTGGCCAGTACCGAACGGGTACCGGCCAGTTCGAAGAGCTTGCTGCTGGCCAGCAGCGCGATCTCGGCGGACAGCACCTTGGCCTCGGCCACCACTACGGAGGCCAGGGCGACACTGTCTTCGCTCGGTTGCGCCAGGGCGTGATCGACGGCCAACCCGGCCTTTTCCAGGATCGCCTCGGCGCCGTGCACCCGCCATTCCAGATCGCCGATGGCGGCCTGGGTGAAGGGGTCCTGCCAGCCGTGTTCCTGCTGGCTGTCGATCCACGGCCGCGCCTGGCGGGCATGATGCTTGGCTTCTTCCAGGGCACCGACGGCAATGCCGGTGTCGACGGCTGCCTGGATGATCTGGGAAATCGGACCGTTGGCAGTGGGCAGGTCAAAGGCCTTGTGCGCCGGAATCACGCTGCTGCGCGGCACCTTCACATCGTTGAACAAGGCGTTGCCGCTGGCAGTGGTGCGTTGGCCGAAGCCATCCCAGTTGTCGATGATGGTCAGGCCTGCGGAGCCCTGTTCGACAAAGGCGATCTGCGCATTGCCGGCCTCATCGAGAGCGACCACCGGGACGATATGGGCGAACAAGGCGCCGGTGCAGTAGAACTTTTCGCCGTCGATGTGCCCGGTGTCGCCGTCGAAACGGATGCGGGTGTCGAAGGTACCGGCGTTCTTGCTCTTGGCTTCGGAGAAGGCATTGCCGAAGCGATAGCCTTGCAGCACTTTGGCGAAGTAGTACTGCTTTTGTTCCTCGCTGGCGGTTTGCAGGAGGATATCCAGCACGCCGAGATGGTTCTGCGGGATCTGGCCGAGGGACGAGTCGGCGGCGGAAATGATCTTGATGACTTGCGCCACCGTCACATAGGAAACACCGGCACCGCCGTAGGCTTTGGGAACGGTGATACCCCACAGGCCGCTGGCGGCGAATTCGTCGAGTTCGGCGGCGGGCAGGCGCCGCTCGCGGTCACGTACGCCAGCTTCGACGGCAAAACGCGCGGCGAGGGTTCTGGCGGCGGCAATGGCCTCTTCATCCGAACGGATGATATGGGCGGTGTAGGCAGGTTTGGCGACAGTTGTCATAGACCGACTCCCGAGTCCTTGAAAATGCAAAACGCATGACAAGGACATAGCAGGAGTCGTGCCTGAAAATAAAATCCATATATTTCAGTAATTTAAGCTTAAAACGCAGAGTTGATCAGAGCTGTAAAACAGCAAACTGCCCAGACACTGTTGCCCTGGCAACACTCGGCAGCGAGCTTTCCAATACCCGCCAGAGAAGGGAATGAAAACGTGGGGCAGCGCGACCCGGTAGGAGCCGGGCTTGCCCGCGAAGCTTTTGGCGGCCTCAAGGGCCTAATCGCCAGCAAACTTGCCCCTACAACACCACGTTGCGGATAAAACGCGTCGCCACTTCGTCATCGTTGCGATAGCCATGGGGCTGGTTGCTGGGAAACATGAAGAACTCCCCTGCCGCTACCCGCCGCGGCTGCTCGCCGAGCATCACCGTCAGGCAACCTTCGAACACGTAGATCTGCTCACTCCAGCCGTCGCAATCCGGCTCCGAGTCATAGCGTTCCCCCGGTTCCAGACGCCACTCCCAGAGCTCGACTTCGCGACTGGCCATGGCCTTGGCCAGCAGCACCGCCTTGCTCCCCGGAATCACCCCGGCCCAGGCCAGTTCGTTGATCCGACTCGGGTCGCGGGCATCCGGCGCCTGGATCAAGTCGCTGAAAGCCACGCCCAACGCCTCGGCCACCCGGTCCAGGGTGGTCAGGCTGACATTCTTTTCCCCCGCTTCGATCGCCACCAGCATCCGCCGGCTGACCCCGGATTTTTCCGATAAGGCGCTCTGGCTCAACTGAGCCGCATGGCGCAGGCGACGTACGTTCAAGCTGACGTGTTGCAGCACCGAAGCCCGTTGCGAAGTTTCTTTGTGCACTATATTGCTCACTTGGTTGGTTTGCGCAGTATACTGCCCAGCTTCGGCGCATTGTGCGTCTCACCCGGATAGTGTGCAAGGCCATGACTGCGGCGAACTCCAACACCTCGTTTGCCTCGACCCTGCGGTTCAGCAAGGCCGAGTGCGTGCTGATCCTGATCACCATGGTCTGGGGCGGCACCTTCCTGCTGGTACAGAACGCCATGACCGTCAGCGGCCCGATGTTTTTCGTCGGCCTGCGCTTTGCCGCGGCGGCGAGCATCGTCGCCCTGTTCTCGGCCCGCAGCCTGCGCGGTATCACCGCTTTCGAGCTGAAGGCGGGGTTCTTTATCGGCAGCGCGATCATGCTCGGCTACGGCCTGCAAACCGTCGGCCTGCAAAGCATTCCCAGCAGCCAGTCGGCGTTTATCACCGCGTTGTACGTACCCTTTGTGCCACTGCTGCAATGGCTGGTGCTGGGCAAGCGTCCGGGGCTGATGCCCAGTATCGGGATCATGCTGGCCTTTACCGGTTTGATGCTGTTGTCCGGGCCCAACGGTGCGAAGCTGAATTTCAGCTCCGGGGAGATCGCCACGGTGATCAGCGCCATCGCGATTGCCGCCGAGATCATCCTGATCAGCAACTATGCCGGCAAGGTCGATGTGCGCCGGGTGACCGTGGTGCAGTTGGCTACGGCGTCGATCCTGGCGTTTCTGATGATCGTGCCGACCCAGGAGGCGTTGCCGGAATTTTCCTGGCTGCTGCTGGCCAGCGCGGTCGGCCTCGGCGCCGCCAGCGCGGCGATCCAGGTGGCGATGAACTGGGCGCAGCAGAGTGTTTCGCCGACCCGCGCCACCTTGATCTATGCCGGAGAGCCGGTCTGGGCGGGGATTGCCGGGCGCCTGGCTGGCGAGCGTCTGCCGGGGATTGCACTGCTGGGGGCGGCGTTGATCGTGACGGCGGTGATCGTCAGTGAGTTGAAGACCAAGGGCAAACAGCGGGTCGAGGCTGTCGAAGAGACTGCGGAAGCTGAAGGCCTGGATCCAAACAAATAGCCAGACCGCGAAAGCGTCGGCTCAGCCCCCCCCTTCACCGCCCCCTCATTACAAGCAGGCGCATCAGGCATTTACCACCTACCTTGTAGGATTCTGCCACAGGTTCTTTGTTGGTGATCCCCGGTGCGCCACGTATGATCCTTGGCAAACTCCTGCAGATTAGAAGCCTATGTCCCTGATAGTTCTACTGCTTCTGCCTTTTATCGGCAGCTGTCTGGCAGCCCTGCTGCCGCATAACGCACGCAACAGCGAATCCATCCTCGCCGGTGTTATCGCCCTGGTCGGCACCCTGCAGATGGCGCTGCTCTACCCGCAGGTCGCCCATGGCGGCGTGATCCACGAAACCATCGACTGGCTGCCCAGCCTCGGCCTGAACTTCGTCCTGCGCCTGGACGGCTTTGCCTGGCTGTTCTCGATGCTGGTGCTGGGCATCGGTACCCTGGTGTCGCTATATGCCCGCTACTACATGTCACCAGAAGACCCGGTGCCGCGCTTCTTCGCGTTTTTCCTGGCCTTCATGGGCGCCATGCTCGGCCTGGTGCTGTCCGGCAACCTGATCCAGATCGTGTTCTTCTGGGAACTGACCAGCCTGTTCTCCTTCCTGCTGATCGGCTACTGGCACCACCGCAGCGACGCCCGTCGCGGTGCCTATATGGCGCTGACGGTGACCGGTGCCGGCGGCCTGTGCCTGCTGGCGGGGGTATTGATCCTCGGCCATGTGGTCGGCAGCTATGACCTGGACACCGTGCTCGCGGCCGGCGATCGGATCCGCGCCCACGCCCTGTATCCGATCCTGCTGCCACTGATCCTGATCGGCGCCCTGAGCAAGAGCGCGCAGTTCCCCTTCCACTTCTGGCTGCCCCACGCCATGGCCGCGCCGACCCCGGTCTCGGCCTACCTGCACTCGGCGACCATGGTCAAGGCCGGGGTGTTTCTCCTGGCGCGGTTGTGGCCGGCGCTCTCCGGCAGCGAGGAATGGTTCTGGATCGTCGGCGGCGCCGGGGCCGCGACCCTGCTGCTCGGCGCCTACTGCGCCATGTTCCAGAACGACCTCAAGGGCCTGCTGGCCTACTCCACCATCAGCCACCTGGGCCTGATCACCCTGCTGCTGGGCCTGAACAGCCCGCTGGCCGCCGTGGCCGCGGTGTTCCACATTCTCAACCACGCCACCTTCAAGGCCTCGCTGTTCATGGCCGCCGGCATCATCGACCATGAAAGCGGCACCCGCGATATCCGCAAGCTCAGCGGCCTGATCAAGCTGATCCCGTTCACCGCGACCCTGGCGATGGTCGCCAGCGCCTCCATGGCCGGGGTGCCGCTGCTCAACGGCTTCCTGTCCAAGGAAATGTTCTTCGCCGAAACGGTGTTCATCAATTCCACCGCCTGGGTCGAGATGGCCCTGCCGGTCATCGCCACCATCGCCGGCACCTTCAGTGTCGCCTACTCGCTGCGGTTTACCGTCGATGTGTTCTTCGGCCCCCAGGCCACCGACCTGCCCCACACGCCCCACGAGCCGCCGCGCTGGATGCGCGCACCGGTGGAACTGCTGGTGTTCACCTGCCTGCTGGTGGGGATCTTCCCGGCCCAGGTGGTCGGCTCGATCCTCGCCACCGCGGCCCTGCCGGTGGTCGGCGGGACCCTGCCCGAATACAGCCTGGCGATCTGGCACGGCCTCAACGCGCCGATGATCATGAGCCTGATCGCCATGTCCGGCGGCGTGCTGCTCTACCTGTTGTTACGCAAACAACTCAAGCGCGGCCGTTTCAGCCGTCCGCCAGTGATCGGTCGCCTCAACGGCAAGCGCCTGTTCGAACGCAGCCTGGTGCTGATCATGCGCTACGCCCGGCGCATCGAACGCCGGGTCAGCACCCAGCGCCTGCAAACCCAGTTGTTCCTGCTGGTGCTGGCGGCGGTGGTCGGCGGCCTGATCCCGATGCTGCACAGCAGCCTGTCCTGGGGCGACCGGCCGAAGATCCCCGGTTCCATCGTCTTCGTCACCCTCTGGCTGCTGGCCATCGCCTGCGCCCTGGGCGCCGCCTGGCAAGCCAAGTACCACCGGCTGGCGGCGATGATCATGGTCAGCGTCTGCGGCCTGATGACCTGCATCACCTTCGTCTGGTTCTCCGCGCCGGACCTGGCCCTGACCCAACTGGTGGTGGAAGTGGTCACCACGGTGTTGATCCTGCTCGGTCTGCGCTGGCTGCCACGGCGTATCGAAGAGGTTTCGCCATTGCCGAGCAGCCTGCGCAAGGCGCGGATTCGCCGCCTGCGCGACCTGCTGCTGTCGGGCGCTGTCGGCGGCGGCATGGCACTGTTGTCCTATGCCATGCTGACCCGCCAGACGCCCAACGACATTTCCTCGTTCTTCCTGAGTCGCGCCCTGCCCGATGGCGGCGGCAGCAACGTGGTGAACGTGATGCTGGTGGACTTCCGTGGCTTCGACACCCTCGGCGAAATCACCGTGCTGGTGGCCACCGCACTGACCGTGTTCGCCCTGCTGCGGCGCTTCCGCCCGCCGAAGGAAAGCCTCGAACTGCCCAACCAGCAGCGCCAGTTGGCCCCGGATGTGCTCACCGACCTGGTCAACCCGCGCAGCGCCAGCGACACCGCCCTGGGTTTCATGATGGTCCCGGCGGTGCTGGTGCGCCTGCTGCTGCCGATTGCCTTCGTGGTCTCGATGTACCTGTTCATGCGTGGGCACAATCAACCGGGTGGCGGCTTTGTCGCCGGGCTGGTGATGTCGGTGGCGTTTATCCTGCAATACATGGTCGCCGGCACCCAGTGGGTCGAGGCGCAGATGAGCCTGCGGCCGTTGCGCTGGATGGGCACCGGCCTGCTGTTCGCCACGGTTACGGGCCTCGGGGCAATGGCTTTCGGCTATCCCTTCCTGACCACCCACACTGCGCACCTGCATCTGCCGCTGCTGGGCGATATCCATGTCGCCAGCGCGCTGTTCTTCGATATCGGCGTGTACGCGGTGGTGGTCGGTTCGACCCTGCTGATCCTCACCGCCCTGGCGCACCAGTCGGTCCGCGCCCATCGGCCAAGCCAGCAACTCGGCACCCAACCCAAGCCAGGAGTCGCCTGATGGAAGAAGTCATCGCAATTGCCATCGGCGTCCTCGCGGCCTCCGGCGTCTGGCTGGTGCTGCGCCCACGGACCTTCCAGGTGGTGATGGGCCTGTGCCTGCTGTCCTACGGGGTCAACCTGTTTATCTTCAGTATGGGCAGCCTGTTTATCGGCAAGGAGCCGATGATCAAGGATGGCGTACCCCAGGACCTGCTCCACTACACCGACCCGCTGCCCCAGGCCCTGGTGCTCACCGCCATTGTCATCAGCTTCGCCATGACCGCGCTGTTCCTGGTGGTGCTGCTGGCCTCGCGCGGCCTGACCGGTACCGACCATGTCGATGGCCGGGAGCCCAAGGAATGAACCCGATGTCGCACCTGATCATCGCCCCGATCCTGTTGCCGCTGCTCACGGCGGCGCTGATGCTGATGCTCGGCGAGAAACACCGGCCGCTCAAGGCCCGTATCAACCTCGGCTCGAGCCTGATCGGCCTGGGTATCTCGGTGCTGTTGCTGATCGGCACCCAGGCCGGCGAAACCGGCTCCATAGGCGTCTACCTGCCAAGCAACTGGGAGGTGCCGTTCGGCATCGTACTGGTGGTCGACCGACTCTCGGCGCTGATGCTGGTCCTGACCGGGATCATCGGCATCAGCGCGCTGTTGTTCGCCATGGCCCGCTGGGACCGCGCCGGTGCCAGCTTCCACGCGCTGTTCCAGATCCAGCTGATGGGCCTGTACGGCGCCTTCCTGACCGCCGACCTGTTCAACCTGTTCGTGTTCTTCGAGGTGCTGCTGGCCGCTTCCTATGGCCTGGTCCTGCACGGCTCGGGGCGCTCGCGGGTGTCGGCGGGCTTGCACTACATCGCGATCAACCTGCTGGCCTCGTCGTTGTTCCTGATCGGCGCGGCGCTGATCTATGGCGTTACCGGCACCCTGAACTTCGCCGACCTGGCCCTGAAGATCCCGCTGGTACCGGAAGCCGATCGCGGCCTGCTGCATGCCGGCACGGCGATTCTCGCCGTGGCCTTCCTGGCCAAGGCCGGGATGTGGCCGCTGAACTTCTGGCTGGTGCCCGCCTACTCCGCGGCCAGCGCCCCGGTGGCGGCGATGTTCGCGATCATGACCAAGGTCGGGGTCTACACGCTGCTGCGCCTGTGGACCCTGCTGTTTTCCGGCGAGGCCGGCGCCTCGGCGCATTTCGGCGGCGACTGGCTGATCTATGGCGGCATGGCGACCATCGCCTGCGCCGCCGTGGCGATCCTCGCCGCCCAGCGCCTGGAGCGCATGGCCAGCCTGAGCATCCTGGTGTCGGCAGGCATCCTGCTCTCGGCCATCGGTTTTGCCCAGCCGAACCTCACGGCCGGCGCGCTGTTCTATCTGGTCAGCTCGACCCTGGCCTTGAGTGCGCTGTTCCTCCTGGCCGAACTGATCGAACGCTCGCGCTCGGCCAACGAACTGCCCCTGGACGAGGACATCGACCCGCTGCCACGGCCGCTGGAGTCCTTGCAGCCACGGCCCGGCACCAACCTGGACGATGAACAGAAAGCCGTGGTCGGCCAGGTCATCCCCTGGACCATGGCCTTTCTCGGCTTGAGCTTTATCGCTTGCGCCCTGCTGATCATCGGCATGCCGCCGCTGTCCGGCTTTATCGGCAAGCTGAGCTTGCTCAGCGCCCTGCTCAATCCGAAAGGACTGGGCATCGACGCGCCGATTTCCATGGCGGCCTGGGCCTTGCTGGCCTTGCTGGTGCTGTCCGGACTCGCCTCACTGCTGGCGTTCTCGCGCATGGGCATCTCGCGTTTCTGGACCCCCGAGGAACGTCCGTCGCCGGCCCTGCGGCGTTTCGAATGCCTGCCCATCGTCGCCCTGCTGGGCCTGTGCATCCTGCTGACGGTCAAGGCCGAGCCGCTGTTGCGCTACACCCAGGCGGCGGCTGACTCCCTCGACAACCCGGCGCAGTACATCAGCGCGGTGCAGGCCACCCGCCCGGTGCCGAACCCGAGCGCCGCCGTGGGGGTACAGCCATGAAGCGCCTGTTCCCCGCGCCCTGGCTGTCCCTGGCACTGTGGCTGTTGTGGCTGGTGCTGAACCTCTCGGTCAGCGCGGGTAACCTGCTGCTGGGTGCGGCGCTGGGCTTTTTCGCTCCGGTGATGATGGCACCCTTGCGCCCACGGCCGATCCGTATCCGTCGCCCCGGGGTCATGCTGCGCCTGCTCCTGCGGGTCGGGGCCGACGTGGTGCTGTCCAACCTGGCCGTCGCCTGGGGCGTGCTCAACGCCGGGCGCCACGCACCGCGTTCGGCCTTCGTCAAGGTGCCCCTGGACCTGCGCGATGCCAACGGCCTGGCGGTGCTGGCGATGATCTGCACGGTGGTGCCCGGCACCGTCTGGTCGGAACTGGCCCTGGACCGCAGTGTCCTGTTGCTGCACGTCTTCGACCTCGACGACGAAAGCGCCTTTATCCAGCACTTCAAGACGACTTACGAACGTCCTCTGATGGAGATCTTCGAATGAGCGCACTGCTCACCAATGCGATCCTGCTGAGCCTGTTCATCTTCAGCCTGGCGCTGGTCCTGACCGTGATCCGGCTATTCAAGGGCCCGTCGGCCCAGGACCGGGTCCTGGCACTGGACTACCTCTACCTGATTGCCATGCTGATGATGTTGGTGCTGGGCATCCGCTATGCCAGTGACACCTATTTCGAAGCGGCGCTGCTGATTGCCCTGTTCGGCTTTGTCGGTTCGTTTGCCCTGGCCAAATTCCTCCTGCGCGGCGAGGTGATCGAATGAACGAATTATCGCTCTGGATCGAAATTCCGGTGGCCCTGCTGCTGCTGGCCGCCAGCCTGCTGGCCCTGTGCGGCGCCATCGGCCTGTTGCGCATGAAGGACTTTTTCCAGCGCATGCACCCACCGGCGCTGGCTTCAACCCTCGGCGCCTGGTGCGTGGCGCTGGCTTCGATCCTGTACTTTTCGGCGCTCAAGTCGGAGCCGGTGATCCATGCCTGGCTGATCCCGATCCTGCTGTCGATCACCGTGCCGGTGACCACCTTGCTGTTGGCCAGGACCGGGTTGTTTCGCAAGCGCATGGCTGGGGATGATGTGCCGGCGGAAGTGAGCAGCGGGCGCACTGAGGGTAAGGGCTAAAGATTCACCCGATAAGCTCAGCTATTTTCGTTAGTTGCTCCTTATCCAGCAACCATTCTGCTGCAGACATTTCATTTAGGCTTTTATGGCCGAGAAGCTGCACGATTCTTTCGTTAAAACAGCTATCCAAATCAAGCTCAAATTTGAGAGAGTCATCATGGCTACTATCAAGCAAAAAGCCACTAATACACAGATACATAAAAGCTCCTATTTTTCTACTTTACGACCAGGCTTAGCTGGTTTGGTTTGCTCGCCAGTCACAGAATCATACGGGCGGGGAGCATGCCGGCGATAAAGACCGTGGCGCCACCACCGGCCACCATGGCGCTGCGCAACATCCAGCGGAAGCCCTGTTGGACGATGCCGCCGCCGGCGATTCGACCCAGCGCCGCGTCGGCACCCAGTGTGGCGCCAAGCACGGCGGCCCCCGCCGGAATCGCCTTGGTTTTCGAGACCATGACCGTGCCGAAATGGGAGGCCGGTTCCGTAGCCGTGCCCGGTCGGGGTAAACGCCGCTCGGCTTCACCCCTGGCAAAAAACATATACTTATCACTTAACGATATTTAAAAGTTTTCGCTTATATCGATAAAATCTTTTCCAGATTCTGTCAGTCGAGGCTGAACACCCCTCGGGCCAGGCTGGACAGGCGACAAGCGGACTTGTCGCCGGTACCAGTCAGTTAAGGAAATGGGATCGCAAAAATGCCGCTAACCTGTAGGCGCTGGCTTGCCAGCGATCGCGATGTCACATTAACCGCCGCCATCGCTGGCAAGCCAACGCCTGCAGCCTCCATGTTCGGCTTACCTTTTCCATTCTCTCCAGGTCCTCCATGAACGCTATCAAGTCCCTGTCGTTGTCGGCCGCGCTGTGCAGCAGCGTGCTGTTGAACCTTGCCCCGTCGTCGGCCGTGGCCGCCGGCCTGCTGGAAAAGGGTCGTGGCGAAGGCCTCAGCGCCGGTATCGCCAATGAACAGCCCTATGCCTACATCGGCACCGACGGCAAGGTCACCGGCGCCTATGTCGATGTGCTCAAGGCCATCCTCGGCCCGCTGGGCATCAGCAAGCTGGAAACCCCGATCACCGACTTCGGCTCCCTGGTCCCCGGTGTCACCGCCAAGCGTTTCGACCTGATCGGCGAAGGCCTGTTCATCAACGCCAACCGCTGCAAGGTCATCGGCTTCTCCAACCCGATCACCCGCTCCGGCGGCGCCTTTATCGTCAAGGCCGGCAACCCGCTGAACCTGCACAGCCTCAAGGACGTCGCCAGCAACGGCAAGGCACGCCTGGCGACCCAGGCCGGTACCAACCAGGTCCAGGAAGCCCGCGACAGCGGTGTCCCAGCGGCCAACCTGGTGCTGTTCGACAAGGACACCGAAGCCCTCTCCGCCCTTGAGGCCGGCCGCATCGACGTGGTGTATTTCCCTGACGCGGAAATCATCGGCCTACTCAAGAAAGCCGCCAGCCCGGCCATCGAACGCGCCCTGCCGTTCGAGCAGATCCCCGATGCCCAGGGCAAGCCGAGCTGGAACTACCAGGCCTATGGCCTGCCGAAAAATGATCCGGCCTTCACCCAGGCCTTCAACGCACAGCTGGCCAAACTGCGGGCTTCCGGCGAGTTGCTGAAGATCCTGCAGAAATACGACTACACCGGAAACGAGCTGCCTGACGCGGACGTCACCGCCGCCCAACGTTGCAGCCAGTAACCACGCGCTGAAACGGCCTCAAACCCACACGAGTACAGGCCATGCCCCTCGATACCCCGGCCGTGGAAACGGCCCTGTTCATCGCGCGCCAGCTGGCCCATGGCGCTTGGGTGACCGTGCAGATCACCTTGCTCGCCGAACTGCTGGTGCTGGTGCTGTCCTTTGTGATCGCGCTGATGCGCCTGTCGCCCTGGCGCGCGCTGCGCTGGTTCGCCAGCGCCTATGTCGAGCTGCTGCGCGGCATCTCGGCCCTGGTGCTGCTGTTCTACCTGTTCTTTATCCTGCCGCTGTTCGGTATCAGCCTGTCGCCGATGATCACCGGGGTGATCGGCCTCGGCCTGACCTTCTCGGCCTACGGCTCGGAGATCGTCCGCGCGGCGCTGGTGAATGTCAGCGCCGGGCAACGGGACGCCTTGCGCGCCCTGGACTTCGGGGCGCTGGCGGCGTTTCGACGGATCATCCTGCCCCAGGCCCTGCCCTTCATGCTGCCGCCGCTGGGCAATCAGTTGGTCGAATTGATGAAGACCACTTCGCTGGTGTCGCTGATCACCCTCAGCGACCTGACCTTCGCCGGCAATCAGCTGGTGACCACCCTGGGGCAGCAGACGCTGATCTGGAGCATCGTGCTGGTCTGCTACTTCGTCATGGCCTGGCCGCTGACCTGGCTGGTGCGGCGTTATGAGCAGCACAGTTCGGCCTGGCGCCAGGAGTAACCATGGACTTCGACTTCGAGTTTGCCTGGTCGATCCTGCCCGACCTGCTGCGTGGCCTGCTGGTCACCGTGCAGGTGGTGGTGCTCGGCTTCCTGCTGGCGGTGCTGCTCGGGCTGGTCCTGGCGATTGCCCAACGCTCGCCGCTCAGCGCAATACGGTGCGGTTGCCAGGGCTACCTGAGCTTCTTTCGCAACACGCCGCTGATGGTCCAGCTCTATGTGCTGTTTTTTGCCCTGCCCTCGGCCGGGATCACCCTTCCTGCGGTCTCCACGGGGGTGATCGGTCTCGGGCTCTACTACAGCGCCTACATCGCCGAAGCTTATCGCGGCGCCATCGAGGGCGTGCCGGCGGGCCAGTGGCAAGCCGCACGGGCGCTGGACTTCGACACGGCCACCACCTGGCGCCGGATCATCCTGCCCCAGGCGCTGAAACCGATGCTGCCGGTGCTGGGCAACTACCTGATCGGCATGTTCAAGGAAACCCCGCTGCTGGCGGTGATCACCATTCCGGAACTGTTCCAGGCGGCCAAGCAGGTGGCCGGGATGAGCTATCGCTACACCGAACCCTATACGCTGATGGCGGTGCTGTTCCTGATCATCAGCGTACCGACTTCCCTGTTCTTCAAGTACCTGGAAAAGCGCAGCCATGTCTGACGTTGCACACCTCGCGGCCCTGGCGCCGGCACAGATCCGTCTCAGCCAGGTGGTCAAGCACTTCGGCGCGACCCGGGTCATCGACCACCTTGACCTGAGCATTCCCCAGGGGCAAAAAGTCGCACTGATCGGCCCCAGCGGCTCGGGTAAATCCACCGTGCTGCGCTTGATCAAGGGCCTGGAAAGCTACGAGCAGGGTCGCATCGAAGTCGACGGCGTAGCCGTCACCGCCAAGGGCCGCGGCTGGCGCTGGCCCGGTTCGAAAAAAGCCCCGCCGGAACATCGGGTCGGCATGGTCTTTCAGCAGTTCAATCTGTTCCCGCACCTGACCGTGCGGGAAAACATCACCGAGGCGCCATTGCAGGTGCTCAAGGTCAGTCGCGAGGAAGCCCTGGACCGCGCCCATGCCTACCTGGCGATGGTCGGCCTGGGCCACAAGGCCGATGCCTACCCCGCCCAGCTGTCCGGCGGCCAGCAGCAGCGGGTGGCCATCGCCCGGGCCCTGGCGATGCGGCCGAAGGTGATGCTGTTCGATGAGGTGACCTCGGCCCTCGACCCGGAACTGGTCGGCGAAGTGCTGGCGGTGATTCGCACGATTGCCCATGAGCAACAGGTGACCATGTTGCTGGTGACCCACGAAATGAAGTTTGCCCAGGACATCGCCGACCGGGTGCTGTTCATGGAAGCCGGGCGCATTGTCGCCGACGGCACGCCCCGGCAGATCCTGCTGGAGCCGGATAACGAGCGCACCCGGCGCTTCCTCAATCGGGTCGAGCAGCGCTGATCGTCACCTCTTTGCGCAGCCCTGCAGAAATGCGCCTTGTGGGGGGTGCCTTTGTGGGAGCGGAGCTTGCCCGCGAAGCTTTTAGCGGTCTCAAGGGCCCCTTCGCAGCGATGCGGCGGCCCGAAAAGCTCCGCTCCCACAGGTAACGCGCGCGCGCCACAAACTCCGGCGCCTCAAGTCAGCGCTCCGCTCAGCGCGCCACAAAAAAACTACGGCCATCGCGCTTGAGCAAGTCGAGCATGGTCTGCGCCGCCGGGGACAGGTAGGCGCCGGCCCGCACGGAAACCACCAGGGTACGTTTCATGGTGGTTTCCTTGAGCCGCACTTCGCGCAAGTGCGTCGCCCCCTTTACATCCTCCAGGGTTTCCCGCGCGAGGAAACTCAACAAGCGGGTCTGGCCGATCAAACGCGGCAACAGGGAAATCGTGTTGGTCTCGATCTGCACCGAAGGCAGCGGCAGGTCATGAGCGAGGAACACATTGTCGATCCAGCGCCGCGACGACACCCCGGTCGCCGGCAGCACCCAGCGATAACGCCCCAGTTCACTCAGGCGAATCGGCGCGTCGAAAATCGGGTGATTGCGACTGGCAACTACCACCGCTTCATCATCGAACAACGGATGCGACAACAACTGCGGGTCATCGTCGAACAGCGGGCAGATCACCATGTCCAGGCGCCCGGAACGCAGGGACTCACGCAGCATGTCGTCCTGGCCGATCGCCAGGCTCAAGGTAATCTCCGGTGCCCGCTCGAGCAAGGCGGCGGTCAATTGCGGCAGCAGGTATTCGGCCATGCTCGCGGCGCAGCCCAGGCGGATATTGCCCAGCACCCCACTGGCGAAATCGCGGATTTCGCGATGGGTCTCGGCAATGCTCTGCTGCAACTGCCGACCGCGCTGCTGCAACAACTCGCCGACCGGCGTCAGCTTGATCCGCCGGCCCTCGCGCTCGAACAACTTGGTGCCGAACGACTCTTCCAAGCGCTGAATGCTCTTGGTCAAGGCCGGCTGGCTGCGGTTGAGTTTCTGCGCCGCGCGCCCCAGATGGCCCAACTCGGCGATGGTTTCGAAATAGGTGAGATCGCGCAGGTCCATATTGATCAACCAAAGTTATCGTTTCATCACAATTAGAAACTGGACTTGATCAATTACGCTATCAATAATTTGCCTACCGCGCCGCTTTCAACGCCCTGCAACAGGAGCGTCCAGCGCTTTGGAGAGTGTTCTTGTCGGCATCATCATGGTTTTCCCTGTCCACCTGGTCGCGCTTGCGCCAATGGCTGGCCCTGCTGTTACTGGCTGGAGGCAGCGGACAGTTGCTCAAATATCTCGAACTGCCCGCCGGGCAATTTATCGGCCCGATGCTGGTGGCGATCACCTTCGGGGTCGCCGGCGCGCATATCCGCCTGCACAAGGAAGCCTTCCGCTTGAGCCAGGGCTGCATCGGTCTGCTGGCCGCGCACTCGATGACCCTGGCGGTGTTGACCGCGATGAGCGAGTCATGGCACCTGATGCTGGTCGCCACGGTCCTGACCGTGGGCCTGAGTACCCTGGTGGGCCTGGCGCTGGTGCGCTTCGGCGGTATCCATCCGAGCACCGCGGCCTGGGGCACTTCGCCGGGCGCGGCGTCGGCCATGGTTTCGATGGCCGATGATTTCGGCGCCGACGCCCGGGTCGTGGCGACCATGCAGTATGTACGGGTGGTGTGCGTGGTACTGATCGGCGCACTGGTCAGCCATCTGCTCGAAGCCCCGGCCAACGGCAGCGATCTGCACGCCACCGCCGTGGCACAGCACGGCTTCAACCTGTTCGACCTGGGACTGACCCTGGCCACCGCAGTGGTTGGCGTGGTGCTCGGCATGCGGATACCGGCCGGGGCCTTGCTGGTACCATTGCTGCTCGGTGGCAGCCTGCAACTCTCGGGGCTGCTGCATATCACCCTGCCCGCCTGGCTGTTGGCGATCGCCTACGGCGCCATCGGCTGCTACGTCGGCCTGCGTTTCGATCGCCCGACCGTGTTGTACGTCTGGAAGCGCCTGCCGGCGATGATCCTCGGCGCCGTCAGCCTGATCGCCCTGTGCGCGGCGTCGGCCTGGGTCATGGCGCGACTGCTGGGCCAGGACTTCCTCTCGGTCTACCTGGCCACCAGCCCCGGCGGGCTCGACACCATGGCGATCATCGCGGTCGATACCCACTCGGATGTCGGCCTGGTCCTGGCAATGCAGACCCTGCGCCTGCTGGCGGTGATCTTTACCGGGGCGTTCTTTGCCCGCCTGGTGATTCGCTTCTCCGCGCCAATCAAACCCCAGGATCGACAAGACTCACCGATGACCAAGCATTCGTGACACAATCTCCGGCGTTACCTTAGTCAAAATACGAACGACATTGATTAAGATTTGTTTGAGAGTCATGCTGGTTTTGACGTTTTTTTCTCATTTCACCCTCTAAATTGCCGCCCAGACAAACATGCGAATGATTCCCATTGTTTAACTGGACCGGCGAAACGGGTGCGGATGTGCCGAAAATCGCCAGCCACCTTGACTACCAAAAGACTGCAGGAGCTACCCACGCAATGATTCCCCGTCTGCCTTCGTTTCTGAAAACCGCCCTGCTGGCCAGCGCCATGCTCAGCGCCGGCCACGCCTACGCTGCCCCGAGCGCCGATGGCATCGTGGTCTACAACGCCCAGCACGAAAGCCTGACCAAGGCCTGGGTCGATGGTTTCACCAAGGAAACCGGGATCAAGGTGACCCTGCGCAACGGCGACGACACCGAAATGGGCAACCAGATTGTCCAGGAAGGCGACAAGTCGCCGGCAGACGTGTTCCTGACCGAGAACTCCCCGGCCATGGTCCTGGTCGACAATGCCAAGCTGTTCGCCCCGGTGGCACCGACCACCCTGGAACAGATCGGCGCCGCCTACCGTCCGGCCCACGGCAACTGGGTCGGCATCGCCGCCCGCTCCACCGTGTTCGTCTACAACAAAAGCAAGCTGACCGAGGCGCAACTGCCCAAGTCCCTGCTCGACCTCGCCTCGCCTGAGTGGAAAGGTCGTTGGGCCGCCTCGCCGGCCGGTGCCGACTTCCAGGCCATCGTCGCCGCCGTACTGGAACTCAAGGGCGAAGCCGCCACCCTGGACTGGCTCAAGGCTATGAAAACCAATGCCTCGATCTATCGCGGCAACAGCGCGGTGCTCAAGGCGGTCAATGCCGGGCAGGTCGAAAGCGGCGTGATCTACCACTACTACAGCTTCGGCGACCAGGCCAAGACCGGCGAGAACAGCAAGAACACCTCGCTGCACTACTTCAAGCACCAGGACCCGGGCGCCTTTGTCAGCACCTCCGGCGGTGGCGTGCTCAAGTCCAGCAAACACCAGGAAGAAGCCCAGGCCTTCCTCAAGTGGGTTACCGGCAAAGGCGGCCAGGCTGTACTCAAGGACGGCAACTCATTTGAATATGCCGTCGGCGTGGGCGCCGAGTCCAACGCCAAGCTGGTGCCGCTCAAGGACCTCGACGCACCCAAGGTTGATGCATCAAAACTCGACAGCAAGAAAGCCGTGGAGTTGATGACCCAGGCCGGAATCCTGTAATTGATCCCAGAGTCCATTTCTCCCCTGGACACCGCCGCAGTCGCTCACGCGCCTGCGGCGCTTTCGCGCAAGCGATCCAGAAACTTTTTCGGGCGCCAGGGCAATGCCTGGATCATCGGGCTGTCCGTGCTGGTGTCCCTGCTGGCCTTGCTGCCGATCGCCTTCGTGATCCTCTCTGCCTGGGAAACCGGTTGGGCCACCCTGGAAGTCCTGGTCTGGCGCCCTCGGGTCGGCGAGTTGCTGGCCAACACGCTGTTGCTGATGGTCATCACCATTCCCCTCTGCGTGGCACTGGGGCTGGCCTTGGCCTGGCTGACCGAACGCACCGACCTGCCCGGCCGACGCGTCTGGTCATTGCTGGCCACCGCGCCGCTGGCGGTGCCGGCGTTCGTCCACAGCTACGCCTGGGTCAGCCTGGTGCCGCCGATCCACGGGCTGTTCGCCGGAGTGCTGGTCTCGGTGATCGCCTATTTCCCGTTTCTCTACCTGCCGATTGCCGCGACCCTGCGCCGTCTTGACCCGGCCATCGAGGATGTCGGCGAGTCCCTGGGCCTCAAGCCCTGGGCGGTATTTTTCCGGATTGTCCTGCCACAACTGCGCCTGGCAATCTGTGGTGGAGCCTTGCTGGTCGGCCTGCACCTGCTGGCCGAATACGGCCTCTACGCGATGATCCGCTTCGACACCTTCACCACGGCGATCTTCGACCAGTTCAAGTCGACCTTCAGCGGTCCGGCGGCGCATACCCTGGCCGGTATCCTGGCGCTGTGCTGCCTGGGCCTGTTGACTGTCGAATCAGCCGCCCGCGGCAAGGCTCGTTATGCCCGGGTCGGTTCCGGCAGCGCGCGGCAGCAACGCACGGTACGCCTCAGCCGCACAACCAAATTGCTGGCGCTGAGCATTCCGCTCCTCAGCAGCGTGCTCGCCCTCGGCGTGCCGTTGGTCACCCTGGGCAACTGGCTGATCGCCGGTGGTCGCGAGGTCTGGCAAATGGGTGATCTACTGCCGGCCCTGGAACAGACGCTGCTGCTGGGTGCCGCCGGCGCCCTGCTGACCACCTGCGCGGCGGTACCGGTGGCCTGGCTGTCGATCCGCTCGCCCGGACGCCTGCATCGCCTGCTGGAAAGCTGCAACTACATTACCAGCTCCCTGCCCGGCATCGTCGTCGCCCTGGCCCTGGTCACGGTCACCATCAACTTCGCCCGACCGATCTACCAGACCTCGATCACCGTGCTGCTGGCTTACCTGTTGATGTTCATGCCCCGCGCCCTGGTCAGCTTGCGCGCCGGTATCGCCCAGGCGCCGGTGGAACTGGAAAACATCGCCCGCAGCCTCGGCCGCTCACCCGGCCGGGCGCTCTGGTCGATCACCCTGCGCCTGGCCGCGCCGGGGGCCGCCGCCGGGGCCGCACTGGTGTTCCTGGCCATTACCAACGAACTGACCGCCACCCTGCTGCTGGCACCCAACGGCACACGCACCCTGGCCACCGGTTTCTGGGCCATGACCAGTGAAATCGACTATGCCGGCGCCGCCCCCTACGCGCTGCTCATGATCCTGCTGTCACTGCCGCTGACCGGGCTTCTCTATCATCAATCCAAACGCACGGCTGGCCGATGAACGCTCTTGAAATCAACGCCCTGTACAAGTCCTTCGGTGCACAAGCGGCCCTGGAAGACATCCATCTGTCGATTGCCACCGGTAGCCGTACCGCCATCGTCGGCCCTTCCGGCTCGGGCAAGACCACCCTGCTGCGGATGATCGCCGGTTTCGAGTTTCCCGACGCCGGCCGCATCAGCCTCGACGGCCAGCCGCTGGTGGATATCCACACCCAGGTCCCGGCCCACCAGCGCCTGATCGGCTATGTGCCGCAGGACGGCGCGCTGTTTCCACATATGACCGTGGCCGATAACATCGCTTTCGGCATCGTCGACAAGGCCACCCGGCAACAGCGAGTCGCCGAACTGATGGACAGCGTGGCCCTGGAGCCGCAGATGGGCAAACGCTGGCCCCATGAACTGTCCGGCGGCCAGCAGCAGCGGGTGGCACTGGCCCGCGCCCTGGCGCAACGGCCACGCCTGATGCTGCTGGACGAACCCTTTTCGGCCCTCGACACCGGATTGCGGGCGTCGATGCGCAAGATGGTCGCGCGGCTGCTGTCCGAGGCCGGGGTCACCACCATCCTGGTCACCCATGACCAGTCCGAGGCCCTGTCCTTCGCCGATCAGTTGGCGGTGATGCGCAAAGGGCGGCTGGTACAGGCCGGGCACCCGATGGACCTGTACCTGCGGCCGGACGATGAGGACACCGCGCTGTTCCTCGGCGATGCGGTGATCCTGCCCGCCCTGATCGAGAACGGTTGGGCCCAGTGCGAGCTGGGCCGACTGGCGGTCAACGACGAGGGCCGGCACGGCCAGGCGCAGATCATGTTGCGCCCCGAGCAGTTGCAGCTCGCGCCTCGCGTGTCGGGGCAAGCGGACGGCGACGGCAGCCCGGCCGTGGTCACCGAATGCGACTTCGGCGGCAACACCTGTACCTTGACGGTGGAGCTGAAAGCCCTGGCCGCCGACGGCCAGAAGCGTGCGTTGCTGGTGCGCAGCAGCGGCATGCACGCGCCGAGGGTCGGCAGCGAGGTGTTGGTCTCGGCCATCGGCCATGCCCATGTGCTGGGCCGACAGCCCGCCCGCTAGGCGTTCGCCACCTCGGCACTGCTCGCCCAGGGTGCCAGCAGTCGCCCAGGTGTGCCGCAGACCCGCTGCTTGAGCACAAAGTGCCGGCACTTTTCAGCAAACCGGTGGCGGTCCTCGACCATGTCCAGCCGCATCTGGGCCAGCTCTTCATCGCGGCAGCGTTCCATATCCTCGACATCGCGGGTTCGCCTGCGCGCACGCACCAGCTCATGGATCGGGTCGTGGGCCACGCGCTGCGCCTGAGTCATCAACCAGTTGCCAAAGGCCTGCGGACAACGCGGGCCGATATCCTGCACCAGCCCCATCTCCCGCGCCTGGACGACACTGATCGGCAGGCACTCCTCGCTGAGCTGCAACGCACGCTCGTAGCCGACCGCGCGGGGCAGGCTGTAGGTCCAGTATTCGGAGCCATAGAGGCCCATGCTCTTGTAGTGCGGGTTGAGCACCACCCCACTGCGGGCGAATACCCCGTCGGCGGCCAGGGCCAGCATCACCCCTCCGGCCCCGGCACTGCCGGTCAAGCCGCTGACCACCAGTTGCCGGGCGGTCAACAGCTCGCGGCAGACATCGTTGATCGCGCGGATATTGGCCCAGGCCTCAAACCCGGGCACCGCCGCGGCCTGGATCACGTTGAGATGCACACCATTGGAGAAACTGCCGCGCCCGCCACGCAACAACAGCACCTCGGTGTCCTGCGCCTTGGCCCAGCGCAGGGCACTGACCAGCCGCCGGCACTGTTCGGTGCTCATGGCGCCGTTGTAGAACTCGAACGTCAGCTCGCCCACGCCATCCAGTTCACGGTAGCGGATCGGCTGATAGGCCTCCTTGCAATATGGATGACTGGCGACCGACCAGTTCAACACCGGCACCTTGTCGAGCCGACCGGCCAGCACATGCCGTGCCGGGCGCTTGAAGGTCTCTTCTCCCAGCCGAGGTTTGCGCCGCAACGAGCCGATCCACAGGCTGCGGTCCCCGGTCGCCACCAGCACCGCATCGTCATGCACCGCCAGCAGTTGGCCCGGCGTGCCGCGACGACTGTCGAGATGGGCATCATAGAGGTAGTACGGCTCGCCCAGCAGCTCGGCAAGCACACCGGGTTGGCCGTCGGCGGCGTCGATGCGCCGCTGGATCAGCTCGGCATCATCCTGCCAACTGAAGGCACGGTCGCTCTGCTTCATGTTCGGCTGCAGACGACCGCGGACCTGCGGCAAACGATAGTCCAGCGGCTGCGGGATGAAGTCACTGTCGAACCTGGCCACTACTTCGTGGATGCAGGCCATGGCCGCGTCGGCCACCGGGCCGTTGTAGAGTTCGGACTTGCGCATATTCGCCGGCATCTTGAATTCGCAGGTGGCCCAGATTGCCCCGCTGTCCATTTCCTCGGCGGCCTGCAAGGCGCTTACGCCCCAGGTCGGCACCTGCCGGGTGATCGCCCAGTCCAGCGCGCTGGCGCCACGATCACCGACGATTCCCGGATGAATGATCACCACCGGGCGCCGCGAGTCCTGCCACAACCGGGCCGGCACGCGGTCCTTGAGGAACGGGCAGATCACCAGGGCCGCCTCGGTGTTTTCGATCTGCTGGCAGACCGCTTCCGCGTCGCTGAACAGCACCACGCTCGGCAGGTGCCCCGCTTCGCGCAACTCCAACCAGGCGCGCTGGGTCAAGCCGTTGAATGCCGATGCCAGCAGAATGATTTTCAATGAACGCATGACGCAACTCCTCCTTGAGCAATACGCCGGGCCCCTGCTGCAACGAGCAATCCATGGCCCGACTCGAGCCGCCACAGTAAAGCGCCGCGCCGGCTGCACCTTGACCGAGGTCAACAGACAACCGTACGGCGGGAGCGGTAGCGCCCCCCCGACTTCTCGACTAGGATTTTCTGCTCATGGATTCGCCCGCCTATTTCGCGGGCTTTGGGACAAGGAGAAAGAAATGAGCGCAGTTCGTGCTGCAGAACGGGCCTATCGCAGTTGGTCCAACCCCATCCTGCTGGAACTCAAGGAACGCGAACACCAGTTGGACCCGTCCTCTCGGGTCGCCCTGATCAATGTGTTGCAAGAACGCCGCCTGCTCGACAGCGACAGACCCTCAGCCGTGGTGCAACCGATCAGGCCAGGCATCGAGTGACGGCAAGGCGCCCAGTCCGCGCAACCAGCCGTGCTCGGCAAATGCCAGCATCTCCTGGTCGCCGCGGCTGTCGCCATAGGCAAACAATACCCGCCCGCCCGCGTCGCCCAACCATTGCTGCAACTGCCGGACCTTTTCCGGGCCCCAGCAGTTGGGTGACGCCAGGCGCCCGGTAAAACGCCCATCACGGAACTCCAGTCGGGTCGCCAGTACCGCCTCGAACCCGGCGGCCTCGGCCCAGCGCCCGAGGTAGAGCGTGGGTGATGCACTGACCAATACCAGGCGATGCCCCAGGCGTTTATGCGCCTCGATCCTCTCGAGCATTTCCGGACGGATCAGCGTCGGCAGGCGCTCGGTGACATAACGCGCCGCCGCCTCTTCCAACTCGACCTGGGTCCTGCCGCGCAGGGTCAGCGCGAGGAACCGTGCCTTGGCCTCGGCCCGCTTGCACAGGCCGGTATACATGCCGACCAGCCAGGGCAGGACCAGCAGGCCGCCAACCAGGAAGCGCCGGCTACCGACCTGGTAACGCACGAAATCCCGCAGGCTGTCGGTGGTGGTGATGGTGCCGTCAAAATCGAAGGCCACGCAGGTTCCAGCTTGCGGCGCGGCACTGTTTGAAGTCGTCATTGCTGTTTACGCCCATGAACCGAACGGGCACAGTGTCTCACTCCCGCGCGACAATTACCTGAACGACAGGTGTCGCGCACCGCCTGGCGTCACGAGCCGGTTCGCCCCCGCAGCCGACTGCCTGGCTGCAGGAGCGGGTTCGCTTCAGGCGCTTACTGGCCGCCCTCGCAATTGATCATCCAGGCCACGCCAAAACGGTCTTCGAACATCGCGAAACGCTCCGCCCAGAAGGTCTTGCCCAGCGCCATATGCACGCTGCCGCCAGCACTCAAGCCATGAAACAGGCGCTCGGCCTCGGCGACGCTGTCGACGTTGAGCGACACCGAAACGCCCTGGATCTTGCTGAATGGCTGATGCGGCGGACAATCGGACGCCATCAGGCTGAAATCCCCCACCGTCAGGCGGGTGTGCAGGATCTTGTCCTGGTTCGATGAGTCCTTGGGCACGCAGGCCTCTTCCGGCGCATCGGCGAACGACAGGGAGAACAGCTCGCCGCCGAGCACCTGTTTGTACAGGGCAAAGGCCTCCTTGCAGTTGCCGTTGAAGGTCAGGTAAGGAATGATTTTCAAGCTCATGATAGAACTCCCGTTCTGGCAGGGTTTCAGGATTGCCCGGACATCTTCGCGCGCAGTTGTTCTTCCTGTTCGCGCAACTCGGGGGTAAAGCACTCGCCAAAGTCCTCGGCCTCGAAGACCTGGCGGATTTCGATTTCAGAGTCGCTGACCATCGGGTTCGGGCAATGCTTGACCCAATCGATGGCTTCTTGCAGCGATTGCACATTGAAGATCCAGAAACCGGCGATCAGTTCCTTGGTCTCCATGAAGGGGCCGTCGACCACGCTCCGCTGTTTGCCGCTGAACTGCACGCGAGCGCCCTTGGCACTGGGGTGCAGCCCCTCCGCGGCGAGGATCACCCCGGCCTTGGCCAACTCTTCGTTATAGGCGCCCATGGCTGCCAGCAATTCCTGACTGGGCATTTCGCCGGCTTCCGATTCCGGGCTGGCTTTGACGATCACCATAAATCGCATACTCGTATCTCCTGATGACAGTGGTAGACAAAATTCGACAAGCCAAGTGGCGGCTCTGTTGACTAATCGAATGGGCGATCGCGGAATCGACAACCGGCGAAATCTTTTTTACTGGTTGCCGCTGCTCACTCGACCAAGCATAGAAGTAGACAACGCGAACCCACGGATGGGCTCCTGCACGCTGATCGTTATGCGCCGGCGCCTACACACAGTTGCTGCGAATCCCACTCCGACCAAAGGTAAATTGCGCTCATCCCAAAGCGAGCTTGCTCGCGACGGACGTCAAGGCTAACGTGGCAAACCTGAGTGCCCGCATACAGCAACGACATCGCAATCCCCCTGTTCACGACAGCCCCAACCAGAGAGGAAACATGGAGTCTCCTGCAGTCTCGATCGGCCCGCGTTCGGACTTTGCCCTGGCCCTCTCCGGCGGCGGCGTCAGAGCCATGGCATTTCACCTCGGCGTGCTCAAATACCTCGCCGAACAACAGGCCCTGGAACGGGTCTCGCAGATTTCCACGGTGTCCGGCGGCAGCCTGCTGGTGGGCCTGATGCTCCACGAAAATCACCGGCAATGGCCCGACTCCGCGACTTTCCTGCAACGCCTCTACCCCGCCCTGCAGGCCAAGCTGTGCTCACGCAGCCTGCTCTGGAGTGCCTTGCGCCAGCTGCTCAACCCGCTGAACTGGCGCTTCCTGCTGTCCCGGGCCAACCTGCTGGCCCTGGCCCTGCAAAAGGACTGGGGGGTGACCGCCCTGCTGCCGGAGATCGCCGCCAGACCCGACTGGTCGATCAACGGCACCACGGCGGAAAACGGCAAGCGCTTTCGCTTCAAGCGCAGCAATATGGGGGACTACTCCATCGGCTATGCCAGCACCAGCGGCTTCCCCCTGGCCCAGGCCCTGGCGGTATCGGCGGCGTTCCCCGGGGGCATCGGCCCGCTGTCGCTCAAGACCCGCCGTTTCCAGTGGATGCGGCGCGAGTGGGAAGCCCCGCCGCACAGCGCCGTCGAGGTGCGACTGCCGTTCAAGAAGCTGCGGCTCTACGACGGTGGCGTCTACGACAACCTCGGCCTGGAACCTTTTTTCGACGCGGCGACCGGACAGACCAAGCGCTACGAGTATCCGATCATTGTCTCGGACGCCGGCGCGCCGTTGCGGCCGGGGTTTGATGCCGGGGTGCTGAGTCCCTGGCGGCTCAAGCGCCTGGCCGACATCATGTCCGACCAGACCCGCGCGCTACGTGGCCGGACCTTTGTCGAATACCTGAAGAGAGCCCCGGGACGTGGCGGTTACCTGAGCATCGCCAGCGCGCTGATCGAGTCGGTCGAAGGCAGCGATGCGGCCTTTGCCGCGGGGTTCCCCACCACCCTGAATCGCCTTGAACCCGAGGTGTTCGAACGGATCGCCCGACACGGCTACGCCGTGGCGCAAGCGACCGACCGGGAGTATCCACTGCTGCCCCTGGTCGCGAAAACGCCGGAGCCCCTGGTGCTCTCATGAACCCGCGCCTGTCAGGGCAGCGCCAGCACGCCCAGGCTGGCACTGATCACCAGGGCGGTGCCGACAAACTGCATCGGGATCATCGGCTGGGCCAGCACCACATAACCGGCCAGGGCGCCCACCGCCGGTTCGGCGCTCATCAGGATGCCGAACGAAGACGCCGGCATCCGCCGCAAGGCGACCATCTCCAGGCCATAGGGCAGCAACGGCACGAACAGGGCCAGTCCGGCGCAGTTGGCGATCTGCAACAACGGCGGGGGGCCGCCGCTCTGCCAGAGTCCCAGGGGCGTGGCAATCAGGGCGGCGGCCAACAGCGATACCGACAAGCCTTCAAAGCCCTGGAACAGTCGACCGACCTTTTTCATCATCAGGATATAAGCCGCCCACCCCGCCGCCGAACCGAACGCCAGCAGCAAGCCCAGCGATTCGCCGATCCAGCCGCCTTCGTTGCGGGCCAGCAGCAATACCCCGGTGACGGCCAGCAGCGGCCAGATCAAGGCCCGCCAGTTGCGCACTCCGAGGCTGGCCACCAGCAATGGGCCGAGAAACTCGATGGCGATCGCCAGCCCCAATGGAATGCGCTGGATCGCCGCGAAGAAGCAGGTGGTCATCACCGCCATCGCCAGGCCAAGGCTCCCGGCGGCCAGCCAGCGTGACAGCGAAAACCTGTACAGCGGTGGCCGCACCAGCAGCGCGAGAATCGCCGCCGCCCAGCACAGGCGCAACCAGGTGGTACTGAACGTGCCATACGTCTCCATGGTCGGCGTTGCCAGCGCCGCGCCGAACTGAACCAGGAGCATGGACAACACGCAGAGCATGGCTGCCCACAACAGCGCTCGGCGATGGGCCCTGCCGGTATCAGGGAGCGGTAGACCGGTGGCATTTTCCTGCATGCTGAAGTCTCCTTTGAAGGTCGAACCATCCTAGCCAGTCGCACAGACTTCAAATAAGCTGATATTTCTTATCCCGACTTCACAGATATTGATAATGCGCGATCTCGACAGCAGCCTGCTACGAACCTTCGTCACCGTCGCCGAAACCGGTGCGGTGGGCGCTGCCGCCCAGCGCCTGGCGCGCACCCAGGCGGCGGTCAGCATGCAGTTGCGGCGCCTGGAAGACGACCTCGAACGCCGCCTGTTCGACCGCTCGCCCCGGGGCCTGCGACTGACCGAAGCCGGCCACCTGCTGCTGCCTTACGCCCATAGTATCCTTGGCGCCGGGACCGATGCCCGACGGGCCTTGTCCGCCAGCCAGATCGCTGGCAGCGTGCGTTTGGGTTTGCTCGAGGACATCGCGGTGGGCAGCCTGCCCCGGGCGCTGCGGCGATTTTCTGCGGCCTACCCGCACATTTCCCTGGAAATCGTGATCGACAGCAGCGTGGCCATGTCCGCCAAGCTGGCGGATGGCACCCTGGATGTGATCATCGGCGACGCTTCGGCGATCAATGCCCAGCCCCAGGCCTGCTGGACCCAGTCGCTGTTCTGGGTCGGCGCCCGCGGCCTGACCCTGCCAGCCGACCTGAGCACCCAGAGCCTGCCCCTGGTGACTTTCGGCGGTGGCTGCCTGTGGCATGGCCAGGTGGTGAAAATCCTCAAGCGGTCGAACATTCCCTGGCGCGTGGTCTGCAGTAGCACCAGCCTGCCGGCGGTGCAGTCTGCGGTCGAGGCCGGCCTGGGCATCACGGTGTTGCTGGAAGGCAATATCCGCAGCGAAAGCATGCGCGTGCTGGGCCCGGCCGATGGCCTGCCAGCGCCGCCAATCGTCGATTTCGCCCTCTATGTCCGCCGGGTCCCGGCAGTCCAGGCGGCAGCGGTCCAGGCACTGCAGAACTTTCTCGGCGAAGAGCTGAATATCATCATGCCGCGCACGGCACAAACGACAGAGATCCCCCTGCAGCCCAATGAACGCCCGCTCCGGGGTAGTCATCCGAGGCACGGCAAAGAACAGATAGATGTTTACAACAATCTATAACCTGAAGGATGCTAGGCAGACCACCGCATTCCTTCAGGAGCCCCATCATGCCCCGCGTATCGCGCAAACAGGCCGAACTCAACCGCGAAAGCATCACCGACGCCGCCGCGCGGCTGTTTCGTGAGCGCGGTCTGAAAGGCCTGAGCCTGGTCGAAGTGATGGGCGCCGCGGGCCTGACCCATGGCGGTTTCTATGGGCATTTCGAGTCCAAGGAAGCCCTCGCCGCCGAAGCCTGCAACCGCAGTTTCCAGCAGTCGGACGAGCGCTGGCAGCAAACAGCCGAGGCCCTGGGTCACGGCGAAAAAGCGCGCCAGGCTATCGTCGAGCGCTACCTCAGCAGCGAACATCGCGACACCCCCGGTGAAGGTTGCCCGATGGCGGCCTTCTGCGGCGACCTGGCCCATGAAGACCGGGACAGCGAACTGCGCCGCAACTACGTCAAGGGCCTGGAAACCCTGCTCGACACCTACAGCTCGCTGCTGGACGCCAAGGATCCGCACGTCCGGCAAAAGGCCCTGGTGCAACAGGCGCTGCTGGTCGGCGCCCTGACCCTGGCCCGCTCGACCCGGGGCCAGGCGCTATCGGACGAGTTCCTGGGCGCCGCCAAGGCATTTCTGCTCACCGATGCGGGCGCCTAAGATCAGCCCACCGCCGTCAGCTCGAAATAGAACACCGCGCCCTTGCCGGGAATCGACAGCAGGCGAATCTGGCTGTCGTGCAATTGCAGGATGCGCCGCACAATCAGCAACCCGAGGCCGCCGGAACGCCGGTCGCCGTCCTGGTTGAACGGCCGGCGAAACAGGTTTTCCAGCAAGGTCGGGGCGATCCCCGGGCCGGTGTCGCTGACCGTGACCTGGATCTTGCCGCGCCCATGGGCCAGCGCCACCTCGATGCTGCCGCCTTCGGGAGTATGGCGCAGGGCATTGTCGATCAGGTTGGTCAGGACCCGCTCGATCATCCCCAGATCGGCGCTGACCATCGACGCCCCACGGGGCAAGACTGCCAGCAGTTTCGACTGGCGGGTCTCGGCCATCAGCTCGAACTTCTGGAACACGTCCTGGATCAAGTCGCTGAGGGAGAAGTCCTCGACCTGCAAGCGCACCGCGCCATGCTCCAGGCGCGCCAGCTCGAACAGCGCCTGGGCCAACTGCCCGACCTTGCTGCTCTGCGCCAGGGCGATCCCCAGGTAACGCCGGCGCTCATCCGGCGCCAGCACCGCATCCTTGAGGGACAGGGTTTCCAGGTAACCGTGCAACGACGCCAGGGGCGTGCGCAAGTCATGGGAAATATTCGCCACCAGTTCGCGGCGGTCCTGATCGAGCTGGGTCAGGCTGCGCCACTGTTCGCCGATGCGCGTGGCCATCTGCGCAAAGCTGGCTTCCAGCACCTCGATCTCATCGCGACGTCCGGCCCCGGCCCGTGACAGCACCGGCAACTGCGTCGGCGCGGCATCGGTATCGAAATCGCGCATGGTCTCGGTCAGCCGACGCAACGGACGGGTGATCAAGCGGAAGGCGATCAGGCCGGCGATCAGCCCCAGCAGGGCCACCAGGCTCATGGCCCACAAGGTGGTGCGCAGCACCGAGCTGGCCGAGACCTGGGCCGCCAGGCGATCATGTTCTTCGCCCTGGAGGACCACGTACAGATAGCCCAGTTCCTTGCCGCCACCGCGCAGGGCGGCGGCACTGAACACCTTGCGCCCGTCTTCGCTGCGCGGGTCGTCACCGAGGATCGGCAACGGCTGGCCGTCGAGCAGGCGGCGGATCGGCGCCAGGTCGACGTGATCGCGGTGCAGGTGGCCTTGCGGCGCGGCATCGCCGGTGATCTTGCCGCTGGGCGAGAGCAGATAGACTTCCACGCTCGGGTTGACGTTCATCAACTGGCCGAACAGTGCGCGTACCCCCTCCATGGTCAGGCCTTCGGTGCCCACCAGCCGGTTGTCCAGGGCAATGCTCTGGGCCAGGTCCCGGGACAGGCCCTGGACCACTTCCTTTTCGTGCATGTCGCTGGCTCGCACCTGCAACCACACCGAGGCCCCGCAACAGGCCAGCAGCAGGATCGAAAAGGCCAGGGACAGGCGCTGCGACAGGGTCAGGTTCATGACGGGCGACCCGCCGGCGAGAAGCGATAGCCGCGTCCCCAGACCGTGAGGATCCGCTCGGGTTGCGCCGGGTCGACTTCGATCTTGGCCCGCAGGCGATTGATATGGGTGTTGACCGTGTGTTCATAGCCGTCGTGCTGGTAGCCCCAGACCTGGTTCAGCAGGTCCATGCGCGAATACACGGTGCCGGGGTTTTTCATGAAGAAATGCAGCAGGTCGAATTCCCGTGGGGTCAGGTCCAGGGGTTTGCCGTCGACCCGGGCTTCACGGGTCAGCGGATCTAGGCTGAGGCCGCCCTGCTCCAGGGTCCCCGCCTCGATCTTCAGGCTCTTGGCCAGGGCGTCGACCCGGCGCAGCAGGGCCTTGACCCGCGCCGCCAGTTCCAGCATCGAGAACGGTTTGGCCAGGTAATCGTCGGCGCCCAGTTCCAGCCCGAGCACCCGGTGCATCTCGCTGGAACGGGCACTGGTAATGATGATCGGCGTGTAGCGCGCCATCGCCCGCGCTTGCCGGCAGATCTCCAGGCCATCGACGCCCGGCAGCATCAGGTCGAGGATCAGCGCATCCCAGGAGCCCTTGCTCAATTGCGCCAGGCCGAGGTTGCCGTCGGCGCAATGGGTGACCTCATAACCTTCGTCCCGCAGGTGCAGGCTCAGCAGGCCCGCCAGGTGCAGGTCATCTTCAACGATCAGAATACGCTTGGGTGAATCCATGGGCAGCCTTCGTGCTGGTAATCGCCGGAAACGACGCCTGGATCATTGTGCCGGATCGCCAGGCAGCAATGTTCACAAATAAGTTAACTTTACGGGAGGATTTGGCGACCCTCGCCGTCCAACAATGAAAGCCTGATCAATCACCGTGGACGCGACGCCATGTCCTCCAGAAGACGCTTTCTTGTTTCCAGTGCCGCCACCCTGCTCGCCGCCGGTTTGTTCGACTGGCGCGCCGTGGGTGCCACCTTCGGCAGCGGCAGCCGCTCGGCTGATAGCGGCGAAACCTTCGAAGTCAGCCATACCGACGCCGAGTGGAAATCGATGCTCAGCGCCGAGCAGTATGAAGTGCTGCGCCACGAAGGCACCGAGCGGCCCTACAGCAGTGCCCTCAACGAGGAGCACCGCGACGGTGTGTTCGCCTGTGCCGGCTGCCGCCTGGCGCTGTTTTCCTCGGCCGCCAAGTACGACAGCCGCACCGGCTGGCCGAGTTTCACCGCGCCGCTGGAAAGTGCCGTGGCCACTCGCCGCGACACTTCCTTCGGGGTCTCCCGGACCGAGGTGCATTGCCACCGTTGCGGCGGCCACCTGGGCCATGTGTTCCCCGACGGACCGCCGCCCACCGGCCTGCGCTACTGCATGAACGGTGTCGCCATGACCTTCGCCCCCGGCGCGGCCTGATTCCCACGTTGCAACAAGGATTCCCTTATGTTCCTGCTTATCCTGGCCTACCTCGGCGGTCTCCTGACCATCCTCAGTCCCTGCATCCTGCCGGTGCTGCCGTTCGTCTTCGCCCGTTCCGGCGAGCCGTTTCGGCGCAGCGGCCTGCCGTTGCTCTGCGGCATGGCCCTGACCTTCGCCTTGGTCGCCACCCTGGCGGCGGTCGGCGGTGGCTGGGTGGTGCAGGCTAACCAATACGGTCGTTGGCTGGCCCTGGCGCTGATGGCGTTTTTTGCCATTACCCTGCTGTTCCCGCACCTGGCCGAGCGCCTGACCCAGCCATTGGTGGCCGCCGGTGACCGCCTGTCGCGCTCGGCGCAAAGCCACGATGGCTCGCCCAGCGCGCGTTCGTCCTTTGTACTGGGCATCGCCACCGGCCTGTTGTGGGCTCCCTGCGCCGGACCGATTCTCGGCCTGATCCTCACCGGCGCCGCCCTGCAAGGCGCGAACATCGGCACCACGTTGCTGCTGCTGGCCTACGCCGCCGGTGCCGCGACCTCCCTGGCCGGCGCGCTGCTGGTGGGCGGCAAGCTGTTCAATGCGATGAAGCGCAACCTCGGCACCGGCCAATGGCTGCGTCGCGGATTGGGCGCGGCCATGCTGGTCGGCGTGGTCGCCATCGGCCTGGGCCTGGACACCGGTATCCTGACCCGGGTATCCACGGTGGCCACCTCGGGCCTCGAGCAGAAACTGCTCGACAACCTGACACCGAAGAAAGCCCCGGACCAGGGCGGCGCGATGATGGCGGCGGTCAACAGTGACGCCGGCCAACCCGCCGGCAGCATGATGGCCATGGCGGCCAAAACTGGCGGTGCAGAACGGGCGCTGCCGGTGGAAGGCAGCCTGCCGGACCTGTCGGGCGCCGTGCAGTGGCTCAATTCCGCGCCGCTGAACGCCGCCGAACTCAAGGGCAAGGTGGTGCTGATCGACTTCTGGACCTACTCCTGCATCAACTGCCTGCGCAGCCTGCCCTACGTCAACGCCTGGGCGCAGAAGTACCACGACCAGGGCCTGGTGGTGATCGGCGTGCATGCACCGGAATTCGCCTTCGAACGCGATATCGACAACGTCCGCCAGGCCGTGGGCAAGCTGGGCATCCAGTACCCGGTGGCCATCGACAACAACTATGCGATCTGGCGCGGTTTCAACAACCAGTATTGGCCCGCCCACTACTTCGTCGATGCCCAGGGCCGCGTGCGTTATCACCACTTCGGTGAAGGCGACTATGAAGGTTCCGAACAGGTGATCCAACAACTGCTGAAAGAAGCCGGCCAGCAGAATGTCTCCGGCGGCATGGTCAGTGCCCAGGCCCAGGGCGTGATGCAGGCCGCCGACGAAGCCGAAGTGAAATCGCCGGAAACCTACCTGGGCTATGACCGCGCCGAAAACTTCGCTTCGCCGGGCGAGCAGGTGGCGGACCGATCGAAAAACTACGCGGCGCCAAAACAGCCGGCCTTGAACCAGTGGGGCCTGGACGGCCAATGGACCGCGCGTGCCGAGCAGGTGTCGCTCAACCAGGCCCCGGGCCAGGTGGTCTACCGCTTCCATGCCCGTGACCTGCACCTGGTGCTGGGCCCGGGCGCGGACGGCAAGCCGGTGCGCTTCAAGGTGCGTATCGATGGCGCGATGCCCGGCGCCAACCACGGCACCGATACCAACGCCAACGGCGAAGGCACGGTGACCGAGCAGCGCCTGTACCAACTGGTCCGCCAGGCAGGGGACGTCAGCGACCACACCTTCTCCATCGAATTTCTCGATCCCGGCGTACAAGCCTACGCCTTTACTTTCGGTTGAACGCCACGAGGATGAACACCATGAGTACGCCTGTCATGCCACGAAAAACCCAGTCGCCACTGCTGCTGCTCGCCGCGATCGCCGGCCTGTCCCTGTCGGTGCTGATGTTCCAGCGCCTGGCCTGGTCGGCCGAGGATGCGGTGCAGATCGCCCCGCCCGCGCTGGACCAAGCGGCCGGCGCCAGCGGCAAAGCCACGGCGGTATTTGCCGGCGGTTGTTTCTGGGGCGTCCAGGGAGTGTTCCAGCACGTCCGGGGGGTTGAGAACGCAGTGTCGGGTTATACCGGCGGTGCGGCGGATACCGCCCGATATGAAGCGGTAGGCGAAGGTTCGACCGGGCACGCCGAGTCGGTGCAGGTGACCTATGACCCGAGCCAGGTCAGTTACGGGCAACTGTTGCAGGTGTTTTTCTCGGTGGCCCACAACCCGACGGAGCTCAACCGTCAGGGGCCGGACCGCGGCACGCAGTACCGTTCGGCGATTTTCCCGGTGAATGCCGAACAGGAAAGCATCGCCAAGGCCTATATCGCCCAACTGGATGCCGCCAAGGCGTTTCCCGCGGCGATCGTTACCCGGATCGAGGACGGCAAGGTCTTCTATCCGGCCGAGGGTTATCACCAGAACTACCTGACGCTGCACCCGACCGCGCCGTATATCGCCTTCAATGATTTACCGAAGGTGGAAAACCTCAAGCGTCTGGAACCGCAGCTTTATCGGGCCGACCCGGTGCTGGTGCCGGACGCCAATTGATGACGAATGCTGCAGACTCAAGAGCAATCTTGAGTCTGGCCACGATTTGTGGCGGGCGGGCTTGCCCGCTCGCCGCAGGAGCGTGTTCGGACTCCAAACTTTCCTATCAGGTGTAGCGCCGCTTGTCAGCCGCCGGTGGGAAGTACTGGTACAACCAGGTTTCGCTCAAGGTCCGGTCACGGGTACGGATGAACAGGCGCATTTCCACCGGATCGACCTGGTCGTCGCTCGGGTACCAGTCGAACGTCACCCGGTAGCCGTTGATTTCATCCAGTTTGAGGACATCGATATCCTTTACCTGACCGCGGGACGTCGTCACCACCGGCTCGATCTCGGCGCCCAGGGACAGACGCTCCAACCCTCCACCGGTAAAGTCCACGGCAAAGCGCCGGGCCCAGACCTGCGGGTAGTGCTCGCCCGGCGCCCAGCCTTCGACAAACCCGCCCATGCCCGAACGGGTCGCGTGCACCCGCGCCAACGGTGTGCCCACCGGCGGCATCGCGCTCCAGTAGAGCTTGTAGCCATAGTTCAGCGAGGCCCCCGCCGCCACCGGTTCCTTGGGCGTCCAGAACGCCACGATATTGTCCAGGGTCTCGCCCGTGGTGGGGATTTCCAGCAGATCGACGGAGCCCTCGCCCCAGGCCGTGGTCGGCTCGACCCACAGGCTCGGACGTCGGCTGTACCAGTCCACGGTGTCCTGGTAGCTGGCGAACTCATGGTCGGTCTGCACCAGGCCGAATCCCTTGGGATCCTTGTCGGCGAACGCATTGAACTGCAAGGTCGCCGGGTTGTTCAGCGGCCGGCAGATCCATTCGCCATTGCCGCGCCACATGGCCAGGCGGTCGGAGTCGTGGATCTGCGGGTGAAGGGTGTCGCACATCCGCCGCTCATGGGTGCCGCAACTGAACATGCTGGTCATTGGCGCAATGCCCAACTGCTCGATGGCAGTACGCGCGTTGATATGGGCATCGACCGCCATCACCACCTGCTCGGCCTGGCAATCGATGTCGAAACGATAGGCGCCGGTGGCGCTCGGCGAATCGAGCAAGGCATAGACCACGAAGCGGGTGCTGTCCTTGTCCGGGGTCTCGAACCAGAAATGGGTGAAGTCGGGAAACTCCTCGCGCTTCTTCGCATAGGTATCGATCGCCAGCCCGCGCGCCGAGAGGCCGTATTGCCCGGTCTTGTCCACCGCGCGGAAGTAGCTGGCGCCGAGAAACGAGACAATGTCGTGCTGGTCGATCTCCGGGGCCTTGAACAGCTTGAAGCCGGAGAACCCCAGGTCGCCCTTGAGCCGTGCCGGATCAATGCGGCTGCGGGCATAGTTGAACAATGCCGGACGGAAATGCACCTCGCGAGCCTGGCGCGTCTGCGCATCAACGCTGTACATGCGCACCGGTTGCTTGAAACCCATGCCGACATGGAAGAACTGCACGTCCAACTGGCCCTTGAGCTCATTCCACAGCGAGTGCCGGGCATCGTATTGAATGGCGTTGAACTGCTGCGGGGTCATGTCCGCCAGGGACGGCGGCAACACCTGGCGGGTGCTGGCATAGTCCTTCGCGGCGAGTTTTTTCGCCTGGGCCTGCAATGTCTTGAAGTCGAAGTGTTCGATGTTGCCGTCCGCGGTGGCGGCAAGCGCCCGGGCCGCGAACAGACCGCTGGCCGACAGGCCGGTATAGGCCGCCAGGGCCATGGAAGCTTTCAGAAGATTGCGGCGGTGCATAAAAAGACCTGTACAGGAGCTGCCGGACATCCGGAACCGTTGGGCGCCGGATCAAAAGAAGCGCTCGTTCAAGACTGCGAACGAATGCGGCTACAGGTAACAGATAACAAATCCCGATGACGGTTCGCAATATCCTACAGAAAACTTACTGACAGGCTTTATTCAGCCAAGGTGTGGCTATATGTTTCCAGCCTCTCTAGCGACCCGAGGCGCCCTGTGAACAGCTGCCCAGGGCCCGTGAAGATTTGTTCAGAATGTTTTCACGCGCTTCTTGGCACACTTGCCCACTTGTTTTGAAGGTCCGTCGAGGCAATCCATGACCCGCATCCTGACCATCGAAGATGATGCTGTAACCGCCAAGGAAATCGTGGCTGAACTGAGCAGCCATGGGCTTGAAGTTGACTGGGTCGACAACGGCCGCGAAGGCCTGGTTCGTGCCGTGAGTGGCGATTACGACCTGATTACCCTGGATCGCATGCTGCCGGAGCTCGATGGCCTGGCCATCGTCACCACGCTGCGGACCATCGGGGTGGCCACGCCGATCCTGATGATCAGTGCCCTCTCCGATGTCGACGAACGCGTACGCGGTCTGCGCGCCGGCGGTGACGATTACCTGACCAAGCCGTTCGCCTCCGACGAAATGGCCGCGCGGGTCGAAGTGCTGCTGCGGCGCAAGAGCCCGGCACGGGAATTCGAAACCTCGCTGCGGGTGGCCGACCTGGAACTCAACCTGATGACCCGCGAAGCCTCCCGGGCCGATCAGTTGCTAACCTTGTTGCCCACCGAATACAAGCTGCTGGAGTTCCTGATGCGCAACACCGGGCAGATCCTCTCGCGGATGATGATCTTCGAAGAAGTCTGGGGTTATCACTTCGATCCCGGCACCAACCTGATCGATGTGCATATCGGTCGCCTGCGCAAGAAGATCGATGGCCCGGGCCTGGCGCCGCTGATCCGCACCGTGCGAGGCTCGGGTTATGTCATTGCCGAACCCCTCTAAAGGCTGGCGCTCCTCCACCAGCCGGCTGCTGGCACTCTACAGTTTCCTGTTCGTGGCCTGGAGCTGCAGCCTGATGGGGGTGCTGTACCATGAGGTGTCCGGTTACCTGAGTACCCTGGCGCGGCATTCGTTGATGCAACGCCAACATCTGTTTTCGCGCTTCCAGGGCCAGGCCCTGATGGAAGCGCTGACCACCAGCATGACCTTCGACATGCGCGGCGTGGATGCCTATGGCCTGTTCAACGAGCAGAAACTGCACCTGAGCGGGCCGATCCAGGAAATCCCGGCCGACCTGCCGATGGACGGCAGGATCCATGAGTTGGCCAACTGCATCGACTCCGACGACCCGAACCTGCCCCAGGACAGTTGCGATGCGGTGGTCACCCAGACCCACGACGGGCGTTGGCTGCTGCTGGTGCGCGACAACGGTTCGCTGTTCGGCGTCACCCGGATCATTCTCCACGCCCTGTTCTGGGCAGTGTCCCTGACCATCCTGCCCGGCGTCGCCGGCTGGCACCTGCTGCGCCGCCGGCCGATTCGACGGATACGGGCGATCCAGGCCAGTGCCGAGTCGATCATCGCCGGCGACCTGGGCCATCGCCTGCCACTGTCGAACCGCCGCGACGAGCTGGATATGCTGGCGGCGATCGTCAACGCCATGCTCGACCGGATCGAGAAACTGATGCACGAGGTCAAGGGGGTCTGCGACAACATCGCCCATGACCTGCGCACGCCGCTGACGCGCCTGCGGGCCCAGCTGTATCGGATCCAGCAACAGACCGTCGACGGTTCGCCCGAGTCGTTGCAACTGGATGGGGTGATTGCCGAGACCGATACCCTGATGGCGCGCTTTCGCGGTTTATTGCGTATTTCCGAGCTGGAAGACCATCAGCGACGCTCCGGCTTCCTGGTCCTCGATCCCCTGCCGCTGCTGCACGAGCTGCATGACTTCTACCTGCCGTTGGCCGAGGAAGCCGAGATCCACCTGCGCCTTGAGGTGCCCGCGACACTGCCGGCGATCACCGGCGACCGGGCCTTGTTGTTCGAAGCCCTGGCCAACCTGCTGAGCAACTCGATCAAGTTCACCCCGCCGGGTGGCGAGGTGCTGTTGCGGGCGAGCAATGATGCCGGCAGTACCCGCATCGAAGTCCACGACTCCGGCCCCGGCATCCCGCCGGCCGAGCGCGAAGCGGTGTTCCAGCGTTTCTATCGCTGCGACGAAGGCACCCAGCACGGCGGCTTCGGCCTCGGCCTGTCGATTGTCGCCGCGATCGTCAACCTGCACGGTTTCAGCCTCGACATCGGCAGCAGCGAACAGGCCGGGGCGCGCTTGATCCTCAATTGCCGGAACAGCCTGATGAGCATGGACTGAATCAACGCCAAAGCCCTGGATTCAGCCGCGGAAATTCGCCTTCAAGGCCGCCAGGCCCTCGGCATAGATGCTATGGAACAAATCCACCGCCTCTTCCTCACTGACCCCCGTCGGGGTGAAGATCCCCGCCCACTCGACAATCGAGGTGTGCGGATCGTTGCCTTCGCGAACCTGCAAGGTGGCCAGGTAGTCGGCCACCGGGAAGGGTTGCTGGATAAACGAATAACTGTAGCGCCGAGCCCGATTGTCGAAGGCTTCCAGGCGCTCGACGATGAGCACGTCGTCCGCCGTGTGCAAGGTGCGCACACGACCACCTTCGCTGAGACTGCTGCGGGGGACGAACGGCAGCCAGTCAGGCAGGGAATCGAACCCACCCATCAGTTGCCAGACCTCTTCGGGGGACGCGGCGATTTCAACGGTTACCGATGTTGCAGCCATGAATAGTCTCCAGGAACAAGTTGGATAGCCAGGCCGATCCCGGCGGCCGGGCCTCTGACGATGGCGACGTCAGCGGCCAGCGGGATCGGCATAGACACCTGCGTGGTTTCAGACCAGCGGCAACGGCGCATGCGCCGCCACCAGCCCTTCTTCACGCAACGCCTGCCAGAACGCCAGTGGAATCCTCTCCTTCAAGGCCGCCACGTCCTCGGCGATCCGCCCCGGCCGGCTGGCGCCGGGGATCACCGCCGCCACGGCCGGGTTGGCCAGGGAAAACTGCAAGGCCGCGGCCTTGATGCTCACCCCGAAGCGTTGCGCGAGGGTCTTGATCCGTTCAACTTTAGCCATAATTTGTGACGATGCCGGTTGATATTCAAAATGGCTCCCACCGGCCAGTACACCGGAACTGTAGGGACCGCCGACAACGATATCGACTTGCTGGGCCAGCGCCTCGGGCATCAGCCGTTGCAGGGCCCGCTCATGATCGAGCAGGGTATAGCGCCCGGCCAGCAGGAACCCGTCGGGCCGGGCTTCGTCCAGCTGCAGGGTCAGTTCGCACGGTTCGACCTTGTTCACCCCCAGGCCCCAGGCCTTGATCACGCCCTCCTCGCGCAAGCGGGTCAGCACGCGGAATGCCCCTGTGCGCGCCTGGTTGAAATACTCCAGCCATTCGTCACCGTAGAAGTCCTGGGCAATGTCGTGCACCCAGACGATGTCCAGACGGTCGGTCTGCAAGCGCTCAAGGCTGCCCTCGATGGACCGCAGGGTGGCGTCGGCGGAATAGTCGTTGACCATCTTGTTCGGCCGGCCATGCTCGAAGACTCCGGCTTTCTCGCCCAGGTCGCGGGCGCTGACATCTTCCACTTCATCCAGGACCAACCGGCCGACCTTGGTGCTGAGTACGTACTGGTCCCGTGGATGCCTGGCCAGGGCCGCGCCCAGGCGAATTTCCGCCAGCCCCGAACCGTACAACGGCGCCGTGTCGAAGTAGCGCACGCCCTGGTCCCAGACCGCATCGACGGTGGCCATGGCCTCCTCCTCGGGAATGGCGCGGAACATGTTGCCCAAGGGCGCGGTGCCGAAACCCAGGGGGCCCGACAGTTTGTCTCTGATGCTCATAGTGATGATCCTTTGAATGGAAATGCCGAGTCCGTCTCACCCGCTCGGGGGTGACATGGCGCTCGCTGTCGGGATCAATACTAGGTTGCGGACTTTTGACCGTCCAAGACATAATTTGCACAACTTGAGTCCCTAAAGGTCTGACATGATTGATTTACGCCAACTGCGCTATTTCGTGGTAGTCGCCGAAGAGGAGCACGTCGGGCGTGCCGCCGAGCGGCTGCACATTTCCCAGTCGCCCTTGAGCCGGCAGATCGCCCAGTTGGAGGAGCGCCTGGGCCTGACCCTGTTCGAACGCAGCCTGCAACGTATTCGCCTGACCGCCGACGGCCAGACCTTTCTCGCCGAGACCCGGGCATTCCTGACCCATGCCAATCGACTCGAGTCCCTTGGACGGCGACTGGGGCGCGGTGAAGAAGGCGGCCTGTGCATCGGCTATATCGAGAACGCCATGCACTCGGGGGTGTTGCCCCAGGCCCTGCGCAGCTTGCGTGGCGAGCGGCCGGATGTGCATATCGCGCTCTACAGCCTGAATTCGGCGCAGCAACTGGAAGGCTTGCGCCAGCGCAGCCTCGACATTGCCCTGGTCAGCGAGCCGCCCGCCGCGGATGACCCGGACTTGAACAGCGCCCGCGTGCTCAACGATCCCATGCTGCTGGCGCTGCCCGAGCGGCATCCGCTGGCGCAGTTGAGCGAGTTGAGTCCGGCGGACTTCCTGGAGCAGGAATGGATTGCCGTGCAGCACCCCCAGCGCAGCGGCAAGCAGGATGATTTCGTCCAGGCCTGTATCAGGGCCGGGTTCAACCCCAATGTCCGGCTGCAGGCCAATGAACCGCTGACGGCGCTGGGGCTGGTGGCGGCGGGACTGGGCTTGACCATGATCCAGCAGAGCCTGCGGCACAACACGCCCCAGGGCGTGGTGCTGCGGGAACTGCCCTGGCTGATCTACACCACCCCCTTGTGGGCGGCCTGGCATCGGATCAACTTGCGACCGCTGGTGGCAACCTTCAGGGAAGTGCTGGTGCAGGACGCGGTCTAGAGCAAGTCACCGGCTACAGGTCCATGATCTTGGCGGCAAAGGCATTCCAGCCGGCCGGCTCCTGGATCAAGGCCGGGTAGTTATGCGAAAAGCCCTGCATCACGCCACGTCGCGTCATGAGCTCACGGATAATGGCCGTCGCCGGGCCGCTGCCATGGCCTTTCAACAGGCTCTGCTCCTGGTAGGCTCGCCAGTGCAGTTCCATCGCGATGACCTTGCACAGCACCGATTCCTGGGCCGCCACGGCGGTATTCTTGATCAGCAGGCAAAGTTTGACCGGCACGCTGACGGCCAATGATACACCACCGGGAACAGCGGCCAGGCCAAAGCCGACGCCGCGGTTGAACAACTTGTGGGTTTTCATGAGTTTCAACAGATCGAGCCACTGGCATAAGGTTTTACTTTGCCGGCAGTGCCTGGCCATTTCGGCAAAGCGATGCAAGTGCACGGCTGAAACCCCGGCGGAACTACCGTCGCGAATCAACGCATAAGGGTTGACCGGCAACGCCATGCAGCCAATCGATGCCGCCGTGCCCACACAGGTCTGCACGTAATTGCGCACTTTACGGTGTTGCAACAAGTGTTTGGTCTTTGGCGAAGGCCGTTCAACACCCTGCACCGTGAAATAAGGATTATCCACCAGGGCCGACGCCGGCTGGCCCACCTTATAGCCGCTCACCAGGGGTGCCAGGGCTACCCCCAGGCCATGAGGGATCAATCCGGAAACTGCCAGGGCGGTGTCCAGGACCAGGCTATTCATATTGAAACTGTACCGGGAAACTTCTTTCAGTCTGGCGGAAAAATTATCCTGCTCCACATTCATATCGGCCTACCTCTCGCATTTGAAAAGCCGGGGATTTTTTTATTAAAGTATCAGTCCCAGGCGCCATTCAACGAGGTAAAAAAAGACCAATTTATTACTTCAATTTGCCATTTATTCAAGAACCGTCAGGCGCAATAAAAAAACGCCAGGACACTAGGGCGGCACTTATAAAAACCACTATTTCCCGATCAGTTTGAACAATGCTTCCAAACTTTGGCGAAGCGCGCCCGAATTATCCAGCAGACTCAACGACGGATCGTCCGCCGCCAGCAGCGAGGCGGTGAACTCGGCATTGCGCGCCAGGCGCGCCTCAATCTGCGGCAAGCTTTCCCGTCCCCGCGCCAACAACCGCTCGCGCAGTACAGCCTGATCGACGGTGAGCAGGATCACCTGCAAATCCGGATAACGCTCGCGGGCCTGGGGCAGATAGGCCCGTGAACCGTTGACCAGTACATCCTCTCCGGCGGCCAGCCAGTCGTCGACCCGACGCGGAATGCCATAACACAGGCCGTTGGCCTGCCAGCTCATGGCAAAAGCCCCCTGCGCCCGCAGTGTCGCGAACTGCTCGACACTGACCGACTGCGCCGCCTCGCCGACCGCCTCGGCCGAGCGGGTAATGACTCGCCGGGCAATACGGCAGCCGCGCTCGGCCAGGGGTTCGCGGGCGGCGTCGAGCAAACTGTCCTTGCCCGAGCCCGAAGGCCCGATGAGATAGATCAATCGGCCAGCCATCCACAGTCCCTCACAGGTTGTCGCGCGCACAGTACAACACTCGCGGCACTCATGGCACTGGCCGCAAGCGTGTTCGCCCCAGGGCGGGGGGGACAAGGCGCAGGCGCCTACGGCAGCCCGACCCACGGCAACGCCGGCACACCCCGGACTGTTGCGCCAGGCTCAACCCAGGTTGCGCGCCGCCAGCCGGGAGAAACTCGCCAGGCAGGCCACCGCGGCAAAGCCGGCACCGATATACAGCGCCAGGATCGGCCCGGAGTGGCTCGACAAGCCGAAACTCAGGGCCACCAGCGCGGCCCCGGTGGACTGGCCGAGCAAGCGCGCGGTGGCAATCGTCCCACTCGCGCCACTGCTGCGCTCACGCGGCGCACTGGTCATCAGCGCCTTCTGGTTCGGCGACTGGAAGAAACCGAAGCCCAGGCCGCAGACCACCATGCGCACGCCGATCTCCAGGGCGCTCGGGTCCGCGGGCAGCATCGCCAGGGACAGCATGCCCAGCGACAACACTCCCAGGCCGATGCCACCGAGCAAGCCTGGCGGGTAACGATCCGACAGGCGCCCGGCAAAGGGCGCGATCAGCGCCACCACCACCGACCAGGGCGTCATCAGGTAGCCGGTCTGGACCGGATCACGGCCCAGCACCGTCTCGAAGAAGAACGGCAGCGAGACAAAAGCCAGGCCCTGGGTGGCGAAGGAGCAGATGGCCGTGAGGGCCGACAGCGCGAACATCGGGCGTTTGAGCAGGTCGATCGGAAACATCGGCGCCGGATGCCCGGCCTCGCGGCGTAGCATCAGGCCGCCGGCGCCGACACAGACCAGCAACGCCAGGCAGATCGGCAGCGCACCGGCAAACTGCGCGCCCTCCCCCAGGGCATAGATCAGCGAGCCGAAGGTCAGCACGCTCAGGCCGGCGGTGCCCCAGGCAAAGCGCTGGCCATTGGGCGGCGTATGCGGCAACGACGGAATGGCCATGGCCAGGGCGACCAGGCCAATCGGAATGTTCACCCCGAACAGCCAGGGCCAATTGGCCACGGACAGGATCAACGAGGCCACGGTCGGCCCGGCGGCGAATGACATCCCCACCACCAGGGCATTGAGCCCCATGCCCCTGCCGAGCTTTTCCGGAGGAAACAGGCTGAAGATCAGCGCGCCGTTGACGCTCATGATCGCGCTCGCCCCCACGCCCTGGAGGACCCGGGCCAGGGTCAACTCGGTGAGGGTGCTGGACATTGCACACAGCGCCGATGAGACGGTGAACAACACCAGGCCGAACAGATAGATCTTGCGATGGCCGATCACCCCGCCGAACGAGGCGAAGGCCAGGATGGTCGCCACCGCCGACAGCTGGTAGGCGTTGATGATCCACACCGAGGCCGCCGGTGTGGTGTGCAGGCTGGTGGCGATGGCCGGCAACGCGGTGTTGGCGATGGCGGTGTCCAGCGAGGCCAGGGCGATGGAGATCAGGATCGCCAACATGCCACTGACCTGACGCGATAAACGCGGTCTGAAAATTCCCGATAAGCCGCTGATCGCACACCCCCGAAACCCGCTGACCAGAGCGGATCATAGCGTTTTGCCCAATATCGATGACGACGTTTTGCTGAACCGCGGCTGTACGACATCGAGCGCGGGTTCAGCCGGCGTCTGCGCCCATGGTGATCCCCTAGCCTCGCTTGATAAACTAGCGCGTTCTTGGATCACTCCCAATCAAAGGTTGGCAATGGACGTTCTGGCAAGCATGAAGGTCTTCGTCAAGGTGGTGGATCACGGCAGCTTCAGCGCCGCCGCGCAGTCCATCGGGATTTCCCCGACCATGGTCGGCAACCATGTCCAGGGCCTGGAGAAACACCTGGGCACGCGCCTGCTGCATCGCACCACCCGCCGCCAGAGCCTGACCGAGATCGGCCAGGGCTATTACAGCCAGTGCCTGGCGATCCTCGGGCAGATCGAACACGCCGAATTGATTGCCCGGGAACAGCGCGCCCATCCCCGCGGCCGCTTGCGGGTCAGTGCCTCGCCGACCCTGGCCTCGGACCGGCTGATCCCGGCGATCGCCGCCTACCTCAAGGCCTACCCGGAAGTGGAGATCGAGTTGAAGTTCAACGATCGGGTGGTGGACCTGGTGGAGGATGGTTACGACCTGGTGTTTCGCTACGGCGAATTGCCCAGCAGCGGGCTGGTGGGGCGCCTGCTGAGCAAGAACCGGCGCATCGCCTGCGCATCACCGGCGTATCTGCAAGCCCAGGGTACGCCGCAGGTGCCGGAGGATCTGCGGCAACATAACTGCCTGGTATTCCTGCGGGCCACGCCGCAGCGCGACTGGTTGTTCCACGGTGCGAGCAGCCAGAGTATCCGGGTAAACGGGCAACTGGCGGCCAATAACGGCACCGCGTTGATGAACGCGGCGCTGGAAGGTGTCGGTATCGCCCTGCTACCGCAGACACTGGTGGAAGACGCCCTGAAGGATGGGCGCCTGGTCCATCTGCTGCCCGACCACGAGACCCTGGATCGGCCACTGCATCTGGTCTATCTGCCGGACAAGCAGATGACGCCCAAGCTGAGCAGTTTTATCGAGTTCATGGTCAAGCGCTTCGCCTGAGACAGCCGCACAAGAAGACCTCAAGCCGAGCCTACCCTTGTGGCGAGCGGGCTTGCCCGCGCTGGGTTGCGAAGCGGCCCTAGAACCTGCGAATTCGCTGCGTCAGGTAGACCGAGGTGGCCGGTTTTGCGACTGCTGCGCAGCCGAACGCGGGCAAGCCCGCTCGCCACAGTCCCCGCCACACTTTGAGCGGAAACATTTAGTATTAATTCGCCATGCGCATCAATCCATTCTAAAAATGCACTTATCAAATCTATAGCGCTGCTCCAGTATCCCGGCCAATAAAAATCTGCACTGCGATGCAGGCCATAAAAACGCTGGAGACCTTCACGATGCACGCCACAACACCGACCGCCAGTTCTGCCCGTGCCAAGGCGGGCGCGGTATTTCGCGTTACCTCGGGCAATTTCCTCGAACAGTTCGACTTCTTCCTGTTCGGCTTCTACGCCACCTATATCGCCGCCGCCTTCTTCCCCGCCAGCAGTGAGTTCGCCTCGCTGATGATGACCTTTGCCGTGTTCGGCGCCGGCTTCCTCATGCGGCCGCTGGGCGCGGTGATCCTGGGTGCCTATATCGATGACGTCGGTCGGCGCAAAGGCCTGATCGTCACCCTGTCGATCATGGCCAGCGGCACCATCCTGATCGTGCTCGTACCCGGCTACGAAAGCATCGGCCTGCTGGCCCCGGCCCTGGTCCTGATCGGTCGACTGCTCCAGGGTTTCTCCGCCGGTGCCGAACTGGGCGGGGTCTCGGTCTATCTATCGGAAATCGCCACGCCGGGGCGCAAGGGTTTCTTCACCGCCTGGCAGTCCTGCAGCCAGCAGGTCGCCGTGGTGATCGCCGCCGCCCTGGGTTACGGGCTCAACCAGTGGATGTCGGCCAGCATGGTCGCCGATTGGGGCTGGCGCATCCCGTTTCTGGTCGGCTGCATGATCGTGCCGTTCATCTTCCTGCTGCGTCGCAACCTGGCGGAAACCGAGGAATTCGCCAAGCGCAAGCATCGTCCGGGCATGCGTGAGGTGTTCAACACCCTGGCGCAGAACTGGGTCATCGTGGTCGCCGGGATGCTGATGGTCGCGCTGACCACCACCGCCTTCTACCTGATCACCGTGTATGCACCGACTTTCGGCAAGACCGTGCTGCACCTGAGCACCGCCGACAGCCTGCTGGTGACCTTGCTGGTGGGGGTTTCGAACTTCTGCTGGCTGCCCCTGGGCGGTGCCCTCTCCGACCGTATCGGCCGCCGTCCGGTGCTGCTGACCATGTCCGGGCTGACCCTGGCCACGGCCTATCCGGCCCTGTCGCTGCTGGTCCAGGCGCCGACTTTCACCAGCATGCTGCTGGTGCTGCTGTGGTTCTCGTTCCTCTACGGGATGTACAACGGCGCGATGGTCGCGGCCCTGACCGAGATCATGCCGGTGGAAGTCCGGGTCGCCGGTTTCTCCCTGGCCTACAGCCTGGCGACGGCGGTGTTCGGCGGTTTCACTCCAGCAATCTCCACCGCCCTGATCCAATACACCGGGGACAAGGCCTCGCCGGGCTACTGGATGAGCTTTGCCGCGCTCTGCGCCATGTGCGCGACGCTGTTTCTCTATCGCAAGGCCAGGATGCAGCTCCAGCCGGCGGTGTAAGTCCGGTGTTTTCAGGGTGACCTGAAGGGCCTCTTCGCGGAACAGGCACCACAGGCTCACGAGCCTTGAGCCCAAGTCCGCCTTTTCAATACCAAAAAACAAGAGATCTCCAATGAAAGCAGTTTTTCTCAAGCTCGCCCTGCTCGGCAGCCTGACCCTGGCAAGCCTGGCGACCCAGGCCGAGGAAATCCGCGTGATGACCTCCGGCGGTTTTACCGCCGCCTACAAGCTGCTCGGCCCGAAATTCGCCGCCGACAGCGGCAATACCCTCGACACCATCCTCGGCCCGTCCATGGGCAAGGCCCCGGAAGCCATTCCCAACCGCCTGGAACGTGGCGAAAAAGCCGATGTGCTGATCATGGTCGGATATGCCCTCGACGAGTTGATCAAGCAAGGCAAGGTCCTGCCCGGCTCACGGGTCGAACTGGCCGACTCGCGGATCGGCCTGGTGGTACGCGCCGGCAGCGCCCTGCCAGCTATCAGTACCGAGCAAGAGTTGAAAGACACCTTGCTCAAGGCCAAGTCCGTGGCCTACTCCGACAGTGCCAGCGGCGTGTATATCCAGGACCAGTTGTTCAAGCGCCTGGGCATCGAGGCGCAGCTCAAGCCCAAGGCGACCATGGTGCCGAAGATCCCGGTGGCCACGGTGGTGGCGAGCGGTGACTATCAACTGGGCTTCCAGCAGGTCAGCGAACTGCTGCCGGTGCCAGGGGTGACCTATGTCGGCAAGATCCCGGAGTCGGTGCAGTCGGTGACGCGGTTTGCCGCCGGGATTCCGGTGGGGGCCGAGCATCCCGCACAGGCCAAGGCCTTGCTAGAGTACCTCGCGGCTCCGGCAGCCCAGGCTAGCGTGAAGGCCACCGGGCTGGACTCCATTCCTCATTGAGCAAACGCGTTCCGGTCCTCAAGTCATTGGGCGCCCATACGGGCGCCATCACCGGCAAGCCAGCTACATTGGGTACGGTGCCAAACGCAGATCTTGTATACGACACAAATCCTGTAGGAACCTGGCTTGCCAGCGATGAGGCCCTCAAGCCATACGGTGCGCTTCCCCACCCCATCGTGAGCACGCCGGCACCTACACCTGCGGCAGTTTCATCTCGACAATCAGCCGCTCCAGCTCCCGCGCCGCCGGGGTCAGCACCCGTCCCCGGCGCTTGAGCAGCCCGACCTTGCGCATCACCTCCGGCTCGACCAGCGGCACACTGGTCAGAATCGGATGCTCGTCACCCACCGGCATCGCCATGGTCGGCACCGCCGCGACGCCCAACCCCGCCTCCACCAGACCGATCATGGTGGTGACATGCCGGGTTTCGCACACCCCGGGTTTCTGCGCCTCGATACCCACCAGCGCCTGGTCAAGCAGGAAACGATTGCCCGAGGTCTTGTCGAGGCTGATGTAGTCCTGCTGGTAGAGCTCGGTCCAGGTCACGCTGGCCCGACCGGCCAGCGGATGATCGCGGCGACAGGCAACGACATAACGTTCCTCGACCAATAACTCGAATTCGATTTCCGCCTGCAGGTTGCCGGTGAAACTCAGGCCGAAATCCGCCTCGCCACTGAGCACCGCGGCATGCACGTCGTTGGCGCTGGAGTCGAGCACCTTGACCTTGATCTTCGGGTATTGCCGGTGATAGTGGGCCACCACCTTGGGCATGAAGTAATAGGCCGCCGACGGCACACACGCCACCGTGACATGCCCGAGCCGGGTCGAAGCCACGTCGGTGATGCCCAGCAGCGCGAGGTCGAGGTCGTCCAGCAGGCGCTCCACGGTCGGTGCAAACGCCCGGCCCACCTGGGTCAGGCTGACCCGCCGGGTAGTGCGCTCGAACAGCCGGACACCCAGGGCTTCCTCAAGCTTGTCCACGCGCCGGCTCAGGGCCGGCTGGGAGAGGTTGATGGCCTGCGCCGCCTTGCGGAAACTGCCCTGCTCGACCACCGCGCGGAAGGCCTGCAAGTCGTTCAAATCGAAGTTGATGGCCACCGGGCTTACTCGTCGGAAACTGATTGATCAGTTTAACGCATGAGTACGCCGGATCGATGCATTGTCCATAGGGGCCAGATCCGAATATCAGTTGACCGCGCGGCTTGCCTCCCGGTCAGTGAGCAGCGGTGGCATCGGACAATCGAGTATATCGGCCACCGCACGCATCAACTCGGCCTCACCGGCCGTGACTTCGCCGTCATAGCCGATACAGCGGGCCATGGCCTTGAGCAGTTGCGGCTTCTGCAACGGCAGCAACCGGGTCAAGCGGCGCAAGGCCGCCTCCAGCGCCTGCAAGCCGCCCTCGGGCCTGAACGCCGGCAGCGTGAACGACAAGCCGCCGCTGCCATGGGCGAAGGCCTGGCGCGCTTGCCGCGGGTCGGCCTGCCCCGCCAGGCAGAGGAACGACAGCAGCACCGCCACCTCCGCGGCCAATGACTCCAGGCGGTACTTGCCGGTCACTGTACGCAGGCCTTCGACATTGCGCTCGACAATCCGCAGCAATGTCCACTCCAGCAGTTCGACACGTTCGTCGGCGCGGATCAGCAAGGCCATGTTTTGCTTCATGCTGGCAAACTCGCTCTTGCCCAGTTGCTTGAGCGCCGGGATGGCCAGGTCGATCAACGGCAGGCGCTGTCCTGGGGACAGCTCACGCAACGGTCCGCGCAAGGACTCCAGCAGGCTCGCCTGCGCCGGACTCAGATGCCCTCGCAACAGATCGAGCTGCTGCTGTTGCAGGAACTCCACCGAATCCAGCAACAAGCCATAAATCAGCGCCTGGGCGCCTTCACAACTGTGGGCGGCCTGTTTCAAGGGTGCGGGCAAGGTCTCCAGGGTGTCCTGGGCCATCTGCAAATGCTTCAGGCCCGGATCGCCGATCGCCGCAATCGACTCGGCCACCGCGGCACCGCTGAAGGCCGCCGCCAGCGTCGGGCCGGAAGACTTGATCCGCTGGGCGCTCGGCTCCTGTACGCCGCTTGCGGCGATTGGCAATGGCTCGACCTTGGGATAACGGCCGTCCCAGCCCGGCTCGACCCGGCGAATACGTTCCGCCAGGGGCGGATGGGTGGCAAACAGGCCGTCCAGCGCCACCTTGACCCCGGCACCGAAATACAGATGACTGAATTCGGTAGCGTTCGGCGCCTGCAACTGTGAACCGGGCGAGTAGCCGCCGATTTTTTTCAGGGCGCCGCCAATGCTCTCGGGGTTACGGGTGAACTGCACCGCCGAGGCATCGGCGAGGAATTCACGCTGGCGGCTGACCGCGGCCTTGATCAGGTTGCCGAAAAAAGTCCCGGCATAGCCGAGCGCCAGCAGCGCCAGACCGATGGCGAACTTCAGTATCACCCCCTTGCTGCTGTCCGAAGAGGAACCGCGCGATCCCGAATCGCTGCGCAGCACCCACTGACCGATCAGGCCGATCAACAGGATGCCGTGGAGCAAGGCGATCAGGCGCATATTGAGGCGCATGTCGCCGTTGTAGATATGGCTGAACTCATGGGCGATCACCCCCTGCAATTCTTCGCGCGACAGCAGGCCGATGGCGCCCCGGGTCACGCCGATTACCGCGTCCTGCGGACTGAGGCCGGCGGCGAAGGCGTTGATGCCGATATCGTCGAGCACGTAGACCGACGGCACCGGCGTGCCAGAAGCCAGGGCCATTTCCTCGACGACATTGAGCAGGCGGCGCTCATCGAGGTTCTGTGGCGCGAGGTTGATCAGCCGCCCGCCCAGGCTCTCGGCGACCACCTTGCCGCCGGCACTCAACTGCGCGCGTTTGTACAGGCTGCCGCCCAGCACCACGGCAATCACCACCAGCGCCACAACGCCGATCAGGGGCGTGTCGAAGACCGGCCTGCCACCTCGGACCGAGGACTCGCCGAAAAGCACCCAGAGCAGGCTCAAGGTCAGGCTGGTCAAGCTGACCAGGCAGGTTACCGCCAACGCCAGCAGCAGGACCAGGCGTCCGGTCTGGCGCCGGGCGCGGTCCTGATGTTCGAAGAAATTCATAGGGCCGTCCCTGGGCAGAAGCGAATTAGAACGACACCTTCGGCACGGCCTGGATCTCGGCGCTGTCGGCGAACTCCAGCAGGCTGGCGTCGGCGCCGTGGCCGAATTTGGCGGCAAAGAACACCGGTGGGAACGACTGCTTGTAGGTGTTGTATTCCATCACCGAGTCGTTGAAGGCCTGGCGGGCGAAGGCCACCTTGTTCTCGGTGCTGCTCAGTTCTTCACTGAGTTGCTGCATGTTTTCGGAGGCCTTGAGGTCCGGGTAGGCTTCGAGGGTCACGTTCAGGCGCCCCAGGGCGCTGTTCAGCAGGCCCTCGGCACTGCCCAGCCGGGTCATGCTGGCGGCCTCGCCCGGCTGGGCGGCGGCGGCCTTGAGGCCGGTCACCGCCTGGTTGCGCGCATCGATCACCGCTTCGAGGGTGCCGCGCTCGTGGGCCAGATAACCCTTGGCGGTCTCCACCAGGTTGGGGATCAGGTCGTGGCGACGCTTGAGCTGGACTTCGATCTGGGCAAAGGCGTTCTTGAAGCGGTTACGCAGGGTCACCAGCCGATTGTAGAGGCTGATGAGGTAGAAAACCGCGATGGCGATGACGGCCAGGAGGATGAGGCTGGAGGCCATGCTGATGTCCTTATCTACTCGGGATGGGTGCACGATCTTAACGTAAAAAACCGCCGGGGCTGACAAGCGTTTGCCGCGGGGGAACTGAGCGTTTGCAGGTTTGCCAAAGGCTTGGGAGGCGCCGCGCCTGAAAATGCAAAGGCCCGGCATGATCGCTCATGCCGGGCCTTTCAGCCTGCCGAATCAGGCAGTCGCCTGGATCAGACCTTGACGATCCAGCCCGCCGGGGCCTCGACATCACCGGTCTGGACGCCGGTCAGTTCGTTGTACAGGCGCTGGGTCACCGGACCGACTTCGGTCTCGCTGTGGAACACATGCAGCTTGCCGTTGTACTCGATGCCGCCGATCGGCGTGATCACCGCCGCGGTACCGCAGGCACCGGCTTCCTTGAAGTCAGCGATCTTGTCGATCAGCACATCGCCTTCGATGACCTTCAGGCCCAGGCGCGATTCGGCCAGTTCGATCAGCGACAGGCGGGTGATGCCCGGCAAGACCGAAGGCGACTTCGGCGTCACGAACTCGTTGTCGTGGGTGATGCCGAAGAAGTTGGCCGAACCGACTTCCTCGATCTTCGAGTGGGTCAGCGGGTCCAGGTAGATGGCATCGGCAAAGCCACGCTTCTTGGCTTCGGCACCCGGCATCAGGCTGGCGGCATAGTTGCCACCGACCTTGGCCGCACCGGTGCCTTGTGGCGCGGCACGGTCATAGCTGGAGATCACGAAGTTGTGCGGCTTCATGCCGCCCTTGAAGTAGGCGCCGACCGGGATGCAGAAGATCGAGAAGATGAACTCGGGAGCGGTACGCACGCCGATGTTGTCACCCACGCCGATCACGAACGGCCGCAGGTACAGCGCGCCGCCGGTGCCGTAAGGCGGGATGAAACGCTCGTTGGCGCGGACCACCTGCTTGCAGGCTTCGATAAACACATCGGTCGGCACGTACGGCATCAGCAGGCGCGAGCAGCTGCGCTGCATGCGCGCGGCGTTCTGGTCAGGCCGGAACAGGTTGATCGAACCATCCTTGCAGCGGTAGGCCTTCATGCCTTCGAAGCACTGCTGGCCGTAGTGCAGCGCGGTCGAACCTTCGCTGATGTGCAGGACGTTGTCTTCGGTCAGCGTGCCCTTGTCCCACTCACCGTTACGGTAGTGCGACAAGTAGCGCTTGTCGGTCTTGACGTAATCGAAACCCAGCTTGTCCCAGTTAATGCTTTCCTGACCCATGGCACCCTCAATCATCTGATAACCGCCTGAATCGCTCAGGCTTATGACGTTTTTTTCGCAGGCAACCACAATACTCTATTCAGACAGGAAATCGCAGCCTGGACGACGTGCATGTCCTACATGCGTTTATGCCCGGTCCCTCACGCCGGGCGCCAGCCGGCGACCTTCAGCCGGCATGGGCCGGCGACGCGGCCTGGCGTCCAAAGCGGTATTGATTGTTCCCGCTGCGCTTGGCTGCGTACATCGCCAGGTCAGCGGTATGGATCAGCGTATCCATGCTCGGCGCATGATCCGGAAATACCGCCACCCCCAGGCTGCAGCCGATCTGCGTCGGTTGATCGCCAAGACTGATCGGCAGCGACAACTCGGCGAGGATTTTCCCGCACAGCAGGTGAACCTCCTCCAGCAGGCCGTCGCCCTGCTGGGCCAGTCCTTCGAGAACCAGGACGAACTCATCGCCACCGATGCGCGCCACCGTGTCCGAACTGCGTATCAGGTTCTTCAGGCGGGTTGCCGTGGTAACCAGGATCCGGTCACCGGCCGCATGTCCGTGGGCATCATTGATGTCCTTGAAGCCGTTGAGGTCGAGAAACACCAGGATCACCCGGGAGGCCTGCTCGCGGGCATGCTCCAGCGCCCTGGACAGGCGCTCCTCCAGCACCAGTCGATTGGGCAGCCCGGTCAGCGCGTCGTGGTGGGCCAGGGTATGCAACTGGCTGGCCCAGGCCTTTTCCTCGGTGATATCGCGCACCACCCCCATCATCTTGATCGCCGAGTCGTGGACGTTCTTCACCACATTACCGGTCTCACGCAGCCAGTGGACACTGCCGTCCGGCCAGATCACCCGGTATTCCTCGTCGTGGTTCTCGCCGGTCTCGATGCAACGCGCCTCGCCAGCCCTTACCCTGTCCCGGTCCTCGGGGTGCACGCTGGCGCAGAACAGTTCGTAGGACGGGATCACCTCGCCCACCTTGTAGCCGAACATGCCGTAGATGGCCTCCGACCAGTAGAGTTTCTCGGTATCGACGTCCCAGTCCCAGGTGCCGATACGGGCAAAGTACTGGCTGCGCTTGAAGCGTTCGACATCGTCGCCGGCTTCGACCCGCCGCTGGCGCTCGCTCAATTGCTGTAAAAGTACCCGGCACTCGGCCAGTTCCCGGCGCGCCCTGCGTTCACGACGCAACAGCACACCGATCAAGGCAATCACGGGCACCGCGACAGCGACCTCAAGCCATGAGGTCAGCATGGGAAACCTGGGGATTTGAACATGGACACACGACGAGTAAATGGCCAGTGGCTATCTTAATCCACACGGAACGTGCGCCCATGCTTTTTTAGTGGTTCGTGGTTTCAGCCAGCAACGACTGATGCACGCCGAAGCCAGCCATGACCCCGGCCGCTGAAGCCAGTGTCGCGTTATGCATCGGGCTGGCGGCATCGCCGGCGGCAAACACTCCCGGCACGCTTGTCTCCTTGCGTTCGTCGACCCGCAGATAGGCACCCAGGGGGCCTTCGTCGAACAGGCAACCCAACTGTTCGGCCAACGGGCTGGCCATATGGGTTTTCGGCCCGACGAACAGTGCCCGGAGCTCGATCAGCCGACCGTCACTCAAACGTACCGCCTCAAGTGCCGGCGCCTGGCCCAGCAACTCGACCACCGGGGTCCGCTCGATCCGTACGCCGCGCGCTTGCAGATGGGCCAGCTGCTCGGCGTCGGGTTCGTAGAGCCCCTGGGTGAAATACACCGTCGGGCCCCAATCGGGGATCATCCCGGCCTGGTGCGCGGAGAGCGGCATGGTGGCCAGCACCCCCAGAGACAAGTCACGGACTTCATAACCATGGCAGTACGGACAATGCAGCACCGTGTGCCCCCAGCGCTCCTGCAGGCCGGGGATCGCCGGCAATTCATCGCGCAGACCGGTGGCCAGGATCAACCGGGCCGCCCGCTCCTCCCGGCCATCGGCCAGCATCACGGCAAACCCGGCATCGACCTGGCGGGCCGATACCACCTCCCCTTGCACGAACTCAACGGTCGGGTAGCGCAGCAACTGGCGCAGCGCCTCGTCCCGAATCGCCTGGGGGGGCTGGCCATCCTGGCCCAGGAAGCCATGGGCCGTCGCCGCGAACCGATTGCGCGGCCGACCGGAATCGATCAACAACACCCGCTGACGGGCCCGCGCCAGCTGCATGGCCGCGGACAACCCGGCAAAGCTGGCACCGACCACTACGACAAAATGAGACATGAGCAGGACTCCTTGTGGATTGAACTCACGAAACTTTATAAGTTACGTAAAGCCCTCGCGTCAACTCCCGTAACTCATCTTGTTACGGAGAGTCGGTTTTGCTATACCTGCCGCCTGAATAACCAGAAACGAAACATTCGATGCGCAACGACAGTCGCCTCTCCCGCATGCTGCATGTGCTGATCCATATGGATCAGCACGACCAGCGCACCACCTCCGAGACCATCGCGCAGATGCTGCGCACCAACCCGGTGGTGGTGCGGCGGACCATGGCCGGGCTACGGGATCACGGTTATGTGCACTCGGAAAAAGGCCACGGCGGCGGCTGGACCCTGGCCCGCCCCCTGAGCGAGATCACCTTGCTGGATATCCATCGCGCCCTCGGCGCGCCCGAGGTGTTTGCCATGGGCCTGTCGCGGGAGGAACCGCAGTGCCTGGTGGAACAGGCGGTCAACGCTCGTCTCACCGATGTCCTGCAGGAAGCCGAAGCGCTGCTGATCAGGCGCCTGGGGCAAGTGACCCTGGCCGAGCTGGCGAGTGATTTCGACCGACGCCTGGCACACAAACGCCTGGAAAACCCCGACCTGGAAATCCTGCATGGACTACCGACCCTGGAGAAGTCATGACAAACACTGAATTGCAGGTCACCGACCTGCTGGAAGGCGACGGCAAGGCCGTGGTCAAGGGCGCCCTGATCAGCACGCACTATCGCGGCACGCTCGAGGATGGCAGCGAGTTCGACTCGTCCCATGGCCGTGGCAAACCGTTCCAATGCGTGATTGGCAGCGGCCGGGTGATCAAGGGCTGGGATATCGGTCTGATGGGCATGAAAGTCGGCGGCAAACGCCGGCTGTTCGTGCCGGCGCACCTGGCCTACGGTGAACGCGGCATGGGCTCGCTCGTCGCGCCGGGTGCCGACCTGACCTTTGAAATCGAGTTGCTGGAAGTGCTGACGCGGGACGATTGAGCCCTCCTGCGTCTATCCTTGGGCTTCGATCACGACAATTCGTACCGAGGCGAACGCCGATCATCGCCGTGTCAGCCACTCGTTCACCGGAGATGTCCCCATGCCCGACCTGCAGGTCAGCGCGGCCCTGGAAACGCTCTTGCCATTGATGGCCGAACAACCCTTTCTGGTGCTCACCGGTGCCGGTATCAGCACCTCCTCCGGCATCCCGGACTACCGCGACAGCGATGGCGTGCGTCGCGGCAAGCCGCCGATGATGATCCAGGAATTCCTCGGTTCACCCCAGGCCCGGCGCCGCTACTGGGCCCGAGCCATGCTCGGTTGGCCACGGGTGCGCCAGGCCCGGCCGAATGCCGCACACCGGGCATTGGCCAGCCTGCAGGCGCAACACCACCTCAGCGGCCTGATCACCCAGAACGTCGACACCTTGCATGAACAGGCCGGCAGCCACGATGTGATCGAGCTGCATGGCAGCCTGCACAAGGTCCTGTGCCTGGATTGCGGCGCCCGCCTGGAGCGCGATGCCATCCAGCTCATGCTGGAGGCACAGAACCCTTATCTCGCGGGGGTCGAGGCGGCGCAGGCGCCCGATGGCGATACCTTGCTGGACGCCGCCTTCGAATCGCGGTTCCAGGTACCCCGCTGCCCCCGGTGCGATGGCGAGCGGTTGAAACCCGACGTGGTGTTCTTCGGCGAAAACGTCGCCCCGCTTACCGCCGCCAAGGCCCTGGCCAGCGCCGAGCAGGCGGCGGGCCTGCTGGTGATCGGTTCGTCGTTGATGGCCTATTCGGCCTTTCGCCTGTGCAAGCTGCTGGCCGAGCGCGGCAAGCCACTGATCGCCATCAACCTGGGCAAGACCCGCGCCGACGAGTTGCTCGACTTCAAGTTCGAAGCCTCTTGCGAACAGTTGCTGCCGCTGCTGGCCGAGCACCTCGGCTGATCAGCAACGGATCGGCAGCGCCTCGATCAGCGCCTGGGTCGAACGGACCCGGGCAATGCGCGGCATGACCTTCTCCATGGCGAAACGATGGGTGTCTTCGCCCAGCCCCGAACAGGCATCCTCGGCTACTACCACGGCGTAGTTGTGGTGCCAGGCGTCGCGGGCGGTGGACTCGACGCCGGAGTTGCTGGCAATGCCGCAGACGATCACCGTGGTAATCCCGCGACGACGCAATTGCAGGTCCAGTTCGGTGCCGTAGAAGGCACTCCAGCTGTGCTTGGTGATCTGCACCGGGGCGTCCAAGGCGGTAATCGCGGGAGTCAACAGCGCCCAATCCTGCGGCAAGCCACCCGGAGGCACCGCCATGGGCATATCCACCGGCTGGTTGAGTTTGTCGGCGTAGTCGCTGGAAAAACCCACGCGCACGGCGACTACCAGGCCACCCGCCCGGGTCAGATGTGCACCGAGCCGCGCCGCCCGCTCGGCGACCGCCTCCGGAGCATGGGGCGCAACCGGCATGGCCATGATCCCCTGCTGCAGATCGATGATCACAAGGGCACAGGTACGAGGATCGAGGGTAAGCGACATGATGATCTCCTGGTCGACAGGCGTCGGCTTGCGCAACCAGGCAAGCACGAACGGCAAAGCTGCGGTTAGAATATGAGGATAGCCTCACAATCAGGATATGAGGATGCCCTCACAAACTTCAAGTAAAAAAAATGTCAGCATCCATACGCCACGGCTGGAACGCGGCAAGCAACGCGTGACCGAGTTGATGGCGGCGGCCGCCCGGGTCTTTGCCGAACACGGCTACGACGCGGCGACCATGACGGAAGTGGCTGCCCTGGCCCAGGCGTCGATTGGTTCGCTGTACCAATACTTTCCCACCAAGGCGCTGCTGGCTCAGGCCCTGCACGACGCGCAGTTGGAGGTGCTGCGAGGCCGGCTGGAAAGCCTGGCGCAGCAGGCGCCCGGCCTGAGCCCGCGTCAGCTGGCCGAGCGGATACTGGAGGAGTTGTCGCGCTTCCTGGAGGAAAATCCGGCGTTCATCGCCTTGGCCGAACGACGCGATATCGACAAGAAAGCCAAGGCTGCGACGCGCTCAGGCTTGTTGTCGCTGCTGACCGGGCTGCTGGCCCAGGCACAACCGCCGCTACCGGCCGAGCGCCATGCATTGACGGCGGTGATGTTGCTGGAGTTGATGAAAATCACCGTATCGCTCAAAGCCCACGAGTCCGCCGAAATCGCCGAGGGCGTCGTCCAGACGTTCAAGAGCCTGCTGGGCCAGCATCTGGACTCGCTGTAGGAACCGCCGAAGGTCGCCTGGCCCCCTCTTCGGCAGTTCTCATGCGCTCCCTGGCAGACTTATGCCGCCGGAATGCCCAGGCCCCTGATGACCGCCGGACGCGCCACGAACTGCTCCAGGGCACGGAGCACATGGGGGAAGTCCTTGATGCCCACCAGGTCGCCGGCTTCGTAGAAACCGATCAGGTTACGAATCCACGGGAAGGTGGCGATATCGGCGATGCTGTAGTCGTCGCCCATGATCCAGCGGCGGCTTTCCAGGCGCTGGTCCAATACCCCCAGCAGACGCTTGCTCTCGGTGACGTAACGGTCGCGCGGGCGCTTGTCCTCGTAGTCCTTGCCGGCGAATTTGTTGAAGAAGCCGAGCTGGCCGAACATCGGCCCGATACCGCCCATCTGGAACATCACCCACTGGATCGTTTCATAGCGCCGGCCCAGGTCCTTGGACATGAAGCGCCCGGTTTTCTCGGCGAGATAGATCAGGATTGCCCCGGACTCGAACAACGGCAGCGGCTGGCCGTCAGGACCGTTGGGGTCAATGATGGCCGGAATCTTGTTGTTGGGGTTCAACGACATGAACTCCGGCGTCAACTGGTCATTGCTGGAGAAACTCACCAGGTGCGCCTCATACGGCAGGCCGAGCTCTTCGAGCAGGATCGAGACCTTGACGCCGTTGGGCGTAGGCAACGAATAGAGCTGGAGACGGTCTGGATGTTGTGCAGGCCATTTATGCGTGATGGTGAACTCGGAAAGATCAGTCATGGAAAGCTTCCAGCAAGCGATAGGGAATGCGGCAACGGGTCAGGACCTTCCACCCGTCCGGGCGCTGATTATAGGCACAGCCCGGGGCCGGGCCTGTAGCGTCGGGCAAGACATTTTTTTGCGCGATAAGCCGTCAATCACTGAAACAGAGAGGGCATCATGAATCTGAAAATTTTCAGTCTGTCACTGCTGGCAGCCACGTTCCTGGCCATGGCGGGCTGCTCCACGCCCACCGTGGTGACCTTGCAGAACGGTACCCAGTACCTGACCAGGGACGCTCCCCAAACCCACTCCGCCGATGGTTTCTATGAGTTCAGGGATATTTCCGGCAAAGAGGTGCGGGTCAAGGGGGCCGATGTGGCGACGGTCAAGCCGAAGGACTGACATTGAGAGCTGGGTTTGCTCGTAGACATCGGGTGGTCTTGAGGGCCTCTTCGCGGGCAAGCTCCGCTGCCACATCGGATTTGCGTCGCGCACAAGATTCAAGTCCGACGCGGACATTGTGGGAGCGGAGCTTGCCCGCGAAGGGGCCTGCACAGGCACCCTATTATCCAGACCTCAGCGAAAATCCCGGCTGCGCACGGTGATATCCGCCAGCATCGAGCCCAGGTCGCTCAGGCGCCCGGCTATCACATGCCGGACATCGCCCTCGGTTTCCAGGCGCCCGTCCACCTTCAGCAACTGTGCGCCCACCAGCACCTGCCGTTGCCGCTCGGCCAGGTCACGCCAGACCACCACATTGACATTGCCGAACTCGTCCTCCAGGGTGACAAAAGTCACCCCACTTGCCGTGCCCGGCCGCTGGCGCCCGGTGACCAGGCCAACAATGCTCACCGGCCGCCCATGTTCAACCGCCAACAATTCCCGCGAACTGCGACAGCGTAAAGCCTTCAATTGCCCACGCAACAACGCCAGCGGGTGCGGCCCCAAGGTTGTGCCAAGACTGGCGTAATCCGCTTGCAGGTCCTCGCCGATACTCGGCCGCGGCAAGCTCACCGGCGCCTCGGTTGCCCTCGACAACCCGGCAAACAGCCCAAGCTGCGCCTCGACCCCGGCCACTTCCCAGCGCGCCTGGTAACGATCACCCGCCAAGGCCTGCAAGGCACCCGCATCGGCCAGCAGCTCCTGGGCCCGGGTATCCAGCCGCGCCCGCTCGCCGAGGTCGGCGATATCCTCGAAGTCCCCGGCCTTGCGTGCCGCTTCGATCCGCAACGCATCCTCCTCGCGAAAGCCACGGATCATCCGCAAGCCCAGGCGCAGCGCCGGCTGCGAGCCTTCGCCCGGCTCCAGGCTGCAATCCCAGGCGCTGGCCCGCACATCCACCGGGCGGATCTGCAAGTGGTGACGCCGGGCATCCTGGAGGATCTGGTCCGGGCTGTAGAAGCCCATCGGCCAGCTGTTGATCAGCGCACAGGCGAACGCCGCCGGCTCATGGCACTTCAGCCAGCAACTGGCGTAGGTCAGCAAGGCAAAGCTGGCGGCATGGGACTCGGGAAAACCGTAGCTGCCGAAGCCCTTGATCTGCTCGAAGATCTGCGCGGCGAACTCCGCCGCATAGCCATTCCTGGCCATGCCCTCGGCCAGCCGCAGGCGGTGCGGTTCAAGCCCGCCATGGCGTTTCCAGGCGGCCATGGAACGGCGCAACTGATCGGCCTCGCCCGGGGTGTAGTCCGCCGCCACCACGGCAATCTGCATGACCTGTTCCTGGAACAGCGGCACCCCCAGGGTGCGTTTCAGGACCTCTTCCAGCGCCGGTGACGGATAGGTTTCGGGCTCTTCCTTGTTCCTCCGGCGCAGATACGGATGCACCATGCCGCCCTGGATCGGCCCCGGCCGGACAATTGCCACCTCGATCACCAGGTCGTAGAAATTCTTCGGCTTGAGCCGTGGCAGCATCGACATCTGCGCCCGCGACTCGATCTGGAACACGCCGATGGTGTCGGCCCGGCCGATCATCGCGTAAGTCGGCTCATCGTCCGGCGGCAGGCTCGCCAGGGTCCAGCGCGGCCCGCCGCGATACTGCTGGACCAGGTCGAAACAACGCCGCAAAGCGCTGAGCATGCCCAGGGCCAGGACATCGACCTTGAGCAAACCGACCTTGTCCAGGTCGTCCTTGTCCCACTGGATAATCGTCCGTTCGGCCATGGCGGCATTCTCCACCGGGACCAGGGTGTCCAGCGGCTGCTCGGAAATCACGAAACCGCCCGGATGCTGGGACAGGTGCCGGGGAAAACCGATCAGTTGCCGGGTCAGCCCGAGCACCCGGCGCAGCACCGGGCTGTCGGGATCGAAGCCGTTTTCGCGCAGGCGCTCCGGCGCCGGCGGCTCGTCGCTCCAGTGGCCGCAGGCGTCGGCCAGGGCATTGATCTGATCCGGCGGCAGGCCCAGGGCCTTGGCCACATCGCGCACCGCCCCCGCACCATGGTAGGTGCTGACCACCGCCGTCAGCGCCGCCCGGTTCCGACCATAACGCCGGAACACGTATTGCAGCACCTCTTCGCGACGATCGTGCTCGAAGTCGACATCGATATCCGGTGGCTCGTTGCGCTCGCGGGAGAGGAAACGCTCGAACAGCATATTGGTGCGGTCCGGGTTCAGCTCGGTGACCCCCAGGGCATAACAGACCACCGAGTTCGCCGCCGACCCACGCCCCTGACAGAGAATGCCCTGCTTGCGGGCGAAGTCGACGATATCCTGCACCGTCAGGAAATAACTGTCGTATTCCAGCTCGGCGATCAATGCCAGCTCTTTTTCGATAAGGTCCCGAACCCGACGGCTGACCCCTTCCGGCCAGCGTCGACGAACGCCCTCTTCCGTCAGGTGGCGCAGCCAGGACGTCGGGGTCTGCCCTTGCGGCACCAGTTCACGGGGATACTGGTAGCGCAGTTGACCGAGATCGAAGCTACAACGCCGGGCAATGACCTGGGTCTCGGCGAGCAAGGCCGCCGGATAGATCCCGCGCAAGGCCTCGAGACTGCGCAGATGCCGCTCGCCATTGGGATGCAGTTGCTGCCCGGCATCGGCCACCCGGGTGTGCAGGCGAATGGCGGTGATGGTGTCTTGCAGGGCACGACGGGCCCGCACATGCATATGCACATCACCGCTGGCCACGGCGGGAATCGCCAGTTCGCCGGCCAGGGCCAGCAAGCGCGCCAGACGCCGCTCATCGTCCTGGCCGCAATGCAGTTCCACGGCCAGCCACAGGCGTTCGGGAAAACGCTCGCGCAACCAGCGGCCATCGGCGTCGCTAATGCCCTGTCCAGGCAGCCACAGCGCCAGCAACCCCGGCAGCGCCTGTGCAAAGTCCGTCCGCAACACTTGATAACGGCCCTTTTCCGCACGCCGCCGGGCCTGGGTGATCAATCGGCAAAGGCTCTGGTAGCCCGCCAGGTTTTCCACCAGCAGTACCAGCCTGGGCCCATTCTCGACCTGCATTTCACTGCCGATGATCAATGGCAGGCCGCTCTCCTGCGCGGCCTGCCAGGCCCGGACAATCCCCGCCAGGGTGCATTCGTCGGCGATCGCCAGGGCTTGATAGCCCTGTTCCCGGGCACGCTCGAACAACTCCCGGGCGCTGGACGCCCCGCGTTGGAAACTGAAGTTCGACAGACAATGCAGCTCGGCGTATTCGCCACTCATGCGAACCAGCCCTGCAGCAGCAACGGGCCGCTTTCCCCCACCGTGCGATAGGCCCAGGCCTGCCGGCCGGCGCGGGTCTCGACCAGATAATAGTCACGGCGCACATCCGCGCCGTCCCACCAGCCCGACTCGATCCGCTCCGGTCCCAGCAGGACCCGCGCCGCCTGCTCGGGCAAGGGCAACGGCGCCTTGAGCAGCCAACCAGGGCGCAACGGTCCGGCGACAGCCAGCGGCCCAGGGCTGTTCGCCGACAGCGGCTGCCAGGCGCATTCCGGGCGATGGTCAGCCTGGAAGCGCAAGCCCTGCACCGCGTCATCCCCCAGCCGGGCACGCAGACGTTCGCGCAGTTGCTCCCAGGGCAAGGACTGTTGCGGGCGCTCATCGAAAAGTTCGCGGTGCTGCGGGACAAAGGCCGGCAGGTCCTCGGCCTCCAGGCGAAAACCACGCACCGCCGACTCGACCTGGACCTGCTCCAGTCGCCCGCGCGCCAGTTCGAAGAGCATCGCTGGATCGCGCTCGGCACTCAACAGGCCGACCTTGATCCGGGTATCCGCGCCCCCGGCATGTTCAAGGATCAGTTCGAAGCGCTGCACACCGCTGTCACGTCCGCAGAGAAACGCCGACAAATCCCCGGTCAGGCGGCGCAAGGGAAACAGCAAGGCCTGATTCGAGGTCACGTCGAAATTCAGCTCTATCCGCGCCGCGAAGCGATCCGGTGGCAGGTAGAACGCCAGGGCCAGCGGCCGCTCGCCGAGCAAGGTGTCGAGATGCTTGAGCTGCGATGCCTCGAAACGCCGGGCCAGGCTATGCCGGGGCAACGCCAGCACTTGCTGGAGGGTTCGCAGGCCCATGCGCGACAGGGCCATGGCCGCGTCCTTGTCCAGCCCGACCCGGTCGATCGGCATCTGCCCCAGGGCCTGGCGCAAGGCCCCGTCGTCCGCCAGGGCCAGGCCATCGTAGGCATTGGCCAGGACCCGGGCCGCCGCCGGATTGGGCGCGACCACGATCCGGTGCCGAAAGCCCAGGCCGGTGAGTTCCTCGCGCAAGCGCGCCTCCAACTGCGGCCAGGGCCCGAACAGGCCGAGGCTGGATTCGATCTCGAACAACAAGGCCCGCGGGTAACGCAGGCTGACCTGGGAGCTGAAGCGGTAGGCCCAGGCGGCGAGAAACTGCTGCCACTGCTCGATTTCGGCGGGATCGTATTCGGCGCTGGCAAAGGCCTTGGTCAAGGCATGGGCGGCGGTCAGCGATTGCCCGGGACGCAGCCCCAGGGCCCGGGCCGCGGCGTTCACCGCCTGCACCACCCGGCGTTGCGGCGAGCCCGTCAGCAGCGCCAGCGGCGCTTCCGGCTCAGAGGCTCGCCGCAGCACTCCGTCCAAGGCCAATTGCGGAAAAACAATGCAGACCCAACGCATACCCGCCTCAATGCCCGGTGCTGAAGGCAATCGGTGCCGAATGGGCCAACCCGCCCCGGCACTTGAGCACCCGCAACTGCGCGGGGCGGCCCTCGACGGCAATCCGCAGGGCCGCCGGCGACGGGTTGATCGCCTCCGCCAGCGAGCGGTAGGCGAAGGCCAGGGTCTGGCCGGTTTCCGCCGCCACCTGCAAGCGCCGCAAGGCCCGGTCATCGGCCTGTTGCGGCCAGCACAGGACCGCGCCGCAACTGCCGGAGCGCAGGCATTGTTCGGCTGCCCACAAGGCATCCCGCGGCGCCGCCTGGATCACCGCCAACTGCCGCAGGTCCACCCCCGCGCTCAACCACGCCTGGGGATAGGGCACATGGGGCGGCGCCACCAGGACGATGCGCTCGCCCCGGGCCGCCAACCGCGCCAGGGTCGGCCAGACCAGTTGCAACTCGCCCACCCCCTCCCCGGCGATCAGGATTTCCGTCAGTGCCGCCGGCGGCCAGCCACCTCCCGGCAAGGCTGCGTCGAGGGGCCCATGGCCGCTGGGCTGGCGATCGGCCTGTGGCTCGGCCAGTGGCGCGGGCGCCCGGCCTTTCCACACCCGACGCTCGTCGAGCAGCGAGTCCAAGGCGACCACGGCGCCGCTCATGCCGGCCGCACCAGGCCGCAGAACACGCCCTCGATGGCCAATTCCTGATGCTCGGGATCGACGACTATGGGTTCATAGGCCGGGTTGCGCGCCAACAAACGGATGCCCGCGGCCGTGCGCTCGAAGCGCTTGATGGTGACCTCGCCGTCGAGCCGGGCCACGACGATCTGGCCGTTGCGCACCTCGTCCGCGCGGCGTACCGCCACCAGGTCACCGTCAAGAATGCCATCGCCGATCATCGAGTCACCCTGCACCCGCAGCAGGTAATCCGGCGTGCGGGAAAACAGCGCCGGGTCGAGCAGCACGCGGCGCTGCTCCTGGGCATCGACATCGATCGGCCGGCCCGCCGCGACCCGGCCCAGCAACGGGATATCCAGCAACGCGGCCCGTGGTGCCTGATCGAGCAGGCGGATGCCCCGCGCCTGATGCGCGTTGACCTCGATAAAACCGCCCTCGGCCAAGGCCACCACGTGCTTGCGCGCCACGCTGCGGGAGGCGAAGCCAAAGGCCTCGGCGATCTCGGCAAGGCTCGGGGGCTGGCCGTTACGCACGATGCGCTCGCGGATAAAGGTCAGGATGGCGGAACGGCGGGGGCTTAAAGTCGTCATGGAGTACATTTGTACTCCTGTGGGATTTCCCTGACAAGAGCCGTCAGTCGAGACACAGGCCCGTGCAGCACAGTCTCGTGAAAAGCAATGGCCAGGCCCGGCCAACAGAACACGTATCGATCCTTTATGTACGAATGAAACTACAGAACTATCTCACCTATAAAAACATTGAAAACCTTCCCCACAACAACAACTAACAACTTTCCAAAACCTGCCAATTAAAATCTTAAAAAATTCAATAACGACACATTGAAAAACAAAATCATCTTGCTATATTCACCCGAGCACCGCCATTGAAAACAGTCCCCTGGCCTGCTTCTCTATAAAAGTTTCAACCGTTATCCGGAGACCGCCATGCCCCACTCCAATACCTGCCTTCAGGAACGTCTCGCGACTATTCTGAATCGCGCAATAAGCGACGAATCATTCGCCGCGCAGTTACACATGAGTCCAACCAACGCCGGCAAAAGCCTGGATATGACCCTGCGGATCGACGAGGTGGTAGCGCTCAAGGGCCTGGACCTCGCCCAGTTGGCGCTGGCTTCGAAAGCCCTGCATAGCCCTCTCGCGGCTCGTGCCGGCTTCGACCAACAACAGGTTCGAAGCGATTAAGCCCGCACACGCGTCCGAGATATATCACTCGGGCAAATATCACGCCGTGTCCGTTACGCCGCAATAAACAAACTTCCAACGCACGGTCATTGACTCTCGCCGCCACCCCCATATGGCCAACACTTCAACCCCCGACCCCTCTCTTTCCTGAAGGCGGGTTATTGCGCGCTCGTCATTCATCAAGTGACATCCCGAGGACACCGACATGACCACCCGACTGCAATCCCAACTCGACGAACTTTTCCAGTACAACACGTTTTTACCCGATGCCACCCCGGACCGTTTTCACCGCTTGCTCGATCGGCTCAGCCAACAGCGCTACAGCACCTTCGCCGCGCTCTACGGCGAATGCTTCCAGCACTTCGCGGGCAGCCCCCGGCTCAATCCGTTTTTCTCCAGCGCGGTGCACCTGATCCTGCTGCCGGTCACCCAGCGGCGCCTGATCATCAACGATCCGGTGTTCCAGATCTGGATGGCCCTGGCGCTTCAGCATGCCAACGCGGTACTGAGCGCACAGGTCGACGACACCGCGTCCTTGCAGGACATGCTCCTGGGGTTGCCGGCGGCCCTGCAACGCATCACCCAGACGGCGGCCGACCACAAGTACTCGAACCACCCGCCGATCCGGCGCTTCAATGTCGATCCGCTGATCGCCGCCGCGACACCGCCCAGCTATGAGTTCCCCGAAGACGAAGGTACCCGCAAGCACCTGGAGCGCAGTGGTTATTCCATCCACTTCTTCCGTGACGTGGTCAGCGTCGCCCTGTCGCGCATCGCCAATACCTGGCCGGCCTGCTACGAGCAGTTCCGCCACCTGGTCAAGCTGATCTGCTACCTGCCCGACGGCACCTTCCGCAGCTGTTCGGCGGCGCGCTATACCGGCGCGATCCTGCTCTCGGCCAAGGACCACTCGATCCTCGATATCGAAGAATCGCTGGTCCATGAAACCACCCACCAACTGCTGTACAGCCTGGTCGAGGTCTGCCCGATCATTGATGAACAGCGGGTCACGGAACGCCTGTTCAGCCTGCCCTGGTCCGGCCTGCCACGCGATCTCCCGGGTTATGTCCATGGGTTCTTCGCCGCGCTTGCCCAGGTCAAATACCTGGAGCGCGTGCGTCAGCGCCCGGCCGTGGAAATGCAGCGGGCCGAGGAACGGATGCTCGGTATCCTGCGTGGTCTGCTCAAGGCCCTGCCGGAGCTGGAAGCCTGCGATGAGTTCACCCCCCGTGGCCGGACCTTCATGGACAATCTCGCCCAGGAGGTGCATGCCCTGCAGAATCGCCATGCCGGCCTGCTGAGCCGGCCGAGCGCGACGGCGGGCAGCACGCCGGCCCTGGGCATGGTCGTGTAGAAACCGGCGCGGACGGGCGGCCTAGTTGGGATCGAGCAACCCGCCCGTCCAGTTGTGGGACACCCGGCTGCCAGTAAATTTCGCCACCACCGAACCTTGCGCTATCAGGCGGTCGCGGTAGCGGGTGACCATCCTGCCAGCTTGGGCCGCGTACAGGATCACCTCGGAAGAGGCGTCCCCCGGGCGCCCGATGATCCGGGCAAAACGTTGCCCCGCCTCGACAAAATCGCCCAGTTCCGCTTCAAAGACCAGGACCCCGGGGCGTGGCGCCAGGATCGTCTCCATATGCCCCATCTCCACCGCCTGCACCGGCCAATCCGCCAGCGCCGACGCCTCGTCGATCACCCCGACGGTACACAGCCAGGCATACAAGCCATCGGCATCCTGCCCGGCCAGGTGATCGCTGACATCGCCCTGGCCACGCAGCTCCAGGGTAGCGGCGAAGCGTTGCGCGCTATCGCCGTCACGCAGCCAGGGGGCGATAAGGGTTTCCTCGAAGGAGCCGTCACCGCCGTCGTCCCAGATGATCGCCAGGTCCATCTTCAGCGCCGCCGCCAATGCCTGGCCCCTGGGCCAGAACGCACGGTGGATATAGACGTAGGGCAGCGCTTCGTCATCGGTGTGCAGGTCGAGCACCATGTCCGCCGTGGCCGCCAGTTCCACCAGGCTTTTTTGCCAGTGCTGGACATTGGTCGCGGGCCGCACCAGCGCTTGCGACTGGTCGAATGAGCGGTTGAAATTCTGCCCGGTGGCCTCATGAAAGCGCCCGAGAATCCGCCCCTGGCGGAACTGCCCGAGGCCCAGCGGGTTGGCTTGGGGCAGCACGGTCACGTGGCCCTTGAGACGGCCTTCGGACTCCGCTTGTTGAAGACGCGGCATCAGCAGGTGCAGCACCAGCATGCCGGCGATCTCATCGGCATGCACCCCGGCCTGCAGATGCACTTCCGGACCCTCGCCGCGGCCCTCGAAACGCCAGGCGCCGACCCGCAGGTCCTCGCCGTTATTGCCCCGGACACTGAACGAAACATCCCGCGCCATAGCCTTGCCCTCCCCTCATGAACGTTGAAAATCAATTCGTCGCCAGCCTCGACAGTGGAAATTGAACGTACGTTCAACTAAACTTCTCCAACCTTGGATCTCCAGTGCTCTCCAGGACGTTTTCGCGGGCAAGCTCCGCTCCCACACTAGATCTAAGTCAGTCACAAGTTCTGTGTGCGCAGCAAAACCTAATGTGGGAGCGGAGCTTGTCGGGGCGCCGAACCGCCGCGAAGACGTCCGTAAAAACACCACAGCCTCCACTGATTTCTTCCAAAACAAAGGATCACCGCGTGCCCATCGACACCCGCAAATTTCGCCGCGCCGAACCCGACGAGCGTCGCGACCTGCTGATCGCCGCCGCCCTGCGCTGCCTGGCCCGGGACGGCCATGCGGGCATTTCCGTGCGCCGTATCGCCACCGAGGCCGGCGTCTCCGTCGGTCTGCTCAACCATCATTTCGGCAGCATCGACGCGCTGATCGCCGACACCTACCACAAGCTCGCCAGCGAACTGACCAGCACTCTGCTCGAAGAGGTCCGCCAGGCCGGTAGCGCCGCGGAAAAGCTCGAGGCGTTCCTCGTCGGGTCCTTCTCGCCACGGATCATGGACCCGCAACTGCTCGGGGTCTGGGTGGTGTTCTGGAGCCTGATCCGTCACTCCGAGCACGTCAGCCAGTCCCATGAAAAAAGCTACCGCGCCTACCTCGAACTGATCCGCCAACTGCTCGACGACCTGGCCAGCGCCGAAGGCTTCACCATCCACGACAGCCGCCTGGCCGCCATCGGCCTATCGGCGATGCTCGACGGACTCTGGCTCGAGTGGTGCCTCAACCCCGAGACCTTCAGTCCCGCCAACGGACTGCACATCTGCCGCTGCTGGGTAAAGGGCTTGCGTCACGGAGCATTCGGCACCGACGATGTCCTGTGAGGCGTGACGACCGAAGACCATCGCCAGGGTGCCGCTGAGGGCGATCAGCCCGGCGCCGGTGATCAGTGACACATCCATCAGCGTGCCCCAGATCAGGTTCGAGAGCAGGAAGGCCCAGATCAGCCCGGTGTACTCGAACGGCGCCAGCAGGGTCGCGGTGGCCCGCTGGAAGCTGGCGAACAGCAGGAACTGGCCGATCCCCCCGACCAGCCCGGCGCCAAGCATCCCCAGCCAGGCCGGGGTCGACGGCGGTGTGTGGGTCCAGGGCAGCGCCAGGGCCATGCAGATGACAAACACCACATTGGTGATCAGCATCTGTTCCAGCACCGAAGTCTGTTCGTCGACCTGCCGTAGCTGGATGTAGGTAAAGGCCCAGCACAGCGCCGCCAGCAACGTCAGTACGATGGGCCAGGGGTCGCTCATGTTGCTCGGGCGACAGGCGATCATCACGCCGGTAAAACCGATGATCAGGGTGACCCACTGCCAACCCGTGGCGCGCTCCTTGAGGATCAGCGCCGCCAGCACCGTGACCATGATCGGCGCGGAGAAATACAGGGTGGTCATCTCCGCCAGGGTCAGGTCCCGCGCCGCCGTGTAATACAGCAGCCAGGCGACGATCGAGAGCAGCCCGCGCACCACCAGCAGGCGTCGGCTCGGCGACCGCCAGGCGCTCCGGACCAGGCACCAGCGCCCGGCCAGCAGGCAGGCCGCGACCACCACCAGGCCACGCCAGAACAGCACGGTGATCACCGAATAATCCGCCACCAGCCACTTGATCACGGCATCCTGCAAGGCCAGGAAGGCATAGCCCAAGGTACACAGGCCGATGCCCTGCAACGAACGATCAACCCGTGGCGCATTGTTCATCACACCGACCTGCGCATCGGCGTTCCGCGCCGTTCGGCGAAGGCAAACAGCGCCTCGATCAGGAAGGTCAGGCAGACATAGACCCCGGCCACCAGCAGCAACGGCTGGTAGACCTGCAATGTCTGCGCCCGTACCACGTTGGCCGCCCCCAGCAGGTCGATCACCGCAATGGTCGAGGCCAGCGCCGTGGACTTGAGCAGCATCACGCTCTCCCCCGCCAGGGTCGGCAGCAGCAAGCGCATGGCCCGCGGCAGGCGGACCCGCAACAGCGACTGGCGCGGGGTCATGCCAAAGGCCGAGGCCGCTTCCATTTCGCCCTTGGGCACCGCCAGCAGGCCACCGCGAATCACTTCGCCGACATAGGCGCCCACCGACAGCACCAGGGCGAACACGATGTACCAGTAGCCGTCGCGCAGGTAAGGCCAGAGGAAGCTGCCGCGAATCAGCGGGAACTGCGCGAACAGGCTGCCCAGCCCGTAGTAGAAGATGTAGATCTGGATCAGCAGCGGCGTCCCGCGCAGCACGCTGGTATAGAACAGGCTGGCCTTGGCGAGCAGGCGGTTTTTCGACATCCGGGCCAAGGCCACCAGCACCGCCAGCGCGAAGCCCAGCACGCTGGAAATCAGCAACAGGGTAATGGTCGTTTGCAAGCCACGGCCCAACAACGCCGCGTATTCGAGTATCCACGCTGGAATCATTTCATTCACTCAGCCAAAGGCATCCAGCGACGGGTCCGTCGCTCAAGCCGTCCCGACAGGTAGTTGGACACCAGCGTCACCGCGTAATACAGCGCGGCGGCCGTGAGGTAGAACAACAGATAGTGGCGCGTCGACCCCGCGCCCTGCTTGGCGGTGTACAACAGCTCGTTGGTGCCGACCACGCTGATCAGCGCGCTGTCCTTGATCAGGTTGATCCACAGGTTGGCCATCCCGGCCATGGCGTAGGGCGCCATGATCGGCAAAGTGACCCGCCGGAACAGGCCGAAACCGCTCAAGCCGAAGGCCCTAGCCGCCTCGATCTGGCCGTAGGGAATCGCCTGGATCGCCGCGCGGAAAATCTCCGAGGCATAGGCGCCCTGGACCAGCCCCAGCACCAGGATCGCCGCCAACGGGCCGCTGACATTCAGCGCGTCATAGCCGAGCCGGGCCATCAGCGAATTGAGCAACATGGAGCCGACGTAGTACAGCAAGAGGATCAGCAACAACTCCGGAACCGCCCGGAACAACGTGGTGTAGCCGCGCATCAGCGCCGCGATCGGTTTCGGCGCGCCCAGCTTGAGGCAGGCCACCAGCAATCCGACGAACAGCCCGACCGCAAAGGCCCCGGCCGATATCTGCAGGGTCATCCAGAGCCCCTTCAACAGCGCACTGCCCCATCCCTGTTCGCTGAAATCGATCAATTCGAACATCGCTGGCTCTCCAGTCGGTGGCCTTGAAAGCGCCACCTCAGTCTGTAGGAGCAGGGCTTGCCCGCGAAAGGGCCCTTGAGGACGCCAAAAGCTTCGCGGGCGAGCCCTGCTCTACAAGTTCTGCGTTTTCCTTAGGTTTTGTGTTTAGGCTTGGCCGAACAGCATCACCGTCAGAACGCAGGTTTGACGCTGGTACCGAAGTAGCTCTGGGAGAGATCGTCGTAGTCCTTGCTCGCCAGCAAGGTCTTGATCGCCTTGTCGAGACGCGCCTTGAGCTCGGTGTCATCCTTGCGCAGACCGGCACCCACGCCCTTGCCGAAGATCGGGTCGTACGGCACCGCGCCCAGGTAGGCCAGGTCCTTGGCATCCGGAGTCTTGACGAAGGCGGTCATGGCCGTGCCGTCCGCCATCATCAGGTCGATGCGCCCGGCAATCAGGTCGGCGTTGGCCGAGTCCTGGGTGTCGTAGTACTTCACGTCGGCGATCTTCTCGTAGTAGGCCTTCAGGTAGCTGGCACTCACCGTGGAGTTCTGCACGCCGATGATCTTGCCCTTGAGGTCATCCGGGTACTTCTTCACCGAAGCGCCCTTGGGCCCGACAATCGCGATCACCGAGTCGTAGTAGGCCTTGCTGAAGGCGATCTGTTTTTCACGTTCCTCGGTCACCGACATGGAGGAGAAGATCACATCGATCTTCTTCGCCAGCAGCGAGGGGATAATTCCGTCCCAGGCCACTTCCTTGATCTCGCACTCGGCTTTCATTTCACTGCACAGCTTGTGGATCAGGTCGACTTCGAAGCCCTTCCATTCACCGTTGGCCTGCTTCTCGGTGTACGGCGGATAGGGTTCGGCCGCGACCGCGAAGCGGATGGGCGCGGCCTGTGCCGCGCTCATGCCGGCCAGCAGGACACAGGCCACGCCCGTCAACCAATTTGCCAAACGTCGATTTCCCATGATGTTGTCCCGTCTTTTTATGCTGCGTTAGCGAGTCTGATGAGCGTTGACGAATTGTCGGCAACGCTCGCTGCGTGGGTGTACGAACACTTCATCCGGCGAACCGGTTTCCTCGATCAGCCCTTGATGCAGAAAGGCCACTTTGGAAGAGACATCGCGTGCGAAGGCCATCTCATGGGTCACCAGGATCATGGTCCGGCCTTCTTCGGCGAGGGAACGGATCACCCGCAGCACTTCCCCGACCAGTTCCGGGTCGAGTGCCGAGGTGGGTTCATCGAACAGCATGACCTTGGGCCGCATGGCCAGGGCCCGGGCGATGGCCACCCGTTGTTGCTGCCCCCCGGAGAGAAACGCCGGGTATTCGTTGCGCTTGGCCGCGAGGCCCACGCGTTCAAGCAAGGCTTCGGCCCGTTCAATGGCCTCCGCCCGACTCTCACGCAGGACCTGGGTCGGCGCTTCGATGAGGTTTTCCAGCACCGTGCGATGGGGCCAGAGATTGAAGTTCTGGAACACCATGCCCAGGCTGGATCGGATGCGTACCAGTTGCTTGGCATCGGCCACCAGCGGCGCACCGGGCCGGTCGAAGTTCAGGTGAATACTTTCGCCGTCCACCAGGATGCGGCCCTGGTCCGGCACTTCGAGCATGTTGATGCAGCGCAACAAGGTGCTCTTGCCCGAGCCGCTGGCGCCGATCAGCGAGATCACCTCGCCCTCGCGGGCCGTCAGGGACACGCCCTTGAGCACCTCGATATTGCCGAAGCGCTTGTGCAGGCGATCGACCTCGATCATGGTCTTGGTCGCGGCAGGTTGCGCAGCGTTTTCAACCGTCACGCCACTGATCAGCGGCCGCGGCGGCTCGCCCCTGAGTACCCGGACAAAATCACGGACACGTTGGCAGGCCTGGGCCAGGCGTTCTTCGCCGAGGGTGAAGGAGATCCGCACAAAGCCTTGCGCCGGTTCACCAAAGGCCGCCGCATCCAGCACCGAGACCCCGGCTTCGCGAAACAGCCGCCAGGCGAATTCCAGGGAGCTCAGCCCGGTCTCGCGCACGTCCACCAGCACGAACATGCCGGCATCGGGCTTGAGTACGCTGATGCCCGGGCAATCGGACAAGCCCGCCACCACCAGGTCACGGCGACGGCGATAGATCTCGCTCATTCCCCGGGTCACTTCGTCATGGGCCAACACCGCCTTGAGCGCGGCCTCCATGACAAACCCCGGCAGGCCGTAGAGCATGCTCAACACCAGGTTTTCGGCATGGGCGACCAGCACCGGGTCGGCGATGATCCAGCCGATCCGCCAGCCGGTCATGGCATGGGACTTGGACAGGCTGCCGACGGTCACGCAGCGCTCGGCCATGCCCGGCAGCGCTGCCAGGCTGACGTGCTCGCGCTCGAATGCGAGGCTCTCGTAGACCTCGTCCACCACCACCCAGAGGTCATGGGCGATGGCCAGCTCGGCAATGCCTTGCAGCTCCTCGCGGCTGAGCACCACGCCGGTGGGGTTGTTCGGATTGGAGAAAAAGATCGCCCGGGTGCGTGGCGTGATGGCCTTGGCCAGCCGCGCGACATCGAGACGAAAGCCACTGTCCGCCGCGCACGGTACCCGCACCAGGGTCGCCCCGGAGGCCTTGAGGGTGGCCTCGTAGGTCACGTACATCGGGTCCAGGGCAATCACCTCGTCACCGGCACCGAGCAGGCACAGCGAGGTGATGAACAAGGCGTTCTGCGCACCGGCCACGGTGATCACGTTTTCAGCTTGCAGCGAACGCTCCAGGCGCTGGCTATAGCGCGCGGCGATGGCTTCGCGCAGGGCCAGGCGACCGGCGATTTCGGTGTAGTGGGTGTCGCCTTCGCGAAGCGCCTGGATGGCCGCTTCGGTGATGAAGTCGGGGGTGGGGAAATCCGGGTCGCCGACGCTGAGGATGATCACATCCTCGCCGCGACGCTGGGCCTCGAACGCCGCGTGATGAATGTCCCAGGCGGCCACACCGTCACCAGAGATCCGCTCAACAAAAGGTGAAAACCGCATGCCAGTGCCTCGTTCGAATTTGAAGAAACGCAAGCCCGCAACCCGCCGGGATGGAGCCAACATAGTCGAAGCTGAACAGTCGTTCAATAGCAAAAAAGCGCCAGCTTCGCGTTCAGCGCAAACAGGTCGTTTTCACGACAGTCGTGCCGTTTTTCAGCACTGGATCGCCTTGGTTTCAACGAATTCCGCCAGCCCTTCCTCACCCCATTCGCGACCGTTGCCCGATTGCTTGTAGCCACCGAAGGGAGCGCGGTAGTTGAAGGCCGCGCCGTTGACGAAGCACTGCCCGGCGCGCAACCCGCGCGCCAGTTCCAGGGCGCGGGCCGGGGTGCCGGCCCAGACTGCGCTGGACAGGCCGAAGGGCGACTCGTTGGCCAGGCGCACGGCCTGTTCTTCGTCCTCGTAGGGCATCAGGCAGAGCACCGGGCCGAAAATTTCCTCCTGGGCGATGCGCATGCCGTTATCGACCTCGGCAAACAGCGTTGGGCGCACGTAGAAACCGCGTTCCAGTCCACTCGGCACTGCGGCGCCGCCACTCAACAGCCGGGCGCCCTCCTGCTGTCCGACGCGGATGTAATCGAGCACGGTACGGCGCTGGGACGCCGAACACATGGGGCCGAGAAAGCTCTGCGGGTCCAGCGGATCACCGACCCTGAGGCTTTCGCTTTCGGCCCGCGCCAGTTCCAGCGCCTCGGCGTAGCGGCTGTGGGGAATCAGCATGCGGGTCAAGGCGGTGCAGGTTTGCCCGGAGTTGATCATCACGTCCTGCACGCCATGGCGCACGGCGGCGCCGAGGTCGGCATCGGCGGTGATCAGAAAGGGCGACTTGCCACCCAGCTCCAGGCACACGCGCTTGACCGTCGGCGCGGCGGCCAGCGACACCCGCACGCCGGCGGCGGTCGAGCCGGTGAACGAGACCATGTCCACGTCCGGGTGCCGGGCCAGGGCTTCGCCGACCTTGGCGCCGGGGCCGCTGACCAGGTTGAAGACCCCGGCCGGCAGGCCGATGGCGTCGATCATTTCGGCCAGCAGGAAAGCATGCAGCGGGGTTTCCTGGCTCGGCTTGACCACCACCGTGCAGCCTGCCGCCAGGGCCGGCGCGAGTTTGCCGATCAGTTGATGCAGGGGGTAATTCCACGGATTGATAAAGGCGCAGACGCCTACCGCCTCGCGAATCACCAGGGAGTTGCCGACCTCGCGCGGCTGCTCCATCAGCGCGGCGATTTCGGCGTAGCTGAGCAGGCCTTCCAGCGGGCCGTCGACCTGGACCGACTGGCACCATTGCACCGGCATGCCCAGTTCGGCGGTGATCAGCGCGGCCATTTCCCCGGCGCGGGCCTTGAGTTGCTGGCCCAGCGCGCGGATGTAGCTGGCGCGTACGCTGGCCGGGGTTCGTGACCAGTTGGAGAAGGCCCGGCGCGCGGCGGTGACGGCGCGTTCGACATCCCGTTCATCGCCGAGGGGGACATGCCCGGTCACGGTTTCGGTGGCCGGGTTGATCACTTCGGCGACGCCACTGCCATGGGGCACGACCCAGTCGCCGTTGATGTAAAGATGGGTGTAGGTGGTCATTGTTATTGTTTTCCATCATCGGGGAGAACGTGGTTTACCGGTGGAGTTTTGTCAGGCTTGAGGGCCCTTTCGCGTCAGCACAGGCGCAGCCGCTTCACCGGGCGCAGGCGTGCTTGAGCTCGATCAGCGTCACCCCGGCGTGGCCAAAGCCCGTCCGCAGATCGCGTTCCAGCTCATCCAGACTCTGCGGCTCACACAGGCTGCAACCGAACGCCCGGGCCAACAGGGCGAAATCCGGATTGCGCGGCAACACCCCCACCGGCTCGATATCCAGGCTGAGCATGTCGTCACGGATCTGCCCGAGGGAATCGTTGTTCCAGAGCAGCACCACCAACGGGCTGTCCAGCTCCTCGACAGCCGTCGCCAGTTCCTGGACCGTGTAGAGAAAACCACCGTCGCCGACCAGCACCAGACCGGGACGCCGCGGTGCGCCGAACTTGGCGCCGATCCCCGCCGGCAAACCGTAACCGAGGGTGCCGTAGCCGGTGGGGTGCAACCAGCTGCGCGGGGCCCGGCTGGCAAAGGCGTAGTTGCCCGTGTACGCCAGCTGGGTCATGTCGCTGCTGATAACGGTGTCGGCCGGCATCGCCGCCGCGATGCGGTCGAGAATCTGCTGGTGGATCGTCTGCAGCGGACCGTGGCCGGCGCGTACAGCCGCGCGTAATGCCACCACCGCCTTGACCGCCGCATGGGAATCCCGGGCCTGCGCCGGCAGGCGTGTCAGCAAGTCGGCAAGGGTCTGCTGTGCATCCCCCCGCAACGCCACGGCACAGGGATAGAAATCGTTGAACTTGCGCGAGTCGATATCGATCCGGATCACCTCGCCGGTCAACGGCAAGCGTTCACGCCAGTAATCGGTATCGGCCATTTCGGTGCCGACTGCGAGGACCACATCGGCTTGCGCGATCAGCGCCCAACCGGGCTCGACGCACAGGCTCGAACCGGCATTCAACGGCGCATCGGGTGCCAGCAAGCCTTTACCGGCGACGCTGGTGAACAGCGGCGCGGCCAGGCGCTCGCTCAAGGCCTGCAACTCGGCCCCGGCGGCCAACGCACCGCCACCGGCGATAATCATCGGCCGCTTGGCCTGTTGCAGCCGCCGGGCGGCCTCTTCCAGGGCTTGAGCGCTCGGTAGCCCGCGTCCGGGGCGGCGCACCACCTCACGGCTCCAGTCACGGCTGATCGGCCCGGCCAGCACATCCAGCGGCACCGAGATATGCACCGGGCGTGGCCGCTCGCTGTCGAACACGGCGAAAGCGCGGGCGATCAGTTCCGGCAGGTCGTCGGTGCTCAGGGCCACCGCCGAAAACGCGGTGATGGGCGCGGTAATCGCCCGCTGGTCCTGGGTTTCATGCAGGCAACCCCAGCCTTTGCCGAGGCTGGCGGTGTGATTGACGCTGGAAATCACCAGCAGCGCAATCGAGTCGGCATAGGCCTGGCCGATGGCGGTCGCGGCGTTGGTCACGCCGGGGCCGCTGATGATGAAACAGACGCCAGGCTTGCCGCTGACCCGGGCATAACCGTCGGCCATGAAACCGGCGCCCTGCTCGTGGCGGGTCAGCACATGACGGATGCCGCTGCCGGGCAGGCCGCGGTAGAGCTCCAGGGTGTGCACGCCGGGAATGCCGAACACCGTGTCGACACCGTAATGGGCCAGCAGACGCACCAGGGCCTGGCCGCCGGTGAGCGTGGTGGAAGAAGCTTGCAGGGTCGATTGGGAGCTCATGCTAGCCCTCGTCTTGTTGGGGTGGGGTGATGGGGGACCGCCAGACGATATTAAACACTCGTTCAATAAGGAAGCAACAGGCTTCCGGATCCTGAAATCACACCTAGGAAATCGTTTATCTATTTGTTTATAAATGTTTTTTATTGAAAAACACGAAATGTCAGGCGGGAGTTGTTACATCTTCGAACATCTATCGGTCGATTGAAGCCGGACGTGTTTTCATGAACGACACCATCCCGTGCAGGCGCCGGCTTGCCGACGATGGCGACGGATCAGACGCTGCAAGGCTCACTGGCCTCATCGCCGGCAAGCCGGCTCCTACACAGGGTTCGTGGTGTTTTCAGAGGCATTGGCGGCCTGCTAGGCCGCCATCGAGGCATTGGCGGTAAACAGGTAACCGGCCCCGTGGATAGTGATGATCAGTTCCGGCTCGGCCGGATTGTCATGCAGCTTGCGCCGTAAACGCCCCACCAGCACATCGATGGAACGATCGTTGGGCATCCATTCGCGATTGCGCAACTGGTCCATCAACTGGTCACGGCTCAAGGTGTGGCCGCTGTTGCGCATGAACACGTTGAGCAGCTGGAATTCACCGTGGCTGAGCAGGGTTTCACTACCGTCGCAGGCCTTCAGGCGGCGACGGTGGGTGTCCAGGGTCCAGTCGGCGAAATACCTGAGATGCGCCCCGGTCTGCACCGTGGTTTGGAGATGACACACCCGCCGCGTCAGGTTTCGCGCACGGAAAACCAGCTCACGAGGGTTCAGGGGTTTGACCAGATAATCGTCGGCGCCGCCTTCCAGGCCGGCGATCCGCTCGCCGTCATCGTTGCACTCGGAGATCAGGATGATCCCAACCTCCGAGCGCCCTCGCCATTGACGGGTCAGATGCAGGCTGCACGGCCCCGGCAATTGCATATCGAGCAACACCAGCGCCACTGGAACCTGGCTCAGATAGGCCTCGGCCTGCTCGGCCGACTCGACACAGTGGACCTCATACCCATCCTGGGTCAGACACGCCTCCAGTTGTTCACGGATCAGCCGATCGTCCTCGACGACCAGCACGCGCGGCATCACCTTCATCACCTGGCTCCTGTTCGTGCCGCAAACGGCCGATTCTTGGAATTATGCGAAGCGGTAGGAATTTTCGATGCACTGTAGCGCTTACTGAACAGTTGATCAACAAGCCACGAAAGGCTATTGGATGAAACGTCGGTAGCCGCCCATTTGCAGGCCATCGACCCAGGCTTCGCAGATCTGCACGCCCTGGGCCGGGGTGAAGGTGCTGGGGTTGAGCCCGCATTCCAGCCACAGGCCGTCGAGCAAGGCGCTCAGGCCGATAGCCGCCAGGCCGCTGTCGAAACCGCTCCAGCCTTCTTCTTCAGCCAGCAGGGTCAGGGCCTTGCCCATGATGGTGCGGTACTCACCATAGGAATGATCGTGCGCGCGGTTGATGGCCTCGGCGGTTTTCACCGCCCCCCAGAACGCCAGCCAGGCTTCGAGCAGCTCGGGATCGAGCATGCCTTCGGAGAACGAGGCCTCGAAAAACGCCGACAGGTGCCGGCGGGCACCACTGCCCGCCTTCGCCACCGACTCGCGCAGCAGGCTCATGACCTGCCCGGTGATATGCAGGTAGGCATCGGCCACCAGTTCGTCCTTGCCGCTGTAGTGATGGCTGATCAGCCCCACCGAGACCCCGGCTTCAGCGCAGATCTTGCGGATCGAGGTGCCGACAAAGCCGTACTTCTTCAGGCAGCGCAAGGTGGCCGCCACCAGATTGGCCTTGCGCAATTCAGGGTCCATACGCAGAAAACGCGTTTCCTCGGCCATAGTGCTCCTGCCCTCTTCAACGTCGATGGCTGACTGTACAGCGTGCGGTCAGCGGATGGGATACAGCGCCTCGTCGAACTGTGACAAGTGCGGAAAGACCAGTGGACTGTCCTGTTCGAGATTTTCCAGGCGCTCATGGTAACCGACCAGGAATTGTTCGCGGGCCTCGGCACTGATGTAGGGCACGTGCCAGGCCACGAAGGGTGGTAGCACGTCGAGGCCGACATAGGCCAGGGTGCCGCGCAGCAACGGGCGCAGCATGTCTTCCAGCGGGCCGTGGATCGCGCCTTCGCCGAACATGTGCTCGCGGCCGCCGAGGGTGACGGTGACCAGCGCTTGCTTGCCCGCCAGACCGCCCTGGTCGTAGAAACGCTTGCCGCCGTAGCAGACGCCGGACACCAGCACGCGGTCGATCCAGCCCTTGAGAATGGCCGGCACGGAGAACCAGTAGATCGGGAAATTGAGGATCAGCAGGTCGGCCCAGAGCAGCTTGTCCAGTTCCTCCTGGATGTCCGGCGCCAGGCTCCGGGTCTTGACGCCCATGCGTTGTTCCAGGGCGTAGACCAGGTAGTCGGGGTTGTCCCGGGCGGAGAAATCCTCGGCGCTGGCGACCGGGTTCCAGTGCATGGCGTAGAGGTCGGAAACCTTGACGTTGTGGCCCTGGGCTTGCAGGGTCTCGACAGCCTGGTCACGCAATGCGGCGGTGAAGGATTGCGGTTCGGGGTGGGCGTGGATGATCAGTACGTTCATGGGAGTCACTCATCAATCTGAAGGAATAAACATGCTCAGTGTGGAAAGCAGGCCTGTTGTGGCGAGCGGGCTTGCCCGCTCGCCACAAAGAAGGTTGTGTTCCAAAGTGAAAAGTCATGGCGTCACAGCACGCTGTTGCAGAATCCTATCCAACCAATCCGGGTCCATCTCCGGCTCAGAAGAAAACAGCAGGCCGGTGTAGTCGCGGTGTGGCGGGGTAAAAATCACATCCCGGGCGCCGGCGTCGACCACCTTGCCGCGCTGCATCACCACCACCTCGTCGGCAATCGCCCGCACCGTCGCCACATCGTGGGTGATAAACAGGTAGGACACGCCCAATTGCCGCTGCACCCGATCCAGCAATTTGAGGATGCCCTCCGCCACCAATTGGTCCAACGCCGAGGTCACTTCGTCGCAGATGATCAACCGCGGCTCGGCGGCCAACGCCCGGGCAATGCAGACCCGCTGCTTCTGCCCGCCGGACAGCTCCGACGGCAGGCGCTCCATGAACTTGCCCGGATCGAGTTCGATCATCTCCAGCAACTCGGCCACCCGCTGGCGCAGGACCTTGCCCTTGAGCCCCAGGTAGAACGCCAGCGGCCGGCCGATGATGTCGACGATGCGCTGGCGCGGATTGAGGGCCGTATCGGGAATCTGGTAGATCATCTGGATGCCGCGCAATTGCGCCTTGCTGCGGCGGCGATAGTCCGCCGGCAACACCTCGCCGTCGAACAGCACCTGCCCGCTGCTCGGCTGCAGCAGGCCGGTAATCAGCCGGGCCGTGGTGCTTTTGCCGCTGCCTGACTCGCCGATCACCGCCAGGGTCTGGCCCCGATAGAGACGCATCGAGACATCGTGCAGCACCGGCTGTCGGCTGTAGCTGGCCGAGGCGTTGCGCACTTCGAGCAACGGCCCGCCCTGTTCCGGGCGGCCCTTGGGCTCGGTACGGAAACAGCGCACCGCCCACAGCGACCGGGTGTAGTCCTCGCTCGGCGCCGCGAGCATCTGCCGGGTCGCCGCCTCCTCCACCAGCTTCCCGTGGCGCAACACCATGATCCGATCGGCCATCTGCGAGACCACTGCCAGGTCATGGGTGATGTAGATCGCCGCCATGCCGAAGCGCTTCACCGCATCGCGAATCGCCGCCAGCACCTCGATCTGGGTGGTGACGTCGAGGGCCGTGGTCGGCTCGTCGAAGATGATCAGGTCCGGCTGGCAGGCCATGGCCATGGCGGTCATCGCCCGCTGCAACTGGCCGCCGGAGACCTGGTGCGGATAACGCTGGCCGATGCTTTGCGGATTCGGCAGGCGCAGCACCCGGTAGAGCTCCACCGCTTGGGCCTCGGCCGCGGAACGTTTCATCCCGCCATTGATCACGGCGCTTTCCACATGCTGGTCGATCAGCCGCTGCGCCGGGTTGAACGAGGCCGCCGCGCTCTGCGCCACATAGGCGATGCGCAGGCCGCGCAGTTTGCGCAAGACCTCGGCGGAACACTGGCGCAGGTCCTGGCCGTCGAAATGAATCGAGCCACCGCTGATCCGGCAGCCGTCGCGGGTGTAGCCCATGGCGGCCAGCCCGAGGGTCGACTTGCCCGCGCCGGACTCGCCGATCAAGCCCAGCACCTCGCCCCGCGCCAGGCTCAGGTCGATGCCCCGCACCAACGGATGCCAGGCGTCGTCGTAGTGCCCTTCGATATGCAGGTCGCGGATCTGCAACAAGCTCGGGTTCGCTTCGTTCATGCTCAACATTCCTTCAGCCCGCTGGAGCGATAGAGCATCCAGTCGACGACAAAATTGACCCCCACCGTGAGCAACGCCACCGCCAATGCCGGGAGCAACGGCGTAAGATCGCCGAAGGTGATCAGCACCGCGTTGTCGCGCACCATGCTGCCCCAATCGGCGGTCGGCGGCTGGATGCCCAGGCCGAGGAACGACAGCGCACTGATAAACAGGAAGACGAAGCAGAAGCGCAGGCCGAACTCGGCGATCAGCGGCGCCGCGGCATTCGGCAGGATTTCCCGGGTCACCAGCCAGACCGTGCCCTCGCCGCGCAGCCGGGCCGCCTCGACAAAGTCCTGGACCACCACGTTCATCGCCACCGCCCGCGCCAGGCGGAACACCCGGGTCGAATCCAGCAGCGCGATCACCAGCACCAGCGAGGTCGCGGTGGTGCCGACCACGCTGAGGATCAGCAAGGCGAAGATCAGTTGCGGAATCGCCATGAGGATATCCACCAGCCGCGACAGGCCCATATCGACCCACCCGCCCTTGAGCGCCGCGACCAGCCCGGCCAGGCCGCCGACCAGGAACGCCAATGCGGTGGTGAGAAAGGCGATGCCCACGGTATTGCGCGCGCCATAGAGCAGACGGCTGAGCATGTCGCGCCCAAGGTTGTCGGTACCCAGCGGGAACTGCGCGCCCCAGGCGGCGAAGCCGTCGCCGACCACCTGGGTTTCCCCGTAGGGCGCCAGGTGCGGGGCCAACAGCGCCACCGTCACATACAGGACAATCACGCAGACACCGAACTTCGCGCTCCAGGGCGCGTGGACCAGCTCTTTGAAAATGGATTTCATGGGCTACCCCTTCGGATGCATCAGGCGTGGGTTGCTGGCGATGGACAGCACGTCGGCCAGGGTGTTGAGCACGATGTAGGTCGCGGCGAAGATCAGGCTGCAGGCCTGGACCACCGGGATATCGCGCTTGGCCACCGAGTCCACCAGCAACTGCCCCAGCCCCGGATAGACGAACACCACTTCGACCACCACCACGCCCACCACCAGGTACGCCAGGTTCAGCGCGACCACGTTGACGATCGGTGCCAGGGCATTGGGCAAGGCGTGGCGAAAGATGATCCGGCCCTGGCTGATACCCTTGAGCCGGGCCATTTCGATATAGGGGCTGGCCAGCAGGTTGATCAGCGCGGCGCGGGTCATGCGCATCATCTGCGCGACCACCACCAGGCTCAGGGTCGCCACCGGCAGCACCGAGCGCTCCAGGAGCATGCCGAAGGAGGCATCCGGCGGCAGGTTCGACAGGCTCGGCAGCCAGCCGAGCTTGACCGAGAACAACAGGATCAGCAGGTAGGCGACGAAGAATTCGGGGAACGACACCGCGCTCAGGGCCAAGGTATTGAGCAGCCGGTCGAACCACGAATTGCGGTACAGCGCCGCCAGCATCCCCAGCAACAGCGCCAGGGGCACCGATACCAGCGCCGCCAGGCCGGCCAGGCACAGGGTGTTGCCCAAGCGAGCGCCGACCAGTTCGGCGATCGGCCGCTGGTTGGCCAGCGAGGTGCCCAGGTCGCCGCGCAGGAGGTGCCCGATCCAGTGCAGGAAACGCCAGAATGGCGGTTGGTCCAGGCCCAGTTGGGTACGGAACGCCGCCAGAGTCTCCGGGGTTGCCGACTGCCCGAGCATGGCCTGGGCGATATCGCCCGGCAGCAGGCCCACCGCCAGGAAGATGATCACCGACACCGCGAACAACGACAGCAGCCCCAGCGCCAGGCGCTGGGAGAGTAACTTCAGAAGGCTGTTCATACTCGGCCCCCTCTCTCCGCGACCAGTAGCATGAGGATGACCGCTGAAACCAGCGGCGACCTCAAGAGCCTCTTCGCGGGCAAGCTCCGCTCCCACAAGGGCTCTTTGCTTGCCCTCGAGACGCCGTTACAACTCGAACATTGTAGGAGCGGAGCTTGTCGGGGCCCCGCACCGCCGCGACGACAGCGGCACAGGCGACACGAAACCAGGCGGTTATCCTGCAACATGGAATCCCCCTCAGGCCTGCCACCAGCGCTCGATCAGCCGCAGGCCGTCCAGCTCGCCATAGGGCGCGGTGAGTCCGCCGTGGGCCACGCGGGTCGAGCGCGCCGCCACGGAGCTGGCGAACAACGGGATGATCGCGCCACAATCGTCGCGGCAGATCGCCTGCATTTCGTTGTACATCTCGCGTCGCAACGGCTCGTTGAGTTCGCCGCGGGCCTGGTTGAGCAGGACGTTGAAGCGCGGGTTGTCCCAGTGCGATTCGTTCCACGCCGCGCCCTTGGCATAGCCGATGCTGAACATGCGGTCGGCGGTCAGGCTGCTGTACCAGAACGAAGTGGTGAACGGCTGTTTGTTCCAGACATTGGAGAAGAAGCCGTCCGCCGGCTCACGGACCACGTCGATATCGATACCGCTCGCCCTGGCCTGTTCCTTGAACAGCACCGAAGCGTCCACCGCCCCGGAATAGGCCGCGTCGCTGGCCTGCAGGCGGACCTTGAGCGAGTCCACCCCGGCCTTGCGCAGGTAGAATTTCGCCTGCTCGGGGTCGTACTTGCGCTGCGGTAGCTGGGTATTGAGGAAACGGCTGCCGGGCTGGATCGGATGGTCGTTGCCCACCGCGCCATAGCCCTTGAGCACCGATGAGAGCAGCGCCTCGCGATCGATGCCGTGTTTCATCGCCATACGGATATCGTTGTTCTTGAACGGGTCGCTGTCGCAGAGCATCGGGAAGGTGTACTGCTGGGCGCCCTTGGTTTCCTCGATGACCATGTTCGGGTTGCGCTTGAGCAGGCCGACGGTCTTCAGGTCGACCTTGTTGATCACATCGACCTGCCCGGTGATCAGTGCGTTGATCCGCGCCGCGCCGTCGGAGATGGCCAGCAGTTCCGCCGTATCGAAATGCGCGCGACCGGCTTTCCAGTAACCGGAGCTGCGCTCCAGGGCCATGCGCACGCCGGGTTCGAAGGACTTGAGACGATAACCGCTGGTGCCGACGCCGGCACGCCAGTCGGCCAGGCCGTCCTTGGCGGGCATGATCACCAGGTGATAGTCGGCGACCACATAGGGGAAGTCGGCATTGCCCGAGTGCAGTTCGAAGGCCACGCTGTCGTTGCCGGCGGCGCGTACTGCGACCACATCACCGAGTACGGTCTTGGCCGCCGAGGTGGATTTTTCGCCCAGGTGATGCTGGATCGAGGCGATCACATCCTCGACGGCCAGGGGCTTGCCATTGTGGAACTGCACCCCTGGACGCAGTTTGAAAGTCCAGATCCGCGCATCCGGCGAGGACTCCCAGCTTTCCGCCAATTCCGGGATCGCCGAGCCGTCCACGGCGATTTCCACCAGGGTGTTGTAGATCGCCGAGAAGCCGACGAAAGTGAAGGTGTCGCTCCAGGAGCCAGGGTCATAGGAGTCGGAGGTACTGCCGCCGGCCAGGCCCAGGCGCAGGGTGCCACCGGGTTTGGGCATGGCCTCGGCAGCCCAGGCATTCAGCGGAAAGCCCATGGACGCGGCGGCACCGGCCAACCCGGCCACGGCGCCGAGTTTGAGAAAGTCGCGGCGTTCCAGAGAGAGGCCGTGGGAAAGTTGAGGAATCTTGTTGTTATTATCGCTCATCGAATTACCCCTGTTACGTTGCGGGAAAAGGGTTCGGTTGCAGATGCGGTATTACGGTAAATCCCCGGTCCTTCGGATCGCCACGGCCCTTGTAGGCGCCGGCTTGCCAGCGATAGGGCCCGCAAGATCGCCAAGAAACTCAAGCCAAACGGATCAACGCATCCACCGCCACCGCGCCCTCGGCGTTGACCAGCAGTGGGTTCACATCCAGCTCCAGCAATGCCCCGGCGTTCTCGCAGGCGTAATCCGCCACCGCGCGAATCGCCTTGACCAGGGCCGACATGTCCACCGCCGGCCCAGCGCGAAAGCCGGTCAGCAACGGCGCGCAGCGCAGGCCCAGGAGCCCCTGCTGAATGGCCTGGTCGGTGGTCGGCAGCAACAGGCTGCAACTGTCCTTGAGCAACTCCACCAGAATCCCCCCGGCGCCGATCACCAGCGCCAGGCCGAAGCCGGCTTCACGCTTGACGCCGACAATCAGCTCGGCCAAAGGCGCCGACGCCATGCGTTCCAGCAACACCTGATTGAACGCGAGCCCCGGCGCCTGTCGGGCCAGGTTGCCGCGCATGGTCTCAAGGGCCGCCCGCAACGCCGCCTCGTCCTTGAGATTGAGGGCGACACCACCGGCCTCGGTCTTGTGCGGCAAATCGGCACTGACCACCTTGAGCACCAGCGGGTAACCCAGGCTGCGGGCCTCGGCCAAGGCCTGCTCCGGCCGACACAATCGACCTTCGGGCAACGGCAGGCCGAAGCGCCGCAGGGCCTGCTTGGATTGCCATTCATCCAGCAGCCGCCCGTTACCCACCACAACATCGGGGCATAGCGGCAACAACAGCGCCTCGCCGCCATTCAACAAGGCCGCGCGTCGCTGGCGGTAATGGGCGATCCGGCCCCAGGCCGCCAGCCCATCTTCCACCCCCTGCAGCGCCGGTACGCCGTGGGCATGCAGCCGCTCGCGGGCATGGGCCGGCAATAACTCGGGAAAGGCCGACGCGACGAAACCGCTCTTGCCATGCCGCTCCAGGCACTCGCAATACAGCTCCAGCAGCAGGTCGCACTCCTTACGCTCGCCGGTAAATTGCGCCGGGTAGTCGAGCACCAGCAAGGCGGCATCGGACGGGGTACGCAAGGCCGTTTCCAGCATCTTTGCCAAGGCGTCACGATCACCCCAGATCGCCGTGGTGAAGTCCAGCGGGTTGACCAGGTTGGCGTAACTGGGCAGCACCTGCGCCAGTTCGCCGCGCTGGCCTTCGTCCAGGGCCGGCAAGCTCAGGCCGTTACGCTCGGCATAGTCGGCGATCAAGCCGGCATCGCCCCCGGAGCAGGCCAGCCCGGTCAGGCTCGGACCCGTCGGCAGATGACCGCAGGCCGCGGCCTTGAGGGTTTCGACAAAACTCACCGGGCCACTGACCCGGATCACCCCGAGACGCGCGAACAGGCTGTCGTACAGCGCATCGGAACCGGCCAGGGAACTGGTGTGACTGAGGGCCAGCTCGGCACCGATCTGCGACACCCCGGTTTTCAGGGCGATCAGCGGAATGCCTTTCTCCAGCGCCTTGTACGCCGCCCGGGCGAAACCCTGGACGTTCTTCAGCCCTTCCAGGTGCAGGCCGATGGCGGTGACCCGTGGCTCATCGAGCAGCACGTCCATCAACTCGGCCACGCCCAGTTGCGCCTGATTGCCCACCGAGGCCATATAGGCCAATGGCAAGGAACGGTCGCTCATGGACAGGTTGTAGGCGAAGTTGCCGCTCTGGGTCAGCACCGCCACGCCCTTCTCCACCGCCTTGCCGCCATGGGCCACCGGCCACAGGGCGACATTGTGCAGGTAGTCGAGCAGGCCATAACAATTGGGCCCAAGCAGCGCCATCTCGCCCGCCGCCTGTAGCAGTTGCTCCTGCAGGGCTTGCCCCGCGTCGCCGGTTTCGGCAAAGCCGGAGGCATAGCAGATCGCCCCGCCCGCGCCCTTGGCCGCCAGTTCGGCGACACAGGCCAGGGTCAGCTCGCGGTTGGTCGCGATAAATACCGCATCGGGTCCACAGGGCAACTGCGCCACCGAGGCCACGCAGGGAATCCCGTCGAGTTCGGCATGCCGCGGGTTGACCAGCCACATCTGGCCCTGGAAGCCGCCGTCGGCACAGCGCTTGAACGCCCGCGCCATGCTGCGCCCACCGACGAACGCCAGGTGGCGCGGCGCAAGCAGGCGCTTGAGGTTGTCTCTGATGGACATACTGTTCTCCTGGTCCGATCAGCGCAGTAGCGGCCGCAGCAGTTCGCGGGAAATGATGTGGCGCTGGATTTCCGAGGTGCCTTCCCAGATCCGCTCGATCCGCGCATTGCGCCAGATCCGCTCCACCGGCCCTTCGTCCATCAAGCCCATGCCGCCAAAAATCTGCACCGCTTCGTCGGCGGCGCGGCCCAGCACTTCGCTGGCGAACAGCTTGGCCATGCCGGCCTCGCCATCGGTCATGGTGCCCTGGTCCATTTTCCAGGCGGTGTGCAGGGTCATCAGTTCGGCGGCGCGGATTTCCGTGGCCATGTCCGCCAGCTTGAAGGAGATGCCCTGGTAAGTGCCGATGGCCTGGCCGAACTGCTTGCGATCGGCCGACCATTGCAATGCCACATCCAGCGCCCGCTGGGCCTGGCCGATACAGTTGGCGGCGACCATCACCCGCCCGGCGGTCAGCCAGGCATTGGCGACTTCCCAGCCCTTGCCGATTTCACCCAATACCTTGGCCGCCGGGACCCGGCAGTCGTCGAAGAAGATCTCACTGGTGTGATAACCGCGGTTGCTGACGCATTTCGGGCCACGGCGGATGGTCATGCCGGGGGTGTCGCGATCCACCAGGAACGAGGTCACGGCGTTGCGCTTGCGGCCGTTGTGTTCGTAGGTGTCGGTCACCGCGAAGACGATGGCGAAATCCGCGTGCCCGGCATGGCTGATGAAATGCTTGCTGCCGTTGACAACGAAGTCATCGCCGTCGCGCACCGCACGGGTCTTGATCGCATTGGCATCGGAGCCGGCACCCGGCTCGGTGAGGGCGAAACAGTCGACCTTTTCACCGCGCACGCAAGGCAACAGGTAGTCCTCGATCTGCGCCCCGGTGCAGGCCATGAGGATCTTTGACGGACGCGCGACAAACACATGCAGCGCCCAGGACACCTTGGACAGCTCGCGCTCGATCAGCGCCTGGGACAGGTAGTCGAGGCCGCCGCCACCGACCTCTTCCGGCATATTGAAGGCATAGAAGCCGGCGGCAATCGCCTTGGCACGAATCTGTGCGGCCAGCTCCGGCGACACGGCGTCGGCGCGGTCAACGGCTTCTTCGTGGGGCAGCAGCTCTTTCTCGACGAAGCTGCGCACCGCGTCCACCAGCATGTCCTGCTCTTGGGTCAGTTGGAAATTCATGGGATACCTGCTGGTCGGTTACTGGCCGATAAAATGAGGGGCGCGTTTTTCCACCGCGGCCTGGAGTGCTTCGGCGCCATCGCGGCTGCGGCCGCAGAGCAGGCCGGCGGCCTGTTCGGCCTGGAGCTGTGCGGCCAGGCTGCGCTGCGCGCCGTCGCGGATCAGCAGCTTGGTCTGGGCAAAGGCGAAGGTCGGGCCCGCCGCCAGTCGGGCGGCCAGATCGCTGGCGGCGGTGGCCAGTTGCTCATCGGCGCAGACTTCGCTCACCAGGCCGCTGGCCAGGGCACGCTCGGCGCCCCAGAGCTCATCGAGGAACAGCAGGCGCTTGGCCTGCTCGGTACCGATCAGGCGTGGCAAATGCCAACTGGCTCCGGCGTCCGGCGAATAGGCCATGCTGGTGTAGCCGGCCTTGAAACGCGCCGATTGCGCGGCCAGGCGGAAGTCGCAGCACAGGGTCAGGTCCATCCCGGCCCCCACCGCCGTGCCGTTGATGGCGGCGATGGTCGGTTTGGCGAAGTTATGCAGGCGATTCATCAGCACGTGGGCGGTTTCGGTCCAGCCGTAGCTTTCGAGGGTCCCGCGACGTTCGGCATCGGCCCATTCGGCCAGGTCCGCGCCGGCGCAGAAGCTGCGGCCGCTGCCGGTCAGCACCAGCACCCGTACCGCCGGCTCGGCTTCGAGGCGATCGAGCAGGTCGATCAGGGCCTTGAGGGTGGGAATATCCAGCGCATTGCGTTGCTCGGGACGGTTGAGGGTGATCCAGGCGATACCGGCCTCGACCGTGTTGAGCAGTGTCGGGTGGGAGGTCATGAAGGGCCCTCGTCTTATTGTTTTTGAGCGTGAGGTGAAGCGTTGCGGTCGATACTAAACAAGTGTTCAGTAACACCGCAATCTTTCGGAAAAGTCCGCAGGGCTGCGAATAAAAAAGGCAAGCCATTGATTAAAAATGGTTTTTTAAAAAATAGAGGTCGCTGCTGCGGGCAAGTTGTTACATCTTCGAACAACTCCCTGTGGCTGCAGCGGTGAATGTGACGGAGCTACAAGAACCTCGGGACAATCAACCAGGCTGATATCGACTATGCCTGTGACCCTCTTACTCCGCCGCCCGCCAATCTCTAGACTCGTTTTCCGTCCGTTCCAGAGCCTTCGCCGATGAATACCCACCCCGCCCCCGTGATGACCCGCGCCCTGGTGATGCTCTTCGCCTTCTGCTGCGGCGCCATCGTGGCCAATATCTACTACGCCCAGCCGATTATCGAGCTGATCGCCCCCGACCTCGGCATTTCCGCCCACAGCGCCAGCCTGATCGTGTCCCTGACCCAGATCGGCTATGCCCTGGGCCTGTTCTTCCTGGTGCCGCTGGGTGACCTGCTGGAAAACCGCAAGCTGATGATCGGCACCGCGCTGATCGCGGTCATCAGCCTGATAGCCGCCGGCCTGGCGCGGCAGCCGGGAGTATTCCTGGTGGTGTCGCTGCTGATCGGCTTCAGTTCGGTCTCGGTACAGATCCTGATTCCCCTGGCCGCGCACCTGGCGCCTGAAGAATCACGTGGGCGCGTGGTCGGTGGGATCATGGGCGGCCTGCTGCTGGGCATCCTGCTGGCGCGACCTCTGTCCAGCGTGGTCGCCGACCACTTCGGCTGGCGTACGGTGTTTATCGCCGCCGCCGTGCTGATGCTGTTCATCATGCTGGTGATCCTCACCACCATGCCCAAGCGCCAGCCCAACCACAGCGCCACCTACGGGCAACTGCTGGGGTCGCTGGGAAAACTGTTCCGCGACCAACCGGTACTGCGCCAGCGCGCCTGGTACCAAGGCCTGATGTTCGCCACCTTCAGCCTGTTCTGGACCGCCGTGCCGCTGGAGCTGTCGCGGGTGCATGGCCTGTCGCAGTCGGAGATAGCCTTGTTCGCCCTGGTCGGGGCGATGGGTGCCCTGGCGGCGCCAATGGCCGGTCGACTGGCGGATGCCGGGCATACGCACCGGGCGTCCTGGTTGGCGATGCTGCTGGCAACCCTGAGCTTCGCACCGGCGCTGATTCATCCGGCCTACAGTGTGATCGGCCTGGCCGTGACCGGCGTGCTGCTGGACTTCGCGGTGCAGATGAACATGGTGCTCGGGCAGCGCGCGGTCTATGCCCTCGATGCGGCCAGCCGGGGTCGCCTGAATGCCTTGTATATGACCAGCATCTTCATCGGCGGCGCCACCGGCTCGGCCCTGGCCAGCGCGCTGTATGAGCAAGGCGGTTGGCTGGCAATCATGGCGCTGGGCAGTGCGATGCCGCTGGTGGCGCTATTGAGTTTCCTGATGGTTGCGAGCCGTCGGAAGCGGCAGATGGCGGTGGCATAACGGATGGTTGAGGTCTGCCGGCATCTCTAGCGGTTTCAGGGGCCTCTTCGCGGGCAAGCTCCGCTCCCACAGATTGCGGCGCACACAGAACTTGTGGTTACCCCAATCCAATGTGGGAGCGGAGCTTGCCCGCGAAAGGGCCCTCACAAACGCCGCAGAACCCCGACAAAAACAACACTCCCTAGTATGATCTGCGCTTTGCACACCACAGGGCGTGGATCATGACTGCAACGAAAGACCGGGTTCGTATCATCGATAGCACCGTCCTCTCGGACGACTGGTACCTGCTGAAGAAAACCACCTTCGACTTCCTGCGCAGCGACGGCACCTGGCAGCGGCAAAGCCGCGAGACCTACGACCGCGGCAATGGCGCCACCATCCTGCTGTTCAACCGCGAAAAACAGACCGTGGTGCTGACCCGGCAATTCCGCTTCCCGGTGTTCGTCAACGGTCACGACGGCATGCTGGTGGAGGCCGCCGCCGGCCTGCTGGAAAACGCTTCGCCCGAAGACCGCATCCGTGCCGAAGCCGAAGAAGAAACCGGCTACCGCGTGCAGAACGTGCAGAAAATCTTCGAAGCCTTCATGAGCCCCGGCTCGGTGACCGAGAAACTGCATTTCTTCCTCGGCGAATACGACGGCGACAGCAAAGTCAGCCACGGTGGCGGCCTGGAAGCCGAGGGCGAGGACCTTGAGGTGCTGGAGCTGTCCCTGGACGACGCGCTGCAAGCCGTCCGGCGCGGGGACATCGTCGATGCCAAGACCATCATGCTGTTGCAGTATGTGGCCCTGAACAAGACCCTCGACACCCCGCGCTGATCCCGCCTCACACCGGCGAATAAGGCAGGGCCCGTTTGTGTGCGGTCCTGCCGTAGGCCGCCTCGATGATCGCGCTGGCCTGCGCCGACACCGGCTGCCCCAACAGGTAGGCGTCGATCTCGGCATAGGTGCAGCCATAGGCGAGCTCGTCCGGCTTGCCCGGCACCAGTTCTTCCAGATCGGCCGTCGGCTCCTTGTATACCAGTGGCTCCGGCGCGCCCAGGGCCGAGGCCAGCCGCCGCACCTGGCCCTTGGTCAAACCGGACAAGGGCGCCAGGTCGCAGGCCCCATCCCCGAACTTGGTGAAAAAGCCCATCAGCGCCTCCGCGGCATGATCGGTGCCGACCACCAGCCCGTTGACGAAGTTGGCGAGGGCGTACTGGGTCATCATCCGCGCCCGGGCCTTGACGTTGCCCTTGACGAAGTCCACCTGCGCCGGCGTCGCCTCCAGGCCGTCGACGTCAAGGCTGCCCATCAAACCGTCCACGCAAGCCGAGATATTCGCGCTGCTGACCTGGTCCGGCCGGATAAACGCCAGGGCCGCCTGGGCATCGCGTTCATCAGCCTGGGTCCGGTACGGCAAGCGCATGGCGATAAAGCGCGCCTTACCGCCCTCCTCGCGCAACTGCTCCACCGCCAACTGACATAAGCGACCGGCCGTCAGTGAGTCGACGCCACCACTGATCCCCAGCACCAGCGCCTCACAACCGGAGCGCTTCAACAGCGCCTTGATGAAATTGACGCGGCGCACCAGTTCCGCCGCCTCATCACCCTGTGCCAGTTGCCGGTTCACCCCAAGCGCCTTGGCAATACGATCCTGATTCTCGGTTCCCATCTCATACCTCCAGCTTCTGGTTGAATTCAGTCACGTTGAACACCTGCGCCGCATAGCGCAGGAACGACGGGTCTTCACAGACGTTTTTCACCGGGTCATCGGAAAACTTCACCACCGGTTCGCCGTGGACCCGTACCAGCTTCATCACGATGCTCAGCGGTTCGACGCCATCGACATCGCAAGCCAGGCTGGTACCCATACCGAAGCCGAACCGCGCCTTGCCGCGAACGTGACGCAGGATCGGCAGGCATTTCTCGAAGTTCAGGCCATCGGAAAACATCAGCTCCTTGGTCAGCGGATCGATTCCCAGCTGCGCATAACGTGCCAACACCTTGTCAGCCCAGACAAGCGGATCCCCCGAGTCCTGGCGCAGGCCGTCGTAGAGCTTGGCGAAGTAGAGGTCGAAGTCCTTGAGGAAAAAATCGGTGCTGATGCAATCGGTCAGGGCGATCCCGAGACGCCCACGGTATTCGCGCACCCAGTTCTCCAGCGCCGCATTCTGGCTCTCGCGCAGGCGACCGAGTTGCTGGTGCACCATCAGCCATTGGTGGGCCATGGTGCCGATCAGCGGCAGATCGAACTCATAGGCCAGGTGCGCATTGCTGGTGCCGACGAACACCCCGGGGAAATCCCGCCGCATGATATCCACCACCTCACGCTGGGCACGGAACGACAAGCGCCGGCGGGTCGAGAAGTCCGAGACCCGCAGGTCGGCCAGTTCGTCGCGGCTGAGGTTCTTCTCCAGCCACTCGAACTTCTGGTAGAGCTTGCGGCTGACGTCCTCCAGGGCGACTTCCGGGTATTTGTCGCGGTTGCGCAACTCGCTGACCAGGGCCAACACCGGCTGTTCGAACATGATGCAGTGCAACATCGGCCCACGAACGCGGATGCTCAACTGACCGTCGACTTCACTGACCTGGATGTAGCGCAGGTTGAACCGGAACAATTCGAGGAACTGCTCGAAATCCGGCGTCAGGTACTCACGGAAACGCCGATTGAACAGGAAACGCAGTTCGCCTTCGCGCATTTGCAGGCCGGCGAGTTTTTCCAGCTCGACACGCAGCTCAGGGATCAGGTGCGTGAGCTTCTCCCGGGAACGCACGATGAACTGATATTCCACCTCGACGTTGGGGTACTGGTGCAGCACCGCCTGCATCATGGTGAAGGTGTAGTAGTCGGTATCCAGCAGCCCCTGGATGATGCCGCCTTCGCGGTTGAATGCACTTTCCATGACTTACTCCTTGTGGCTCGCCGCGCGGGCCAGCTGTTCGCGACTGTTGACGACTTCGATACGCGCCTGTTGCAGGTCGTGAAGCGCCTGCTGCGCGCCGTCGGCACTGATGGCGCGGCAGGCCGGCAGATAGACGATGACCTGGAAACCGGCCCCCGCCAGTTGCAGCGCGGTGGTCTTGACGCAGAAATCCAGGGCCAGGCCGCCGACGATCACCTGCCGGACTTGCTGGGCATTGAGGTACTCGATCACCCCCGTGGAGAGCTTGTGCTGGAGATCGTGAAAGCAGGCACCATAAGGGTGCAGTGCCGGCTCCACGCCCTTCCAGACGAAATAATCGTAGTCCTGCGGCGCCGGCAGCTCATCGAGCAGCGTGAAGCCTTCGGTGCCCGGCACGCAGTGGCTGACCCAGGTCAGGTCGGCATGCTCAAGGCCGGTGGGCTTGAGCATCTGCTCATGGGACCCCACCACCCAGGGCGCCTGGGGACTGTGGGCGTCCTTGCTGCCGACGCGGAGATCGGCCAGCGAAGCCATGAAGTTCAACTCGGCACCGATCAGGTGACCGCCCACCACCGGCAGTTCATCCGGGCAGAGTGGCGTGAAGCCCTTCTGGGCATCGACATCGAAGGCGGCGGTCTTGATCACTTGAGCGTTCATGGCGGGTTCTCCCTTTGCGATGAATCAAAGGTACATGTCATGTACTTTCAAATCAAGCACGATGTAATCGCTTTTTTATGATCCATATTTAAATGAGTGTAACCTTGAGCTATCCACTTGATCAGAAAGTACATGACGAGTACTTTAAAGAACAAAGGAGACCCATCCATGTACGAGCTCGCTATCTACGGCGGCGCCTTCAATCCCCCGCACGCCGGTCATGCCCAGGTGATGATCGAAGCGTCCCGTCGGGCGCGGTCGGTGTGGGTGGTACCATCCTTCAGGCATCCCCATGGCAAGCGCATGGCCGAATACGAGCGGCGTGCGGGTTGGCTGCAATCGATTGTCGAGCGGGTGCGACCGGCCTGCTCGTCGGCAATTTCGGTGTCCCGGATCGAACAGCAACTGGCCGAAAATACCGAGACACCCATCTACAGCTATGAGCTTCTGTGCGCCCTGGCCGAGATGACCGGCCTACCCACCCGGCAGATCGCCCTGGTGGTCGGGCACGATGTCGCCGCGCAGTTGCCGGATTTCCATCTCGGTGTGCAGTTGCTCGAACGTTTTTCAGTGCTGTGCGTGGAGGAACAGGCCGGCGTACGCAGCACATTGCTGCGCGCACGGCTGGCGCAGGGCGAAACATTGCCCGCCGACTGGATGGCACCGGGGATGGATCCGGTAGACTACGGTCTCTATGCCGTACACAGGACTTGATATGCCGGACCGTTCCGCCACCATGCCGAGGAAAAGCGACTACCTGCACACCGTCGACTTGTGCGTGCTCTTCTACTGCCGTGACTCCCAGACCCTGAAGATCCTGCTGCACAAACGTGAAGCCGATCCCTTCCAGGGCCATTGGGCATTGCCGGGTGTGGTGGTCAACGGCGCGGTGGCCGACCTGACGCTGGACGACGCGGTGGAACGCCTGCGCGCCAGTGCCAAAGTCAATCTGCCGCTGGCCTGGATCGAACAGGTCGGCACCGTCGGCGATGCCTTTCGCGACCCGCGCTGCTGGTCATCCTCGACCTTCTACCTGGCCATCGTCAGTGAAGAGCCGACCCTGAACGAGCAACAGGCCTGGTTCGCCCTCGACAGCGTCGCCGACGCTTCGGTGCGCCTGCCCTTCGATCACAATGCACTGGTCGCGGCGGCACAGGAGCGACTGTTGTCCAAATCGCTGTACAGCAGCCTGCCGCTGATGTTCCTCGGCTCCGAATTCAGTGCCCCGGAAGCCACCGCGATCTTTTCCCGGGTACTGGGGCGTCCGGTGCTCAAGACCAGCACCCGGCAACGCCTGCTGAAGATGATCGAAGCCGGCTACCTGCGCGAAACCGGACGCAAGAAACAGGGCGACGGCGGCCGGCCGCAAGCCACCCTGGAAAATCTCAAACCTGATGCGCTCTATCTGTTCGACCGCTGCTTTCTGGAGTAACGCCACGCATGAAGCCCGACACCGAATCCGAATGCCTGCTGCACACCCCCTACTTCGATGTGGTCAAGGAGCGGGGTTATTTCATCGTCAAGGAAGCCCAGGCCGTCAATGGCGTGGTCGCGGTGCCCGTCCTGCCGGATGGCCGCCTGATGCTCGCGGTGCTGCAACGCCGGGCCATCGGCGCCCAATCGATCGAGTTCCCCCGCGGCGCCATCGACCGCGGTGAAACCGCCAGCGATGCCGCCGCTCGCGAGCTGCGGGAAGAGACCGGCTGGTCGGCGCGCAAGGTCACGGAACTGGGCCTGCTGCACAGCAACACCTCGCTGATCGCCAGCGCGGTTGCCGTCTGCCGGGTGGACATTGATGGCGAAGCCGTCGACAGCACCGATGGCGAAGTCGACAAGGTGCTGTTCGTCACACTGGCCCAACTCAAGGCGATGATTGCCGCGGGCAAGATTACCGACGGCCATACCTTGTCGGCCGCGATGCTGCTGATCGCCCACGCGCCGGAAGCCTTATAGGGTCAGGCTGCCGGCGATACAGGTCACGGCGGCACCGCCGACCCAGATCTCGTCCCCCACCTGCTCGACCCGGATCCGCCCGGCACGGCCCATCGCCGTGCCCTGGCTGACCCGATACGACTGCGGCGCCCGCCCCTCTCCCAGCAACCAGCGCGCAATGCCGGCATTCAGGCTGCCGGTGGCCGGGTCTTCGCACATGCCATCACCCGCGATAAAGGCCCGCACCTCGAACTGGCACTCGTCACCGTCCAGTGCTGGATTCCAGGGAGCGACCAGCCCGACCGCCAACCCTTTCAACTGGGCATAGTCGGGCCTTACCGCCAGCACCCGCGCCCGCTCGGGCAACATCAGCACCAGCCAATCGACGCCATTGTCGACCCACTGGGCATCGAGCACCTCCTCCGGAGCCAGTCCCAGGCCCAGGCGGACCTGCTCGCGCAATGCCTGGTCCAGGGGGCCGGCACGACGCAACGGTGGTGCGATAAACGCCAGGTCATCGCCCTGGCGACGAATCCGCACCAGGCCGATTCCGCACTCCTGGATGATCTCCTCACCCTTGGCTACGCCACCCGCCTCCAACCAGGCATGGCAGGAACCGAGGGTCGGGTGACCGGCGAAGGGCAATTCCCGGGTCGTGGTGAATATCCGCACCCGATAGTCTGCCCGAGGGTCGCGGGGCGCCTGCAGGAAGGTGGTTTCGCTGAGATTGGTCCAGGTCGCGAAAGCCTGCATCTGTTCGTCAGTCAGTTGCTCGGCGGCGAAGACCACGGCCAGCGGGTTGCCCTTGAAGGGTTCGCGGCTGAAAACATCCAGTTGCTTGAAATCGTGCTGGCTCATGGTCGGGCTCCTTGGCGAAAAATGGTCGGCGGTCAGCTCAGGGATTTCATCACACAATCCTGCTCTTGGACCCACACAGTCTTACCCTTTTCAGCCCCTACACCTGCCGGGCATCGCCATCATTGCCATCGATGGTCACCATCGACCCAATGAAGTTCTCTTAAAAATCCAGGCGCGTAACCTTTGCTCCATACCCAACACATAACACCCGGAGCACACCACCATGAAACGCCAACTCTTTCTCGGCCTCGCTTTCTCGGTACTGGCCGTCAACGTTTTCGCCGCCTCCTCGGCTCAACCCGTGGTCGCCCACACTCAACAGGCCGTAGCTGAAGGCGGCTCCGATCGGCTGATCGACCGTCGTGTAGCCGAAGGTGGCTCCGATCGTCTGATCGACCGTCGCGTAGCCGAAGGTGGCTCTGATCGTCTGATCGACCGTCGCGTTGCCGAAGGTGGCTCTGATCGCCTGATCGACCGTCGCGTTGCCGAAGGTGGCTCTGATCGTCTGATCGACCGTCGCGTTGCCGAAGGTGGTTCCGACCGTCTGATCCAGAATCGTGCATGAGTCGCGTTACCGCAGCATCCAGCCAAGAGCCCGGCCTTATCAGCCGGGCTTTTTCTTTGCGCGCTGTCTGGGTCACATCCCGTCGCGAGCAATGTCCATCGCGAAGTAACTCAGAATAATGTCCGCTCCGGCGCGCTTGATGGCACCCAGGCTTTCGCGAACGATACGGTGCTCGTCAATGGCCCCGGCCTGGGCACCGAACTTGATCATCGCGTACTCGCCACTGACCTGATACGCCGCCAGGGGCAGGCGCGACGCTTCGCGGATATCGCGGATGATGTCGAGGTAGGCACCGGCCGGCTTGACCATCAGCACATCGGCCCCTTCCTGCTCGTCCAACAGCGACTCGCGCACCGCCTCACGCCGGTTCATCGGGTTCATCTGGTAAGCCTTGCGGTCGCCCTTGAGCGCCGTACCGCCCGCTTCGCGGAACGGGCCATAGAGCGCCGAGGCGAACTTGGTCGAGTAGGCCATGATCGAGGTGTCGAGAAAACCGGCCGCGTCCAGGGCGCTGCGAATGGCCTGGACCTGTCCATCCATGGCCGCCGACGGCGAGATGAAGTCCGCCCCCGCCTGTGCCGCGACCACCGCCTGGCGGCCAAGGTTTGCCAGGGTGGCATCGTTGTCGACCACGTCGCCATGCAGCACGCCGCAGTGACCATGGGAGGTGTATTCGCAGAAACAGGTGTCGGACATCACCACCATTTGCGGCGCGGTGTCCTTGCAGATCCGCACCATGCGCGCCACCAGGCCCTCTTCGTTCCAGGTGTCGCTACCCGTCGCGTCCAGGTGATGGGAGACGCCGAAGGTCATCACCGACTTGATCCCGGCACGGGCATAACGCTCGATCTCACTGGCCAGTTTCTTTTCCGGGATCCGCATCACCCCGGGCATGCTGGTGATCGGCACAAAATCGTCGATGCCTTCCTCGACGAAGATCGGCAGCACCAGGTCGTTGAGGCTGAACTCGGTTTCCTGGAACAAGCCACGCAGGCTTTCATTTCGGCGCAGGCGACGCAGGCGCGTCGTCGGAAATAGCTGGGACATCGTGTTTCCCGAGGCAGATTCAGAAGCTGCCGAGCTTAAGCCAGTATTGCGCCGGTTTACATCGGCAGATCCAGAAAGGTCTGTTACGCAGACTGCAACAGTGCAACCTCCTTTAAATTCGCGGGCTGCGACCGTCGAGCCCTTGGAATCAAGACTTGCCGGTCACGTTTCGTCCACCCGGCCCTTTTGTAATGTTGTAAGAAATCACGATTTTGCAATATGTAGTGCTTAAAAATATTCACTACAAAATGGTTGACGCCTTCTTTCGGCCCTTGCATGATGGACCTGCCTCCCCGATCGGGAGCGCCGCAAAAGCTGTTGTAACAACAGGCTCGACAAGCCGTCGAGCTGTTCCGGATCTGTACTGCCCACAAGGCAGATTGATGAAGCTGACCTGGCGTGATCGTCCCAACGGGCGAGAAGCACTGGCCTAACGTCCTCAAAATGCTTGTGGCTGACTTCGTTACTGTCGTCAGCGCCGTTCTAAGGATCGCGCTGTTGCTTCTTATCGTTGAAACGTTGCGTGTAGCAGGGTTTGAACCCCGCTACATAAATCGCGCCCAGGGCCGGCGCCACACTCGACGGACACCATTGTCCGTGTGCGGCACCGCAGCAATTCGCCGTCTTGGCAACGATACACACGTAAACCAGACAGATTAACGAGTGGTCAAAGGGGCTTTAACATGAATCTGAACAATCAAACGACTATCGATCAACTGGCTGGCCTGTTCGCATCGCGCAAAGACAGCCTTGACGACCATATTCTCTGGATCAGCCAGACCGGAGACGTGAAACTCGACCCTCGCTCGCCTTACGCCGACGAGCGCGCCTTCAGCCAGGCCCAGCCCGCGCTGTTCGCCTGCATCAAGATGTACCGCCGGGGCCAGGGCTATGTCGGCAAGAAAGCCGCAGCCGACAAAGACTTCATGGCTCGCGTGCTGCAATCGCTGAAGTCGGAATGGGCCGCTCACCACGCCCTGCCGAAGAGCGCCTGAAGACTCGCTATAACTGAGTAGCGCAAGGCGTCTCACACAAAACCCGGCTATCGCCGGGTTTTGTCTTTCTGGAGGCGCGACTCGACGGCACCCCACTGCCGTGCAAAATCCAGAAGCGTGCTGGATTTGTCCAATTTCCCGCCGCCCCACTCCTCCACACTTGAGCCATGGCCACAGCGCCACGGCCCGATTCCAACGAGGAGAAATACCATGAGCTATGTATTCGCCCCCCAGACCATCCCATCTCTGGCGATTGAAGGCGAGTCGGCACGCTTTCCGATTCGCCGGGTGTTCTGCGTCGGCCGCAACTACTCCGAACATGCCCGGGAAATGGGCCACGACCCGGACCGCGAACCGCCGTTCTTCTTCATGAAGCCCGCCGATGCGGTGGTGCCGGCCAGCGGCGTGATCGCCTACCCACCGCTGACCCAGGACCTGCACCATGAGATCGAGCTGGTGGTAGCCATTGGTGAAGGTGGTACGGATATCGATCCCGACGACGCCCTCGCTCATGTCTGGGGTTACGGCGTCGGTCTTGACCTGACGCGGCGCGATATCCAGGCCCAGGCCAAGAAGCTCGGACGGCCGTGGGATTGGGCCAAGGGGTTCGACGAGTCGGCGCCTTGCACGGCCTTGCGTCGCGCCACTGCGCTGGGACATCCGCAAAGCGGCGCGATCTGGCTGAAGGTCAACGATGTCGAGCGCCAGCGCGGCGACCTGGCAGACCAGATCTGGTCGGTGCCGGATGTGATCAGCCATGTGTCGCGTTCGGTTGAGCTCAAGGCCGGCGACCTGATTTTTACCGGCACACCGGCAGGCGTCGGTCCCCTGGTGGCGGGTGATCGGGTCAGTGCGGGGATCGAGGGCATCGCGACGTTCGAGTTGACGATTGGCTAACGCTGATCGGTGGCCGGACAGGCTTTACCTCTGCGGTAATACTGGCAGGCTCTTTTGTGCCAAGCGGACCGCCAGCGTCAGCAACTGACAGGACTCTGAAGTTCTGCGCTTCCCACCCCGTCGAAGATCATGCCACAGACAACACGTGATCTTCGACGGTACATCTCTTGAAGTCCGTCAGCTTTTACGCCTTCTTCCTCGCCACCTGAGGCCGTTTTTTCCGAGTAGCCGGCTTCACCGCAGCCTCCCTTCCCGGCCATAGCGACACGCCCAGAGCAATAAGAATCACTGCACCCAGGCCACACACCGAGATCATCACAACATTCGCCTTCCACTCTCCCGTTGCGACAGCTTCGCTTCTCCAAGCCATCCACGGATGGTCTGGCGACACCCTCAACCCCTCGGCTGCCGCCTTATCGCAGAATCGTTTCGTCAGCGCGTTCTGCTCACTCTGGCTGATAACGGGATCGGGGTGACGGCTATACCTCGGCGTATCTGGCGGCGTCCAGGTTTCCTGATAGTGACGAGCGAAGTCGTCCCCGTAGCTGAACGTAGCCGAGACGTCCCACCACGAGTCCTGTTTGCTGTAGCGCATGTTCATCGAACATTGATCGACGCGAGCCGCAACCGACGGCCAGTCACGCGCTTGCCAAAGCGTGGCGGCATCGTAAAGCCCCATGCCAGCACAAACGAGGAAGACGATCCCGAACACGATGAGAACAATCGAACGAATACCAGAGAAGAAGGTTATGACCCAGGTAAAAAATCTCTGCATGATTTCCCTTGAGAGGTAGCCTTTGGTTTCTCAAATCGGACTCAAAGGCCCGATACGCTCGCAACGGGAATACGCACCTCTGACTGGGTGACATCGTAGACATGCTGTTCACAGCGGTCATCCACAAACTGAAACTCCACCAGATAGACCTTGCTTCGCTCCGGTGTGAATGTGCTTCTAACCGGGCCACATCGGTAGATACGCCCAATGCTCTCGTCACTGGCGTAACCCGAGACCACGAACGGTTGATCGGCGTCGGCCTGTACCTCCAACTGCGGGAAGCGCTTCAAAGTTGCGCTGCTAACCGTTTCGTTGAGCGTGGCAATCCAGCCGAACACCTTACCCCGACCGGTATCCACCACAGTTCCCTGTACATCCATGCGCTGGTCAGGATCCGTTGCGCGCCTGATCGAAAACTCTACTGGGTGGGTGGCACCCGACGCTTTCATGATGACCTTGGCGTGCTGTGCATCGACGGCCACCTTGTTCTGGCGCAGTTGGATACCGTCCTTGAGCAAACTGGGGGAAGAGTCTCTGGCATTGGATTTACACCCAGGCAATGTCAGAATCAGGCTCAACATTAGCAGCGACGTTTTTTTCATAAACACTCCATGTACATCATTAAAAATTACTTGCCGCCCGACTGAGGTACTTCAGGAGCAGACAACGTTGCCCTTTCCTTTTGCACCTCATCAGCAGCTGTGAGAGGAATCGACCGTTTTCAATACTCTGCAATATCGAAAGATATAACACCTATTCTGCGTTGATCACTACTGTCGACGCGAGCATGTCCCCCAATCTTTTCCGCCCTCCAAAAAATACGAACACCCAATCTATAAATAGCAGATTAAACTTCAAAAAATTCCGAACAAATGATTGAAGATAGCTGCAGCCTAAAAGGCTGAACTCATCAACAGCTGAAATCTTCATCATTTTTTTACCAATGCTTTGGCCATCCCAAATAGCGTCAGAAAATAAAAAATATCCGCCGCCGACGACCATCCCCACGAGAGAGGCGATACTGTACGGGCCCACAAAGCTCAAAACCGTGATGATGACAGACATCAGAAAAAGCACGATGATTGAGTCAATGATCTGAGCAGCTAATCGACGAATTGGGCTGGCCAAATTGGGAGAGTGTTTCTGTGCGTGTCCATCCATACTGAACTCCATGTTATCTCTTGACTGCCGGATCACTGTAAGAAATTACTGATAAGGTGACTTAAAAAGGGTACGAATTTATTTTCGATACGTCTGACAGGACCACCGCTTTACTCACCAAAAAAATAAATCCGCTCCCTTTTAGATCGATTGCCAAAGTGTCATCAGAGCAATCAAAGCACCGGCGGTAACCACTGATCCAGGGTGCAGCCGTCGGCCTTCGGCAATTCCTGGCTGCTCAGAGGGAGTCGAACACCGGAATCCTGATCAAAGATGCTGACCTGGCAGGTGCCGAAATTATTCAGGCCATCTGCGATGCCCCCCTTGATCACATAGCGGGCTCCCGGAATGAACTCACTGACAAAATCGACCCGGCAGGCGCGGTTACCGCTGGCCCATCCTAGCAGTACCAAATGGATGGGTTTTGTCGCTTCAATGGTGCGAAAACCTTCGGGGCTCGATGTCCCACCACTGACCGAGAACAGCTCACCTAGAAGTTATCCATCGCGTTACACATCGAAGCCTTTCCAACCCGCCCCGCCTCGACAGCCACCAACCGCCCATCACCGGCCCGAAGCTCATCCAATTCGATCAAGCACTCTCCGGACGTTGATGCCTGCAACACATAATCCATACCAGGCAGGGGTACGAAGGTCAGGGAATTGAAACACCGCCGGGAAAATTGCAGTTGCGCCAGGTAATGAAATGCGATCGGCTTGTTCGCCGGGATAACCAGTTCCGAGGACACGACTCCCGGCCACTGTTGAGCCGAGCCAGGCATACCCAGGCGCTCGTCGTTGCGGTCGGTGAAACCCGATTGCGCCGAAACCATCACGCCCGCTCCCGGGCTGTTCCAGTCCAGGCAATCACGCCCAGGCACCGCGCGCACCATACCGTCACTGACCACGCGCAACCGGGCGGTCTCGCCAGCCTGTGGCGAGGTATAAGCGGTCGAAAAGGAGCGGACGTTGGACAACTGGCCACAGCCGCTGAGCAATATTAGAAGCATTGCGGGGACAACACGTAAAACCATCATGAAGACTCGACTCGTAGAGGAATGTAAGCCCGTCACGGCTGGCGGCAGTTCTGGTTGACCGACAACTGCGGTGCAGGCTCAAAGCGCACTTGCTGCAAGCCATTGACGCCCTGGAAGATGAAATACTTGCTACGACAATCCCTGAACGTCGGCGAGTAACCCTCAGCCCTGAATCCCTGCCCCTCGACCTCCTTGGTCACGGTATTGTTGCGGCTCACCACCGCGAAAACCTGGGCGTAGCTGTCCCCCATCCTCACGCCCGGCTCACCGGTGGTAGACATTGACGAAGCACACCCCCCCAGGCCAACGACGCCGAAACACAGCGCCACAATCGAGCGGCTGCGCCCGCACACGCCCTTGTTTTCGATCTGCATGCCAGTCACTCCCTGTTATCCATCCATCAGTATTTATCGGCGACCTTCGCACACCGGTGACTCGCCAATACGGCCCAGCTTGCACAGGTCCAGGTTATCTCGCCGGGAGAACCCCGAATCCTTCATGCAGTAAAAGTGCTTGAGCTCGAGATCAATCGGTGTCTGATCTCCAGCACCATCAAGATTGGTGTACCCGCATCCCCGCATGGCGCTCTTGACCCCTTCAACGGATACACCGTTCTTGTACCAATAGGTGAAATCCGGTGGCGGCGGCTGAAAGGGGGTACAGCCACTGAGCAGCAGTAGGCCGAGGCTGAATAGAAAATTACACTTGGTCATGATTCGACATCTCAAGGTTGGGACTTGACTTGGACAAAATGTGGCTTGCCGGTGGGAGAGTCCTCCCAGTAAGCCCGGCATGCCACTCCCCCATTGCCGTAGCAGTTGTGGACCGTATTGTCACCGCCCAACACCCTCAGCACCTCCCATACGGCGTTACTACCTGGCGGAATCGTTCCTCCGGTCCCCGGGTTAAGCCCCACCGGAATCCGCCCTACCGGATCGTAGTTATGAATCTGGTACTGCAAGGCCATTGAGTCCCGTTGAGCCTGGAGACTAAAACTATCCCGACCCTGCAACGCCCCCAACAGCTTATCGGCCTTTTCAACACCATAGGCGGCGCCGAAGAAGTTCATGGAAGTATCACTCAGGATGCCGATGTTCGACGGGTCGCGCATAAACGACTCCATGGCATTACCCGTCGTCATCGTGCCCCGGCTGTGACCGTCGATATGCAAGCCACTTTGACCATACTGGGCCATATAGTCCTTGCTCTGCAGGGTGGCATTGGACAAGCCCCAGAAATCATTTTCGAAGGACTTCTGATACGCCGCGATCATCAACTCGGACGTAAAGTTGTTGGCCTTCTCGAAGTGGATCAAGTACTGCGGCCCCGTATCGGCAGTACTGTGCTGTTCTGCATACTTGGCCGCACCGTCGGCATCGTTGAAGATGCCGTTGTTGGCGATATGGACCTTACCGTCCGGTCCCGGCTTGAGGTTCTGCTTTTCCTCGTCATTCAACTCACGATAGCGAACCTTGTCGTTTTCATCGCGCAGCGCCTTGCCATCGGCATCCTTCTCCACCTCATAGACCCGGGCCTTCGCCACGAAAATCTTGCGATAGGCCTCATCGGCCAACAACGCGACCTGACGATACAGCTCACGCTTGATCTCCTGCTCGGCCTCCACCGTGCGCCCCATTTCCGCCACATTCAGCCGGTCCACGGCGGCATGAGCGGTCTCGGTGTTACGGTTCAGGCTGGTAATCGCCTCGTCGACGCTCAGCCCGTTGAGCAACCGCTGGCGTTCGGCGTTGGTGATCACCAAGGTCCCGGCGCTGACGGCACTGCGGGTGTCGCTCGACTTGGAGTCGGACTCCGAGGCGTTATTGAGGCTGTTGGCGAGCAGCGCCTTGGCCATGCCCAGTTTGCCATCGAGCATCTGGGTATCCAGGTCACCCCCCGATGCCTTGGCACTGGCCTCTGACACGTTGTGGATATCCGCAACGGTCAGGGTATCGGTAATCAGCCGGTTATTGCCCTCGGCAATGGCCTTGTCCGAACTGGCGATCAGGGCGCCCTTGAGATCGGTATTGCCGTTGACAGTGATGTCGAAGCCACCGTCCCCGGCACGGATCCCCGACTGTTCGATCACACTGGCGAAGTTGGACTTCTGCTTGGTGTTACTGGAACTGAAGCTGGCACTAGACATCCCTGCACAAATCGGTGGGATACACAGACTGATGCCGGCCCCCATGCTTTTCTGCTCGGAGGCGAAGGTGCTGGTGTCCTGCTGGCTCTCGATGTTCAAGTTCCCCCCGACCTCGGCTTTGACCGTGTTGGCGGAAACCACCGCACCTCGCACGTTCGTGTCCTTGCCCGACACCAGGCTCACCTGATTGCCGGCGTCGATATGGGTATTGCTCCAGACCAGGTCGTTGCCATCTGCGTTGCCCCGGCTCTGGGAAGCAGAAGCGTTGAAGCTGATACCATTTTTCGTACCGCCAAAGGAAATACCGATACCAATGCTGGCATTGCTGCCTTTGTTGGTGCTGTGCTGCTCCATAGTGTTCTGCGCGCCGACCAGCAGGATATTGCCATCGGCCTTCAACAACGCATCGCGCCCGGCCGTAACCTGGCTACCCTGGACCGTCAGGTCGTTACTGCGAGCTCCACCGCTGGAAACAATCGACACATCACCACCTGCCGCGACCGTCGAACCGGCTGCGGTATTGCCATTCTGTTCGCTGTTACTCTGATTCTTGCTCGCACCCAACGAGATACTGATATTGATCCCACCCATCGAGGCGGGATCCGCCATCACCTGGGTATAGGCATCGCTAGCGGCGAACACCGTGCTGAGCGCCGCGAGGGTTTTCATACGTTTGTCATCGGTATGATCGGAGGCTTTCTTCATCCGCTGTGCGGTCTGCACGGCACTGACCACCGGATTGGTCACGGTGATCGTCATACCGGACTGCTTGAAGCGGTTCTCCTGTTGCTGCTGAGTGAGGTTACGCGCCTCAAGAATATTGACCTCCGAAGCCCGGATCGAAACGTCGCCCTTGGGCGCCGTGACATTGCTACCAACCTGACGATACTGACCGCCGGCATCGATCTGCACGTTGCCGTCAGTTGCCCCAATGTTGCTGGCAGCCGCAGTGCTTTCGCGGTTTCGGTTGTCGTCCATCTGTTGCTGGGAACCCACGGTGACGGCAATCGCACCGCCGCTGAACAGCCCGCTGGTTTTCACATCCCTGACGTGTTGTTCGCTCAGATGCTCGGTGGCCGCTTGCACCTTCATGTCATTACCCGCCGCCAGCACCGTGCCCGAAGTCGATACCACGTTGCTGCCATTGATCGTCATGTCGCGCCCGGCCTGTACCACCGTCTGTTCACCACTGAGGGTCGAGCTCAATGCACTGGTCTGGCTGACCGTATCACGCGTGGTGGTAGTCTTGCTGGAGAACAGGCCATTGCTGCCCTTGAACTTGTGTGCCTCGTCGGCGCTATTGAAGCGCTCACCCGCCTCGATGTTGATATCGCGTACCGCGCTGGCAGTCACGGCTCCAGCGGCGCTACTGACCTCGGCGGCGCGGGTGTTCAGATCATTGCCAGCGCGCAGGCCCAGGTCACCCTGGGTCTGCAGGCTGCTGCCACTCTCGTTGCGGCTCGCTTCGGTGCGCCAGTTGTCCGCGTTCCAGTGGTTGCTCTGGTCGCGGCTCTCGATGACCGTTGTCAGGTTCAGGTCACGACCGGCGGACAGGCTGGTGACGCCCGCGCTGCCGCTATTGACCACTTGCGCGCCCTGCAGGTTGATATCACGTCCGGCGGTGGCCATCAGGTTGGCCGCCGGATCGGAAACGAACAGACCGGCGACCCGCGAAAGATTGGTCTGGCTACCCTGCGCGCTGTGGGTGGTGATCGTGCTGGACTGCACATTCAGATCACGCCCGGCGCTGACCATCAGGCTCTTGTCGGCGGAGATCTGGCCACCGAGGTTGTTCAGGTCCTGCGTCGCGTCAAGGCTGACGGCGCTGCCTTGAATACGCCCTTCCAGGTTATTGAGCGTGTCCGCCTTGATCGAGACCACTTGCCGTCCCGACAAGCTCGCGCTGTTGACCAGATTGCCCGTCACGTTCAGGTTCAGCTGCTGCCCGGCCATCAAGCCGCCGGCGCCGTTGATGTCGCCGTCACGGACCCGCACATAGACCTGCGGCACCAGCACACTGCGTACCTCGCCACTGGCCAGCGTCACATCCTTGGCCACCAGCCAGACGATATCGCTGGTCAACTGGGCCATTTGTTGCGCGGTCAGGGCCACACCGGGAATCAGCTTCCAGTTATTCGCGTAGGTGACGGCGTTGTCGATCAGGCCGCGATACTGCGCTTCGTCACTGGCATAACCGTCGACAAAACGGCGACCGGTCAGTTGCGCCACCTGCTCGCGAATCAATTTCTGCTCATAGAAACCATCACCCATGCGTTGCTGGGTCGCCGCCGGGTCCAGGTTCAGCCGGCCGAGCATGTAGTCCGAGGACAGCCACTGGCCATAGTTGGTGAAGCGCGGATCGGTTTCGATCAGATAACGGGAGGTGCTGCCGGGCATCGAACGAAACAGCGCGTTGTCCGGCAAGGCGCTGTTCACCCCGCCGGTGAGAATACGCTCAGCCACGCCACCGACATTGTTGGTGGAATTGGCCAATACTTCGCTGATCGGCGTGAGGCTTGGCGCTTGGATCGTGCGGCTGGACACCTCGGTAGCGCCCACCGCCCCAAGGTTCAAGCTTGCAACCTGGGGGCCACTGCCTTGAGGCGCGGTGTTCTGTTCATAGACCGTCGGCTGCAAGGAAATAGCCTGCACGCTGGGCGCCGGGTTGTAGGCGGTAGAGTCGATCCCCTGACGGTCGCGGCCTTTGCGCTGGATGCGATAGAAGTGTTCGAGTGCGCCGCTGTCCGTGGTGACCTGCTGTCCGGCGACTTCGGTGTTGGTCAGGCTGTTGGCGTTGGTTTGCAACACACCACCGGCGATGATCCGGCTCTTGTCGTTGAGGACCTGGCCGGCGTTGATCGTCAGATTGGCGCCGGCGAGTATTTGCCCGGGATCGGAACTGGCAATCTGGGTTTGGGTCACGACACGGGTCAGGTCGTAGCGGTTCCAGTCGTCATTACTGCCTTCGGGTGTCACCAGAATGTCGACTTCGTTGTTATAGGTCGAAATCTGATTCGGATCGTAGCGATTGACCGAGCCCGTCAGTTGATACTGTTGCAGCGCCTGGCGCGAGACCTCGACTTCACGTGTCGAGAAGTGTTCGTTGGTGTTGCGCACCGAGGCCGCGTTCAACGTCAGGGCACCGAGGGCCTCGATGGTCGCACTCGCGTTATTGAGTTCGAGGGCCTGACCGGTCGCGTGGTAGGCGCTATCCAGCGCCCCGCCGATGGCCATGTCACCGGTGCTGAAGATCAGGCCATGTTCGCTGTTGTTCAGGTATTGCGCACCGATATCCAGGCTCACACGAGCGGCGATCACCGCCGCCGTACCGTTTTCGACGGTATTGGTCAATGTGCCCGCCGCCAGCGCCAGCTGGTCACCGTAGATTCGTCCGGTGCCCAGGTTGCTCAAGGTCGGCGCGCTCAGCCGAGTGTACTGGCCGTCGATCAGGCCGCGGTTGACCAGCGACTCGCTGGCACTCAGTTGTACCTGCAAGGCGCTGATCTCAGCGGCGGCTGCGTTATCGATTTGCCGGGCCGACAGCGTCAGCAGGTTACCCGCCTGCAAGCTGCCCTGGTTACCCAGTCCCCCCATGGTTGCCAGGGTCAGATTGCCGTTGGCCTGCAGCAGGCCAGTATTGAGGTAATCACCATTGAGGGTGAAGGACAGATCACCCAGGCTCAAGGCCCGGCCGTTGCCGGTATAGCTCGCGCTGTTGAGCGTCAACGAGCGCCCCGCGACCAACGTACCGCCCTGGTTGCTCACGCTTTGGGTTTTAGCCGCCAGGTTACGGTCGGTCAGCAGAAACTGGGTACCGGCCGAGATCTTCCCGGACTGGTTGTCCAGCACACCGCTGCCGGTCACGGTCAAGGCCTGATCGGCAATGATCGAGCCGCCCTGGTTGCCCAACTGATCGACGGTAAGGGTGAGAGTGCGCCCTTCAATGCCTTGATCCAGGCCCTGGGTGCCGGCGTTGTCGATCTGCCCCGCGGTCATCAACAGATCGGCACCGGTGCGAATCAGGCCGCTGCTGTTATCGAGCTTGCCGTCGATGGTGAACTTGAGGTTACCTAGTGCTTCGATGCGCCCGCCGTGATTGTCAAGGCTGGTTGCCGCGATTGTCGCATCGGTACCGCTCTGGAGTTGCCCAGCGCCGCCATTGCCGATGCTCCCTGCCGTGATGTCCAGGGCCTGCCCGGCACCGACGAAACCTGCGGTGTTGAGCAACTGGCCCGAGACCAGCGCGATCGATTGCAGCGCCTGAAGGTGACCGTTACTGTTGTCCAGCAACCCGTCCGTGGCCGTCAGTGCCAGGCTCGACTTCACCGAACCGATACTGCCCTGGTAGTTGCTCAGCGAGGCGGCAGTGATATTCAGTGCCCCCTGACTGGCGATCACGCCTTGGCTGTTATCCAGTGCCCCCTGCAAGTCAATGCTCGCGAGTGACAGGCCGCTCTGCAGGATTTCGCCTTTCACGTTGGACAACTGAGCGGCCTTGATCCCTACTTGAGCCGCACTGACTGTGGCGCTATCGGTGCGCAATACCTTCGCTGCGGTGGCGGTCAGCATGCCCTTCGCGGACACGCGGGCCCGGCTGACGTCGATATCGCCCTGCCCGCTGGTGAGTGTCAGTTGGGCGGCGGAGGTCTGGCTGTCACTCAAGTCGACGGCCGCCGCCTGGGCCTGCAGACTTTCGGCGGCGATATTCTGACCCTTGGCGCTGAGCTGGCCCGAAGCGTCCAGGGTCAATGATCCGGTCTGCCCCAGCTTGCCACTGCTGTCGACCCCGGCGGCCAGGGTCGAACCACTGGTGCTGCGCAGGTTCACGGCCGTCACCCGGGTATTGCCCTGGGCAGCGACGATACCGCTGTTGTCGATATCGGCCGTGGTCTTGAGCGTCAGATCGCCCTTGGCGTACAGCGTGCCACTGTTCTGGACTCCGCTACCTGCATCGACCTGCGTCGAACCGGCACTGCTGATCTGACCGCTGTTTTCCAGACGTCCGTCGGCACGGATCACCACCTCGCCGGCACTGGCGCCGATCTGCCCGGCATTGCGCACCCCGACACCGGCGCCATTGCCCACTAGGACGATCTTGCCCGCATACATGCCGCCCAGTTGCGCGACATCGATGCCGACCACGGGTACAGCCGCAGTGCTGTTGTCGGCGGCGGTCTTGCCGGCCTGGATACTCAAGTCCTTGGCCCAGATACCGGCATTGACCTCGACGGTGCGCGCGATGATTTCGGTGTAGTCGCTGTCGCGGGTATCCATCCCGGCACCGTTGATGGAGACCTTGCCGCCGGTGACCTGATAGCCGCGCAACTCGCCGTTCTCGAGCTGCGCCTTGCCGGTGGTGAGGGTCGCGCGATTGGCGTTGATGAATCCACAGCCGTCACAGCTGATCCCGGATGGGTTGGCGATCACCACCTGAGCCCGGGAGCCGGCCACTTCGACATAACCGTTGAGCTGGCTCGGATTGCTCGAATTGACCTCGTTGAGGATCACCCGCGCCGTGCCCCTGCCCAGCGCCGGGTTGCCATCCACCCAACCGCCAAGCTGGGTCTGACTGTTGGTCGCCGAGTTATTGAGGATCACACCACGCCGATCGACATCGAACTGTTGATAGGTATTTCGCGACACACCACCCGCGCTGGGCGCGGTGATATTGACCTGGGTGACGCCGTTCCCGGTCACCCCGATGCCCGGCTGCTGCGCGGCAGGTGCGCCGGGGTCGGCGACCACCGCCGCCTGGGCCGACGAGGCGTCCAGCAGGATCAGGCCGAGCGCCGCCATCAAGGCAAAACGCAGGGGTGTCAGTCGTACCACGCAGCCGACGCCAGGCGCTGCGCCTGCCACATGACCGCCAGCTGATTTCGAGCCACTGCTCACATTTTCGGCCACCACCATCAACAGGCCGCGCGCCTTGTTGAAAATGATCCGATACAGATGCTTGTTAATGTTCCAATTCCTTTTGAGCTGCGCCAATCCGTAGAGGCGCCAGATATCAAGATAAAAAACTGCGGGTTGTGAGACCTAAGGCAGCGGGTGGGTGGCGAACCAGGCACGCGCTTCGGCAGGCAGGACACCGATGCCCTGCCAGGTCTTGATACTCAAGCCACGCTCATCGCCCCGATGCCCCAGGTGACGGCCGAAGCGTTGCGCCCAGAGACGACTGTGCAGCAATTTCGATAGCTGCCTGGTATGCCCGAAAGGCGCGACCCAGTCGCTGATCCAAAGACGTTCGCCACTGTTCCAGTCGGCCTCCGGCATGCACACCGGCGGGTTGTGCAGATAGCGCTGTTCGGCCTCGGCACTGAGGTTCATCCACGCCATATAGAACACCGGCCTGCCTTGCTCGCTGGCAAGCATGAACTGGCGCTGCTTGATCGCCGGCAGCAGCAGCGCCGACAAGCTATGCAACGGCGCATCGCGATGAGCCGCCGAGTGCATCCACAGCCAGACGGCGGAGCCGAGCACGCTCGCTTCGTTCCAGGGTTCGTCGAACAGCTGGGGTGCAAGGATTTCAAGACTGCCAAAACGCATATCTGCCTCCGTCAAAATGACCAGCTGAGATTGAAACCAGCAGTCACATCGGCCGTCTCAAAGTTCTTGGGTTTCATAAGTGGTTGGCCAAGGAACAGGTCGTAGGACACCTGCTTGTAGCCACCGCGCATACCGACCACCGCACCGGCGAGTCGATTCCCGGACAGGTACTGGGCGGAGTGTCCGCCGACCTCGCCATAATCGACGCCGAGATAGAGTTCCTGGCTGTTCTGGAAGACAAACCAGCCCAGGTCATTGCGCAAGGTCCAGCCCCGTTCGGCGGAGAGGATCTGTTCGCCATCGAACCCGCGGACGCTGTAGCGCCCCCCGATGGAGAAGCGATCCTGGGCCACCAGCGGCGAGCGGTCCCATTGGCTACGCCAAGCGCCGATGTAGCGAAATTGCTGTGTCCCGATACGGAATGGGCTTTGCAGTTGAGCGCTGGCGCTGATGATCTTCGACCGTGAAGTCCCCTCGTCGAGGTCTTCTTCCGGTGCGCGCAAGGCATGGAACGCCCCGGTACCGCGTCGATAGCTCAAGCCCAGATCCAGGGTGTTGCTGCCAATGAACTCGCGATGATCCAGCCCCATCTGCCACCCGGCCATGCGCCGGCGCTGCACTTCAATTTCGGTGTCATCGATGTAGTTGCTGGAAGTCCGCGTCCAGCCACTGACCCAGGCCGACGTCTTGCGCACGGCGTCACGGTAGAGCAGTCGAGAAAGTTTCAGCTCGTTGTTGTTACTGTGGCCCTGATAGTCATAACTCTGATTGTTCCCGGCCACGGTCTGGTGATAGTAGTACTCGCTGGAGGTCAGCCCCAGTTGCCAGTAGTCGTACGGCAGCGAGTAGTACAGGGTGTGCCCTTCGGAACCACGATCACCACTTTTGCCACCGCCCAGGTTGTGGCTGAAACTGGCATAGAACAGGTCATTGAGGCTCAGCGGATTGTCCAGCGACAACGCGACGTTGCCCTGATACCTGCCGGTGTCCTTGCTACCCGAGTCGTCCATCGACAGGCTCACGCGCGCAATGGAAGCTTGCTTCCAGAGGATCACCACATCGCTTTCACCCGGTTTGGCATCGGCGTCGGTTGCCGGCGTGATCTGCACGTCGGCCTCGGCCGTGGGCACCCGTTTGAAGTTCTCCAGCGCCTGTTCGATGTCCCGCAGGTTCAACAGCTCACCGGGTTGGGCGGGCATGGCGTTCCACAGTGTCGCCCGCGACGAGGTGCCGTCGGCAAACCGGATATGTTTGATGCGTCCCGGAATCAGTACCAGGGAAAGCGTCCCCTGGCTCAGGTCCTGAGGTGCTGCCAGCACCCGCGTGGTGACGAAGCCCCGCGCAATGATCAGGTTCTGTATGCGCTTCATGGTCAGGTTGATGCCCGCAGCACCCAGGCAACGACCTAGTGCGGGATCAGACGCCGGGTTGGCGGCACGCAGGGCCCACTGGAAAGCCGCCGAATCCTCGCCTTCGAGCACAATATGGCGAATGGTGAAGCAGGGCGCTTCATGGGCCGGCAGCAGGCCCTGGCCATCATCGGCGGAAGCCTTGAGGCGTACGTCAGGGGAGGAGTCGAGCTGCTCACGCAGGACACGTTCGCGCTCTTGCTGGCGCAGCAACGGCTGTTCCGGTGCCACCGGCTCGGCCGCCATGGCCGTGAGGCTGGCAGACAGGCTGATGACTGCGAAAGGGTAAAACGAGCGTTGCAAAACTGACCGACCGGTCACACTGGCATGCAACCGGGCACACAAACGAGGCTTGAAAAACACGACACATCCCTGAGAATAAAACGTCCTGCAATGCACCATGAGTCAGCGCATTGTCGAGCACTTGTATTGAAGAACCGACAAGAGCGAAACAATTAGATACATCGACTCAGGAAAGTTCCGAATCCCAGAGAAACAAACGAGCCGGCGACGACAACCCCGCACAAACCAAAATCCCGCATAGCGTCGCAAAGACCGCCCTCGCCCCTTAGAATGTCGGCATCCGGTCAGTCGTTAAGGACAGTGTCGATGTCGAGCCCCTCCCGTGTGCGCACCTATGGCATGCAGCAACGCAGCGACCGCCCGGACTTCTATATCCGTGACAAACAGGCCCGCCCGGCCATCGTCACCCCACACCGGCATGACTATTTCCAGATCCAGATCAACCTGGGCGGCGACACCGTGCAGCACATCGGCGGCGCCATCCGACCTTATCCGCGCCAGGCCCTGGCGTTTATCCTGCCCCATCGCCTGCACCTGATCCCGCACCCGGAAGACGGCAATTTTGTCCTGATCAACTTTTCCCAGGCGTTTTTCCTGCCGCACCTGCATTGCGACCCGTTGGATCTGGAGGACCTCTCTATCCATGACCTGCCGGAGCTATCACCGTTCCAGCATCAGGAGCACCTGGATTTTATCCTCGCCGACCATGACTTCGCCGAAGTCCTGCTCCTGCTGGAAAAGATGCGCGAGCTGGATCAGGGTCGCGATCTTGGCACCCGCCAGGCGCTCAAGGGCTGCCTGCTGCAACTGACCGGCAAGATCTGCAGCCTGTATGCAGACGAGTTGCAGGCCCTGTCGGCGAACAAGGCGGCACGACGCGGCCGACGGGATGCACTGGCGCGGGTCTCGAGTTATCTGCGCGAGCATATCGCCGACCCGGCGCTGAACCTCAAGGACACCGCCGAGGCAGCCTTTCTGTCGCCCAACTACCTGACCCACTTGCTGCGCAAGGAAACCGGCAGCACCTTCTCGGAGCTGGTCCTGGAACGCCGCATGCGCCTGGCGCGCACGCATCTGCTCAACAGCGAAAAGCCGGTGAGCCAGATTGCGCAACTGTGTGGTTTTGCCGACGAGGCCTACTTTTCACGCCGTTTCAAGGCCACCCAGGGCCTGCCACCGGGGCAGTTTCGGCGCCAGCGGCAAGAATCCTGAATCAGGCCCGACACTCGACGTGCAACACCCCGTCCGCCGCTGTCGTACAGGTAATCCTCAGCGGCAGAAAACTCTCGATCACGCGAATATTGCTGTACAGATGCTCAGTCATGCCGGGCGTAGTGAAACGCCCCGTCACCATCGACAGACTCAGCCCGCTACGCAATACCTGCCCGCCTCCCATGGCGCCATCCAGGTCAATCACATCCCTTTCCATATCCTTCCTTCATGCATAGCTGTAAACCATTTCCCTCAGGTAGCGATCCAGCCGTTGACTGTCTTCAGTGGTACGCGGCAATACCGGTACCGGACGCTCCAATTGTGTTTCGATAAACCCGTGCAGCGCCGGACGCCGAGGGCCGTAGGCGGATTCATCCGCACTGCGCTTAAGCCGTAGTAACTCATCAACCTCCTCCAGCAACAGCGGATCGTCGACGGTCTTGAGCAGGGCATCGAACGTCATGGGCGGGCGACCCAATCCCATGTCGATCCAGCGCACCGCCAACAAAGGTCGCAGCACGTAGAAATATTTCTTGAAACGCACTGTCTCGCCTTGCAAGTAGCCGCGGAAATTCTTCCTGGCCATCGACAGGTAGTGATTGCGCGCGGCTGGCGGGCTATAGAACGCTTCAGCCAGTTCACGCAACGACCGGGTCGCGACCTCTTCGCTGTGATACACCAAGGGCGAGTCGAGCCATTCGAGCAAGGTCGGGTTGGACTTGCGCAACAACCCGAGGGTCTTGCGCAGCTCCCAGCCGCTGATATCCAGCTCGTCGTCCAAGGGCCGTTCGATCACATCCCGAGCCTCACTGACCTGGATGAACCAGTCCGGTTTTTCCACATAGACAAACCGCACATCGTAATCACTGTCCGTCGACGAAAAGCCCCAGGCGCGGCTGCCGGACTCGCAGGCATACAGCACCTTGACGTTGCGCTCGCGCTCTATCCGCGCAAGCTCCTCCAGCACCCGGGCGCGCATGGCGCTATCCAGCGGGTGACGTTCTGCATGTTCCATCTTTATTTCCTTTCAATCCGCTCTATCCCTTTACACACACCACCTGCCGCAAGGTGTGCAACACTTCCACCAACTCGCGCTGGGCGTGCATGACCTGGTCAATGTCCTTGTAGGCCATCGGAATCTCATCGATCACCGCCGCGTCCTTGCGGCACTCCACGTGGGCCGTTGCCCGGATCTGGTCCTCGACGGTGAACAGTTGCTTGGCCCGGGTACGGCTCATCGTCCGTCCGGCACCATGGCTGCAGGAGCAAAACGACTCTTCGTTGCCCAGCCCGCGCACGATGAAGCTCTTGGCCCCCATGGAACCTGGAATGATCCCCAGTTCGCCCTTCTTCGCCGACACCGCCCCCTTGCGGGTCACCAGAACCTCTTCACCGAAGTGCCGCTCCTTCTGCACATAGTTGTGATGGCAGTTCACCGCCTCCAGCGCTACATCAAAGGGCTTGCTGATCACCTGGCGTGTCGCCGCGATCACTGCCTGCATCATCAGCGCACGGTTCTGCCGGGCGAAATCCTGGGCCCAGCCGACGGCTTCGACATAATCGTCGAAATGCTGGCTGCCCTCTTCAAAGTACGCCAGGTCCCGATCCGGCAGGTTGGCGATATGCTCGCGCATATCGGCCCGGGCCATCTCGATGAACAAGTTGCCGATGGCGTTGCCGACGCCACGCGAACCGCTGTGCAACATGAACCAGACGCGGTTCGTCTCATCCAGACAGACTTCGATGAAGTGATTGCCTGAACCCAGCGTCCCCAGGTGACTGCGGTTATTGCTCTTCGCAAGCTTGGGATACTTGTCGGTGATCGCCTTGAACCGCGACTCCAGCGCCGACCACGCCAGATCAGCCGCGCTCGGAACATGATCCCAGGCGCCCTTATCTCGACCGCCGCGAGTACCGCTACGCCCATGGGGCACTGCCCGCTCGATGGCCGTGCGCAAACCGTGCAGGTTGTCCGGCAGATCACTGGCGGTCAGCGAGGTGCAGGCGGCAATCATGCCGCAGCCAATATCAACGCCGACCGCCGCCGGGATGATCGCGCCCATTGTGGGAATCACACTGCCAATGGTCGAGCCCTTGCCCAGGTGCACGTCCGGCATCACCGCCATATGTTTGAAAATGAACGGCATCCTTGCCGTATTCATCAGTTGCTCACGAGCCTCTGGCTCGACCGGGACGCCCTGGGTCCAGAGTTTGATCGGCTTGCCGTTGGCGACTTCGAGCAAGGTGTAGGTCTGGTCTTGCATATTCTTCATTTCCTGATGGCCAAAACACCGGCCTTGTCCTGGGTTAACGGCGACAACAAAGGGGTGAAACAGGCACCGCGCTCTGACCACTGAGCTATTACCTTGCGGCAAGCGGGAATCGAACCCACCACCACGGCGTACTGTAGTTCCACCGGCATTCGCCGGAGTAAAACCATCAATCAAAGCGGTACGACAAGAAGAAGTGACTGATCCGTGTTTCCACGGGCCGGACTTGAGCCGGCATTCAGATGTACAGCCACAGGCATTCGTACCTTCGTTACAACTGACAAGGGTGTGGTGAGACATCTTCGATGTAGTCCCACCGGCATTCAGTTGCCACGACATTCAGCATCGTTGCATCCACACCTTTCGGGCGGATGCGTCTTTGTCATATCGACATGGCGTCAATCACCTTCACCCAGTGCCGCGCCCCGTAGGAGCCCTCGGTGAACTGGCTGATGACGTCGAACACCGCGTCACTGAAACCGCCGACATTCAAGATGTCTGGCCGGTCCGGTGCCTGGGTGGTCACACCGGGCTGCATGTCGATACAGATCAACCGCGCATTCGGATTTACCTGGCGGATACGCTCCCATTGCCGCATCGTTTCTGTAACGCCATAACGCCGTTCATCCATCCAGGACTCGTTATCCGACACCAGAATCAAGGTGTCCACCCAGGCCCTTTCATCAGCCAACTGCGCCAGCGGTGCCGAGCAACAGGTGCCCCCGCCACCGATGGCGGCGAGCTTCTGGGCGTTGCTCATCACACTGTCCCGTGGATTGAGCCGCACCTTCACCACCTCGTTCTCGAACGGCATCACCCTCGCCTCCGGTGTCTTGCGCAATATGGCCGCCGCGATCAGTGCCGCCACATCGATGCAACGCACAGCCGTGGTCGCACCCTGGCGGTAGCCGGTGACCGGGTTGTGCATCGAGCCCGAGACATCCGGGCAGATCACCACCGAGCCCCACAACACCGGGACATTGCCCAGGGACAGCTCCAATGCATCCTGCAATGCCTCACGGATCACCTGCGGCACTTCGGCGCCGGTCATCTGGTAGGCCGCGAGCAACTGGTATGGATAAACCCTCGCCTTGGCCACGGCCTCCGGGTCCGCCAGTCGCGCCGCAACAGCTGTGGCACAACCCTGGACCTCAAAGGCACCGTGGCGAGCCAATGTGTTCAGGTTCATCCGCAAAGCCTGCCAGCCCATACTCATGGCCAGCGCAGCCCACTGGTGCTTGTCCAGCGTCTCGTTGCCAAGCAACTGGAACGGCACCTGAGGCAGTTGCCGGGTCGCACCGCCGCGAAACTCCAGCAGCGAGCGAGTCAACGGTGGCAAAGTGTCGATTGCCACGGGCTTGCCGAGGACCCAGGCAAAGAATGCTCCGCGCCAGGCTTCACTCGGCTTGGGATGAACCATCTTGAGCACATCCGCCAGAGAAGGCTGATTACCCACTGATGCTTGCAGTAACTGCTGCTCGCTGGCCGTGTTCAGCCACTCCTGTACCAATCGCTTGGGCTGCGAGCCCAGCGACTTGCGCCCGGTGACACCGCTGCGCAGGATCTGTACGAAATTGCGCAACATTTTGCCGCTGTCCACCACCTGTGCGAACACCACCGGCAGCATTGTCGAGTGTTGAGCTGCCAGGGCCGCCAGGAGCAACGCCGGCATGTCTTTCATGTGCCCTTTCTGACGGGCATAAATCGCTGCCTTGGCGACAAAGACGCTATCAAGTTCGGTCACCCGCTTCAGGACTTCGTCCAGTTGGCTTTCCGCGCTGGCATAGAAGGTTGAGTTCAGGCAACCGGTGACGGCCAACTGTGCCAGGGCATGGCGAGCGGTGTAGGCATACGCCGGGGCCTGGGAAGCATTCAGTGTGTCGCACGCTGCCGGCATGGCACGGGCCTGGAACAGTTGGGTATTGGCCATCTTGGCATCTCGCTCTGCTGTCTTGTTTGTTGCCAGAGGTATTGCAGACGCTGTGCCAGTTTTTCTATTTTCGCCAAAAATAATTATAAATATATGATTTATAAGTAATTTTTTATATTTATATCAAAATCAGATTTTTGAACCAGACAAAAAAGCCTTTTTTATTTATTATTTTATATCGTCATTTATCCCGAAAGATAAACATGCCCATCAAACGTACGGTCACCATCGGTTTTATCGGCTCCACTCTCGATCGCGTCGGCAAAGGCGCCAACCGCTGGGGTCACTGGCGACCAAGTGTGGGCTTGTGCCAGCAGCCTGACTTGCTGGTGCACCGCTTCGAACTGATCCACGGCACCGACGCCCGGGATGTAAGCCTGGCTGAACGGGTCAGCCACGACATTCGCCAGGTATCGCCGGAAACCGAAGTGCGCCTGCACCCCATGACCTTGCGCAATCCCTGGGATTTCGAAGAGGTGTACGCAACGCTGCATGACTTCACCACCGACTACCATTTCGATACCGAGCATGAGGAGTACCTCGTGCATATCACTACCGGTACCCACGTGGCGCAGATCTGCTGGTTCCTGCTCACCGAAGCGCGCTATCTGCCGGCGCGGCTGATCCAGACCTCCCCCGCCCGACGCCTGGATGAAGAAGCACGGGTCACCGGCACTCACGCACTGATCGACCTGGACCTGTCGCGTTATGACCGGATCGCCACGCGCTTTACCCACAAGCGTCTTGAGGGACTGGCGTTTCTGAAGTCCGGGATTGCCACCCGCAATGCCGACTTCAATCGCACTATCGAGCAGATCGAGCGCGTAGCCGTACGCTCACGTGCGCCGATGCTACTGATCGGGCCGACCGGCGCGGGCAAGTCCTTTCTCGCCCGGCGCATCTATGAACTCAAGCGCAGCCGGCATCAGGTTCAGGGGCGGTTTGTCGAGGTCAACTGCGCCACCCTGCGCGGCGACGGCGCCATGTCGGCGCTGTTCGGCCATATCAAGGGCGCATTCACCGGCGCGCAAAACAGTCGCGAAGGCCTATTACGGGCGGCCGACACCGGCCTGTTGTTCCTGGACGAGATCGGCGAGCTGGGCCTGGACGAGCAGGCGATGCTGCTCAAGGCCGTCGAGGAAAAGCGCTTCTTCCCCCTCGGTTCCGACAAGGAAGTCGAAAGCAACTTCCTGATCATCGCCGGCACCCACCGGGATCTGCGCAGTCGTGTAGCCGAAGGCCTGTTTCGCGAAGACTTGTACGCCCGAATCAACCTGTGGACCTTCGACCTGCCAGGCCTCTCGGGCAGACGCGAAGACATCGAGCCGAATCTGGACTTCGAACTGGAGCGCCACGCTCGGGAACAGGGCCATCTGGCACGCTTCAACGCAGAAGCACGGCGTCGCTATCTGACATTCGCCAGTTCCAGCGAAGCGAGCTGGCTCGGCAACTTCCGAGAGTTATCGGCGTCGATCACCAGAATGGCCACCCTGGCAGACAGCGGTCGCATTGATGAAATCCAGGTCGAGGAGGAAATAGAACGCCTGCGCCGGGCCTGGGGTCTGGCTGAACCGCAAGACGCCCTGGATCAGCTATTTGGCGAAAACACCCCGGAAGTCGATCTGTTTGATCGCTTGCAGCTCAATGCCGTGATTGACGTGTGTCGCAGAGCCAGCAGCCTGTCGGATGCCGGCCGTCAACTATTCAACGCCTCCCGCCAGAACAAGGCCAATCCTAACGACGCCGACCGACTGCGCAAATACCTGGCTCGATTTGGCCTGGACTGGAAGCAATTGAATCCCAGCCACTGAGTTTATTTCTCCAACTCTGTAACAAAAAAGCTACTCGCACCCTCCACAGCTCAAACTCCGTGCAACCACGGAGGTCGGCGCTCGCGTGCCGATTCAAAAAGAGCTGGATGAGGTGGCGAGTTGATCAACAGACGATTTTCCTGCGTGGGCTGCGGTAAATGCTGCAATGACCATTACGTTCCGCTGACGCTCGAGGAGTCCCGCCAATGGGCCGCGGACGGCGGCACGGTGATCATTCTGGTGGAAGCGTTCCTGGAAAACGGCCATGGGGTGGCCGCGGAGCAATTCGAACACGCCCGTCGCCGTTCGATCCGGGCCTCCAGCGGGACAACCCAGGCGTGGTTGGCCGTGACTTTCGCCGCCTACAACAACGGCCCCTGTCGCAACCTTGATGCCGACAACCGCTGCGGCATCTACGAACAGCGCCCGCTGGTCTGCCGTATCTATCCGGCGGAGATCAATCCACATATTCCACTGCGCCCGGATCGCAAGGACTGCCCGCCCGAATCCTGGGAGCAAGGCCCGGCGCTGATCGTCGGTGGACAGTTGGTCGATCAGGAGCTGGCCGGGCTGATCGAGCGCTCGCGCCAGGCCGATCGTGAGGATATCGGCGCCAAGGCGGCCATCTGTGCCCGTCTCGGCATCAGCACGACCGCCCTCAAGGGCAACGGCTTCGCCACCTACCTGCCCGACATGCAGGCGTTCCTCGCGGCCATCGACGAGATTCACGAGGATCGGACGCCCAGCCCCACGACACAGCAATGGGCTTTTCAACTGGCCGATGCAGACAGCGCCCAGGCATTGCTCGCCCAGGGTGCGGCCGTCACTCAATCGGGTGCCGGGCACTACCGTTTTATCCCCTTGCGGCCTGCCGATTGAGGCGCCTGGCTCAGTGAACGGCGGCGTTCTACGTCAAAAAACCGGGCTATGACGTTTTTTCAGCATCTACAGGCCGCTTTCTGCATCGTCCTCACAGTATCCGTCTACGATTCTGTAAGAACGGCCACGATGGAATGTGGCCGCCCAACAAAAACAGCCAGAACAGCAAGAGAGAGCCGTCCATGAAAACCGTCGCAGAGCTGTTGAAACTCAAGGGTAGCCAGCATCAGGGCGTGCATACGATCGCCCATAACCACACGGTGTTCGAAGCCTTGATACTAATGGCCTCGAAAAATGTCGGCGCCCTTCCGGTACTCGAGAACGGCCAGGTCGTGGGCATCATCAGTGAACGCGACTACGCCCGCAAAGTGATCCTGCACGGGCTCAGTTCGGTCACCACCAAGGTCCACGAGATCATGAATGCTCCAGTGATCAGCGTGGACTCACGCCAGAACGTGGAAACCTGCATGAGCATCATGACCGACAAGCATCTGCGCCATCTTCCAGTGGTCGAGGACGGGCAACTGATCGGCCTGTTGTCCATCGGTGACCTGGTGAAAGAGGCCATTGCCGAACAGGCCGACCTGATCCGGCAACTGGAACAGTATATTCGCGGCGAATAAGACCGCCTCCCCGGCCGCGGAGAGATTCACGACCGGAGCGAGCCAACTCGCTCCCGTCACGTCAATGGCCACCCAATAAAGTATGTCAAAATGTTTATGAAACCCAGGTAATACGGGGCTCCTGGCGCTATTTCCGATTTTTTCACAACACTTTCACTTCACTCCCACTTGCACCTCTCTACACTCCCCTCCCTGCCCTCACAGGGCCTTGTCTATCCTTTACAGTTTTAAACATCGAAACTCTGGATCGGGCCATCAAGTCCATGCATTGTGCCTGCCCTGCTCAAACCCTAGCTGCGGCGCTTACCGCTAAGGTCGACCCATGAACCCTCACGTGTTTCCACTTTCCGCCGCGACGCTCAGACGCTGGTCCATACCGGTACTGCTGCTGGCCTTCGCGGTGTTCTACCTGCTGCCCATGACGGGCCACGGCTTGTGGATTCCCGACGAACCGCGCTACGCCCAGATCGGCCAGGAGATGTTGTTGAGCGGCAACTGGACCTCCCCGCATTTCATGGGCTTGCGCTACTTCGAAAAACCCATCGCCGGCTACTGGATGATCGCCATCGGCCAAGCGATATTTGGCCAGAATTTTTTCGGGGTCCGCGTGGCATCGGCCCTGGCCACCGGCCTCAGCGTGCTGCTGACGTATCTGATTGCGCGACGCCTGTGGAACGACCCGCGCAAGAGCTTCGCCTCGGCCCTGCTGTTCATGAGCTTCGGTCTGATCGCCGGGCAAGCCAGCTACGCCAACCTCGACCCGCAATTCACCCTGTGGTCGAACCTGAGCCTCTTCGCCTTCTGGTTCGCGGTCGACAGCCGCGAGCGGCGCCAGCGCCTCTACGCCTGGGCCGGACTCGGCCTGGCCTGCGGCATGGGCTTCCTGACCAAGGGTTTCCTCGCCCTGCTGCTGCCGGTACTGATCGCCCTGCCCTACATGATCTGGCAACGCCGCGTCGGTGAGCTGTTGCGTTATGGCCCGCTGGCCGTAGTGGTGGCGCTGATCGTCGCGCTGCCCTGGGTGCTGGCGGTCAATGCCCAGGAGCCCGACTACTGGAATTTCTTCTTCTGGCACGAACATATCCAGCGTTTTGCCGGCGACAACGCCCAGCACGCCCGGCCTTGGTGGTTCTACCTGCCGCTGCTGGTGGTGTCCTGCCTGCCGTGGTCGGTGCTGCTGCTGCCGACGTTCAAGCAAGCCTGGCAGGACAAGCGCCAGCCCGGCACGGGCTTCCTCTGGCTGTGGTTCCTGCTGCCCCTGGCCTTTTTCAGCCTGAGCCGCGGCAAACTGCCGACCTATATCATGCCGTGCCTGCTGCCCCTGGCACTGATGATGGGCAATGCGCTGATCGATCGGGTGGCCCGCGCCGAAGGACGGATGCTGCGGATCAACGGCTGGCTCAACCTGGTCCTTGGCGTAGTGGCCATGGCGGCCCTGATCTACCTGCAAACCAGCCGTTCGATCTACGAAAACAGCCATGCGGAGGTCTTCAACCTTTCGCTGGTGTTCATCATGCTGATGGGTTGGATCATCGCCAATGCCCTGCAAGCGTTACGCCCGCTGACCCTCTGGGCCATGCCGGCGCTGGGGATCGGCCTGCTGGTGGCGCTGCTGCCGGCGGGCATGCCGGCCAGCATCGTCAACAACCGGATGCCGGACCAATTTATTGCAGAACATGTCAATGAATTGCGCCAGACCAACCGCCTGCTGAGCAACGAGCTGGGGGCCGCGTCGGCGCTGGCCTGGCGCCTGCAACGCCCACGGGTGGATTTGTTCAACACAGCGGGTGAATTGAAGTACGGTCTCGACTATCCTGATGCCGCCGAGCGGCAGGTCAACTCCGCCAACGTCGAACAATGGATGACTGAAGCCCGTAAACAGGGCTCGGTCGGTGTAGTGCTACGCGTCAAGAGCGTAGACGAAATGCGCGAAGTCGAGCAGCTCCCACTGGACGGCAAGCGTTATCAAAAGGGTAATACCATCATCATGATCTTCCCGCAGACCCAACCATGAATCAGAGTTTCTGGAAAACTGACAAAGGCGCACTGACGCTTCTGCTTATCGTCTCGGCCATCCTGCTACTGGCGGGCCTGGGCCAACGGGAGTTGTGGGGCGCGGAAACGCGCTGGGCCAACATCGCCCTGCAGATGCTGCAATCGGGCAACTACTTCGACCCCTACCTCAAGGGCGCGCCCTATTACGACAAGCCACTGCCCTCCTACTGGCTGATCACCGCCAGCGCCGGGCTGATGGGTGGCCTGGGCCACTGGTCGCTGCGCCTGTCGTCGGTGATTGCCGCCTGGCTGACGGTCTGGCTGGTCTACCTGATCGGCGAACGCCTGTGGCGCAAGGGCACTGGCCTGATCGCCGGCTGGATGCTGGCCACCACCTTCTATTTCGTGTTCTGGGCACGGGTGGCAACCGCCGACATCCTCACGGTGTTCGGCGTGGTCGCGGCCATCTGGTGGTACTGGCGCGGGCCGGACGATACCCGACTGGGCCGCTACACGGTGTTCTTCCTGATCCTGGCCCTGACCTCGCTGCTCAAGGGGTTGATCGGTTTCATCCTGCCGGGCCTGATCCTGCTGCCCCACGTGCTGGCTGACGGACGCTGGAAACGCCATCTCAACCCACGGCTGTTCGTCGCCCTGGTGATTGCCGGCGCGCTGTACTCGATTCCGTTCGTGCTGTCGCATTTCTATGGTTCGCCGACTTATGGCGAGAGCGGCCTGGCGCTGGTGTTCAAGGAAAACGTGGTCCGTTTCTTCAACCCCTTCGACCATATGGGGCCGATCTACACCTACCTGATCTACCTGCCGGCCTACACCCTGCCCTGGGCTCCGTTCTGGATCCTCGGCCTGTGGGTCGCGCTGCGCCAATGGAAGAAGATCGAGCCCAACACCCGCTGGCTGGTCTGGGGGCTGGGGCTGCTGTTCCTGTTCTTCACCCTCAGCGGCAGTCGCCGTAGCTACTACGTGCTGCCCCTGGTGCCGTTCGCCCAATTGCTGGCGGCCTGGTGGGTAACCCGACGCCTGGAAGAGAAACGTGCGGCCGGCAAGGTCGCGGGACCCGGCTGGTCGAAAGGCTTCGCCGCGGCGGCGCTGCTTCTGCTGCTGGTGATCGGCGTACTCTACCCATGGACCAACAGCGGCGGCGGCGTGATCAAGTTCGCCGACGACGTACGGGCCAAGGCCAGCCAGCAAATGCCTTGGGATGAATGGAAAATCGTCATGATCGAGGTGGACAACAAGCTGCCGATGTACATGAACAACCAGGGCACGCCGTTCTACTACGTCAAGGACTCCCAGGACTACCCGCGCAGCGGCGACAGCGCGGCGTTCATGGCCTGGCTGGAGAAAACCAGCGGCCAGCGCTGGGACCCGTCACGCACCCTGATCGTCACCAGCTACAGCAAGCACGACGAGGTGCCGTTGAGTTATCTGTCGGCCGATCATGAAGTGGTCACCACCGAGCTCACCAATGGCGCGCGGCTGGCCAAGAAGAAAGAAAGTGGCAGCGTGGCCTACATCCCCAAGGCCAAAGGTCTTTAGCCAATGAACAAGGGCACCGCAAGGTGCCCTTTTTTCTGTCAAGGAGAGGCGATGAAACCGCGCATACGGACATGTCCCCTTCCCGCCGACTCGACGATCCGGCAGTACCTGCCGGGCTCGAGAACTCCTGGCCGGATACGCACCCTGTAGGAGCCGAGCTTGCTCGCGAAGAGGTCCGTGAGAACGCTAAAAGTTTCGCGGCGCCCCGACAAGCCCTGTTCCTACAGGTTACGCGTGAGCCTCAGTATCCCAGTGACAGCCCGGTATTACGCCGCGGATCGTTCGCGCCGTAGAAGCGGTTGTTGCCCACCGGCTTGCCACCGAGGGACGGCGCGCCGACCAGGATCGCCGCCAGGTGGTTGGCGTCCTGCGGACCAGAGAACTTCTGGCCCCAGCTCTCGAGGATCTTGCGGGTATCCGGGCTGACCGCGAAGTTCTCCAGGTTGGTGGTCTCCGGCATCCACTGCTGGTGGAAACGCGGCGCGTCCACTGCTTCCTGGATGTTCATCCCGTAGTCGATGACGTTGAGCATGGTCAGCAAGGTCGCGGTGATGATCCGACTGCCGCCGGGCGTCCCCACTACCATGACTGCCTTGCCATCCTTGGTGACGATGGTCGGGCTCATTGATGACAACGGCGTCTTGCCCGGCGCGATGGCATTCGCCTCGCCCTGGATCAGGCCGTACATGTTCGGCACGCCGATCTTGGAGGTGAAGTCGTCCATCTCGTCGTTGAGAATGACCCCGGTCTTGCTCGCCATGACACCGGCACCGAACCAGTCGTTGAGGGTGTAGGTCACCGACACCGCGTTGCCCCATTTGTCGACGATCGAGTAATGGGTGGTGTTGTTGCCTTCATGGGGCGCCACGCCAGGCTTGATGTCCTGGGAGATCCCGGCTTTCTGTGGATCGATAGCCGCCCGCAGCTTCTCGGCATAGCCCTTGTCCAACAGGTGCGCCACCGGGTTCTTGACGAAATCGGGGTCACCCAGGTAGCTGTTGCGGTCGACATAGGCGTGCCGCATGGCTTCGATCTGATAGTGCAGGCCCTGGGCCGAGTGATAACCCAGGTCGGCCATCGGATAGCCTTCGAGGATGTTCATGATCTCGCAGATCACCACGCCACCGGAGCTCGGCGGCGGTGCCGAAACGACGTGATAGCCACGGTAGTCGCACTCGACGGGCGCCAGCTCGCGGGTCTTGTATTTGTCGAGGTCGGCCTGGGTGATGATGCCCTTGCCGGCCTTGCTCGAATCGACGATGGCCTTGCCGACCCAGCCCTTGTAGAAGCCATCGGTGCCCTTCGCGGAGATTTCCTTGAGGGTCCTGGCCAGGTCTTTCTGCACCAGCTTCTGGCCGACTTGCAGCGGCTCACCCTTGTTCAGGAAGATCGAACCCGAGTCGTGACTGTCTTTCTTGAACTCGTCGGTGGCGGTGTGCAGCAGGTCGACATCGCCCTGCTCCAGCACAAAACCTTCGTCGGCCAGCTTGATGGCCGGGGCCATGACCTGCGCGCGTTTTTTCGTGCCGTATTTTTCCAGCGCCAGTTCCATACCCGAGACGGTGCCAGGTACGCCAACCGCCAGGTGCCCTTTCGAACTCAGGTTGGGGACGACGTTGCCGTCCTTGTCCAGGTACATGTTGGCCGTGGCGGCCAGGGGGGCTTTTTCGCGGAAATCGAGGAAGGTCTTGCGACCATCAGCCAACTGCACGGTCATGAAACCGCCGCCACCGAGGTTGCCGGCGGCCGGATAAACCACTGCCAGCGCATAACCGACCGCGACCGCCGCATCGACCGCGTTGCCGCCGGATTTGAGTACATCGACACCGACATGGGTGGCCAGGTGCTGCGCCGTGACCACCATGCCATTCTCGCCCGCGACCGGGGCCTGGGACGCAGCCTGAACAGGGGAAATAGCCAGAATCAGCGCCGTCGCCAGGAGCGAACGCGCAAGGGGTTCAAACTTCATAAGCCGACTCTCTTGTTTTTATTTGCTGGGAACGCAGACTCCTGTCTGCGCAGGCCTTTACCAAGGTAGGCGCTCTCGCGATATTTACCTAGTACCAATGCGCAACTTTTTACTGGTGCCACGCACCGCCAGGAGGACACGGCAAGCCCTTGCTGCGCCCGGGCGCAATCAACCCTCGCGGCCCCAGCGGGCAACGAAATCGACGAACGCTTCCAGCTTGGGCACCGGTGCCCTGGAGCGGGGATAGACCATATGCACCGGCTTGGGCGCCGGGATGAAAGCCTCCAGCAAGCGCACCAGGCGGCCCTCGGCGATCGCCGAAGCGAGCAGGAAATCCGGCTGCATCAGGATGCCATTGCCGGCCAGCGCGGCTTGCAACAACACCTGCCCGTCATTGCTTTTCAATACGGCCTTTTCCGGCCATGGCACCTCCTCCGTACCATCGCTCAATGGCCAGGCAAAGCGGTTGTGCCAGGAGGTGTGGGTGAGGAGGCGATGACGATAGAGGTCGGCGGGGTCAAGCGGGGTGCCATGCTGGCGCAGATAATCGGGCGATGCGCAGATCAGCATTTGATAAGGGCTCAAGGCCATCGACATCAGGTTGACATCGACCCCCTCGGAGACCCGAAATGCCAGGTCGAAGGCGCGCTCCTGCAGGTCGATGATCTCATTGCCGAGGATCAGCTCGACCTGGATATCCTCGAAGGCGCGCATGAACGCCGCCACCAATGGCGCCACCAAGGCAACCCCGAGCGTCATCGGCGCCGTTATTCGCAGCAGGCCGCCGGGTTTGTCCGCGGAGGACTCAAGCCGGGCAAAGGCGGCATCGACCTGCTCAAGTGCCAGCCGGGCCTCGTCATAGAACAGCCGACCTTCGGCGGTCACCGTCTGGCGCCGGGTGGTGCGCTGGATCAGGCGCACCTTGAGGACCTGTTCCAACTGCTGGACATGACGCCCCACCATCACCGCCGACATCCCCAGCAGCGGTGCCGCCTCGGCAAAACTCCCCGCCTCTACCACGGCCACGAACACTTCCATTTGCCTGAGCTTGCTCATCACTGCCACCTTCAGCCGGGCAAAAATACGCTCGCCATCATGCCTGGCCGCAACGGCAAGTCAATCAACCGGACGCTGGCCGCACGGACCGCGCGATTACTAACCCAAGGTTAGCAATCAACGAACGCTGGGTGCCTTTATCCTCGCCCGGTCGGCCCCTACCCTGAACGACACATTCACGCAGAGACCGACCATGACCGCCTCGCTGGACAACACCCTCAACACCTTCCCTCGGGCCCGACTGCTTGACGGGCCGACACCGATCCAGCGCGCATATCGCCTTGAACAGCAGTTGGGAGCAGCGGCCAAGGGCGTCGGCCTGTACCTCAAGCGCGACGATTTCATGGCCCTCGGCGGTGGCGGCAACAAGTTGCGCAAGCTTGAATTCCACCTCGGCGCGGCCTTGCACCAGCACATCGACACGCTGATTACCGTCGGCGGCGTGCAGTCCAATCATGCCCGACTCACCGCCGCTGCCGCCGCACGCTTGGGACTGGACTGCGAACTGCTACTGACGCGATCGGCAGCGGTTTGCGGTCTCGACTACGAATCCAACGGCAATCGCCTGCTCGACGAGCTGTTTGGTGCCAGGTTGCAACTGTTGCCCGCCGGTGCCGACTCTCTGGCCGCCGCCAATGAGCGAGCCACGCAATTGCGGGATGCCGGGCGCAAGGTTCTGGTGATCCCTGTCGGCGGTTCCACGGCACTGGGCAGCCTGGGGTACGCAAGTTGCGCCAGTGAAATCGTCCAGCAGGCCACCCAACTGGACTTGCACTTCGAACGGGTCTTCGTGGCCAACGGCAGTGCCGGTACGCACGCCGGACTGGCCGCCGGTTTCGAGGTGCTGGGCCGGGGCGCGGCGCTGGTGAAATCCTGGTCGGTGCTGGCTGAAGAAAGCGTCTCGGCCGAGCGCACCTGGCAGTTGACCCGCGACACCCTCGACCTGCTGGGGCACCCGCACACACTGGAGCGCGGATCGATCCAGGTCGATGGCAGCCAACGCGGCTCGGCCTATGGCGTGCCCACCGAGGCCATGCTCGAAGCCGTACGCCTGCTGGCGCGCAGCGAAGGCCTGCTGGTCGATCCGGTGTATTCCGGCAAGGCCCTGGCCGGGTTGCTCGCCGACCTGCGTGACGGCCGTTACCAACGCGGCGACAACCTGCTGTTCGTGATGACCGGTGGCTCACCGGGCCTCTATGCCTATCGCGAGTCATTGCTGCACGCCTGAAGCGGTTGAGTCAGTAGCGCCGGCCCGATAAATGACAAAGCCCCCATGAGGGGCCTTTGTCATCGCTTCGAAAGCGTTCTGGTGGCGCTGTCAAATCAACCGTTCGATCCGCTTGTGCCGCCACACGCCCCGGTAATAGGCGGTCTGCAAAAACAGCATGCACAGGTACGCCACCGGAAAAGCCATCCACACCCCTTCCAGCCCGAAACGCGCATCGAGCAGGTAAGCCACCGGCAACTCCACCCCGACAATACAGAAAATGGAGATAAACACCGGCGCCAGTACCGTGCCGCTGGCGCGCATGATGCCGCCGATCACCGCCTGGAAACCGAACACCAGGATACTCCAGAGCATGATGTGCAACAGATGTTCGGCCTGGGCGCGGGCGAGCGGCTCGGTGATGAACAGGCCCAGCAACCAGTGGGACAAGCCATACCCCAGGACAATCAGCGCACCGGTCAGGCAGGCGTTGATCATCAGGCCCGTGCGCAGGATCGGCCCCATGCGTTCCAGGCGCCCCGCGCCAATGGCCTGGGCCCCGAGAATCGAGGCGGTAATGGCAATCGACAACGCCGGGAACTGCACATAGTTGACGATCTGGGTCACCGCGCCATAGGCCGCCGTCGCCTGGGACCCGTGATGGTTGACCAGGGACAGGATCACCAGTTCGGACAGCGACAACACCACCATCTGCAACCCCGTGGGCAGGCCGATTTTCAAGACTTTGCTCAGGATGCTCCAATCCAGGCGCATCGCCATCAGCAACGTCCGGTCCGGCGCCATGACACTGGCTTTATGGCGCAGGCGCAAGGCCAGGAACAGCATCGCCAAGGCCGTGCTCACCAGCCCCGCCACGGCCGCGCTCCTGATCCCCATCTGGGGCAAGCCGAACCAGCCCCGAATCAACGCCGGGGTCAGGAGCAGCCCGCTGCTGGTGGAGACCGCCAAAGCCAGCAGCGGCGACAGCGTATCGCTGATACCGCGCAACAACTGGGTGAAGAGCACGAAGACCAACAACAGCGGCATGATCAACATCATCACCTGGGAATACCCGACTGCTTCGTCGAGCACATCGACGGGCGTGCCCAGGCCGATCAGCGCCGGGCGCGCGAACACGCTGCCCAGCACCGCCGCAACCAGGCCGATCAGCACGCCCAGGGCCAACGTCGTGCCGGCAACCGCCTTGACCAGGTCCGGCTCGCGAGCGCCCCAGGCTTGTCCGATCAATACCGAGGCCCCCGCGCCCAGCCCGATGATCAGGGCGATAAAGAAGAAGACGATGGGAAACATCCCCGACACCGAGGCCAATGCCTGGGTACCGAGCATCTGGCCGATATAGATGCTGTTGAGCGTGCCGGAGAGCGACTGGAGGAAATTGGAAAGCACCATGGGTGCCAGAAAAACCAGGTAGATCTGCCAAAGCGGGCGCTGAGCATTTTTTTGCATGAAAGGATCGAGTTCCGAATGATGGCATCTGCGAGCTGGCCGACTCTACCTTATAGAGACCCTCGTGTTGAGCATTCATCACCTTGATCAGGGACGCGGTGTCAGGCTCCCCGGCGGTTCGACCAGCACCCGCTGCTCCACCGCCGTCGCCAGATACCCTTCGATCTGGGCCGACAGGTAGTGAGTGGTAGCCATCACCCCAGCATTGGGGTCCGACACCAGCTTGAGCCAGGCCTTGTCGAAAGCCTCCCCCAGGCTCTTGCGAATCCGCACCTGGGTATCCGGCTGCTCGTGCTCGTGGGCGATGGCGCGAACCCCGGCCACGCCCAGGGAGATCATCGCCCCGGCAACCCGTCCGACCGCCGTCGCGACCGCGCCGGCCACCCCACGACCGGCGAACTCGGACTGGAGCTTCTCGCTGGTCTGCCGCGCGACCGAATCGATCCCCGCGCTGGATGTTCCGTCATTCGCGCCGCCGGCCAGGTGAATGCGCGCGTTCAAGGCCACATAAGCCGGCAAGCGGGGCAACGACTCGGCATGCAGCGCTTGATAAAGCGACACGCTGTGGTTGGCCGGCGGGGCCAGGGAGATCGCCGGAATCTGATTGATGTGTGCGTCGAGCTGGCCCGCCGCTAGACCATAACGCTGGGCGATCAGCGCCAACTGCTTGCCCAGCTGTTCCAGATAAAACTGCGCCGCCTGATCCATGATCGCATCAGGATCGATCTCCAACGCCACCGGCGCCAGCACCCGCGCGCGATATTGCTCCTGCAGGTAGCTGGCCAGGCGCTTGGCCGAGGGGTCCTGCTCGCCCTGGTCATTGAGCCGATACCAGCCGACCTTGATCGACAACCACTCCTGGGTCCAGTAACCGTCAAACCAGGGGATGAATTTTTCGTCAGTCTGCTGATAGATCCGCGTACGCCAATACTCCATGGTACTGCGCGCCCAGGCGTCGGCTTGCAGCGTGGCCTGCTCGGATGCCTGGAGGAGATCGACATCGACTTGCTGCCAAACCTGCGGCGAAACCACAGTCGGCGCGGCGGTTTCGTGGACCCGCACAAGGCCGGCACATCCGGCCAGCAGCAGCATCCAGGCAAGGATAAGCACACGCGGGCTCAAGGTCGCAACTCCCTAAAACCGGCTCAAGCACGGGCGTGCTACCGGCATCACCTGCCTTAAGTATAGGTTGCCAACCTGACAGCCCACCGCGCTGCCGAACCTGACCGGGCAGGCGAGAGTAGCAGCAGATGTCAAAAAAGTTACCCAACGGAGAAACGCCTGAAACCTGGCCCCTTACAGAATGCGCCCACGCCTGAACATCCAGGCACTCACATCAGCCCATGAACGAGGCTTCCACCATGGCGCGCGCCCTTCCCCAGCAAGTGAACTACAGCATCGCACTGGTCAACTACAAGACCCATGAGCTGACCCGGACCTGCCTGGAATTGCTGCAAGCCGCCTTGCGCGGAACCGATGCCCCGGTATTCGTGGTAGATAACGATTCGAACGATGCAAGTATCGACTACTTGCGCAGCCTGGACTGGATCAACCTGATCGAACGCAAAAGCCTCGCCCCTGAAGTCGGCAGCGCCGCGCATGGCCGGGCCCTGGACCTGGCCCTGGCAGCAGTCGAAACCGAATATCTGTTTCTGCTGCACACCGACACCTTTATCCATGACCCGGAGGTGTTCGGCCTGATGATCCGGCAGTGCTCGGCCGCGGCGGACGTCGTCGCCGTCGGTTGCCTGGAGCAATTGCACCGCGGCGTCGTGCGCTCGGCCTGGCGCCTGATCTCACGCTTTACCAAGCACTACACCCGGCGCGGCCTGCGCGCCCTGGGTCTGAATGCCAGGGCGCCGAGTCCGTTCCGGGAAAAACACCTGAAGAGCTTTTGCACGCTGTGGAATACACGCCTGATCAAGCAGCACGGGTTGCACTTCCATATGAACGGCGGCAATCCCGGCTATGAGCTGCAAGACCGTATGAGCGAACTGGGTTACCGGGTCGAGTGTATTGCCCCGCGCCGGCTGTTTCGCTATCTGGACCATATCCAGAGCGGGACGGTGGCGGCCACCGGCGGCTTCGCCAGCAACCACCGCCGGCTCAAAATGTACTACCGCCTGAGCCGCGAGCCCGTGGCGGCCCTGCCAGCTTCGCCGTACCTATAACCCGGCGTTTGAATCATCATTTCGATTGATCATTCAAATCGCAAAACAGAATTTTTTATTTTCCCGCGATCCGTCCAGGATAAGCCCGCCCCCAACTGTCCCGGACGAAGCCCATGAATCTCAATTTTGCCATTGCCTGCGCCGTTGTCGTGTCCTTCGCCATCGCCCTGTTTCATGCCTGAACGCCCACGGCCTCGCCCAACCAACTCCTGAATGCCGCCATCGCCGCGGTTTCAGGACGCGACTGCAAACGTGTCAGCCAATAGCTGCCCGTGGTAATCGCGATATCGAACGGTTGTCGAACAAGCTCCGCCTCCAATTGCCGGGAGAACATCAGCACCGGCACCAACGCGACTCCCACCCCCTGAAGCGCTGCTTCCATCATCGCCAGCGAGGAATCGAAGACGATGCTCTCGGGCACCCGCCCCTCATCCGGCAAGCCGGCCGCCTGAAACCATCGAGGCCACTCGTCGGTGCGATAAGAACGCAGCAGCGTCTGTTTCAGCACATCCGCCGGGCCTTTCAGTTGCCGCGCAATCGGTGCACTGCACAACACCGAGAGTGGCGTTTCCAGCAAATGCATCGCCTCCACGCCATGCCAGGCCCCCGCACCAAAGCGGATAGCGAAATCAAGGCCCTCGGCCGCCACGTCGACACGGTTGTTGTGGGTCGACAGACGCAAGTCGATAAACGGGTGTTGGCTACGGAAATCGGCCAGGCGCGGTAACAGCCAACCCAATGCAAAAGTCCCCACGGCGCCCACCGTGAGCACCTCCCGATAATGCCCGCCCTCGAACCGTCCCAGGGTCAGGGCAATCCGGTCAAAGGACTCGTTCAACACCGGTAACAGGCTTTCACCTTCGGCCGTCAGCATCAGCCCGCGGGCAATGCGCTTGAACAGCGTCACCTTCAACTGACGCTCAAGGCCCTTGACCTGATGGCTCACCGCCGCCTGGGTCACGCACAGTTCGATCGCCGCGCGGGTGAAACTCAAGTGCCGCGCGGACGCCTCGAAAGCGCGCAGCGCATTCAGCGGCAAGTGAGGTCGCACCATGATCAAGCCCCTAATTTTTCTAACAGCTAATCCGAAATTTGATTGTTTGTCGATTTCCCCCGCGCTGACTACATTCGGCGTCCAGACGCTTGCATGGACAGCTGGAATTCACGCAGAACCGCGTAAATCCTGGGGCTGCCTCCCTATCCATTGGCACTATGGGGGACCAGACCGGCGTATTTTCAACGCAAAGCATCGCTCCAGGGCGAGCGGTTAACATAATGAAACATAATGGGAGCCTTTGAACCATGTTCAAGAAGAACCTTGCCAAACTGGAAGTCCTGGTGACCTCCCTCTTGCTGATCGGCGCAAGCAACAGCTTCGCCGCGGCCCCGACCGAGGACAACATCCAGTCCATCGTCGACGCCGCCATCGGCCCGATCATGCAGGAGCAGAATATTCCCGGCATGGCGGTGGCCATCCTGGTGAACGGAAAGCCGTATCACTTCAACTACGGAATGGCCTCGAAGAGCAACCGGCAGGCGGTGACCGATGACACCCTGTTCGAGATCGGCTCGGTCAGCAAGACTTTCGCCGCCACCCTCGCCGGCTATGCCCAGGCCCAGGGCAAACTGGCCCCGTCGGAGCGCGTCAGCCACTACCTGCCGGAACTGAAAGGCAGCGCCTTCGACAACATCACGGTGCTGCAACTCGGCACCTACTCCGCGGGTGGCCTGCCGCTGCAGTTCCCGGACGCATTCGACGCCCAGGACAAAATGCTCGACTACTTCAAGCAATGGAAACCGATTTATCCGGCGGGCAGCCATCGGCAGTATTCGAACCCGAGCCTGGGACTCTTCGGTTATGTGGCAGCGAAAAGCCTGGGCGCGCCCTTCGATGTGCTGATGGAGAAAACCCTGCTGCCGGCGCTGGGCATGAAGAACACCTATATCCATGTGCCGCCGGCACAGATGAGCCATTACGCCGAGGGTTACACCCAGGATGACAAATCCGTCAGGGTCGGCCCCGGGGCACTGGATGCCGAAGCCTACGGCATCAAGACCACCTCGACCGACCTGCTGCGTTTTGTCGAAGCCAACCTCCAGCCGGAAACCCTCGAAGCGCCGCTGCACAAAGCCATCGACCTGACGCAGAGCGGCTACTACCAGGTCGACGGGACTACCCAGGGACTGGGCTGGGAGTTCTACCCCTACCCGGTCAAACTTGAACAGTTGCTGACGGGCAACTCCTCGGAAATGGCGTACGAGGCCCACAAGATCACGACGCCGTTCAACCCCGCGCAACCACCGCAAAAGAATGCGCTGTTCAACAAGACCGGCGCGACCCGTGGCTTCGGCGCCTACGTCGTCTACGTGCCGGCGAAGAAAATCGGTATCGTGATGCTGGCCAACAAAAACTATCCCAATCCGGTCAGGGTCAAGGCCGCCTACCAGATCCTGAACGCGCTGGAGGCCATCAAGTAAGCGGATAGGCAAAGGCCGGCCGGGTTGGCTATGATCGGAGTCCATGACCGCCCTACCGATCCGCCAGCCCTGTCCACCCGGCGCCTGCATTTGCGAGCGGGAACAACTGCTGCAGATACCGGGCGCCGACCTGCGCATCCTGGCGCTGACCCGCCAGCAGGAAAAGGTTCTGCTCGATCGCCTGGAAAACCTCAAAAGCCTGACCGACCTCGAACACCTGCAACAGCGGATGTACGAACAGCTGGGCCTGCGGGTATCCGTCGCCCCGGGCTTCAATGAAGTACGGACCATGCGCGGCATTGACATCCAGATCGCCGAACACCCCGGCCTGTGCCGCAAGACCCGTCAGTCGATTCCAGCGGCAATCCGCCGTGGGCTGGAGAAAAACCCGCAGATCGCCTACGCCCTGCTCAACGCCAACGACCTGTTGCGCGACGCCTGAGACGCAGTCTCAGCGCAGCCGCTGGCCGCGCTTGAGCGTCTCGCTGGGCAGCTCGCCGAACAGCGCCCGATAGCTGTTGGAAAACCGCCCCAGGTGCCAGAACGACCAATTCATCGCCACCTCGGCCACCGTCTTGTCCTGGGCGTTGCGCCCGAGCAGTTCATGGCGCGCGCTATTGAGCCGACGCAGGCGCAGCCAATGGCTCGGCGTCATGCCGGTGTAAGCCTTGAAAGTATGTTGCAACTGGCGCAATGAAACCCCGGCGAACTGCGCAAGCTCCAGCAGGTTGAGGGTCTGCTCAGGGGAGTCAGCCGCCCACTCGCCGATGCGTTGCATGATCGAACGCTCCTCGGCGCGACGCTGCAACGAGCCCGGGTCCAGGCAGACACAGGCGTTGTCGAGAATGTACAGACAGTCGTCCAGCAGTTGCTGGGTGAGGTTTTCCCGACTCGGCGGATCAAAGGTCTGCGCCAGGCGGGTCAGGGTCCCGCTCAACCAGCGACTGAACAAGCCGTTCTGTTGCGAGTTGAGCGGCGCCATGAACAGCCCCTCCAGCCGCGCCACGTCCAGGCCATGCTGCTGGACGAATTCCGCACCGAACACCACCGCCACTTCCTGGTAGTTCTCGGGGGTGATCCAGATATTGCGGCTCTCGCCGTTGAGCACATACAAGGCGTTGTCACTGCGATCGAAACAGAAGGCCAGCGCCCCCGACGGCGCGCTGAAGTTCTGCTCGACCCGGGTGTTCATGCATTCCTCGTAGATCTGCACCCCTTGCAGATCCAGGTAACGAATCTGCCCGGCGAAATGCCCCGGCGACATCTGCTGGTAATGCTGTACCCAACCAGGTGTGGCGCGTATCTGCTCGGCCACGTCGGCGGTGTTGAACGCTTGGACCCGCAAGGCGTTTGACTCTGTCATCGGCTGACCGCTCGCACTCATTTGGTGCGTCTTGAGGCGTCATAAAGTGGATAGATGGGACCCCCATCGCTCACCCAAGATAGTCGCCAATGCGCCGCAGGGGAAGTCTCTCGCCGCTCGACCCGGATGTGGACACGGCACCCGGCGCAGAAAAAAACCAATAACGAGGTCTTTATGAATGCCCCTTTCGATCAGCTGTCTTCGTGGCTGAAAGAACACAAGATTACCGAAGTAGAGTGCGTGGTCAGTGACCTGACCGGTATCGCCCGCGGCAAGATCGCACCCACCAACAAGTTCCTGCATGAGCGAGGCATGCGCCTGCCGGAAAGTGTGCTTTTGCAAACGGTAACTGGGGACTTCGTCGACGACGATGTCTATTACGACCTGCTCGACCCCGCCGACATCGACATGATCTGCCGACCGGACTCGTCGGCGATCTACGTGATCCCCTGGGCCATCGAGCCGACTGCCATCGTGATCCACGACACCTTCGACAAGCAGGGCAACCCGATCGAGCTGTCGCCGCGCAATGTCCTGAAGAAAGTCCTCAAGCTCTACGCCGACAAAGGCTGGCAACCCATCGTCGCGCCGGAAATGGAGTTCTACCTGACCCAGCGCTGCGAGGACCCGGACCTGCCGCTCAAGGCCCCGCTGGGGCGTTCGGGCCGTGCGGAGAGCGGTCGGCAATCATTCTCCATCGACGCCGCCAACGAATTCGACCCGCTGTTCGAGGACGTCTACGACTGGTGCGAAGCCCAGGGCCTGGACCTCGATACGCTGATCCATGAAGACGGCCCGGCGCAGATGGAAATCAACTTCCGCCACGGCGATGCCCTCGACCTCGCCGACCAGATCACCGTATTCAAGCGCACCCTGCGCGAAGCCGCGCTCAAGCACAACGTCACCGCGACCTTCATGGCCAAGCCGATCGCCGACGAGCCCGGCAGCGCCATGCACCTGCACCAGAGCGTGGTCGACAGCGCCACCGGCAAGCCGATCTTCGTCGATGCGGATGGGCAGATGAGCCAGCTGTTCCTGCACCACATCGGCGGTCTGCAGAAGTACATCCCCAAGGTGCTGCCGATGTTCGCGCCCAACGTCAACTCGTTCCGCCGCTTCCTGCCGGACACCTCGGCCCCGGTCAATGTCGAGTGGGGCGAGGAAAACCGTACCGTGGGCCTGCGGGTGCCGACCTCCAGCCCCGAGGCCATGCGCGTGGAAAACCGCCTGCCCGGTGCCGATGCCAACCCTTACCTGGCGATTGCCGCGAGCCTGTTGTGCGGTTACCTGGGCATGGTCGAACAGATCGAACCGAGCGCCAAGGTCGAGGGCCGTGCCTATGAGCGCCGCAACCTGCGCCTGCCGATCACCATCGAGGACGCGCTGGCGCACATGGAGGACTGCCCGACCATCGAGCGCTACCTGGGCACCCAGTTCGTCCGTGGCTACGTGGCGGTCAAGCGCGCCGAACACGAAAACTTCAAACGCGTGATCAGTTCCTGGGAGCGCGAGTTCCTGCTGCTGAGCGTCTGATTCCAACCCTTTGCCCAGACCGAAAAACAACCCCAAGAGGTGTCGAATGCGTCTATTGAAATCCGTCGTTCCGCTAGCACTGGCCTTGCTGTTCAGTGCCACCGCACAAGCCGAACCGACCGTCAGCGTCTACAACTGGACCGACTATATCGGTGATACCACCCTCGCCGACTTCCAGGGCAAGACTGGTATCAAGGTGATCTACGACGTCTTCGACTCCAACGAAACCCTGGAAGGCAAGTTGCTGGCCGGCCGCACCGGCTACGACGTGGTGGTGCCTTCCAACCATTTTCTCGGCCGCCAGGTGAAAGCCGGGGCCTTCCTGAAACTGGATCGTTCGCAGCTACCGAACTGGAAGAACCTCGATCCCAAGCTGCTCAAGCTGCTGGAGAAAAACGACCCGGGCAATGAACACTCGGTACCCTACCTGTGGGGCACCAACGGCATCGGCTACAACGTCGACAAGGTCAAGCAGGTGCTGGGCATCGACCATATCGACTCCTGGGCGGTGCTGTTCGAGCCGGAGAACCTGAAGAAGCTCACCCAGTGCGGCGTTTCGTTCATGGACTCGGCCGACGAAGTGTTCCCGGCGATGCTCAACTACATGGGCATGGACCCGCGCAGTTCGAAACCCGACGACTACAAGAAGGCTGAAGCCAAGCTGCTGACCCTGCGCCCCTATATCACCTACTTCCACTCTTCCAAATACATCTCGGACCTGGCCAACGGCGATATCTGCATTGCCTTCGGTTACTCGGGCGATGTGTTCCAGGCCGCGAACCGGGCCAAGGAAGCGAAGAACGGGGTGAACATCGCCTACTCGATTCCCAAGGAAGGCAGCAACCTGTGGTTCGACCTGCTGGCGATCCCCGCGGATGCAACCAATGTGAAAGAGGCCCATGCCTTCATCAACTACCTGCTGGACCCGCAAGTGATTGCCAAGGTCAGCGCCACCGTCGGCTATGCCAACCCCAACCCGGCGGCCAAGCAGTACATGGACGAGGCGCTGGTGCACAACCCCGAGGTCTATCCGTCCCAGGAAGTCCTCGATAAGCTCTACATCTCCACCACACCGACACCTGAGATCATGCGCCTGATGACCCGCTCCTGGAGCAAAGTGAAGTCCAACAAATGAGTCGAGCCCGCCCAATGGAACATGCTCGCTCCTATTACGCGGCGACCGCCGGTTCGATGCCGGATCATCCCCGGCTCGAATCCCAGGTGAGTGCTGATGTGTGTGTGATCGGCGGCGGTTTTACCGGCATCAACACCGCCATCGAGCTGGCGCAGCGCGGGCTCTCGGTGGTGCTGCTGGAAGGCCGGCGGATCGGCTGGGGCGCCAGCGGGCGCAATGGCGGACAGTTGATTCGGGGCATCGGCCATGATGTCAGCGGCTTCGCCAAGTATGTCGGCAGCGAAGGCGTGCGTTATCTGGAGCGGGCCGGTATCGAGTCGGTCGAGGTGGTGGCCGAGCGCATCCGCGAGCACGCCATCGACTGCGACCTGCGCTGGGGCTTCTGCGAACTGGCCAACACCCCGGCACAGTTCGCCGCGTTCCGCGCCGAGCAGGAGCATCTGGCGGAATTGGGTTATGCCCATGAAACGCGGATTGTCGCGCCCGGGGAGATGGCCCAGGTGGTGGCCAGCACGGCGTATGCCGGCGGCCTGATCGACAGGGGCTCGGGGCATTTGCACCCGCTCAACCTGGTGCTCGGTGAAGCCCGGGCGGCGCAGGCGCTGGGGGTACGGATCTTCGAGCAGAGTCCGGTGCTGGAGCTGATCCATGGCAGTACCGTGGAGGTGCGTTGTGCCAGCGGCAGCGTGCGCGCCAACAGCCTGGTGCTGGCCTGCAATGCACACCTGGAAGATCTGGAACCACGCCTGAGCGGCAAGGTGCTGCCCGCCGGCAGCTACATCATCGCTACCGAACCGCTGGCACCCGAGATGGCCGCCGAGTTGATTCCGCAGAACCTGTCGCTGTGCGACCAGAAAGTCGGCTTGGATTACTACCGTCTTTCTGCCGACAAACGCCTGTTGTTCGGCGGTGCCTGTCACTATTCCGGGCGTGATCCGGCGGATATCGGCGCCTATATGCGGCCGAAGATGCTCAAGGTGCTGCCGCAGCTGGCCGACGTGCGTATCGACTATCAATGGGGCGGCATGATCGGCATCACCGCCAACCGTTTCCCCCAGGTCGGGCGCCTGCAAGCGCATCCGAATGTGTTCTATGCCCAGGGTTATTCGGGGCATGGTGTCAACGTGACCCACTGGACCGCGCGGTTGTTGGCCGAGGCGATCCATGCCGGACAGAGCAAGGGCATGGATATCTTCAGCGCGGTGCCGCACATGACCTTCCCGGGAGGCAAGGCCCTGCGCTCGCCGCTGCTGGCGCTGGGGATGTTGTGGCATCGGTTGCGCGAAGCGCTGGGTTAAGCCGACGCCAGGTTTTGGCCATGCCGCTGACTTTGTGCTGGAACATCCACCCCCTGTAGGAGCCGGCTTGCCGGCTCCTACAGGGGCGCGCGTTGCGCCTGATGACTCAGGCCTTGGCCGCGATGACCATGATTTCCACCAACACTTCGGGCCGCGCCAGGTTGGCTTCGACCGTGGCCCGGGCCGGGGCGCCGCCCTCCGGCAACCAGGCATCCCAGACCGCGTTCATCGCCGCGAAGTCGCGGTCGATATGCTTGAGCCAGATCTGCGCGCTCAACAGCCGGGTCTTGTCACTACCGGCCAGGGCCAGCAGCCCGTCGATCTTCTCCAGCACCTGAAGGGTCTGGGACTCGATATCGCCTTGCAGATCGCCCGGCACCTGGCCGGCGAGGTACAGCACATCAGCATGACTGACCACGCCGGACATCCGCGCATTGCTCTGGAAACGTTGAATCGTCATCGGTCTTTCTCCTTGGATAAATATCAGCCGGCCGCGTGCTCGACCAACCGCACCAGGCGCTGCGCACTGCCAAAGGCCAGGGTCATGCCCAGCGCGCCATGCCCGGTGTTGAGGTACAGGTTACTGCCTGCGAGGCGTTCAAGCACAGGCCTGCCGGTGGGCGTCGCCGGCCGCCAACCGCTCCAGGGCTGACAATCGGCGGTGTTCCAGCCGCCGCCGAACAGCGCCTCGGTCGAGGCTTGCAGTTGCTCGATCCGCGCCGCCGGAATCGACGCGTCCATCCCGCACAACTCCACCATCCCGGCCACCCGCAGGCGGTCGCCGATGCGGGCGAACACGGTCTTGCGGCGCATATCGGTGATGCTCACCGTCGGCGCCCGGGTGTGCCCGGTAATCGGCAAGGTAATGCTGTAGCCCTTGAGCGGATAGACCGGCAAACGGCTACCCAGTTGCGCCAGCAAGCCGGTGCTGTGGGCACCCGCGGCCAGGACCACCGCCTCGCTGTGCAGCACTTCGGCCCCGTCGCGGACATGCTTCAGGTTCAGCGCAGTGATCCGTTCACCACGGCGCTGGAACCCCTCGACCTTACGCTCGAACAACAGCTGCACGCCCTCCCCGGCCAGGATCCGGGCCATTTCTCGACAGAGCTTGAGACCGTCCACCGCGCATTCGCTGTCGGTGTGAATCGCACCATGAAACGCCGACTGATAGCCGGCCAGCGCCGGCTCTATCGCCACCGCCTCACTGGCACCGAGCACTTGTTGTCGCGAGCCCAGGCCGGCCTGCAAGCGCACCTGGCGCTGGGCCTTGTCCAGCCCTTCGGCATCCGGGTACAGCACCAGCTTGCCGGTGCGGGTGAAATCGCAGTCCAGCGGCTGCTCGTGCATGAACCCATCGAGGGCCTGGCGGCTCTCGGTTGCCAACGCCAGCAACTCCACCGTGGTCTGGCGTGACACCGAAGTCCGACAGGCCGCCAGGAACTCCATGCACCAGCGCCATTGCTCCGGGCTCCATTGCGGAGTGAAGCGCAACGGCCCGTTACGATCCAGCAACAGTTTCGGGATTCCCGGCAACAGCGACGGATCGGCCAGAGGTTGCACATAGCTGTAGCTCAACTGCGCACCGTTGCCGCCCACCGCGCCCATGCCGGGGCCCGACGCCTGGTCGACCACCGTGACGCGATGCCCGGCCCGGTGCAGGAACCAGGCACTGCTCAGGCCGACGATACCGGCGCCCACCACGCAAATCTCCATTACACCGCCTCCTTGTCCAGGGCCCAGCCGCTCGGGCTCAACCGGTGCCAGTCGGTCCGCTGTTGATAGGCATGGCCGATGCGCAGGATCAGCGGCTCGGCGAAGGCCCGACCGACAATCTGCATCGACACCGGCATGCCCTGACCGTCAAAACCCACCGGCAACGCCACCGAACACAGGTTGAGCAGATTGGCGAAACGCCCCAGCAGGGCCAGCGGCGTGCCGTACTCATCAACTTGCTCCACGGGCACGCTGCCGACGGCATTGGTCGGGAACACACAGGCATCGACATTCAGCATCGCCTCCTGCATGGCCTTGCGCGCGGCGCGGCGTTGGTTGTGCAGGTCGATATAGGCCGCCGAATCGATGGCCTTGCCGCTCAATACCCGGCGCTGGACGTGAGGATCGAAACGCAGGTCGCGCTGTTCAAACAGGGCCCCCAGGCTGGCATAACCTTCGGCACTCATCAGCCCGCCGGCCACCCGCATGCACAACTCCAGCGAGCGCGGCAGTGGTTGCTCCACCAGTTGCATGCCCAACGCGGCCAGTTGCTCCAGCCCTTGATCGTAGGCCGCCAGGATATCGCTCGCAATGGCGGCGCGTTCGGCCTGGGGCAAGACCCAGATTCTGAGCCCGGCCACCGGTTGGTTGAGTCCAGTCGCGGCACTGAACACTGGCGCCTGCGCCGAGACCGGGTCCAGCGGATCGGGGCCGAGCAAGGCATCGAGCATCCAGGCCGCATCCTCGACGGTATGGGTGATCGGCCCGACCGAGTCCAGCGACGGACAGAGTTCGATCAAACCGTGACGACTGATCAGCCCACGGGTGGTCTTCAAGCCCACCAGGCCGCACATGCCGGCGGGAATCCGCACCGAGCCACCGGTATCGGTGCCCAGGGCGGCACTGGCCAGGCCGCTGGCCACCGCCACCGCCGAACCGCTGCTGGAACCGCCCGGCGCCCGATGGACTTCGCGGTCCCAGGGATTCCAGGGCGTGCCCATCACCGCATTGGTGCCCCAGCCACCGAAGGCGAACTCCACCGTGTGGGTCTTGCCCAGGATAATTGCGCCGGCTCGCTCCAGGCGCTGCACGGCGGTTGCCGTGAGGCGCGAGATGCGCGGAGGCTGCGCCAGCGAGCCGCCGGTGATGGCCTGCCCGGCGATTTCAAACAGGTCCTTGATGGCCATTGGAATGCCATGTAACGGCCCGAGGTCGACTCCGGCGGTCCGCTGCTGGTCGGCCGCGATGGCCGCGCCCAGCGCACGTCGGGTATAGGCCTCGACATAGGCATTGAGCTGGCCGTTGAAACGCTCGATACGCGCCAGTTGGCCGCGTACCAGCGCCTCGCTGGTCAGGCGACCACTGCGCAGCGCCTGCTGCAACTGGCCGATACTGTGGAAAGTGCTGTGGTCCAGGGAATTCATCCAGTCAACCTCTCAGGCTTTTGCGGCCGCGGGAAAAGCGCTTCTCAAGCACCCGTGACAGCAAGGAAAGCGGGAACGCGATCACGAAATAGAACAGGCCGACCAACAGGAAGATGTGCATCGGCAGAAAGCTCTCCGAGGCAATCGCCCGGGCAGCCAGCATCAGCTCATCGGTGGCGATCAGGGCGCACAGCGAGCTGTCCTTGAGGATCGACACATAGGCGTTGAGCAACGGCGGCAACATCCCGCGGATCGCCTGGGGCAGGATCACCGCAGTGAATGCCTGGAACGGTGTCAGGCCGACGGCAATCGCCGACTCACGCTGGCCCCGGTGCAAGGCATCCAGGCCGCCGCGCAGGATTTCGGCGATATAGGCACTGCCCTGCAAGCCCAACCCGAGGATGCCGGCCTCGAAACCGGACAAGGTCAGGCCCAGGCTCGGCAGGGAGAAATACAGCGCCAGCAGCAAGGCCAATAAAGGCAGCGCACGCATGCCCTGGATGAAATACAGCGCCGAGCGCCGCAACCAGGCAAACGGGCTGCGCAGGGCCCAGGTCAGCAGGCTGCCGAGCAGTGCCGCCAGGGCGAAACCACCCAGCGACAGCTTTGCAGTGACCACGCCGCCTTGCAGCAGGCGCGCGGTCCAGTCGCTCCAGTACTCGGGGTATTGCGCAAAGAAACTGATCATCGTGCGCTCCCCCAATGTCGTTCAAGGCGGATAAAACCCAGGCCGATGGGCAGGATCATCGCGGCGTAGATGCACATCACCGCGAAGTAGATCAGCGAGGTCTGGAAGGTCGAGGTCACCAGGTTGCGCGCCAGGAACATGATTTCCGGCACGGCGATGGCCGAGGCAATGGAGGTGTCCTTGATCAGCTGCGTGACGTAGTTGGCGAACGCCGGCAACGAACGGCGCAACGACTGCGGCAAGAGGATGTTGGCCAGTATCTGCGCACGGGTCAGCCCGACGGCCAGGCCGGCCTCGTATTGCCCGACATGCAGCGACTGCAGGCCGGCGCGAAAGATGTCGCAGAGCACGGCACTGCCCACCAGGCTCAAGCCGACGATGGCCGCCAACCACGCGGGCAGGTTGATCCCCAGGTACGACAGGCCGAAGTAGATCAGGAACAAATGCGCCAGGGCCGGCACGTTGCGCATCCATTCGATAAAACAGGCAATGCCCGCCTGCACCAGCCGCGAACGGCTGAAGGTCAGCCACACCGCCAGTGCCAGGCCGCCGATACTGGCCAGCACCAGGGTGCACAGGGCGATTTCCAGTGCCGTCAGGGCACCGCTCAACAGCAGGGGCAACAAGCCGAAAAAGGTCTGGAGGTTGCTCATTCAAGCCTGCTCCATGGCCATGCGCCCGAGGAAGCTGCGGGTGCGCTCATGGCTGGGCGTGTCGATCACCTGGGCGGAAGGCCCCTGCTCGACGATATGGCCGCCGTCCATGAAAATCACCCGATCGGCCACGTCGCGGGCAAAGCGGACTTCGTGGGTAACCATGATCATGGTCCGGCCCTCTTCGGCCAGCTCACGGATCACCGCCAGCACTTCGCCCACCAGTTCGGGGTCGAGGGCCGAGGTCGGCTCATCGAACAGGATCACCTTGGGTTGCTGCGCCAGGGCCCGGGCAATCGCCACCCGCTGCTGTTGCCCGCCGGACAACTGCTCGGGATAGGCATCGGCCTTGTGCCGCAGGTGGACCTTCTCCAGCATCGCTTCGGCCAGCTCATAAGCCTGCTTGCGCGGCATGCCACGGGCCTTGATCGAACCCAGCGCGACGTTGTCGCGGACGTTCAAGTGCGGCCACAGGTAGAACAGCTGGAAGACCATGGCGATCTCCAGCCGTTGCGGGGCCATTTCCCGGTCGCTGAGCAAACGCAGGCGCGAACCCTCGCGGGCTTGCCCGATCAGTTCATCGCCGAGCCAGATTTCACCCCGGCTGGGCTTCTCCAGGTAATTGATGCAGCGCAGGCAGGTCGACTTGCCGGAACCGCTGGGGCCGATCAACGACAGGGTTTCCCCGGCCTTGAGCTCCAGGCTGATGCCCTTGAGCACTTCCAGGTCGCCATAACTCTTGTACAGATCACACACGCGCAACAGCGCAGGTTCTACCAGGTTGGACATCTTGCTCACCCGCTTTTTCTCGGTCTGGCGCAGGGTCGACCAGCTGCCCCTGCGCACTACGCTTTATTATTGGCAGCCAGGCAGTTTCCAATCCGCCGGACGGTCGACGCTCAGGCGCAGGTCCTTGCCCTGGGGCATGAACCAGACATCCTGGGTCAGGCCGTAGCGAGCGCCGATCTTGCGCATCTCGCAGGTTTTCCAGAGCGCCTCGATCTGCGCATTGACCGCCGCCAGCAGCTGCGGATTGTCCTTGTTGAAACCGAACACCACCTGCCCCAGCCCGGTCAGCAGGGGGAAATCCGGATCGTTGTCGGTGAAGGCGTTGAAGTGCAGGTGCCACTGGGCATTGCGGGAAATGGCGTACTGCATGACCGGTGGATCACCGATCACCGCATCGATACGCCCGGCGAGCAGGTCACGCACGGCGGCGTCCGAGGTGTCGTAGAGCGTCACTTGCAGCCCCGGGATCTTGCGCATCTCGGGAATGAAGGAGAACCCGGTGATGGTCCCGACCTTCTTGCCCTGCAGGTCCTTGAGGGTCTTCCAGTCGGTCTTGTCGGTCTGGGTGATGCCGTTCTTGAAATAGTGGATCGGATCGCTCAGGGCCATGATTTTCGAGCGCTGCTCGGTCCAGCCCATGGTCCCGGCCATGACGTCGACGCGGCGGGCCTGCACCGAGGCAATGGTCCCCGACCACTCCATCAGCGCCGGCTTGACCTTCATCCCGAGCTTCTCGGAAATTTGTTGAAGGATTTCACCGTCGTAGCCGACCATCTTGCTATCTTGATAACCGGTCCCCGGCATGTCACCGCTGAAGGCGATGGTCAGGCTGCCCGGCTCCACGGTGTCCAGCGCGAACGCCGGGCCCGCGGCCAGCAGGGACAGTATCAATCCGGCACAAAGGCCGGTAAAACGTTGTATGTCAGGCTTGTTCATCGTGTGCACCTCGTTGGTTTTCTTATTGAACGACAGGATGTTGGGCAGGCCTTCATCCTAGGGCCGAGGGCACCTGAATCAGTTGGATGCTTTGCACGAATGATTGAATATTTGCGACATCTGCATGAAACCGCGAACGAGGCCGGCGAGCCGAGCCTGGTGGCGCGCCTTGACCAGCAACCGGCCCCCGCCCCGCGCAAGCGTCGCGGAACGGCGGAACTGTCGGTGGGCATCGTGCTCTGGCCGCGTTTTCCGCTGCTGTCGTTGTCCGGGCTGACCGACGCGCTGCGCCATGCCGCCGACACCGGCGACCAGAGCCGGCCGATCCGCTGCGAATGGAAAGTGCTGGGCACGCCGGGGCAACGCGTCGCCTCCAGCGGTGGGCTGGATGTGCCCATCGACAGCGAGATGGGCGACCCGCAACGCTTCGACTACATAGTGGTGATCGGCGGCCTGCTGGACTCGCTGGCCGATGTGCCGAAAAGCTACCCGGCGTTCCTGCACCAGGCCGCGGCGGCCGGTGTGCCCTTGATCGGCCTGTGCACCGGCAGCTTCGTGCTGGCCCGCCACGGCCTGATGGAAGGTCACACCGCCTGTGTGCATGCCTACCATGCCGATGACTGGAAACGCCTGTTCCCGACGCTGCGGTTTATCACCCACAACGACTTCCTGATCGACAAGGACCGTATTACCTGCGCCGGCGGTGTCTCGGTGATCGAGCTGGCGGTGCATCTGATTGGCATGCACTGCGGGCCGGACCGCGCCGGCAAGGTGGTGCACCAGATGACCGTGGCCAAGAGCGGCACCGGCAGCTTTCTCGAGCGGCGCAAGGCCCTGGGTTATGCCAGCTCGTCCAACCGGCGCCTGCACGAGGCGGTGATGCTGATGGAAAAACACATGGCCGAACCGCTGGAAATCGAAGCCATCGCCCATTGGGTCGGCACCAGCAAACGCCAGTTGGAACGGCTGTTCATGGCGGAAACCGATACCAGCCCGGCGCAGTTCTACCGCCAGGTGCGGCTACGCTTCGGGCGCTGGCTGCTGGTCAGCTCGGATCGGCAGATCGGCGAAATAGCCTTTGAATGCGGCTTTGCCGACGCGCCGCATTTCATCCGGCATTTCCAGAGCCTGTTCGGCCTGTCACCGGGCAAGTTGCGCAAGGAGTTGTTGAAGCACGCGGGGCCGTGAAGGGGAAACAACTCGGTCTGGACTCACTCTGCAGATTTCATGATTGAGGTAATCTATTCTTCCCGCAGGTCCAGGGTGCTTCGGAGTCAGTATCCTGCGTATCGGTCTCATCACCTTTCCCGGTTTCGGTGACAGCGAGCGGATGCGCCGCGCCTTTGTCCGGGCGTTCGGCGAACCGCCACGGGCCATGCGGCGCAATGCCCGAGTCAAGACCGGGCCGACGCAACAGCGCGAAGCCATTTCTTGAGTCGAAATGCAAGCTGGGCTTACCTCAAACCTGAAGATGAACATGGACTTGTGGCGAGCGGGCTTGCCCGCGTTGGGGCGCGAAGCGGCCCTAAAACCGGCGAACGCGGTGTTTCAGAAAGAGCGAGATATCCGATTTAACGACTGCTTCGCAGCCGAGCGCGGGCAAGCCCGCTCGCCACAAAACCGCGTTCACCTTTGAGTGACCCACCCGCCTGGACGTCCCGAAACGAGGGTTAAACGGCACTTTTCATGGTCCTCGGACGATTAGGCTGGCTCACAGATGAACACGCATTGTCCTTTGAGTCGCAGAACGCCTGCCAGGAGCAACCATGAAGCTGTTTCCCACCACCCGCATCGCCACCTGTTCCCTGCTGCTGGGTGCACTGATCACCCTCTCCACCAGCAGCGCCTTCGCCGCCTCGAACGAAGACGAGGTGCGCGGGTTCTTCAGCGATTTCGTCAAGGCGCAGAACGCCCACGACCTCAAGCAGATCCGCTCGATGCTCTGGGATTCGCCGCAGATGCTCTGGTACGCCCGGGGCGGCGCCAGTTGGGGACCGGATGCGGTGGTCGAACGCTTGAAAGACTACTATCAGGGCGTCTGGCAACTGGACCCGGACATGAGCAAATTCCGCACTACGCAGCTCAATGACACGGTGGCGCAGATCCTGGTGCCCGTGACTTTCACCCGCAGCCACGCCGGTGAAACGCCGCAGAAAAACACCTTCCTGATCAGCCAGACCCTGCTGCGCAACGCCGACGGCTGGCGTGTCGCGACAATCATGCCGGTGGCCGATACCAACTTCAAATAAGCCGCACCAGCAGCTCAGCCGAAGATCACCCCAACCACCAGCGCAGCAGGAAAAAGAACGCCATGCTCAGCAACATGCTGAGCAAGGTGTTGCGGGTGTAGAGCACCAGGCCGATGGCCACCAGCGAACTGAGCAGGTACGGATTGTCGTATTGCAGGTTCAACTGGTGATCGGGCATGAACACGATCGGCCCGCAGATCGCCGTGAGCATGCCCGGCACGGCAAAGCCGAGGAACTGCCGGGCATTGCTGCTCAGGCGCACCGGCAAGCGCGGTTCGAGAAACACATAACGGTTGAGGAACACCAACAGGCCCATCCCGAAAATCACCGCCCAGACCATCATTCGCGCCCCCGATACAGCTTGTTGCAGAGAAATCCCGCCGTCATTCCCGCCAGCCCCGACAGCACCAGCGCCGAACCCAACTGCCAGTAGCTGAACAGCACCGAACAGAACAACGACACCGCCACGCAGACCACGGTCGGCACATTGCGCACCACCGGGGTGATCAAGGCGATAAAGGTCGCCGCGATGGAGAAATCCAGCCCCAGGTGTTCAAGGCCGGGAATGCTGCGGCCCAGCACGATCCCCGCCAGGGTGAACAGGTTCCAGGCGATATAGAACGTCAGCCCCACCCCCAGCGCGTACCAGCGGTTGAATCGTTGCTTGTCGTGCTGGCTGGTCAAGGCAAACAATTCGTCGGTCAGCAGGAAGCCCAAGCCGACCCGCCAGCGGCCGGACAACGGGGAAATCACCGAGCGCATGCTCATGCCGTACAACAGGTGTTGCGAGGTCAGCAGCGCGGTGGTGAGCAGGATCGAGAAAATCCCCGCGCCCCCCTTGAGCATGCCGATCGCCACCAGTTGCGCGGCCCCGGCAAACACGATGCCGGACAAGCCCTGGCCCTGCAGCGGCGTCAGGTTGGCCTCGATGGCCATGGAGCCGGCCAGCAATCCCCAGGGCGCGGTCGCCAGGGACAACGGCAGGATGGCCACGGCGCCGCGCAGGAAAGCGGCGCGAGGTAACAGATGATCGGACATAAGACTCGGGCACAAGGAAAAAGACGCTGACTTTGCCAGCCCGTCGCGCGCCTGTCTTGAACATTTGTGCACAACACGACACTTGAGCAGCGCCTCGATTCAAGCGCCGCCCAGGTAGCCCGGCCCGATCAGCGAATCGGCGGCACGCGCACCGGCCCTTGCCGGCATTGATTCCTGACGCCCTTGCCGCACTCGCCGAAGCCCAGGTCCTTGGTCAGGCAGACACGCACCTCGGCCAGTTCCGGTCCGCTGCAGCGCACCGTCACACCGCCCTCGGGCAGCCCCGGGTTGCTCTGGCGGAACAGTTGGACAATCTGCTCGGCGGAGTATTCGCGCGGCGTCGTCGAGGGTTGCAGGGCCTGCGGGACCACCACCGCTCCCAGCGCCTTGTCGGCCGCATTCAGGTAGCCCAAAGCGCCCAGGCCACTGCAGGTGCCGTGCTTGTCCCACTCATGCGCCAGCAGTTTGCCCGAGGGAAACAGCGTGAGGCCCTTCTGCCGCTCCTGCTGCGTCAGGGGTGTCAGTGGCGGGCAGGATTGCGGCCAGCCGCCCTTGGCATACTGCGGCCACAAGCCATGGAGCACAAAGCCATAACCCTTGCCACTGCACTGCTGATCGTTGGCATGGGTCAGACAGAAGGTCGGCGACCAGGACAAGGTCAGCAGGTAATAATCGAAGACCCCCGCCACCGATTCGGTCTGCTGCCTCGACTGCCGGGCTTCGCCGAGACCGGCATGGCCCACCGTCAGGACGATGAACAAGGCGATTACAGAAGATAATTTCATTGGTTTTCCTATCCCATAGGGCGCCATCATGGCGCTCAAAACATCATGACCATAGCTTCAGATCAAGATCCGCTTTTAACAAAAACTGTTAAATGCCACTACAAAACAGTAACATTCAGCACTTTTTTCCAGGCTTTACCGCGCCGTCCCGGCGCACGCCACAGATGCCGCAGTCGCTCTAGGGAGCAGTGTTTCATGAGTATTCGCAACATCCGCAAGAAAGTCGTTTCCGCCCTTTGGACCCTGGCCGTACTCTTGCTGATCTACTGCTTTCCGAAAACCATCCTCGGCTTCCTGCTCCTGGTTGTCGTTTGCGGTATCTATGACTTCCTGCGCAACGGCATCTACACCGCCGAGCTGGCGAAGAAATATTTTATCGGCAACGGGCGCAACACTTGGGTGCTGTCACCCTTCAACACCCTGTTCGACCTGATCAGCAAGCCCAATCGCGGCATCTACAAGATGCAGGACCTGCCGGAAGACTGCCAGCGCGACCTGCAGCAGGTCATCGACAAGGCAATGAGCCACAAGGACGAGATTATCCAGTATCTCGATTCGCGGATGGCGGAAAACAAGCGCGGCATGCTGTTCTTCCAATGGTACGGGCGCAAGATCGATACCGAACTGGACATTGCGGAACTCCAGCAGAAATTCCCCTACGTCAAGACCGTGGGTGTGTCGGTATTCAATGAAAACCGCTCGACCTCCTTCCACTTCGGCCCACTGCGCATGATGTTCCGCGTGCTCTACAACATGGCTCCGGCGCCACACCATGACGGCGTCTATATCCAGTGCCGGAATCAGAAACACTACTGGCATGACGACCCGCTGTTCATTTTCGATGACACACTGCTGCATGCGTCCTTCAACAAGAACGACGCCAAGCGTTACTGCCTGTTCATCGATATCGTCCGCCCATCCTACGCTCCGCGCATTATCAGCGGCGCGATCGCGGCGTTCGCCAGCGCGGCGTTCACCCTGCGCCAGGGTTTCTACAAAAACTGGAAGGTCATCAAGTAACAACGGCTGGAGGTTGCGCCGCGCCTTCGAAGCTGCGCGGCCAGACCCGGTAATCGCCTTGAGGAGCTGGATTGACCAGCTCCTCAAGCGCCCGCCTCAACCCCGCAGGACGCGGGCGCCGATTCAGGCCTGGATCAGATTGACAATCGCCACGTCCGGGCTGACGTCAGCATCGTAGTCCACACCTTCGACCCCGAAACCGAACAGACGCAGGAACTCGGCCTTGTAGCCGGCAAAATCCGTCAGTTCGTTGAGGTTTTCGGTGGTGACCGCATCCCACAGCTTCGCCACCTGCGCCTGGACTTCCGGCTGCAGCTCCTTGTAGTCGGCACGCAGGCGACCGTCTTCGTCGAGGATCGGCGTCGGCGAGTACAGGCTGTCCTTGTACAGGCCGTAGACCTGCTCGATGCAACCTTCGTGGGAGCCCTGCTCCTTCATCACCTTGAACAGCAACGACAGGTACAGCGGCATGATCGGGATCGCCGAGCTGGCCTGGGTCACCACGGCTTTCAACACCGAAACCCGCGCGTCGCCGCCCTTGGCCGCCAGGCGCTGGCGAATCTTCAGGACCTTCTGGTCCAGGTCCTTCTTGGCCGCGCCAATGGAGCCGTTCCAGTAGATGTCGTGGGTCAGCTTTTCGCCCAGGTAGGTGAACGCGGTGGTTTTCGCACCGTCAGCCAACACGCCGGCTTCGTCCAGCGCATCGATCCACAGCTGCCAGTCTTCGCCACCCATGACCTTGACTGTACCGTCAATTTCTTCCTGGGTCGCCTCGGCCAGCGTGGTGACGTTGACCTCTTCCTTGTCGGTGTTCAGGCCACGCTGGGTGACCGACTTGCCGATCGGCTTGAGCGTCGAACTGTAGACTTCACCGGTTTTCGGATCGGTACGACGCGGCGCCGCCAGGCTGTAGACCACCAGGTCGATCTTGCCCATGTCGCGCTTGATGGTCTCGATGGTCAGGCGCTTGACTTCATCGGAGAATGCATCGCCATTGATGCTCTTGGCGTACAGGCCTTTGGCTTCGGCAAACTTGTGGAACGCGGCGCTGTTGTACCAGCCCGCAGTGCCGAGCTTGCCTTCGTCGCCTTCGCGCTCGAAGAACACGCCCAGGGTATTGGCACCGCAACCGAAGGCCGCGGTGATGCGTGCCGCCAGGCCGTAACCGGTGGATGCACCGAGCACCAGGACGTTCTTCGGTCCGTCACTGACCGGGCCTTGCTGGGTGACGTAGTCAATCTGTTGCTTGACGTTGGCTTCGCAACCCACTGGATGGGTAGTCACACAGATAAAGCCACGAACGCGTGGTTTGATGATCATAAGGTTCCCTTTTTTCATAGGCCGATATCGACACTGGCGGTAAGCAGCGTCGCGGATTCTAGTCATAGACGTTCAAAAAGCCGATGCGTCACTGCTTTTACAACACAGGCCCGCGCGGGGAAAGCAAATTCCCTTGCCATGTATCGCCTGGACCTTGATTAACCGCCTTGTGCACAACATTCTAGCGCCCATCCCCGCCAGCGAAGCCTGATCGACCATGAGCGCCACGCCCTCCGCCGAAACCCATAGTGACGTTTACAAGACCCTGCTCGAATCAACCAGGGCCATTCCCTGGCGGATTGACTGGCAAACCATGACCTTCAGCTACATCGGCCCGCAGATCGAGACCCTGCTCGGCTGGACACCGGACAGTTGGGTCGGGGTCGATGACTGGGTGGCCCGCATGCACCCGGATGACCGCGAGTATGTGGTGAACTTCTGTGTGTCGCAGTCCAAGGCCGGCGTCGACCACGAGGCCGACTACCGGGCGCTGACCCGCGACGGCGAATACGTCTGGATCCGCGATGTGGTGCATGTGGTGCGCAAGGACGGCGAAGTCGAGGCGCTGATCGGCTTCATGTTCGATATCAGCGAGCGCAAGAAAACCGAAGAACACCTGATCCGCCTGCAAAAGCAGTTGGAGGAGTACTCGTTCCAGGATGGCCTGACCGGTATCGCCAATCGCCGCATGTTCGACACCGTGCTCGCCCGAGAGTGGGAACATGCCCAGCGCAATCAACTGCCGCTGTCGCTGATTATCCTGGATATCGACTTTTTCAAGCAGTACAACGACCACTACGGGCATATCAAGGGTGACGAAGTCCTGCGACAAGTAGCCCAGACCTTGTCCCAGGCGACCAATCGGCCACGGGACTTCATTGCCCGGATCGGCGGCGAGGAGTTCATCTGGCTATTGCCCGAAACACCGGCGGACAAGGCACGGCAAGTGGCGGAGAAATGCCTGCAACTGATTCGCCAGCAGCAGATCGAACATGAGAAGTCGGCGATTTCCGGGCTGCTGAGCCTCAGCCTCGGCGTCGGCACCACGCGCCCCGCCCTCGACGAACAGGCACTGGGTTTTGTCGAGAAGGTCGATGAACTGCTCTACCGGGTCAAGCGCAACGGTCGCATGGGGGCCGAGTACGCCAACTTCAGCGACTGACGGATGGATGCGCTGGAGATAGAGGGCGAGGCTCGGCGGCGGATGTTGCGACGTCGCCGCCGATACAATCGCGCAGATTTGTATCAATACTGACTATCGATACGGCTGATAAGCCATCATCCGGCGACAATGGTACTGTTCGCGCCGATGGCAACGTTATGCCTCAACTATTCTCCGGACACTTGCCCGGAACAGTTATTGAGTCATCTCGACTTCATCATCCCTTTGGTAAGTTTTAGCTACTGCGCTGAGTGTTCTGCACTTTGTGCGGTAGCTTTTTTAGGGTTATCCGAGCAATCGAACTTGATTAATCCAAGGCACTTGTCGTGGGCGCTACTTTTTCATGGCGCTGCCAACAGTGCCTGGCAAGAGGCCAAAACCCGCAGGCAACTCAGCTGCCTTCGTTGCAGTGGTCAGAGAACTTGCGGTAATCGAGGACGTGCTCCTGGCTCTGGGAATCGAGGTAGGTCATCCGGGCATTGATGACACTGCAGGCGGCACCATCACCCTCGGTGATGGACAACACTTTCTGAATATCCAGATGGCTACCGTAGGTGTAGGTCTCAGGCTGTACCTGAGATTCGGCACGGGCCGACAGCGTGCAGATATTGAGGGCGGCAAAAAGGCAGGCGGCGTAGATGGCTTTGCTGTTCATGGTGGATTCCTATCGGTTCAAGGGTGAGTTGTTCAGTGAGGCCGAGGTGATCTGCATCGCCTCGATGGAGCTCATTGAATGCCCTTGAGGTATCCCGAATGTGTCGCGAACCGACCCGGATATAAGCTCACGTGTCCCAGGGGCGCTGGGATACAGATCGATACAAATCGCTCACCCAGTGGCAGCCCTTGCCCCGCGACCGCCAGGCGTTTTTGCATACCCGTGTATCCGTAGTCCGTCAGATACACTGCAATACAAAGGCCCGATGCCAGCCGCCGCCGCTCTCGCTAGACTGTGCTCTAAACCAACATTGATGGAGCTCGGCCCCATGGATCATGTCGATCACATCCTGATCGTGGACGATGACCGCGAGATCAGAGAGCTGGTGGGCAACTACCTCAAGAAGAACGGCCTGCGCACCACCGTGGTCGCCGACGGCCGGCAGATGCGCACCTTCCTCGAAACCACGCCGGTGGACCTGATCGTGCTGGACATCATGATGCCCGGCGACGATGGCCTGCTGCTGTGCCGTGAACTGCGCGCCGGCAAGCACAAGGCCACGCCGGTGCTGATGCTGACCGCCCGCAGCGACGAAACCGACCGCATCATCGGCCTGGAAATGGGCGCCGACGATTACCTGGTCAAACCCTTTGCCGCGCGCGAGCTGCTGGCCCGGATCAACTCGGTGCTACGCCGTACGCGGATGCTGCCACCGAACCTGATCGTCACCGAAAGCGGTCGACTGCTGGGCTTCGGCCGCTGGAAGCTCGACACCAGTGCCCGCCACCTGCTGGATGAAAACGGCACCCTGGTAGCCCTCAGCGGCGCCGAATATCGCTTGTTGCGGGTGTTCCTCGACCATCCGCAGCGGGTCCTGAACCGCGACCAATTGCTCAACCTTACCCAGGGTCGCGACGCCGACCTGTTCGACCGCTCCATCGACCTGCTGGTGAGCCGCCTGCGCCAAAGATTGCTGGACGATGCCCGTGAGCCGGCCTATATCAAGACCGTGCGTAGCGAGGGTTATGTGTTCTCGCTGCCGGTGGAAATCCTCGGTGCAAGCCAATGACACGGTTTCTGCGCTGGCCGCGCACCCTGGGCTCGCGCTTGTCGCTGATCTTCCTCGCCGGCTTGATCCTCGCCCAGGCGCTGTCCTTCGGCGCGCAATCCTACGAGCGCTATCAAAGCGCCAAGAGCGCCATGCTCGGCAACCTGGAAACCGATGTCTCGACCTCCATCGCCATCCTTGAACGCCTGCCGGCGAACGAGCGGGAAAGCTGGTTGCCGCGCCTCGCCCGGCGCAACTACCACTACGTCCTGAACGAGGGCGCTCCCGGGACGCCCATGAGTCCGGATGAAGTACCGATCGCCGTCCCCACGCTTGAAGACGCCATCGGCCACGACTACTCGCTGAGCTTTACCGACATTCCCGGCCCGCGCAAACACTTCCAGGCCCACCTGAAACTGCGCGACGGCAGCCCGGTGACCCTCGACGTCACCCCGTCGATCATGCCCATGTCGCCCTGGTTGCCCTTTGTCCTGCTCGGCCAGTTGCTGCTGATGCTCGGCTGTGCCTGGCTGGCGGTGCGGATTGCCGTACGCCCGCTGACCCGCCTGGCCCACGCCGTGGAAAACCTCGACCCCAATACCCACGGCGTACACCTGGACGAAGCCGGCCCGACCGAAGTGGCCCACGCTGCTGCCGCATTCAACGCCATGCAGGCGCGCATCGCCGCCTATCTCAAGGAGCGCATGCAACTGCTGGCGGCGATTTCCCATGACCTGCAAACCCCCATCACGCGCATGAAGCTGCGGGCCGAGTTCATGGACGACTCCAGCGAGAAGGACAAGCTCTGGCAGGATCTGGGGGAAATCGAGCACCTGGTCCGCGAAGGCGTGGCCTATGCCCGCAGCGTGCATGGCGCCACCGAAGCCAATTGCCGCATCGACCTCGACGCGTTTCTCGACAGCCTGGTGTTCGACTACCAGGACACCGGGCAAGCCGTGGAGCTGCTCGGCAAGAACGGCGTGCTGATCGACACCCGTCCCCATGCCCTGCGACGCGTATTGGTCAACCTGGTGGATAACGCGCTGAAATTCGCCGGGCAGGCGCAGATCGTGATCACTACCCGGGAAAACCGGCGACTGTCGATCCTGGTTCTGGATCGCGGCCCGGGAATCGCCCCGGCGGAGCTGGAAGAAGTCCTCAAGCCCTTCTACCGTGTGGAAAGCTCACGCAACCGCAGCACCGGCGGCACCGGCCTGGGGCTGGCCATCGCCCAGCAACTGGCCGTTGCCATGGGCGCCACACTGACCCTGAGCAATCGTGACGGTGGCGGCCTGTGCGCCGAACTCGAGCTGGACGCCAACGCAAGCTGAGCACTGACGACATGCCCGCGGGTTTCGCGGCGCGTTAAAATCCTGCAAGCTGAACCCACCGGCACCGACCACCTGGGTGCCTGATTTAGCTATGCTAGGAAAACGCGTGCGCGCGAAGCCTTTCTGGTGCAGCCGGCGCCTTAGCAGCCCGGCGACATCGCCTTGATGGAATAAAGCATGACCCAACGATCGGTAATCAACGCCTCGGTTAGCCCCAAGGGCAGCCTCGAAACCCTTTCCCAACGTGAAGTGCAGCAACTGAGCGAAGCCGGCTCCGGCAGCATCTACACCTTGTTCCGCCAATGCGCCCTGGCCATCCTCAACACCGGCGCCCATGTCGACAACGCCAAGACCATCCTCGAAGCCTACAAGGACTTCGAAATCCGTATCCACCAGCAGGATCGCGGTGTCCGCCTGGAACTGCTGAACGCCCCGGCCGACGCCTTCGTGGATGGCGAAATGATCGCCAGCACCCGCGAAATGCTCTTCAGCGCCCTGCGCGACATCGTCTATACCGAGAATGAGCTGGAAAGCCAGCGCATCGACCTGGACAGCTCCCAGGGCATCACCGACTACGTCTTCCACCTGCTGCGCAACGCCCGCACCCTGCGTCCCGGCCTGGAACCGAAAATGGTGGTGTGTTGGGGCGGTCACTCCATCAGCACCGAGGAATACCAGTACACCAAGAAGGTCGGCCACGAACTGGGCCTGCGCAGCCTGGATATCTGCACCGGTTGCGGTCCCGGCGTGATGAAGGGGCCGATGAAAGGCGCGACCATTTCCCACGCCAAGCAACGCATCACCAGCGGCCGCTACCTGGGCCTGACCGAACCGGGGATCATCGCCGCCGAGGCGCCGAACCCGATCGTCAACGAACTGGTGATCATGCCCGACATCGAGAAACGCCTGGAGGCGTTCGTGCGCGTGGGCCACGGCATCATCATCTTCCCGGGCGGTGCCGGTACCGCCGAAGAGTTCCTCTACCTGCTCGGCATCCTGATGCACCCGGACAACCGCGAGCTGCCGTTCCCGGTGATCCTGACCGGCCCACGCAGCGCGCAGGCCTACCTGGAGCAACTGAACGCCTTCGTGATCGCGACCCTGGGTGAAGCGGCACAAAAACACTACGAAATCATCATCGACAACCCGGCCCAGGTAGCCCGGCAGATGGCCCATGGGTTGAAGGCGGTCAAACAGTTCCGCCGCGAACGCAACGACGCCTTCCACTTCAACTGGCTACTGAAGATCGACGGTGGCTTCCAGCACCCGTTCGATCCGACCCACGCCAATATGGCGAGCCTCAATCTCAGCCGCAGCCTGCCCGCCCACGAACTGGCGGCCAACCTGCGCCGGGCGTTTTCCGGGATCGTCGCCGGCAACGTCAAGGACAAGGGCATTCGCCTGATCGAGGAGCACGGCCCCTACGAGATCCACGGCGATGCCGCGGTGATGCGACCGCTGGACAAGCTGCTCAAGGCCTTCGTTGAGCAACACCGCATGAAACTCCCCGGTGGCGCGGCCTATGTGCCTTGCTATCGCGTGGTGAGCTGATCCCGCGACAACGATCTGTTTGTACCTGCCGAGCCGGTGCAAACAGATCGCCCTCCTGCGCCAACATATCGTTGCAGGACTGATTTCGTCAGTAGTCAGATGCACTCAAAGGCTATTACAGCGCCCTCGAAGCCAGCATCAAGGGCCCCTTGGACGGGTTTCAGCGCGTCGCAACCACGAACAACCTGGGAAACGGCAACAGCACCGTTCCATCGGCGAGCGCCGGGTAAGCCCCGCTGATCACCGTCAGGTAAGCCTGCAGGAACGCCGTTTGCTGCTCCTCATCCAGCGGTGCCAGGTACGGCCGCAGCGCCGAGCCCTTGAACCACTCCACCACAGCGGCATGACCACCGGCCAACGGATGGTGATAGGTGGTGCGCCAGACATCCACGTGACTGCAGTGCGGGCGCAGCAGTTCGTAATAGAAACTCGCCTCGTGCCGCGGCGGATGCCGGACCGTCGCGATCTTGTCCGCCCACGGCCCGTTGGCGGCCACTTCACGCGCCAACCGGTGCGATGGCTCCTGCATATTGTCCGGGGTCTGCACCGCCAGGCTGCCACCAGCCGCCAGCTTGCCCACCAGATGGGGGTAGAGCGTGGCGTGATCCGGCAGCCATTGCAGCGAGGCATTGGCCAGGATCACATCGAAGGCCTGGTCCGGGTTCCAGGTGGCGATATCGGCGAGTTCGAAATTCAACCCGGGCAAGCGCGTCCGGGCACTGACGAGCATGTCGTCGGAGCTGTCCATGCCAGTGACCCGCGCCTGGGGAAAACGCCGGGCCAGGACTTCGGTGGAGTTGCCCGGACCGCAACCCAGGTCGACAGCCACACGGACTGTACCGGTGGGGATAGCGGCCACCAAATCGCGGACCGGACGGGTGCGCTCTTCTTCAAACGTCGAATACTGCTTCGCTGACCAGGTCATCACGCTTCCTCTTGTGTGGGGGGAATGAGCACAAGCGTAGGTTTTGCGCGCCATGATGACAAATGCTAATAATGACAAGCTGCCATACTGAAAAGGTATTGAAATGCTCGAGCTGCGTCGTTTGCATGCGTTTGTGGTAATCGCCGAAGAAGGCCATATCACCCGGGCGGCGGAGCGCCTGCATATGCAGCAACCGCCCCTCACCCGCCTGCTGCAGAAGCTGGAGGCCGAGATGGGCGTGACTTTGATGGAGCGCCTGCCACGGGGTGTTCGTCCGACCACGGCGGGCCTGGCATTGCTGGAAGAAGCCCGTGCCGTGTTGGCGCGGGCCGAGGGTGTGACTGAAGTAGTGCGTCGCGCGGCGCGGGGTGAACAGGGGCGGCTGGGTATCGGCTTCACCAGTTCGGCGGCGCTGCACCCGTTTGTGCCGGGCGTGCTGCGGCACTTTCGCGAGGCGTTTTCCGGCGTCTCGGTCGTCCTGGAAGAAGCCGGTACCGGCGAGTTGATGGACGCGCTGGTCCACGAGCGCCTGGATGCCGCCTTCGTGCGCTCGCCCCTGAGCGGCACACCGACCTTGCAGGCCGAACCGATCCTGGTTGAACCGATGCTGCTGGCGCTGCCGATGGACCATCCCCTGGCACAGGACACCAGCGCCCCCCTGCCCTTGTCCGCGCTCGCCGGCGAAGCCTTTGTGCTGTACCGACGCCGGGTGGGGTTGGGGCTTTACGACGCCATTCTGGTGGCGTGCCGTGAAGCGGGATTCAGCCCGCAGGTGATTCAGGAAGCCCCGCGCATGGCCGCCACCCTGAGCCTGGTCGCCGCCGGCCTGGGAGTCTCCATCGTCCCGGCCTCGATGCAGCGCCTGCGCGGCGACGGCATCGCCTATCGCGGACTGTCACAGTGCCCGGGACTGATCGCCCCGCTGCACCTGGCAACCCGCGTGGGCGATGGCTCGTCGGTGTTGCGGCGATTTCGGGAACTGGTGATCGAAGCGGCGTCGACGGAAAGTCAATCCACCCAAACCTGAAACGGACTGCGCTTTCAGTTTTACGGCATTTGCCTGATACCAATCGGCAAATGCCGGACATAAAGAGGTGCATCCAACGTTGGCTGAAGTCATGCGAGAACCCGCCTACGGTGCCTATCGGTTACGGCTGGAACACCTCCTGCAGATTCTGACGGATGCTCAAGAAAGCCTAGGCCTCAGGCGACGCCCTTCAGGAGTCAGCGCGCAAATTGCTATTGGCCCGCTGCAGAAAGTCCACAAAACGCTCCACCTCCTCGGCACTGAAGCCGGTCAGCGCCTTGATATTGCCCTGCCAGAGAATCTCTTTCGCCTGGGGTATTCGGCTGAGCGCCAGCTCGGTCAACTCCACGATCTGAATCCGCTTGTGTTCCGGATCCGGTCGGCGGCGGATCAGTTGATCGCGCTCCAGACGGACCAGGGTCTGGGCCATCGACGGCTGCTCGACCTGCAGCAAGCGTGCGAGCTCGGCCTGGGTCCGCGCCTCCCCGCGGTGCAGCACCCCCAGCACCGACATGCTGGCCATGCCGATGCCCAAGGGCCGCAACCCCTCCTCGGCCTGCCGGATCAACGCCTGTGATACACGCTTGATCAGGAACGACGGCACTCGGTTCAAATCTAAATCACTCATCCAACGGCCTCTTGTCATAGGTACCTATGCTAATACATCATAGGTACCTATGACAAACCGCGCTTTGGAATGACACCATGGTATCGAACCCACGTATCGCCATCGTCGGCGCCGGCCTCGGCGGCTTGATGCTCGCCCGCATGCTGTATCTCAAGAATGTGCCTTTCCTGATCTTCGAACGTGATGAGTCCGTCTCGCAGCGGCCACAGGGCGGCATGCTCGACCTGCACGTGGAGACCGGCCAATACGCGCTGCGCCTGGGTGGGTTGTTCGAAACCTTTGAGCAATTGGCCCGCTACGAAGACCAGGGCCTGCGGCTGTTCGACCAGCACGGCACCCTGCTGCTGGAAAAGGCCGATGCGGCCAGCGGCGACCGCCCCGAGATCGATCGCGGCCAGCTCAGGGAGCTGCTACTGGAATCGATCCCGGACGACACCCTGCGCTGGAGCCACACCCTCAGGGAAGCCGAACGACAGGACGATGGTTATACCGAACTGCACTTCGATAACGGCCTGAAGCAGCGTTTTGAACTGGTGGTCGGCGCCGACGGCGCCTGGTCGAAGGTCCGTGCACTTGTCTCGGCCACACAGCCAGCCTTTAGTGGGCTCACGCTGCATGAACTGTCGATCCCCGATGCCGATGCCCGTTATCCCGAGGTCTCGCAACGGGTGGGGCGCGGCATGCTGATCGCCAAGGGCAAACGCCAGACAATCTTTGCCCAACGCAATGCCAACGCCCATATCCGCGTGTATGCGGCCTTGCACCGGCAGACGAACCCCCAGGCGACTAAAACCAAGGCCGACCTGCTCCACGAGTTCAAGGACTGGGACGCCTCATTGCTGCAACTGCTTCATGTAGCAGACGAGCCTGTGCGCCCCTGGCCGGTTCATGTGCTGCCGATCGGCCATCGCTGGGAGCGCCGCGACGGTGTCACCCTGCTGGGCGATGCCGCGCACCTGATGCCACCCGCTGGTGAAGGCGCCAACCTGGCATTGCGCGACGCAGTGGACCTGGCGGATGCGCTGCTGGACGACCAGGACTGGAAAGCCGCGGTTCGAGCCCATGAACGGGTGATGTTCGAACGCGCCGCCCTTGCCGCGGCCGAGGCCGACAGAATGATGATGGTCGACTCGGTCGACGAAAACCTGGAATTGATGAAACAACATCTGGGCGCCGAGGCCTGAGCCAGATTCGATCCGCATCGGCAATTGACAAAACCATCGCCAGCTTTTAAAAATGGACGCCTGATCCAGGGTGCAAACAAACATGTCCGCAACGCTCAACCTCATCGCTATCGCCGTTGGCTTGAATGCCAAGGCAGCGGTGTGCGTTGCGTTTGCCCCTAAATCGAAGAAACAGTCGCTCATGTGACCGGGGCGCGCTGTCCCGTCAGATGAGCTGACAGGACATTGAGCGCGACGACGGGTCACCCCTCCTCCTTGCCAACATCCTTCTATGCTTCTGACGGTGACGACACGGTCAACCATCAGGAGAAAGTGCATGTCATCGTTTCAAGGTATCTGGGTTCCCCTCGTCACGCCGTTCGTTAACCAGGCCATCGACTTCGTCGCCCTGCGGCGCCTCGTCACCCATCTGCTGGACAGTGGTGTCGACGGCATCGTGGTCTGTGGCACCACCGGGGAAGCCGCCGCACTGGGCAAGCACGAACAGCTGGCGGTGCTGGATGCCGTGCTGGAGCTGGTCCCGCCGCAACAGGTGGTGATGGGCCTGGCGGGCAACAACCTCAGCGAGTTGCTGCAGTTCCAGGGCGAGATACTCAAGCGGCCCCTGGCCGGGCTGCTGGTGCCCGCGCCCTACTACATCCGCCCGTCCCAGGCCGGCCTGGAAGCGTTTTTCAAGACTGTCGCCGATGCTTCCAGTGTACCGATCATTGTCTACGACATTCCCTACCGTACCGGGGTGAGCTTCGAGCAGGCGACCCTGCTCAGGATCGTCGCCCATGACAACATCGTCGCCATCAAGGACTGCGGCGGCAACCTGGGCAACACCCTGGCATTGCTGGCCAGCGGCCTGGTCGATGTGCTGTGCGGCGAGGACAACCAGATATTCAACGCGCTGTGTCTCGGCGCAACCGGTGCGATTGCCGCCTCGGCGCATATCCATCCCGAGTTGTTCGTCCAGTTGCACCGACAGATCCAGGAGCAGCAGCTCGCGGCGGCCAGGGCGACGTTCTTCCAGCTGACACCGCTGATCCAGGCCTTGTTCGTCGAGCCCAACCCCGGCCCGGTGAAAACCGCCCTCGCCCTCCAGGGATTGATTCGTGACGAGCTGCGCGCGCCCATGCAAACCAGCAGCGAGGCCACTGTCCGGCGCCTGAAAGACATCCTCGCGGCGCTCAAGCCCGACGCCCGGTAGAGTCCGGACCAGCGACCCGAGTAGGATATCCAGACTTACGTCATGAATCAGAAAAGGAAGTCGAGATGTTCTACCGGATAGCGGCCGACGGGCTGGTGTCGTTTCACCTGCTGTTCATCCTGTTCGTGTTGTTTGGCGGGCTGTTGGTGCTCAAATGGCGCCGGCTGATCTGGCTGCACCTGCCCGCCGCGACCTGGGGCGTGGCCGTTGAAGTCCTGCATCTGGAGTGCCCGTTGACCCGCTGGGAAAACCTCTTTCGCCAGGCCGCCGGCCAAGGCGGTTATGGCGAGGGTTTTATCGAGCACTACCTGATTCCGCTGATCTACCCCGCCGGGCTGACACCGACGATACAGCTTGGTTTCGGGGCCTTGGTGCTGGCGCTCAACCTCACGGTTTACCTGCGCCTGTTCAAAACCCGAGGCCTGAAAGCCGCCCTCTAGACAGCTCACCGAAGAGCTGCGACGAAACAGCGCTGTTGCCGTCTCTCGGATTGACCACCTGACAAAACCACCATATAGTGTGCCAACGACAAATAAAAACACTACATGATGTGCCAGCCTTCTCCTACGGCACCTCTCATCACCCTGGAGCGCCAGGGTTTTCCAATGCCTGCTTGTGCCGTGAATCCTGTTGAACGGGAGCCCTGAACACGTGTCTACCTGTCTGACGAAAAGGCAGTGAACCAGGCCTACAAACACCCCACACAAGGAATACCTGATGCTCAGCTGGGACGAATTCGACAAG
>NZ_JALLIY010000013.1 GCF_023242315.1 Pseudomonas sp. MWU13-2105
AGCGCCGATGTACGGGTGCTGTTCGGCCAGCCGAGCTTGTCGGCGCTGGCGGCGGCGGTGGGTGGCAGCACGGAAATCGTGGTGCCGGCCAACCTGATCCCCGAACATTGCGAACACATCACCCCGGACCTGCTGCCATTGATCAGCCTGACCCAGGCACAGATCGACCGGGTGGTGGCGACGGTGCCGGGCGGTGCGGCGAATATCCAGGACATCTACCCGCTGGCGCCATTGCAGGAGGGGATTCTCTATCACCACCTGGCGACGGAGCAGGGCGATCCCTATGTGCAGCAGGCGTTGTTCTACCTGGAAGACCGCGCGCGGCTGTTGGCTTTTGTCGACGCTTTCGAAGGTGTGATCGACCGCCACGACATCCTGCGCACCGCCGTATTGTGGGAGGGCCTGGACGAGCCGCTGCAAGTGGTACTGCGTCGGGCACCGATGGTGCTGGAGGAATTGACCTTCGCTACTGCGGACGGTGATATCGACAGCCAGTTGCGTGGGCATTTCGATCCGCTGCGCTACCGGCTCGATGTGCGCCAGGCGCCGTTGCTGCGCCTGGCCTGCGCCTATGATGCCGCTCAGCAGCGCTGGGTCGCCTTGCTCCTGTTCCATCACATGGCGCTCGACCACACCGCGCTGGACGTGGTGCGGCACGAGATGCAGGCCTATCTGCTGGGGCAGCAGGCGCAACTGGGCGCGGCGGTACCGTATCGCAACTATGTGGCCCAGGCGCGCCTGGGTGTCAGCCAGGCATCCCACGAAGCCTTCTTCCGCGAAATGCTTGGCGATATCGACGAATCGACCCTGCCGTTCGGCCTGGACGATGTGCAGGGTGACGGCAGCGCCATCGACCAGGCCCACCTGGTGGTCGACGAAGCCCTGAGCCTGCGCTTGCGCCAATGCGCCCGTCAGCTCGGTGTCAGCGCCGCCAGCCTGCATCACCTGGCCTGGGCCCAGGTGGTCGGTGGCCTCAGCGGTCGCCAGAGCGTGGTGTTCGGCACCGTGCTGATGGGGCGGATGCAAGGCGGCGAGGGCGCGGATCGGGCGCTGGGGATGTTTATCAACACCTTGCCGCTGCGCATCGAGGTCGGCGCGCAGGGGGCCCGGGCCGGCGTCCGGGCGACCCATGCGCGCCTGAGCGCCTTGCTCGGTCACGAACACGCTTCCCTGGCCCTGGCCCAACGTTGCAGCGGCGTTGCCGCTCCGGCACCGTTGTTCAGCGCCTTGCTCAACTACCGGCACAGTGGCGGGCAACTCGATAACGAAGCCCTGGCGGCCTGGAACGGGATCGAGAGCCTGGGGGGCGACGAGTGGACCAACTACCCGTTGTCCCTGAGTATCGACGACCTCGGCGAAGCCTTTGTGCTGACCGCGCAGGTCCTGGCCGACATTGGTGCGCAACGCATTTGTGGCTATATGCATGCGGCGCTGGACAGCCTGGTCGAAGCATTGGAGCGCACGCCGGAAATGCCCTTGCACGATCTGTCGATCCTGCCTCTGGCGGAGCGTCGACAGTTGTTGCTCGACTTCAACCGGACCGCGCGGGACTATCCGCATGGTCAACTGCTCCATCGGTTGTTCGAGGCCCAGGCGGCGGCGCGACCGCAGGCGGTGGCGGCGCGGCAAGGCGAGCTGACGGTGACCTACGGCGAACTCAATGCCCGCGCCAACGCGCTGGCTCACTACCTGCGCGAGCAGGGCGTGATGCCGGGCACCCGGGTGGCGATCCTGCTGGAGCGCTCGGTGGATCTGCTGGTGAGCCTGTTGGCGACCCTCAAATGCGGTGCCGCTTATCTGTCCCTGGATCGGTTGGCCCCCGAGGAGCGTTTGCGTTTCATGCTCGAGGACAGCGCGGCGGTGGTGTTGCTGACCCATAGCGACCAGGCGGTAGCCGAAGGTATGCCGAGGGTGAACCTGGACACCCTGGTGCTGGCTGCATCGGCGCTGAATCAGGCACCCGTGGTGCCGGACGACAGTGCGATGGAGCAGACGCCGGCGTGCATCATCTATACCTCCGGCTCCACCGGCCAGCCCAAGGGTGTGATGGTTACTCATAACGGTATCGCGCGCCTGGTCATCGACAACGGTTACTACGTCTTCTCTGCACAGGATCGAATCGCCTTCGCCTCCAATCCGGCGTTCGATGCCAGCAGCCAGGAAGTCTGGGGCGCATTGCTCAATGGCGCAGAGTCGGTGATTGTCGATCACCGGACCCTGCTGGAACCGCTGCTCTTCGCCGAACAGTTGGAGCGTTGCGAGGTGACGGTGCTGATCATGGCCACCGCGTTGTTCAACCTCTATGCGGGCCTGATTCCCAAGGCGTTGGCGCGCTTGCGCCTGGTGATGTGTGGTGGCGAACGTGCCGATCCGGCGTCGTTCCGGCGTGTGCGCGAATGCTCGCCGCAGGTACGTTTGATCAACGGTTACGGTCCAACCGAGGCCACTACCTGTGCCAGCGCTTATACGGTGTCCGAAGTTTTGCCGGATACACTCAGCCTGCCGATCGGCCAGCCCAACGCCAACGTACGCATCTATGTGCTCAATGCCCGGCGCGAGCCGGTGCCGGTGGGCGTGGTCGGCGAGATGTATATCGGCGGTGCCGGTGTGGCGCTGGGTTACCTGAACCGACCGGACCTGACCGCCGAACGTTTCAGCGACGACCCGTTCGCCGAGCATCCGGGTGGCCGCCTCTATCGCAGCGGTGACCTGGCGCGCTGGCTGCCGGACGGCAACCTCGAATATCTGGCACGTAACGACGGCCAGGTGAAGATCCGTGGTTTCCGCGTGGAACTGGGGGAAATCGAAACCTGCCTGCATCACTGCGCCGGGGTGCGCAACGCCGTGGTGCTGGCGCGTGAAGACAGCCCGGGCGACAAGTACCTGGTGGCTTATTACACCGTGCAGCCTGACGGTGAAGTCGCGGAACCCGAAGCCCTGCGTGCGCAACTGGCCGCCGACTTGCCGGAATACATGGTTCCGGGTCTGTGCATCCGCCTGGACGCCTTGCCCCTGACGCTCAACGGCAAGGTTGACGTACGGGCATTGCCGGCACCGGAGGCGGAGCAGTTCGCCCGCCGCGCTTTCGAGGCGCCGCACGGCGATCTGGAAAGTCGCCTGGCGCAAGTCTGGGCCGAGGTGCTCGACCTGGAACGGGTGGGGCGTCACGACAACTTCTTCGCCCTGGGCGGTCATTCGCTGCTGGCGGTGCGTTTGGTCAGCCAGCTGTCCACGGCCGGATTGACGCTGTCGCTGGCCGAGTTGTTCCAGCATGCCAGTGTCGCGGCGCTGGCCGAGTTGCTGGAGAGCCGCACGGCCGAAGTACGTTCGGATGGCCCACTGGTGCCGGTACGCACCACCGGTAGCCAACGGCCGTTGTTCCTGGTTCACGAGTTCACCGGCCTGGACTTGTATTTCCCGACCCTGGGCCAGCATATCGACAGTGATATCCCGATCTATGGCCTGCCAGGCGTGGCCCTCGGGCAGCCGCAGTTGCAGACCATGGAATGCCTGGCGACGCGCCTGCTGGGGCTGATGCGCACGGTCCAGCCGCAAGGGCCTTATCGCCTGGCCGGTTGGTCGTTCGGCGGGGTGCTGGCCTATGAGATCGCCATCCAGCTGGTGGGCCTGGACGAGGAAGTCGAGTTCGTCGGCCTGATCGACACCTATCTGCCGCGCCTGGTGGATCAGGGCCGGGCCCGTTGGAGTCCGGACAGCGCGCACAAACTGCATCTGCTGGAACACTGCGAACGGTTCTGGACTGGCCATGCCGAGGGCGCGGATACCCTGGCGCTGCTGGAAGGGCTGCGAGCAGAACTGCCGTCCTTCGATTTCGAGGACCTGCTACAACGCAGCCGTGAACAGGGCGTGTTGCCAGCGGAGTTCGATGTCCTTGGCGCCGGCGATGTTTGGCGGTACCTGGATCGCGAGGTGGCCCATGGGCATGCCCAGGCCCATTACACGGTGTACGCCAACAGCGTGCCGGTGCATCTGTTCACCGCCAGCGAGCGGGCCCATGACGCACCGGCCCACAGTGGCTACCTGGGTTGGGATGAAGTGCTGCCGCTGAGCCAGTTGCACAGCATCAAAGTGCCGGGTGATCACCAGAGCCTGATGCAGGCACCGCATATCCAGGGCTTGGGGCAGGCGATCAACACGGCATTGGCCGGCCTGGCCGGTCGTCCGCTGCCGAGCCGCAGCGTCCACCAGCCGTTGCTGACGATCCAGGGCGGACGCGGCGATCACACGCCGCTGTTCTGCGTGCCGGGGGCTGGCGACAGTGTCACGGGCTTTATCGGCCTGACCGATGCGTTCGGTCCGCACTGGCCGATCCATGGCCTGCAACCGCGCGGGCTGGATGGTCGCACGGTGCCGTACAGCCTGGTGGAGACCGCCGCCGAGGCCTATCTGCAGGCAATCGACAGCGTGCAGCCGAACGGGCCGGTGCATCTGCTCGGGCACTCCTTCGGTGGCTGGGTGGTCTTTGAAATGGCCCAGCGCCTGACGGCTCGGGGTCGCGAGGTGGCTTCGCTGACCTTGATCGACAGCGAGTCGCCGGGAGGTAATGGCGTGGTCGGTAAACCTTATACGGCGATGGGCGTGTTGGAACGCCTGATCGAGACCATGCAACTGGCCGCGGGCAAGTCGATGGAGGTCGATCGGGCCGCCTTCGAGGCGCAGGACGATGCCGGCCAGATGCGCCTGCTGCATGCCGGGATGGTGCGGGCCGGGTTGTTGCCGCAGCGCTCGGCGACGGACTCGATGCGTGGGCCGGCACGGGCCTTCGGTACGGCCTTGCGTACCCGTTATCAACCGTCGGCGATCTACACCGGGCCGGTGCGCCTGGTGCTGGCCGACGACCCGGTGCTGGACGCGGCGGGCAACCAGCGTGAGCAGCAGTCGATGGTCGCCGGCTGGCGCCGTTGTGCACCGGATCTCACCGTCTGGCGTGGGCCGGGCAACCATTTCACCATTCTCAAGGCGCCCCATGTGCAGCATCTGGCGAGTTGGTGGCGATCCCATCAATAACTCAGTTTCTTCAAGCCCGGCGGTGGGTCCGTCGGGTCAACCCTCAACACATTCGTGGCTTTCTATGAAAAAGTTGAAGTTTCGCAAAGTGGTAATCGTGGTAGTGCTGCTGGTTCTGGCAGCCATTATTTTCTACAGCGTGCAAGCCCCGGCAAAACCGCCGGAGTACCTGACCGCCAAGGTCGAACGCGCGGATATCGAGAACTCCGTACTGGCCAGCGGGGTACTGCAAGGTATCAAGCAGGTCGATGTCGGCGCGCAGGTCTCGGGCCAGCTCAAGTCGCTGAAGGTCAAGCTCGGTGACAAGGTCACCCAGGGCCAGTGGCTGGCGGAAATCGATCCGGTGGTGTTGCAGAACGCCCTGCGCCAGACGCAGGTCAATGAAGAGAACCTGATTGCGCAGAAACAGGCGGCCGCCTCGCAACTCAAGGATGCCAAGGCCACCTACGAGCGCTACAAGCTGCTGCGCCTGGATGACGCGATTTCCAAGCAGGACTTCGAGACCGCGCAATCGAACTTCGAGGTCAAGGGCGCCAACCTGCTGTCGCTGGAAGCGCAGGTCAGGGACGCACGGATCCAGGTCGAGACCGCGCGGATCAATCTGGGCTATACCCGCATCGTCGCGCCGATCAACGGTGATGTGGTGGGCATTGTGACCCAGGAAGGCCAGACCGTGATCGCCAGCCAGCTGACGCCAGTGATCCTCAAGCTCGCCGACCTGGACACCATGACCATCAAGGCCCAGGTCTCCGAGGCCGACGTGATTCATATCGTCCCGGGCCAGGAGGTGTATTTCACCATCCTCGGTGACGCCGACAAACGGTATTACGCCAAACTGCGCGGCACCGAGCCGGCGCCACAGAACTTCCTCGATGCCCAGGCTACCGGCGCCAGCAAGCAGAACACCGCAGTCTTCTACAACGCGTTGTTCGATGTGCCGAACCCGGATCATCGCCTGCGCATTTCCATGACCGCCCAGGTGCATATTGTCCGTGACCAGGCCAAGACCGTGCTGACGGTGCCGGTCGCGGCGCTGGGCGACAAGAACCAAGACGGCACATTCCCGGTGCGGGTGGTGGACGAACAGGGAATGGCGCAGATCCGCAACGTGCAGACCGGCATCAACAACAATGTCCGGGTCGAGATCAAGAGCGGCCTGGCCGAGGGTGACAAGGTGGTGATCGGCGAGCCGTCGGCGACACCCGCGGTAGCGGGAGCCTGACCATGAGCCGACCCCTGCTGGAACTCAAGGGCATTACCCGTCGTTTCGTCGCCGGTGAGAAGGATTTCATCGCGCTCAATGACATCAACCTGACGATCAATGCCGGCGAGCTGGTGGCGATTACCGGCGCCTCGGGCTCCGGCAAGTCGACCCTGATGAACGTGCTGGGCTGCCTGGATCACGCCAACAGCGGCAGCTACAAGGTCGACGGGCGTGAAACCAGCAGCCTGAGTGACGATGAACTGGCGGAGTTACGCCGCGATCACTTCGGTTTCATTTTCCAGCGCTATCACCTGTTGCCGCACCTGGGAGCGACCCACAACGTCGAAATGCCGGCGGTCTATGCCGGCACCGGCGAGACCAAGCGCTACAGCCGCGCCCAGGAACTGCTGGTGCGCCTGGGCCTGGCAGGGCACCTGGAGCATCGGCCGAGCCAGTTGTCGGGCGGTCAGCAACAGCGGGTCAGTATCGCCCGGGCCTTGATGAACGGGGGTGAAATCATCCTCGCCGACGAACCCACCGGCGCCCTTGACAGCGTCAGCGGCAAGGAGGTGATGAAGATCCTGCTGGAGCTCAACAGCGCCGGGCACACGGTGATCCTGGTGACCCACGATGACAAGGTCGCGGCCCATGCCGAGCGGATCATCGAGATGCGCGACGGCGAGATCATCGCCGACCGGGTCAACGCCAATCGCCCGGTGGTCAATGAAAAAGCCAGCGAGCGCCTGCCGGCCAAGCCCAAGCAGGGCAACCGGTTGATGGCCGGCCTGGCGCTGTTCCAGGAGGCCTTCGTGATGGCCTGGGTGGCGCTGATCTCGCACCGCATGCGGACCTTGCTGACCATGCTCGGGATCATTATCGGCATCACTTCGGTGGTGTCGATCGTGGCCATCGGCGAAGGCGCCAAGCGCTATGTGCTCAAGGACATCCAGGCCATCGGCAGCAACACCATCGAGATCTTTCCCGGCAGCGACTTCGGCGACAACAAAGCCGGCTCCATCGAGACCCTGGCACTCTCCGATGTCGCGGCCTTGAGTGGTTTGTACTACATCGACAGTGCCTCGCCGAACATCGGCCGCAACCTGTTGGTGCGCTACCGCAACCTCGATGTGACGGCGACGGTCAGCGGGGTCAGCCCGAGTTACTTCCAGGTGCGCGGCACCAAGATCGGCTCCGGGGTGTCGTTCACCAAGGACGATGCCAGGCGCCAGGCGCAGGTGGTGGTGATCGACTACAACACCCGCACTCGCCTGTTCGGCCCGACAGTGGACCCACTGGGCCAGGTGATCCTGGTGGATAACCTGCCATGTACGGTGATCGGCGTGACCGAGGACAAGAAGAACATTTTCAACACCAGCAAGAACCTGAATATCTGGATGCCTTACGAAACCGCGGCGGGTCGGGTGCTGGGCCAGAGTTTCCTGGACAGCATCACCGTGCGGATCAAGGATGGCCAGCCGAGCAAGGTGGTCGAGGACAACGTCAGCAAGCTGATGGAGAAGCGCCACGGGACCAAGGACTTCTTCACCTACAACCTCGACAGCGTGATGCAGACGGTACAGAAGACCAGCCAGTCGCTGGCCTTGCTGTTGTCGTTGATCGCGGTGATCTCGTTGGCGGTAGGCGGGATCGGGGTGATGAATATCATGCTGGTGTCGGTGACCGAACGGACCCGCGAGATCGGCATTCGCATGGCCGTGGGGGCACGTCAGTCGGATATTCGCCAGCAGTTCCTGGTGGAAGCGGTGATGGTCTGCTTGATCGGCGGGGTGATCGGTATCAGCCTGTCGTTCGCTATCGGCTATGTGTTTTCACTGCTGGTCAAGGAGTGGCAGATGGTGTTCTCGGTGAGCTCGATTGTCACCGCGTTCATCTGCTCGACGTTGATCGGTATCGTGTTTGGTTTCGTCCCGGCGCGCAATGCCGCCCGGCTTGATCCGATCGAAGCGCTGGCGCGGGATTAAGAGCGGAAAGGACCCGTCGCCTGGGTGGTGACGGGGCTTTTTTGAGGTGCCAAGGTGACTGCGGTCATGTGGGAGCGGTGCTTGCCCGCGAAGGCGGCTGAGAGGTCGCTAAAAGCTTCGCGGGCAAGGGCTGGGCTCAGCCCACCGCGCTGACGCTGGAAACCCGTGCCGCGCTGCTGCGCTTGAGGGCCTGTTCGAAGCGATCGAGGACCATGCCGACTTCCGCCTCGGTGATGGTCAGCGGCGGCAGGAAGCGCAACACCGCGCTGTGGCGTCCGCCGGTCTCGATCATCATGCCGTTGTCGAAACACTCGAGCTTGATCGCCCGCGCCCGCGCGCCATCCCCCAACCCCGGGCGCGAAGCGCTGCCCGGCTTGACGATCTCCACCCCGAGCATCAGGCCGCGGCCACGGACATCGCCGATAAACGGGAAGTGCCGGGCGATATCTTCCAAGCCACTTTGCAACTGCTCACCGCGCCGGGCGGCCTGGGCGGCCAGGTCGTGTTGCTTGATGTAGCGCATGGTCGTGGTACCGGCGACCATCGCCACCTGGTTGCCGCGGAATGTCCCGGCGTGCATGCCCGGGCCCCAGGTGTCCAGGTGCTCGGCGTAGATGATCACCGACATCGGGTAGCCGCCACCGATGGCCTTGGACAGCACCAGGATATCCGGGGTGATCCCGGCGTGTTCGATGGCGAACAGGCTGCCGGTGCGTCCCAGTCCGGTTTGTACTTCGTCGACGATCAGCAGGATTTCCTGCTCCCGGGTGATCTCGCGCAGGGCGCGCAACCATTCGGCCGAGGCCGCGATGCAGCCGCCTTCGCCCTGGACCACCTCGACCACCACCGCCGCCGGTTTCGGCACACCGCTTTCCGGGTCGCAGAGCACGGTGCGGATGTAATCGATGGAGAGGCGGTCGGTGTGCTCGCCGTCGGTGCCGAACGGGCAGCGGAAGCGGTAGGGGAACGGCAGGAAGTGGGTGCCCTGGGTCACCAGACCGGCCTTGGGATTGAGATTGCCCATGGCCGACAGCGCCCCGGCGGTCATGCCGTGGTAGCCGCCATGGAAGGCCATCAGCGTCGAACGTCGGGTGTAGTGGCGGGCCAGCTTGATCGCCGCTTCGATCGCGTCCGAGCCGCTGGGGCCGCAGAACAGGATCTTGCTATTGTCGCGCAAGCCAGGCGGCAGCGTCGCGAACAGCTCCTGGACGAACGCGTGCTTGGCCGGTGTGGCCAGGTCCAGCGCCTGCTGCAGATGATCGCTGTTGAGGAATTCGATCACCGCGTCGCGCACCACTACCGGGTTATGGCCCAGCGCCAGGGTGCCGGCATTCGACAGGCAGTCGAGGTACTCCTGACCACCTGCGTCCTTGACCCACATGCCCTTGCCGCTGACAAACAGGCGTTGGAACGTCGCGGCATAGGTGCGCGCGTTCGACTCCAATTTCTTCAGATTGCTTAGCTCTTCCATAGTCGATCACTCATTGGCACAGGTGCGAATTCATTGGCGGCTCATTTCGAGCTGAGCCCGATTCTGTAAGAGCCCTGCGGCGATCGCCACTTTATCGCGCCCGGAATGTCCCCGTTTTCCACGCCAGACAGGCCGTCACCCCTGGGGTTAAATACGTGCCACAAAAGGACTTTGTGGCGCGGGACGGATTTCCGTTACCGCCGCCGTCTCACACGTCGCCATCGCCTGTTTTCCCATTTCCCAGGGCGCCTGTATCCAGGGGTCTTCGAGAGCGTTATGCCTATCGCCAAACCTGCCACCCACTGCTTGCTGTCGATGTTGTTCGCGACGCTGCTGGGCGGTTGCACGCTGGGCCCGGACTATCATTTGCCGGCGGTGCCGGTGGCCGGCCAGTGGTATGCGCCGCTGCCCCATGGCGCCTCGGTGGTGGGGCTGAACGATTGGTGGCAGCAGTTCAACGATCCGGCGCTGGCGACCCTGTTGCGCCTGGCCGAGGCGGACAGTCCCTCCCTGGACCAGGCGCTGGCGCGTATCGCCCAGGCCCGGGCGACCCTGGATGGCAGCATCGCCGACACCCGGCCGCAGCTCAATGGCGGGCTGACCAAGGCGCGTGCCGGCCTGCGTCAGAGCGGGGTGAAGCAGCGCGGCAGCACCTCCGGGGCGACCCTCGACGCGGCTTGGGAACTGGATCTGTTCGGCAAGCTGCGGCGCAACGACGAAGCCTCGCGCAATCTGCTCGAAGCGCGAGTCGATGACTGGCATGACGCACGGGTATCCCTGGCCGCCGAGGTCGGCGATGACTTCGTGCAATACCGTGGCTGCCAGATGCTGGTGAACGCCTACAGCGACCAGGCGCAATCCCAGGACCAGACCGCACGCCTGACCCGCCTGTCGTTCCGGGCCGGTTTCACTTCCGCCGCCGATGCCGCGCTGACCGATGCCAGCGCCGCCGCCAGTCGTGCGACCCTGACCAATCAGCAAAGCGAGTGTGATGTGTTGCTCAAGAGCCTGGTGGCCCTGACCGGCAGCGATGAGCAACAACTGCGCGCAGTGCTTGGCCTGACGCCGGCGCGGTTACCGGAGCCGGCGCTGCTGGAGGTGCGGGAAATTCCCGCCAACCTGTTGCGCCAGCGTCCGGACCTGGCGTCCAGTGAGCGCGAGTTGGCTGCGGCAAATGCCCGGATCGGCGCCGCCCAGGCCGATCGCCTGCCGAGCCTGGGCCTGGTCGGCTCCTTTGCCGTGGGTAACACCAGCGGGGCCTATAGCCGGAGCTGGAGCCTTGGCCCGCAACTCAGCGTGCCGCTGTTTGATGGCGGCAAGCGCCGGGCTGCGCTGGACTCGGCCCGAGCCGCTTATGACGCGGCCCTGGCGACCTACCGGCAGACTCTGCGCACGGCGGTGATGGAGGTCGAGCAATCGCTGGTGCGGCTGGATGCCGCGCGGCACTCGGAAGTCGATGCGCAGCGCGCCACTGACGGTTACCAGGAGTATTTCCAGGCCATCGATCGCAACTGGCACGCCGGCAACGCCAGCCTGCTGGATCGTGAACTGGCCCGGCGTTCGGCACTGTCGGCGCAGATCGAGCTGATCACCTTGCAGCAGAATCAGGTGCGCTACTGGATTGCCTTGTACAAGGCCCTGGGCGGCGGTTGGCAGGACACTCGTGACGGACTCGCCGCAGTCGCAGCGACGCGAGGCGGGGTATGAAGCCGGGCCTGGGCTATGGGCTGCTGGCGGTTGCCGCGCTGGCACTCTCGGGCTGGCTGCTGTTTGGCCGCGCCGCATCGGCACCGGCTGCCGTGGCCGTGCCGGCCACCAGTCTCAGTGTCGAGGTGATTCAGCCGCGCCACGAGGACTGGCCGCAAGAGCTGCTGGCCAGCGGTGCGCTCGCGCCCTGGCAGGAAGCGGTGATCAGTGCCGAAACCGGCAGTCTGCGCATCGCCAGCCTGGACGCCGATATCGGCGACCGGGTGAAAAAGGGCCAGGTCCTCGCGACCTTGGCCGATGACAGCGTACTGGCCGAGGAGAACAAACAGAAAGCCGCGGTCGCCCAGGCCCTTGCCCAGTTGCAGGAGGCCCGCTCCAATGCGCGGCGTGCGGCGTTGGTCGGGCAGAGCGGGGCCCTGTCGGAGCAGCAGCTGGAAGAATATCGGGTCAAGGTGCAGACCGCCGAGGCCAACCTGGCCGCAGCCAACGCCGACCTGCGCACGACCCGGATCAAGCTCGTGCAGACCCGCATCGTCGCGGTGGACGATGGGCTCATCTCGGCTCGCAAGGCGTTGCTCGGCGATGTGGTGGCGGCCGGCGCCGAACTGTTCCGGATGATCCGCGAGGGACGCATCGAATGGCTGGCCGAACTGGACGCCCAGCAACTCCCGGGGGTGCGTGCCGGCCAGCCCGCCCGTGTCACGCTGCCGGGGGGCACGCAGGTCGAAGGACGCGTGCGGCTGGTTTCGCCGGTACTCGACAGCAAGACCAGCCGGGCGCTGGTCTATGTGTCGTTGCCCGCGGGTTCCATGGCGCGGGCCGGGATGTACGCCAGCGGCCGCATCGAACTGCCGGCCCGCGCGGCGCTGACTGTCCCGGACACTGCCGTGGTCCTGCGCGACGGGCGCTCCTATGTGTTTGTACTGGGCCAGGACATGCACGTCAGCCAACAGGGCGTGGACGTCGGGCGCCGGCGTGGGCAGGCCGTGGAAATCGTCGCCGGCCTGGCGCAACAGACCCAGGTCGTCCGCAGTGGCGGGGCCTTTCTCAGTGACGGGGCCAGTGTGACCCTGGTTCGGGCCGAGGCGCAGGCGCGATGAATATTTCCGCGCTATCGATTCGTTATCCGGTCCCGGCGGTCATGCTGTTCGTGCTACTGACGCTGTTCGGTGTGTTCGGCCTGGAGCGCCTCGGCATCCAGGACTTCCCGGACACCGATCTGCCCACCGTGGTCATCAGTGCGTCGCTGGAAGGGGCGGCGCCCGAGCAACTGGAAACCGAAGTGGCGCGCAAGATCGAGGACAAGCTGACGTCGCTACGCCTGCTGCAACATGTCACCACGCTGATTGCCGACGGCAGCGTGAGCATCAATGTGACCTTTGCCATCGACAAGGACGGCAACGAGGCCCTCAACGAAGTGCGCAATGCGGTGGACAGCGCCACGCCAGAGTTGCCGGCGAACCTCGATACGCCTTCGGTGTCGCGCCTGACCAGCAATACTTCGGCGTTGCTGACCTATGTCATCGCCGCCCCGCGGATGGATGAACAGGCCTTGTCATGGTTTGTCGACAATGAACTGAGCAAGCAGCTCCTGGCGGTGCGCGGGGTGGCCAAGATCGTCCGGGTTGGAGGCGTGGACCGCGAAGTCCAGGTCGATCTCGACCCGGCGATGATGGCCGGCCTGGGCTTGAGCGTAAATGACGTGGCCAGTCGCTTACGGGCGATGCAGAAAGACAACTCCGGCGGCCAGGGTGACCTCGGCAGCGGCCAGCAGGCCTTGCGTATCCTCGGCGCCATCGACGATCCGGCGGCGCTCGGGGCGATCCGCATCCCTATCGGTGACGGGCGCATGCTTGCCTTGCAGCAACTGGCCACGGTGCGTGATACCCATGCCGAGCGCAGCACCCGGGCTTATCGCGACGGTAGGCCGGCGATCGGCTTCCAGGTGATCCGCTCCCTGGGTTTTTCCGATGTCGGCGTGACCGCCGAGGTGCGCCAGGCGATGCGCCGGTTTGCCGGACAGCACGCGGATATCCGCGTCGAAGAGGCGAGCAATACCGTCGAGCCGGTGCTGGATAACTATCGCGGCTCGATGGCGCTGCTGTACGAGGGCATGTTGCTTGCGGTGTTGGTGGTCTGGTGGTTCCTGCGTGACTGGCGGGCCACCATTGTCGTGGCCACGGCGCTGCCGTTGTCGATCATCCCGACCTTCGGCGTGATGTATTTCGCCGGTTTTACCCTCAACAGCATTTCCCTGTTGGCCCTGGCCCTGGTGATCGGCATTCTCGTCGATGATGCCATCGTCGAGGTCGAGAACATCGCGCGACACCTACGCATGGGCAAGAGCCCGCGCCAGGCGGCGATCGAAGCTTCCGACGAAATCGGCCTGGCGGTGCTGGCAACCACCGTGACCCTGGTCGCGGTGTTTCTGCCCACGGCCTTCATGGGCGGGATTTCCGGCAAGCTGTTCCGGCAATTTGGCGTCACCGCCAGTGCGGCACTGTTCTTTTCCCTGTTGGTGGCGCGCTTGTTGACGCCGATGATGGCGGCGTATCTGCTCAAGGCCAGGCCGCATGTCGAGCACGACAGCCGCTTGATGAGCCATTATCTGGGCTGGATCCACACCAGCCTGACCCGGCGCAAGACCACCATGGTTCTGGTCGGCGTGCTGTTGCTCGGCTCCCTGGCGCTGATTCCGTTGCTGCCCACCAGTTTCCTGCCGGCCCAGGACAATGCCCGCAGCACCATTAGCCTGGAGCTGCCGCCGGGTAGCAGCCTGGCGCAGACGGCAGCGATCACCCTGCGGGCCGATGCACGCCTGCGCGCCATCCCCGAAGTGGCTCACGTTTTTGCCGCGGTGGGCAGTGGCGATATTGCCGGTGGTGGCAATCGCAAGGCGGTCCTGACGGTCGACCTGTTGCCGCGTAACCAGCGCGAACTCAAGCAATCCGCGGTCGAGGCGAAGATGCGCGAAGCCCTGCGCGGCTTGCCCGGGGTTCGGGTGAACGTCGGCGGTGATAGCAGCGGCGAGCGTCTGCAAATCGTCCTCGCCAGCGATGACGGCGATTTGCTCGAGCGTACCGCCATGGCCCTCGAGCCTCAGCTGCGGCAACTCAAGGGGATCGGCAACGTGACTTCGAGCACGGCGGTGCAGCGCCCGGAAATCCAGATGCGCCCGGATTTTGCCCGCGCGGCCGAACAGGGGATCAGTAGCCAGGACATTGCCGACACCTTGCGCATGGCCACCTACGGCGATTTTTCGTCGTCCCTGGGCAAGATCAATCTGTCCCAGCGTCAGGTAGATGTGCGGGTGCGCATGCAACCGCAGGTGCGCGGCGACCTGGAGACCATCGCCCAGTTACGGGTCAAGGGCCGTGACGGCCAGGTCGCACTGGCGTCCCTGGGGCAGATCAGCATGGGCAGCGGGCCGGCGCAGATCGATCGGCTCGACCGCCTGCGCAATATCACCCTGTCCATCGAACTCAATGGACGCAATCTCGGCGAAGTGATGGAGCAGGCCAGGCAGTTGCCGGCGATGCAGCACTTGCCGGCGCAAGTGAAGCTGGTGGAGCAGGGTGAGTTGCAGTTGATGAGTGAGTTGTTCGGCAACTTCAGCCTGGCCATGGCCGTCGGTGTGTTCTGTATCTATGCGGTGCTGGTGTTGCTGTTCCACGACTTCATGCAACCACTGACCATTCTCTCGGCCTTGCCCTTGTCGCTGGGTGGCGCGCTGTTGGCCCTGTTGATCGGCGGGATGAGTTTTTCCCTGGCCTCGGTCATCGGTTTGCTGATGCTGATGGGGATCGTGACCAAGAATTCGATCCTGTTGGTGGAGTACGCGATCATGGCTCGTCGGGATCAGGGGCTGAGCCGCTATGAGGCGTTGATCGATGCCTGTCACAAGCGTGCCCAGCCGATTTTGATGACCACCATTGCGATGGGCGCGGGCATGCTGCCGACGGCATTGGGATGGGGTGGGGAGTCGAGCTTTCGCCAGCCGATGGCGGTGGTGGTGATCGGTGGCCTGCTGGCTTCGACGGTGCTGAGTTTGTTGGTGGTGCCGGTGATCTTTACTTATGTCGACGATGGGCTTGAGGGCTTCAGGAAGATGTTCCGTACACCTCGATAGCAGGACAGGCTGCTATCGAGGTGTTATTCAGAAGCGAAATCGAGGTGTCACAGGGCATTCTGCAGGACGACGGCGTTCTCCAGGCCGACCCTGGAGTCGGCCGAATGCATCCAGCGGATCAGCGAGCGTCGACCGCCGATGCCCATTTTGATCGACGCGCGCTTGAGATAGCTTTCCACGGTATTGACCCGTAGTGCCAACTGCTCGGCCAGTTCCGGTGCCGTGCGCCCGGCAAGCAGGCCAACGCAGACTTCGGTTTCCCGCGAGGACAGATTCAACCCGGACATTTCCAGGCGTTCGATAAAGCGCTGGCGCAACGCATCCATGCCACCGTTCTCCAGCTCCTGGCTGACCGAAAAGGCTTCCTGGCGAACCGGCGTCGGCATCAGGGCCTCGATATGTTCGCCGATCATCGGCAGCAACAGACAGGAAAACTCCTGGAGGAAAACGCATTCCTGCGCGGAAAATCCCTGGGATGGATTGGATCGATAGACGGACAGTGCGTAGCAGCGACTTTGGGTTCGGCAGATCAGATGCAGGTGGTTGGGACAAGCATGCGGCGAGGATGCTCGCTGGCAGCACGCCATTTCGGTTTGCGCCGCCGGCCAGACGCCATCGTCAGCCTGCTCGGCGGTCTGCTTGACGGACGGGGCATTCATCAGGGTGTCGGTGCAGATCGGGCTGATACCTACGCCGCCGATACTCGAGGTGATCGACTGTGCGGCATTCGTGGTATCGAGCCGCAGTTCGGTGATATGTGTGGCATCGACGGGCAGTTGTGCAACGATCAGATCATGCAGCACGCGCGGAAAATTACGGTTGCCGGTGTTGGCAATCACTTTGCCAACGGACGGGAAAAGTCTTTGTAAGTTCATCCGCTCTCCATTTTTTTATTCTGGGCACTACGGCACGCGCCGCCCACGGTCCATGAGAATTATTGAAACGTATTAGTTGATTTGGGTCATCTGCAGGGTCGAGGTGGCTGGGTGAGTCACGCCGTAGTCGATAGTCGGCAATGCAACCAGCGGCAGCGAATCGCCAGCCAGGCACTGCATATAGTTAATATTGAGCATATTATCGTAGATCTTTGGCGTGCATTCCAGCGTGCCATAAATGACTTTTTCGCCTTTGCTGCCGTGTGCGACATTTCGTCGTTGAAGGCTCCAGCCGGAGCGTCTTAGAACCTTTTCCATCATGGCGTCTACAATAACTTCATAAGTACTGACCTCTTGAGTGCTGGCAAATTGCAACATGGCCAGGAAAAGCGCGGCGGTGCGAAAATCAACTTTGGTTTTGCTGAAATCGCTGCTTGAGGTGTCGGTGCTCAATAGCGCAAAGCGGGTCGCCTCCCAGCAGTCCATCGGGTTGGGCCGGGACAAGCCATCACTGAGCATGAAGCTCAGGGCACCGCAAATCAAGGTCGGTTTATAGGAGGGGCGAAGTCTGACGCAGCCGGTCACCAGGGGGCCTTTGTGGGAGTAAATATAGATGGCATCATCATTGTCATATTCATCGAATTCATAGTCGCTGCCGGTGTAGCTTTCAATATCCCATTTTCTTCGGTCGATAAAAGCGGCCTTACGGATACTGAGTATTTGCTCTAATGCGTGGGTGGGTAGTTCGGCGTAGCTGGCGATAGCGATATGCACGTCGGAGAAGGTGTACGAGTGCTCGGAGAAAATGTACGAGTGAGGGACATAACCGATCATAAATACGTCGCGGATAGGGAGGAGGTGCTTATTTATAGTGATCCTGTATAAACGCGGCAACTGTACTTAAGTGCAGGTGGCTGAAGAGGGTAAAGTGCTGTTTAATTGTCGTCGTGAGACTTGCGCGGTTGCACATTTTTATCGCTATCAAGAAGGTTGTACGATAACTGCGGTGTGTGGGAAAATAAAAAAACGGCGATGCCAAGAGCTGTGAGAACGGTCGCGTATCAGATCTTTGATTCGAAGAAAGTACACGCCGAGTCATCAAGTTGCAACAAAAGCAAGGGTGTTTTCGCGATTAATAAGAAAACGGATTTTCCAATGTGGAAAGTGAATCGACTGGAAAATAAATCTATTCTGGAATTTTTGGGGGCGGATCATGTATTACATTGCAATTGCAATGCTCACGGTATTGCTGGTGCCGGGGCCGACCAATTCGCTGCTGCTGCAGTCGGGGGTCAGTCGCGGGCTGGGCGGTTATTCGTTGAAGTTGATTCTTGCTGAATGGACGGCCTACCTGATCCAGATTACCGCCTGGGGTATATCCATCGATGCGCTGACGGCAAATTACGGCTGGGTGGTGGTGGCGACGAAGATCCTGGCGGTGATTTTCCTCTTCTACATCTCGCTGAAGCTGTGGTTTTCGGTGCAGCTGGATAACGCTGGAAAGCCTTCTGCTATCTCGGTTTCGGCGTTGTTCATGGCGACCCTGACTAATCCGAAGGGGCTGTTTTTTGCTTCGTTCGTGGCGCCGACCGGAACCTTTATGCACATGGAAAGTTATCTTTCATTCATGGCTGTTTTTTCCCTGGTGATTCTTCCGGTGGGTATTGTCTGGGTGGGACTGGGGGCGGTCTTTGGGCGCAATCTGCCATCGATAATATCGGGTAATCGAGTCAATAGATTTGTTTCATTGGTCATCGGGCTATTTGCGAGTATGGCCTTGTATAACTTGGCCTCGAAAGTAATATTTGCTTGAAGACCGCGCACCCGTCAGCCTCACAAGTGACAAACCTGTGAGGATGTGAGTGGGGTTGACTTGGGGCGGAGGAGTTAAAAGATATTGTGTCGAATGGCCTTGACCATGGCCTGCTTGACGTTGGTGCAGCCCATCTTCTCGGTAATTTTCTTGGCGTAGAATTTCACCGTCCTTTCGGTGATATTCATGATCAGGCCGATTTCCTGATAGTTCTTGCCAAGAGCCAGCCAGTGGAGGAACTCAATTTCCCGGGGACTCAGCGACAGCAGTTCTTCCTGGCTGACCTCGATCGGTCGATATTGATGAGCAATGGCACCGATGGCCTTGATCAGGAACATGTTCGACTGGACGATGCGATCAAAATCCGGATCGCCTTCGACACAAGGCAAATGCAGCGAGCCAAAAGCACTGCCGGGATCATGAATGGGAATGCTGAAGCCTTGCTCAATACCATAACGGGCGGATTGTTCGAAGACTTTGTTGGGACCGTGAGTGGGGTCGTTCACGGTCGTCCAGAAGAACGGCCGCGAGCTGATGGCGACATTCGCCATGACTGGGTCGGACTTGTAGAGCGCCTGCCGGCGATAGGTCTCGACCCACTCGGTGGGGTAGCTGCTGTGGATGGAGATATCGCCGTTATCAATTAAATGCGAGTCAACGTAGACGTAGGCAAATCGGGTTATTTCCAGTTTGTAGAATACCCAGGCTAAGACATCTACATAGGTTTTTGTGCTGGCCCCAGGAATGTTGTTTTCAACTTCTCTAACCAAGTCAAACGTATGTTTGATTGTGCGGAGTTTAGGCATGACAAGCGGGCTCCGGTTGGCTGGATGTGCTCTGCTATATTGATCCAAATGGGGTATGCCTGACTTATAGCATCGCCCGAAAATCATTTCAATATGTGTCAAATAGAAATCATGATTTGACGAAAGCTCGATTAAATCACTTATTTTTGACGCTTTTGTCTTTCATCGTGTCGGCTGGGTGGTCAAATTCTCTTCATTGTTAAGGATACATTAAGAGGGCACTCCGCCGTTCCTCAGTCCCAGCTAAGTTTCCCCGGGTAGTCTCCTCCCAGCGCCGATTATGGCGCCGTTAAGGAGAGGCCCGCAGATGAAAACGCTGACCCCAGCCAACTGGCTGAACAAGGTCCCGGAGGTGACGCTGTCCTTCTGGGTGATCAAGATCATGTCCACCACCGTGGGCGAAACCGCCGCCGATTTCCTTGCCGTCGACGCCGGGTTGGGGCAGGGCCTGACCAGCATCGGCATGGCCGTGCTGTTGGCCATCGCGCTGTTCGGCCAACTGCGTACTCGCGCCTACAGCCCCTGGATCTACTGGCTTACCGTGGTCTTGGTCAGCATAGTCGGGACACAGATCACCGATCTGCTGACTGACAAGTTGGGTATCAGCCTGTTTGTCAGCACGGCGATATTCTCGGTGTTGCTGGCGGTCAATTTCGCCCTCTGGTATGCCCGCGAACGCAACCTCTCCATCCAGGAGATCGTCACGCCGCGCCGGGAGTGGTTCTACTGGACCACGGTGCTCTGCACCTTTGCCCTGGGCACGGCGGCAGGGGACCTGGCCACCGAGGCGCTGGGCCTTGGCTTCAGCCTCGGCTCGATGATTTTCGCCGGGCTGATCGCCTTGACCCTGATTGCCTGGCGTCTGGGCGGCAACGCTGTCCTGAGCTTCTGGATCGCCTACATCCTGAGCCGTCCATTCGGTGCTTCCCTTGGCGACTTGCTGACCCAGGCCAAGACCTATGGTGGCCTGGGCATGGGCGCCGCCTGGACCAGCGCGATTTTCCTCGCGGTCATCCTGATCCTGGTACTCGTCGCGCAGTTCGGCGTCGGCAACCGCAAGCTCGCCACTCAATAACCCATTCAAACCTATCCAGGGAATGCCCATGCTCAAGGTTCAAGCCGTTATTCGCAAAGCTGCTGTCCTGTCCATCGTTGCCGTGCTCGGCCTGGCCGCCGGCTGTTCCAAACCCAGCGACGCGGCCAAGGCTGCCGCGGCAGCGGGCACGGCCAGCGCGTCGGCCGGAGCAAGCCCGGCGAATGTCTCGAAACTCGGCGACCTGTCAGCCTTCCAAGGTATTGCCGTGGATGTCGCCGCCCTGGTCGACAAGACTGAGCTGGGCGCGGCCAAGACCCGTATCAAGGATCTGGAACTGGCCTGGGATTCCGCCGAAGCCGGCCTCAAGCCACGTGCCGCCAGCGACTGGCACCTGCTTGACAAGGCTATCGATAACGCCCTGGAGGCGTTGCGCAGCGGCAGCCCGAAACAAGCCGACTGCAAGGCGACGATGGATCAGTTGCTGAAAACCTTCGGCAGCCTGCAAGGCGGAAAATGATTTCAAAGCATCCGGCACGGCTCCCGCACGCCGGATAAATCGCTTCATGCAGGGCTGAACAGGTGCTTCAATGCAGGTCCGGCAAACATCACGCAGGCTCGGCCGCGCATGTGTGCCGGGCCGGTTTTTTTCAGCGGAGAGGGACATGCGGATATTACTGGTCGAAGACGATCCGATGATCGGCGAGGCGATCCAGGGCGCATTGACGGACGCGAGCTACGCCGTCGACTGGGTCAACAACGGCACGACCGCCCTTGCCGCGCTGGAGGCCCAGCATTATGACCTGGTGCTGCTCGACCTCGGCCTGCCGGGCAAGGACGGGCTCGAAGTCCTGGACGCTATTCGCGCCCGCGACAATGGTGTGCCGCTGTTGATCATCACCGCCCGCGACAGCCTCGACGACCGCCTGCATGGCCTCGATGGCGGTGCCGACGACTACCTGCTCAAGCCCTTCGCCATGGCCGAGTTGCTCGCCCGCATGCGCGCCGTGTTGCGGCGCAAGGGTGGCACGGCGTTGCCGCTGCTGAGTAACGGCGTGGTCTCCCTCGACCTGGTCTCTAAACAGGCGCGTACCGAGGAAACCCCCGAGGTCCAGCTTTCCAGTCGCGAGTTCGCCCTGTTGCAGGCGCTGTTGATCCGTCCCGGAGCGATTCTCTCGCGCAGCGACCTTGAAGACCGGATCTATGGTTGGGGCAACGAAGTGGAAAGCAACGCGGTGGAGTTTCTGATCCATGGCTTGCGGCGCAAGTTGGGCAGTCAGGTGATCAAGAACGTCAGGGGCATGGGATGGATGGTTTCAAAAAACGCCTGAGTGAGTCGGTCCAGCTCAGGCTGTCGGTTGCGTTGTCGCTGGCGATCCTGGTCGTGGCGTTGCTGGCCGGGGTGTTCGCCTTTGTCTCGGCCTTCGACGAAGCCCTCGAAATGCAGGACAACACCCTGTATCAGGTGGCCGTGTTGTTCGAACGCCAGCAAATGACTTTGGCCTATCCGCTGCCGGAGCGTGCGATCGTCGGTGACGATGAAGAGTCCCGGGTGGTCGTGCAGTACCTCGACGACGGCAGTCACGCCCCGGCCGATGTCGAGTCCGGCGGACCGCTGCCGTTACCGGCGACCCTGGCCGATGGTCTGTCGACGCTGACAGTCGCCGGCGAACCGTTCCGGGTGCTGGTCAGGACCCTGGGCAACGCTCGGCGCATCGCCGTGGCCCAGGAAACCGGGATCCGCGACAAGGACGCTCGGGAGAGTGCCTGGCGTGGCCTGTTACCGTTTCTGATCCTGTTTCCGGTATTGCTGCTGGTGGTGGCCGACCTGTTGCGCAAGCTGTTCCGGCCCATCGTGGTGCTGGCGGGCGAGATCGACCAGCGCGGCGAGCAGGAGCTGCACGCCATCGACGAGCAGCATCTTCCCGCGGAAGTCCGGCCCTTTGTGCTGGCGATCAATCGCCTGCTGGGTCGGGTCGCTCAGTCGATGGACAGCCAACGGCGCTTTGTCGCCGACGCCGCCCATGAATTGCGCTCACCGCTGACCGCTCTGTCCCTGCAAGCCGAGCGACTGGCTGCCGCCGACATGTCGAACCTGGCCCGGGAACGCCTGTTTACCTTGCGCCGAGGCATCGAACGCGGCAAGAGCCTGATCGAGCAGCTGTTGGCGCTGGCCACCGCTCAAGCGAACGCGACGCCGTCCGGCGCGGCGGTATCGGTGCATGCGGTCTATCGCCGGGTGCTGGAGGATCTGTTGCCGCTGGCCGAACTCAAGCAGATCGACATCGGTGTCGAGGGCAGCGAAGACCTGTACCTGGCACTTGACGAGATCGACCTGCTGGCGCTGGTCAGGAACCTGGTGGACAACGCCATTCGTTATACCCCGGTTGGCGGCCGGGTCGACCTGTCGGTCACCCGGGAGCAGGGTGGGGTGCTGTTGCAGGTCAAGGACAGTGGCCCCGGCATCGCCGTCGAGGAGCGCGAGCGAGTCTTCGATCCGTTCTATCGGAGCCTGGGCAGCCAGGAAGTCGGTTCGGGGCTGGGACTGTCCATCGTCAAGGCCATTGCCGAGCGTACCGGGGCGCGTATCCGCCTGGCGTACTGCGACGAACCGGCGCAACGAGGGTTGTGCGTTGCGCTGTGGTGGCGGCTGGCGACAGCCTGAGCCCTGATCGGTGAGTTCGTTGCTGGGCGGTTACCGGCGTCAGGCACCGTGCGGTCAGTCACAAATGTGTGGGCATGAAATGTCTTTAAATAAGCTTGTGGAATAACCGATGGAGGAACCGAAGAGAAAGATGCGCCGTTTAGAATGAATATTTCTTTAGGTTATTTAAATAGTACTGTAACGAATATCCATGATGTCTGAAGCGCTGTTGTTGTTTCGTTTATATCTATTATGAAGTTGATATCGCTGCTAAAGCAGATGGATGCATTCAAATGGCAGCATAAAATTCGTCTCGGCATCCTTTCCGGCTGCTGGATCGTCATCTTGTCGTCCGCCCGGCTTTCCTTAGAATTCTCCCCATCAGCTTCGTCCAACTATCGAACTATTCAGGGAGTTTCACCATGATGAACGCCATGCAGATGCAAGTGCCGATGAACACCATGCCGATGATGCCGGCCATGGGGATGCCGATGATGATGGCAACCATGACCTGCGAAATGACGGACGACGGCATGCAGTGCAAGATGATGCCGGCTGCGGGCATGGACATGGCGATGTTCAAGAACAGCGCTGAAATGATGCAGATGATGATGGACTGCGGCATGCCGATGATGATGCATTGCGCCAACATGAGCATGATGTGCATGTCCCGTGCGGCCCTGGCCATGCCGATGATGACCAGCCTGATGCCAATGCCGATGATGGGCATGCCGATGCCATCGATGCGCTGTGTGATGGAATGCTCGATGCAGGCCGACGGCATGCTGTGCAAGATCATGCCGATGGCGGGCATGAACATGGACATGATGAAAAGCTGCTGCAACCTGATGATGAAACTGATGAACGACTGCAGCATGCCGATGATGATGAGCTGCAACGGCATGCCGATGATGTGCTGCACCTGCTGATCGAGCGAGTCAGTAAAAACGCCCGGCTGGAGTGATCCTCGCCGGGCTTTTTCGTGGCTGTCGGTTGTTCAGTCCAGGCGTTCGGGGTGGGTCACCACCAGGTAGGCCACCGCTTCGCTGTCGGCGGGGTTGCGATAGCGGTGCGGCTGGTCTGCGTAGAACAGGATCGAGTCGCCAGTGGAAAGCAGGTAGCGTTCGTCGTTGACGCTGATCTCCAGTACACCCTGGGACACCACCAGGTTCTCCTGGACGCCCGGGCCATGGCCCTCGGAGAGATCCTCGCCCAACGGGCTCAGGCGCAGTTCGTAGAACTCCGATTGGCGGGCCACGTCGAAAGGGAACAGGGCGCGGCTGACAAACGCCCCATTGGCACTGACCAGGCGTTTGCTCTTGCTCGCCGGCAAGACGGCAACGCCGGCAAAGGCGCGGTGTTCGAGAAAGGCTGCGACCGAAACCTTCAGGCCCTTGGCGATTTTGCACAGCACCCTGATCGACGGCACGCTGCGCCCGGACTCGATCTGCGCCAGCATCGCCCGGCTCACCCCGCACTGGCGGGCGAGGGCATCGAGGGACAGGTGCTGCTTGCCACGCAGGCGTTGCAGATTCTGCGCGACCCGCTCGCCGATCGGATCTTCTTCAAGTGTTTGCAGGTTGTTCAGGTCCAGCCCCGGTTCGTCGGCGCTCGCCAGAAACCGTGTCGGGTCCGGTGCATTCACGCCTGGCGGGTCTCGCTGGTGCGGGTCAGTTGCGGCCATTGGAAGATCTGCTGGCCGGCATTGCGTGCATACACTTCCCACAGCACCCGGGCCAGTTTTTGCGCCTGCTTGCGTTTGCGGTACTGGCTGAGGTCGATAACGCTATCAGTCGGCTTCATAAGGACTCTCCATTGTCGCGATGACTGGACGGGATCAGCTGAGAGTACGTCGAACATTTTAATAACAATAAATACTGATTATTTATTTATTAATTCTTTTTAGGTATTAGAACCGTCGGTCAACCGATGTCGCTCGCCAGGCCTGGCACCAGGCCCGGGCGTTGAATGCTTCAAGACGCATAGCGATGCTCAGGCCTGGCTTCCGTCATACAGGTTGCGAATGGTCAAACTGGCAGATTCACCCTCTGAATAATAAACATATATCCAACCCGTCTGATCAGTCGTGCGTTGCGCGGGTAGCTGCCCGGAAATGCTGACCGTCATCGGAACACCCGCCGCGGCCTGCCCGGTGAATGTGGAAGTCGCTCGAATGCCATAGGTCCAATCGAAAGCCGGACTTCTCGTCTGTGCGGGGCCGAATGTTTCAGTTATCCGGACCTTGTTATGCCCCAGGGACATTGGCAATTCCAGGGATCTGAAGTCCCACTCCCGGACCTTCAACCGTGCTGCAAAGCGACCGCTTTTACTGCTGTTGACGCAATCCAGCGACCAGCTCACGCCGTCCAACCCTAACGGTTGGGGGATATCCGGGGCAGGGCTCACGGTTACTCCGAGATCGGTCGCTTCGTCGCTCAATTCCAGTGTCACGTCCTTGCCAAGCAACAAGCTGCGCGCCTTGGGCCGGACGCTCAGGGTATGCATCGCACCTATGCAGGGATACGCCGGGTTGCCACCGAATACCTGGACAAAGGTATCGAAATACAGGCCTACGTCTTGCCCAGGCATCGTCCGGCAATGCGCTTACCTCAAACCGCTGCGTAATCTCGACGCCCTGATTCTCGCCGGTCAAATCTGCCAGGACGCTGTGTTCTCCCGCTGTGTCTGGCGTATAGAGATAGTGGGCCCAGCCATCCGGGCCGGTAACGCTCGTCGTCATGGCGGCCTGTTCGCCGGCAATGCGCCACTCCACCTTCACCCCTTCGACTGCTTCCCCGGTGATACCGGACAGAACCTGAACCCGTAACAGCACGCTCTCGTGGTTGCTCACCACTGGCTGGGCGAGCACCGGGCCGGCGTCGCCGATGCCGTATCGGGCATCGATCACTTCGAACGTGCGCGGCTCGCTCCATGAAGAGCTCTCATCGTCGTCGGTCTGCTGTGCTTGGATGGTGTACTGGCCAACGTCCCACGGGTCCTTGGCGGTCCAGCGCCAGGACGCCACGCCATCGAGGGTGTCAATCAGGTTTTCAGGGGCATCCTCATGGCGCAGAAGTATCTGTCCCCGGGTTTCGCCTTTGCCTCTGATCGTGGGTTTGCGAGGGTTGAAACTGCCCGGTGTTGGCGCATCAATCTCAGGTGTTCGCAGCAGCTCCTTGACCGTGAACCGATGCGGCTCACTCCAGTCGGACTCGAGGCCATCAGCCTTCTGTTTGACCTCAAGGGCGTGCGGTCCGGGCACCAAGGGTGTCATATATTTAAAATATATACGCGCTTCCGTGGCGTTGCCAGATACAGAACCGCCCCCGCTGATAGTGTGCCAGTTGCCATCTTGAATGGCATTGTCATTGCTTATCTCTCTATCTGGCCAGGCACTCTGCGAGGAAAATCCAAAAATAATTATGACTGGCTCAACAGCAAACTCGCCGGCTTCTACTACAGCGCTTACAACACCGCCCAGTCACTGTGCCAGGCGGCAGAAGCCTGCTGGCAGTACGAAATCGGCGATTTCACTCGGACCTATATCCGCCCCGGGGCGTGGAATGCCAGCTACCGTGGCCTGGGGGCCGGGGAATAACTGAAAGTGAGCCCGCTGCAGATGCAGCATGAGTACCTGCAAAACAATAGGCGGGAGCTGGAAATCTGCAAAACCGTGTCGCTGAAGGAATTGAAGGCCAAGGACGCGAGCTCGACCATCAACAAAACCTGGGAGGAGATCAAAGCCGCGCTGACGGTCCCCAACCCTGCTGTGCAGATGGCCATGCTTGAGTCGCTCAATGACATCATCCTTCATGTCTCCTACACCGCCAGGCGTAGCGAAGGTTCGCCATGAACGAACAAGCTCGCAAGCGTTCCGGTTTCAAGGGCTGGGGCTGGACTTGAAGACGCCGCTGAGGACAAACGCATAACGCTCCGGGCGGATAAAGAACGTGGTCCGGTCACAGCAACGACCATCGGCAAAATACGAGGTGCGCTCCATCACCAGCAGTGCCGTGCCACGTTTGACATTCAGGGTGTTGGCCAGCTGTTTGTCGGCTTCCTGGGCGCGAATCGCCATGTCGGCGCGGGTGACCGGGGAGCCGGTGATCGACTCCAGAATGGAATAGATCGGACGGCTCTCGACCGCGCTCCAGACCACGTCCGCCAGTTCGGCTGGCAGATGGCTGCGGCCCAGGGCGATGGGCTCATCATCGACAAAGTGCAGGCGCTCCAGCAGCAGGCAGTGTTCGGCCTCGGCAAATAGCGCGCGCAGCGCCTCGGGAACCGGCTGTAACTGATAATCGAGGACGCGCATGCTCGGTTTGAGACCTTGCAACAACAGCGCCTCATGAAAGCTGCGCAGGGCATCGAGACCATGGCGGACCTGCTTGGCCGCGACAAAGGTGCCCTTGCCTTGTTTGCGTTCCACCACTCCATCAGCGCTGAGCTTGCCCACGGCCAGGCGAATGGTCACGCGGCTGACCGCAAAGCGCTGGCCCAGCTCGGCCTCGGAGGGCAGCTTGCCGCTGGGCTCATAGGCGCCGCGCTGAATTTCCTCCAGCAATTGGTGGGCGATCTGTTCGTAGAGCGAGGTGCTGCTGTGGCGAAGAATGGACGTGGACACTGAGCGGTTCCGTGACCGAAGAAGTGCGGCGTTCACGGGGGGCCTTCACTTCTAAGGTTATAAAAATCGGTTATTGGGATGACTTGTATTAATACGTATTATGTCAGGCATTCCCATTGTAGACGACCTGACGACACTTGCCATGCCAGAAACCTTCCTTCGTACGTCTCCGCCGGCCGATGCGTTGAGCGTCGAGCGCATCAGCTTCAGCTATCCCAATGGGCACCGGGTGTTTTCCGCGTTCAGCCTGAACGCCGCGGCCGGCGAATTTGTCGCGATCCTCGGACCGTCCGGCTGCGGCAAGACCACTTTGCTGAACCTGTTGTCGGGCTTCGTCCAACCGCAGGCGGGACAGGTCCGCCTGAACCAGACCACGGTGAGTCCGGAGCGTTCGGAGTTGGGTTATGTGTTCCAGGCGCCGCAGTTGTTTCCCTGGCTGAGCGCCCTGGAGAACGTGCGTTTCGGCCTGCGCATGGCCGCTGATGGCAACGAGTCGCAGCAGCGTGAACAGGCCATGCGGTACTTGCGCCTGGTTGGCCTGGAACAGGCCGCGCAACGCTTGCCGCATCAGCTTTCCGGCGGGATGCAGCAGCGTGTCTCGCTGGCCCGCACCCTGGCGCTGGAGCCGCAGGTGTTGCTGATGGACGAGCCGTTCGCCGCGCTCGACGCCATCAGCCGTAACCAGATGAACGAAGAAACCCTGCGTATCTGGGCCGAACTGGGCCAGACCGTATTGTTCATCACCCACGATATCGACGAAGCAGTGTTCCTGGCGGACCGGGTGATTGTCCTCAATATCGCCCCGGGCGGTATTCACAGCGAATTGAAGATCCAGTTGCCACGCCCGCGCTCCAATCTGAAAACCCGCCGCTTAGCGGCGTTCCTCGATTACCGCAATGAACTGATGGAGCGTATTTCCCAGGTCATGGCGCTGTCCGAGGCCCGCGTTTCCTCGTCCTCCCTGTCCCTTGAAACCGAGTCGATCCAATGATCAAACGTACGCTGCTTGTCCTTTCATTATCGGTTGCCGCCGCGCTCGGCAGTTCAGCGGGCGCCGCCGCGGAAACCAAGCCGTTGCGGGTGGGGTATGTCTTCGCCATGGCCAATGCCCCGGCGCTGATCGCGGACAAGCAAGGCTACTACCGTGAAGAAGGCCTGAGTGTGGATCTCCGGGCGCTGGGTGATGGTCCGGTGATCCAGCAGGCGCTGGCCGCCGGCGAGCTGGACGTGGCCTATGTCGGCACACCACCGGTGTACCAGTGGTTTTCCCGAGGATTGCAGAGCCGGATCCTGGCCAAGGTCAATTATGGCCAGGCGGCGGTGATCGTCGACAGCAAAAGTCCGCTCAACGCCTTGGCCGATCTCAAGGGCAAGAAGCTCGCCGGGGTGAAGAAGGGCAGTGGCATGGACGTATTGCTGCGCGGTTATGTGCTCAAGGAAAAGGCCGGGCTCAATCCCGACCGTGACCTCGACATCATCGACATGCCCCCGGGCAATATGAACGCCGCCCTGGAGCGCGGTATCGTCGATGCGGCGTTTTCCTGGGAACCCTTTGTCAGCCAATCCTTGCTGCGCGGTTCGAGCCGGGTCCTGTTCGACGTCAACCAGGCGTTGCCGCAGTACCCCTGGTACGTGGTGATCGCACTGCCGAAAACTCTGCAGGAGCGCCCGGACGACGTGGTGAAACTGCTGCGTGCACATCGCAAGGCGATCGCCTTTCTCAACGAGCATCCCGACGAATCGAACCGGATCATCGCCGAGGCCTTCAAGCTCGAGGCGTTGCAAGGGCCCGACGGCCAGACCATCGCCCCGGCAACCATCGTCGCCCAGGCCCGTACGCGGCTGGGCTGGTCGGCGGACCTGGAGGCCACGGACATCCAGTTTATCCAGCGCCTGATGAACTACTCCCATGACCTGGGCTTTATCGACAGCCCGCTCAACACCGAGCAACTCGTCGACACCTCCTACCTGGAAAAAGCTTCGCGCTGAGTCTGCCCATGTCCTTGCCAAAACCGAATTGGGGATGGGCCTCGCTGCCGTTCCTGCTGTTGATCTGGGTGGCCCTGGCCAGTCGTTTTCCCTCCTACATCCTGCCGCAACCCTGGAATGTCGCCCGCGAGGCGTTGCGCTGGCTCGGCGACGGCTCGCTCTGGCAGCACCTGCAAGCCAGCGTCCTGGAGGAGCTCGGCGGGTTCTGCGCGGCGGTCATAGTCGCCGTACTGCTGGGGGCGGCGGGGGGATTGTCCGCGCGTTTCCGCGACTTTATCGCGCCGCTCAACAGCCTGTTCATGGCCATCCCGCCGATCGCCTGGGCGCCGCTGATCATGATCATCTTCGGCCTGGGTTATGTGTCCATCGTGCTGGTGATCTTCATTGCCGCGGTGTTCCCCATGGCGGTGACGATCCAGGAGGGCGTGCAGGGCATTCGCGGCGGTGAGGTCCGGGCGGCCCGCACACTGGGGGCCGGTCCCTGGCAATTGCTGGCGCATGTCTACCTGCCGGCTTCGCTGCCATTTGTCACGGCGGCCCTGCGTATCGGCTTCAGCCAGGGCTGGCGGGCACTGGTGGCGGCGGAAATGATCGGCGCCTCCCGGGGCATCGGCTGGATGGTCTCCACCGGGGGCCAGATCGGCAACAGCAGCCAGGTGTTGTTGGGCATCGTCCTGATCGGATTGATCGCCTGGTTGATGGAGAGTTTTGTGTTCCGGCGCCTTGAGCGTCACTACCAGCAATGGCGCGAGCAGTAAGTCGCCGGTGCCCCTTCAAATCTGCAGTGAACCAGTATGAGGTGTCATGTGAGTAAGCCGTTCGATCCCCGCGAAGCCGGGCACTACATTGCCCCGCAAGGCCTGTATGAACGCAACAAGCAACGTCCGTTCCTGGGGGCTATCAGCTGCGATCGGCAGACCCTGGTGGCCGGTCAATGGGACGAGATCACCCTGGTCTACGAGGTCGGCGGCAGCGGGCTGGCGGACGGTGCCTGGTTGAAACTGGCGTTCAAGTTCTACTCCGACTGGGCCTTGTTCCAGACCTCGAATCCGGCGGGCCCCAACTACGTCAGTGCCGAGTATCAGGCCGGTGAACTGGTGCCGGGACAGAGCCAGGCCACGGTGCAGCACCTGAAAGTGCGCTTCGACCAGAAGGGCCATGAGCGGCCATTCCAGAAAGCCGTGATCATCGACATCGTCGACGGCTATCTCAATCCTGGCGACCGCATCGTCATCCGCCTCGGCGATCGACGCCAGGGCGGCGCGGGCACGCGGGTGCAGAGCTTTGTCGAGAAGGACTTTCGCTTCCGCCTGTTCATCGATCCGCTGGGCAGCTCGAAGTTTGCCGAGGTCCCCGGTGATGCGTTGCTGGATATCGTCCCGGGGCCGGCGCAAAACGTGCAACTGATCGTGCCGCGGCTGGTCAGCGCCGGTGAGGCGTTCGACGTGCTGCTGCGGGTCGACGATGCCTGGGGCAATACCTGCCGGCAGTTGCCACTCGAGGGCCTGCTGACCCTGACCGGTCCGGAAGGCGAACAGCGGCGGCAGCCGTTCCGCCTGGCCGCCGAAGGTTGGGCGATTGCCCGGCTGGAGGCCTTGCAGTTCGGCGCGGTGGGCGAGTGGTGCCTGGCGGCCGAGGTGCAGGCGCCGTTTGTGCGCGGGGCGCGGGCTTTTGTCACGGTCGATCCGGGCGGTAGCGCATTGCGCCCGCTCTACGCGGACTTGCATGTGCACTCCGACGACACCGTGGGCACCAACGACACCTTGTACAACCTCAGTTATGGCCGTGATGTTGCCGGGCTCGATGTACTCGGTTATACCGCCAACGATTTCAATATCACCGAGCAACGCTGGGACCAGGCGGTCAAGCTGATACACGAGCTCAACGAGCCGGGGCGATTTGTCTGCTACCCCGGTACCGAGTGGTGCGGCAACTCCTGCGCCGGTGGTGATCGCAATGTGGTGTTCCTGCACGATCACAAGCCGGAGTTTCCTTTCGACAACCAGGGCCGCCTGGTGCGCTCCTTCGAATGGAACGAATTCACCGCCGGGACCATCAAGCCCGGCGCCTGGCCGGTGGATGAGTTGTACGCCGCCTATGCCAAGGATCCCGAAGGCCACTTGATGATGCCCCATGTGGGGGGGCGCCGTTGCAACCTGGATTGGCATCATCCGGAGTTGGAGCGCCTGATTGAAGTGGGGTCGGCGTGGGGGCAGTTCCATTGGGTCTATGCCGAGGCCCTGCAACGTGGCTATCGGGTCGGGGCCGCGGCCAACAGCGATGAGCATCAGGGGCGTTGCGGCGGCGGTGTGCCGGCCACGGCGGTATTCGGATCACGCGGCGGGCTGACCGGCGTGCTCGCCGAGCGTTTTGACCGTGCCAGTGTCGGCAAGGCATTGCGTGCCCGTCGCACCTTTGCCACCACCGGCGAGCGTGCGTTCGCCAGCTTGCGCCAGGGCGCGCATTTCATGGGCGAGGTGTTCACCGCACGGGCCGATGCGACCTTGGATTATCGCTTGCTCGGGGAGGCGGGTTGGGAGCAGGTCGAACTGTTTGACGGCGAGCGGCGGGTCTGGTCGCGCAACCTGCATGAGGAACTGGGTTTTTCCGTCCACGGCATTCGCCTGCGCCTGGGTGGCGCACGGATCAAGGACCGTTATCGCGGTGCCTACTGGAGCGGTGAGATCAGCGTTACGGGCGCAGTGATCAAGGGCTTCCGCGCCTTGGGCCTCGACCACCCCGAGCAGACCGTGTGGCGCAAGGATGCGACGACACTGGCGTTTCGCACCGATACCAATGGCGATACCGACAGCATTGAAATCGACCTGTCGCAACTGGCTGGAGCGACCTTGCGGATTCAAAGCCGTATCGACAACTACATCAAGGTCGGCGACCCATCCGAGCCGCAACCTTATGTGCATGCGCCGACGGTGCTGATGACCTTGTCCGGTGAGCAGTTGTTGGCGCAAGGGCAGGTGATCGAAGAACTGCCGGGGGCGGAGTTGAGGCTGTCCCTGGAACGGACAACCGACCTGCCGTTGCCGCGTGAAGTGCAGGGGAAGATCGAACTGGCGGCGTTGCGGTTGGCGGCGGGGCGTGAGCATCCGTTGTTCATCTGTGCACGGCAACGGGATCAGTCGAGGGTTTGGACGTCGGCGTTGTTCTTGACGCTGTGACGGCTGCCGATTGTGTGCATCTGTATCTATTCAACTCCCTGGCGGCTTGATACGTTCCGTGGCTCTTTTCGGCAAGGAACGACTCCATGGATCTCACGGCTATTCCCTTCGGTACGACTGACTGGTCGACCATAGAGCCTGTCGCCCATCCGGGGCAGACCGGGACTGCCTACTGGCGGACCTGCCAGTTTGGTTCCACTCGCGTGCGAATGGTCGAGTACAGCCCCGGATACTTGGCCGACCACTGGTGCTGGCGAGGGCATATCCTGCTGTGCCTGGAGGGCGAGTTGGACACTGAGCTGGAAGATGGTCGCCGGTTTACCCTGTCTGCCGGGATGAGCTATCAGGTCGGCACCAATAACGAGGGGCATCGCTCATCCACTACGAACGGGGCGAAGTTGTTCATTGTGGATTGAGCACGGACCGCCGGAGTGCGCATCGCCCGAGGGATATCCGCGCACGACCGCCCGCAATCAATCCAGGAAGGCCACCGGCCAGGTGGTACGAATGATTATCCTTGCAAAAAAAAGCTTGGGCGTTTTTACAGCGTAAACACACGAAGCCGTTAAACTGGTATTCCAGGAACGGCTTGTGCCTGTTTAACTGGTTTTTATCGAATGACCTGACACGAGGTGCTTGGGATGAGAAAGCCACATACTCGGTTTTAGGCAGGGTCGCGTTTCTGGTACCTCACGCGCTCCCAAGGGCCGTAGGGCGGTGATTGCAGGCATACAGTGGTAAGAAGAAATGGACTCTAGCGTCGGGTTGATCAGTGGCGAAGAGGCGGAGCCCTTTTTCGTGCAGACACTGGAGCAGGCTATTGATGCCGTGGTGGTCATTGATGACCGCAACTGTGTGCTGTTCTTCAACGGAGCCGCCGAGAAGCTTTGGGGGTGTCCGCGCAACGAGGTGCTTGGCCGCAACGTCAATACGCTGGTGCCCCAGGCGGTCTATGCCCAACATGACGGTTTTATCAGCGCCAACCGGGAGACCGGGGTCAACAGGATTGTCGGCAGCAGCCGGGATTTGCGCATTGTGCGCAAGGATGGTGAAGAGCGCTGGGGCTCCATGTCCATCTCGAAGATCACCTTGCCGGGGCGCATTCTCTACGCCGCCTTTCTCAAGGACATCACCCAGGTACGCTTGAAGGACATCGAGCACCGCTTGCTGTCGATGTCGGTCAATGCCACCCGCTCGGCTACCTGTATCGTCGACGCCGACGGGCAGCTCATTTATCTCAATGACGGTTTCGTTCGATTGCTGGGTTACTCCCGTGAAGAGGTGCTCGGCCAGTCACCGCTTATATTCTTTGCCGCGGGTACTCGGGCCAAGGCGAATGCGCAGCAGGTGCTGGAAAAGCTCCTTGGCGGTCAATCCAATGAAACCAGCGCGCTGATCAGCAAGCGTAATGGCCAACGGCTGTGGCTGCATGTTTCCTCGACGCCGGTGCTCGATGCGCAGGGCAAGGTCGAAAACATCGTGATTGTGTTGACCGATATCACCCGGACCAAGCTGCATGAGGTGTTGCAGGACAAGATCATTGGCGCGCTGTTGAAAGAGGCCTCGCTGGAGAGTGTGTTGACCTTGTTGTGCCAGGAGATTGAACGCATCGCCCCCGAGGTCGCCGTCTCAATCCTTGGCGTGGACAAGGAAGGCGTGCTCCACCCCTTGGCCAGCCCGGGTTTGCCGGCGGATTATTCCCGGGCGATCGAGGGCCTGCCAGCCGGCCCCGCCAATGGCTCCTGCGGCACGGCGGCCTACAGGGGCGAGCCGGTGCTGGTGACGGATATTCTCCACGATCCGCTCTGGGCCGATTACAAGGACCTGGCGTTGCAGTCGGGTTTCCAGGCGTGCTGGTCGGTTCCGGTGCGCAACGCCGCGGGACGGGTCGCGGCGACATTTGCGCTGTACTTCAGGGAGTGTCGTGGACCTGATCCTCTTCATATGCATCTGGTGAGCGCGGGAATCCATCTGTGCCTGTTGGCGCTGGAGCGGGAAGAGGCCCGGCAGGCGATTCTCCAGATGGCCTTCTATGATGCCTTGACCGGCCTGCCCAATCGCACTTTCCTGTTGGCCCAGGCCGAGCGGAGCCTGCGTGAGGTGGCTGAAGAGCAGGGCGAGCTGGCGGTACTGTTTGTCGATCTGGACCGTTTCAAGCAGATCAACGATGCCTTGGGGCACGCCTCGGGGGACTTGCTGCTGCAAGCCATGGCGCAACGTTTGCGCAGCGTGCTACGGGAATCGGACATTGTCGGGCGGTTGTCCGGGGATGAGTTCGTGCTGGTGCTGCCACGGATGAGTGCCACCCAAGTCACGTTCTTTCTTGAACGATTGATGATAATCCTGAGTGTCCCGGCCACCGTTGCCGGGACCAGCGTGGTGTTGTCGGCCAGCATCGGCATCAGCATGTTCCCGCGGGACGGGCAGGACATGGAAAGCCTGCTGCATTGTGCCGATATCGCCATGTACCAGGCCAAGCGCGTCGAACGCGGCAGCTTCAGTTTCTTTCTCGAAGAGATGAACAAGGTTGCCCAGGAGCGCTTGATGCTGGAGACCGACCTGCGCCAGGCCCTGGCCGGCGGCGGCCTGCATCTGGTGTATCAGCCGCAGATCGAATTGCGCAGCGGACGTCTGGTCGGTGCCGAAGCACTGGCGCGCTGGGTGCATCCGACGCTAGGCCATATTCCGCCCTGCCGATTCATTCCCCTGGCCGAGGACTGTGGGCTGATCAATGCATTGAGCCAATGGGTGCTACAGCAGGCTTGCGAGCAACTGGCGAGCTGGCGTCGACAAGGTTTACCGATCCCTTCCTTATCGATCAACCTGTCGCCGATCAACTTCCACAATCGCAATCTGGCCGAGCTGATCGCCCGGCAATTGCAATATTGTGGCTTGCAGCCCGGCGACCTGTGCGTGGAGGTGACCGAGGGCGTCTTGTTGTCCAATAGCGCAGGCACCGAGCAAACCATCCGCGATTTGCACGCCTTGGGGGTGCGCCTGGCGATTGATGACTTTGGCACCGGTTACTCCAGCCTGGGGTATTTGCGACGCCTGCCGATCAGCGAGTTGAAACTGGACAAGAGCTTCGTCGACGACCTGGAGCGCGACGCTTCCTGCCGCGCCCTGAGCGAGTCCGTCATTGGAATCGGCAAGGGGCTTGGCCTGCACGTGGTGGCCGAAGGCATTGAGCACGTCGCCCAGCGCGACATCCTCATGACCCAGGGTTATGAGGTCGGGCAAGGCTATTTGTTCTCGATTCCGCTGTCGTGTGAGGCGTTTGCGCAATGGGCCCAGGCGAGTGAGGCTGAGCTCCAGGCGGAGGTAGAGTGCAAGGTGATGACTGCACTGGCTGAAAGCCTCGGCGAACCGGATATCTAGGATGTGCCGCGTTGGTTTTGTGCGGCGCCGTCAGTCAGTTCGTAGTGGGCTGAAATTTCTTCCGGTAAGCGGCGGGCAGCAGGCCGACGCGTTGTTGAAAGAGGCGGCGGAAGGAATTGCTGTCTTCGTAACCGACTGCATTGGTAATGCTGCCCACGCTCATCCGGGTTGATTCGAGCAGTTGCTTGGCGCGCTCCAGACGAAGCGTCTGCAGATAGAGCAGGGGCGGGTACCCGGTGGCTTCCTTGAAACGCCTTTTGAAATTGCGGATACCAAAGGCGAATTGTTGAGCGACGTCATCAATCAGCAGCGGCTGCTGGAAGTGCTCCTCCAGCCAGTGCTGAACCTGCAGTATTTCTTCATCGCCATGATGCTTGGGCGGTGACCACGTGGTATAGACCGACTGCTGGGTGCGCATGGTGTCGACCAGCAGATACTTGGCACATTTGCGGGCCAAGTCCACCGAGGCGAAACGGCGGACCAGAAACAGCAGAAGATCCATGGCGGCACTCGCGCCGCCGCTGGTGATCAAGCGCTTGTCTTCGCACAGCATCTGCGCCTCATCCAGATGCACCTTGGCGTAACGTCGACGAAAGAGATCGGCAAAGGCCCAATGAGTGGTGGCCCGAACACCGTCCAGCAGGCCGGTTTCGGCGAGCATGAAGGTGGCCGTACACATGCTGACCACGACCGCCCCTTGCGCATGTTGTTGCCGTAACCAGGGCCCATGGGCGGCGAAGGTCGGCAGGGCGTCTTTCAGGGTGAAGAGAAAGCCCGGGATCAGCACAAGATCAGTCCGCGTAATGGCCTCGATGGACTGGTCCACCCGCAGCATCTGACTGCCCCACGCCGCTACATCAGCACCCTTCAGTGAGGCACGGGTCAATTCGAACGGCTGGCTGGCGGTGTCGGCGAACAGGTTGGCGGCACTCAGCACTTCAAGGGCCAGGGTGGTGCTCGCGGCGGAGCATTGATCAACCAGTAGCAAGGTGATGTGCATGAGAGGCCAATTGCGCTTTTCGCATGAAATAAGTCATTTATGCACCTACTGTAACCCAATTGGCCCCCGTAAAGTACGCCGCTGTCTTCTTCCAATCGGTGTATTTATGAATCTGTGGTTCAGGCTTGTGCTCATGTTGTTTCGTCGCCCTTGGCGCCAGCCCGTCGACGGCTTGGCCACCACCGTCATACGCATGCGTGTCTGGCCGTCGGATCTCGATCTGAACCGTCACGTCACCAATGGCCGGTATTTCAATATGGCTGATGTAGGGCGCATGGATTTCGTGCTGCGCAGTGGTGCCTATCGCGCGGCCTTGCGTCACCGGGCGGTGCCGATCGTGGGGGATACCTGGGGCAAGTTCCGGCGGGAGTTAAGGTTGTTCGAATCTTTCGAAATTCACACCAGGATCCTCGGCTGGGATCACAAGTGGAGTTTTATGGAGCACCGTTTCGTGAGTAAAGGCCGGGTGGTGGGCTCCGTGGTGATGCGCGGCCTGTTTCGCTCGGCCCGGGGGCCGGTGGCGCCGAGTGAGTTCGTCCAGGCAATGGGGTTGACCGAAGAGCCGGCGGCTATGCCGAAATGGTTGGCGGATTGGTCTTCTTGTTGTGATGGGATGAGCACCCAGATTCGAGAGGAGGAACAACAAGTGGCATCATGACTTGTCTTGCCAGGGGGGGAGTGCACCTGGCAGCTCCAGCAATCCCTTTCCATGGGGGAGCACAGGGCTATCGCCTGATCTTTTGAGTAGGGCATGCGCGGCTGGCCGGCCCAGATCAGCCGCGCATATCCCGTGGACTGACCCCCAGGCGTTGTCTGAAAGCCGTGGCCATGTGCGCCTGGGAGGCAAAGCCGCAGGCCAGGGCGATGTCCGCCAAACGCTGCGCCGAGCCAAGCAACAGGCCGCGGGCCCGGGCGAGGCGTCGATCGATCAGGTAGCTGTGCGGGCTCTTGCCCGTTGCATCCTTGAACGCACGCATGAAGTAGCCTTCGGACAAACCCAGTGTCTGCGCCATCGCCTGCACACTCAGCGGGCCGTCGAGCCCGGCGTCAATCAACTCGTCGAGCAGGCGCAGTCGCTGGGGGGTGATCGAGCCGCGGGGCACCTCCGCCAGCACCTCGTTTCCCGCCACCCGTTGGGCCAAGGCCAGTGCCCAGGTCTCCCAGTCGTCCTCCACCGAGGCCTGTAACAGCGCGCCGCGCATGCGTTGCGCGAGGGCAATCGCCTGCCGATCGATGCGATTGTTGAACGCATGCTCTCCCTTCAGCGGTGTACCGTCGGTGCGGATCAACCGCAGGTACTCGCCGCCCTCGGGGGATTCAGAAAACACATCGCACCCGGGGGGCAGGAACGCCAGGCCGTTGGGCGTGGCAGTGAAGGGCCGCACCCGGTCGCTGCCGATCGCGTGCCGGCCTCGCTGGCTGTCGAAGGCAAAGCCAATGACGGCCTGGGTTGTCATGTATCGGGTTGCGTAGCCGGCGCCGGGCAACAGCTCGATCGCCCACGGTCCGGCCTCGGCCCGACGGACCGGTTCGTGTAGGTGGGCTGGCGGCAAGCCGTTTCGACGATTCATAAGCAGCATCTTACTGAAGGACAACCCTGAAGGTCAGGTCAGTTTTCTGAAAGCCGATGGCCTGCGGTCCTGCCTAGACTGGGCAAAACCCCAGAGAGAATCGCCATGCACGGACTGACCCGCGACGATATAGAAAACGCTGCCCGCCAGGTATACCAGGTGATGCCCGCCACTGCCCAATATGCCTGGCCCCTGCTGGCCGAGCGGTTGGGCTGCACGGTTTGGGTCAAGCACGAAAACCACACTCCCACCGGTGCTTTCAAGGTGCGCGGCGGCATTACCTTCATGCACTGGCTCAAGCGCACCCAGCCGGACACGCAAGGCGTTGTCACCGCCACCCGTGGTAACCACGGACAGAGCATCGCCCTGGCCACCCGGGCCTTGGGCTTGAGAGCGTTGATTGTGGTGCCGCGCGGCAATTCCGTGGAGAAGAACAACGCCATGCGTGGCTTTGGTGGCGAGGTCGTCGAGTTCGGCGGGGATTTCGACGAGGCCCGCGAGGAGGCCGCGCGCCTGGCCGAAGCACAAGGCCTCTACCTGGTGCCGCCGTACCATGCCGAGTTGATCAAGGGGGTTGCCACTTACGCGCTGGAGTTGTTCAAGGCGGTGCCGGACCTGGACACCGTCTACGTACCCATCGGCTGTGGCTCGGGGGTTTGCGCGGTGATCGCCGCCCGCGATGCGCTGGGCCTGAAGACCCGGGTGGTTGGCGTGGTATCGAGCGCGGCTGCCGCCGCGAAGTTATCCTTCGAAGCCGGGAAGATACTCGAAACCGCCTCGGCGAATACCCTGGCCGACGGTATGGCCGTGCGCAGGCCGATCCCTGAAGCCTTCGCGGTTTATGCGGCCGGCGCGGCGCGGATCGTGGCGGTCTCGGACGAGCAGGTCAGCGAGGCCATGCGTGTGTATTACAGCGACACCCACAACCTGGCCGAAGGGGCAGGGGCGGCGGCACTGGCGGCGCTGATGCAGGAGCGTGAGGCCATGGCCGGGAAGCGGGTGGCGGTCATCCTGACCGGTGGAAATGTCGACAGGCCGGTGTATGCGAAGGTGATTGCGTGATCCGCTGATCAGGCCGTCGGGGTCGATTGCTGCCTGGCACTGCCTTGCGCTCGGTCGACCATCGATGGAAAACGCCGAATACTCCAACTCGATCTGCCCCAGTTCAGGATGCAGCAAGCGTTTTACGTTTTCTCCATCCGCATGACCGTGCACTTCATGGTGCCGCCATAACGCTTCGAATTCCGGGCTGACGGTGCACAGTTCGTTCACCAGTTCGCTGACTTCGGAGGCCAACCCGGCACGCGCCACATCCGCTCTGAAGGCGCCGACCACAAACCGCGCCACGCTCTCCCAATCGTGCTGTTTGGCGCGGACCGCCGGATTACCGAACAGGAACCGCAGGATATTGCGTTGTCCGACCGGCAGCGTGCTGTAGTCGGTCAGCACGATGGCGGCGGCCCGGTTCCAGGCAATCACCTCCCAGGTGACACTCTTGATAAGTGCCGGGCTGGCATGAAGCGAATCAAGCACGCGCTGAAGCCTGGGATTGATACCCACCAGCGGCGTGTAGCGGACTTCCGGTGGCCGTCCCAGCGCCAGCATGTAAAGGTGCTCGTGCTCCGATTGCGTGGTGAGTGGGAAACCATCAGGGAGACACTGCTATGCGAATATTTCTCACCGGGGCGACCGGTTTCATCGGTTCGGCCATTGTCCCCGAATTGCTCAAGGCCGGGGCCGCGACAGCGGACGGCGTTATCCATACCGCCTTCGATCATGACTTTTCGAGATTTGTCGCCAATTGCGAGAAGGACAAGCGTGCCATCGAGGCACTCGGCTCCGTACTTGCCGGCTCCAAGCGCCCGTTGGTCATTACCTCCGGGACCGCCATGGGCAGCCTCGCCCCCGACCTTCTGGCGACCGAGGAGGTGTGCAACACCAACCATCCCCATCCGCGGGCCACCTCTTCGATGTCGCGCGCCTATACCGCCAGGCCCTGGAGAAAGGCGAAGCGGGCGCGCGTTATCATGCGGTCGGCGAAGAAGGGGTCGGCAGCCGCGAAATAGCCGAGGCGATGGGCCGGGGGCTGAATGTGCCGGTGGTTTCGATCACGGCGCAGGAAGCCGTGGCGCATTTTGGTTGGCTGGAGATGTTCGTCGGCCTCGATATGCCCGCTTCCAGCGCCCAGACCCAGGCACGCCTGGGTTGGCATCCGACAGGGCCGATGCTGATCGCCGATCTTGACCAAGCGCGGTTCTAGGCCGATTGGGGGTTGCCATGTCCCAGCCCACTGGCAACCCCGGTGGGTAGGCTTATACGAGTGAACTGCTGTTCGGTGACCGTGCTTCCCCATTGGCTGCCTTCTTCCTCTTTCGTCAGCTCGAATCCGTGAGCTTCGTAGAGCCGCCGCGCGGTATCCAGTCCTTTGAACGTCCAAAGCCGGGTGGCGGCAAAGCCGAACTGATCGCAGAAGGACAGTGCTTCGCTGAGCAATTGGCGGCCGACGCCACTCCCTCGGCAGCCATCGTCGAGGATGAACCAGCGCAAGTGGGCCTCGTTGTTCCCAAGACCCTGCCCGTCGATGACCAGCGAACCGACGATGCGCTCGCTCTGAGTCGCCACCCACGCGCGGTTGCAAGGTTGCTCCAGGCGCCCGACAAAATCGGCAAGCCCCATGGCGACCTGGCTTTCGAAGAACTGCCCGAAACCGGAGTGCCGGGCATAGAAAGTGGCGTGCATTTCGGTCACGCGTCCGACCAGGCCCGGCCTGTAGCCCGAACTGATCTTGATTGGACTGCGCGGGGCCTCGACGCTACCCGGGCGCAATGTGCCGAGCGCACGGGCATAGGCCGCTAGGCCCTGGGCGACTGACTGCTGTTCCGACGGGTTCAGGTGCTCCAGCGCGGACTTCACCTGTGCCCGGCCATAGCGATGGATATGTGCAACGGTCTGTTGGCCTTGCCCGGTCAGGAGCAATGGCTTGACGCGAGCATCCGCGTCGCCGGCCACTTCCTGCAATTCTCCGGCGTCGATGAGCTTGCTCATCATCCGACTGACGCTAGACTTTTCCAGACCCAGTATCTGCACCAGTTGGGCTGCTGTCAGGGTCCCTGCCGCCTCGATCTCGAGCAGCGCGTGCACCGCGGAGGCGGAGTAGGCCGTGCCGGCCAAGGTGGCCCGCAGGAAACCCAGTTCGCGGACCATGGTACGCGATGCATGGCGAATCTCTTCAACCAGGGATGGGGCGGTGGTCATTTGGAAATCTCCGCTGCGCATGGTTGCATGATACAACCATGTGCAAGTCGAGGATGTCCAGCACTATCAAGTGTTTCTCAGGCTCGCAAAGGTGGGGAAGGCGTGAAAATAGCATAAACTGCAAGTCATCATTTCAACCACATGGAAGGGTTTCATGATCACAAAAGCGACCTCGTTTCTCAAAGGCGAGTGGGCCGATGCCAAACTCAAGGTCGGCCATGTGGTGCTTTTTGTGGCGGTGGTGTGTATCTCATTGATCGCAATCAGCCTCTGGGGGGTGTTCAACTCGCTGGAGTATCACCTGCATGACAAAGAAGTCGAGATGTCAAACCTGTCCAAGACCTTGTCATCCAACATCGCGGCAACACTGACTCAAGCCGACACCGTGATCTTGGGTATCCAGGGGCAAGTGGAAGTTGAAGGCACCGGGGCGCAGACCCTGGAACGCTTGGGCGGCATACTGAAAAACCAACAAAAAAGCCTGCCGCAAGTACATGGTTTCTTTATTTATGATGAGCAGGGGCGCTGGTTATTCAATTCCAACGGCGCCATCCCCTACGGGGTCAATAACTCGGATCGCGATTATTTTATCTACCATCGCGAGCATGTCAGTTCAGCACCCTATATCGGCCCGGCAATCCGCAGTCGTTCAACCAATGAATGGGTTATCACCATCTCGCGGCGACTCAACCACCCTGACGGCAGTTTTGCCGGGGTGACCCTGGCGACGATCTATCTCAAGTATTTTCTCAACCTCTATGAGGGGATCGACATGGGGGGCAATGGCATTATCAATCTGACCTCCTCAACGGGGCATATCGTCGTGCGCAAACCCTTTCGCGAGATTGATATCGGTACTGATATTTCCACGGGCGAGGTATTTGCCCTGTTGACGCCCGGGGTCAGCTCGGGTACCGCCACCATTAGGTCATTTATTGACAATGCCGAGCGGGTCATCAGTTTTCAACGGGTCAATGGTTACCCGCTTGTAGTGATTGCGGCCTTTGATAGAAATGAAATACTGGCGGACTGGCGCAGCGAATCCTTTGCCAGCTTTCTCATATCATCGGTGTTGCTGTTGATTCTCAGTTTTCTTGGCTATCGACTGATACGACTGATGAACCAGCAGCTGCAACTGCAAAAGGAATTGCAGCGTTCTGAAGCAAACTATATCGAGGCCAACAAGGCGCTCGGGCAGCAGGCGCTTGAGGATGGACTGACCGGGCTGCCCAATCGTCGCAAGTTCGACCTGTTTATCAACACGGAAATCAATAAGGTAAGACGAAGACCCGATGATATAGCCCTGATCATGATCGATGTCGATCTGTTCAAGAAATACAATGACCAATATGGCCATGTGCAGGGCGATGAGTGTTTGAAAACAGTGAGTGCTATCATCAGCAGAAATATCACTCGGGAAGGTGACCTGGCCGCCAGGTACGGCGGCGAGAAGTTTGCCATCGTACTTTTGAACACCGACTATGTTGGTGCCTTTATCATCGCCGAGAGAATTCGCACTGAATTGGAAAGCTGTTCGATCCAGCACAGCGAATCCCCGGCCAAAGTCGTCACCATCAGCGTGGGCATCGGTGCCTTATCAGGCTCAAGAACGGACACCCCTGAGACTTTGATCGATATCGCTGACAGGGCACTGTACATCGCCAAAACCAGCGGCAGAAATCGCACGGTCATTTCCAATCATCTATCCGATACCCCGGCTTGAGCTGAATACGGATGGTGTCGTGCGCAAGACCGTCGCGCCCAGGTCACGGGCTGACGGTCATTGCAGCGGTGGGATCCTGGCCACGCTTGAGTAGTGACCAGGCGGCCTTTCAACAGTCTGATTTACCCCGGCACAAACATCGCCAGCGCCGCCGTCGCCATCACCGCCGTCGCAATCCAGCCCAGGACAATCAACGGCCTGCTCACCGTGAACGCTCCCATCACCGATTTCTTCGACACCAGGAGGATGATCACGACCATCAGTGGCACGGCCACGACCCCGTTGATTACGGCGCTCCAGAACAGAGCTTTCATGGGACTGATGGGCGAGTACTGGATGGCGAGCGCGGCGAGCACGCTGATGGCGATGATGCTGTAAAAGCCTCGGGCGTCGCGCACTTTGCGTTCGAGGCCTTCGTTCCAGCCCATCGCTTCGGACAGGGCGTAGGCGCCGGAGCCCGCCAGCACGGGCACGCCGATCATGCCGACGCCGAGTATGCCAAGGGCAAACAGCAGGTAGGCGAAGTCGCCAGCCAGTGGCCGTAATGCGCTGGCGGCTTGCGCCGCGGTATTGATGTCGGTCAGCCCCGCCACATTGAGGGTTACGGCCGTGGCGAGAATGATGAAGTAGGCCGTGATATTGGAGTAGAGCATGCCGCTCCAGGTGTCCCAGCGAATGCGTTGCAGTTCCTTGCGGGCGGTACGCGAGTCCTGATTGAGCGGTGCTCCGTGGGGTTTTTTCTGCATGTCCTCGACCTCTTCGGAGGTCTGCCAGAAAAACAGATAAGGGCTGATGGTCGTGCCGAAAAGCGCCACGACGACTGCCGCGGCGCTGGCATCCGGGGTGAATTGGGGCCAGACCGTGTGCAAGGCAACCTGCTGCCACGGAATATGCACCGTAAACAGTACGGCGGCGTAAGCCAGCAGCGAAAGCGTCAGCCACTTCAGGAACATGACGTAGCGGTGGTATGGGATAAACATCTGCAGTGCCAGGGTCCCGAACACGAAGATGGCGGTCATGAGGTGCCGGTTGACGCCGCTGACCAGCTCCGCCACTTCGCCCATGGCGGCGACGTCGGCGGCAATGTTCAGTGTATTGGCGACAAGCAGTAGCAGGACCACGCCCTGGAGCACGAGCGGGGGAAAGGCCGTCTTGATGTTGGCGGCCAGTCCCTTGCCGGTCACCCTGCCCAGGTTTGCGCACATCAATTGCACGGCGGCCATCAACGGAAAGGTCAGTGGCATCGTCCAGAGCATGTTCAGGCCGAATTGAGCGCCTGCCTGCGAGTAGGTGGCGATGCCGCTGGGGTCGTCGTCGGCCACGCCGGTGATCAGCCCGGGCCCGAGCTTGGACAAGGGATGTTCTTTCAGACGCCACCAAAGCGTCCGAAAGACATTCGCTCGGGGAGTGCCTTTGACGTCCATTGATACACCTCAAGACGGGAGTAGGGGGGACTGAGTGTCGCAGCCCAAGATGAACGCCTTCTACCGGCGATAGGCCTGGATGTCAAAGCAATCAAATAACCGTCAGGTCTGATTCCGCCTGGCGCTGCCGCGCCCTGGCCGTTGGCTGGTCCGGGCGTTTGGTTCCATCACTGGCAATTTCCGCTCATAACGCGTAAAACGCCCCTCCAAGCCCTCGTCCAGAGGGCTTTGTCATCTGTATTTCCGCATTCCAATCCGAAGAATCCAAGCATGAACCTACGCCATATCGCAGTGGGGCTGTCCGCCCTTGTGTTGCTCTCGACCGGCGGCGCCCAAGCGCGCAACCTGCTGGACCTTATCGATCCGCCCGGCCAGCACGAGAAGCAAGGGCATCGCTCGGGCTCCATCAGCCAGAACGCGGCAATCGAGCTCTATTCGAGCCAACAGCAGCAGGCCTCGTTCGACGGCTGTGCCGACCTGTTCCCCGGGGCCAGGCCGATCAGCATGGCCAGTGTGCCGGCCACCATGAAGCCCATGGCCCTGTGCTCCGACAGCTTTGCAGTACTGTACTCGCAAACCAGCAAGACGCCGTTGGTGGTGGTCGAGCGCCTGAGCGCGGCCCAGCTCAAGGACGCCAAGGGCGAGGAGCGTACCAACCAGTTCTACCCGGACCCGCGCATTCCCAAGGGCGCGCGGGCAGAACTGAGCGACTACCGGGCCCAACACCCGGCCGTGGATCGTGGCCATCAGGCACCGGCGGCCGATGCGCCGAATCCGAATGCCATGGCGCAGTCCTTCGCGCTGTCGAACATGGTTCCGCAAGACCCCACCAATAACCGCAAGATCTGGAGCAAGGTCGAGGCAGATGTCCGGAAGTTCGCGATGCGGGCCGAGGGCAATGTGTTCGTTTTCACCGGTCCGATCTTTGACGAGGGCCATGGCACCATTGGCGAGGATCAGGTCTGGGTGCCCACCCGCTTGTTCAAGCTGGTCTACGACGTATCGTCCAGGCGCGCCTGGGCCTATGTACTGCCGAACGCGGAAACCCGCATCGAAAAGCCGATGGACTATGAGACGTTCGTGAAAACCACCGGGCTCAAGCTGCTGGATCAACTGCCTGTTTCGGGCTCGGTGGTTCGTTCTTGAGTGTTGAGCGTCTGTTTTCCAGAGCGTTCTGAAACAGGGTCAGCCGACTTTCATCAACGGTTTGGCTCTGGCCAACGCCGTTGCCGCTCGGGTCAAAAGGGCTTCGGTATCGCCCCATCCCAGGCATGAGTCAGTCACTGAAACTCCATAGTGCATGGATTCACCCAGTGTTTGCGAGCCCTCATAAAGATGGCTCTCCAGCAGCTTGGCTGTTTCAGACTCAAGCATGAGTTCCGACGTTATTACCTTGGCGCCGCAGTAGTTGAAGATGCCATGGTCAATGTGGGTTCTCATCGCAGCCGCATAACCATGCCGGCTGTAGGTCCCCGGATCTGCCCCGCCCACCCCCAATAAATGAATGGGCAGATGACCCAGTTTCTTTATCAATGGCGCGTCTGGGCGGAATTCGAATGCCCATCCATTCGAGAACACACGATCAATCCAGCCTTTAAGCAGGGCTGGCATCGACCACCAGTAAACCGGGTAGACAAGGACCAGTGCATCCGCGCGCTCAATTCGTTGCTGTTCAGCACGGATATCTGGGGGCGGTAGCCCCTCATTATGGTGAACCGCCAGGTCGCCAGCGGTGAGTCGCGGATCGAACCCTTCACCGTAGAGGTCCGCGATGTCATAGGTACTGCGGTGATCCTCTGTTGAGATTCCTTCGCCAATTCGAGCCGCTATCCCGTGGGTGAGGGAGTGACGAGCATGGTGAGCAACGACGAGCTCTTCAAGACGATAGTGAGCATGGTCGAGAGAGCAAGTCAGCTGCGTGCTCATAAAGTCCAATTGTTGTGACCCGTGACTTTGTGCAGGACATCGAGCCGGCTCTGTTTCCTACAGGGTCGGGGCGTGCTCGCCTCGCATAAGATCAGAAAAACAGGATGCCGATCCTCCCTGTTATTGAGGCGAGGGCCTTGTCAGCTCAAAATAGATTATGTAAAACATCTATTAAATAAAGATTGTAACTAATCTATTCTGTCCTTCCCCCGACGAGATGCGGCACGTCCCGCAAGCCTAAGGAACACTCCATGCTGTCTACATTGGTCGCAAATCGCCTGGCGCGGCGCCAGGTTCACTATGGCTGGGTGGTGGCCGCCGTCACCTTCCTGACCATGCTGGTGATGGCCGGCGCCATGGGGGCGCCGGGGGTATTTATCGTGCCCCTGGAGCACGAGTTTGGCTGGAGCAGCGCGCAGATATCCGGGGCCCTGGCGATTCGTTTCATGCTGTACGGGCTGATGGGGCCGTTCGCGGCAGCTTTCATGAACTACTTCGGCCTGCGCCGGGTGGTGCTGGTGGCGCTGGTGATCGTGCTGGGCGGCATGATCGGGTCGATGTTCATGAACCGCTTCTGGCAACTGGTGCTGTTATGGGGCGTGGTGGTCGGCGTCGGCACGGGACTCACCGCCATGGTGCTCGGAGCCACGGTGGCGACCCGCTGGTTTTCCCATCGTCGCGGCCTGGTGGTCGGGTTGCTGTCGGCCAGCTCCGCCACCGGCCAACTGCTGTTCATGCCACTGATGGCGTCCTTGACGGAGCACTATGGCTGGCGCTTGGCGCTGAGCTTTATTTGCTGCGCCATGGCGGTGGTCGTGCTGGCAGTACTGGCCTTGCTGCGCGATCGTCCGGTGGACCTGCACTTGCCGCTGTACGGGGAGAAGGAGGTATTGCCGGCACCCGCCCAGCGCGGCAGTCTGTTGCAAATGCTGATCAGCCCGCTGAAGGTGCTGCGCGACGTATCGGGCAGTTGGACGTTCTGGGTGTTGTTCCTGACGTTCTTCGTCTGCGGTGCCAGCACCAACGGGCTGATCCAGACCCACTTCATCAGCATGTGCGGCGACTTCGGCCTGGTCGCCACCAGTGCGGCCGGTATCCTGGCGATGATGGGCATCTTCGACTTTTTCGGCACCGTGGGCTCGGGCTGGCTGTCGGATCGTTTTGATAACCGCTGGCTGCTGTTCTGGTATTACGGTTTGCGCGGCATCTCGCTGATGCTCCTGCCGTTTACCGACTTCACTGTGTTCGGCCTGTCGTTTTTCGCCGTGCTTTATGGCCTGGACTGGATCGCCACCGTACCGCCCACGGTCAAGCTGGTGGCGCAGAAGTTCGGCGGCGAGCGGGCCAATATCGTCTTCGGTTGGGTGTTTGCCGGCCATCAACTGGGCGCGGCCTTTGCCGCCTACGGCGCCGGGCTGACACGGACCTTGCTGGCCACCTACACGCCGGCGTTTTTCATCGCCGGGCTGCTCTGTCTGATTGCCGCGCTGATTGCCTTGTCGATACCGGTGATGCTGAAAAAGTCGGTGGCGCACTCGCAGTCTCCGGTCTGACGGGGCAAGCCAGGGCAACAGGATGCCCTGGCTGTTTCCTTTCGTTGCCTTCAAACGCTCAAGGCCAGGTAGTCGGTGTATCCCTTCTGGGTACCGCCGAAGAAGGTGGTGTTGTCCGCCTTGTTCAGCGGCGCATCAGCCTTCAAGCGCTCGACAAAGTCCGGGTTGGCCAGAACCATCTGGCCGTAGGCCTCCATGTCCGCAAGCCCGGCAGCCAGGTCGGCGCCAATCTGCTCCCGTGGGCGGCCCGGGCGATTCACAATCAGGGTGTTGCTCCAGGTCTTGCGGATGTCCGCCAGCAGCGAGTCGTTGCCCTGGTGCAGGACGTGGAGGTAAGCAAGGCCCAGCTTGTTCAGTTCGGCCACCAGGTAGCGATAGAGGTGCGGACCTTCTTCGCCCTCATCAATGCCCCACATCGTGATACCCGGCGAGAGGCGGATGGCGGTTTTTTCGGCACCGATTTCTTCGGCGATGGCGGTCGTGACATCAATCGCAAAGCGTGCGCGGTTCTCGATAGAGCCACCGTATTCATCGGTTCGGGTGTTGGCGCTGGGGGCCAGGAACTGCTGGACCAGGTAGGCGTTGGCGCCATGGATTTCAACGCCGTCGGCCCCGGCTTCAACGGCCCGGCGCGCGGCGAAGCGCAAATCAGCGACGGTCTGACGCACTTCCTCGGTGCTCAACGCCCGTGGTACCGGGATGTCCTGCATGCCTTTGACGGTGAACATGGGCGTATTGGGTGCGATGGCGGACGGTGCCACGCCCTGGCGATGATGGGGCGTGTTATCGGGGTGGGACATGCGACCGGCATGCATCAGCTGGATAAAAATATGCCCACCGTGGGCGTGTACCGCCGCGGTGATTTTCTTCCAACCGGCCACATGGGCATCGCTATAGATGCCCGGTGTGGTGAGGTAGCCCTGACCATCGTCGGACGGCTGTGTACCCTCGGTAACAATCAGGCCGACGCTGGCGCGCTGGGCATAATATTCGGCCGCCAGTTCCCCTGGGGTACCATCGAACTCCGCGCGGCTGCGTGTCATGGGCGCCATGACCAGGCGGTTTGAAAAGGTGGCGTTGGCGACGTGTATGGGGCTGAAGAGTGAGCTCATGATCCGATCCTCGAAAGTGTGTGTTGCTGGAGACGCATCATCAGCTTTATTGTTTATGGGATAAATATGGTCTTTTGGATTTGATTGATCCAAATATGGAGCAGTTGGCGTGGAACTTCTGAACGATATGGCGTTGTTTGTCGAGGTCGTCAAAGCCAAAGGATTTCGCGGGGCGGCCGAGGTGCTGGGCATGCCGAACTCCACCCTGTCACGGCGCATCAGTGCACTGGAGAAGGCGATCGGTTTGCGGCTCCTGCATCGGACCACGCGCAAGGTCGAGGTGACCGAGGCCGGGCAGATCTACTTCGAGCGCTGCAAGCGAATTGTCGATGAGGCCCGGCTGGCCCATGAGCAGCTTGGCGAGATGCTTGCGCAACCCAGCGGGGTATTGCGGGTCTCATTCCCCGTGGATTTCGCGGTCACTTACCTGGCGCCCTTGATCACCGAGTTTGCCGGCCTCTATCCGGGGATCACCTTCGATCTGGACCTGACCTCCCGGCGTGTCGACCTGGTGAGCGAGCCCTTCGACGTCGCCATTCGGATTGGCGAATCACAAGACTCGCAGCTGATCGCACGACCTTTGGCCACCCTGGTGTCCTATTTGTACGCCTCGCCGCGTTATCTTGAAGTGTCGGGCGTGCCCGGCACACCGGATGATCTCGAACGGCATCAGTGCCTGAATATTCAGAAGGCCGGGGCCTGGACGCTGACTGATGGCGTACAAACCTTCTCGGTAGGGGTAGGAGGGCGCTTTATGGTCAACAGCGTCGGGATGCTGCGGCGGCTGGCTGTGCTCGACCAGGGCATCGTGCTGATGAACGAGAAAATCATTGCCGATGAACTGCGTAATGGCCAACTGCGTCGTGTCATGCCCGAATGGCAGGGCAAGCCGGTGACGGTTTATGCCGTGACCGAGACCCGCTTGCTGCCGGCCAAGACCCAGCGTTTCATCGAATTCCTTCGGGCAAGACTGGAGTGACTCGGGTGATGAAGCGCTCAGCCCGTCAAAGACCCATGCCGCAGCGCCTCCTGATCGTCATGTTGCAGGTGTAGAAAGCGTTCGCTCTGGCGCCTCCTGATGGTGAGTGGTGCCAATGAACAGGTACATGGCCGGTACCATGAACAGCGTCAGCAAAGTCCCGATCGAGAGGCCGGCGAAGATCACCAGGCCCATGTCGTGACGCCCGGCCGCGCCGGCACCTGAGGCCCAGACCAACGGCACCACGCCCAACACCATGGCCGCGGTGGTCATCAGGATCGGTCGCAGGCGTACCGCCGCGGCTTCTTCGATGGCCTCGCGCTTGCTGCGGCCGGCGCGTTGCAGTTCGTTGGCAAACTGCACGATCAGAATCCCGTGTTTGGTGATCAACCCGAGCAACGTCACCAGGCCCACTTGCGTGTACACGTTGATCGAGGCAAAGCCCATGGTGATGAACGCCAGTGCGCCGAAGAGCGCCGGTGGCACCGAAAACAGGATCACCACGGGGTCGCGGTAGCTCTCGAACTGGAAGGCCAGCGCCAGATAGACGATCAGGATGGAAAACAGCAGCAGGCCGACAAAGCCGCCCGACTCCTGGATGAACTGACGCGACTCACCGGATGCATCGGAGGTGTACCCCGAAGGGGCGACCTGGTTGAGGATGCTGTCAAGTTTCGTCAGCAGCTCACCCTGGGACAAGCCACTCACGCCCGAGAGGGTAGCCGAGTTGAGCTGCTGGAAGTGGTTGATCGACTCAGCCTCGGTCGACGTCTCGATATGCGCCACTGTGCGCGCCTGGATCATTGCCCCGGAGGGCGTGCGAATGTAGTAATCGAGAATCTGCTCGGGGTTCAGACGGTCGACCTGCAGGACCTGGGGAATGACTTTGTACGAGCGCCCGGCGGTGGAGAAGTAGTTCACGTAATTGCCACCCAGCGCCGCCGAGAGGGCCGCGCCGACGTCGGCCTGGGTCATCCCCAGGGTCGCGATCTTGTCACGATCGACGATCAACTTGGCCTGCGGCTTGTCGATCTTCAGGTCCAGGTCGGAGAACCAGAACAGCTGCTGCTTCTGAGCCTCGGCCATGACCGCCTGGGCCACTTCATTCAAGTTTTCGACCGACTCCGTGGTGGTAATGACAAACTGTACCGGCAAGCCTTGGGCGCCCGGCAGCGACGGCAGTGGAAAGGCCGCCATCTTGGCGCCGGCTACCTGGTTCCACTTCTGTTGCAGATCCAGTATCAATTCTGCCTGCGAACGACTGCGCTCGCCCCAGGGCTTGAGCAGCACGCCACCAAGCCCGGAGTTGAGCGAAGGCACCCCGGTCAGTTGGAACATCTGCGCGTACTCGGGTTCGGTTTTGGCGATCTGGAAGGCCTGGTCAGCCAGCCGTTCCATCTGCTGCGGGGAGGCTGTCGGCGCCCCCTTGACCTGCATGAACACCAGCCCCTGGTCTTCGGTCGGCGACAGTTCGCTCTTGGCGGTCATGCCGCTGGCGGCCACCAACAGGAACAGGATAAAACCAAAGGTGACCAGCACCGGCCAGCTGTCCAGCCCGGCGCCCAGTATCCGGTGATATCGTTTGCGTAAGCGGTCGAAATAGCGATCCAGCAGGCGCGCAAATCGACCCTCTTCCTGCCCTGATTTGAACAGCCGTGAGGTCATCATCGGCGAGAGGCTCAGTGCCACCACGGCGGACACGGTCACGGCACCGGCCAACGAGAAACAGAACTCCTTGAACAATGCACCGGTCAGGCCGGTGCGCAGTCCGATGGGGACGTACGCGGCGATCAACACCACGGTCATGGCGACGATCGGACCGCCTAGCTCCCTGGCGGCGGTCATGGCGGCCTCCAGTACACCTTTGCCTTCTTCCTTGATATGGCGGTCGACGTTCTCGACCACGATAATCGCGTCATCGACCACCAGGCCGATCGCCAGTACCAGTGCCAGCAGGGTCAGCAGATTGATCGAGTAACCCAGCAGGAACATGATGAAGAAGGTCCCGATCAGTGACAGCGGTATCGCCACCAGTGGCACGATCACCGCGCGAAATGAGCCGAGGAACAGATAGATGACGATCGAGACGATGATCATGGCCTCGGCCAGGGTCTTCACCACCTCGTAGATCGAGGTATTGATGAACTCCGTGGAGTCATAGACGATCTCGCCTCTGACACCGCTCGGCAGTTGCGATTGCAGGTCGGGGAAGGCCTTCCTGACGCTGGCGGCGACTGTCAGGATGTTTGCATTGGGCGCCACTTTGATGCCGATGAACACCGAGCGCTTGCCGGAGAAGGCGACGCTGGTGTCGTAGCTTTCCGCGCCGAGGGTGACGGTGGCCACATCTGCCAGATGTACCAGTGCATCGCCGTTCTGCTTGACGACCAGCTGTTTGAATTCCTCCACGCTGTGCAGGTCGGTGCCGGCGGTCAGGTCGACCGTGACCATCTGTCCTTTGGTTGAGCCCAGGGCCGACAGGTAGTTGTTGTTTGCCAAGGCAGTGGCGACGTCCTGCGCCGAAACGCTGTGGGCGGCCAGCTTGCCCGGGTCCAGCCAGGCGCGCATGGCGAATTGGCGCCCACCGAGGATCTCGGCGGTCTGTACACCTTCGATCGAGTCGAGCTTGGGCTTGACGACCCGCAACAGGTAGTCGGTGATGTTGTTCGTCGGCAGCACATCGCTGTAGAAGCCCAGGTACATGGCGTCCGTGGTCTGCCCAACCGCCACCGAGAGCACCGGCTCCTGCACCTGGGGCGGAAGCTGGTTCTTGACCGAGTTGATCTGGGTGTTGATTTCTGTCAGTGCCTTGCTGGAGTCGTAGTTGAGCCGCAGGGTCGCGGTAATGGTCGAGAGCCCGGTAATGCTCGAGGAGGACAGGTAGTCGATGCCCTGCGCCTGGGCAATGGCCGCTTCGAGCGGTTGCGTGGTAAAGCCGGCGACTGTGGCTGAGTCCGCACCGTAGTAGCTGGTGGTGATGGTGACCACCGTGTTTTCGGTGTGCGGCCACTGGTTGACCGGTAGCCCGAAGATCGATCGCAGGCCCAGTATCAGGATAAACATCGAGACGACAACGGCCCAGACCGGTCGCTTGATGAAGATATCGGTGAGTTTCATGGGCGCGCGGACCTATTGTTCTTGTGGCGTCGGGGAGGCGTCGTTCAACGGCGCACCCTGGCTGTCGATTTTCACCGGTGAACCGTTCTTGAGTTTCATCTGGCCACTGGTGATCACCTGGTCACCTTCCTTCACGCCGGACAGGATGGCCACCTGATCACCGCGGGTTGGCCCGGCTTTGATGAACGTTTGCTGCGCGGTAAGCACCTCGTTGCCCTGGTCGCTCTTCTGTATGGCGATAAAGACCGTTGTTCCATAAGGGTTATAGGTGACGGCGGTTTGTGGCACGGTGAGGTAGCGCTGCTTGGCGCCGGACTCCACGACGGCCTGGGCGAACATGCCAGGCACCAGGCTTTGTTTCGGATTCTCGACGGTGGCTTCAACGACAATGTTGCGTGTGGTCGGATCGAACCTGGTGTCGATGGCCGTGACCTTGCCGGCGAAGGTCTGCCCGGGCAGGCCGCCAGCCGTGACCGCGACCGCCTGGCCGAGGGAAATCGCCACCAGCTGCGCTTGCGGTACGTTGAAGTCGATGTAGATGGGGTTGAAGGTTTGCAGGGTCGCGATCTTGTCGCCGGGGTTGAGGAATTGACCGGGGTTGACACTGGTGATCCCGATCTTTCCGGCAAAGGGCGCGTGGATGGTTTTCTTCGCCAGCAACGCCCGTTGCTGCTCTGCCGCCGCCATTTTCGCTTTCAGGTCGGCGTCGTCCGCATCGACCTGGGCCTGGGACACCGCGTTCACCGCCAGTTGCGCCTTGTCGCGCTTGAGCACCGTGGCGGCCAGGTTGGCGGTGGCTTCGAGCGAGTGAAGCAAGGCGATATCCGAGTCCGCGTTCAACTGGACCAGCAGGTCGGCGGTCGCCACTTGCTGGCCCGGTTTGAAGCCGATGGTGCGAACGATGCCGCCGACCTCGGTGGTGACATCGACGCCCCGTACCGCCTTCATCGAGCCCACGGCGGAAACGCTAGGCTGCCAATCGGCGAACTCGGCCCGGATGATTGTGACCACGGCCGGTGGCAGCGGGACTTTTGATTGGGCGATCAGCTTCGATATCTGGCTGAATTTCACGCCGGCGATGATCGCGACGATCACCAGCACCACCCCGATCATGACGAGCATAGGCTTGAGCAACCGTCGTTTACGGGCACCGCCGGGCTCGTTTGGCGGGGTCGATGGGGAAGCGGCGATCTTGGCGTCGGCCATGGTTTTTCTCACTGTTTCAATAACGGTCGGGGCTTCCTACGGAGGCAGGGGCCACATCGGTTCGGTTCCACCAGCCACCGCCCAGTGCCTGGAAGAGAGCGGTGGTGTCGCTGTAGCGGGCACTTTGCGCCCTGACGCGGGTGAGTACCGCGTTCTGATAGGTCTGTTGCGCGGTCAACAGATTCAGATAGGCCACGGCACCCAGTTGGAACTGCGCCTGGGTCAGTGCCAGGCTTTCGTGGGCAGCCTGTTCGGCCTGCACTTGCTGGTTGAGTGTGTCAGCGTCGGCTTGCAGTGCCCTGAGTGCGTTGGCGACATCCTGGAAGGCGCTGATCACGGTGCCGCGATAGCGTGCGGCCGATTCATCATAGGCGGCTACGGCGGCCTGCTTGCGATGTTTAAGGGTGCCGGCGTCGAAGATCGTCTGGCTGACCGAGCCGGCGAGACTCCAGAACCCGGTCCCCGACGAAAACAGCCGGGTACCGCTCAGCGCACTGGAGCCCAGTGTTCCGCTGATGCTGAATTGCGGCAGTTGATTGGCAATGGCCACGCCGATATTGGCGCTGGCCTGATGCAGTTGCGCCTCGGCGGAGCGCACATCCGGTCGCTGCTCGACGATGCTCGAGGGTAGGCTGAGCGGTAGCTGCTCTGGCAGATGGAGCGAGGCCAGGTCGAAACGCTCGCCCTGATCCTGATTGGGAAAACGGCCGAGATAGGCCATCAGTTGGTTGCGGGTTTGTGCGAGCTGCTTCTGCAGGGGCGGCAAGGTCGCGCGGGTTTGCGCAAGTGCCGCCTGCTGCGCGAGCACGTCGGTATTGGCGATCGCCCCCAGCCGCCGTCGCGACTGCAGGAGCTCAAGCTGATCGCTCTGCAAGCGGATGAGTTCCTGGGTGGCGCTTACCTGATCGCGCAGGGACGCCAGGGTGATGGCCGTGTTGACGACATTCGAGGTCAGCGTCAGGTAGGTTGCCTCCAGTTGGTAGCGCTCATACTCGGCCTGGGCCGTGGACGCTTCAATCTGGCGACGGCCGCCGCCGAACACGTCGGCATCGTAAGAGACGCTCAGCGATGCCGAATTGACGGTGAGAATCTTCGCGGGCAGACCAAAAGTGTTGGCGGTCGACGGCAGCTGTCGTGTCCTGGACGCATTGGCACTCAGGGAGGGAAACAACGAAGACTGCTCGGCGTACGCCAGTTCATTGGCCTGGTGGAGGGCCGCTTGCGCGGCGGCTACATCCGAATTGGCCTTCAGCGCCTCTTCCACCAGCGCGTTGAGGGCCGGCGAACGGAACAGCGTCCACCATTGGCCGGGGATATCCATGCCCTCGACCAGTTTTTGTGCCGCGCCTCCTGCCGCCACATCGGCCGAGGCGGTGGGCGTTGTCAGTGTATCCCGCGCATAGCCGGCATCCTTGGCGACGCCAGGCCGAACAAAGTCCGGCCCTACGGCACAGCCCGCGAGCATGACGGCACAAAACACACTCGCAGGCGCAAGAACCTGCCAGGTGCGAGAAGTCGCCTGCCGCTGGGATTGCTCTTTCATGGGCTCTCTAATTGATCGATCAGTTAGTTGTATGAATAGATCAAGCCTGTGCCCTTTGCCTGCTTTAACGATGATTTATACGCAAACTTCGGGAGGAGGGCGACGCCGAGCTCAAGGCGCTACTGCTCATCAGAAGCCTAAGTGCTGAGTTAATGACTCTCAAGTCAAGTAAATTTTCACTTGGGCGCGAAGTCAGCGATCGACGCGTTGCTGCAAGTTCGCGGGATAACGATCGCCGACGACGGTAACTTGCGCCAGGGCCGATTCGATGGCGCCGAGGTCCGCGGTCGTGAGGATAATCCCGGCGGCGCCGATGTTTTCCTCCAGGCGATGCAGCTTGGTGGTGCCCGGTATCGGTACGATCCAGGGTTTGCGGGCCAGCAGCCAGGCGATAGCGATTTGCGCGCGGGTGGCACTTTTGCCTGCGGCGATCTGGCCGAGTACTTCGACCAGATGCGCGTTGGCCTTGCGGTTTTCCTCAGAGAAACGCGGGACCAGGTTGCGAAAGTCATCGGCGGCGAAGGTGGTTCGTTCGTCGATGGTACCGGTGAGAAAACCCTTGCCCAACGGACTGAAAGGTACGAAGCCGATGCCGAGTTCCTCTAGGGTCGGCAGGATCTGCGCTTCCGGCTCACGCCACCACAACGAATACTCGCTCTGTACTGCGGTGAGCGGCTGCACCGCATGGGCCAGTCGAATCGTCTGGACGCCGGCTTCGGACAGGCCGAAGTGCCTGACCTTGCCGGCTTCGATCAACTGTCGGACGGCTCCGGCCACCTCTTCAATCGGCACGTTCGGGTCGACCCGGTGTTGATAGAGCAGATCGATATGGTCAGTGCGCAGGCGCTTGAGCGCGGCCTCCGTTACCGCGCGAATCGTCTCCGGGCGGCTGTCCAGGCCCTCCGCGACCAGGCCGTGCTTGAAGCCGAACTTGGTGGCGATCACCACCTGGTCGCGAATGGGCGCCAGAGCTTCCCCCAGCAGGCTCTCATTGGCATAGGGACCATAGGCTTCCGCGCTGTCGAAGAAGTTGATGCCCTTGTCGAACGCGGCACGGATAAGCCGGATAGCCGCCGCCGGGTCCTGCGCCGGTCCATAACCGAAGCTCAAGCTCATGCAGCCCAGGCCCATGGCCGAGACTTCCAGGCCGCTGCTACCTAATTGACGTTTGCGCATGTTCTATCTCCTTCATAACGATGGGATGAAGGAAAGCAGCTTAAATTGCTGTATGAATCTCAACAATTGGGCTAGCGTTTCATAGGTTATTGAGAGAGTTTCATGAATGATTCGTGCAGGATTGCCTGAGTTGACGGCGTTCGTGGCCATTGCCGAACAACGCAGTTTCAGCGGCGCGGCCCGTGTCCTGGGGGTTTCACCGTCGGCGCTGAGCCATTCCATGCGTGGCCTGGAGGCGCGCCTGGAACTTCGCCTGTTCAACCGCACTACGCGCTCCGTCGCCCTGACCGATGCGGGAGACCAGTTGTTCCAGAGGGTCCGCCCCTTGCTGGGGGATCTGGAAAGCGCGGTGAATGAGGTCACTTCGGCGCGGAATACGCCGTCGGGTTCGATTCGTCTGAGTGCTTCGGAATCGTCCTTCAAGCCACTTATCCATCACGTTATTCCAGGTTTTCTCGCGAGCAACCCGCAGATTCATATCGAGTGTGTGGCCGACAGTCGCCTGGTGGATATTGTTGCCGACGGTTTTGACGCCGGTATCCGCCTGTATGACGATGTGCCACGGGATATGATCGCCGTGCGGTTCGGCCCGGATATCCGATTTTCCGCCGTCGCCTCGCCTGGATACCTTGAGCGGAACGAAGCGCCCAAGGCTCCTCATGACCTCAAGCAACACCGTTGTATCCGCTTTCGCTTTGCCAGTGGCGCGCTCTTGCGCTGGGATCTGGAATACCTGGGCAAGAGCGCGAGCCTCGACGTGGATGGCCCGATGACCATGGACAACCTCAGTTTGATGGTCGAAGCGGCCCTGGCAGGCGTCGGGGTGGCCTGGGTGCCCGAGGCGCAGGTGGCCGAGCACGTAGCGGCTGGGCGCTTGATTCGGCTACTGCCGGAATGGAGCCCTTACTACCCCGGGCTTTGCCTCTATTATCCAGCCAATCGACATCCGCCCATGGCGCTTCGACTGTTTGCCCAGGCAGTGCGGGACTGGGCGAGCCAGGCGGGATGAGTCATTGGTGGCAGGCGTTCGAATCGGTACGGCGGGGTCGTTAACGCTACTCCCCGGGCCTATAAGCCCTGGCTGCTACGAATCAGGTCATAGGCCCGGCGTACCAGCGGATTCACCGTATTGGGGCGGATCCACAGATGGTAAGTCACATCCGGCAAGCGCGGCAAACCGTCGTTTTCCCCCAGCACCCGCATGTCCGGCCCCAGTAGTTCCATGCTCCGCGGTGTTACCCCGAGCCCGGCACGAATCGCCGCCTTGATGCCGATCAGGTTCGAGGCCAGGTAGGCCTGGCGCCAGGCAATCCCTTCACGCTCCAACGCCTCCATGGCATAACGCCGGTAGATGCTCGGTTCTTCCACCAGGATCAGCGGCAGTGGCTCGCTGGGCACGTGGATGTACTGCGCCGAGCAGATCCACCACACCGGCGAGGTCCGCAGGGCAAAGCCTTGCAGGCGCGAGTCTTCGCGGGTGGAGATGACCATGTCGATCTTGCCCCGGTGCAGGTCCTCCATCAGGTACGGGCTGCGGCCGACATCGATTTCCAGGCGCAGGCGCGGCGCCGAACGGGCAATGTGGCTGAGGATCGGCGGCAGGATAGTGTCGGCGATATCGTGGGGTGAACCGATCCGCAGCACGCCGCTCATATGGCTTTCCTGCAACGAACTGAGCGCCTCGTCATTCAGCGACAGCAGTTGCCGGGCATGGCGCAGCAATTGTCGCCCCGGCTCGGTGAGCTGTTTCTGGCGACCCTGTTTCTGGAACAGGCCGACGCCCACCTGATGTTCCAGGCGTTGCATCTGTTGGGTCACGGATGACTGCGTGCGTGCCAGGTGCTGGCCGGCTTCGGCAAAACTGTGGTGGTCGACCACCGCGACGAAGGTGCGCAGCAGTTCCAGGTCCAGGGTCGGAGAGGGCATGGCGACTCGAATTCATATCAAGGGCGTTCGTCAATAGATTACAGAAGCTAATGTATTTGGCGAGTCTAAAATATCTTTAGTGCTGAAAGTTCCAATAAACAGGGGTTATGCCGTTTTTGTCAAAAGCTAATAACCAGAAAGTTATAACAATATTAGATATTTGAATTTCCGTTCGCTCGCGCGGCTCCCTAGCATGCAGGGCAACAAGGTCGGGACACGCCGATTGCCATCGAGGGGATAGTCATGTCGTTCAAGTGCACACCGGGCCAACGCCTGCTTCCTGCTTTTTTCGGCGCCGTGCTGGCGCTGGGGATGGTGGCTGCGGCCCAGGCCGATGCCACCCTGGACAAGATCGAGCAGCGCCACAAACTGGTGGTTGGCGTGCTGTTGTCCGGCGGGCCGTTCGGTTCCATCGATCCGTCGAGCCAGGCGCCCAAGGGCCTCAATGTGGATCTGGCCAATGCCCTGGGCAAGGACCTGAACGTCGCCGTCGAGCTGGTGCCGGTACTGCCGGCCAATCGCGTGCAGTTCCTGCAGCAGGGCAAGGTCGACCTGCTGATCGCCAATATGGAATGGACGCCGGAGCGCGACGGCCAACTGGGTCATGTGCCGACGCCGTTCTACAAGGTCGGCGGTACCGCGGCGGTGTTGAAGAGCAGCACGATCAGCCGTTGGGAAGACCTCAAGGGGCAGCCGGTGTGCACGTCCCAGGGCAGCAGCTACGTCAAGCCGCTGAGCGAGCTGGGCGCCCAATTGAAAGCCTTCAAGAGCTCGTCGGAGTCCCTGCTGGCGCTGCGCGGCAACAACTGCGTGGCGGCGGTCCACGATGCGACGCTGATCAATCCGCTGCTGGCGGGCAATCCGGAGTGGCAGGACTATCGGGCCATTACCCCGGAGTTGAATCCGGCGCCGTCGGTGATCTGGACCCGCCAGGGCGAGGTCGATACCCAGAAGCGCCTTGACACGGTGGTCCAGGGCCTGCACCGCAGCGGTTGGCTGATCGAGGCCGAGAGCCGCAACCAGATCTCGCCGAAGTCGCCGACGCTGGTGGAGCTGCATAACCAGTTCAAGGGTTGATCGTACCTGCAATGTATTTGGCGGTTTTGAGGGCCCCTTCGCGGGCAAGCTCCCGGTCGCCCGACTTCTCAAGGAAAACCCGCAATGTTCAAGTACTTGCCCATCGCCCTGGCGCTTTTCGCCACCCTGGCCCAGGCCGATGCCACCCTCGACAAGATCCAGGCCCGGCACAAGATCAGTGTCGGCGTGATCCTCAGCGGTCCGCCGTTCGGCACCATTGACCCGGCCACCGGCGCCCACCAGGGCTACAACGTCGAGCTGGCCAAGGGCCTGGCCCAGCGCCTCGGTGTGGAACTGGAGAGCGTCTCGGTGCTGGCGCCCAACCGCGTGCAGTTCCTGCAGCAGGGCAAGGTCGATGCGCTGATCGCCAATATGCAGTTCACCGAAGAGCGTGCCGAGATCCTTGACTACGTGCCCACGCCCTACGAAGAAGTCGGCGGTGCCGCGCTGATCCGCAAGGGCGCCGGCATCACCCGCTGGGAGGACCTCAAGGGCAAGCCGGTCTGCGTTTCCCAGGGCAGCAACTTCACCAAGCCACTGCAGGAAATCTACGGTGCGCAGATCAAGGCCTTCCGCAGCCAGTCCGAGTCCCTGCTGTCCCTGCGCGGTAATGGTTGCGTGGCCGCGGTCCATGTCAGCCCGACCATGCACAGCCTGCTCGACGAGGCCGAATGGGCCGGTTACGAGATTCCCTTGCCCGGCGACCTGATCCCGTCCCGTTCGGTGATCTGGGTACGCAAGGGCGAAAAGGATGTGCAGGCCCGTCTCGATGCGATTGTCCGTGACTGGCACCGCAGCGGCTGGCTGATCGAACTGGGCCGGCGCACGGGCATGCCGCCGTCCCAGGCACTGCTGCAGTTGCATGAGCAGTTCAAGAATGCAGCTCCACTGGCGCAGCTTCCATGAGTGGGTTGTTCGCGCAGTTGCAACAACTGCTGGGCGCCGCCCATGTCCAGGACTCCACTGCCGGGAGCGCGGTCCTCAGTGACAAGCACCGGGTCTACCATGGGCAGGTTGTTGCCGTGGTGCACCCGGCCAGTACCGAGGAAGTTGCTGCCGTGGTGCGGATCTGCGGCCATTACGGCGCGCCGCTGGTGGTGCAGGGCGGCAATACCGGCCTGATGGGCGCTGCCACCCCGGACGCTAGCGGCACCAGCGTGCTGGTGCTGCTCGACCGCATGAACCGCATCCGGCAGATCGATACCGACAACGACACCGTCACTGTCGAGGCCGGGTGCATCCTGCAGAACCTGCGGGACGCAGCCCGTGGTGCCGGGCGCCTGTTTCCCCTGAGCCTGGGGGCGCAGGGCAGTTGCACCCTGGGCGGCAACCTGGGGACCAATGCCGGCGGCAGCGGCGTGTTGCGCTATGGCAACACCCGCGAGCTGACCCTGGGCCTGGAGGTGGTGACCGCCGACGGCGATATCTGGAATGGCCTGCGCGGTTTACGCAAGGACAATACCGGCTATGACCTGCGCGACCTGTTTATCGGCAGTGAAGGCACCCTGGGCATTATCACTGCCGCTACCTTGAAACTCTTTCCACTGCCCAAGGCCCAGAGTACTGCCTTGCTGGCGTTCGATTCCCTGGAACAGGCGGTGACCTTCCTGTCCCACGCCCGTGCCGGTTTCGGTGCCGACCTGACCGCCTTCGAGCTGATGTCCGCCGCCTGCCTGGCGTTGTTGCGCCAACAGTTTCCCGATGATCCGCAACCGTTCGCCCAGGCAACCCAAGCCTGGTTCGCGCTGTTGGAACTGTCCGACAACCATAGCGCCGAACATGCCCGGGAGTCCTTCGAACGGGTGCTGGGAGAGGCCTTTGAGCTGAACCTGGTGGCCGACGCGCTGATTGCCGAAAGCCTGGCCCAGAGTGCCACGCTGTGGCAACTACGGGAAAACATGAGCGAAGCCCAGGCCCGTGAAGGGCGCAATATGAAGCACGATATCTCGCTGCCGATCTCGCGGATCGCCGACTTTGTCCGCGAGACCGACGCCTTGCTGCAGGAGCATTTTCCCGGCGTGCGCAACCTGACCTTCGGCCACCTGGGCGACGGCAACCTGCACTACAACGTCGCCGCGCCCCTCGGCCAGTCGGTCGAAGCGCATATGGCCCACTATGCGGCGCTCAGCGCCCTGGTGCATCGCAACACCCACGCCCACGGCGGTTCCATCAGCGCCGAACACGGCATCGGCCAACGCAAGCGCGCGTTACTGGCCGAGGTCAAGAGCCCGCTGGAGCTGGACCTGATGCGGCGAATCAAACAGGCCCTCGATCCCCGCGGGTTGCTCAATCCAGGCAAGGTACTGCCATGACTGTTCGACTGTCCAAACGGGTACAGAAGGTTTCATTGTCGGCCAACGCGGCGGCCAAGTCCCGGGCCACGGCGTTGCGCGACGGTGGCCGCGACGTGCTTGACCTGACCACCGGCGAGCCGGATTTCGACACCCCGGCGCATATCAAGGAAGCGGCCTGTGCGGCCATTGCCGCCGGCGCGACCAAATACACCGCGACACCGGGCGTAGCGGCGTTGCGCGAGGCGGTACGGCGCAAACTCCAGCGGGAGAATCGCCTCGACTATGCCTTGCCACAGATCGTCATCGCCAATGGCGCGAAACAGATCATCTTCAATGCCTTTGCCGCGACCCTCGATGAGGGCGACGAAGTGCTGGTGCCGGTGCCGTACTGGCCGTCTTTCCCGGACAGTGTGCGGATCAATGGCGGCGAGCCGGTGTTTATCCAGTCGACCCTGGAGCAGGGCTGCAAGCTGACCCCGGCGCAACTGAACGGCCAGATCGGCGAGCGTACCCGCTGGCTGATCCTCAACAGTCCGGGCAACCCCAGCGGAGCGGTGTACAGCGCCGATGAGCTGCGGGCGCTGGCCGAGGTGTTGCGCCGCCATCCCCAGGTGCTGGTGTTGCTTGATGAGTTGTACGAGCACATCCGCTTCGACGGCCAGGCGCCGCTGAATCTGCTCAATATCGCGCCGGATTTGCAGGAGCGCTGCCTGCTGGTGGGCGGTGTGTCCAAGACCTACGCCATGACCGGCTGGCGCATCGGCTTCGGCGCCGGTCCCCAGGCGCTGACCGGCGCCATGAGCGTGGTCCAGTCGCAATCGGCCTCCGGTGCTTCGTCGGTGAGTCAGGCGGCGGCTTTGGCGGCCTATGAAGGTGGATTGGATTTTCTCAAACCGCAAGTGGCGGCCTATCGGGAGCGCCGTGACCTGCTGGTGGCCGCCTTGAGCGAAGTCGACGGGTTCGAGGTGCTGCAACCCGAGGGTGGCTTTTTCGTCTTCGTCCGTTGTGCCGGTCTGATCGGTCGCCTGCGCCCGGACGGCAAGGTCATCGGCAGCGACAACGAGCTGGTGGATTATCTGCTGGAGGAGGGGGTCGCCGGAGTGGCGGGCAGTGCCTATGGCCTGTCGCCGTGGTTCCGTCTGTCGATTGCCACGGCCACCGACAGCGTCCGTGCGGCCGGCCGCCGGATCGCCGCTGCCTGCGCGCGCCTGGGCGAGGGGCCGGCGTGATGGAAAGCCTTGTGCAATGGGCCGCCCACCTGGGGCTCAACTACCGCTTCCTGCTGGATGCCTACCAGCGCGGCAGCCTGATCGACGGGGCCTGGACCACGCTGCTGCTGTGCCTGCTGAGCATCATCGGCAGCCTGCTGGCGGGGATCGCCCTGGCGGCGATGCTGACCAGCGAACGCAAGGCGCTCTCACGCCCGGCGCGGGTGTTCGTCGAGGTCACGCGCAATACGCCGACCCTGGTCCAGCTCTACTGCGCCTTCCTGGTGCTGAACATGCTGCTGACCCAGGCGGTGGGCGCGGCCAACCCGCTGACGCCGTTTGCCTGGGTGGTGATCGTGATTTCCCTGCACAAGGGCGCCTTTCATGCCGAGGCCCTGCGCGCCGGGATCGAGGCGGTTCCGGCGGTGACCCTGGAAGCGGCCAGTTCCCTGGCCTTCAGCCGCCGCCAGTTGCTGTGGAACGTGCAACTGCCGCTGGCCCTGCGCTTCGCCCTGCCATCGCTGGTGAACAACCTGATCGACCTGGTGAAGATGACCGCCGTGGCCTCGGCCATTGCCGTCGGTGATATCACCTACGCCTCGATCATGATCTGGACCCAGAGCGACAATGTGCTCGAATTGATGATCCTGATGCTGAGCTTTTTTGGGGTTTTGAGTTTCATCGTCAACTGTGTGGGCCGGGCGTTGGAAGCGCGGTTGAGGATGCCCGGCTATGGTCATTGAAGCCTTGTGGCAATGGTCGCCGGCACTGGCGGTGGGCTTTGCGCAGAACATCCTGATCAGCCTGCTGGCGATTGCCATCGGCTCGTTGCTGGGCTTGCTGGTCGGGGCGCTGGGGGTGTCGCCGCTGCGGATCCTGCGCCTGCCGGCACGGTTGTGGGTGCAGCTGTTTCGCAACGCGCCCTGGCTGGTGCTGATCTACTTCAGCACCTACGTGTTCCCGTTCGAGATCCATGTCGGCAGCTACTACCTGCCGTTTCCCGACTGGCTGAAAGTCACCGTCGGCCTGGCATTGCCGGCCAGCGCCAACGTCGCGGAGATTTTTCGCGGAGCCATCGGCTCGATCCCCGGTACCCAATGGGAGGCCGCGCGCTCCCTGGCCTTCAGTCGTGGCCAGTTGTTTCGCGAGATCATCCTGCCGCAGTGCTTCAAACGCATGCTGCCACCTTGGATGAACCTCTACGCGGTGATCACCATGGGCACGGCGCTGGCGTCGCTGGTGGGCGTGCATGACCTGATCGACACCGCGCAGATCGCCAGCAACACCGTCAACCGCAGTGCTTTCACCGTGCTGATCTATTTCAGCGTGCTGGCCTTGTTCTTTGTCTACTGCTATCCGATTTCCCGTCTGACCCAACGCCTGGAGCGCCGCTATGCCTTCTACTGAACCCCTCGTCAGCCTGCGCGACCTGCACTTGTCGTTCGCTGCCAACGCGGTGCTCAAGGGCATTGACCTCGATGTGCAGCGCGGCCAGGCGGTGTCCATCATCGGGCCCTCGGGCTCGGGCAAATCGACGATCCTGCGCTGCATCACCGGGCTGCTCAAACCCCAGCGCGGCACGATTCGCGTCGGTGCCACCGAGGTACACCGACTGCAGCGCGAGGCTGAGCTGATCGAGTTGCGCAAGCGGGTCGGTTTCGTCTTCCAGCAATACAACCTGTTCCCGCACCTGTCGGTGCTGGACAACCTGCTGATCGCCCCGTGCAAGGTGCTCGGGCGCAGCCACGTGGATGCCGAGCAGGAGGCCCGGCAGTTGCTCGCCAAGGTGCGGATGGAGCACAAGGCCGATGCATTTCCCGGGCAACTGTCCGGCGGTCAGCAACAGCGGGTGGCGATTGCCCGTGCGCTGGCGATGCGTCCGGAACTGATCCTGTTCGATGAAGTGACCTCGGCCCTCGACCCGGAAACCGTCGGCGAAGTGCTGACGGTGATTCGCGAGCTGACCGAAGAGGGCATGACCTGCGTGCTGGTGACCCATGAAATGCGCTTTGCCGAGGAAATCAGCGACCTGGTGTATTTCACCGAAAACGGCCTGATCGTCGAATCCGGCAGCGCCCACCAGGTGTTCCAGCAGCCGCAAAACGAACGCACCCGCGAATTCCTCCGGCATGCCCTGGGCGATGTCGGCCGTCGCCACCTGCACCCCGACCCGTATCTGCTGAGCAATATCAGCCGCTACAGCCTGTCCGTCTGACCCTGATCCACCTGATAAGGAGCCTGTCCATGAGCACCACCGAACGCGCCAACGTGATCGAATCTTTCCTGCTGAAGATCCGCGCCATCCACCAGCGCGGCGTCGACCGCGCCGCTTTGCAAGAGATTGTCGCTCTGTTGGAAGCCCTCGCCGAGCGCCGTGACCTGTTCAATTTCGAAGCTTTTCCGGCACCGCTGGCGGGTGAGGGCAATACCGCCTTCCGCTATCGCCTGAACGATGATGGCGAAACCCCGACCCTGTATCTCAACTCGCTGCTGCCGGGCAAGAACACCATCGCCCACAACCATGAAACCTGGGCGGTGATCAGCGCCGTCGAAGGCCAGGAGCTGAACCGCGTCTATGCCCGCGCTGACGACGGCAGCGACCCGCGGCGTGCCGAGCTCAAGCTTGAGCGTGAAGTGGTGGTGCAGCCCGGCACCTCCATCGCGTTCCTGGGGGAAGACCTGCACAGCATCCGCGTCGATGGCGAGCAGGCGACCCTGCATTTCCATCTATACGGGCGCCCGCTGGAATCGCTCAACGGCCGCTATGGCGTGCAGGACGACGGCAGCATCCTCAACTACAACGCTTCGCAGATGGCGCCTTCGATCAAGGCCTACGCCGCATGATCGACCTCCACTACTGGCCGACGGCCAATGGCTTGAAAGTCGGGATCCTGATCGAGGAACTGGGTTTGGAGTATCGCCTGCTGCCGGTGAACATTCGCCAGGGCCGGCAGCGTGAGGCGGCGTTCCAGCAGATCAGCGCCAACGGCCGGATTCCGGCGATTGTCGACCACCAGCCGGTCGATAATGGCGAGCCGCTGAGCCTGTTCGAGTCCGGCGCGATTCTCAACTACCTGGCCGACAAGAGCGGGCAGTTCCTGCCGCCGGTCGGCAGTCGCGAGCGGCGGCGGGTACAGGAGTGGCTATTCTGGCAGGTGGGGCATATCACACCGTACCTGAGCCAGTGGCAACTGTTCCGGGAAAAGGCCCCGGAGCCGATTCCCTTTGCCCTCGACCTGCTGCAAGGCGAAGCCACCCGGCTCTATGAAGTACTGGAGCGACGCCTGGCCCTGCAGGACTTTGTCGCGGGTCAATACAGTATTGCCGACATGGCGATCTTCCCCTGGATCCAGCCCGCCCGGCAGGGCTTCGACCTCGGCGACTACCCGGCGATCAACGGCTGGCGCGAACGCATCAAGGCACGTCCGGCGGTGCAGCGCGCCTACGCCAGGGGCCGTGAACTGGCCGCGGACGAGCGCTCGCTGGTGCTGGAATGACCTCTTCACTGGAAAGCGGGGTTTCTGTGAGCAAAACCATTACACCGGCACAGTTGCAGCAGTGGCTGTTCGACGGGCGGGAAATTGCCCTGTTCGATGTGCGCGAGCATGGCCAGTACGGCGAGGCGCATCTGTTTCACGGGGTGCACTTGCCCTATAGCCGCCTGGAATTGGAAGTCCGCCGCTTGGCCCCCGAACCGCGGGTGCGGCTGGTGATCTACGACCAGGATGGCGGCGAACTGGCCGCTCGTGCCGCGCAACGCTTGCAAGCATTGGGTTATGAGCAGGTGCATAGCCTGCAGGGCGGCGCCGACGGTTGGCAGGCCGCGGGCCTGCAGTTGTTCGCCGGGGTGCATGTGCCGTCCAAGGCCTTTGGCGAGTTGGTCGAAGAAGCCTGCCATACTCCACATATCAGCGCGACCGAACTGGCCGACTGGCAGGCCCGGGGCAAACCCCTGGTGTTGCTGGACGGTCGACCGTTCGATGAATACCGCAAGATGACCATTCCGGGCTCGGTCTGCTGTCCGAACGGCGAGCTGGGTTATCGCCTGCACGATCTGGTGGCGGATCCATCGACGCCGATCGTGATCAACTGCGCCGGACGCACCCGCAGCATCATCGGGGCCCAGACGCTGATCAACCTCGGGGTGAGGAACCCGGTCTATGCTCTGGAAAACGGTACCCAGGGTTGGTTCCTGGCGGACTTGCAGCTGGAGCATGGCAGTACCCGGCGCTATAGCGATGCGGCGCCGCCGGCCGGAATCGAGCAGCAGCGCGAGGCTGCCCGCGTGCTGGCCCGGCGTGCCGAGGTGCCGACGGTCACGGCGGCGCAGGTCACGGCCTGGGCGCAAGCGGGCGAGGGCAGTCTGTTTCTCTGCGATGTGCGCAGCGCCGAAGAGTTTGGCCTCGGCAGCCTGCCGAGCGCGCAACATACGCCAGGCGGCCAGTTGATCCAGGCCACCGACCTGTATATCGGTGTGCGCCAGGCGCGGCTGGTGCTGTTCGACGACGATGGCGTGCGTGCCCCGGTCGTTGCCAGCTGGCTGCGCCAGTTGGGGCACGATGCCCGGGTACTGGAAGACGGACTGTACAGCGGTTTGCGCTTGCCGGTGACGGCAGCCTTGGCGTTGCCCGAGTTGCCCGTGCTTGAGGCGCGGGATTTGTCCCGCGAGCTGGCGGACGGCGCGGTGGTGCTGATCGATCTGCGTCCGAGCATGGCCTTCCGCAAAGCCCATCTGGCCGGTTCGCGCTGGTCGATCCGCTCGTTGCTGGCCGCTGAAGTGGCCAATGAAGAACGACCTCTGGTTTTACTGGCGGACGATATCGCCGTGGCGCAGCTGGCGGCCCTGGAGTTGCCCGAGGCCCAGCGCGCGAGGCTGCGGTTTTTCCGCGCGGACCTGTCGGTTTGGACCGCGGCCGGGCTGACGCTGAGCAATGACTCGTCGGCGTTGCCGGACGAGCGTTGCATCGACTTCCTGTTTTTCACCCACGACCGCCATTCCGGCAACAAGGCCGCGGCCCGCCAGTACCTGGCCTGGGAAACCGGCCTGCTGGGGCAGATGACGTCGGCGGAGATCGCCAGCCTGAAACCACTGGCGCCCGCCGAGGCGCCAGAGGATGTGCGGACCCGGCTGGTTCATGCCGCGCGTACCGTCAAGGGCAGTGGCCCGCGTCCGGTGAACGTACCGGTCACCCGCTTGAGCACGGTGCTGTTCGACAGCCTGGCGGATATGCGTGACGCCCGTCGTCGCCGCGACAGCGAACGGGTCCTGAGCTATGGCGCCCGGGGCAATCCGACGGCCTTTGCCCTCGAAGACCTGGTGACGGAACTGGAAGGCGGCCATCGCACGCGGCTGTTCGGTACCGGGCTGGCGGCGGTGGCGCAGACCTTCCTGGCCTATCTGCGTCCGGGCGATCATGTGCTGATTACCGATGGTGTCTACTTCCCGGTGCGGCGCCTGGCCAAGGAGTTCCTCGCGCCCTTTGGCATCGAGGTCGGCTATTTCCCGGCGGACGGGCGGGATATTGAATCGCGTTTGCAGGCCAATACCCGGATGGTCTACTGCGAGTCGCCGAGCTCCTTGCTCTACGAGCTGAACGACCTGCCGGCGATTGCCGCCCTGTGCAAGCCGCGGGGTATCCTGCTGGCGGTCGATAACACTTGGGGGTCGGGCTACCAGTACCGGCCGTTGGTCCTGGGGGCGGATATCTCGATCATGGCCCTGACCAAGTACCTGTGCGGTCACAGCGATGTGGTGATGGGCAGTGTCTGTAGCACCGAGGCCGCCTGGCCGGCTTTGGCGCGGATGAGCGACAGCTTTGGCAACACGGTGAGCCCGGACGATGCCTATCTGGTGCTGCGCGGTGCGCGGACCCTGGCGGCGCGGCTGGAGGTGCATCAGCGTCAGGGGCTGGAAGTCGCCCGTTGGTTGCAGGCACAGCCACAAGTGCGGCGGGTGTTTCATCCGGCCTTGTCCAGTCATCCGGACCACGCGTTGTGGGTGCGGGATTTCACTGGCAGCAACGGGCTGTTGTCGTTCGAGTTCGCCGAGGCCGATCCAGGGCAGCTGGAGCGCTTTATCGGGGCGTTGCAGTTGTTCGGGCTGGGGGCTTCGTGGGGCGGTTATGAAAGCCTGGTGACGGTGGCGGATGTGAGCGACCGGCAGTTTGCCGGGCCGACGTTGCACCCGGTGATCCGGCTGCATATCGGTCTGGAGGCAGTGGCTTCGTTGATCGAAGATTTGCAGCGTGGCTTTGCCGCCCTGGTGTAACCTGCCGACCACGGCTTCAGCCGTGGTTCTGCTCCGTCAGGCGCTGCACCGCCAAGCGCCGGTAATGCGAAGGGGTCATGCCCTTGAGTTGCTGGAAGCGGCGATTGAAGTTGGAGATATTGTTGAAGCCTGACTCGAAACAGACATCGGTCACCGGCTTGTCACCGTCCGCGAGCAGTTCGCAGGACTTGCTGATGCGCAGGCGATTGACGAACTCGACGAAACAACGGCCGGTGGCCTGCTTGAAAACCCGGGAAAAGTAGGTGGGCTTCATGCCCAGGTATTCGGCCACTTCTTCCAGTGGCAGCTCCCGGGCATAGTGGGCAAAGATGTAGTCGACCGCCCGGTTGGTACGGTCGATATTGTGCTCGTCGGCCAGTTGTGGTGTGGTAACGCCAGAGAGCAGTTGGTAGTCGTCACAGTTGCCCAGCAGTTCCAGCAGGATCAGGAAGTGACCGAGCCGGGTGACCCCCCGGGAGTCGGCGATACGCTGCATCAGGATCGTGGCCTGGCGCACGGTATGCTGGCAACGGAACTCGATGCCGTACTGGGCGCGTTCCAGCAGCGGTGTCAGGGTCTTCAGCTCGGCGAACACCAGATGACCGCTTTCGAACAGTTCGTCGGTGAAGTTCACCAGCATGTCGCGCTTGGGCACCACTTCGTCCTCGGCCACCTGGCTGATCCAGTTGTGGGGTAGGTTGGGGCCGGTCAGGAACAGGGTCTGCGGGTAGAAGTTGCCGATATAGTCGCCAATGAATACCTTGCCGGAACTGGCGACGATCAGGTGCAGCTCGTATTCCTTGTGGAAATGCCAACGGACCAGGGGGCAGGGAAAACCATGCTGGCGATAGATGATCGACAGGCCGTTGTGGTCGTCCATCAACTCGTAGGAAGGGTCGGTGACGCGGGCTGCTCGGGTCATGCCTGGCTACTTTTGTCGTTTTTTGTTGTGGTCGCTTGTCGATAATGCCCTCATCCTCGCCATCGCGCCAGTTGCAGAGTCTCCAAGACGGACCCGTGCCAGGCGCCAGACACCTGGAGCGCCAGCCATGAAAACCCTCCTGCTGATCGGCATGGGCCCCGGCCATCCGGAGCAGATCACCGTGCAGGCGATCAACGCGCTCAACCGCGCCTCGGTGCTGTTCCTGCTGGACAAGGGCGAGGCCAAGGACGATCTGCTGAATCTGCGCAAGGCCATCTGCGAGCGTTATATTCAACAGCCCGGTTGCCGCCAGGTGCAGGTCAGCGATCCGGTGCGCGAGGACTCGGCGGCGTCCTACGAGGCGGGGGTCGAACACTGGCACCGGCAACGGGCCGCCCTGTTCGCGCGGCTGATCAACGAAGAGCTGGCTGAGGACGAGTGCGGTGCGTTCCTGGTCTGGGGCGATCCGGGGCTCTATGACAGTACCCTGAGGATTCTTGAGCGGGTCCGTGCGCTTGGCGGTCCGGCGTTCGCCGTCGAAGTGATCCCGGGCATCAGCAGTATCCAGGTGCTGGCCGCGCAGCATCGGATTCCCTTGAATCGCATCGGCGAGCCGTTGCTGATTACCACGGGGCGCCGCCTGCGGGCGAGCGACCTGGACAATGTGGTGGTCATGCTCGATGCCCGCTGCGCGTTCGGCCAGTTTGCCGACCAGGACCTGGAGATCTATTGGGGCGCTTACCTGGGCACCGAAGACGAGTTGCTGGTGGCCGGCAAGTTGCACGAGGTCGGCGAGCGGATTCGCCGTGTGCGCGAAGCGGCGCGCAAGCGCAAGGGCTGGATCATGGACTGTTACCTGTTACGCAGGCCACTGAAGTCCTGATTGTGGTGTGGGGGCGGACTTTGAGTGTTTTCACTCGATTTGAGGAGACAGGGACTACAGAGAGGTTTCTCCCTGTCAGTTAAGGTTCGTCGGTTTACACACCTGAATCGACGAGGACAACATGAACGCCAGGCCGCCCGGGTGGGTGAATCATCGTCGCTGCTTGCAGGTCTGGCTGACCCTGCTCGGCTGGAGCCTGTCGCTGACGGTCGAAGGGACTGCGCTGGTCTACCTGCCTCATGGTTCAGGCGCCTTTGCCATCGATCCGGCGACCCTGGCCGTGTCCCTGCATCACAACGACGAACCTCGGCACCAGTCCCTGCTCAGCGCCCCGGCGTTCCACGAGGATGCGCAGGTCATCGAGCGCACGGGCAACCGCTGGTGGGTCCGGCAGGAAGACCAGGACTTCAGGGTTGAAGCGCGGCTCGACCGCGAGGCCCTGGTGGTGACGGTGCATGCCGGGCAACCGGGGCGTCTGGACTGGCCCAGGCCCATCGAGGACGGGGCGATCGAAGCCCATGTGATTCCGTTCGGCGAAGGCGCTTATATCCCCAGTGACGATTCGAAATGGCTGGACTGGCTGCTGCGGCGTTATCCGTCGGCGCGGCTCAACGGCGTGTTGTCGATGCCGTTCTGGACCGAGCTGCGCAAGGACTATTCGCTGACCTGGATCGTCGAGACACCGTTCAACACCAGCTTTGGCATCAAGGAGCAGAACGGTCGCCCCTTGCCGACCCTCAGCCATGCCTTCAATCGCCTGGCCCCCGACGCACCTTACCGGGTGCGCCTCGTCGTCGGCCCGCGGGAGCCGTTGATCGGTGCCCGGCTGTACCGGCAATGGCTGCGCGAGCACGATCAGTTCGTCTCGTTGCGCGAGAAAATCGGCGCCCAACCGCAGGTCGCCCACCTGGGCGGCGCGCCGCATATCTATCTGTGGGATGCCGGCCCGCTGAAAGCGGGCGATGTCCTGCACTGGCCGGAGTTCCTGCGGTTTTTTGCTCGCCACCGGGATGATAGCGACCACCTGGCGTCCAGGCTCTGGGGGGCCTTCGAACTCAAGGCCCGCGAGGCTTTCCTGTTGGCGCTGGGCGAAGCCGATGGGGCCTTTGGGCAGGTTCCCCTGTTTGCCCGGACCCAGGTGATCCGCGCGATCAATTCCGGCTTGCCCGCCGTGATCGTGCGCGAGGCCCGGGCGCCATTGCCCGGCAATCATGATCCGCAGGGTGAGGTGGCCTGGGCGCAAGCGGTGCGGCGGCAGCTGCGCGAAGCCTTTGGCGATCTGCTGGCACCGGCCGAGCGCTGGGGCGGTGGTTTGTCCCTCGACACCGTCAGCGCCTTGCAAGACGCCGGCCTGGCGCGAGCCTGGCTGGGTGCCGATGACTGGCGCGACGCGTTCTGGCACCCCGAGGCGGTGGACGCCGCCAAGGCCGCCGGCTACCTGGTATCGGTCTATGACAGCTATGGCAGTGCGCATCCGTCGAATCTGCAAGCCAGCTGGGCGACCGCGAAGATGGGCGATGAGCTGGCCGCTGCTGGCTACACCGACGAGCGGGGCAAGAAAGTCCAGGGCTTCAATGGCCGTGGGGTCTACGTCAATCCGCGCAGCGTCGAACCCTATGCCCGAAGGCGGATCAGTGCCGTGGCGCGGGCGGGGCGGTTGAACAGCTATTTTCTCGATGTCGATGCCGCCGGCCCCGAGTTCAGTGATTACACGCCGGGGCGGGAAACCAGCCAGGCGCAGGATGCCGAGGCGCGTCGCCGCCGTCTGGCCTATCCGGTCCAGGCCCTGGACCTGGTCACGGGCAGCGAGGGCGGGCAGTCCTTCTATGCGCCGCTCATCGCTTTCAGCCATGGCATCGCCACCCAGCCGTTTGCCTGGATGGACGCGGATATGCGCAAGAACAAGCGCTCGCGTTATTACCTGGGCGGTTACTGGCCGCCGGAAACTCCCAACCTGTATTTCAAGGCCGTCCCGCTCAAGCCGGAGGTGGCGCGCTTCGCGACCTCGGCCGAATTTCGCCTGCCGTTGTACCAGATAGCGCTGCATGACAGCCTGGTCAGTAGCCACCACTGGGAATACGCTTCGCTGAAGTTCTCCAGTGAGCGTGAAGTCACGGCCCTGTTGCAATTGCTGTACATGGTGCCGCCGCTGTATCACCTCAACGATCAGGTGATTGCCCGCGACCTGCCGCTGATCAGTGCCTATGACAAGGTGTTCCGGCCCCTGCACGAGCGTCTGTTCAGCCAGGCCATGGATGACTTCCAGATCCTCTCCGCGGACCGCATGCTGCAACGCTCGACCTTTGCCGACGGCACCCTGATCACCGTCAACTTCTCCGTCAGGCCCAGCCGCACGCCGGAAGGCCGGCAACTGCCACCGTTGTCGGCGCATGTCGTGGTGGCCGGCGAGCCGGCGCAACTGATCGAGATCCGCCAGGTCCTCGGCGCCTCCTGAGACTCAGGCGACGCGGTTTTTCGCCTCGATCCACTGGGACATGTACTGGGTGCTCTTGTGGTGATGGTGACGCAGCATCGCCCCGGTGAAATTGTCCCGGCGCTGAGCCGCGAGGTCGTCGCGGCAGGCCTGGATCCGGGCAATCAGCGCGGGGCCGTGGACTTGCCGCGCATAACGGGCGGCAAGCAGCGCCAGGCCGTTGGCCTGGGCCTGGCACCACAGCGTGCGGTCCTGGTAGAGGCACACGGCCGATTGGGCCAGGGCGCTGGCGCTGGTTTCGATGGCCCCGGCCCAGGGCAGCTCACCGTGCATGGCTTCGGCACCAATGGGCGTAGTGACATTTGGCGTGCCGCAGAGCATGGCATCGACGAGCTTGCCCTTGATCCCGGCGCCGAAACGTAGCGGCGCCAGGCAAATGCGCGCCGCCGCCATGACTTCCAAGGCATCCTCGGCCCAGTTCATGACATGAAACCCCTGGGCGGGATTGTGCAGTGCGCTGGCCTTGGGCGGGGTATAGGCGCCATAGATATGCAACTGGGCCTTGGGCAGTTGCTGGCGGATCAGCGGCCAGAGCGTGGTCTTCATCCAGAGCACGGCATCCCAGTTCGGCGCGTGGCGGAAGTTGCCGATGCTGAGAAAATGCGCGCGCGCGTCGAAATCGCGGCAGGCCGCCACGGGTGGCTCGATCATCAACGGGCACCAGTGCAGTAGCGCCGCCGGGACCTTGAACTGTTCGACCAGCAATTGCGACTCGACATCGGAAATCATCAGGCTCAGGTCCGAACGGTAAATCGCGGCGATTTCCCGTTGGGCCTGATCGGTTGCGCTCATCTGTTCGAAGACCTGCCGCTGGTCGGGGGCGAACAGACCGCTGAAGTCATTCAGGTCCTGATCGTCTCTCAGGCGGGCCTTGAGCTGGTGCTGGCGGGCATCGCGCAAGCTTTGCAGGTCCGAGGTCTCCAGCACCCGCAGGGCCTCTGGGCAGTGTTTTTCCACGCGCCAGCCGAACTGCTCCTCCATCATGAACCGGTCGAACAGCACCACATCCGGTTGCAGTCCGGCGACAAAGCTGTCGAAACTGCTGCTGTTGAGCTCGATGCGACATTCCTCGATGCCCAGGCTCGCCAGGTCGGCCTTGTGTTCGCCGACGGCGGCGGGGCTGGCGAAGGTGATGCGCCAGCCGACGTCGAGAAAGCTCTGGAGGATCTGCATCATGTGGCCGCCGGCTGCCGACGAGCGCGGTTCCGGCCAGACATAACCGATAACCAGGACCTGAGTGATGGCGGTGGCGTTCATGGGCACGATTCCTTGAAACGGGCAGGGCGGGAAAAAGGCGCGCAATTAAACCACAGCGGCGCCCGTGATTGACCTGCCCCGACGCACTGCGTAGCCTTGCAGCTTCGAGGTTCTTCGGCGTCCGGCCGAAGCTAAGAAGGGAACGCGGTATGCCGCGGCTGCCCCCGCAACTGTAAACGGTTCGATAGCCCTGCACTGCCACTGCCCCTCGGGCGGGAAGGCGCAAGGCCAGGCCCGCCGCGTGCTCCCGAGAAGGCGCCGCGACGGCCCGACCGTAAGCCAGGAGACCTGCCTCGTGACCGTTTCTCACTACAACCGGGCGGGGTGATCCGGTGGCGAACGCATCCGCGCCCCAGGGCCGTGGTTCTCGTCCCGCATGCCCGCCACTTTGCCAAAGGGCATCCGATGAAAACACTGGCCAAGCTTCCCGTCACCATCGTCACCGGCTTTCTCGGCTCGGGCAAGACCACCCTGTTGCGGCATATGCTGGACAACGCCCAGGGGCGCCGTATCGCGGTGATCGTCAACGAGTTCGGCGAACTGGGCATCGACGGCGAGATCCTCAAGCAGTGCTCGATCGGCTGCACTGAAGAAGAGGCCAATGGCCGCGTCTATGAACTGGCCAACGGCTGCCTCTGCTGCACGGTCCAGGAAGAATTCTTCCCGGTGATGCGCGAGCTGGTGGCGCGCCGTGGCGACCTTGATCATATCCTTATCGAAACCTCCGGCCTGGCGCTGCCCAAGCCCCTGGTGCAAGCCTTCCAGTGGCCGGAAATCCGCGGTGCCTGTACCGTCGACGCAGTGATCACCGTGGTCGACAGCCCGGCCGTGGCCGCCGGCACTTTCGCGGCGTTCCCGGATCAAGTGGATGCCCAGCGCAAGCTCGACCCGAACCTGGATCATGAATCGCCGCTGCACGAGCTGTTCGCCGACCAGTTGTCGAGCGCCGACCTGGTGATTCTCAACAAGGCCGACCTGATCAGCCCCGAAGACCTGGCCCGGGTGCGCCTGGAAGTGGCCGAAGAGCTGCCGCCGGCGGTGAAGGTCATCGAAGCCAGCAGTGGTCGCCTGCCGCTGGACGTGCTGCTGGGCCTGGGCGCTGGTTCCGAGGAGCACATCGACGCTCGCCACAGCCACCACGATCACCACCATGACGGCGATGATCATGACGATCACGATCATGATGCTTTCGACTCGATCTCCCTCGAACTGCCGCAAGCCGATGAAAGCCTGCTGCTGGACGCCCTGACGCAACTGGTGGTCAAGCATGGCATCCTGCGGGTCAAGGGCTTCGCCGCGGTCCCGAACAAGCCGATGCGCCTGCTGCTCCAGGGCGTGGGCACGCGTTTTGACAAGCACTTCGATCGCGCCTGGACGGCGGACGAACCGCGTGTCACCCGCCTGGTGCTGATCGGCCAGGAACTGGACGCCGCACTGCTCGAAGCGACCCTGCGCGCCGCGCTGGCCGCCTGACCCATGCATCTGCTCAGGACCCAGCCCGGCGGTTTCGTCTCGGATGACAATATCGCCGACCTGGGACAAACCCCCGCCGAGCTGGTGATCCTTTGCAGCGGCGACTCCAGTCTCGCGCTGCTGGCCGAGGCGGCCGGGCAACTGCCCGAGGATTACCCGAGCCTGCGCCTGGCCAACCCCATGCAGGTACAGAACCACGCCTCGGTCGACCTCTATGTCGACCAGGTGCTGCAACATGCCCGGGTCATCTTGCTGTCGCTGCACGGCGGGATCGCTTATTGGCGTTACGGTATCGAACGGCTGGTGCAGCTGGCGGAGCGTGGGGTCACCCTGGTCCTGGTGCCGGGAGACGATCGTCCGGACCCGGAACTGAGCGATTTGAGCAATGTGCCCGCGGCGGAGGCTGAGCGACTCTGGCATTTCCTGCGCCAGGGTGGATTGGGCAATGCCCTGGACCTGTACCGTTACCTCGCCAGTCGCTGGTTGGGGCGCGACTATGCCTGGGCCGAGCCGAAGCCGTTGCCGCGCACGGCGATCTATCATCCCCGCCACGGCAGTGCCGGGCTGGCTGACTGGCGCGCCGACTGGCAGGTCGGTCAGCCGGTCGCGGCCTTGTTGTTCTATCGCTCGCATTTGCAGGCGGCCAATACCGCCTTCGTCGATGTGTTCTGCCAACGCTTGCTGGCGGCCGGGCTCAACCCTTTGCCGATTGCCGTGGCCAGTCTCAAGGAGCCCGGTTGCCTGAGCGTGGTCGAGGAGCTGTTGGACGAGGTGGCGGCCGCGATCATCCTCAACACCACCGGATTTGCCCAGTCCAGTCCCGAGGCGCCGCATCTGCGGCCGTTTCGCCGCGATATCGCGGTGATCCAGGCCATCTGTGCCCAGGACAACGAGCCCGCCTGGCAGGCCAGCGAACAGGGGCTCGGGCCCCGCGACCTGGCGATGCATATCGCCTTGCCGGAACTGGACGGACGGATCATCAGCCGGCCTATCAGCTTCAAGGACCTGGCCTGGCGCAGCGAGCGCAGCCAGAGCGATGTGGTCTGCTACCGGGCCCAGCCCGAGCGCATGGATTTCGTCGCCGAACTGGCCCGCTGCTGGGTTGATCTGGCACGGCTGCCCAACGCTGAAAAGCGCGTGGCCCTGATTCTCGCCAACTACCCGACCCGCGACGGTCGGATCGGCAATGGCGTGGGCCTGGATACGCCGGCGGCGGCGCTGAATATCCTGCGCGCGCTCAAGGACCAGGGGTATCCGCTGAGCGAGGAGCTACCCGAAAGCGGCACGGCGCTGATCCAGGCCTTGCTCGGTGGTGTCAGCAATGATCTCGACAATCTGGACCTGCGTCCTTGTCACCAGAGCATGGCGTTGGCCGACTACCAGGCGATGTTCGAGCGCCTGCCCGAGAGCAATCGCCAGGCGGTATCGGCTCGCTGGGGCCGGCCGGAGCAGGACCCGATGTTCCGTGGCGGGCGGATGATGGTCGCCGGCCTGCGTTTCGGCCTGACCTTCGTCGGCATCCAGCCGGCGCGGGGTTATCAGGTCGATGCCAGCGCGGTCTACCATGACCCGGACCTGGTCCCGCCCCATGGCTACCTGGCGTTCTATTTCTGGCTGCGGCACAGCTATGGCGGTCATGCGCTGATCCATGTCGGCAAGCACGGCAACCTGGAGTGGCTGCCGGGCAAGGGCGTCGGACTGTCGCGGCAGTGCTGGCCGGACGCGTTGCTGGGCCCGCTGCCGAACATCTATCCGTTTATCGTCAACGACCCGGGCGAGGGCGCCCAGGCCAAGCGGCGGACCCAGGCGGTGATCATCGATCACCTGATGCCGCCGCTGACCCGGGCCGAGACCTATGGCCCGCTGCGCGACCTGGAGTTGCTGGCCGACGAATATTACGAAGCGCAATTGCTCGACCCGCGGCGTGCCCGCGAATTGCAGCGCGACATTCTCAGGCTGGTGCGCGAGACGCGGATCGATCGTGAACTGCAACTGGACGCAAGCCTGGACAGCGATGCCGACGCGGCGACCTGGCTGCCACGCCTGGACACCTACCTCTGCGATTTGAAAGAGTCGCAGATCCGCGACGGCTTGCATGTGTTTGGCGAGTCGCCGTCCGGGCGCCTGCGCATCGATACGCTGCTGGCGTTGCTGCGGATTCCCCGGGGTGACGGGCGTGGCGCCCAGTCCAGCCTGTTGCGGGCCCTGGCCAAGGCCTTTGAACTGGGCTTCGATCCGCTGGACTGTACCCTGGCTGAACCCTGGGGCGGGCCTCGACCTGAGTCGTTGCAAACCGTCAGTACTGAAGCCTGGCGCACCGCCGGCGACAGCCGCGAGCGCCTGGAACTGTACGCCGGGCAACTGATCGAGCGCGCGCTGCAAGGTCCGATCGACTGGCCGGAGACGGCGTTGTGGAGCGACGCGCGGCTGATCATCGACGGGCTGCTGACGGTGGTCGCACCGCGCCTGGACGCTTGCGGACCGGCGGAAATGAGCGGCCTGCTAGACGCCCTGGCGGGACGTTTTGTGCCCGCCGGCCCCAGCGGTGCACCGAGTCGCGGGCGCCTGGATGTGTTGCCCACCGGGCGCAACTTCTTTTCCGTGGATGTGCGCAACCTGCCGACCACCACGGCCTGGCGCATCGGTTTTCAGTCGGCCAACCTGATTCTCGAACGGCATTTGCAGGACCATGGCGATCATTTGCGCCAGCTCGGTCTGTCGGTCTGGGGCACGGCGACCATGCGCACCGGTGGCGACGATATCGCCCAGGCCATGGCGTTGATGGGCGTGCGGCCGGTGTGGGCCACCGGCAGCCAGCGAGTCGACGATTTCGAGATCCTGCCCTTGAGCCTGCTGGACCGTCCACGGGTCGACGTGACCTTGCGCGTCTCCGGATTTTTCCGCGATGCCTTCGCCAACCTGATCCGCTTGTTCGACGCCGCCGTGCAGGCCGTGGCCGCGCTGGACGAGCCGGCGGACCTGAACCCACTGGCGGCCAGGGTCCGCGCGGAACGCGAACAGTTGCAGGCCGAAGGCCTGGATGAGGAGCAGGCGGCCCGTCAGGCCGGCTGGCGCATTTTCGGCGCCAAGCCAGGGGCCTATGGCGCCGGGGTACAGAACGCCATCGACGGGCGTTTGTGGCAGAGCCGCGAGGATCTTGCCGAGGTCTACCTTAACTGGGGCGGTTACGCCTATGGCGGCCAGGATCAGGGCACGGCGGCGCGCGGGCAGTTTGCGCAACGGCTGGGCCAGGTCCAGGCGGTTCTGCAAAACCAGGACAACCGCGAGCACGACCTGCTCGACTCCAATGACTACTACCAGTTCCAGGGCGGCATGCTGGCGGCGGTGGAAACCCTGCGCGGCGAACCGGCCGCCAGCTATCACGGCGATCACAGCCAGCCGGACCTGCCGAAGATCCGCACGCTCAAGGACGAGTTGAACCGGGTGATCCGCTCGCGGGCGGCGAACCCGAAGTGGATCGACGGGGTCAAGCGCCATGGTTACAAAGGCGCATTCGAACTGGCGGCGACCGTCGACAATCTGTTCGCGTTCGACGCCACCACCGGCCTGATCGACGATCACCAGTACGCCTTGTTGGCCGATGCCTACCTGCTGGACCCGGACACCCGCGACTTTGTCCGCGAGCACAATCCGGCGGCATTGCGCGACATGACCGAGCGGCTGCTGGAGGCCCAGCAGCGCGGCTTGTGGAGCGAGCCCGGCGACTACCGCGAGGCGCTGGAAAACCTGCTGCTGGATATAGAAGAAGATTCCTGAGGTGTGCAAGTCATGAGCGATACCCCGCATTTCCCGCTGGCGGCCGTGGTCGGCGCCGAAGACCTGAAGCTGGCGCTGTGTCTGACGGCGATTGATCCGAAGATCGGCGGCGTGCTGATCGAGGGCCCGCGAGGCATGGCCAAGTCGACTCTGGCCCGTGGCCTGGCCGACCTGCTGGCCAGTGGGTTGTTCGTGACCTTGCCGCTGGGGGCGACGGAAGAGCGGCTGGTGGGCACCCTCGACCTGGACGCGGCCCTCGGCGAAGGTCGGGCGCAGTTTTCCCCCGGTGTGCTGGCGAAGGCCGACGGCGGGGTGCTCTATGTCGACGAGGTCAACCTGCTGGCCGACCACCTGGTCGACCTGCTGCTGGACGTCGCCGCCAGCGGCGTCAATCGGGTCGAGCGCGATGGCATTTCCCACCGGCACTCGGCGCGATTTGTGCTGATCGGCACCATGAATCCGGAGGAGGGCGAGTTGCGTCCGCAGTTGCTCGATCGTTTCGGCCTGAACGTGGCCCTCAGCGGGCAACCGCAGCCGAGCGAGCGAGGGCAGATTATCCGTCGCCGCCTGGACTTCGACAGCGACCCGCAAGGTTTTTGCGAGCAGTGGGCGCCGGCCCAGGAGGCCTTGCGCGAGCGCTGCCGCCAGGCTCGGGCACGCCTGCCGGAGATTGCCCTGGATGACCAGGCCCTGGAGGCGATTACCCAGCGCTGCTTTGCGGCGGCTGTCGACGGCATGCGCGCCGACCTGGTCTGGTTACGTGCCGCCCGGGCCCATGCGGCCTGGCGCGGTGCCGGGCAGATCGCTGCCGAGGATATCGAGGCGGTGGCCGAGTTCGCCCTGCGGCATCGTCGTCGCGAGCTGAGGCCGCCGACCTCGGCACCGGCTTCGAATCCGGGGGCGGCGCCCCAACCGGCGAGTGATCCGGGCCAGAGCCCGGGCCAGGGCCAATGGGGTGAGCTACCGGCCCAGGCCTTGCCGGTCGGGGCGCGCCGGGAAATTCCGAGCTGGCCAAAAAAGTCCTAGGCATCCGCCCCCGACCGAAGCCGGGGGCGGATGCCAGGCCTCGCTCAGGTCACTTGTCCGCAGGGCGTCAAGGCATCAGTCGGGCCGGCGAGAGTGGTGCGATCAGTTGGCTGGAGACTTTGCTGGGCGGGCGCCCGCGTTCGCGCAAGGACCTGCGTTTTCGCCCGCGCAGCCGTTCGCCTCATGAATTGTGGCTGGTGATTGTCGATGCGTCGGCGTCGACCCGCCGGCACCAGGCGTTGAGTGAGGCCAAGGGCCTGCTCGCTCAGTTGTTTGACGATGCTTACCGGCAACGGGCGCGTCTGGCGCTGATGACCGCCAGCGGTGATCGGCCCAGGTGGCAGCTCCAGGGGTTGAAGGCCGCGAATGACTTGCGCGGTTGGCTGGAAGGTTTGGGCGCCGGGGGGGGCACGCCGTTGCGGGCGGCGCTGGCGGAAGCGGCGGATTGGTTGGCCAAACGGCAGAAGCGTTTTGCGGCTGAACAGCAACGGGTGCTGGTGTTGACGGATGGACGCTTGAAAGCCTGGTCGCAATTGCCTGTCTTCAACTGCCAGGCGTTGCTGGTGGACCTGGAGAAAGGCCCGATTCGCCTGGGGCGTGCTGTCCAGTTGGCGGCGGAGTTGGGTGCGCAGTATCGGCATATCGAAGAGCTTTCGACACTCTGACAAGCACTGCGAGATGGCGCAGGAGAACGCAGTCAACTGTAGGAACAGAGCTTGCTCGCGAACCGCTGCAAGCGGCCATTCAGCATAAAGCGAAGGCGCCTATGAAGCCGCCTTCGCGAGCAAGCTCTGCTCCTACAAGGTTCAGCGCTGCTATCAGGCCGACAATGTCCACGGCTGCAGGTCGTAGCCTTTCTGGCTCAACTCCGCGCGGGCCTGTTGCAGCAGGCTGACCAACTGCTCGGAGTCGGAGTAGGCGCTGCACGGAATCTGCCGGCGACCGATGCTGTTGTTGGTCCGGTCGATCACCGTCAGGCTCAGCTCACCCTTGTCTTGCGCAACCCAGGCAACACACTGGAAGGGTTTAAGGGCCTGGCCGGCCATCAGCAGTGCTTCGTTCATACGGAGCGGGGCGTTCATGGGGTTTTCTCTCAAGTATGCCCAAACAGTTCGTTGGACCGTCGGCTTGGGCTCACCGTATCGGTCGGTTACTTGTACTGATGTCCCATCACTGGCATCAGGTCACACAAGTCATAAAGTTTTTTTCACTTTTTTTCATATACTCAGTGCAAGCCTGGATTCGACAAGGCCAACTCCGATGAGTTCGCAGCAAGAGCGCAAAGGCTCTGCTACGGGGCTTCTGGATATAACGCTGGTTTATCGCCGGTTTTATAACCAAACGGTACAAGTTAGCGTCAAATTCTTGCTAGTGTTACAAGCAGATTTGCCAACGGCTTGTTTTTAATAAATATTTAAAATTCTGGCGTCAAGGATCAGTCATGCAAGAAGCGGTTCCGCTCAGACGCCTGCTGGTGGTTGATCCTTGCGACGATTGTCATCGCTTGCTCCCCGGTTTGCGTACTGTTGGCTGGGATGTCGACAGCTGCAACCTGGACGCCGCCGGCGACCGCTCCTGCGACGTCGGCTTGTTGCGCCTGCAGCCTTTTCATCTCGAGCGCCCCGAAGCGGTCAAGGAGCTGATCAGTCGCAGCGGCACCGAGTGGATCGCGGTTCTCAGCCAGGAAGTGCTGCGTTTGCAGAACGTCGGTGACTTCGTCTGCGAGTGGTTCTTCGACTTTCATACTTTGCCCTTCGATGTCTCCCGCGTACAGGTGACATTGGGTCGCGCCTTCGGCATGGCACGCCTGCGTGGCCAGGGTTCGATCCATGTCGACCAGCCCGAGCACGAGTTGCTCGGCGATAGCCGACCGATCCGCGAGCTGCGCAAACTCCTGGGCAAACTGGCGCCCACCGAGTCGCCGGTATTGATTCGCGGGGAAAGCGGCACCGGCAAGGAGTTGGTGGCGCGTACCCTGCACCGGCAGTCCCAGCGCCACGCCAAGCCATTCGTGGCGATCAATTGCGGGGCGATTCCTGAACACCTGATCCAGTCCGAGTTGTTCGGTCATGAAAAGGGCGCCTTTACCGGGGCGCACCAGCGCAAGGTCGGGCGGATCGAAGCGGCCAATGGCGGGACCTTGTTCCTCGATGAAATCGGCGACTTGCCGCTGGAGTTGCAGGCCAATCTGTTGCGCTTCCTGCAGGAAAAACACATCGAGAGGGTCGGCGGCAGCCAGCCCATTGCGGTGGATGTACGGGTGCTGGCCGCGACCCATGTCGATCTGGAAGCCGCGATTGGCAGCGGGCGTTTCCGTGAGGACCTCTATTACCGGCTCAACGTCCTGCAAGTGATGACGGCGCCGCTGCGCGAGCGGCATGGCGACGTGGCGATGCTGGCCAACCACTTTTCCCATTTCTACAGCCAGGAAACCGGGCGCCGGCCGCGCAGCTTCAGTGAGGAAGCGCTGGTCGCCCTGGGCAATCATGCCTGGCCGGGCAATGTCCGCGAACTGGCCAATCGGGTCAGGCGCGGGTTGGTGCTGGCGGAAGGGCGACAGATCGAGGCACAGGACCTCGGCTTGCATAGCCTGCCTTGCGACAGCGCGCCCATGGGCACGCTGGAGGACTATGTGAACCGTGCCGAACACCAGGCACTGTGCGATGTGCTCAATCGGCACAGCGACAATATGAGCGTGGCGGCACGGGTGCTGGGGGTTTCCCGTCCGACCTTTTACCGTTTGCTGCACAAGCACCAGATCCGCTAGGGCGCGGTGAGCGAAACGAAAAGGCCCGCAACGTTTGCACGTTGCGGGCCTTTTCCATGGAGCGAGGTCAGAAGTAGTAGGGGAACTTCACACTGAAAGAGAAGTTCGGTGCATCGGGAGTCATGCCCAGGGACAGCATGGGGACCACGGTGAGGTTGGGCGAGGCGGCGATGGTCATGCCGATGTTGAAGAAACCGGAGTTGGCGTCGCTGCCGACCACGTTCTGCCAAGCCTGGCCGCTCTGCTGGAGCCGGCTCTTGCGTTGCACCAGGTCCGAGACCGAGAAGGACATGCTCATCTTCTCGTTCAAGGCGAAGGCCACGCCGGCGCCGATCTGGAAGCTGTCACCGAGCTGAACTTTACCGGGAACAACCTCACCCTCTTGCGCACTGATATCGCTGAACGACTTCTCGAAGTTGTGGGTGTAGGCCAGGGTGCCGAACAGTACGGCCGGGTCAAATGTCTTGACCAGCGAGATGCCCGGTGTAATGGACCACACCCCGTTGCCGGTGGGCAAGTCGGTCGGATAGGTCAGGTTGCCTTCGGTGGCCGGGGCCTTGACGAATTTGATGCCATAGGGATCCTTGCCGGTCGGTGCCTTGACCCGCAGGCTGAAGACCGCGTCCGGCCAACTTTCCGATTCGTCAAGGAACTTGTAGGCCACGCCGAAGTTGACGTCGCCCAAGGCCGGGTCCTTGGTAACCGTCTGCTCGGCCGTGACTGCCGCCGCGCCGTTGTTGCCGCCGCCGGATTGATAGGTGGACTCGCGGTAGACAATCGGTGCGTTGATATCGAATTGCCAACGGTTGTCGAGGTTGTAGCGGGCCGTCAGGTCCATTGTCCAGGTGTCGGCCTTGATCCGGTCCAGGTTGACCGTGCCGAGCAGGATCGAGTCCAGGGCCAGGAAACCGTTGAGAAACAACTGGCGAGTGTCATAACGCGTATAGGTGATCCCGGTTTCCACGCTGAACTTGCCATTGCCGAAGAAGCCGCTGGCCTCGTTGTACAGGTCGGACACGCTCTGGGCCGGCGCCGCATCATCCTTGAGCGCTTGGCCGTAAGAGGCGCCAGAGCCGCTGGCCGCAGACCCTGGGGCGTTCGCGCTGGCGGCCGCCACCGTCTGTCCCTTTTTCAGATCCGCTGGGGATTTGACCAGACGCTTGGGCGGCGGCGGCGCCGGCTGCTCTTCGACCTGACGAACTCGTTGCTCCAGCACCGACAACGCTTGTTGTTGTTGTACGTAGCGTTGTTTCAGCTCCTGGAGTTCCTGTTTCAGGGCCTCTACTTCGGCATCAGGCGCTGCTTGCAGCATCGCCGCCGGGAAGAGCGCACCAACACAAACCGCTGTGCGTAGCGAGAGCGATAGAGACATGAAATAAGCCGTCCTTTTCTAACAACTGATGGTCGAAAATGAGCGTAGTTCAGAATCCCATGCTGCGTAGTCCCTTGAGTTGAGTCAGGTGGCAATCTAGCGCCCCGACGGTAGGCAAGTTGTTCTGCAACACCACATTGAGTTGGGTCATGCTGCTGACCAGGTTGTTGCCACCCAGCAGGGTGGTGGACTGCAGCACCCCGCCCTGGGCGATCTGCTGCTGCAGGTTGCCCTGATTGTTGTTGGCCAGTATCTGCATTTTCAAGCCGCTGGAAGAGGCGGAGACGGTGACGCTGCCCGCGGCGCCGAAGCCGGTGATGCTGCCGCCGCTGGTGAGCACTTGCCCCGTTGGCTGGAGACCGCCCGGCGCCTGGTTCGCTTCGCTGACATTGATCAGCACGTTGTTGCTGGCGCTGTTGCCGTCGCCGGCGGCACGTACCACCTGGGTCACACCCGCCGAGGCGTTCAGGCCGGCACCGCCGATGACTGTGCCGCTGCCCTGGAGCGCTGCCGAGCCGTTGCCCTGGGTGCTGTAGGTGGTGACGTAGAACTGCGGCTTGACCGTCGATTGCTGGATTTGCAGGGAAGTGGCCGCGCCGATGATGTCGCCCTGGGCGTTTGTCCAGGTGCTTTGCATGACAATTCCGAAGCTGATGATGCGTCCCGGCATCACATAGCGCCCACGCAGCTCGGAGAGTTCCTGATCTTTCAGTTCGATAGGCTTGAAGGGTAGGGTTGCGTGTGCCGGCAGGCAGGTGAGTGCCAGGCAACTGATCATCAGCAAATGTGAGTTTTTCATGTGCTACTCCCGGAGCGTCCTGCCCCTTTATTTTTCTTGCACCTTAGAAGAAGTCGCTCTGGATAAAGCCGAAATCCATCAGTTCCGCGTCCTTGACCGGGTGGAAGGTGTCCAGCTTGTTCTTGGCTGTGAGCGGTGCCGGCGGGTCAAGCAAGGCGTTGCTCTTGTCGTAGCCGGGACCGATGATGGCGAAAATGATGCCGTTCCAACCTTTCTTGAAGTCGGCATTGGTGTAGCGCTTGTGGCCCAGCACCGGGTCGCCGATATAGACCCAGTCCTTGTCGGCGCGCTGCAGCACCACGAAATGCTTGTAGCCGCGGATGTCCATCATCACCACGACCGGAATGGTTACGCTGGACAGGCTGTCAACGGGAATCTTGTAGCCTCGTGCGCGCATGCCGATGCTTTCGACGTAGTGCTTCATGTCCAGCATGGAGAAACCCTGTTTCTTGACCAGCTCCTGGTCGGAGGTGGTGAGCATGCCTTTGATGATCTGTTCTTCGTTGACGTCCAGCCAGTAGGCCTGGCGCAACAAGGTGGCGAGTGCGGCGGCACCACAACTGAAGTCGGTTTTCTGCTCGACCAGATCGGAAAAGCGCCGTTCGCGGATGCTTTGGACCTGTTTGTAGAACACCACGGCGCCGGGCAAGCCGGGCACGGCCATGGTGGCGGCCTGAATAGGGATAGAGAGAAAAAGCGCAAGGGCAAGGGCGATAGTACGCATGGTCATACGCCTCTCAGAGCTGAAAAAAGAGCCCCGTTTCCGGGGCTCTCAGTACTGTTGCCACTACATGCAGGCGCGGCAGCCGGCAGCAATGGACAGGGTGTTGCCTTGTTGGTTGCCGGCACCGGCCGCCACGTTGGCACCCACGTTGCCGGAGGCATTGTTGAGCGAGTTGTTGATGCTGGCGTTGTTGACCACTGGCATTTTCCAGCCATTAGGTGTCATGACTTGATAGGTGATCACACCGTCCAGTTCGATGGTGCCCATCTCGGTACCCTTGATGGTTTCTTTTCCTTTTCCTTTGTCACCGCCACCCCAGCTGTCATTGCCATAACCACCTTTGCCGCTGCTTTCGGTACCTGAGAAGGTGCCTTTGTAGCTGCCGTCAATATCGATAGTGGATTTGAGGGTGGTGACTTTGTAGGCTTGCACCGCACTGTTGTCGACTTTCAGGCCGGTGGAGGTCTGGGTAGCCGCACCGCTTGCCGAAGCGACACGACCGCCGGATACCGCGATGGCCAGGTCGTTTTTCTGTTGGTTGAAGTCGCCGGCGGCCACGTTGACACCCATGTTGCCGGAGCCATTGTTGCCGGAGTCGTTCATAGAGCCGTTGTTCTGGGTGGATTGGTTGTAGACCGTGTTGCCATAGTTGGACTGAGTCAAGCTGGTGCTGGAAGTGGCGCTGCCGAAGATAAAGCTTTCGTCGGCGGTGGCCAGCGCGGCTTCGTTGAGTTGCTGGTTGCCGTCACCGGCTGCGGTGTTGGCGCCGATGTTACCGCTGGCACCGTTCAGCGAGCTGTTGATGCTGCCGTTGTTCTTGGTGCCTTGGTTGTTTACGACGTTGCCGTGGCTGTCCTGCTTGTCGTTCACCGAGGCGGTGGCGCCGGCGGTGATTTGCAGCAGGGTGGCGAGGCTAGGGCCGTGGTCATGGTCATGATGACGACGACCGTGTCCTTCATCTCCGCCTGCCTGAGCGGCCATTGCCATGATGGCGGCCAGTGCGAAGACCAGTGGTTTGAGAGCCATTGTGGGTTTCATGGTGTGTATCTCCGTGCTTTATTAGTTGAGTTAAGTGTTGGTACTTTCTAATTGGCACTGCACGGGTCAATCAGCGACCCGGATACTGAGGGTGTTAGCCATACGGTTGCCCACCCCCGCGCTCTGGCTCACCTGAATCACTCCTCGGCTGCCGGTGAAGGCCTGGTCGCTGGTAACGACCTGGCGGCTGCCTGGTGGTGTGGAAGAGCCTGAGTTCGTTGACAGCGCCACGTTCTGTTGCGACAGGACGCTGTCGTCGATGCTTTGTGGCACAGCACTGATGCTGATGCGCACGACGTTGATCATCTGGTTGTTGGCGCCGGCGGATTGGTTGACCCCAACCATGCCGTTGCCGTTACTGAAAGCGTTGCCCTGGATGGCCGCCTTGGCGTCGATCGCGGTGCTGGCACCGGTGGTGATTTTCTGGCTCAGCGAGGTGCTGGCGCTGGCGCTGGTGCCAACCGCGATGGCGCGGCTGTTGAGCTGTTGCTGCTGGTCGCCAGCGGCCTGGTTGACCATCACGTTGCCGTTGTATTGCTGGCCGCTGTTGCTGATGATGGCGCTGTCGATCACCGGGCTGGCGGAGTCGGCCAGTACGCTGGCGCTGCTGAACAGGGCGAGAAGAAACAGTGAATGGCGCATGTCATTGCCCCTTGCCGATGGCGCCGAGGGCGTTCATGCCGGCCGAGAGTCCGCGGTTGACCGTATTGGCGATGCTGGCGCCACTGCCGCCGCCGTGTCCGGCTGCCATTCCCGGCAGGCCATTGGGGTTGTTCAGGCCCGGCATGTCGGCGGTATGCCTGTCGATCAAGTTGCTGATGGAGCCACCGGTGCTGACGCCGGCAATGTCGCCGTCACTCAGCTCCTTGCCGGTAATCGAGGTGATACGGGCGGCCTGGTTGGCGTTGACCGTGGTCGGATTGGGGTCGGGTTGCGCCGGTGCACGGCCCCAGGACTCTGGCTGCAGGGGACGGCTCAGCACGATCACCCCGTTGCCGCCGGCCTGGACCGTGAGGCTGAGCATCGAACTGATCGCGCAACTGATCAGCAAGGTGCGGGTAAAGCCGATTGTGAGTGTCCCCATGGCGGGATTCCTTCTTCAGTACGCAGGCCCTGGCCTGGCGTTGACAAGGAGAGAGCAGAAGCTGTGCCGCTTTTTGTTTTTCCTTTGATAACAATGAGTTGTTTTTGATTACGGATGAAACGCGCGGAAGCTGTTTCAGGAATGAGACAGTAGCGAGGGGACTAGGCGGGGAGATTTCTGCGCAACGCGGTAATACGGGCCTTTCAGGGTTGGTGTATCAGCGGCTTAACACCTGGGGCGTTGCGGGAGTTGAACCATTGATTTTGAGGCTTTGCCCGTGTATCGGCTGTTTCAGGAATGGACACTGGCTGGAAAACGGCCGGGTTTGACCTTGAGAATACGATGGTTCCCGTAGGTGCTGGCTGGTCGGTGATTGGGCCCTTGGGTCTTGCATCGCTCTCACGGTCGCCATCGCCGGCAAGCCGGCTCTACAAGGATGGTGTTTTATCTTCAAGTAGTCGGGTGACGGCCGTGAAGGCCTGCTCACGACGCGCCCGCCAATCGCCGTCAATCACGCTCAAGGTTTGTCGATGCCGCGTCAGCCAGTCCAGGCTGGCGGCGAAAAACGCCTGGCGTTCGCTAAGCTGCGGCTGGCAGCGCTGGCCGTCATCGGTCCAACCCACGCCTTCGGGGCGCAGTAGCAGGTGCAGGTCATAGTGGCGGGCCCGCAGGGCCTGTTCGATCCACTCCGGGCATTCCCCGAACAGGGTCCGGCTCCAGAGCAGGTTGCTCAGCAAGTGGGTATCGAGAATCAGCAGCGCCGGCGTCTGCGTGCGGGCCGCGTCCTCCCACTCCAACTGCCCGCGGGCGATGGCCGGGATATCCGCCAGGCAGGTGTCGCGCGGGTTGCACTCGATGAAATAACGCACGTATTCGCCCACCACCAAGCCGCCGAAGTGCGCTTGCAGCTCGGCGGACAACCAGCTTTTACCACTGGACTCAGGCCCCGCCAGGACGACGACCTTCATGGGCGTGGGCATGGGGATTCCTTGGGCGCGAAAAAAAGGACGGCGATTGTACCCTCCTGCCGTCAGACCTTGAACTGCTTGAGCAAGGTATTGAGCTGCTGGCTCAGGGCCTTGAGTTTTTCGCTGTCGACACTCGATTGCTCGGCCGCCAGGGCCGTGCTGTGGGACAGGCCCGCCGCGTCGGTGACGTTCTGGTTGATTTCTTCCACCACATGGGACTGTTCAAGGGTGGCGCTGGCAATCGAGGCGTTGAGCCCGTTGAGGTTGCGCAGGGCCTGGCCGATGGCGTTCAGGCTCTCGCCGGCCAGGCCCGCCTGCTCGATGGTCAGTTGCGAGGCCCGGCTGCTGTCGCCGATGACCTTCACGGCGGCTTCGGAATGGCCTTGCAGGCGTTCGATCATTGACTGGATCTCCGCCGTGGACTTCTGTGTACGCTGGGCCAGCAGGCGCACCTCATCGGCCACCACGGCAAAGCCGCGGCCCTGTTCACCGGCCCGGGCCGCCTCGATGGCGGCGTTCAGGGCCAGCAGGTTGGTCTGTTCGGCAATCGAGCGAATCACTTCAAGAACGCTGCCGATCTGCGTGCTTTCGGCCGCCAGGGTCCGGATCACTTCGACTGCCTGGTTGATGGTGGCGCAGAGCGAGTCGATCTGTTGCAGGCTGTTGTCGATGTTCAACTGGCCCTGCCGGGCCTGCGCTTCGGCATCACGCATTTCGCTGGCGGCCTGCTCGGCATTCTTGGCTACATCCTGCACGCCATAGGTGACTTCGTTGATGGCCGTCGCGACCATTTCCATCTGTTGCGATTGCTGCTGGCTGCGGGCCTGGGCCTGGGTGGCGTTGCTGCCCAGGTCGCTGGAAGACTGACCGAGCGCGGTTGCCGAGTCCTGGAGCTGGCCGACCACGCCGCGCAGCTTGCTGGTAAAACCGTTGAAATGGCGGGCCAGTTGCGTCACTTCGTCTTGCCCGTGGGTATCGAGGCTGCGGGTCAGGTCGCTTTCACCGCTGGCGATATTGGCCATGGCGTTCACGGTTTCCTGCAAGGGGCGCACAATGCTGCGGGCAATCATCATCACCAGCAGTGCCATGATCAGCGCAATCCCCAGGCCGATCAGCGAGGCGCGCCATACCTGGCCATAGAACTCGTCCTGCAGGTCGTCGACGTACACGCCGGAGCCGATGATCCAGCCCCAGGGTTCGAAGAGCTGTACATAGGAGGTTTTCTGCACCGGCGCGCTGGCCCCGGGTTTCGGCCAGCGGTAGTTGATCAGACCCGCGCCCTTGGCCTTGGTCAGGCTGACCATCTCGTTGAACAGCGCGTAGCCGTCCGGGTCCTTGACTGCCGACAGGTCCTGGCCTTCGAGCTTGGGATTGGCCGGGTGCATGATCATCACCGGGCGCTGGTCGTTGATCCAGAAATAGTCGGTCTGGTTGTAGCGCAGGCCGCGTATCGCGTTCATCGCCTGCTTCTGCGCGGCCTCGCGACTGAGGCTGCCGGCGGTTTCCAGGTCATGGTAGTAGTTGAGGACGCCACTGGCGACCTGGACCACGTGCTGGGTCTTTTGCGCCTTGCCCTGGTACAGGTCGTCATGGATCTGCTGGAGCATCAACAGGCCCAGGGTCAGCAGCATTGCCATGGCGACGACGAGGATGAGCCATAGTCGCCGACTAATCGACACATTCCGCAAACTATTCATGAGGACACCGCTCCTGGTTTCTTCTTGTTTTGATCATCGCCGATCTGCATCCAAACAGGTTTTGTCGCGCCTGCCCAGTAGGCTTATGGCTACTTTCCAGGCAGCGACAAACAGGCGTGTCTGATAGGATCTCGGCGCGAAATCGCTAAACCTGAGTTGATGTTTGATTTTTCAGGCATTTTTTACGTTTTGACGACAAGCGGTACGGCACGCTGGGCACCGGTCGCCCACGGACGGATGATCGAATGTCGAATTTTTCAAGTGTCACGCGGGTTGCGTGGCGGCATGGGGGAATAATGGATCTTTGGACCGCCGCACAAGCAGTGATTCTGGGTATTGTCGAGGGCTTGACGGAGTTCCTGCCGATCTCCAGCACCGGGCACCAGATTATCGTCGCGGACCTGCTGGACTTCGGCGGGGAGAGGGCGATTGCCTTCAATATCATCATCCAGCTCGGGGCGATCCTGGCGGTGCTGTGGGAGTTTCGCCACAAAGTGTTTTCGGTGGTCCGCGACCTGCCGACGCAGCGCAATGCCCAGCGCTTTACCCTCAACCTGCTGGTGGCATTCCTGCCGGCGGTGGTGCTGGGGGTGTTGTTCAAGGAGATCATCGCTACCTACCTGTTCAACCCGATCACCGTCGCCGCCGCTCTGGTGGTGGGCGGCCTGGTCATCCTCTGGGCCGAGCGCCGCCAGCACGTGGTACATGCGGAGACGGTGGATGAGATCACCTGGAAAGACGCCCTCAAGGTGGGTTTCGCCCAGTGCCTGGCGATGATTCCCGGCACCTCGCGTTCCGGTGCGACCATTATCGGCGGCTTGCTGTTCGGGCTGTCACGCAAGACCGCCACCGAGTTTTCGTTCTTCCTGGCGATGCCGACCATGGTCGCCGCCGCGGTGTACTCCGGCTATGGTTTCCGCCAGCAGTTCCAGATCGCCGATTTGCCGGTGATCGCCCTCGGCTTCGTGACCTCCTTTGTCTTTGCGATGATCGCCGTGCGTGGCCTGCTTAAATTCATCGCCAGCCACACCTACGTGGCATTCGCCTGGTACCGGATCGTCTTCGGCCTGGTGATCCTGGCCACCTGGCAATTCGGCTGGGTTGACTGGGCGAGCCACGGATGAGCACACCATCTGGCCAGGAAGGTACTCGCCGGGGCGCTGGTCGGGTCCAGCACCTCAAACTCAAACTGGCGCTACTCCTGGTGCTCTGCGTATTGCCCGGATCCGGCGCGTTGCAGATGTGGCTCGACGGTGGCTCGGCGTTTGCGCTGTGGGCGTACGGGCTCGTCAGCCCGCTGGCGTTCGTCCTCTATTGGCGCGACAAGCGCAAAGCCCGCGATGCAACCTGGCGTACACCGGAAAAGGTCCTGCACGCCATCGAGCTGCTGGGCGGCTGGCCGGGGGCGCTGATCGCCCAGCAGGTGTTTCGGCACAAGACCCGTAAAGTCTCGTATCAGCTGGTGTTCTGGCTGATCGTGTTGCTGCACCAGGTTTTCTGGATCGACCACCTGTTCCTCGGCGCCGGTCTGGCGCACCTGTCCTTTTTATAACAGCAGGCCGACCTGGACACGCTTGGGCAGTTTCGCCACCACCAGTTGGTGCGAGCGCTGGATCAGCCCTTGCAGTTCTTCACACCCCAGCGGGTAGGGGCTGTCCATGATGATCCAGTGGGCCCTGGCCAGATACGGTGCGGGTCCGATCCCCGGACGGTCGACATGGCCGAGGAACAGCTCCTGGTCGACCTTGAAGGCCAGGGAGTCGCCGCGTAGCCCCTGCACGGCGAACATCTTGTTCCCGGCAACGGAAAACACCCGCACGCCGCCCCATTTGTAGTCTTCCCGCGCGCCGGGCAGGGTCAGGCAGAAACGCGCGACATCTTCCCGGCTCAGGCTTGATCTTTTCACAGTGCTCTATCTCCGCAACCTTTGAAAGCCTCGGCCAGGTGGTCGATCCAGGCCCGTACCGCCGGCAACACGCCGCGCCGATGGGGGTAGACGGCCTGTAGCCAGCCGCCGGGCAAGGACCATTCGGGAAGTATCCGCACGAAGGTGCCATTGGCCAGTTCTTCCTCACAATACAGCATCGGCAGGACAGTGAAGCCCAGGCCGGCGAGGGCGCAAGCCTTGCGTACGACAAAATCGTCGACTCCGAGCCGGGCCTCGAGGGCCAGTTCGCGTTTTTCCCCGGCGGCGTTGAGCAGGCTCAGGTGCACCAGGCGATCGGCTTCCAGGGCGCCCAAAATCGGTGCGCTCCTGAGGTCCTCCAGGCGGCTGATGGGGTGTTGCTCGAGAAAGGCCGGCGTCGCCAGGATGAAGGTCTGTGCCTGGCGCAGGCGGCGGGTCACCAGCAATGGATCTTCGTCGCCCTGTTCGCGGACCCGCAGGGCGACATCGATGCCCTCGGTCACCAGGTCGACCCGGCGATTGACCATCAGGACTTCCAGCTGGACCAGCGGGTGTGCACTGAGGAAGCTGGAGATCACCCAGGGCATGAACTCCTGGGCCAGTCCCACCGGAGAGGAGACGCGCAAGCGCCCGCGGGGCTCGCTGGACATGCTGGCCACTGCCTCGTCGGCCATTTCGGCCTCCAGCAGCATTGCCTGGCAATGGCGCAGATAACGCTCGCCGACGGCGGTCAGCTTCAACTGGCGGGTGGTGCGTTGCAGCAGGCGCGCGCCAAGGCGCTCTTCCAGCTCGGCGATCCGCCGCGACAGGCGTGACTTGGGAATCCCCAGCAGGCGTCCGGCCGCCGCGAAGCCGCCGGCTTCGACCACCTTGGCGAAATAATAGAGGTCGTTGAGGTCTTGCATGGGGCGTGACTCGATTGTTCCAGGAGCAGGACAAGCTATCACATTCAAGCCGGCTGATCGGCTATTGGCTGTGCCTGTAGGACTGTCTCGACGCGACCCCACGCTGGCAATCCTCACTTTTGATCAGACACGCTTCACTTTTACTCCGCTGAGGAAAATCTGAAACTCGGAGTCGCTGATTTGGCTGACGGGACCGAAATTAAGCGCCCGGAAAAATACTGATCCAGTTTCTCCAGCTGTCACTCCGGCTCCTGCTGCCGTCTGCTGGGTGGACTCGATGATGGTGTAATGCCGTCCGTGTTTGTCGATGGCTTCAAAACGACTGGTTTCTTGGATGCGCGTTGTCATTTCATGGGAGTCCTTATAGCTTGGCTATGGGCGATCACGGAAATGATCCAAGCGGGTATCGCTGATGCTGTTGCTTGTAAAGTTAGCCTTGTCCGAGGTGGTGGAGTTGACAGAGGTCAAATAAAAACGACGGGCACTAATGATAGCGTTACTAATGGATTGTAAATGCTTGGAAAGTCTACATTTAGTGAGGTTGGGCTATATCCCGTCAGCGTACGCCAGCCAGAGTTCCGCGCTGAAGGTTCGAGTGACTGTGCTGGGTGAGGGACTATAGTTATGACTAAAAAGAACAAGAATAGCCGCGGCGAGGATGAGCTCGGCTTGTCCAATGTAGACAATAGTAGTGTTCCCTCGATTGACATTGTGTGCGGCAGGGAGCAAACCGGGGCTGCGATTTCGCACGGTAACTACGAATCGCAGTTGCGTGATTTGCAGATTGAGCTGGTCAAGCTGCAAAGACACTTCATTGGCTGTGGCGACAGGATCATCGTGCTGCTGGAAGGGCGGGACGCCGCGGGCAAGGATGGCAGCATCAAGCGTATCGTCGAGCATCTGAGCCCGCGGGAAACGCGCATCGTAGCACTCGACAAACCCTCTGATCGCGAGCGAACCGGCTGGTACTTCCAGCGTTTCGTTGCCCACCTGCCGGTGGCCGGGGAATTTGTCCTGTTCAATCGAAGCTGGTACAACCGTGCCGGTGTCGAGCGGGTGATGGGGTTTTGTTCCGAGCAGGAATATGCCGAATTCATTCAGTCGGTGCCCAAGTTTGAAGAGATACTCATCAACTCGGGTGCCAAATTACTGAAGTATTACCTGGATATCAGCAAGGGCGAGCAGCGGAATCGGCTGGAGCAGCGTAAACGTGATCCGCTCAAGCAATGGAAGATCAGTCCGATCGATGCTGTCGCCATTAAACATTGGAAGGCATATTCCATTGCACGAGACGAAATGCTCTTGCAAACGCATGGCTCTCTCTCACCGTGGCGCATTGTCCGGGCGGATAACAAGCGCCTGGCGCGCCTCAATCTGATCCGCGATATCCTTTCGCAACTGGATTACGAGGGCAAGGACCACAAGCTGGTCAAGCCGGACAGGAATATCGTCTTTGAATTCATGCCCGAATGCGTCGCTGCCGGGCAGTTGGCGCGCTGAGATCGGCTGGGCCAGCACCCGGCAATGCGACAATGAAGTCATGGAGCCGCCTCGACTCCTTGAGGCCTGGCATGGGCAGTGTGTTGATCGTTCCATGAGTGGGACGAACTATCATATTTTAACCGGCTAATCGGTTATTGGTTTCACCTGTAGGATTATCTCAACTTGATCGCCCAGTGGCGATCCTCACTTGGAGATCCCGCATGAAACTCTTGCACATTGATTCCAGCATCCTGGGCGACAACTCCGCCTCTCGTCAGCTGAGCCGCCAAGTCGTCGACGCCTGGAAACTCGCCGAGCCTTCCGCCGTGGTGACCTACCGTGACCTCGCCGCCGATGCCATCAGCCACTTCTCCAGCCTGACCCTGGTGGCCGGCGGTACCGCCGCCGAACTGCGTGACGCGGCCCAGCGCCACGAAGCCGAACTCAGCGCCTCGACCATCGAAGAGTTCCTCGCCGCCGATGCCATCGTGATCGCCGCACCGATGTACAACTTCAGCATTCCGACCCAGCTCAAGGCCTGGATCGACCGTGTCACCGTCGCAGGCAAGACCTTCCGCTACACCGAAGCCGGTCCTGAAGGCCTGGCCGGCGGCAAGAAACTGGTGATTGTTTCCACCTCCGGCGGCCTGCATGTCGGCATGCCGACCGGCGTCGCCCACGAGGATTACCTGAACGTACTGTTCGGTTTCCTCGGCATCACCGACATCGAGTTCGTCCGCGCCCACGGCCTGGGCTATGGCGAAGAGGTCCGCGCCAAGGCCATGAGCAGCGCACAGGCACGCATCAGCGAAGAACTGTTCGCCACCGCGTAAAGCTTTAGTAAACACGCGAGCTTCTTTCGGGAACAGTCATTAAACTCTGTACTCTGATCATTCTGAATGGTCAGCGTACGGAGTTTTTTGCGTCTGGCGGTTCAGGTTTGGCTCGGGTTATGCATCATCGATCAACCATAGGTGCTCGGAAAAACCTCGAAAATCAGTCAAAGCCCTGCTGCAGAGCTTTAGTTTCAAGGAATTGAAGAGAATTGGTGTGCTAATTACGCGGCAAAGGTGGGCATCCCCATGATGCGTCTTTGTGCAATGTTACTGATCTGCTTGTCCAGCAGCCTCCTGACAGTGCAGGCAGCGCCGCCTGCGCATTGGAGCGTCGGCTATCATCGTTTGACGTTCCTCGATCCGCTGGACCTCAAGCCGATGTCGGCGATTGCCTTCTATCCTTCCAGTGATCGTGAGCACTCGAGCCGGATCGGCAACTATACGATCCAGGCCGGTGAAGACGCCAAGGTCGCCATTGGCCGCTATCCGCTGTTGATGTTGTCCCATGGCAACATCGGCACACCCCTGGCCTTGCATGACCTGGCCACCTCCCTGGCGCGCAAGGGCTTTATCGTGGTCGCCGTGTTGCACCCCGGCGACAACTACAAGGATCAAAGCCGCCTGGGGACGCTGAGCAACCTCTATGGTCGGCCCATGCAGATTTCCGAAGCCATCACGGCCGCTCTCGGCGACTCGACGCTGTCACCTTTTATCGAAGCCGAGAATGTCGGCGTGATCGGCTATTCGGCAGGCGGCGAAACCGCGCTGATCCTGGCCGGAGCCCAACCGAACCTGGAGCGCTTGCGCCGTTATTGCCAGCAGCGTCCGGATGACAAGGACGCTTGCAACACCAAGGGCGAATTGATTGTCGACCGCGATGACTTGCAACCGGTGGCCGATCCACGGGTCCATGCATTGTTGCTGATGGCGCCGCTGAGCCTGATGTTCGGCCGTCATACGCTGGCGGATGTCCACGTGCCGGTACTGATGTACAGCGGTGGTGCCGACAAGCTGGTGTTTCCGGATAAGAATGCCGCCGCCCTGGCGCGCAAGCTGCCGGTGGCGCCGCAATTCAAGCTGATCGCCGGGGCCGGGCATTTCGTCTTCATGGCGCCGTGCAGCCCAGAGCAGCTCCAGGCCACGCCGGGACTGTGTACCGATGCCGAAGGAGTCAATCGCGAGGATATTCATCGCGACCTGATTCACGAAGCCGGACGTTTCTTCACCAAGACCCTCAGTACGCCGAGCCATGGCGGGATGCAGACCGCCGATCAGTGAGTCAGGCGGCCGCCGCGCGACGGGCCAGGAGCACCGTGACGGACAGGCCGCTGACTGACAGCAGCGCCGCGCTGAAGAAAATCCACGAATAGCCGAGGTTCGAGGCCACCGCGCCCATCACCGGACCGGCGATGGCCAGTGCCAGGTCGAAAAACACCGCATAGGCGCTCAAGCCCGCACCGCGACTGCTGCTCGGCACCTGTTTGATCGCTTCCACCCCCAGCGCCGGATACACCAGCGACAGGCCAAACCCCGCCAGGCCCGCGCCGGCCAGGGCGACGCCGGTGGAAGGTGCCAGCCAGAGCAGCACCAGGCCGAGGGTCTCGATACTCATGCAGGCGATGGCGGATTTGAAACCGCCGAAACGGTTGATGCAGCCGATAAAGAACAGCCGGGCGAGAATAAAGCAGGTGCCGAACACCGTCAGGCAATAGGCGGCCCCGGTCCAGCCGCGGCTGAGATAGAAGAGCGTGACAAAGGTGGTCAGGGTGCCGTAGCCGATGGACGCCAGCGTCAGGCTGGCACCATAGGGTGCGATGCGCCCGAACACGGCCCAAAAGGGTAGGCGCTCACCGCGAATCACCGGGACCGAGGGTTTGTTGCGGATCAGCAGCAGGGCACCCAGGGCCAGGGTCGACAAGGCGATGCCGAGGCTGGAGAAGCCGTAATCCTCGACCATCAACACCCCCAGCGGCGCGCCAATGGCGATGGCGCCGTAGGAGGCGATGCCGTTCCAGGAGATGACCCGGGCGGTCTGGTCGGCACCGACCTGGCCGATGCCCCAACTGATGGTGCCCACGCCGATCAGGCCCTGGGCTATCCCCAGCAGCAGGCGCGCGCCGATCAGGATTCCCAGGCTCAGCAACGGCAGCTGTTGCAGCTGTGTCGATAACCAAGTCAGGGCGCCGCTTAAGACGATCCCGGACAGGCCATAGATGATCGAGCGTTTGGTGCCGATACCGTCGGCCATGCGCCCGGCCATGGGCCGGCTGAGCAGGGTCGCCAGGTATTGCGAGCCGATGGTCAGGCCGGCGATTACCGCACTGAACCCCAGTTGTCCGTGCACGTAACCGGGCAACACCGCAATCGGCAGGCCGATGCAGAGGAAGGCGATAAAGCTATAGAAGACGATGGAAACGATCTGCAGGGTGATCGTCAGGTTGCTGGGCGGTCTGGGCGGTTGTTGGGCGGACATGAAGGCTCGTTCGCGGGCGGGCGGTTAGAGACCTGCATGATGGCGGGAGTGGCGGATAAAAGGAAGCAGGCTAACTAGTTTCTTGTGGGTGGCACAGGGATCTGTTGGTCAGCGATGGCGATGTGGAATTCACCGACGTCATCGCCGGCAAGCCGACTCCAACAGGTCTGTGTTCCAGCGCAAAAAGAGCGGTGTGCCCAGCCCTTGTAGGCGCTGGCTTGCCAGCGATGAGGTCGGTCAGTCTTATATCGACTGTACCGCCAGCATCGCCGGCAATCCGGCCACGGTATTTAGAACACCACGCCCTGGCTGCGCAGGTAGTCGTCATAGGTGCCGCTGAAGTCGATCACGCCACTTGGGCTCAGCTCGATGATGCGGGTGGCCAGGGACGATACGAACTCACGGTCGTGGCTGACGAAGATCAGCGTGCCCGGGTAGTTCTCCAGCGCCAGGTTCAGTGCTTCGATGGATTCCATGTCCAGGTGGTTGGTCGGTTCGTCCATGATCAGCACGTTGGGCTTTTGCAGGATCAGCTTGCCGAACAGCATGCGGCCTTGCTCACCACCGGAAATCACCTTGACCGACTTGAGGATCTCGTCGTTGGAGAACAGCATGCGGCCCAGGGTGCCGCGAACCACTTGTTCACCTTCCTTGGTCCAGCGGCCCATCCAGTCGAACAGGTTGGATTCGTCTTCGAAGTCCGAGGCGTGGTCCTGGGCGTAGTAGCCCAGTTCGGCCGCTTCGGTCCACTTGACGGTACCGGCGTCCGGCGTCAGTTCATTGACCAGGGTGCGCAGCAGGGTGGTCTTGCCGATCCCGTTCGGGCCGATGATCGCCACGCGTTCGCCGGCTTCAACGGTGAAGCTGAAGTCCTTGAACAGGGTCTTGCCGTCAAAGCCCTTGGCCATCCGCTCGACGATCACCGCCTGGCGATGCAGCTTCTTGGTCTGGTCGAAGCGGATGAACGGGCTGACGCGGCTCGACGGCTTGACTTCGGCCAGCTGGATCTTGTCGATCTGCTTGGCGCGGGAGGTGGCCTGCTTGGCTTTCGAGGCGTTGGCCGAGAAGCGGCTGACGAAGGATTGCAGTTCGGAGATCTGCGCTTTCTTCTTGGCGTTGTCCGACAGCAACTGCTCGCGGGACTGGGTCGCCACGGTCATGTACTCGTCGTAGTTGCCCGGGAACAGGCGCAGCTCGCCGTAGTCCAGGTCCGCCATGTGGGTGCAGACGCTGTTCAGGAAGTGACGGTCGTGGGAGATGATGATCATCAGGCTGGAGCGCTGGGTCAGGATGTTTTCCAGCCAGCGGATGGTGTTGATGTCCAGGTGGTTGGTTGGCTCGTCGAGCAGCAACACTTCCGGGTCGGAAAACAATGCCTGGGCCAGCAACACCCGCAGTTTCCAGCCCGGGGAGACTTCGCTCATCGGGCCATTGTGCTGCTCGATGCCGATACCCAGGCCCAGCAGCAATTCGCCGGCGCGGGATTCGGCGGTGTAGCCGTCCATCTCGGCGAAATCGGTTTCCAGCTCGGCCACGGCCATGCCGTCTTCTTCGGTCATTTCCGGCAGCGAGTAGATGCGATCGCGCTCGGCCTTGACTTTCCACAGCTCTTCGTGACCCATGATCACGGTGTCGAGCACGCTGAATTCTTCGTAGGCGAACTGGTCCTGGCGCAGTTTACCCAGGCGCACGTTCGGTTCCAGCATGACCTGGCCGCCGGACGGGTCGAGGTCGCCGCCGAGGATTTTCATGAAGGTCGACTTGCCGCAGCCGTTGGCGCCGATCAGGCCGTAGCGGTTACCAGCGCCGAATTTGACCGAGACGTTCTCGAAGAGCGGCTTGGCGCCGAACTGCATGGTGATATTTGCGGTGGAGATCAATTACTTTACCTATCAAGGGGTTACGCGCTGCTGATTGGGTGCTTGGGCCATTCCCTGGGCATTTAGGAGCTTATCCATCTCGCTCCGGTCACCGCTAGAGTTCAGCCAGCGCGCGTACGTAAAGAGCAGCATCCGACGGTGTGTCCGAGCTGCTGTGCAATAAAGGCGGGATTCATTCCAGACATTGGGCCTATTGTCGCATATGGATGACGACAGTTACATGGCTGTTGGCGTGTGTCTGTGCGCGACGGCCCGGCGCAGCGCGTGACCAAATTGCAACTGCCGCGCCGGGCGTTGCTTGGCGTACTGGTGGGGCTGAGCCATTGGCAAGGCGGCACGCCGGGCTGCTGCGTCGCAGAGTTCGAGGAGGTTGCGGGTATATTATGGGATGAAGCGTTGTCCAAATCCCATATCCAACTCATCCGTGAAGAGAGGCGTCATGAACAGAATTGTCTGCGCTCCTGCCGCCTTGCTGGTTGTCGGGCTTCTGATCGTTGCCCTTCCTGCCGAAGGTGCCCCCCAGGGCAACACGCTGCTGGCAACGCAGTTGCTGGCGCAAAACCTGCCCAACAGCGACAACCCCTATAACAGCCCGATTCGCCGGGCCAATCCCAACAGCCGCCAGGGCTCCGAGTCCAGTGCGCCGCCTGTGCGCGGTCCGAATACGCTACCCAAGCCACGGCCCTCGACCATCGAAAACGGCGCGATCCAGAATGGTTACCCGCGTGATCAATCAGCACCGATGGCGGTGCCGATCAAGCCGGGCACCCGCAGCGATCCAAATACGCAACGCTGAGCCATGCCGTTCAAGTAAGGCGAGCACGGTCTCTGTGGGAGCGGAGCTTGCCTGCGAAGAGGCCCATGAGATCGCTAAAAGCTTCGCGGGCAAGCACCGCTCCCACATTATTGCCGCTCACGCCGATAGACAATCACCGCCGCGCGCAGCTTGCTGCTGCCGAAAGCACTCATCTTGTCGAACTCGGCATGACTGACCGGCAGGTGCTGGCAGTCCAGGGGCTGGCGATGCTGGCTGTGGTCCACATCCGGGTCGTGCAGGTAGACGAATTCTTCATCGCAGTCGGTGACGATCACCCAATGCGGCGCCTTGGAGCGGGTCAGGCGATAGCTGCTGATCAGCACCAATGGCTGGCCGGCCGCGGCCAGCAGGCGTGGCAGGTCCAGCGGGCCCCCCAGCACCTGCTCGACATCGGTGGCGGCCAACTCGCTTTCGAAACCTTCATGGACCAGGCGCATGACGTCTTTTTTATGCTCGTTGCGCACGCCGTTGAGCAGCAAGGGACCGCTCATGCTCACTTGCAGGCGCACCGCGAAGCCCCGGCGCCAGGCGGCCAGTGCGAGGCCCTGGGGGCTGCAACCGCCATGCCCGGAGGTCATGAACACCGTGGTCGCCTCGCGCCAGATCTGCACCTCCTCCTGGCGCGAGGAGCGGCGTCCGGGTTGCAGCGCGCCCATGGCCATCAGCAGGCAGGCGGGTCCACAGGTGAAGTCGGTGGTCTGGGCGTAGTAGGGTACGTGCAGGTCGCGGCTGTCGCGGTGCTCGAGAATGCGTTTTTCCAGGCGCAGGGCGTCGGCGTGGTCTTCGTAGTAATCGCTGATCCGCCCGAAGTGGCGATAACCGTTACGCTCGTAGAGGGCGATGGCGACGGCGTTATCGCTGCGCACTTCCAGGCGCAGGTAGGCGCAGTCATGCTCCAGGGCACAGGTCTCGCTACGTTGCAGCAATGCCTTGCCCAGGCCCGTGCCGCGCGACTGGGGGGCGATGGCGATCGAATACAGGCGTGCCAGGGACGTGCCGCGATGAAACAGTACCAGGGCATAACCGGCCAGTCGGCCGTCGGCTTGCTGGGCGACCATCAGTTGCGCGTGGGCCCGGCTGACCATCCACTGGAAGCTGCGCGCGGTCAGCCGGTCGGTGGTGAAACAGTGTTCTTCCAGTTCCAGCAAGGCGGGCAAATCATCGGTCGTGGCAACGCGAAAGACAAGATCCATATAACCACCGTAAAAGTTGTGTAACGAAACGGGACTTTCAAAAAACTTCGTGCTTAATAGGAAGTGTCTTGTTTTTCATGGGGTCGGTTTCTATGTCAGCGGTACAAGGTCATTGGCGCGAAGTATCCGAGCAAACTGCACTGACAGCAATAACCACGACAAACATTTTGTCCAGTTCAGCTAGTCTTGGCAGTCAGCTGGTTATTATCGTCGAACGCAAGGAAGACTGGGCCTCTTATTTCCCCAGCGAAGACATCGTCACGGCCCAGGAGTACCTTGAACAAACCCGGGGCAATGAGCCTGGCAAGCGAGTGCAGGTGATCAACCTGTGTCGCAGCTACAAGTACCTGGGCCACGGCTACTACTGCTCGCTGCTGGCCGAGGCGCGTGGGCACAAGGTCATTCCGTCGGTGCGCACGATCAGCGAATTGACCCGCAAGGCACTTTACGGCCTGGCCCTGGACGATCTCGACAAAACCCTCGATAAAGCCCTGGGACATCAACTTTACCAAGGCACCGAAGGCTTTACCCTGACCTTGTATTTTGGCAGTACGGTGATCGAGCCGTTACAAGATCTGGCGCGCCAGTTATTTGAAGTTTTTCCCTGTCCGATATTGTTGGTCGAGTTTAAAAAGACCAATGCCTGGCATATCGACGGGGTCAAGTCGGGAACCCTGCACAAGTTGCGCGAAGATCAGGAAGATCACTTCGCCCAGGCCCTCGACAGTTTCAGTCGCAAGATCTGGCGCGTGCCCCGCTCACGGCGCCTGGCCCGTTATGACCTGGCAGTCCTGCACGATCCGCAGGAGGCGCTGCCGCCTTCCAATGCCCTGGCCCTGGAGAACTTTATCCGGGTCGGCAAGGGCCTGGGCATCGATGTCGAGCTGATCGAGAAAAAGGACTATTCGCGCATCGCCGAATATGACGCCTTGCTGATCCGCGAGACCACCAGCGTCGACAATCACACCTACCGTTTCGCCAAGAAAGCCGAAAGCGAAGGCCTGGTGGTGATGGATGATCCGGCCTCGATCCTGCGCTGCACCAACAAGGTCTACCTGACCGACCTGCTCAAGAGTCATCAACTGGGCATGCCCGCCACGGAGATTCTCTACAAGGAACGACCGGAGGACTTCGAACGGGTCGGCGACCGACTGGGTTTCCCCCTGGTGCTGAAAATCCCCGACGGTTGTTTCTCCCGTGGCGTGATCAAGGTTGAAAGCCAGCAGGCACTGCTGGAGGCCACTGCCGAGTTGTTCGAACACTCGGTCCTGCTGCTGGCCCAGGAGTTTTTCTACACCGAATACGATTGGCGCATCGGCGTGCTCAATCGCAAGCCGATCTTCGCCTGCCAGTACTTCATGTCCAAGGGGCACTGGCAGATCTACAACCACAAGGCCAAGGGCCAGGACATCAACGGCGAATGCCGCACCCTGGCGGTTCACGAGGCACCGCGGGCGGTGGTGGAGCTGGCGGTCAAGACCGCCAACCTGATCGGTGATGGGCTCTACGGTGTCGACCTCAAGCAGTCCGGTGACAAGGTGGTGGTGATCGAGGTCAACGACAACCCGAACATGGACGCCGGTATCGAGGACGCCTATCTGCAGGATGACCTCTACGCCCTGGTGCTCGAGGAGTTCGTCCGGCGCCTGGAGCTCAAGCGCCGTGGCCAGGCCTGGTAGTCGCTGCTTCCAGGCATTGACTTGGTCGCGGAGCCCGGATAACGTCAATACATGACTTCCGTCCAGCGCTTTTCTCAGCCAAGCATTATTACCGCCATTCCTTATCCGGCGGGCTGACCTGTATCTGTTACCCAAACCCGCCTCCGAGGCGGGTTTTTTGTTTCTGTCTCCGAGGCCAACCGAATACCCGGAGACCGCCATGATCCGCACCGCCAGACCCCGCCCGGAACCTGCCACCGATAGCCACCTGCTCGCGGACTATGTGCGAAAGATCCTTGCCGCGCCGGTCTACGACCTGGCGATCTGTACGCCGCTGCAAGGGGCTCCGGCGCTGTCCCTGGCCCTGGGCAATCAGATCCTGCTCAAGCGCGAAGACCTGCAACCGACGTTCTCGTTCAAGATCCGCGGGGCCTACAACAAACTGGTCCGGCTCAGTGAGGCGCAGCGCCGCCGCGGCGTGGTGACCGCGTCGGCGGGTAATCACGCCCAGGGCGTGGCCCTGGCGGCCCGGACCCTGGGGATCCAGGCAACCATTGTCATGCCCACCAGTACACCGGAACTGAAAGTGCGCGGCGTGCGCAGTCGTGAGGCCACGGCGGTGCTGCATGGGGAGAGTTTTCCGTTTGCCCTGGCCCATGCCCTGCAACTGGCCGAAGAGCGCGCTTGTCCCTTTGTCTCGCCCTTCGATGATCCGGATGTGATCGCGGGGCAGGGGACCGTGGCCATGGAGTTGCTCAACCAGCATCCCGGGCCGCTGGATGCGATCTTTGTGCCGGTCGGTGGTGGCGGGCTGATCGCCGGTATCGCCGCCTACGTCAAATACCTGCGACCGGAGGTGCGCATCATCGGCGTGGAGTCGGAACATTCCAGTTGCCTGCAGGCGGCGCTAAGGGCCGGCGAGCGGGTGGTGTTGCCCAAGGTCGGGACCTTTGCCGATGGTGTGGCCGTGGCGCAGATCGGTGCGTACGGCTTTGCGGTCTGCCGGGCGCATGTCGATGAGGTCATCACCGTCAGCAATGACCAGCTCTGCAGCGCGATCAAGGACATCTATGACGATACCCGCTCCATCACCGAACCTTCCGGCGCACTGGCGGTGGCGGGCATCAAGCAATATGTAGCGGCCCATGGGCTGCGCGGCCAGACCCTGGTAGCGATCAACTCGGGGGCCAACATCAACTTCGACAGCCTGCGTCATGTCGCCGAGCGCGCGGCCCTGGGCGGGGCCGCGTGAGCCGCGAGCGCTTACTCGCGGCTGGCTGGCTTGACCAGCTTGGATGGCGTCCAGATCCGGTAGCGGATCTCGAGGTCATCGGGGGCGTAGATCACCAGCGGCAGCTTGCTGTTGTAGCGCAACATGTAGCCGTCGCCGACCACCGGGACGAAATCTTTTTTCGTCTTGCTGCCGGGCGGGCAGGCCATCAGCGTCGACACCGGCCCGATGGTTTTCTCCAGGCGGTAATAGGAGTAGCTCCAACCCTCGAGGTTTTTCTCGTCGAGGTTGCCGCTCAGGCGTTTCTGATTGCAATCGACGGGCATGACCTTGCCGGCGATGATCTCGACCCGGTGATCGGAGTCCTTGGTCATCTTCGGTACCCGAATGACCGAGCGGGTGAAACCGTCCTCGGCCTTGGGGAACGGCGCCAGATCGGCTTTGTCGGCGGCGATCGCGCCAGTGGTGGTGGTTAGCGCCAGCAGGAAGGTTGCGGCGATAGTCGTCGAATTCATGAGCTCTCGTTGCCCTGTCATGAGGGGGACTCCCTCGTTTGATGGATGCGGTGGCGGCACGGCGCCGAATGACACTGGCGTTGGATACCTGTCCAGGCCAGGGGCGTCTGCCACGATACCGGCAAACGGCATGGTCCTAGAAGGCATTTAATGCATTTTGCATTGACGCGCGGGCCTATTAGCGCGCTAACGCGTTGATTTTTCCAACAAACAATAATTCATCTTGTTTCCGCCCGTGCCGTGCTAGGTGGTTGTGTCGGATTGTCGGACGAATAACCTTAACGAGCCGTGTGAAAGGGCCTAATCTAAAAGTCGGTGTCGTCCTCCATGGCTGGACCGGGCGCCCGCCTGAAACGCAGATGTGAATGGCTAACCCTGGCTGTTCTGCCCAAGACCTGGCCGTCTCACATAAAGGAGAGAGTCGCCATGCAAGTATTATCCACGTTGGAATTGCGCAATATCATCGAGAGCAGCTTCCTGCCCACGCGCTGCCAGTGCAGCCTGGGCGCCGACGAGTCGTTGACGGTGAGAGTCTTCGATCGGAAGTCCGAACGGGTCGACCTGGTGGTCACCGGCATCCAGGCGTCGACGCTTGATAGCAGTCGGGCCATTTCCGACCTTATTGCAGAGTTGCGTTATGACCTGAAGACTCATCAGGTCGCCGCGCTTGGCGAAATGAAAGTCCGGGCGCGCTGACGCGCCGCTTCATCTACGCCGACTGAGACATGCGCTTTCCCGGCCGGGGGAGCGCGTGTCCCGTGGAAAATCTTCGCGCCAACGGATAGAACCCTTAACGTCAGTGTCGAACTGCCAGTAAACTGCGCGTCTTCCTCCGTACCATCCATCTCCAGAGGTTTTGCATGACACTCAGTCCTTTTGCGGGCAAGCCGGCACCGGCACAGTTGCTGGTTGATATCCCGCGACTGGTATCGGCCTATTACACCGGCCAGCCCGATGCGGCGATCTCCACCCAGCGTGTGGCCTTCGGCACTTCCGGACATCGTGGCAATTCGTTCGAGCTGAGTTTCAACGAGTGGCATGTCCTGGCCATCAGCCAGGCCATCTGCCTGTATCGCCAGGCGCAGGGGATCGACGGTCCGCTGTTTGTCGGCATCGACACCCACGCCCTGTCCACGCCGGCCGGCGCCAGTGCGCTGGAAGTATTCGCCGCCAATGGCGTAGAGACCATGATCGCCGCCGGCGACGAGTACACGCCGACGCCCGCCGTGTCCCATGCGATCATCTGTTATAACCGCGGTCGCACCTCGGGCCTGGCGGACGGCGTGGTCATCACCCCGTCCCACAATCCGCCGGAAAGTGGCGGCTTCAAATACAATCCGCCCAACGGCGGCCCGGCCGATACCCATGTCACCAAGTGGATCGAGGCCAAGGCCAACGAACTGCTGGGCAATCGCCTGGCCGGCGTGAAGCGCGTCAGCTATGAGCAGGCGCTAAAGGCCAGCACCACCCATCGTCACGATTATCTCAACAGCTATGTGGCCGACCTGATCAATGTCATCGACCTGGATGCCATCCGTTCCGCCGACCTGCGCCTGGGCGTGGATCCGTTGGGCGGGGCCGGGGTGCGTTACTGGACGGCAATTGCCGAGCACTATCGACTGAACCTGGAAGTGGTCAACACCGAAGTCGACCCGACCTTCCGCTTCATGTGCGTGGACTGGGACGGCAAGATCCGCATGGATCCGTCCTCCAGTCATGCGATGCAGGGCCTGATCGGCTTGAAGGAGCGCTTCGACGTGGCCTTTGCCTGTGACCCGGACCATGACCGTCACGGCATCGTCACCCCCTCCGGCGGCCTGTTGGCGCCGAACAGCTACCTGGCGGTGTCCATCGACTACCTGTTCCAGAACCGTCCGCAGTGGCGCGCCGACGCAGCGGTCGGCAAGACCGTGGTCAGCAGCGGCCTGATCGATCGGGTCGCGGCTCGCCTGGGCCGGCGCCTGTACGAAGTGCCGGTGGGCTTCAAGTGGTTTGCCGACGGCCTGTTCGACGGTTCCCTTGGCTTTGGTGGCGAGGAGAGCGCCGGAGCTTCGTTCTTGCGCAAGGACGGCAGTGTCTGGACCACCGACAAGGACGGTTTGATCCCGGCCCTGCTGGCGGCGGAAATGACCTCGCGCAGCGGTCGCGATCCGAGCCAGATCTATCGTGGCCTTACCGATGAACTGGGTGAGCCGTTCTCCGTGCGCGTCGATGCCAAGGCCACGCCGGCGCAGAAGGCCCTGCTGAGCAAGCTGGCACCGGAGCAGGTGACCTCCACGCAACTGGCTGGCGAATCGATCCAGCGCATCCTCAGTCATGCGCCGGGTAACGACCAGGCCATCGGCGGGTTGAAGGTGATGACCGAGAACGGCTGGTTCGCCGCCCGGCCTTCGGGCACCGAGGACATTTACAAGATCTATGCCGAGAGCTTTATCGGTGACGATCACCTCAAGCGCCTGGTGGAAGAAGCGCAGGTGCTGGTGGATGGGGCAATCTCCCCGAACTGATCCCGTGGAGCACGACGCCGTGGCGAGCGGGCTTGCCCGCGCCCGACTGCGAAGCAGTCGTGAAACCGGAGATATCGGTCTATCTGATAGACCGAGTTCGCTGGTTTCAGGGGTGCTTCGCACCCCAGCGCGGGCAAGCCCGCTCGCCACAATGGTTGTTCACCCTTTTTAGTGGGGCGATCAGTGAGTCAAGCCAGGTCCACCAGAATGATTTCGCTGTCCTGCACGGCGGTCACCCGCAGCACCTGCTCATCAGCCACCGCAATCCCGTCACGCGCCTCGGCACGCAGGCCATTGACCTCGATCACCCCCGTGGCCGGCACCAGGTAGGCGCGTCGACCACTGTCCAGGCGATACTCGGCACTTTCCCCGGCCTTCAGGTTGGCCGCCACCAGGCGTGCATCGGCGCGAATCCGCAGGCTCTGGTCGTCGCCGGCCTTGCCGCTGGCCAGGGTGACGAAACCTTCGCCACGCTCGCCCTTGGGAAACGGCTTGGCACCCCAGGACGGGGCGGAGCCGGCCTCGTTGGGAATGACCCAGATCTGGAAGATTTTGGTCGGTGTCGACTCCAGGTTGTACTCGCTATGGGCGATCCCGGTCCCGGCACTCATGACCTGGACATCACCGGCCTCGGTGCGCCCCTTGTTGCCGAGGTTGTCCTCGTGGCTGATGGCGCCTTCACGGACATAGGTGATGATTTCCATGTCCCGGTGCGGGTGCTTTGGAAAACCGCTGCCGGGAGCGATCACATCGTCGTTCCAGACCCGCAGGTTGCCCCAGTTCATGCGTTGTGGGTCATGGTATTCGGCGAACGAAAAGTGGTGGTGCGCATCCAGCCAGCCATGATGAGCGCCGCCCAGGGTCTTGAAGGGTCGAAGTTGCAGCATGAGTCTTCTCCTGTTCAGGTTCGTCGTGGGCCGGCAGAAGCCGGGGAAGGACGGTAACCGGTGGTTGATGGCAGCGATCATCCATCAAAGTGATATCGATAAAAAGCGTAAAAAATGCCTTAAATTAATCGTTTTTATCGATGTGTATAGTTCTCTCCGGACTTTCAATTCGTCGCCTAAATGGCTGATCGACAAGCAATTGACTAGAACTTGGGGCGTAATGGAGCGACCATAGGCCCTTCGCCCAGATCGTCGCCTACCTGGAGTCAGCGTGCCATTACCGACACCCGAACCGCCTGCCGAACTTTCCTCCCTGGCTCAATTGCCCCTGTTCAAGCGCTTGCTGGCCAAGTTGCTGGGCGGCGGGCTGAGTCGCCTGCGCGCCCAGCATGTGGCGTCCTGGTTGCAGGGCCAGGCCGACGGTTTTCGTAGTGGTCACGGCGCGGGCGTCGAGTACGGCTATGAGGAAGGACGGCGCGACGGCCTGGAGGAGGGACGCCAGGTCCTGCTGATCCGCGATTCGCGGCCGCAGGAGCATCGTGCGCCCGGGGTCGACGATAACCTGTTCGACGATTGGCGCCTGCCGCTGACGGCGGAACTGAAGAAGCGGATCAAGGCCGATGTCGCCCGGCTCCTGCCCGCGCACGCGCAACCCAGTGCGGCGCAATGGAAGATGATCTTCAGCGACACACCCTCGACGGCGGTGATCGCCGGTGCCGGTGCCGGCAAGTCGACTTCGCTGGTCCTGCGTATCCTGCTGCTGACCCACTACCTGGGCTTCGAGCTGGACGCGATGACCGTGGTGACCTTCACCCGAGAGTCGCGCAAGGACTTCATGGCCAAGCTGGTAGAGGTGATGGGCCTCTGGGGGCACGTGCTCAGCCCCCGGGATGCCCGTGACGTGGTACGCACCTTTCACTCACGGATACTGCCCATGGTCCGCAGCCTGCCGGGCTTCGGCCAGTTGCAGGCGTTCGAGAACCTCAGCGAGCGTAGCCTGTTTGCTGAAGACGGTGCCGACAGCAACCCGTTCGACCTGCGGATCAACGATGCCCAGCGCCAGCAGTTGAATGCCTGCTACCAGCGTTTGCATACGGATAATCCGCGTTTTCGCGAAGTGCTGGTGCCGCTCTACAAGCAGGCCTTGCAGCTGCGCGAGCTGGATCAGGAGCATCCGGATGTGCGCAAGCGCATGGCGGTCACCGAGCTGGCGTCCAAGCGCGACGAGGAGCTGTGCGATACCCTGGAGGATCTATGGTTTCGTGCCGGTGCCTGGCCGATCCGCGGAATTGAACCGGACCGCGAGGTCATCGAGATCAACGGTTCGCCGTTCCATTGCCACGGTTACATCGCCGAGCTGGAGGCCTGGGTGGTGCTCGGCTTCGATCCCCGGGAGAGTTCGCAGATCAGTCGTCCCGGGGCCAAGCTGACAGTGCGCGCGGAATGGGCGGTAAAGCGCACACTATTTCAAGCTTTCTGTCGTAAACCATTGATATGGTTGGATAGTTACGAGTCAGCAAAATGTGTTCTCGCATCCCTGGCCGGGGATGTCACGGCCGGTCCCGGGTTCGATTACAAGGTCAAGGGGGAGCTGGCATCGGCGCCGCTGCTCGACTGTTTTGTGATGGCCGCCGGCTTTATCGAGAACCTCGGCCTGGATGTACCCGCCGCCGTGGCGCGGATGAGTTTCGCCCAGGACGATCCGGACCGCTTCTTCTTCGAGGCCCTGAGCCTGTTCTGGAAGGCCCTGGAGAGCCATCTGCTGGCCCAGTCGCCACCGATCATGACCTATAACCGCATGTTCTCGCTGTTTGGCGAAAACACCCCGGAAAACCAGGCGCTGCTCAGCGACGAGCTATTGCGTCCGTTGTCGCACCTGATGATCGACGAGTTCCAGGATGTTTCACCGCAGATCGTCTCCTGGCTGCGGGCCAGCCTGCGGGAAATCCGTCGTCGCGGCCCGGCGCTGCAGGTGGGCCGGGCGGCTCGGCATTCGTCGCTGTTATGCGTGGGCGATGACTGGCAATCGATTTATGGTTGGCGCGGCAGCTCACCCAAGTACTTCATGGAGTTCAGCAAGCAGTTCCCGTCGCCGACGACGACCCGGGTCATGCTCAGCGACAATTACCGCAGTCACCAGCACATTATCGATGCAGCCGAGCATATCGTCCGCGCGGCACCGGCGATTGCCGGGAAAAAGGCCAAGGCCAGCGGGGCGCCGAAGGAGCTGTGGCCGGTCAAGGTGCTGGATCGTGACGATGCCGGTTTGGCCAAGCGCCTGGAGGAACATTACCGGCACGGTGAAACTGTATTGATGTTGTTTCGAAAAAGTAGTGATAAGTTACTGATTAATGAGCATATTTCGTCTGTAGTTAATGTTGATTCTAGCTTGCCTGCCGGACAGCGCCGGCTCAGGCAACTGACTTATCACAGTGCCAAGGGGCTGCAGGCCGATGTGGTGTTCCTGCTCGGTGATTGCCTGCACCTGACCCGTTCGCCCTACAAGAACCAGGTCTATCGCCTGGCCGGGCTGGGCGACGATGGCGATGCCGAGGCCTACGACAATGCGCAAAAGGACGAGATCCTGCGGTTGGCGTACGTTGGCATCACCCGGGCGGTGAAACACTGCTACTGGTATCTGGACGGGCAGGATGGCCAGGCCGCGAACGGGCCCAAGGCCTCGGATCGGATTGCGCCGGACAAGGCGTTTTTCGCTGATTTGCGGGTCAAGCCCTGAAGGTTGTGCGGCGGTAGATGGAATATTGAACCTGTGGGAGCGGAGCTTGCCCGCGAAGACGTCCGTGAGCACGCTAAAAGCTTCGTGGGCAAGCTCCGCTCTCACAAGGACTGCCTGGCAAGCCTTCGAGTCAGTTGACAGCCCGCAGGCTCACGGGCGGCACAAAGGCCTCGAGCTCATCTTCAACCGCCTCGATGATCCGCTCGACATCGGCGGCATTCATCACCGTGGCGCAAGGAATGCCGGCGATGACGATCAGCGTTTCGCCACTGGCCCGGTCGAACAACCGGGCGACCATGCTGCCCGGCGCATCCATGCTGGCTTCGAAGCCCATGGGATGAAAATGCCAGCGCATCAGTTGGCAAGCGTTGGGAAAGGTTACCTTGCTGAAGACTTCACTCATCTTGCCCACCTGTTTCATTGAGCACTTCCTTTTGCTCGTCGGTAGGAACGGCGGGACCTCATGGTCCCACCCGCGCAAGGCTTAAAAATAGCATCCGTTCAATGGATGCAGGAGAGTTTTTCAAGCCGTTCGGCAACTGTTTTCGTGTAATTTGATCTGCGTCTATATACCTTGATTCGAGTGCGCCATGTCTGACGACGATGACGGCCCGCAGCAGACCCGGGCGACCGGCGAAGCCGTGCTGCGTTACCACCTGTGCTGGAAACATCGCGACCTCGACGGGGTGATGGCGCTTTACCACCCCGAGGTCCAGTACCACGACTTCTTTCAGAACCGCGTCCTGGGGCTCGCGGAATTGCGTGAATACGTGCGCTCGAGCATGCCGCGTGAATCGGACGAAGCCCTGGAGCACAGCGACCGCATCCGCCTGGATGGCAACACCGCGTTTATCCAATACCAGACCACCCTGCGGGGTGGCCAGGGCCTGGTGTCGTTTCGTTCCAGCGAGGCGATCACCGTGCGTGACGGCCTGATCTGGCGCGTCAACGAGTATGCTTCCCTGGTCCGTGAACAGGTCACCCGCGAAACGCCCGGTGGCCTGCGCGCGGCGGCCAGTCGCCTGGGCTTGTCGCCGCGGCAACTGAGCTTCATGGCGGCCGACCTGCAACAGTATTTCCAGCGCCGGCAAGCCTACCTGGACCCCGACCTGGACTTGCAGCGGGTGGCCAGGGAGTGCGGTTACAGCCGCAATCAGATTTCCTATCTGCTCAACCAGGTGCTCGGCCAGAGTTTCTACCGCTACGTCAACCAGGCGCGCTTGCAGCATCTGCTGGCCGCGCTGGACAAGGCCGTGCCACCGCTACGTATCGATGAGCTGGCGTTCGCCGCCGGGTTCAATTCCCTGTCGGCCTTCTACAAGTGCTTTCGCGAGCACACCGGCCTGTCGCCCAAGGCTTATGCCAAGCAAATTTCTCTGCGTGCACGCGCGCAAGACAGCCTCTGAGCGCTGGTACTAGGATCGCAACCATCTGTTACAGGTTGTGGAGTCTGGAATGCCGGCATGGCGCAATATCAGTTTATGGATGGATCAGCTCGATGAGTCGCTGACGTCCCGGGCCTCCCTGGAGCAGGACCTGGATGTTGATGTGGCGATTGTCGGCGCCGGTTATACCGGGCTCTGGACCGCGTATTACCTCAAGCGCCAGGCCCCGCAATTGAATGTGGTGATTGTCGAGGCGCAGACCGCCGGTTTCGGCGCCTCGGGGCGCAATGGCGGTTGGGTGATGGGCAATCTGCTGGGCGAAGACCGTCTATTGGCCGCGCTGTCGCCCGAACAGCGGCGAGCTTCGTTTGACTTGTTGCATGCGATTCCCGACGCGGTGAAACAGGTTACCGATCGCGAGGGCATCGACTGCGACTACCGCAAAGGTGGCGCGCTGTACTGCGCCGCGCGTTACCCCGAGCAGGAGCACAGCCTGCGCGCCTATCTGGACAAACTCTACAAACAAGGCCTCAACGAGAGCGACTACTGCTGGCTGAGCCCCGAGCAACTGGCCCGGCAGATTCGTGTTGCCCGGCCCTACGGCGGCATTCAAGCCGCCCATGTCGCTACCGTCCAGCCGGCCAAGCTGGTGCGTGGCCTGGCCCGGGCCGTCGAGCGCCTGGGCGTGCCGATCTTCGAAAACAGTCCGGTGACCGATTGGCGTCCTGGCCACTTGCGCACGGCCCGGGCACAGATCCGCAGTCGCTGGGTGGTCCCGGCCGTGGAAGGCTACTCGGTGACGTTGCCGCCCCTGGGCCGTTATCAACTGCCGGTGCAAAGCCTGTTGGTGGCCACCGAACCTTTGTCCGAGGCAACCTGGGAGCAGATTGGTCTAAGCCAGGGCCAGGCCTTCAGCGAGAGCAGCCGCCAGGTCACCTATGGCCAGCGTTCGGCGGACAACCGCTTGATCTTCGGCGCCCGCGGCGGCTATCGCTTTGCCGGTCGGCTACGGCATGACTTCGATCTCACCGCCAGCGAAATCGGATTGCGGCGCTACCTGTTCGGCGAACTGTTCCCGCAACTGAAGAAGGTCCGCATCACCCATTCCTGGGGCGGCAACCTGGGGATGTCGCGAAGCTTCCATCCGCACATGCTCTGCGACCGGGCCAACGGCATCGCCCTGGCCGGCGGTTACGGCGGCGAGGGCGTGGGCGCCAGCCACCTGGGCGGGCAAACCCTGGCCGACCTGATCCTTGAACGGGACAGCGAGCGGGTCCGGCAACCCTGGGTGATCCGCGAGGGCGGTCTCCAGGTGCTGAAGGCCTGGGAGCCCGAGCCCTGCCGCTGGCTGGGCTACAACGCGATCATCCGCAGTTTCGTCCATGAGGACCAGACCCTGGCCAACCCCAACACAGCGCCGTGGCGGCGCAAGCTGGCCAGTGGCGTGGCCGGCTTCATGGAAGGTTTCATGCAGTAACCGGCGCCTGGGCGCCGGCTCATCCATCCGCGGGATCAAGCCTATGAGCATTACGCAATTCAAACACACCGGCACTGCCGTCCTTGAGGTTTCCAATCCGGTGGCGGTGCCCCTCGGCGAGCAGGTTTCGCTGGCTTCGGTCACCTGCGTCGAGCGCGACGACGGCGTCGAAACCGGGATCTGGGAATGCACTCCCGGTCGCTGGCGGCGGCAGATCGTCGCCCAGGAGTTCTGTCACTTCATCCAGGGGCGCTGCACCTTTACCCCGGACCACGGCGAGCCCTTACAAATAGAAGCCGGCGATGCACTGATGTTGCCGGCCAACAGCACCGGGATCTGGGATATCGAGGAAACCGTGCGCAAGACCTATGTGCTGATTTTCTGATCCTCTGATCGCCCGAACCTGCCAACAAAAACTCACACAGGAATCGACTCATGATCCGTATGTCCCTTGTTCCCTTGATGCTGGTCGCGTCCCTCGGCCAGGCGGCCGAGACAGTCAAGATCTTTAACTGGTCGGAGTATATCGCCCCGGATACCACCAAGAGCTTCCAGGCGGATACCGGGATCGGTTTCAGCTATGACGTCTATGACAGCAACGAAACCCTGGATGGCAAGTTGATGACCGGCAAGTCCGGCTACGATGTGGTGTTTCCGTCCAACCACTTCATGGCCCGGCAGATCGAGGGTGGGGCGCTGAAAAAACTCGACAAGAGCCAGTTGCCGAACTGGAAGAACCTCAACCCGGCGTTGCTCAAGGCGCTTGAGGTCAACGACCCCGGCAATCAACATGGTTTCCCGTACCTATGGGGCAGTACCGGCATCGGCTACAACATCGACAAGGTCAAGGCGGTCCTCGGCGACAGTGCGCCGCTGGACTCCTGGGATTTGATCTTCAAGCCCGAGAACATGCAGAAACTGCAGAAGTGCGGGGTGGCGATACTCGATAATGGCCCCGAGTTGCTTCCGGCGGCCTTGAATTACTTGCACCTGCCACACCACAGCAAGAGCCCGGCGGACTATAAGAAAGCCGAAACCTTGCTGATGAAAGTGCGTCCCTATGTGGCTTATTTCCATTCCTCCAAGTACGTCAGTGACCTGGCCAACGGCGATATCTGTGTCGCAGTCGGCTTCTCCGGCGATATCCTGCAAGCCGAGAGTCGGGCCAAGGAAGCGAACAACGGTATTAACATCGGCTACTCGATTCCCAAGGAAGGCGCCGCCATCTGGTTCGATATGGTGGCCATGCCGGCCGATGCCCCGGATGAGAAAGCCGGTTACGCCTTTATGAACTATCTGCTGCGCCCGGAGGTGATGGCCAGCATCAGCAACTATGTGAAGTACGCCAACGGCAACGCGGCGGCCGATGCCCTGGTGGACCCGGCGCTCAAGGCCGATACCAAGGTTTACCCGAGTCCGGAAATGATGGGCAAGCTGTTTGCCCTGGAAGCGATGCCGTTGAATATCGACCGGATTCGTACGCGCCTGTGGAGCAAGATCAAGACCGGAGAATGATTCGCTACAACTGTGTGATCCACTTGTGGGAGTCCGCTGGTACGCCCACAAGTTACTCCTGTTATTGATTGAGCGGACATGGATGCAATGATGGCGTATAGCCATAACTTCAATTGTGTAAGGGATCCAATGTGTCAGTCTTGAGGCACCTGTTCACAGGTCGCTCATAAAGTGAAATATTTTTTCATGGCCCCCTGAATAAAATCACAACGCCTGCCGATAATCAGATGCAAGCCCACCGTCGACAAGAAGAGTGGTGCCAGCACTGTCGGTACGGCCTTTTGCTATCCGGCACGTCTCCGGCATGGAAGCTAGTAGTCCTCACGTCCATAGAGAGCAGCCCATGTCCCTACGAAATATGAATATTGCTCCTCGCGCCTTTCTCGGTTTTGCATTCATTGCATTACTGGTGATCGCGCTGGGAGTCTTTGCCCAGACCCGCATGACGGTGATTCGTCAGGCTTCCATCGACATGGAAACGAATCAACTGCCCAGTGTGGGATACCTCGGCAATGTGATCGAAGATGTGCTGCGCTTGCGCCTTCTGTCGTTTCGCGTGTTGGTCAACCGCGAACCGGCGGATTTGCAGGAAGCTGAAACGCGGATCTCGGCGTTGGTGGAAAAGGTTCGCAAGGATCAGAAGAGTTATGCCGACTTGCCGGCTGACGGCGAAGAACTGGCCAAGTACAAGGAGTTCGAGGCGACGCTGGATACCTATATGCGGGACCAGAACCAGATGCTGGAGTTGTCGCGCCAGAACAAGGTCGACGAGATGCGTAGGCTGATCAACAACCAGATCAAGGCCGGCACGGACCTGATGGGAGTGCAGCTCAACCAGTTGGTGAATATCAACAAGGCCGGGGCCAAAGCCACGTCGGCCCTGGCTGGCGAGGAATACCGCAGTGCCAGTTTCGGCATTATCCTGGTCTCGGTGATCGCGGCGTTGGCGACCGTGCTGCTGGCCTGGTTGTTGACCCGCAGCATCGTGATGCCGCTGAACCTGGCGGTCCAGGCGGCTGAAACCATTGCTGGCGGCAACCTGACCAAGGCCATTGCCAGCGAGGGCAAGGATGAGCCGGCCCGTTTGCTCGGTGCGTTATCGAAGATGCAAGGCAACCTGCGCAAGACCATCGAACAGATCTCCGGTTCGGCCACGCAGTTGGCGTCGGCGGCTGAAGAGCTCAGCGCGGTGACCGAGGAGTCGTCCCGCGGGCTGCAGCAGCAGAACAACGAGATCGAGCAGGCGGCCACGGCGGTCAACGAAATGACCAGCGCGGTCGAAGAAGTGGCGCGCAATGCGGTGTCGACCTCGGAAGCTTCGCAGCAGTCGAACCAGGCGGCACGGGAAGGACGCGACCGTGTGGTGCAGACGGTGGAGGCGATCCAGGCCATGACCCAGGACGTGCAAAGCACCTCGGTACTGATTGAAGGCTTGGCGACCCAGGGGCGCGACATCGGCCAGGTGCTCGACGTGATCCGCGCGATTGCCGAACAGACCAACCTGCTGGCCCTCAACGCCGCCATCGAAGCCGCGCGGGCGGGCGAGGCCGGGCGCGGTTTCGCGGTGGTGGCCGATGAAGTGCGGGCGCTGGCCCATCGCACCCAGCAGTCGACCAAGGAAATCGAGCAGATGGTCGCCGGTATCCAGAATGGCACCGGTCAGGCCGTGCAATCGATGCAGCAGAGCAACCAGCGGACCCAGAGCACCCTGGAAACGGCGCGTGCCGCCGGTGTGGCGCTGGAGCAGATCACCCACTCGATCAACCTGATCAACGAGCGCAACCTGGTGATCGCCAGCGCCTCGGAAGAGCAGGCGCAGGTCTCCCGTGAAGTGGATCGCAACCTGGTGAACATCCGCGACCTGGCATCCCAGTCTGCCGCCGGAGCCAACCAGACCAGTGCCGCCAGCCACGAACTGTCGCGCCTGGCGGTGGACCTCAATACCATGGTTGCGCGCTTCGTGATCTGAGCCGCGAGCGTTGCCGCGTCCTGGCACCGCTCGCACCGGCACCGCTGTCAGTGCTGGTAGGCCTGCGGATTGACCAGGTTCGCCGGTCGTTCTCCGGCCAGCGCCGCCAGCAGGTTGTCCACCGCGCAGCGGGCCATGGCTTCGCGGGTCTCGTGGGTGGCCGAACCGATATGCGGCGTGGCCACCACATTGTTCAAGCTCAGCAAGGGCGAGTCCGCCGCCAGCGGTTCGCGCTCGAATACGTCCAGGCCGGCGCCACGGATCTGCCGACTCTGCAAGGCCTGGATCAGCGCCTGCTCGTCCACCACCTTGCCCCGGGAAATATTGATGAGGATGCTTTCCGGGCGCATCAGGGCCAATTCCCCGGCACCGATCAGCCCCTCGGTTTGAGGGGTCAGGGGCAGGGTCAGGCAGATAAAGTCGGCTTCCCGCAACAGTTCGTGCAGTCCCAGGTAGCGCGCATTGAAGCGCCGCTCCACCTCGGGCTTGGGTGAGTGGCTGTGATAGAGCACCGGCATGCCGAAGCCGAAATGCCCGCGCTGGGCCAGGGCTTCACCGATCCGGCCCATGCCGATGATGCCGAGCTTCTTGCCATGCACATCCGTGCCGAAATGCAGTGGACCGATATTCCGCATCCACTGTCCGTTGCGCACCAGGTTCGCCAGTTCCACCACCCGTCGGGCACTGGCCAGGATCAGGGCGAAGCCGGTGTCGGCGGTGGTTTCGGTGAGCACATCGGGGGTGTTGCTGAGCAGGATCCGCCGGCGGGTCAGGTAATCGATGTCGTAGTTGTCGACCCCCACCGAAACGCTGGCGATGGCTTCCAGCCGTGGCGCCAGGTCGAGCAGCGCGGCGTCCAGCTTCAGGCTGGCACCGAGCAGGCCGTGGGCCGCGGGCAGGGCGGCGCGCAGTTGCGCCAGGCCGTTGTCACCGAGGTCGTCGATCAGGGTGACCTGGGTGTGCTCATGCAGGCGGGCCATCAGCGGGGGCGAGAGCTTCTTGTACAACACAACCGGTTTTTTCATTGGATTCGCTCGACAGGGTTCAGGGATGGGAGAGCGCGCGCGGCCTTGGCAAGCCCTTGGGGGCTGCGCGATCGCTGGCGCCGGGATTGAGGAACACGGTCAGGATCACTGACAGCAGCAAGGCGCCGCTCATCAACAGGTAGGAAGCTCCCGGCGAGCCGGTTTCGCTGTTCAGGTAACCCACCAGGTACGAGCCGCCGAAGGAGCCCAGGGCACCCATGCTGTTGATCAGTGCCATGGCGCCGCCGGCGACGTTGGCCGGGAGGATTTCCGGGACGATGGCGAAGAACGGCCCGTAGGGCGCGTACATGCAGGCGCCGGCGATCACCAGCAGGCTGTAGGACCACCAGAAATGCTCCGCGCCCAGGGCGTAGGAGGCATAGAAGGCCACCGACGCCACCAGCAGCGGCGGCCAGACAAAGCGTTTGCGTCGTTGCAGCTTGTCCGAGCCCCAGGACACCGCGAGCATCGCGATCACCGCCGCCAGGTAGGGCAAGGCCGACAGCCAGCCGGCTTCGACCATGTCCATCTTCAACCCGCTTTTCAGGATCGACGGCAGCCACAGCACAAAACCGTAGACGCCGATGCTCCAGCAGAAAAACTGCAGGGCGAGGATGATCACCTTGGGTTCGCGGAAGGCCTGGGCATAGTTTTTCACCGCCTTGATGCCGACCTGCTCGGCCGCCAGGGCGCTGTCCAGATCGTGTTTTTCCCGCGCGCTGAGCCAGCTCGCCCGGGCCGGACGCTCGTCGGCCAGGCGCCACCAGATAAAGGCCCAGATCACTGCCGGCAGGCCCTCGACGATAAACATCCAGCGCCAGCTGAAGTGCTGCACAAGATAGCCCGAGACCACCGACATCCAGAGCATCGTCACCGGGTTGCCGAGGATCAGGAAGGTATTGGCCCGTGAGCGCTCGGCGCGGGTGAACCAATGGCACAGGTACACCAGCATCGCCGGCATCACGGCGGCTTCGACCACGCCGAGCATGAAGCGGATGCCGACCAGCATATAGGCATTGGAGACAATGCCGGTGAGAGTGGCCAGGCCGCCCCAGAGAATCAGGCTGACGAAGATCAGCTTCTTCACACTGTGCTTTTGCGCGTAAAGGGCACCGGGCACCTGGAAGAAGAAGTAACCGAGAAAGAACAGCGCACCGAGCAGTGACGACAGGCCCGGAGTGATGTTGAGGTCGGCGGCCATGCCCGAGGCGGCGGCGAAGCCGTAGTTGGCGCGATCGAGGTATGCCAGGCTGTAGGTGATAAAGACGATGGGCATGATGTACCACCAGCGGCGGGTGGCGAGTTTCAACGTATGCATGGTGTGGCTCCTGAGCTTGTTGTTTTTGTCGCAGCAGGTGGCATTCAAAAAACACGGTCTTGCTTAGCCGGCGGATACGGGCCGGCCGGCCGCTGTCAGCTGTTCCCGGGTCGGCAGGCCTTCCATGTCGCCGCGGCTCTGCACCGCCTGGGCGCCGATCCAGTTGCCACGTGTCACGGCCTGGGCCACGCTGTGGTTTTCCAGCAGCGCACTGATCACCCCGACGGCAAAGGCGTCACCGGCGCCCACCGTGTCGACCACGGTTTGCACCGGCACCGCGGCGACGAAACCCTCGTCGCGCTGGGTCCGATAGTAGGCACCGTCGGCCCCGAGCTTGATGGCCACGACGGCGGCGCCCTGGTCGAGATAGAAGGCGGCGATGTCGCGCGGTTCCTGGTAGCCGCTCAGCAAGCGGCCTTCGCCGAGCCCCGGCAGGATCCAATGGGCGAGGGCGGCGAGGGCATTGATGTCCTTGATCATCTGCTTTTCGCTGGTCCACAGGCCCGGCCGCAGATTGGGATCGAAGGACACGCTACGCCCGGCAGCCGCCATGCGGGTCATCAGCTCGAATGACAGCTCGCGGGCGCTGGCCGACAGGGCCGGAGGAATGCCGGTGGCGTGCAGATGGCGGGCCTCGAGCAACTGCGGGCGGATATCGGCGACTGACAGGCGACTGGCGGCCGAGCCACGGCGGAAATATTCCACTCGCGGGTCCTGGCCGAGGTCTTCCCTGGACTTGAGTTGAAAGCCGGTGGGATAGCTGGGGTCGATGTCGACGTAATCGCAGTGCAGACCTTCGCCCTGCAGGGTGTCGACCACGAAGCGGCCGAGGGAGTCGGCGCCGACCCGGCTCAGCCAGTTGACCTTGAATCCCAGGCGCGCCAAGCCGATGGCGACGTTGCTGTCGGCCCCGGCAATGCGCTTGTGGAAGTGCCCGACCCGGGCCAGGTCGCCGCATTGTTCGGCGACGAACATCGCCATGGTTTCGCCGAATGAGAGGATCTCGATCTCAGACATGGGTCGTTTCCTCCATGGAGCGGCCCAGGCGGGCCAGGGTTTGTACCTGTTCGCGGGTGACGGCCAACAGGTCGTCGCCCAGCAGCGGGTACTCCACGGCCCGGGTCAAACCTTGACTCATCTGCTCCATCAAACGTTCCCAGCGCTCCAGGTCGATGGCGCCTGGTGGCCGGGCGACAAGCTTGCCATCCGCGCGCCGGGCCACGGCCTTGCAGTGCAGGTAGTCGACATGCCGGCCGAGCAAGCGTGCGGCACTGCTGGCGGATTGGTCCTGCCAGTGCCAGTTGCCGATATCGAAGGTCATTTTCACCGGCAGGCGCTGTTGCTCGACCTGATCGAAAAAGCGCAGCAGGGGTTCGATGCGGCCGCCCTGGGTGGTCTGGTCGTTCTCCACCAGCAAGCGCACAGGTGATGTCGATAACAACCCCGCCAGGGCCGACAGGTCGCTGTTTTCGCTGAAATAGCCCAGGGAGACCTTCAGCCAGCGGGCCGCAAAGGCTTCGGCGCGCCGCAGGGTCGCCGCCAGTTGCGAATCAGGACGCGACTGACCGGCGGGCCACAATTCCAGGGGCGACGAGTAGGCGCATTCCAGGCCCACGGCCGCCGCGCGGCTGGCAAAGCGTTGTGGGTCTTCCTGGGTCAGCAGCTCTTCGCGTACCTCGATCCGGCGGGCACCGGCCTCGGCCAGCAGTTCGATAAAACTTTCCTGGCCGCGTTCACGGACCAGCGTCGCGCCATAACTGGAGAGGCTGATAGAGACGGGAAACAGCTGTTCTTTCATTGTTGTGCTACCTCTGAAACCGGTTTCATTTTTTACCGAGTCTGTATCAAGGGGCGTGCGTGTCGTGGGAGGGCTCAGGCAGAGCCTGTTGTCCCGGTTCGCCGCCCTACGAGGGGTGTTCCGTTTTCGCTCGTCGGGTTGAGCCGCGGACCATCAGTCGCGCGGGGAAGTCGATGGCTCGCGCGGCGCCCTTGTCGCCGCGCAGGCGTTTGAACAGGCAGTCGAAGGCGCTGGCGCCGATCTGCTGTGTAGGTTGGGCCAGGGCACTGATGCCGCTGCCCACCAGCGGGAACCATTCCAGGTCGTCCAGGGCGATCAGGCCGATATCGTCGAACAGCTTGCAGCCCAGTTCGCGAAGGGCCTGGACGCCAGCCAGGGCGGCGATGCCGTTGGCGCAGAAGAGTGCTTTGGGACCGGCGCCCGGGGCGGCGAGGAAATCTTCCAACTGCCCCTGCAATGAGGAGCCGGTATGGCCGATGCGACCGCTCAGGGAGGCACGCCTGGCGATCTCGCGGTTGAAGTGCTCGATCCGCTCCAGCCGTGAGCTGGTGCCGTCCAGCGGTTCACTGACCAGCATCAGGTCGCGGTAACCCTGTTGCTCCAGGTGGTCGATGGCGCTGTGCACGGCGGCGGCGTTGTCGAGGCCGACCAGGTCACTGTCCAACTGCTCGACCTTGCGATCGACCAGTACCATCGGCATCTCCCGCTGCAGTTCCTGCAGTTCTTCGAGATGATGACCGAGGGTGTTGAGGATCAGGCCTTCGATGTTATACGAGCGCAGCGCCGCCAGGTGCAGGCGTTCCTGCTGGTCGTCGCGGTCGGTGTTGCACACCACCAGGCTGTAGCCGTGGGCGCGACAGGCGGTTTCCACGCCATGCATCACGGCAATCGAATAAGGGTTGCGGATATCCGCCACCAGCATGCCGATCAGGCGTGTACGGCCGCGTTTCAGGCCGCGGGCCATCTGGTTGGGGCGGTAGCCCAGTTCGCTGATCGCCTGCTCGATACGCAAGGCGATGGCTTCGGAGAGCAGGGCCCGGTCATCGCCTATAAAGCGCGACACACTGGCCTTGGAAACCCCGGCACGTTCGGCGACATCGAGCATGGTCACGCGGCTGCGCTGGGCAGCGGAAAAACTGTTCACGGCCTGAAACCTTTTCTTGGAGTTATCAGCAGGCGGTTCGTGCGTTGACACTGAAACCGGTTTCAGAAGAACTCAAGGCAAGGGTGGCCGTCAAGTAACTTTTGCCGGCCAGGTCGATTACAGGTCCAGCGAGCGATGTAATGCGGCCAGGAGTTTTGTGTAGAGCAGGTCGACTTCCGGCGCCAGGCCGCGGGCCCGCAGGCAGCCATGCACCAGGCCGTGGCCGGGATGGAAGTCCACGGCGACGCCGGCCGCCTCAAGGCGCTCGGAGTACTGCACGCCGTCATCGCGCAGGGGGTCGAATTGCGCCACGGCGATAAACGCCGGGGCCAGGCCCCGCAGATCGGTGGCCAACAGCGGCATCGCATAGGCCGAAGGCTTGACCGTGCCCGGCAGGTACAAGGCGTGATAGCAGTGTACATCGCTGGTGCTGAGCAGCGGGGCGTCGGCGCATTCGGTGCGCGAGGGCAGTCGTTCGTCGCCACCCAGTCCCGGATAGATCAGTGCTTGCAGCCGTGGCTGCGCCTGGCCGGCATCGCGTAGGGCCAGGCATACGGCGGCGGCGAGATTGCCCCCGGCGCTGTCGCCGGCAATCGCCATGCGTCGCGGGTCCAGTTGCCAGGTCGCGGCGTCCGCTTGCAAGCCGCGCCATACCGTCAGGCAATCATCGAAGGCCGCTGGAAAGGGTTGCTCCGGAGCGAGCCGATAGTCGACGGCGATGATCACGACGTTGAGCCGGGACGCCAGCTCAGCGGTGATGAAGTCGTGGGAATCGAGGTCGCCGACAACCCAGCCGCCACCGTGCAGGTAGAGCACGCTGGGCCAGCCGTTGGCGGGGGCTGCTGAAGTCGGACGGTATTGGCGAATGGGCACCTGGTCGATCAGTTGTTCGCGGATGCTGACGTTCGCCGGACGCACTGGAGTGAACGCCTGGCACATCTCGCTGTAGCCGATGCGCAGGCCATTGATCGTGCTGTCCGGGGAGTTGAAACCGAGGGTCTTGGCGACAAAGGCGCTGAGTTGGGGGGAAAGCGGGTAATCGGTCATGCGCAGTCTCAGTTCTGTACGAGGTGTCAGGAGAACCTGTGGCGGCGATCTTGAGGGCCCCTTCGCGGCGTTGCGGCGATCCGACAAGCCCTGCTCCTACCGGTCCGTGGCGTGCACAAGATCTGTATCCGACACCGAACTGTAGGAGCAGGGCTTGCCCGCGAAGAGGCCCCTAGGGCGCCAAAAGCTTCGCGGCGGCGTGGCGATCCAACAAGCACCGCTCCCACACAAACACCGCAGCTCCGCTCCTGCAATCGGCGTTATTTCAAACTGGCCTGCACGCTCGCCACGCCATCCTTGCCATCAAAACTGGTCACGCCGCTCAGCCACTTCTGCAGATCTTCCGGGTGATCGCGCAGCCATTTCTTCGCCACGTCCTGGGGCGTCTGGCGCTCCATGATCGGTACCATCAACTGGCTTTCCTGGGCGGCGCTGAAGGTCAGGTTCTCCAGCAGCTTGTTGACGTTCGGGCAGCGCTGGGCGTAGTCCGGGGCAGTGACGGTGGACACGGTGGCCGCGCCCTCGTTAGGCCCGTAGACGTCTTCGCTGCCGGTCAGGTAGGTGATTTTCATGTTGATGTTCATCGGATGCGGGGTCCAGCCGACGAAGACCACGAACTCCTTGCGGTTGACCGCCCGTTGCACCGCCGCGAGCATCCCGGCTTCCCCGGATTCCACCAGGTTGAAGCCCTTGAGGCCGAAGTGGTCGGTGTCGATCATGGTCTTGATGGTGGTGTTGGCGCCGCTGCCGGGCTCGATGCCATAGATCTTGCCGCCGAGCTTGTCCTTGAACTTGGCGATATCGGCGAAGGTCTTCAGCCCCGCGTCAGCCACATATTGCGGTACGGCCAGGGTGGCCTGGGCGTCGGACAGGCTGGGCTGGGCCAGGACCTTGACCTGGTTGGCGGCGACAAACGGCGCGATGTTCTTGTCCATGGCCGGCTTCCAGTAGCCGAGGAAGATATCCAGGCGCTTGTCACGGATCCCGGCAAAGATGATCTGCTGCACGGCGCTGGTCTGCTTGCTTTCATAGCCCAGTCCGTTGAGCAGTACGTCAGCCATGCCACTGGTGGCGATCACATCGGTCCAGTTGACCACGCCCATGCGCACGGTCTTGCAGGAAGCGTCTTCGGAGGCGAGCACGCTGGTGCTCAGGAGGGCGGTACCGCAGAGGAACAGACAGCTGTTGAACAGTCTTTTCATGATACGCAGGTCTCGCGGCAGGTCGTTTATTGTGGAGGTCGGTGTCTTCATGCACCGTCCGGCCACGTTACGCAGCCGAGTGCTGGCAAAAGCGCACCAATGCGACCGGCTTTTGCACTGCGGCGACCCCCCACGTTATACCAGCACGCTCAACCAGGTCGAAACCAGCAATAACAGCGCCATGCAGCGATTGAACCGCTGCATCGCCAGGGGCGAGCGCAACAGCCGCGCGGAGCCGACCCCGAGCACGGCCCACAGGCTCATGCACGGCAACGACACGAGGAAGAACACCAGGGACAGCGACAGCACCTGGGCCTGACGCTCGGTGCCGTTGCCGGCGAATACGCCGACCACCGCCAGGGCCATCATCCAGACCTTGGGGTTGATCAGTTGCAGGCTGGCCGCCGCCAACAGGCCGAGGCGTTTTACCGGTGCCGCCTCGGGGTCGATGGCGTTGACCGGGGCACTGAAAATCCGCCAGGCCAGATAGCTCAGCCAGGCGATGCCGAGCCATTGCATGCCGGTGCGGACCTCGGGCAACTGCGTCAACGACTCACCGACACCACTGCCCACCAGCAGGACGATCAGTGCCGCGCCGGCACCGGCGCCGAGGATGATCGGCAGCGCCGCCGCGAGGCCGTGGCGGGCACTGTTGCTCAGCACCAGAATGTTGTTCGGCCCGGGGGTGACGGAGGCGACGATGGCAAAGAGCACAAAGGGCAGGAGGCTGGAAAGACTGGACAACATGCTGGCGGGCTCCACTGAAAGATCGATGCGGCGATCTTCCCGTGTGCCGCCTCAGGCGTCTGGAAGATTTGAGCAACGCTTGCGGTAGGCGGCGGGCGTCAGCCCGTAGGCGCGCACGAACCAGCGGCCCAGGTGGCTCTGGTCGGCAAAACCCAGGGTCATGGCGACGTTCGCCGGGGTTTCGCCCCGGGACAGCAGTTGCCGGGCCTTGGCCACCCGTAGCTGCACCAGATAGGCATGCGGCGGCAGGCCATAGGCGGCCTTGAAGGCGCGGGTCAGGCGGAAGCGGTCGACACCGCAGACGGCGGCGACCTCATCCAGGCTCAGGTCGTGTTGCAGATGGGCGTGCAGGTACTCGCGGGCAACCTGCGCGACCCGCGGCAGGCGCGGGTCCTCGCGGTAGCGGGCACGCCAGTGCAGATGGTCGGTGAGGCTGTCGAACAGACGGTCGAGGGCGCTTTGCCGGACAATCCGCAATTCCCGGGTGTGAATGGCCTGGAACGCGGCGCTGGTGGCCTGGGCCAGGCGCGGGTCGGTGGCCAGGGTGGTGGCAAAACTCAACTGGCTACCCGCCGGGGCCTCCTCGAACAGTGCGCTCAGCTCGCGTTCCAGCCAGTGCGGGTCGAGATAGATCGTGCGGTAGGTGAAGCCGCCGTCGGTGGGCGCGTCGCCGTCATGGATCTCACCGGGTTCGAGCAGGAACACGTTGCCCGCCAGGCTCTGGTAGCGGGTGCGCCGGCAATTGAACTGCTGCACGCCTTGTTCGGTAACCCCCACCAGGTAGCTGTCGTGCCAGTGGGCATCGTAGGCATGGGTATGACCCTGGAAACGCGCGCGCAGGGTTTCGATGCCGGTGTCCCGGTCCTGGGCCAGGTCGATCCAGTGGTTGGTGGTGCTGGACATGGGATTCCCGGAGTCATGGTCAATCATGCAGTGCTTAAGTGAATGCTGGCAGCCATGTCCCAGTCTAGAAGATCCGTGCACGGGCTCGACAGTACCCCGATAGGGGAATTGGCGGGCGGGAAGCGAGGGCCTAGAGTGGCGGCACATTTCAAACACCCAGACAGAGAGGGATTATGCGCGCACGTGAATGGGGAATCACCCTGGGCCTGGGAACACCGGGGCCACTTAATGCCATCACCGATGTGCCTGGTGTGCGGGTCGGACACAGTACGCTGAAGAGCGAGGTCGACGGCAAGCAGGTACGCACCGGGGTGACGCTGATCCAGCCACGGGCCGGCGCGGCTCGCGAACAACCCTGTTTCGCCGGTTGCCATGTGCTCAACGGCAATGGCGATGCCACGGGACTGGAGTGGATTCGCGAAGCCGGGCTGCTGACCACGCCGGTGGCGATCACCAATACCCATAGCGTGGGTGTGGTACGCGACGCCCTGATCGCCGACGAGCGCGACAGCCTGGCGGACCCGGCGGTGTACTGGTGCATGCCGGTCGTCATGGAAACCTACGACGGAGTGCTCAACGATATCTGGGGCCAGCATGTCGCTGCCGAACAGGTCCGTGAAGCACTGGCCGACGCCAAGCCCGGGCCGGTCAGCGAAGGCTCGGTGGGCGGCGGTACCGGGATGATCTGTCACGAATTCAAGGGCGGTATCGGCACTTCGTCGCGGCGCCTGGCGGCGGCGCAGGGCGGTTGGACCGTCGGCGCGCTGGTCCAGGCCAATCATGGCAAGCGCCAGGAGCTGCGGGTGGACGGTTATCCGGTCGGTCGCCAGTTGCTGGACATCCCTTCGCCTTTTGCCCGCCGTGGCAGCCCGGGCATGGGCTCGATCGTGGTGATCCTCGCCACCGATGCTCCGCTGTTGCCCCATCAATGCCAGCGCCTGGCGCAACGGGCGGCCATCGGTATCGCCCGTACCGGCGGCGGCACCGAGGACTCCAGCGGCGATATCTTCCTGGCTTTCGCCACCGGCAACGAACAACTGCCGCCTGCCGACTACGGGCGCAAGGACCTGCCGTTCAGCAGCCCGCTGGCGATGGTCAACAACGACCATATTTCGCCGTTGTTCCTGGCGGCGGCCGAAGCGGTGGAGGAGGCGATCATCAATGCCTTGCTGGCCGGCGAGGATATGCGCGCGGCCGATGGAACTGCGGTGCCGGCGTTAAAAGGCGAAGTTGTCCTGAATGCATTGAGAACCTGCGGTCGGACGGGAAATTTATAAGTATAAAAGTGACTGGCTGGTCATTTATTGATGCACTTCCCATATGCATTCTTGTGACTTGAAGTTTTCCAGAAGTCTGCTTGCAGGAGTCAGCTGTTACTGTCGGAAAAAACTTTCACGACCTTGACCAATGTTTGTAGGTGTTTTCCGTACTTAGGCGATTTGATATCAAAAAAAGCGCTGGACGTTTGATTTCAAATTGTGTCAGTTTCTCGCTGCCTTCAAAAAGGGCGAGTGATAGGATGATCTCGCCAAGGGATTGTCGCTATCTGACAAAAACTGTTTCACTTGCAAACAAGGAAGTGTGTTTATGTCAAAAGTCAAAACCAAGGCTATTGTTTCTGCGGATGCGGCACTGGCGGCCAGCGGTACAAGTTCCGCCTTTAACCAGATCGATAGCTTCAGCCATCAATACGACCGTGGCGGTGATCTCACGGTCAATGGCAAACCCTCCTACTCCGTCGATCAGGCCGCCACGCAATTGCTGCGTGACGGTGCCGCCTGGCACGATCTGAACGGCAGCGGCAAGATCGAGCTGACCTATACCTTCCTGACCTCCCAGACCTCGAATTTCAGCGGTCTGGGCGTCACCGGGTTCAGTCAGTTCAGCGCGTTGCAGAAGTCGCAGGCCGTGCTGTCCATGCAATCCTGGGCGGACGTGGCCAATGTGACCTTCACGGAGGCGGCGAAGGGAGGCGATGGTCATATGACCTTCGGTAACTATAGCGGCGGACAGGAAGGTGCGGCGGCATTCGCTTTCCTGCCGGGTACCGAGCCGGGCTTCGACGGCCAGTCCTGGTACCTGACCGGTAGCGGCTACAACGTCAACAAGACGCCGGGCCTGAACAACTACGGTCGCCAGACCCTGACGCATGAGATCGGCCATACCCTCGGCCTGGCTCATCCCGGCGACTACAACGCCGGCGAAGGCAACCCGACCTACAATGACGCGTCGTATGGGCAGGACACCCGCGGCTACAGCGTCATGAGCTACTGGAGCGAAAGCAACACCAGCCAGAACTTCAGCAAAGGCGGGGTCGAGGCTTATTCCTCGGGCCCGCTGATGGATGATATCGCGGCAATCCAGAAGCTCTATGGCGCCAACTACAGCACCCGCTCCGGTGATACCACCTATGGGTTCAACTCCAATGCTGGTCGCGACTATTTGAGCGCCACTTCGTCTTCGGACAAGCTGGTGTTCTCGGTCTGGGATGGTGGCGGCAATGACACCCTGGATTTCTCCGGGTTCACCCAGAACCAGAAGATCAACCTGCATGACGCTTCGTTCTCCGACGTCGGCGGCATGGTGGGCAATATCTCCATCGCCCAGGGCGTCACGCTCGAGAACGCCATCGGCGGATCGGGCAATGACCTGCTGATCGGCAACGACGTGGCCAACGAACTGCGTGGCGGCGCCGGCAACGACATCCTCTACGGGGCTGGCGGTGCCGATAAACTCTGGGGTGGTTCGGGCAGTGATACCTTCGTGTTCGCCGCCGTTTCCGACTCGGCGCCGAAAGCGGCCGACCGGATCATGGATTTCACCAGTGGCCAGGACAAGATCGATTTGTCCGGGATCACCCATGGTTCGGGCCTGACCTTCGTCAATGCATTCACCGGGCATGCCGGCGATGCGGTGCTGACGTATGCCTCGGGCACCAACCTGGGTACCCTGGCGGTGGACTTCTCCGGGCACGGCGTCGCCGATTTCCTGGTGACCACCGTGGGCCAGGCAGCGGTCACGGATATCGTGGCTTGAGTTGATGCGGTAAGGGCAGCGCTGCAGCGCTGCCTTCTGGCCCGGTAGTCCATGCCCATGATCAAGACTTTTGTCCGCAGTACCTATTCGACGTGGCTGATGGCTGCGTTTCTGGCGTTTTTTGGAGAACTCACCATGGCGAGCAGCCTGCTCATGACCAGCCCCGAGGCCCTTGTCGGCCAGTGGTGGATGTACCCCGAAGGAGAAGACCCCAAGGCCTGCGAGCTGGACCTGGCATTGCAGTCACCGCGCCTGGGTGGCGACCTGGAGTGCATCGCCGGCTGGTTGGGCGAGCGCCCGGCCAACTGGGAGCCGACCCCCGATGGCCTGTGGCTGTATGGCGTCGAAGGGACCGGCATCGTGCACTTCAATCGGCAGAAGGCCGATCGTTATGAAGTGCGCCTGAGGAATGGCGTCGTTCTGCTACTGGTGCGCGACAAATCATGAGTATTCAGAGGTAAATCGATTAAACGGCAACTTGTTACCCCGTGTTTATTAGTTGCTTTGTCGTTCAGTCTTTATGAATCGCGAAAGAACGATTCATGTTGAAAGTACCTATGTTTCCGAGCGGCTCGTCGCCATCGGATAAAGGTATGTACTCGGCTGTCCGTAAATTTCAAGGAAGATAGATGACCCCGCCGAAAATGATGTCCGGGACACCTTTGATCCGTGTGCTCGGCGATTATAAAAATATTCTGTTCAGCGTCGGCTGCTTCACTGCGTTGATCAACCTGCTGATGCTGGTGCCGTCGATTTACATGCTCCAGGTCTATGACCGGGTACTGACCTCGCAGAACGAAACCACCCTGGTGATGCTGAGCATCATGGTCGTGGGTTTCTTTGCCTTTATCGGGCTGCTGGAAGTGGTCCGCAGTTTCATCGTGATCCGCATCGGCAGCGCGCTGGAGCGGCGCTTGAACCTGCGGGTCTACCAGGCGGCCTTCGAGCGCAACCTGTTGCGCGGCGAAGGTCACGCCGGCCAGGCCCTCGGCGACCTGACGCAGATTCGCCAGTTTCTCACCGGGCCGGCGCTGTTCGCCTTTTTCGACGCGCCGTGGTTTCCCATCTACCTGCTGGTGATCTTCCTGTTCAACCCCTGGCTGGGGGGCTTCGCCAGTGTCGGGGCCTTGCTGCTGATTGCCCTGGCCTGCCTCAACGAATCGATGACCAAAAAGCCCTTGAGCGAAGCCAGCGGTTATTCGCAACGCTCGACTCAACTGGCCACCAGTCATCTGCACAACGCCGAGACCATCCAGGCCATGGGCATGCTCGGCGTGCTGCGCAAGCGCTGGTTCCAGGTGCACTCGCGATTCCTGGCACGGCAGAACCGCGCCAGCGATACCGGGGCGGTGATTACCTCCCTGAGCAAGATGTCGCGCCTGTGCCTGCAATCGCTGGTGTTGGGCCTGGGGGCGCTGTTGGTGATCAAGGGCGAGATGACCGCCGGGATGATGATCGCCGGCTCCATCCTGATGGGACGGGTGCTCAGTCCCATCGACCAGTTGATTGCGGTGTGGAAACAGTGGAGCACGGCCAAGCTCGCCTATCAGCGCCTGGACGGCCTGTTGCGCGAGTTTCCGGAGGAGGAAGGGCAGATGAGCCTGCCCGCGCCCCAGGGCCAGGTGGCGTTTGAACAGGTCAGCGCCGGACCGCCGGGCAAGCGTGGCGCGACCTTGCACTTGGTGAGCTTCAGCCTGGCCCCCGGCGAAGTGCTGGGGGTGCTCGGCGCCTCGGGTTCGGGCAAGTCGACCCTGGCCCGGGTGCTGGTGGGCGTCTGGCCGACCCTCGGCGGCACCGTGCGCCTGGACGGTGCCGACCTGCATCGCTGGGACCGCGACGACCTCGGTCCGCATATCGGTTACTTGCCCCAGGACATCGAGTTGTTCAGCGGCACCATTGCCGAGAATATCGCGCGGTTTGCCGAGGTCGATTCAGTGAAAGTGGTCGAGGCGGCGCGCCAGGCCGGGGTACATGAACTGATCCTGCGCCTGCCCCAGGGCTACGATACGCTGCTGGGAGAAGACGGCAGCGGCCTGTCCGGCGGACAGAAACAGCGCGTGGCGCTGGCCCGTGCGCTCTATGGCAGTCCGCGCCTGGTGGTGCTGGATGAACCCAATTCCAACCTCGATGTGGTCGGGGAAACCGCCTTGACCCAGGCGATTGCCCTGCTCAAGGCCGGGGGCAGCACGGTGGTCCTGGTGACCCATCGTTCCAGCTCCTTGACCCAGGCGGACAAGTTGCTGGTGCTCAACGAAGGCCGCCTGCAAGCCTTCGGCAGCAGTGCCGATGTGCTCAAGGCGCTATCGGCCGGCGCCCAGCCCCTAGCACAACCGGTCCGCGAGACTGCCGCCCCGACCGGCGTCAGCCTGAACCGACAGTATCCGGCGCCGACGCGCAGCAGCGGCGCATGAGCAAGGACAGCACGATGCAGATCAGTCCCCCTGTTGAATACCGCGAGCACGACGCCCGGTTCTTTGCCCGCATGGGCTGGCTGTTGGCGCTGGTGGGCGCCGGCGGCTTCTTTCTCTGGGCGGCGCTGGCGCCGCTGGACCAGGGTATTGCCGTGCAGGGCACGGTGGTGGTGTCCGGCAAGCGCAAGGCTGTGCAATCCCTCGGCGGCGGCGTGGTCAGCCGGATCCTGGTGCGCGAAGGGCAAGTGGTGCATCAGGGCCAGCCGCTGTTTCGCCTCGACCAGACCCAGCTGTCGGCCGATGTGCAATCGCTGCAGGCCCAGTACCGCATGGCCTGGGCCAGCCAGGCGCGCTGGCAGAGCGAGCGCGACAATCTGCCCCGGGTGGTGTTTCCGCCCGAGTTGAGCACGGATGCCGACCCGCGCCTGGCGCTGGTCCTCGAAGGCCAGCGACAACTGTTCAGCAGCCGTCGCGAAGCCTTTTTCCGTGAGCAGGCTGGCATTCGCGCCAGTATCGATGGCGCCGGCTCGCAACTGGCCGGCATGCGCCGGGCACGCAACGACATGCTGGCCCGCGCCGACTCCCTGCGCAGCCAGTTGGACAACCTCAAACCGCTGGCGGACAACGGCTATATCCCACGCAATCGCCTGTTGGACTACCAGCGCCAGCTGTCCCAGGTGCAACAGGACCTGGCACAGAACAGCGGCGAAAGCGGGCGGGTCGAGCAGGGCATTGTCGAGTCGCGGCTCAAACTTTCGCAACACGCCGAGGAGTACCAGAAGGAAGTCCGCGGCCAGTTGGCCGAGGCCCAGCTCAAGAGCCTGACCCTGGAGCAGCAGTTGCGCTCGGCGGGTTTCGATTTGCAGCACAGCGAGATCATCGCGCCGGCCGAGGGCATCGCGGTCAACCTCGGCGTGCACACCGAAGGCGCGGTGATCCGCGCCGGGGAAACCCTGCTGGAGATCGTGCCCCAGGGCGAGCGCCTGGAAGTCGAGGGGCATCTGCCGGTCAATCTGGTGGACAAGGTCGGCAGCCATCTGCCCGTGGACATCCTGTTCACCGCCTTCAATCAGAGTCGTACCCCACGGGTGCCCGGCGAAGTCAGCCTGATCTCCGCCGACCAGTTGCTCGATGAAAAGACCGGTGCGCCGTATTACGTGCTGCGTACTTCGGTGAGCGACATGGCCCTGGAAAAGCTCCACGGGCTGGTGATCAAGCCGGGCATGCCCGCCGAGATGTTCGTGCGTACCGGCGAGCGCTCGCTGCTCAACTATCTGTTCAAACCGCTGCTGGACCGCGCGGGTTCCGCGCTGACCGAGCAATAGGATGCTGCACCGAATGAAGACACTGTCGATGATCGTGGCAACGCTGTCGCTGTTGGTCAGCACCGGCAGCCAGGCCATGGGGCCGTTCCAGGTCTACGAGCAGGCGCTGCGTAATGACCCGGTATTCCTCGGCGCGCTCAAGGAGCGCGATGCCGGCCAGGAAAACCGCGCCATTGGCCGCGCCGGCCTGTTGCCGAAAATTTCCTACAACTACAACCAGGGCCGCAACGATTCGCGGGCCACCTACCTCAGTGAGCGCGGCAATGCCCACGAGGACCGCCGCTACACCAGCTCCGGCTCCACGCTGATGCTGCAACAACCGCTGATCGACTACGAGGCCTACGCCAATTACCGCAAGGGCGTGGCGCAGGCGTTGTTCGCCGATGAAACCTTTCGCGGCAAGAGCCAGGAACTGCTGGTGCGGGTCCTGACCTACTACACCAAGGCATTGTTTGCCCAGGACCAGATCGAGATCGCCCAGGCGCGCAAGAAAGCCTATGAGGAGCAGTTCCAGCAGAACGAGCATCTGTTCCGCCAGGGCGAGGGTACGCGTACCGATATTCTTGAAGCCGAGTCGCGTTTCGAGCTGGCCACCGCCGAGGAAATCGAAGCCCGCAACGAGCAGGATGCCGCCCTGCGCGAGCTGGGGGCGCTGATCGGCGTGGCGTCGGTGGATGTTACCGAACTGGCACCGCTGGCCCAGGCTTTCCAGTCGTTTCCCCTGGAACCGGCGAATTTCGACACCTGGCACGCCATGGCCCTGGAGAACAACCCGATCCTGGCGTCCCAGCGCCAGGCCCTCGAAGTCGCCCGTTATGAAGTGGAACGCAATCGCGCCGGGCACCTGCCCAAGCTCAATGCCTATGCCAGCGTGCGCAAGAGCGAATCCGACAGTGGCAACACCTACAACCAGCGTTACGACACCAACACCATCGGTTTCGAGGTGAACGTGCCGCTGTTTGCCGGTGGCGGGGTCTCGGCGTCGGTACGCCAGGCCAGTGCCAATCTGGAGCAGGCCGAATACGAGCTGGACGGCAAGACCCGCGAAACCCTGATCGAGCTGCGCCGTCAGTTCAGCGCCTGCCTGTCGGGGGTGAGCAAGCTGCGCGCCTATCAGAAGGCCTTGAGTTCGGCCGAAGCCCTGGTGGTCTCGACCAAGCAGAGCATCCTCGGCGGCGAGCGGGTCAACCTCGATGCGCTGAACGCCGAGCAGCAGCTCTACAGCACCCGCCGCGACCTGGCCCAGGCGCGCTATGACTACTTGATGGCCTGGACCAAGTTGCATTACTACGCGGGCACCTTGCGCGAAACCGATTTGGCCAGGGTCGACGAGGCCTTCATAGGGCAATAATTCCAACCAGCAAGGAGGCAATACCATGGGTGTATTTGACTATAAAAGCGTAGGAACCGAGGCTTCGAAAGCGCTGTATTCCGATGCGTTGGCGATCACCTTGTACTCCTACCACAACCTCGACAACGGCTTTGCCGTGGGCTACCAGCAGAACGGTTTCGGCCTGGGCCTGCCGGCGACCCTGGTCAAGGCCCTGATCGGCGGCACGGATGCCCAGGGGGTCATTCCCGGGGTGCCGTGGAACCCGGACTCGGAGAAAGCCGCGCTGGCGGCGGTCAAGGCCGCCGGCTGGACGCCCATCAGCGCCGCGCAACTGGGTTACGGCGGCAAGACCGACGCCCGCGGCACCTTCTATGGCGAACAGGCCGGTTACACCACGGCGCAGGCGGAAATCCTTGGCAAGTACGACGCCAGCGGGCACCTGACCGAGATCGGTGTGTCCTTCCGTGGCACCAGCGGCCCACGGGAAACGCTGATCAGCGATTCCATCGGCGATGCGATCAACGACTTGCTGGCGGCCATCGGGCCCAAGGACTACGCGAAGAACTACAGCGCCAATGCCTTCGAGGGCCTGCTCAACAGCGTGGCGAGCTTTGCCGCCGCCAACGGCCTGTCCGGCAAGGACGTGCTGGTCAGCGGCCACAGCCTGGGCGGGCTGGCGGTCAACAGCGTGGCCGACCTGAGCAAGGACCATTGGGGCGGCTTCTACAAGAATGCCAACTACATCGCCTTCGCCTCGCCGACCCAGAGCGGTGCGGGCACCCAGGTGCTGAATATCGGTTATGAAAACGACCCGGTATTCCGCGCCCTCGACGGCTCCAGCCTGAGCCTGGCGACCTTGGGTGTACATGATGCGAACAAGGCTTCGGCGACCAACAATATCGTCAGTTTCAACGATCATTACGCGTCCGATGCCTGGAACGTGCTGCCGTTTTCCATCGGCAATGTCGCCACCTGGATTTCCCACCTGCCGACGGCCTATGGCGATGGCCTGAATCGGGTGCTGGGGTCGCAGTTCTATGACCTGACCAGCAAGGATTCGACCATTGTCGTCGCCAACCTGTCGGACCCGGCGCGGGACAAGACCTGGGTGCAGGATCTCAATCGTAACGCCGAGACCCATAGTGGCAGCACCTTTATCATTGGCAGCGACGCCAATGACCTGCTCAAGGGCGGGCGGGGCAATGACTACATCGAAGGGCGCGGTGGTAACGACACCTTCAGGGATGACGGTGGCTACAACATCATCCTGGGCGGCAAGGGCAACAACACCTTCGACCTGCAGAAATCCCTGAGTAGCTTCGATATCGCCAATGACGGCCACGGCACCTTGTATATCCGCGATGCCAGCGGCGGGATCAGCATCGCCCAGAATATCGGTACGCTGGTCAGCAAGGAGTCGAGCCTGGTGTTCTTCAACAAGGACGTGGCCCATGTGGTGGGGAACCAGAGTCTGTCAGAGGGGAGTTATGTCAACTCGCAGGTGGGTAGTGATGGTGCCGATACCCTGACCGCGAAGTCTTCGGGAGAGTGGTTGCTGGGCAATGGCGGCGACGATCACCTGATCGGTGCGGCCAAGGGCGGCAACCTGTTTATCGGTGGGGCCGGCAATGACCTGATGGACGCGAAGGGCGGGGGTAATACCTTCCTGTTCAACGGCTTCAACGGGTCGTTCGGCCAGGACAAGATCACCGGCTTCCAGGCGTCCGACAAACTGGTGTTCATGGGTTATGCCGATTCCCAGGGGCACACTATCCAGGAGCATGCCAGGGTGGTGGGGCACGATACGGTGCTGACCTTCGGGGCGGATTCGGTGACGTTGGTGGGGGTAGGGTTGGATGTGCTGAAGGGGGCGAGTGTGGTGATCGCCTGACCGCGTCATGGGCGGGGCTTGAACACTGATCTCAAGCCTGGCTGAAGTCTATGTGGCGAGCGGGCAAGCCGCTCGCCACAAGTTCTCTATTCGCCGCAAGGCTGCGCTACGGCAGCTTCAGCAACACATAATCGTTCTTGTCGAACCGCTGGCTGAGCACGGGCACCAGATCGCCGACGGCGGTGCCTTTCAGCGCATCGAAAGTGCCTTTGTCCATCATCACCCAGGCCGGTCGCGCCACGCCCTGAAGCTGCTCGGGCGTTTCGGTGAAGATCGGCTGCAGATCGCCTTCGGCATTGACCATGAACTTGATCGCCCGCCCATCCTTGCCCACCGCGTGCATGACCAGCGGCGCCGGGTCCTTGCGCATCAACTGTTGGGTGGCCTGGGTAAAGGCGCGGGTATCGTAGGCCACGCGTTCGGTCGGCTCGACGATCAGGATATAACTGCTCCACAGTGCCAGCACCGCGCAACCGGCCAGCCCGAGGGCGCGCCAGCGGCCGTTGAACAGCAGCACCACGGCGAGGACCTGCAAGACCCCGACCAGATAGGGGGCGACACCCAGGTCCGGCAGTTCCTCAGGAAAGCGCCGATGCAACATGAACATTCCGGCAATCAGCAGGCCGGGCAGGATCAGCCAGAGACCTTGCATCAACCCACGCAGCCAGGCAAACAGACGGCCTTTTTCAACCTGGAACGGATAGGCCGCGACGATCGCCGCCATCGGCACCATCGGCAGGATATAACGGGCTTTTTTCGCCTGGGGCACCGACAAACCAAGCATCACGATCAGCCCTGCCGCGACCGCATAGAGGGTCAGTTGCAAGGCCGGTCCGCGATGCTGGCGACCGGTTGCCAGAATGGCGACCAGCACCAGTACCGCCAACGGATACGCCAGGGCGTAGTTGCCAAAAGCGCTGCTGAAGTAATACAGCGTGCCGCTGGAACCCGCCGAGCCGTCCATGCGGCCGGTGAACTGCATGCGGATCACTTCCTGGAGAAAGGCCGGGCCACCATCCAGCGAAGCCAGCCACAACAGCAGGCCGATGCAGGCCGCCAGCAGGAACAGGGCCTGGAAGCCGAACACGAACAGCCGACGCCATTGACCGCTGAGCAGGTAGAAGCTGCACAGCATGCCGGTGGGGATCACCAGGCCCATGGGGCCGCGAATGGCAAAACCGAGCACCAGCAGCGCCAGGAGCAGCACGCTGCGTTTCGGCGCGCCATAGTATCTGGCGGCATAACCCAGGTAGAACACCGCCAGTGACACGGCAGCGAGCATCTGGTCGAGGGAAACCGCGCGGGTTTCGATCAGGAAATTATTGGTCAGCAACAGCAAGGCGATGCTCAGCAGCGCCCAACGTGGCGAATGCGGGGCCACCAGCCGGTACATCAGCACTACGATCCAGGCCGAGGCCAGGGCGCTTGGCAGCCAGGCGGCGAGGGCATTGACCGTGCCGAACGGCAGCGACAGCAGCCAGATCAGCAGTGTGGAAAACGCCGAATAGTCCGGGTACGGCTCGCCATAGGTGGTCGGGAAGAAACTCGGACCGTGGCGCAGCATTTCCTCGGCAAACAGCACGAAGCGCGAGTCAAAGCCGATGGCGGCTTGCTGGTAGACGCCGGCAACAAACAGCAGCAGGGCCAGCAGGCCGAGGCCGAGGGATTGGCGATTCAGGGTATTGCGGGATGAGGACGTCAATGTCACGGCCGTGAACCTGAAAAAACGGGCGAGCCCGTTAGGAACGAAAACGCGGTCATTTTTTGGAAATGACCGCGTCGTTTGTCTATCTGGGATAAGCCCGATGCACTGGACCGACCCAGGTATTCTCAATCAGGATGTCACGCCATGCCGTGACGGGTCACCGGCAGGTCCAGCGAGGCGCCGCGACCGATGGCAAAGTAGGTGAAACCTTTGCGCTGCATGCGGTTGGCGTCGAACAGGTTCCGGCCGTCAAAGACCACCGGCGCTTTCAGGCGCTGCTTGATCAGTTCGAAGTCCGGGGCCTTGAACTGTTGCCATTCGGTGCAGATGATCAGCGCATCGGCGCCGACCAGTGCCGATTCCGGCGTGCCCATCAGCGACAGGCCCGGCTCATCCGGATAGATGCGCTGGGTTTCCTGCATGGCTTCCGGGTCGAACGCGCGAACCTGGGCGCCGGCCGCCCACAGGGCTTCCATCAGCACGCGGCTTGGCGCGTCGCGCATATCGTCGGTGTTCGGCTTGAACGCCAGGCCCCAGAGAGCGAAGGTCTTGCCTTTCAGATCGCCCTTGTAGAACGCGTTCAGACGGTCGAACAGCTTGTGCTTCTGGCGCTCGTTGATCGCTTCGACCGCTTGCAGCAGGTCGCTCGAGCAATTGGCGGCCTGGGCGCTGTGGATCAGGGCGCGCATGTCTTTGGGGAAGCACGAGCCGCCGTAGCCGCAGCCCGGGTAGATGAAGTGGTAACCGATACGCTGGTCGGCGCCGATGCCCATGCGCACGGCTTCGATGTCCGCGCCCAGGTGTTCGGCCAGTTCGGCGATCTGGTTGATAAAGCTGATCTTGGTCGCCAGCATGCAGTTGGCGGCGTACTTGGTCAGCTCGGCGCTGCGCAGGTCCATGAACATGATGCGGTCATGGTTGCGGTTGAACGGGGCGTAGAGGTCGCGCATCACTTCGCGCACTTCCTCGCGCTCGCAACCGATGACGATGCGGTCCGGACGACGGCAGTCTTCCACCGCCGAACCTTCCTTGAGGAATTCCGGGTTGGAGACGATATCGAATTCCAGGGTCCGGCCGACTTTGTCCAGGGCCGCCTGGATATGTGCGCGCAGGGTGTCGCCGGTACCGACCGGAACGGTGGATTTTTCCACCAGGATCAGCGGCTCGACGCGGTGGCGAACCACGGCATCGCCCACCGAAAGGACGTACTTGAGGTCAGCCGAACCGTCTTCGTCCGATGGCGTGCCGACGGCGATAAACAGCACCTGGCCATGCTCGATCGCCAGCTTCTCGTCGCTGGTGAAGTGCAGGCGGCCGCTTTCCAGGTTGCTCTTGACCATGGTCTCCAGCCCTGGTTCGAAGATGGGGATGTGGCCTTTGCGCAGCAAGTCGATCTTGTTCTGGTCGACGTCCATGCAGACGACATCATGACCGACTTCGGCCAGCACAGTCGCCTGTACCAGACCGACATAACCGCTACCAATTACGCTGATTTTCATACGGAGTCCCTAGGACGGGGTATACGTGGAGAGTTGATCGTTAACACGCCGAGAATGACCAGGGCCACTCCCAGCGATTTCGAAAGACTGAAGCTTTCATTGAAAAACGGCAGGCCGGCGGCCAGCAGGTAGACCAGCGCGTAACTGACGCTGAGCAACGAGTAGGCACGGCCCAATGGCAGGTCGCGCAAGGCGGCCAGCCAGCAAAGCATGGACAGGGCGTAGGCGAGGATCGACCCGGCGACGACGCCCAAGGCGAGTAACGATACGTCCTGAGTCATCAGGGCGTCCAGCCATTGCGCCGGTTCCGGCAGGCGGGTCATGCTCCAGCGCATGCCCAACTGGGCGCCGCTGACCAGCAGGACGCTGCCGCTGGCCAGGGTAAAGCCGCGCGCCTGGCTCATACGTGACGCCCCAACAGGACCACACCGGCGATGATCAACGCCACGCCCAACCAGTGGCGGGTGTCGATCGACTCCTTGAACAGGTAGTGCGCCACCAGGGTGATCAGGACAAAGTTCAGGCTGAGCATCGGATAGGCAATCCCGACTTCCAGCCGTTGCAGGACCAGCAGCCAGACCAGCAGGCCGAAACCGAGGCTGGCCAGCGCCAGCCACAGCCAGGGCGAGCGCAGTTTATGCAGGAGGCCCAGGGACGGGCCGCGCCAGCTTTCGACAGCGAATTTCTGGGCGACTTGGCCCAGGCACGTCAGCAGGCAGGCGCTGAGCAGCAAGATCAGGGTCATGGCGCGGTCTTCGAAAAAATCAGGATGACCATGTTGCCTTCTTCATAGCGGACATGATCCTTGGGCAGCAGGTCGATCTCGTGCAGTTCGTCCTGATCCTTGACCCGCATCACCACGCCGACCTGGCCTTCGCGGCGGGCGTTGTCCATCCAGGCCTGGATCTGGCTCAGGTCCTGGGCGCGACCGGCGGTTTCCGGATAGCCCAGGCCGTACTGCAATTCACCCTGGGTGTTGTAGAGGGTGATGTCGCTGCGCTTCATGCGCCAGGCCAGCGCGGAAGCGGCACCCAGGTCGTTGCTCAGGAAGTGACGGCTCTGGCTCAGTTCCTCGGCATGGTGGGCGATGAACTGGTCGGGCATCTTGTTGTGGACGATGACATTCGGCATCGCCGCCGGCAGCAACAGCACCAGCATGCCCATGCCCAACGCCGGTGTGGCCCAGAAGGTCAGCGGCTTGAGCAGGGGCAGGAGATTGACCAGGATCCAGCTGCCGATGAACACGCAGAGTAGGGTCAGGTGCAACGGCTCGTTATCGTAGAACGGCTGCTTGATCTGGAAATACACCAGCGCCGCCAGTCCCGCCAGGCCCAGTACCAGGTTGAGCAAGCCGTTGAGGCGAGGAACCTGGCCTTGGGCAAGCTTGATGCGCTCCATCAGCGAATGGCCCATCAGCAACGCCAGGGGCATCAGGCACGGCATGATATAGGTCGGCAGCTTGCCGCGACTGAGGCTGAAGAACGCCAGCGGCAGCAGCAGCCAGAGCAGCAGGAACACAGTGATGCGCTGACTCTTGGTACGCCAGGCGTCCTTCAGCGTTATCGGCAACAGCAGCGCCCACGGCAGGCTGGAAACCACGATCATCGGCAGGTAGAACCACCACGGCCGGGTGTGCTGCGCGTCTTCGGCGGCAAAACGACGGATATGCTCGTGCCAGAAGAAGAAACGCCAGTAGTCCGGCTCCTGGAGGTGAACCGCCAGGACCCAGGGCAGGCTGATCAGCGCCGCCACGGCCACGGCCACCAGGCCATAACCCAGCAGTTCGCGAAAACGCTTCTGCCAGATCATGTAGGGCAGGGCGATCAGTACCGGCAGCATCAGGGCGAGGAAACCCTTGGTCATGAAACCCATGCCGCAGGCCAGGCCCAGGGCCACCCACGCCCACAGGCGCGCCCGCGGGGTGCTGCCGTCGATGGCGAACCACAGGGCGACAAAGCTCAGGTTGACCCAGAAGGTGAACTGCGGATCGAGGTTGGCATACCCGGCTTGCCCGGCGATCAGGCCGAAACTCATGTACAGCGCGGCGCAGGCAAACTGCTTGCGTTCGTTGTTCCACAGGCGCCCGGCAATCAGATAGACCAGCAGCACGCTCAGCCCGGTGCTCAGGGCCGAGGCGAAGCGCACGCCGAAAAAATTCTCACCGAAGATGGCCTGACCGATGGCGATCATCCAGTACCCGGCGATGGGTTTCTCGAAGTAGCGCAGCTCCATGAAATGCGGCGACGCCCAGTGGCCGTGCCGGAGCATTTCCTGGCCGATCTGGGCGTAGCGGGTTTCGTCCGGAATCCACATGCCATGGGTGACCAGTGGCAGCAGGTAGAACAGCAGAAAAGCGAGAAACAGCAACGGCAAAGCCCAGCGCCTGGTCATCCCTGCTGTACCCCGAGCCAGCCTTCACGGCCGCCGAGGGTGCCACGGACCAATCGCCCGGCGGGCAAGCGATCCAGTTGGGCCGGCAGCAGATTGACCAGCGGTTGGAACTCGATGTCGCGCGCCTTGGCCTGGGCCAAGAGCTGGCGAAACTCGTTTGCCATCAGAATCCCTTCTACTTCTGCATGAATGGTGTAGACATTCAGGCGCGCCGGGCTGAACCGGTCGAGAATGAACGCATTGAAATCTTTCGCGGCCAGATCCGCACCCACGACTTCGTCGAAGGTAGGCAGGTCCACGGGAATTTGCGGGGTGCCCAGGCTGCCATCCGCCAACCGTGGCAGAAACAGACCGTGCCCGCGGCAATCGCTGTTATAGCGAAAACCGAAGTGTTCCTTGGCTTGCACGACGCGCTCGTCCGCCCGCCAACCGGCGGTGGCCGAACATTCGACGGCTTGCCCGGTGATATCGCTCAGGCAGTCGACGCCGCGACGGATCTGTTCGATCAGTTCGGCTTCGCTCCAGCGCCCGGCGTTGGCCTGCCAGCCGTGGTGATCCCAGGCGTGCAGGCCGACCTCATGGCCGGCAGCCAGGGTCTGGCGCATCAGATGCCCCAGATCCCGACCGATCGGCTTGCCTGGCCAGGCAGTGCCGGCCAGCAAGATGTCCCAGCCATAAAGGCTGGCAGCCTTGGAACGCAACATCTTCAGGAGGAACTGGGGTTTGATGAGGCGCCACAAGTGGCGCCCCATGTTGTCCGGTCCAACGCTGAAGAAGAACGTTGCCTTGACCTGGGCCTCGTCGAGCAGTTCCAGCAACCGCGGTACCCCTTCACGGGTGCCGCGATAGGTGTCCACATCGATGCGAAGTCCAGCCTGCATCAGCGCTTGTCCGCGATTTCGAGCATGGCTTCCTTGAGGAAGAAGTCCAGGGTGTTACCGATGGTTTCGCTCATCTCGACGGTCGGCTCCCAGTTCAGCAGGCGCTTGGCGTTTTCGACGCTTGGTTTGCGGTGCGACACGTCCTGGTAGCCAGTACCGTAGAACGCCTTGCTTTCCACGTCGCGGAAACCGGCGAACGGAGGGAAGTTGCTGCGCAGCGGGTGAGCTTCGAACTGACGCAGCAGTTCTTCGCCCAGCTGACGGATGCTGGCTTCGTTGTCCGGGCTACCGATGTTGATGACCTGGCCGTTGCAGCAGTCGTTCTCGTTGTCGACGATACGGGCCAGGGCCTCGATGCCGTCGGCGATGTCGGTGAAGCAACGCTTCTGCTCGCCACCGTCGAACAGACGGATCGGAGTACCTTCCACCAGGTTCAGGATCAGCTGGGTGATGGCGCGGGAGCTGCCGATACGCGCCGAATCCAGGCGGTCCAGGCGTGGACCCATCCAGTTGAACGGACGGAACAGGGTGAAGTTCAGGCCCTTGGCGCCGTAGGCCCAGATCACGCGGTCGAGCAATTGCTTGGAGACCGAGTAGATCCAACGCTGCTTGTTGATCGGACCAACGATCAGGTTCGAGGTGTCTTCGTCGAAGTTCTCGTCCTGGCACATGCCGTAGACTTCGGAAGTCGACGGGAAGATCACGCGCTTGTTGTACTTGACGCAGTAGCGAACCAGTTTCAGGTTCTCTTCGAAGTCCAGTTCGAATACGCGCAATGGGTTGCGGGTGTATTCGATCGGGGTGGCGATGGCCACCAGCGGCAGGACCACGTCGCACTTCTTGATGTGATATTCGATCCACTCGGAGTGGATGCTGATATCGCCTTCGACGAAGTGGAAGTTCGGGTGGCTGCGCAGGCGCTCGATGGCGTCGGAGCCGATGTCCAGGCCGTAGACTTCGTACTTGTCGTCACGCAGCAGGCGCTCGGACAGGTGGTTGCCGATGAAGCCGTTGACGCCCAGGATCAGTACGCGGGTGCAACGTGGCTTGCGGCCCGACTCGGCGCCGCGCAGGAAGGAACCGTCCACCAGGCCCAGTTCGTTGGCCAGTTGCGGGCCGCTGAGAAACAGGCCGTTGTCGTTGCGCTGGCCGGCGTTGATCACCAGGGAGTCTTCACCGCAAGCGATGCGCAGCGGGTCGACGCTGATCACGCGGCCAGGCGCCTGACCTTCGTTGCCCTTGACGACGTCGGCGCTCCAGACGATCAGCTTGTGCTCGCCCACGGCGCAGAAAGCACCCGGGTAAGGTTGGGTCACGGCGCGAACCAGGTTGAACAGCTCTTCGGCAGGCTTTTTCCAGACCAGCTTGCCGTCAGCCGGGGTACGGCGACCGAAGTAAGTGGCCTTGGACTCGTCCTGGGCGGTTTCGCTCAGCTTGCCGGCAGCCAGTTGTGGCAGGGCTTCGCTCAGCAGGCTGGCGGCGCTTTCACGCAGCTTGGTGTGCAGGGTCAGGGCGGTGTCGGCGCGGTCGATGGCGACGCGGTTCTGCGCCAGGATGCCACCGGCATCGGCACGCTTGACCATGCGGTGCAGGGTCACGCCGGTTTCGCTTTCGCCGTTGACCAGCACCCAGTTGGCCGGTGCGCGACCGCGGTAGCGTGGCAGCAGGGAGCCGTGCAGGTTGAACGCGCCGTTCTTGGCGGTGGCCAGCAGCTCTTCGCTCAACAGGTTGCGGTAGTAGAACGAGAAGATGTAGTCCGGGCTCAGCTTGGCGATGCGCTCGATCCACAGGGGATGGTTGGCATCCTCAGGGGCGTGCACGGTGATGCCCTTGCGAGCACAGAGTTGCGCTACGGAACCGTAGAAGGCGTTCTCCTTCGGGTCGTCGGCATGGGTGAACACTGCGGCGATGTCGTAACCTGCGGCGAGCAGGGACTCGATGCCGGTGCAACCAATATCGTGATAGGCGAAGACGACAACTTTCGGATTCATGGTGCGACCTGATTGGCGGTAGTAGTAGAAGGGGTATCACCAGCAGCGCTGGCAGGAGACGGCTGGCTACGCAGCACTTTCTCGATGAAGAAGCGCGGACGTGCGCGCACGTCACTGTACATGCGACCCAGGTATTCGCCCAGGAGCCCCATGCCGATGAACTGGCCGCCGGTGAAGACGAACAGGATAGCAAACAGTACGAACGAACCGTCACCGGCCCAGGCCGCGCCGAAGATCAGGCGCAGCACCACCAGCAGGATGGCGAACAGCGCGCCGAGCCCGGCCATGGTGAAGCCGATGATGCTCAACAGCCGCAGGGGCGTGGTGGTCATGCAGGTGACCAGGTCGAACATCAGGTTGATCAGGCGCATCGGGCTGTATTTAGAGTCGCCGTGTTCGCGCTCGGCGTGCTGCACCAGCACTTCGGTGGTGTGCCGGGCAAAGCTGTTGGCCAGGATCGGGATGAAGGTGCTGCGCTCGCGGCAGGCCAGCATCGCGTCGACGATGGTCCGGCGATAGGCGCGCAACATGCAGCCGTAGTCGCTCATGGCGACGCCGGTGGAACGTTGCACGGCCAGGTTGATCAGGCGCGACGGCCAGCGGCGTAGGGCCGAGTCCTGGCGATTGTTGCGCACGGTACCGACCACGTCGAAGCCCAGGGCGGCCTGTTCGACCAGGCGCGGAATCTCTTCCGGCGGGTTCTGCAGGTCGGCGTCCAGGGTGATGACCACATCGCCGGTGGATTGCTCGAAGCCGGCCATGATCGCGGCGTGCTGACCGTAGTTGCGGTTCAGGATCACGGCGATGACCGGGCTGCCTTCACGCTCGGCGGCTTCCTGGAGAATGTCGGCGGAGCGATCACGGCTGCCGTCGTCGACCAGGATGATTTCGACATCCTGGGTCAACTGCGCACAGGCCGCTTCGGTACGGCGCAACAGTTCAGGCAAGCTCTGTTCTTCGTTATAGACCGGGATAACGATCGACACGCGCTGAATTGGATAAGGTTTCAAAGGCTTCTTTCCAGAATGGTTTCAATGGTGCGGCGATGCTTCAAGCCAGCCGATAGCATGCCGGACTCAACGCTCAGGCACAATGAACGATGCCTTTTATGCGGGCAAGCATAAAGGCATGACCGTGGGATGATACAGGGGTAATAAAAGACATGCGGCGATTAAAGCCTAAAAAAATGAAATGTCAAAGCTGCATAACAGCGTTATCTTCATGATTTTTATCAGTTCCCTGGCCCGGAGCGCGGGCAGGATTCTACGGTAAACGTCCAAATGTGAAAAGCCTATGAATAACAGATGAACATCCCGTTGTTTTTGCTCAATAGACAGCGGCGATTCAGGTAATCTGTGCGTGCGCTTATAGCGACTCGCCTTCCGCTGTTTGGAGCAGGGCCCCGATGAACCACTACGCGTCGCACGACTGGCAGCCCCATGAGCGTCCCAGCCTGCCCGGATCGCCATCGACGCCGTTACATTCCACGCCCAGGCGCTGGGCCTATGCCATGGTCGGGCTGCTGGTGGCCCTGACCGGTGGCCTGGGCAACTCGCTGGTTATCGCCAATTTGCCGTACCTGCAAGGCGCCCTCGGCTCGACCACCGCGGAAATCGCCTGGCTGCCGGCGGCGTACGTGATGACCAACGTCTCGATGAACCTGTTGCTGGTGAAATTTCGCCAGCAATTCGGCCTGCGAGCCTTCACCGAGGTGTTCCTGGTGCTCTATGCGCTGGTGACCTTCGGCCATCTGTTCGTCAATGACCTGAGTTCGGCAATTGCCGTGCGCGCGGCCCACGGCATGGTCGGCGCGGCCCTGAGCTCCCTGGGGCTGTATTACATGATCCAGGCTTTCCCGGCGAAATGGCGGCTCAAGGCCCTGGTGCTGGGCCTGGGCACCTCGCAGTTGGCGTTGCCTCTGGCCCGGCTGTTTTCCGAAGACCTGTTGCAGATCGCCGAGTGGCGCGGCCTGTATCTGTTCGAACTGGGGCTGGCGCTGGCGGCCCTGGGTTGTGTGTTCCTGCTCAAGCTGCCGCCGGGCGACCGTTTCAAGACCTTTGAGAAACTCGACTTCCTGACCTTCGCCATCCTCGCCAGCGGCGTGGCACTGCTCTGTGCGGTGCTCTCGCTGGGGCGGATCGACTGGTGGCTGGAGGCGCCCTGGATTGGCCTGGCCTCGGCGGCCTCGATCGTGTTGATCCTCGCCGGGCTGGCGATTGAGCACAACCGCAGCAACCCGATGCTGATGACCCGCTGGCTGGGCAGCGGGGCGATGATCCGCCTGGGATTGGCGGTGATCCTGATTCGCATGGTGTTGTCCGAGCAGTCCACCGGCGCGGTGGGCTTTCTCCAGGCCTTGAACATGGGCAGCGAGCAGATGCGCAGTCTCTACGCGGTGATGTTGCTGGGCAGCATCGCCGGGCTGGCGGCCAGTGCCTTGACGATCCATCCCGATCACTTGTTCAAGCCGCTGGTCATTTCCCTGGCGCTGATGGCGCTCGGCTCGTCCATGGATAGCTTCTCCAGCAACCTGACGCGCCCGGCCAACATGTATGCCAGCCAGTTCCTGCTGGCCTTCGGCGGAACCTTTTTCCTCGGTCCGACCATGGCCCTGGGTACCCGTAACGTGATGACCAACCCGCGTAACCTGGTGAGTTTTTCGGTATTGTTCGGGATCTGCAACAATCTCGGCGGGCTGATCGGCTCCGCCTTGCTGGGCACCTTCCAGGTGGTGCGGGAGAAATTCCACTCCAGTAGCATCGTCGAACACCTGACGCTGATCGATCCGCAAGTGGCCGCGCGTCTACAAGGCAGCAGCGCGGCCTACGCCGGGGTGATTTTCGATCCGTCGGCGCGCACCACCCAGGGCATGCAGGCCCTGGCCGCGTCGGCGACCCGCGAGGCGAATATCCTGGCCTATAACGATGTGTTCATGTTGATCGCGGTGATCGCGGTATTGACCATGCTGTGGATCTTTACCCGCAGCCTGTGGTTGCTCAGCATGAACCAGAAGATTACCCGCAACACCCCGTCTTCCACTCTTACCAGCGGTACCCCGTCACGATGAGCGAACCTGCGACCACGACCAATGCCATTGCCGCTACCCCCGAAGGGGTCACTCCAGTCGGCGCCTCGTCCACCGAACCGAGGTCGCTGGGGGTGCGGATCGTCTCGTCCCTGGGCTTTGCCGCGATCGCCATCAGCGGCGTGTTGATCGTGCTGTATGCCTGGCAACTGCCGCCGTTCGGCAGTGCCATCGAAAGTACCGAGAATGCCCTGGTTCGTGGCCAGGTGACGCTGATCGGCCCGCAGCTCAGCGGCTATGTATTCGAGGTGCCGGTGCAGGACTTCCAGTTCGTCAAGGCCGGCGACCTGCTGGTGCGCCTCGATGACCGCATTTATAAGCAGCGGCTGGACCAGGCACTGGCCCAATTGGACGTGCAGAAAGCCGCCCTGGCCAACAACCTGCAGCAGCGGCGCAGTGCCGAGGCGACCATTGCCCAACGTCAGGCGGCGCTCGACAACAGTCGCGCCCAGGTGCTCAAGAGCAGTGCCGACCTCAAGCGCAATGAAGCGCTGATCGCCGATGGCTCGGTGTCCCGGCGTGAGCTCGACGTGACCCGTGCCGACCATGCGCAGACGGACGCGGCGGTGACCCAGGCGCGGGCGGCGCTGGATATCTCCCGTCAGGACCTGCAAACCGTGCTGGTCAACCGTGGTTCGCTGGAGGCCGCGGTGAGTAACGCCGAGGCGGCGGTGGAGTTGGCCCGGATCGACCTGTCGAATACCCGGATCACCGCGCCCAGGGACGGTCAGTTGGGTCAGATCGGGGTCCGCCTGGGAGCCTACGTGAACTCCGGCGCGCAGTTGATGGCCCTGGTGCCGGAGCGGCACTGGGTGATTGCCAATATGAAGGAAACCCAGATGGCGGCAGTGCGCGTGGGCCAGGCGGCAAGTTTTACCGTCGATGCCCTCAATCATCGCCGCTTCACTGGTCGGGTGCAGCGCATTGCTCCAGCGACCGGTTCGGAGTTCAGTCTGTTGCAGGCCGATAACGCCACCGGCAACTTCGTCAAGATCGCCCAGCGGGTGCCGGTACGGATCATTGTCGACCCGGGGCAGGAGGAGCTCGATCGGCTGCGCCCGGGGCTGTCGGTGGTGGTGAGCATCGATACCGCCAGTCAGGTCCAGCCGGTGGCGTCGGACTGATCAGGCAGGGCTCTCCCGTCAGGGACGGTGGTTATCCATCGCTGCGACCAGGGCATCAATGCGTTGCAGGTGCGCGCGGTTGTCATGGTCCCAGGGATGGAAACCCGGTTTGAAGTAGTCCAGCCAGGGCAGGGCGATGCGCGGAAACACGCCATGGCGGCCGAACAGGTACTTCAGCATGCTCCAGCACCCTTGTAACTGATGACCGGCCTTGCGGTCGGCGATCAACAGGCGCAGATGAAAGTCGAACACCACCAGCCAGAACATCAGCGTGGTGCTCAGCATGCTGCCGACACGGATCAGGTAACGCCCCAGTCCCGGCTTGAGCGCAGCATTCCAGACATCGAAGGCCACCGACTTGTGCTCGGTCTCCTCCAGTGCATGCCACATCCACATCTGTCGATAACCCTCGACCGAGTCGCCGAAGCGGCTCGGGTCGCGCAGCATCAGGTCGGCGAGCATCGCCGTGTAATGCTCCAGGGCAATGGTGATGCCCAGGTTGAAGGCCGGCGGGAAGTACTTCTTCTGGAAATCGAGAATCATCCGCAAGCGTCGATCGAGCTTGTGCGCCGGCAGGCCGGCGGCTTGCAGCATGTCGTTGTAGCGCAGGTGCTCGCGGCTGTGCATGGCTTCCTGGCCGAGGAAACCCTGGATCTGGCGCTTGAGTTCGGGGTCATGCACCCGATTGCGGTAATGGCGCACGCTGTCCATGAAAAACAGCTCGCCCGAGGGAAACAGCAAGGATAGGGCATTGAAGAAATGCGTGACCCACGGCCCCTGGGCATGCCAGTCCTTGGCACGTTCGGCGGGCAGGTCGACACGGACATCTCGGCGCACGGGCAACATGGCAGCTACTCCTTTCAATTGACACCGCCCGGGTCCTTGGCGTCGTGGGCGCCGGGCCGGGTCTTGCGTTTACCCAGGGGCGAGACCCGCCGGGTGACGAACACCACCAGCGCCTGATAGGCGCTGGGCAGCAGGCGAACCAACCAGTCCAGGGCCTGGGCGTCGCGGCCGATCAGCACCCGCCGGCGGTTTTTCCGCACGCCGTGGAGGATCGTCCGGGCCGCCTGGTCGGCATCGGTGATGAAGAACTTTTCGAAATCCGCCCGGGCCTGTTCCTCATTGTCGATCAGCAAGCCCTCGAGGTTGTCGCGGATGCGGCTGGAGCGGGCGATATCGGTCTTGATGCCGCCAGGGAGCACACAGGTGGCCGAGACGCCGAAGTCCAGCAGGTCCAGCTCCTGGCGCAACGATTCGGTAAAGCCGCGCACGGCGAACTTGGTGGCGTTGTAGGCACTCATCCCCGGTTGGGCGAACAGGCCGAAGACACTGGAAGTGTTGATGATGTGGCCGTTGCCAGTCTGTTTGAGATACGGCAGGAAGGCCTGGGTACCATGAACCACACCCCAGAAGTTGATCCCGACGATCCAGTCAAGGTCTTCCTGGCTCATGCCTTCGATGGTGCTTGACAGCGCCACCCCGGCATTGTTGAACACCAGGTTGACAGCGCCATGTTCGGCGGCCGTGGTGGCCGCCCAGTCGAACAGGGCCTGGCGTTCGGCGACATCGAGTACCCGGGTGGTCATGCGCAGTGGCAGCCGCGCGGCGGCCCTGGCCAGCTCCAGGGTTTGCGCCAGGCCCTGGGGATTTTTGTCCGCCAGGGCCAGATGGCAGCCTTCGCGGGCCAGGGCAACGGCCAGGGCGCGGCCCATGCCGGCTCCGGCCCCGGTAATGGCCGCTACCTTGCCGGCGAATGTGTTCATGGGCGGCCTCGTGGGGATTGTGTTTGAGCGGGGGCCGATTCCGGATGCGGGGATATCCGGGCCGAGACCCGATAGTCGCTGAGCTGGAAATGGCCGGTAACCTGGCGGAAACGCCAGGTCGAGCCGGGCCAGAGGGTGGTGTTCTTGCCGGTACGTGGGTCCAGGTACCAGCTGCGGCAGCCACCGGTTGACCAGATCGCGCGCTGCAACTGCAATTGGAGTCGCTCGTTGTAGCGGCGCTCCACTTCGGGCTTGACCTCCAGGGTTTCGATCCGTTGGTTGCGCATCTGCTCCAGGGCCTGAAGGATGTAGGCGACCTGGGCCTCGATCATCAGGATCATCGAGTTGTGTCCCAGCCCGGTGTTCGGGCCGATGATCATGAAGAAGTTCGGATAGCCCGGCAGGCAACTGCCCAGGTAGGCGTGGGCGCCTTCGGCCCAGGCATCGAGGACGTCGAGGCCGTTGCGCCCGCTGATCAGTCCTCGGGGCAAGGGTTCGGTGGCCTGGAAGCCGGTGCCGAAGATCAGGCAGTCGACGGGGTGGCGGACACCGTCGGCGGTGACCACGGCGTCGGCCTCGATCCGTGTCACCGCCTGGCTGACCACTTTCACATGGCTGCGCGCCAGTGCCGGATAGTAATCGTTGGAGATCAGGATGCGTTTGCAGCCGATGGTGTAGTCGGGCGTCAGGGTCTGGCGCAGCGTCGGCGCGGCGACTTGTCGGTGCAGATGACGCACGGCGATTTTCTGCACCAGCTTCATCAACTTCGGATAGCGGGCAAAGGCAATCACTCGGCTTTCCAGGGCCCAGTAAATGGCCGAGCGAGCCAGGCGCTGGGTAAAGGGCAGGTGCCTGAACAGCCAGCGTTCGGCTGGCGACAGCTGGCGATCCGGCTTGGGCAGGATCCATGGCGGTGTGCGTTGGAACAGGCTCAGGTGCGCGACCCGTGGGGCGATCTGCGGCACGAACTGGATCGCGCTGGCCCCGGTGCCGATCACCGCGACCCGTTTGCCTTCCAGCCCATAGTCGTGGTCCCAGTGCTGGGAGTGGAAGCTTTTACCCTGGAAGTCGGCCAACCCCGGAATATCCGGCAGGGCGGGGCGCGAGAGCCCGCCCATGCCGGAAATCAGCACCCGGGCCGACACCTGGCGCCCGTCGGCAAAGCTCAACGCCCAGCGCTGGCGGCTTTCGTCGAATGCCGCATGGCTCAGGGCCATGCCGAAACGCAGATGTGCGGCGATGCCGAAATCCGCCGCGCAACGCTCCAGATAGGCGCGGATTTCCGCCTGCGGCGCAAATTGTCGGCTCCAGTGCGGATTGGGCGCGAAAGAGAAGGAATAGACATGTGACTGCACATCGCAGGCGCAGCCCGGATAGTGGTTGTCGCGCCAGGTGCCGCCCAGGCTCCCGGCCCGTTCGGCGACGAAAAAGTCGCTGATGCCGGCCTGCTTCAGGCGGATCGCCATGCACAGTCCGGCAAAGCCCGCGCCGATGATCGCGATATCGACGGCTTCACTGTCTGGCGGCGGTGACGAGTACGCATTCATGCTCTGTACCTCAAGGGTGGCGGCGCCTGCGGTCGAACGGTAGCGCTGGATCAATACTCAGCATTGCATGATTAAACTAAATGTTTTAAAAATTAATTTAAATAACTTACCTGAAAATATCGCCTACGCTAGTGTTCTGCCGAACCCTGGCGCCTCATCCGACCGATGGGCCGGTTTATGAGGTGTAGGCGATTCTCGAGGTGGCAGCCAATCCCGGCTCCGCGCGTCGAGGCAGGGACGCGAGGAGCGGGCAATGGGATGGGGCGTCGGGATTGGCATTTTTGCGGCGGCGAATGCGGCGCTGTGGGCCATCAGTTCGCGGATCAACCGCAATATCGAAGCCGCGGTGCCACCCGAGGGGCGATTTATCGAGGTGGGCGGGGAGTGGATTCATTACGTGGACGAGGGTAGCGGCCCGGCCCTGCTGATGATCCACGGGCTGTCCGGCTGTGGGCGCAACCTGACCTATGCCTTGTCGCCGCGGTTGCGTGAACAGTTCCGGGTGATCACCCTGGACCGTCCCGGCTCCGGCTACTCCTCCCGTCATCCGGGCGCGGGGGTCGATATCCCTGCCCAGGCCTGTCTGATCGCCGAGTTCATCAGCAAGTTGGGCCTCGGCCGGCCCTTGATACTCGGGCATTCCCTCGGTGGCGCCCTGGCCTTGTCCCTGGCGCTGGATCATCCGCAATCGGTTTGCGGCCTGGTGCTGGTGGCGCCATTGACCCATCCCCAGCTCCTCCTGCCCCCGGTGTTTCTGTCGCTGGGGGTGAGGCCAGCGTGGTTGCGGCGTTGGTTCGCGCAGGTCCTGGCCGCGCCCGTCGGGTTGCTCGGACGCAAGGCCCTGATCAGGGCGGTGTTCGCTCCCGAATTGCCGCCCGATGATTTTGCCGTGCGCGGTGGTGGGCTGCTGGGCCTGCGCAGCAACAACTTCTATTGCGCCTCCAGCGAGATTGCCACGGTCAACCAGCACTTGCCGGACATGGTCCGGCGTTACCCGCAATTGACGCTGCCGGTGGGCCTGATCTATGGCAGCCAGGATCGCGTACTGAGTGTGCGCAAGCATGGTGAATCGATGCTCGGCAAGCTACCAGGCCTGCGCCTGGAGATCGTCGAGGGGGGCGGGCACATGTTGCCGGTCACCGCCGTGGAGCCGGTGGTCGAGCTGGTTCGGGATATCGCCTTGCGCACCCAACCCCGCCAATCTCTCGCCTCGAACCCGGCAACCGCGGTGCAGGGGACCTCCTGATCGGGCGGTGCCCAGGCTGGCCGACGGTCCTGTGAGCGACGTTGAAAAATCCGCAAGAAAATAGTTGACGAGCTAACGGAATCAGGCTAAATATTTAAAAAAATGTTTTGAATGTTTTTTTTAAAAGTGCAATTGAGCGATTAAAATAATGAAAATAACGCTTTCTGACGCATTTGTTTTGTCCCTGCCTGCCCAGCATGCGGCACGCTGCCCAACTGTCGTTTCGATGCCGCGGAGTCTGCCATGAGTGTTTCCCTGGCGGCACCTGGGGTCTGGACCGATGGCAAGCGGCATCTGTGGTGGCTCGGTGCGTTGCCGATGGCCACGCCACTGCTGTCCGGCGTGTTTGCCCTGACCACCGGCATCCAGTCCCTGTGGTGGAGCGGGGTGCTGGTGATCTTCGGGTTGATCCCGATGATCGACGGCCTGCTCGGCGAAGACCGCAGCAACCCGCCGGAAACCGTGGTTCCGGATCTTGAGAAACAAGCCTACTACCGCTGGATCATCTACAGTTGCGTGGCCCTGGTCACGCTGTCGATGATCAGCACTGCCTGGTTCGCGGCCGGCGGCATCGACTGGCTGAGCGGCGGTGGCCTGTCACGGCTCAGCGAAGCCCTGTCCTTGCACGGCGGACTGGCGACACTGCTGGCCTACGTCACCGAGCGTGCCCAGGTGCATGGCAGTGTCAGTGCTTTCACCTACCTGGGCATGGCGATGTCCACCGGGGCTGCCACCGGGATCGCCATCAACATTGCCCATGAACTGGGACACAAGACCCGGCCGCTGGAGCAGTTCCTGGCCAAGTTGTCCCTGGCGCCGACCTTCTATGGGCACTTCTTCGTCGAGCACAATCGTGGTCACCATGTGCGGGTCGCCACTGCGGAAGACCCGGCCAGCTCGCGCCTGGGTGAAAGTTTCTGGTGCTTCCTGCCGCGCTCGGTATACCACAGCCTGCGTTCGGCCTGGCAGTTGGAGCGCGATCGGCTGGGCAAACTGGGGCTGCCAAGCCTGCACTGGAAAAATGCCGTGCTTGGAGCCTGGATGTTCAGCGTGGTGATGTGGGGCGGTTTGATCCTGTGGCTGGGCAGCGCGGTGGTTCCCTTCCTGCTGATCCAGGGCATCTACGGTTTCTCGTTGCTGGAAGTGGTGAACTATGTCGAGCACTACGGCCTGTTGCGCCAGAAATTACCCAATGGCCGTTATGAACGCTGTTCGCCGCGGCACTCCTGGAACAGCAACCGGATTGTCACCAATATCTTCCTCTTTCAACTTCAGCGGCATTCCGATCACCACGCCTATCCGACGCGCAGTTATCAAGCCTTGCGTCACTTTGATGAGTCGCCGCAACTGCCTTATGGATACGCGAGCATGATTGTCTGGGCTTATATACCGTTTTTCTGGCGGCGACTGATGGATCACCGGGTCGTGGCGCACTATGAGGGCAATGTACGCCTGGCCAACTTGCAACCTTCCAGGCGCGTGGACTTATTGAGACGCTACGGTACGCGCCACAGCGATTGAATAGAACGTTCAAGGAACATGCCGACACTTGATGGTGGGCATGACGGGAAAACTCACGCCGCGTTTGGCGGAAGTGCCCCGAATGAAAGATGAAGTTGACCGATAAAACAACAATAAGTAGCAGAAGGGACGTCAACCATGGACAAAGTTCTATTAACTGTTCGGGTACTTGCGGTACTGCTGGGATTTTCGGCCGTGGCCCCGGCGTTTGCCGCCGCGCGGATGGAACCGGCCAATAGCGAGTTCAGCGCCAAGGGCCCGATCAGTTTTGCCAAGAGCATCATCAACGCTGACTGCACCATTGAAGTCAGCGGCCGGATCAGCGCCGACGGCAGCTACGCCAGTGTGGAGAAAGTCGGTTTCGACGGTGGTTTGAAGTGCGGCCAGGTCGAGGCCACGCACCTGCCCTGGAAGCTGGTGGCCAAGGATGACGGGAGCGGTTCGATGTCCGGTATCCAGGTCACGGTGCATGCCCCGTTCGTCGGGGGCGACTGTGGGCCGAGCACGGCGCACGGCACTTGGAACAACAGCAGTGGAAAACTCCAGGCGGCCGATGTGGCGCTGGACGGCGGTTGCACCATCAAGACGGTGTCGATCCAGATGCCGGCGAACTTTCGGGTGCTGCCCTGAATTGAATAACGCGTTGTTGAACTGGCGTTAAAAAGTTACCCAGTGGATTTTCAAAGTTTGGCTGGAAAGGGAAGCTCGGTCGCTGTTGCTGTCGTGATACTCCGTGTTGTCCGTTAACGGCCATTATCCCCGGCGAAACGAATCGCCATAACATGTGAGGAATAACAACAATGAAAGGCATCAAAACGCTTGTATCGTTCACTGCCATTGCTGTCTGCTTAGGCGCGGCATCCATGGCTAACGCTGCCAAGTTCAGCCCGGACGGAACTTACGCCTCTCTTGCCTCTGGCACTATCGTGGTGAAGTCTCCCTCTTCGTTTGGTGCACCTGTGACTTGCGGTATTACCTTCAGCGGTAATGTCACTTCGGGTGTCGCCACTGTGACCGGTGCGTCATTGACCGGCGGTGGCCTGTGTGGCGTCCCAGTGCTGAAGAACATCCCGTCGCCGGGCTGGGTATTGACCGCAACCTCGCTGACCACCGCCGATGCCAGTGGGGTTGGCTACACCATTGCCTCGATTCCTTCGACCAATTGCGGCCCTTCGACCCTGACCGGCCTGGTCTGGGACCCAACCGCACACACCCTGACCGGCAGTGGCGCACTGAGCGGTGGTTGCACCGTGAGCTCGCTGACGCTCAACGTGGCAACCACTCCAGTTGCGCTGACGATTGTTCCGTAACACCGGCTTTTTCCGTGAAGGGCTGATCACCCGTTAAAAGGCGGGCGCCTCGCAAGAGGTGCCTGCCGCGGCCATCAGACCGATGAGGTCGGTCGCGCCAGATAATAATAAGGAGTAGGGCATGAATAATAAAAAACAGCAGGTTCAGGCACTCTTGGGCTTGGCATTGCTGGGTGGTTTGATCACGGGGACGCCTGCGCAAGCAGGGGGGTTCTCTACTCCGACTTACGGTGCACCGGGCTGGGGCCGGGCATTCGGTGGTGGTTCGCTGTTCAAGAATGACCCTAGTGCGGCTTACAACAACCCGGCAGCCATGGCCTTCATTGACCAGAACGTTGCCCAGATGACGATTGACTATGCGCGTATCAAGTTGAAGTACAGCGGCACCGCGACCGATTATCAGGGTAACCCGGCCTCACAAACACCGGTGTTTCCCGATGGCACTATCGGCGACACCACGCCACTCACTGGAAATGGCGGCGAGGGCGGATTCACGGCCTGGCTGCCGACCGGTTTCCTGGTGATACCGATCAATGATCGACTCGCCTTCGGTCTCAGTCAGGTTGTCCCGCAGGGTATGCGCAGTACCTGGGATGACGACTGGAAAGGCCGCGACTTTGCCGTGGATACCAAGATCGAGACCGTCGGGCTGACCGGCTCGCTGTCGTTCAAGGTCAACGACGCCTTTTCGGTAGGCGGCGGGATTATTGTTCAACACAGTACCGGCTTTGTCAGTCAGAACCTCAACCTCACGGGGGCCGCCGGGATGTCCCCGGCCATTGGCTCGCCGATCCCATCGGGAATCGGCTCGAACCTGATGCGGGTCAAGGTGGATAACACCTCCGTCGGCTGGTTTACCGGGATCGTCTGGAAGCCCACCGAGCAAGATACCCTGGGCTTGAATTATCACGCCAAGATCAAGAACAAGATGGAGGGTAAATACAATATCTACGCCGATGCGCTCGGCAGGGTGTATACCACCCAGCCGTTTGGTCCCAATGGTCAGAGCCTGACCGAGTTCGCCTACCCGGGTTTGAAACTCAATCCGGACGGGGCCGATGCTTCCACCCAACTCGATATTCCCGCCACCGCCGGCCTCGACTGGGTGCATGTGTTCAACGACCGTTTCACCCTGGGGGTCAGCGCGACCTGGACCCAGTGGTCGTCGTTCACGGATCTGACGCTGAAGTCCGATGGCAATGTCCTCATCGCCATTCCGTACAACTACAAGGACTCGATGATGTACTCGGTGGGCGGTGACTATCGACTCACGGATCGCCTGACGCTGCGCGCCGGCGTGGCTTTCGACCAGACCCCGACCCGCGATTCGACCCGTGATCCGCGCATTCCGGACAACGATCGCTGGTTCACTTCCCTGGGTTTTGGTTATGCCGTCAAGGAAATACCGGGGTTGAGCTTCGACGGTGCGTATTCGCACCAGTTTGTCAAAGACTCCCCGATCAATACCCATAACCAGGATCGCCTGGGCGGCTCGACACTGAACGGCAAGGTGGAAGCCTCCGGTGACGTGGTCAGCCTGTCGACGACCTACAAGTTCTGATAAAGACCTCTGTCGTTGCGGCGGGTGGCCTCGTGGCCACCAGATATTTCAGGGCGCCGCAGACCCTGTAGGCTCCGGCCTGCCGGCGATGCAAGGCTTGCCGGCCGCATCGCCAGCAAGTCGGCGCCCACAGGGGCGTGTTTCGCCTTGATTGCCAGGCATCCGCCAAAAGAACCGATCCGATCGGTTTTTTTGTTTGTGTCGACAGATAAATATTAATTTAAAAAATAATTTTAAAACGACTTAATTCTTTGTAAGGTAGACGCAGCGGGCGTCGTGGCGATGGCTGGCGCGAAGTGTCATCCGGTAGCTGGGGCCGTGGTGTCTCCTGAATGTTCAAAGAGGTGTGCGCATGACTTTCTGGTTGTTGCTGGCAGTGGCAGGGTTCTTGGCCCTGGGATATCGGCAGGCGTCCGCCGGCCTGTGGTTGGCGGGCGTGCTGGCCTGGTTGGCGGGCGGTTATCTGTGCGCCGCGGTCGGGCCTCTGGGGACTGCCATCAGCGCGGTGCTGGTGCTGGTCCCTAGCGTGGTACTGGCACTCAAACCCTTGCGCCGGGCCTTGCTCTCACGCCAGGCCCTGGTCCTGTTCCGCCAGATCATGCCGGCCATGTCCGACACCGAACGCGCGGCAATCGAGTCCGGGACCGTCTGGTGGGACGCCGAGCTGTTCAGCGGCAAGCCGCGCTGGGAGCGCCTGCTGACAGCCGCGCCGGCAGGCTTGAGCGCGGAAGAGCAGGCCTTTCTCGACAATGAGGTGGAAACCCTCTGCGACATGGCCAACGATTGGGAAACCACCCAGGTCTGGCAGGACCTGTCGCCCCAGGCCTGGCAATACACCAAGGATGCCGGCTTTCTCGGCATGATCATTCCCCGACAATATGGCGGCAAGGGTTTCTCCCACTATGCCCATTCCCAGGTGGTGATGAAGCTCTCGACCCGCTGTTCGGCGGCGGCGATCTCGGTCATGGTGCCCAACTCCCTGGGCCCGGCCGAGCTGCTCCTGCATTACGGTACCGAGGCCCAGCGCCAGCACTATCTGCCGCGCCTGGCGCGGGGCGAGGATATTCCCTGTTTCGCCCTCACCAGCCCCTATGCCGGTTCCGACGCCGGGGCGATTCCCGATCTCGGGGTGGTCTGCAAGGGCACCTTCGAAGGCGAGGAAGTGCTGGGTTTCAGCGTCACCTGGGACAAGCGCTATATCACCCTGGGGCCGATCGCCACGGTGCTCGGCCTGGCCTTCCGCGCCGAAGACCCCGACGGCCTGCTGGGCCGTCCGGGCAGCCTGGGGATCACCTGCGCGCTGATCCCCACATGCCATCCGGGGGTACAGCACGGCCGTCGGCACTGGCCGCTCAATGCGGTGTTCCAGAACGGCCCGACCCAGGGCAAGCAGGTCTTTATTCCCCTGGAGTGGGTGATCGGTGGTCGTGAGCAGATCGGCAATGGCTGGCGCATGCTGATGGAATGCCTGGCCGCCGGCCGGGCGATTTCGCTGCCCTCGGCCAATGTCGGCCTGGGCAAGGTCGCCGTGCGCGGCACCACGGCCTATGCCGCGATACGCAAGCAGTTCGGCCTGCCCATCGGCAAGTTCGAAGGCGTGCAGGCGCCGCTGGCGCGCATGGCCGGTCATCTGTATGCCTGTGATGCGGTGCGCAAGGTCTCGGTGGCCGCCCTGGATGCCGGCGAGAAACCTTCGGTGATCTCGGCCATCGCCAAGTACCACGTTACCGAGCGGGCCCGGGCCATTGTTAACGACGGCATGGACATCGCCGCCGGCAAGGGCATCTGCATGGGGCCGAACAATTTCCTGGCCCGGGCCTACCAGCAAAGCCCGATAGCCATCACGGTGGAGGGCGCGAACATCATGACCCGCTGCCTGATCATCTACGGCCAGGGGCTGATTCGCTGTCATCCCTATGTCTTGCGTGAAATGGTTGCGGCCCGCACCCAGGGGCCTCAAGGGCTGGCCGCCTTCGACCAGGCGATGTTCGGCCATATCGGCTTTGTCCTGGCCAACAGCGTGCGGGCCGCGGTGCACGGCTTGACGGCGGGTCGCCTGCTCAAGGCCCCGGCGCACAGCGACCCGGCCCTGGCCCCGTATTATCGGCAGATCGAACGCCTGTCGGTGGTACTGGCGCTGGCTTCGGATATTTCCATGGGGGTGCTGGGCGCGGCCCTCAAGCGCAAGGAGAGCATCACTGGACGGCTCGGCGATATCCTCTCGCAGCTGTACATCCTGTCTTGCGTCCTCAAGCGTTTCGATGACGACGGTCGCCCGCGGGCGGACCTGCCGCTGGTGCACTGGGCGGCTCAGGATGCCCTGTGGCGGGCCCATGAAGCCCTGATCGAAACCCTCGACAATTATCCTTCGAAAGCGGCCAGCCGGGTGATTCGTGGCCTGGCGTTTCCGTTCGGTATAACTCTGCGCAAACCCTCCGACCGGCTGCTGGCCGAAGTCGCCGAGCTGGTGCAAAGCCCCGGCGAGAGCCGCGACCGGCTGTTGGCCGACGCCTATATCCCGCAGCCGGATATCGACAAGCTGGCCTATGGTGAACTGGCGTTCCGGCTATTGCCCCAGGTGGAGCGGATTGAAGCGCGCCTGAAACCGGCCGTGCGCCAGGGGCTGATCGAGCCCTTGCCGATCTCCCGCGAGGCATTCGGACCTTGGCGGGCCTTGGCGCTGGACTTGCAACTGATCAGCGGTGAGGAGGGCGAACTGCTCGGGCGCTATGTTGAATATGCCGACCATGCGATCCAGGTGGATGATTTTCCCCAGGACTTTGGTCTGCTGGAGGCGTTGCAGCGGCGCCAGGCGCATATCGACCAGGCCGACAGGAGCCAGGACAAGCGTCGGCTCGCCGCGGGCAATCCTGTCTGATGATTTTTCTCGGGTTTTTATCGGAATCTATTCATGGCTGATGGTTACCTTTCATTCGTCAATACCTCCTGGGGCCACTGGCTGGCCCGTACTCTGGGCCTGCCGCAACCGCTGCCGCTGCAACGCTATCGACCGGGCCAGGCGGGCAACCTGCTCAATCCGGTGGTGCTCGCGGCTGGGCCCCTGGGGCGCTTGTCCGGCGAGCTGCAACGGATCCTCGCCGCCACCGAGACCGTGGTGGCGGCCCCGGCGAGCATCGATGCGCCATCCACGGTCAAGGTTCGCGGGTTGCTGTTCGATGCCAGTGGCCTGGCTGACGTGCAGCAGTTGGATGAGTTGTATCGCTTCTTCCACGCCAATGTCCGGCGCCTGAGTGCCCATGGCCGGGTGCTGGTCCTCGGCACGCCGCCAGAACACTGCACGACGCTGGCCCAGACCGTGGCGCAACGGGCGCTGGAGGGCTTCGTGCGCTCCCTCGGCAAGGAGCTGCGGCGGGCGATCACCGCGCAACTGTTGTACGTCGAACCCGGTGCCGAGGCGGAAATGGACAGCAGCCTGCGGTTCTTCCTGTCCCGGCGTTCGGCGTTTGTCTGTGGCCAGGTGGTACGGATCGCCGAACCGGTGGACGTGCCCAGGGAGATCCTCTGGGACAAGCCGCTCAGCGGGCGGCGAGCCCTGGTCACCGGGGCTTGTCGCGGTATCGGCCTGGCCATCGCCCAGGCACTGGCAGGCGAGGGGGCCCGGGTGGTCTGCCTGGATATTCCGGCAGTGGAGGCCGAGTTGCAGGGCGTGGCGACGTCCCTCGGCGGCACCGCGCTGGCCCTGGATATCAGCGCGCCGGAGGCGGCCGAGCAGCTGCTGGCATTTGCCGGCGAGCAGGGGGCCTTCGATATTGTCGTGCACAACGCCGGCATCACCCAGGACAAGACCCTGGCGAAAATGACCGAAGCCGCCTGGCACAAGGTCATGGCGGTGAATCTGGAGGCGCCGTTGCGCCTGAGCACGGCCTTGTTGGAGGGGCAGGCGATCAACCCCGGCGGGCGGATTATCGGGGTCTCGTCGATTTCCGGGATCGCCGGCAACCCGGGGCAAAGCAACTATGCCACTTCCAAGGCCGGTGTGATCGGCCTGGTGCAGGGCCTGGCGGCGTTGGCGGCACGCCAGCAGGTGACGGTCAACGCCGTGGCGCCGGGGTTTATCGAAACGCAGATGACCGCGAAGATTCCGTTGCTGATCCGTGAAGCCGGGCGGCGGATGAGTTCGCTCGGCCAGGGCGGGCAACCCGAGGATGTCGCACAGACCATTGCCTGGCTGGCGCATCCGGCTTCCGGCGGGATCAATGGACAGGTGGTCCGCGTCTGCGGGCAAAGCCTGCTGGGGGCCTGAATGATCAAAGCCGATCCGCGCATTCGTCTGATCGACCCGCCGCCTTCCGGCGCTCGCCTGCTCTGGCTCGGTCTGCGCAGCTTGGGCAAGCCCAGGCTCGCGGGGCCGCCGCGCTTGCCCGACGAGCGCCTGGTGCGGCCGGCGGTGGAGCTGCGGGAGGCGGACATTGTCCGTTACGCCCGGGCCTGCGGTTTTCGTCCGGAGCACGGGGTGCCGCTGTCGTTTCCCCACACCCTGGCCTTTCCATTGCACTTGCTGCTGCTGACCAGTCCGGCCTTTCCCTGGCCGGCCAGCGGCATGGTCCATCTGGCCAATCGCATTCGCCAGTACCAGCGTCTGGAAGCCGGGCAGGCCTTGCGCCTGGAGGTGCATTGCGAGCGCTGGGTGGCGCACCCCAAGGGCCAGGCGGTGTTGATTGTCAGCCGGGCTACGAGCGGCGGCGGCCAGGTCTGGGAAAGCGAAAGCCTGTACCTGCGCCGTGGGGTGGCCGCGCCCCTCGGCGAACCCTGGCAGGGTGTATTGGCGTTCGACGAAACGGCCCTGGTGCGCACCCAGCGCTGGGAGTTGCCGGCGGATCTGGGGCGGCGTTTTGCCCGGATATCCGGCGATCACAATCCGATCCATGGCTCGTGGCTCGGCGCGCGCCTGTTCGGTTTTCCGCGGGCCATTGCCCACGGCATGTGGACCCTGGGCCGGGCACTGGCGGCGCAACAACCGCCGTACCCGCTGGCGGCCGCGGAGCTGACCTGCGAGTTCAAGCTGCCGATCTTCCTGCCCGGCGGTGCCACGCTGTGGAATCTGCCGCCGACCGGCATGCGGCATGAATTCGAAGTGCGCGACAGGGCAGGGGACAAGCCGCATATGCGCGGACTCTTTATCCGGGGAGATCGGTCATGAGTACCTACAGTTTCAACCCGGCACCGGTGCGCCGGGTCGCCATCCTCGGTGGCAATCGGATTCCGTTTGCCCGCTCCAACACGGTCTACGCCGAGGACAGCAACCAGGACCTGCTGGTAGCCGCCCTGCAGGGGCTGATCGATCGCCACGGCCTGGAAGGCAAGCGCCTGGGGGAATTCGCCGCCGGGGCAGTGATCAAGCACTCGCGGGATTTCAACCTGGCCCGCGAGGCCCTGCTGTCCACCACCCTGTCGCCACAGACCCCGGCCTACGATGTGCAGCAAGCCTGCGGCACGGGACTGGAAGCGGCGTTGCTGGTGGCCAACAAGATTGCCCTGGGGCAGATCGAGGTCGGGATCGCCGGCGGCGCCGACACCACCTCGGATGCGCCCATCGCGATCAACGAAGCCTTGCGCCAGATCCTGCTGCGGAGCAACCGGGCCAAGGGCCTGGGCGACAAGTTGCGCAGCCTGCTCGGGGTCCGTCCGGGGATGTTCTTCAAACCGTTGCTGCCGCGCAACGGCGAACCGCGCACCGGGCTGTCGATGGGCGAGCATTGCGAGGACATGGCCAAGCGCTGGCAGATCCGTCGCCTGGCCCAGGACCAACTGGCGCTGGCCAGTCACCAACATCTCGCGGCCGCTTACCAACGCGGTTTCTTCGATGACCTGATCAGCCCTTATCGCGGGCTGACGCGCGATAACAACCTGCGCGCCGATAGCAGTCTGGAGAAACTCGCCGGCCTGGGGCCGGCTTACGATAAACGTAACGGCACCCTGACCGCCGGTAATTCGACGCCGCTGACCGATGGCGCCTCGGTGGTCCTGCTGGCCAGCGAGGAGTGGGCGCAGGCGAACAATCAGCGGGTGCTGGCGTATCTGCGTACCGGCGAAACCGCAGCGGTGAATTTTGTCGATGGCACCGAGGGCCTGCTGATGGCGCCGGCCTATGCCGTGCCGCGGATGCTCGCCCGCGAAGGCCTGACACTGCAGGACTTCGACTTCTATGAGATCCACGAGGCCTTTGCCGCCCAGGTGCTCTGCACCCTGAAGGCCTGGGAGGACCCCGATTATTGTCGTGAACGCCTCGGCCTGGACGCGGCCCTGGGCGCGATCGACCCTGGCAAGCTCAATGTCAATGGCGGCTCCCTGGCTTGCGGGCATCCATTTGCCGCCACCGGCGGGCGGCTGTTGGCTGCCTTGGCCAAGGCCATTGACGAGCGCGGCCAGGGGCGTGGACTGATCTCCATATGTGCCGCCGGCGGGCAGGGTGTGACCGCCATTGTCGAAAAATAAAACTACAACAAGGAGAGAGCCATGAGCGTCGCAAGCCTGCACAGCGTTGACCAGCGTATCTGGTTGAGTGCCTACCTGCCGGGGGTTCCCGCCGATATCGAAAGCGAGATCGACCGTTATCCGTCGCTGCGCGAGGTATTTCTCGAGCATATGGAGAAGTACCGCGAGCGCGTGGCCTATGTCAGCATCGGGACTGAGATGGGCTACCTCGAGTGGGAGCGGCGCGCCTTTGCCTTCGCGGCCTGGTTGCAGTCCCGCGGGGTGAAGAAGGGCGATCGTGTCGCGCTGATGATGCCCAACTGCCTGCAATATCCGATCTGCCTGTTCGGCACCTTGCTGGTCGGCGCGGTGGTAGTCAACGTCAACCCGCTGTATACCGCCCATGAACTCCGCCACCTGCTCAAGGACAGCGGTGCCGAGACCGTGGTGATCTTCGAGAACTTCGCCCACACCCTGGAGCAGGCGTTGCCCGGCAGCGCGCTGAAAAACGTGGTGGTGGCGGCAATCGGTGACCTGGTGGGGACGTTCAAGGGCGCGGCCTTGAACTTCGTGCTGCGGCATGTGCAGAAACAGGTGCCGCGCTTCCATCTGCCGGGGGCGATCCGCTTTCCACGGCTGATGAAACAGGCCGCGACGATGCAGGCCAGGAAGGTCAAGCTGGCCCACGATGACATTGCCTTCCTGCAATACACCGGCGGCACCACGGGCGATGCCAAGGGCGCAATGCTCAGCCATCGCAATATCCTCGCCAACCTGATGCAGGCCAAGGCCTGGGTCGGCAATCAACTGGATGAGGGCCAGCAGGAAACCAATGTCACCCTGTTGCCGCTGTATCACGTGTTGTCGCTGACGGTGAACTGCCTGATGTTCATGTGCCTGGGGGGGCGCAATATCCTGATCGCCAACCCGCGTGATGTGAAGCGGGTGCAGATGATCCTGCGCAAGGAGAAGTTCAGCGGTATTGTCGGGGTCAATACCCTGTTCAACGGACTGCTGGAAAACCAGGCATTTCGCGCCCGGGACTTTTCCGATCTGAAACTGGCGATTGCCGGTGGCATGGCCACCCATACCGCCGTGGCCCGGCGCTGGAAAGAGGTGACCGGGGTGCCGATCATCGAAGGCTACGGGCTGACCGAGTGTTCGCCGGTAGTCAGCATCAGCCCCATCGACATCGCGCGGATGCGTGAGGGCGACTTCAGCGGGACCATCGGCGTACCTTTGCCCTCGACCTGGGTGCGCTTCGTGCGCGAAGACGGCGAGTTGGCCGAGCTTGGCGAGGAGGGCGAGTTGCAGGTCCGCGGCCCGCAGGTGATGAAAGGCTACTGGCAGCGGCCGGAGGAGACCGCCCAGGTGCTGGATCGGGCAGGGTGGCTATCGACCGGCGATATCGGGGTGATGAATGAACAGGGCTTCATTCGCCTGGTGGATCGCAAGAAGGACATGATCCTGGTCTCGGGCTTCAACGTGTACCCCAACGAAATCGAGGATGTGGTCGCCCTGCACCCCGCTGTCGCGGAAGTGGCGGCCATCGGCGTGGCCGATCAGGTGACCGGGGAGCGGGTGAAGATCGTCGTCGTGCGCAAGGATCCGGCCTTGACCGAGGAGCAGTTGCTGGCGCATTGCCGCGAGTACCTGACAGGCTACAAGGTGCCGCGGATTGTCGAGTTTCGTACCGAGGAACTGCCCAAGACCACCGTGGGTAAAGTACTCCGCCGCGCGTTGCGTGACCATTTGTCTCCTTAACAGGCGCTTTGCGGCGAATTTCTTGTTATAAACACACTCCGATACGTCTCCACGGGACGGGCGCCAGAGCGCCTGTGTGGGCGTATCGGACGTTTTTGCTGTCATTTCAGTTGCTGACTCGATAACTCGGCCTTAGACTGCCGCCCCTCGTAAATTGAGTGCCGGGTGGCGCTTGGAATGGACGGCGCCTTTCTGTGCATCCCCTCAGATGTTCAGAACGCTCCCTAATTCGCCTTAATGCACGTATTTTCTATAGAGAAATCAATGACAAAGGAAAAGTTGCTGGCCATGCCGGCGGACGACTACATGAACGCCGAGCAACTGGCTTTCTTTACCGAGCTGTTGCAAGCGATGAAAGTCGAAACCCACGAGCGTATCGAGCAGAACCGTATTGCCATCGAGAGTCTCGATACTCCGGCTGACCCGGCTGACGCCGCTTCCGTTGAAGAAGAACGCACCTGGCTGGTGAACGCCATCGATCGCGACCAGCGCATGCTGCCGCAGCTGGAACAGGCGCTGCTGCGCATCAACGACGACTCCTTTGGCTGGTGCGACGACAGCGGCGAGGCGATCGGCCTCAAGCGCCTGCTGATCAGCCCGACCACCAAGTACTGCATCGAAGCCCAGGAACGTCACGAGCAGATCGACAAGCATCAGCGCCAAGCCTGATCACAGTCCCTCGCGGGCGCCGGCCTGCCGGCGATCCGGATGACGCGGTGGCCCTGTCAAGCCGCGTCATCGCTCGTTGTCGGTAAAACCGTCTCCACACCCGCCCCACAGCGACTATCGTTGATGCGAACGCCCTACAACTAACGGACCATGGCTAATGGCCCCATAGTGGCGTTTAATGCAAAAAAACAACTAGAAGCTCACGGTGGGTAAGTACATGTCTGGAGAAGGAATTCTGCCTGGGGCGGTGTCCCATGGGGACGCGCAATCGAAACCGGCGCGACGCTGGCTTACACCGTTGATACAGAGCGTCGGATTGGCGCTGTTATTGTCCGCCATGGCCTTTGCCGGCTGGCCCCTGGGCGTTTGCCTGCCCCTGGCCCTGTTGCTGGTCTGGCTGCCACGTCTGCGCATGCGCCAGGCCCCGGCATTATCGGCGCTGAGCAGCGGCGATGCGCTGGGCCAATTGACCCGCGACCTCTCCCATACCACCAGTCATAACGCCCTGTCCGCCGCCGGAGTGGCCTTTTCAGTCAAGCAACTGGCCGGCAAGGTGCAGTCGCAGCTCAGTGCCGCCGCGCAGATTGTCGCCAGTGCCGAACGGGTGATCCACACCGAGCAGTCGACCTCGCTATTGAGCCAGCAGGCCCTCGGCTCGGCCAGTGAGGCACGCAGCAGCAGCGCCGAAGGGCATGCGGTGTTGGCCGAGTCCATCGGTCGCATGCACCGGCTCAGCCAGCAGGCCAATGCCAGTCGCGAGCTGATCGAGGCCCTGAGCCTGCGCAGCGAGGAGATCCAGCGGGTGACCCTGGTCATCCAGGCGATCGCCAGCCAGACCAACCTGCTGGCCCTCAACGCCGCGATCGAGGCGGCGCGCGCCGGCGAGCACGGTCGCGGCTTTGCCGTGGTGGCCGACGAAGTACGCGGGCTGGCCGGGCGTACCGCCACGGCCACCGATGAGGTCGGGGTCATGGTGGCCGATATCCAGCAACGCACCACCCAGGTCGTCGGACAGATTCGCCAATTGGCCCAGGATCTGGACGGCGGCGTGGAGCAGGTCGAGGATACCGGCCGGCATCTGGAAAATATCGCCGGCCTGGCCGCCAGTGTCGAGGCGCAGGTGGGCGAGATCGCCCGTGGCGCGCAGAGCAACCGCGAGCAACTCGAGAGTCTGTTCACGGCGGTGGAACAGATGCGTGGCGACCTGGCCGTCAGCGACCAGCAGACCCGCCACCTGACCCAGGCGGCGATCCAGATGGAAGGGCAGGCCGAGACCATCAGCCAGCGCTTGGCCGAGGTCGGCCTGGATGATTACCACCAGCGGGTCTACGACCTTGCCCGCGAAGGTGCCGGACAGATTGCCGCGCGGTTCGAGGCGGATATCGAGCAGAGCCGCATCAGTCTGGACGACCTGTTCGATCGTACTTACCTGCCGATCGCCAATACCTCGCCGGCGAAATACCAGACGCGTTTCGACCGTTACACCGATCAGGTCCTGCCGGCGATCCAGGAGCCCTTGCTGGCCCGCCACGAAGGCCTGGTGTTCGCTATTGCCTGTACGCCCCAGGGCTATGTGCCGACCCATAACCAGGCGTTCTGCCAGCCCCTGACGGGCGATCCGCAGCAGGACACGCTGCACAATCGGACCAAGCGCAAGTTCGATGACCGTACGGGGATCCGCTGCGGCAGTCACCAGCAGGCAGTGCTGTTGCAGACCTACACCCGCGACACGGGTGAGCTGATGCATGATCTGTCAGTGCCGATCATGGTCAAGGGCCGGCATTGGGGCGGGTTGCGCCTGGGTTATAAGCCGGAAGGCGCACCCAAAAAGGCTTGATGCTGTCCTCAAGGACGCCTTCGCCGCACTGCCGCGAAGGCGTCCGTTGAAACACCGCGGACCGTGGGTTGACTCAGGCCGAGGTATCGACCATCCCGGCCATCAGCTTTTCCGCCATGAACAGCGCGGTGCTGGTGCCGTTCAACGCGGCGCCGAGGGCGGCGACCTGGGCCTTGGCCGGTTGGACCGCGGCTTCGCGCGCCGAGGCATTGAGGTGATGGGCACTTTTGGTTGCGGCGAGCTGGGCGTTGGCCCTGCGCAGTTTCTGCTGTAGTTGCTCGATCTGCGCCTGGAGTTTCTTGACCCGCTCTTTCGCCGCTTTGCCATTACCCGTCAAACTGACGCCCAGCAGATTCGAGCCACTGTCTGCGCCCAGCAAGGGGTCAGATGCAAGACGACTGTTGGAACTGCCACTGTCTTCGCTTGAGGGCAGCAGGAAGGCGGACGGGATCAAGGAAGTATTCAAGTTGATCATCGGCGATACTCCGGGAATGACGCTTGCCAGTTTATCGACCGCCGAGGCATGTTCTGTAGCTGCGCCCGGGTGCTCCTGCAGGGTATTTGCGACAGACTGGACACATTCGAGTACTTTTTGTCTTGTAAGATGCTGCCCACGGGCAGTTTGATTGGCCCGAATGCCCCGACGTGTTCTAGAATCACTTCCAGTGCCCGGGGGCTGATTTCATCCAGGGCATTTTTTGCAATCTGCATGTCGGAAATTACTTTTTTTCAAGAAGGCCTTCCCTCGCAAACTCAGTTGCCGGTTTCCCATGATCGGTGCAATGCGGTGTTTTCCTTCAAGCGCTGATGACACTTCGCAGAAGTCATGGGACCTTGCATCCATTAGGCTTTCTGCGCACCGGTAAGCGTCGCCAGGCCGCGCGGGCAAACATCAGGGCTTTCTATCCGGTAACCGACGGCAGTGACCGATCGTTTTATGTTGCCTGACATTCGCCGGGCGGCTTCATTTTTCGAGTTTGAGGACTTTTCGTTGGCAGTCAGTAATCTGGATATGCATGCACTGTTTGTACTGGGTGATCTTCGGGCCAAGCTGGTCAAGCAGTTTCAATCGCGTTTTGTCTATATCACCGAACAAACCGCCGAAGGCATCTACATTGCCGAGATCGATACCGAAACCTCCCTGGTGGTCGATGACAAGCAGCGCCTGGAGCTGAAAGTCGGCGATCATTTCCGCGCCGCGGTATTGCCCAGCCGCGAAGGTGGCAAGTTGGACATCAAGTTTCGCGAGATCAAACTGACGGTCTATGGCCTGGGTGACTATGCCTATATCACCGTACCGGAAGGCCATGGCATTGTGTTCAAGGAAGGGCATACCGTGGTGATGGTGTTTGCCGCCCACGAACAATTGCAGGGCACCTTGAGCAAGACCCTCAAGGACGTGACCAAGAAGGCTGCCCGCTGGCGCAAGGGCGAACTGACGTTCAAGGCCAGCGAATAATGGACTCGAGCCGGGCCGAGTTCCATCGCCAGCACAGGCTGCAGGCCAGTGCCGAAGCCCTCCGGCTGTTCGAGCGCAAGGCCGAACTGCGGGGCGCCTGGCTCAACTGGGTCGCGGCGCAATTGTATGCCCTGGGGCCTGCCGAGTATGTCAGCATGGTCCGACGCGAATTGCAGCAGCTTCAGTCGCCAGGCACTCAATAATCGTGGGTGCATCAATCCGGGAACCTCTACTACAGTTCAGCTGACTGAATATTTCCGGGCTTTCGGATTTTTCGCCGATAGACGACCTGCGATTGAGGTAATTCCATGAAAGATTTTCGCGCGCTGCTCGCCAGCGCCCTGGCGCTACTCTGTGTCTACGTCTTGCCACTTCCGGTTCGGGCAGCTCCCCAGCCGATCCACTTTGCCGACCTGAACTGGGAAAGCGGTAGCCTGATCACCGACATCCTGCGCTATATCGTCGAAAAAGGTTACGGTCTGCCGACCGATATGCTGCCCGGTACCACCGTGACCCTGGAAACGGCCCTGGCCAAGAATGATATCCAGGTGATCGGCGAGGAGTGGGCCGGCCGCAGCCCTGTGTGGGTCAAGGCGGAAGCGGCGGGTGAGGTCGCGGCCATTGGCGATACGGTCAAGGGGGCCACCGAGGGCTGGTGGGTGCCCGAGTACGTGATCAAGGGCGATCCGGAGCGCGGCATCCAGCCCCTGGCGCCGGATCTGCATGGGGTCGCGGACCTGGCGCGTTACAAGGATGTCTTCCGCGACCCGGAGTCCCCGGATAAAGGACGTTTTCTCAACAGTCCGATCGGCTGGACCTCGGAAATCGTCAACCAGCAGAAGCTCAAGGCCTACGGCCTGAGCGACAGTTACGTGAATTTTCGCAGCGGCTCCGGAGCGGCGCTGGATGCGGAGATCACCTCGTCGATCCGGCGGGGCAAACCGATCCTGTTCTATTACTGGTCGCCGACGCCGCTGCTGGGCAAGTTCAAGCTGGTCCAGTTGCAGGAGCCGGCCTTTGACGCCGAAGCGTGGAAGACCCTGACCGACCCGGAAAATCCGGACCCCAAGCCGAGCCGTTCCCTGGCCTCGAAACTGAGCATTGGCGTCTCGACGCCGTTCAAGACGCAATACCCGCAGGTGCTGGCATTTTTTTCCAAGGTTGACCTGCCGATTGATGTATTGAACCAGGCACTGGCGAAAATGAGCGAGGAGCGTCTGCCTCCACGCAAGGTGACTGAGGCTTTCCTCAAGGAGCATCCTGAGGTCTGGAAGGCCTGGCTGCCCGTGGATGTGGCCAACAAGGTCGCTGCCAGCCTCAAATAACATTCAATTTGAAAAGTGCAGATTGTCTGCGGGTGCGGTGCTTTTGTGGCGCTGGAGTTTTTGCAGGCGTGGAGTTTTGGGTGGGGTTTTAGTGAGGTGGAGCTTTTGTGGGGCTAGTGAGGTGGGGCTTTTGTGGGAGCGGAGCTTGCCCGCGAAGGCAGCCTTGAGGCCGCTAAAAGCTTCGCGGGCAAGCTCCGCTCCCACAGGTTCAGCATCCCACAGGTTTACAGCTCGCCGACGTCAACCCAGCGCTGTTCCTTGGCCGCTCGGCGAATCGTCGTCGCCAGGCGTTCCACCTGCCAGGCCTCTTCGAAGTCGGTACCCGTCTGGCTGCGACCGGCCAGTGCCTCGATCAGCGCCTGGACTTCCAGGGTCTTGAGTTCGTTGTAACCCAACTGATGGCCGGCGGCGGGGCTGAAGGCCGCGTAACGCGGTAGATGCGGCCCGGCCAGCAAGCGCTGGAAACCGTTCTGGCCGGCGCGGCAGAGTTGCAGTTCGTTCAGGCGCTCCTGGTCGAAGGCCAGGGTGCCCCGGGTGCCGCTGATCTCGAAGCTCAGATGGTTTTTGTAGCCGTGCTTGAGCCAACTGCTGCTGAAAGTGCCCCGGGCGCCGCTGGCGAAGCGCAGCAGGGCGTGGACCTGGTCGTCGACGGCAATCCCGCGGGTCTCCAGGCTGCCGACAGTGGCCGGGCGCTGCGCATGGACGGTGCGGGTGTCGGCACACACGGCGGTGATATCGCCCAGCAGATAGCGGGCCATGGCCAGTAGATGGCTGCCCAGGTCGGCCAGGGCGCCGCCGGCATGCTGTGCTTCGCAGCGCCAGGACCAGGGCGAGGCCGGATCGGCCATGAAATCTTCGCTGAACTCACCTTGGAAACCGATGATCTCCCCCAGTTCGCCGCTCTGGATCAACTCACGGGCCAGGTCGATCATCGGGTTGTGCTGGTAGTTGTAACCCACGCGGGTGACCACGCCGGCCTGGCGGGCCGCGTCACGCATCCGCGTTGCCTGATCCAGGTCGACCGCCAGGGGTTTTTCGCAGTAGACCGCCTTGCCCGCCGCAAGGGCGGCCATGGCCATGGGGAAATGCAGGTGATTGGGCGTGGTGATGGCCACCACCCCGACCCGGGGATCGTCGATCAGTTGTTGCCAGTCGCCGTAGGCCCGTTCGAAGCCCCAGGCCTTGGCACAGGATTCGGCGCGCTGCGTGTCGGCATCCGCCAGCGCGACCAGGCGCAGCTTCAGCGGCAGTTCGAATACCGCGCTGGCATTGTGAAATGCCAGCGCGTGGGCACGGCCCATGAAGCCCGTGCCGATCAAGCCTATTCCCAACTCGTCCATCACCGCATCCTTTGATTGTTATTTTCAGGAAGGGCTATTTATAGAATTTAAATTCACTAAATTCAACAGATGGAATATTTATTTCGGCGTCAGGAAAGGAAACCACCGTCCACGTTCAGCGCCACGCCGGTGGTGTAGCTGGAGGCGTCGCTGGCCAGGTACAGCACGGCCCCGGCCATTTCGCTCGGCGTGGCGACGCGTTTGAGGGGGATTTGCTGCAGGGCGGTCTTGAGGATCGCTTCGTTGCCGACCAGCGCCGAGGCGAACTTGGTGTCGGTCAGGCCCGGGAGCAGGGCGTTGCAACGGATACCGAATTGCGCGCACTCCTTGGCGAAGACCTTGGTCATGTTGATCACGGCGGCCTTGGTCACCGAGTAGATGCCCTGGAAGATACCCGGGGAGATACCGTTGATCGAGGCCACGTTGATGATGCTGCCGCCGCCGTGTTCACGCATCAGCTTGCCGGCTTCCACCGACATGAAGAAGTAGCCGCGGATGTTCACGTCGACGGTTTTCTGGAACGCGCCGAGGTCGGTATCCAGCACGTTGCAGAACTGCGGGTTGGTGGCCGCGTTGTTGACCAGGATGTCCAGGCGTCCGAACTGCTCGCGGATACCGGCGAAGACCTGGCTGATCTGCTCCATTTCACCGATATGGCAGGCGATGGCGGTGGCTTTGCCGCCTTCGGCGATGATGGCATCGGCGACATGCTGGCAGCCTTCGAGCTTGCGGCTCGAGACGATCACATGGGCGCCTTGTTGGGCCAGCAGCTTGGCAATGGCTTCGCCGATACCGCGGCTGGCGCCGGAAACAAAGGCGATCTTGCCGTCGAGGTCGAACAACTGGGTCTTGGACATGGTGATTTTCCTTGTTGTAGGCGCGGTCAGAGGCTGGACGACTGGATGACCTTCAGGCTCATCTGCTCCAGCAGCTTGTTCATCTGAATGAACTGCGCGAAGCGTTTGTCCTGGGTCTGGCCGTGGAAGAAGCGGTAGTAGATCTGCTGCACGATGCCGGCCAGGCGGAACAGGCCGTAGGTGTAGTAGAAGTCAAAGTTGTCGATGGCGATGCCGGAGCGCTCGGCGTAGTAGTCGACGAACTGGCGACGGGTCAGCATGCCGGGGGCGTGGCTCGGCTGGCGGCGCATCAATTGCACCGGGGCCGGATCAGTGGCTTCGATCCAGTAGGCCAGGGTATTGCCCAGGTCCATCAGCGGGTTGCCGATGGTGGTCAGTTCCCAGTCGAGCACGCCAATGATCTGCATCGGATTCTTGGGGTCGAGGATCACATTGTCGAAGCGGTAGTCGTTGTGCACGATGCTCGAGGTCGGATGGTCGGCGGGCATCTTCTCGTTGAGCCAGGTCCTGACCGCTTCCCAGCTCGGCGCGTCAGGGGTCAGGGCTTTTTCGTAACGCTCGCTCCAGCCACGGATTTGCCGTTCGACGTAACCTTCGGGCTTGCCGAGGTCGGCCAGGCCGCAGGCGGTGTAGTCGACCTGATGCAGTTCCACCAGGCGGTCGATGAAGCTCTTGCACAGGGTTTCGGTCTGCGCGGCATCCAGGCCCAGCTCCGGTGGCAGGTCGGAACGCAGGATAATGCCCTCGACCCGCTGCATCACATAGAACTCGGCGCCGATCACCGACTCGTCGGTGCAGTGCACGTAGGCCTTGGGGCAGTACGGGAAACCGTCCTTGAGCTGGTTGAGGATGCGGAACTCGCGACCCATGTCGTGGGCGGACTTGGCCTTGTGCCCGAACGGCGGGCGACGCAGGACAAATTCCTGCTCCGGGTAGCGGATCAGATAGGTCAGGTTCGAGGCGCCACCGGGGAACTGGCTGATATCCGGCAGGCCGTGCAAGCCCGGAATATGTGCCTTGAGGTACGGATCGATCAAGCCGACATCCAGCTCTTCGCCGGCGCGGATACGGGTGGACTGGTCAGTAAGCGTCATGCTTATCCCTTCTGCTTATTCTGGAGGCCAGAGATTATTGACTAATCTAATGCTCGCCCTGTCTGCCTACAAGCGCGGCTCGCTGTTATAGGTCGGGGTGTTGCAGGATGATCAGCGTGCCTGATAGGCCAGCGCAGAGGGAAAGCGTTGCTTGGCAAGAGTGGGGGAATGGAAGTGTGCGGCGCTGTTCACTCAAGAACATTCAGGCTGAAAAGCGCCGGATAACCTTGTGGGAGCGGAGCTTGCCCGCGAAGCTCTTGGCGGCCTCAAGGGCCTCTTCGCGGCGGTGCGGCGATCCGACAAGCTCCGCACCCACATCAGGCGTGGCTGTTGCTGCTGTATCTTGCGGGCCTGGATCAGCCCGGGAACAGCTCGCTCAGCTTCATCGACAGCATCATGTCGCCTTCGACGCGCAGCTTGCCGCCCATGAATGCCTGCATGCCGTCGGTTTCGCCGCTGACGATGCCTTTCATGGTCTCGCCGTCGGTCACCAAGGTCACGTTGGCTTCCGGGTTCTCGCCTTCCTTCAGTTCGCAGGCGCCATCCTTGACGATCAGCGAGAAGTGCTGGGTTTCATCGATACGGAAACCGAAGATCACGTCCAGGCCGGTAGCGGCGGCTGGGTTGAACTTGGCTTTCATTGCTTCTACGACGTTGGCTACAGAGGTCATGCTTCGATCCTTTTATGGGTAAATACGGCGACGACCCCACAAGGGTCAGGGTTGGCCGGAACTTATCGGAAGGTGATCAGCTCCGGGGCCTTCAGCAGTTGCAGGTGCGTTTGACTGTTGAAGGAAGCCAGGGCGACCTCGCGTCCACGAAACTTCAGGTGGTTGAGCGAGGTGTTGACGATTTGCCAGTTCAGCTCGAAGGCTTCCCTGGCTGGAATTCGGGTGATCAGGTGGAGCAGGGCGGTGATGGTCCCTCCGGAAGTGAATACCGCGATTTTCTGGCGGTTGTCGGCCTGCTCGAGAATCCGCCGCAACCCGCCTTCGACCCGGGCGACAAAACCCAGCCAGCTTTCCAGCTCCGGGGTGTCATGGCGGCCACTGAGCCAGCGTTCGATGATCAGGGCGAACAGGCGCTGGAACTCGCCACGGTTTTGCGCGGCGTTGCGCAGGATGTGCAGGGCTTCGGGCTCCTCCGGCAGCAAGCCGGGCAGCAGTGCGCGAATCACCGCGTCGGCATCGAACTCGTTGAAGGCCGCATCGGTTTCCAGCCGCGGCACCAACAGGCCGGCGGCGTCGCACTGCCCAAGGGCGGTGAGCGCGGTATCCTGCTGGCGGCGCAGGTCGCCGGCCAGGCAGCGGTCGAAGCTCAGGCCCAGGTCGGCCAGGTGCTGGCCGAGGACCTCGGCCTGGCGGATGCCGATCGGCGAGAGCACGTCGTAGTCGTCCGCACCGAAGGAGGCCTGGCCATGTCGAATCAGATAGATGCTGCCCACGTCCGCGTCCTCCCGGTACGTTGAAGGTCTGGCGAGGTTATGGGGATGCCGGAAGCCTGTCAATAAATAAACATACGCTCGTTTGAAATGTTTGTTGGAGAAACAATTCAGGCGGTGCCACAACTGGTCGCAAGGTCGCCCCGACGGTATGCTTGATCGGTAGTGAGTCCCCACAGCCGGGGGCCGCCTGGTTTTGTAAGGAGTCACCGTGGAGTTTGTCGCCGAGTACGCAAGTTTTCTGGCTAAAACCGTAACCCTGGTCGTTGCGATCGTCGTGGTCCTGGTGACCGCGGCGGCGCTGCGCAGCAAAGGCCGGCGCCGGTCGGCGGGGCAGTTGCAGGTCAGCAAGCTCAACGATTTCTACAAGGGCCTGCGTGAGCGCCTGGAGCAGGGCGTGTTCGACAAGGACCAGCTCAAGTCCCTGCGCAAGCAGCAGGCCAAGGGCGAGAAAAAACACAAGAAGCAGCCGGAGAGCAAACCACGGGTATTCGTGCTGGATTTCGACGGCGACATCAAGGCTTCGGCCACTGAAAGCCTGCGTCATGAGATTACCGCGCTACTCAGCCTGGCCACGCCCAAGGATGAAGTGGTGTTGCGCCTGGAAAGTGGCGGCGGCATGGTCCACAGCTATGGCCTGGCCTCCTCGCAACTGGCGCGTCTCCGTCAGGCCGGTGTACCGCTGACCATCTGCATCGACAAGGTGGCGGCCAGCGGCGGCTACATGATGGCCTGCATCGGCGACAAGATCATCAGCGCGCCTTTCGCCTTTCTCGGTTCCATCGGCGTGGTGGCGCAGTTGCCCAACGTCAACAAGTTGCTGAAGAAGCACGATATCGATTTCGAAGTACTGACCGCCGGCGAGTACAAGCGTACGTTGACCGTGTTTGGCGAGAACACCGAAAAAGGTCGTGAGAAGTTTCAGCAGGATCTGGATATCACCCATCACCTGTTCAAGAACTTTGTCTCGCAATATCGCCCGCAACTGGCCATCGATGAAGTGGCCACCGGCGAAGTCTGGTTGGGGGTCGCGGCGCTGGACAAGCAGCTGGTCGACGAACTGAAAACCAGTGATGAATACCTGGCTGAACGCGCCAAGCATGCCGAGCTGTTCCACTTGCATTATGCCGAGCGCAAAAGCCTGCAGGAGCGTGTCGGGCTGGCTGCCGGCGCCTCGCTGGATCGTGTGCTGCTCAATTGGTGGAGCCGCTTGACCCAGCAACGTTTCTGGTAAATCTCCCGTCCGATGGCGGCTGTCGGTGTTCACCGGTGGACGCCATCACACCAGCTATAAATACGCCCCTCCCTTACCCGGTGATCAATAGGCTGGATCCTCTAATGGATGTCCAGGTTGATTGCCATGGAAGCACTGAAAAGCATTATTGAAAGTCCAGCGCCCGCCGAGGCAGGGATTCATTTTGGTACGGTCAGGGAGAAAATTCCGGATTGGCTGTACAAGGCCCCTGCGCCGATGCGTCTGTTACTGCGTGAGCGTCTATTGGCGCTGGAGACGGCGAAACATGCAGTTCGGCGAATTCTGGCGCAGTTGCAGGACATTCAGGGGTTCTGCAAGCCGCGGCTGGATCGGGCACTGGAAAAACACCTCAATGAGGAGCTGGATCTGCGGCATGCCCGGTTTGTCAGAGTCAATGCGACGTACCTGTCGAGTATTTTCGAGGACAAGCTCTACACCTTTGTTCATGCACAAAGCTTGCTGGAAGCCGCCCTGCAGAATTTCGAGGTCAGCGAGGCCGAGACGGGAGGGCTGAAGGGCAAGGCGATGGTCCAGTTCCCCGGCCGAAGCCCCGACCTCAACATGATACTCGCTCCAGAAACCTTTGCCGGGCTCTGTCGAGCACTGGATCTGGGCGCCTTGTATCAGGCGCATATCGACAGCGTCTTCAATCCCTCCAGTCAATTGCCCGGTCATCAATCATCGGTCAAGCAGCACTTTTTCGACTATGACAAACACGCGCTGGCGGTGGCCGCGGATATCGCCTATATGAAGGGGGAGATCACCCTGCCGACCTATGATTTGCTGGTGGAGCTGGTCAAGGGCAAGGTCCGGCCGAAACTCTCGGGAGAAGTGGTTCATTGCAGCCGGATGAGCATGTTCGATATCGAGTTGTACGGCTGGGTGGTCATCGGGGCAAATCTGGCGGAAGGCTCGGATTCGCCCTGCATTGCTTATATCCCCGCGGATCCACGCCGGCCATTGGCTCGATACAGTAGCTATACCTTCTTCGAGCACGACTTGACCCTGAAACTGCGGGACCTGTCCTACCAGCAGTTTTTCAGTCGTTTCGTCCCCGAGGAAGACCGACCGCGGTTTTTTCGCACCTTGAAAGCCAGGTTGTTGTCCCTGGAGCGAAAGTGGCCGCCCGTGCCGCCGTTCTTCCAATATATTCCGTTAAGTGAAGTGCCCATCAGCGGCAACCTGTTCGAGAGTTTTCATCAGCAGCGCTATCTCCAGATCAAGGCGCACGCACGGCAACTGGCGGTGCCCACTGCCGATGTCGATGCGCGGGTGCGCCAGGCGCGTCTGGACGCTTACCGCGAAGCCGGGCTGACGCTGCTGGCGCTGGCCTTGTCGTTCGTGCCGGTGGTCGGCGAAGTCATCCTGGCGGCGGCGGTGGTGCAATTGGTCGGTGAGGTCTATGACGGTTTGCAGGCCTGGCAACTCGGCGACAAGCACGAGGCCCTCGACTATCTGATGGATGTGGCTGAAAGCGTCGCCGAGCTCGCGGCCGGGGCCGCGGCGATGGCCAGCGGCAAGGTGCTGTTCCGCGCCCTGAAAGCCCCGGCCTCGGTCGATGCCCTGATCCCCGTCGAAGGTCCCCGGGGGCAGCGCCGCTTGTGGAAGGTCGATCTGACCCCCTATGAGCGTGACATCCGCCTGCCGGATGAGCTGGAGGCCAACGAAATCGGGCTCTACCCGTTCGAGGGCAACACCTATCTGCGGCTGGATGGAAAGCGTTATGCCGTGAGCTACGACAGTCGCCGCCTGCGATGGCAGATTGATCCTCCGGCGCCCGCGGTGTTTCACGCACCGCCCCTCAGGCACAACGGCCTGGGCAGTTGGAAAACGGTCTACGAGCAGGTGGCGCAGTGGCCCGCGGAGCAATTGTTCCGACATCTGGGTCAGCCCATGGCGGAGTTCGGCGAGCGGATGCGCCAGCATATCCATCAGCTCGGTGGCGCCCAGGAGAGTGCCTTGCGCCAGGCCCTGGTGGACAATCAGCCACCGCCCGCGTTGTTGCTCGATACCCTCAAGCGGTTCAGGATCGACCAGGCCATCAGCCATTTCATCGACGAGGTGCCTGGTCCCGCGTCCCGCACCCTGGAGCAGGGGGATCTACGCTTGCGGCTGCTGACGACGCTGCCCGGCTGGCCGGAAAATCGTGTTATCCAGGTGCTCAATGCCTTGGGGGAGGTGATGGAGGAGTACGGCCAGCGTACCTCCGAGCAGTTTTCATCGCTGCAGCTCATTGAGTCACAGCTCAGAAGCGCCGATCTGCTCAAGTTGTCGCTGAACATGTTGAGCGAGTCCGAACGTAACGCATTGTTGGGCGTGAGCCTGGTCGATGATGGCGAGCGCGTGCAGCGGTTGACGCGGCAACTCCGGCAATCGGCTGAAGAGCGGAAACAATGGTTGTTCGACACGTTGTATGCGGCCAGCGAGAAGACTGATGACGACCGGGTAAAGCGTATTCTCAAGATGTACCCCGGCCTGCCGAGAAGTGTCGCCGAGGAGTTGATCGCCCATGGCAGCAGCGCCGAACTGGAACTCTTGGGTGAACAGGTACCGCTACGCTTCTCGGAAGAAATCCGCTGGTACCTCAAGCAGGTGAAACTCAACCGCGTTTGTGAGAGCTGGTATTTATCCGCGCAAGACAGCGGGCAAGGCGATCGCCTGGCGCTGCATACCCTTGGGCAGTTGCCAGACTGGCCATCCACGGGGCTGCGCATCGAGCTGCGCAAGCAGCGCTTTCTCAGCCCGGCGATCGAGGCGCTGGGGGCTCCGGACGCCACCACGCTGCGGGTGCTGCTCAAGGAGGGGCGACGCTACAACGCGTTCAATCACGCAGGGGCGCGCTTGGGCGGCGCGGATAACATTTTTGATGCGCTGGTTGACGTGTTGCCGTCGCTCGGCAACCGTGACCTGGGGGCACGCTCCAAGGCGCCCGGTACCTGGCTGAAGGAGCGGATCGTCGAGCGGATTGTCCAGGATCCCTACGTCGCCCAGGAGATCCTTGGCCTGGCACCGCTAAACCGCCGGTTCAAACCGCCCATGCGCCTGGCTTCGGGGCGGATGGGCTACCCGCTGAGCGATGGCGCCCGGGACATTGGCTACACCGAGCGACTGACCCGGCGAGTGCGCCAACTGTATCCGGGTTTTTCCCCCGGGGAGGTGAGTGGTTTTCTCGCTTCGCTGAATCTATCCGAACCGGCTTGCCTGGTGGAACTCGAACGCCTGCGGGAAGAATATGAAAGCTTGTCCGCGACGCTGGACCATTGGGCGCAACGCCAGACCTGGCGAAGGCTGCGCGGCACCTTGCAGGTGGCACCGGTCGCGCCCGACAACAAACAGCGGGTGGTGGATGCGATCCTCGCCTGCTGGAGAAAACAATCCAGTCGCAACCTGTTGGGTGGCAAGTACTTCTACGAGCTGGACCTGCTCGGTATGCGGATCGGCGACCTGCCGCCGATCCGCGCCGATTTCAGCCATGTCGGCTTTCTGTTCATGAACGACATGGCGGTGGCCAGCACCGAGGTTTCGTTCCTGGCCCACTTCAAGCAGCTACGCTGGTTGTCCCTGGGTTTCAACCATTTGAGCAGCCTGCCAGCAGAGCTTGAGCAGATGTCCGAACTGATGCATCTGCACCTGCCGGGCAACCAGATTGTGATGAATACCCAGGCCACCGGGGTGCTGGCCCGACTGACCCGGCTCAAGTTCCTGAATTTATCGGATAACCCGCTGTTCCTGCCTCCGGATGTCAGCCGGATGAACGATCTTGAGCATCTGCTGCTGCGCCGTACCAACATTGACCGCTGGCCCGAGGGGGTGTCGGGGTTGCGTAACCTGCAACGGGTGGACCTGCGCAACAACCGGATCTCGACGATTCCCGAGTCGGTCTACAGCGGGCCGCCCAGCATCAACCGAGTCACCCACCTGCACGACAACCCGGGGCTGTCCGCCGAGGGTATGCAGCGACTGCAGCGCTACGAGCGGGAAACCGGGATCAACTTCGGCATCGATACACTGAATCGGCGACGGCTTCATGCGCCGCGTCGAACGGAGTCGCTGCAGGAGTGCGATCACTGGATCGAGGCCATCCCCAGCGAACAGCGAGCGCAGAAAGAGCAGCAATGGAAACTGTTGTATCACCAGCAAGGCTCCGAGGATTTTTTCAAGCTGCTGGGGGACTTGAGTGTCACCGCCGAGTATCGCGAGGCTCGCTCGGATTTGAGCTCACGGGTCTGGGAAGTACTGGATGCCGTCAGCCAATACCAGGACCTGCGCGAAGAGCTGTTTGTCTCGGCGTCCCATCCGCAGACCTGCTCCGATGGCGCGGAACTGATCTTCAGTGACATGGAGGTCAAGGTTCTGGTCAACCAGGCCAAGTCAATGGCGGCCGGCACGGCGGCCACCACTGAGCTCAACCTGCTGAAGCTGACCCGTGGGCTGTGGCGTCTCGATGAGGTCGAGGCCCTGGCGCAGAAAGAGATCGGCGCGCGGCTGAAGCTGCTCAATGCGCCGCGAGTCGACCCGGTGGAGGTCAGGCTGGCCTATCGCATCGGCCTGACCGAACGCCTGCAGTTACCGGGACAGCCCCGGCACATGACGTTCAGTGAGTTGGCCCGGGTGACGCAGGCGCACCTGGATACGGCTTATGCCGGGGTGATTGCCCGGGAGAAGGCCTCGGCGTACCCGCGGGCCCTGGCCAGCCGCGAGTTCTGGGCCAGTTATCTGAAGGACAATTATCCTGCGCGCTTCAAGTCCATCGACGCGCAGTATCAAGCTGTCGTATCGGCATTGGACGCCCGGCGTACCAGCAACCGTGATCCGCATTGGCATGAATTCATCGATATCGAACTGGAAGCGCAGATGGGGGAGCAGCTCAAGGATTGGCGGGAAGCGCAGGCGCACGAGCTTGAGGCCTTGACCCGAGAGATACTGGAGAGAATTCCAGAGGCGGAGCTGGGGCTTTGAACCGAGACCCGGGCGCGCGATGCGCCCGGACCGGCGGGATTCAGCGGCGACGGAACAGCGGCAGCGGTTCGTCGGTGGCGGCCTGATAGGTCACCGAGAAGTCCTTGAGGCTTTCCAGCGCTTCGTAGGGGTCTTTGTCCGCACGCAGGGCGTAGGCGTCGAAACCGCAGCGGTGCAAGTAGAACAACTGGTCGCGCAGCACGTCGCCGATTGCCCGCAATTCGCCCTTGTAGCCGTAACGGTCACGCAGCAGGCGGGCATTGGAGTAGTTGCGACCGTCGGTGAAGGCCGGGAAATTCAGGGCGATGACTTGGAAGTGCTGCACGTCATCGCCGATTTCCTCGGCTTCTTCATCGGCGTCCAGCCACACGCCCAGGCCGCCATCGCGGGCCTTGAGGGCGTGGGCGTGCTCGCGCCACAGGGCCAGCGGCACGATCAGGTCGTCGCAGTTGGAGATGCCGTCGAAGGACGCGTCCTTGGGCAGCAAGTGCCAGGTTTCGTCGATGACGGCGTTGTTCTTAATGATTCGCTGCATAGACGCGCTCCTTGAAGGGGTCGATACCGATACGCTGGTAAGTGTCGATGAAGCGTTCGTCTTCGGTACGTTTTTCCACGTAGACGTCGATCAGTTTCTCGATCACATCGGGCATGGCGTCCTGGGCGAAGGACGGGCCGAGGATCTTGCCCAGGCTGGCGTCACGGCTGGCGCTGCCACCGAGGGATACCTGATAGAACTCTTCGCCTTTCTTGTCCACCCCGAGAATGCCGATATGGCCGACGTGGTGGTGACCGCAGGCGTTCATGCAACCGGAAATGTTCAGGTCCAGCTCGCCGATATCGAACAGGTAGTCGAGATCGTCGAAGCGGCGCTGGATCGATTCGGCGATCGGGATCGACTTGGCGTTGGCCAGGGAGCAGAAGTCGCCACCCGGGCAGCAGATGATATCGGTCAGCAGGCCGATGTTCGGCGTGGCGAAGCCGTTCTCGCGCAGTTCGCCCCAAAGGCTGAACAGCTGGCTCTGTTCCACGTCGGCGAGAATGATGTTCTGCTCGTGGGATGTGCGCAGCTGGCCGAAGCTGTAGCGATCAGCCAGGTCGGCGATGGCATCGAACTGCTTGTCGGTCACGTCGCCCGGGGCTACGCCGGTGGGCTTGAGGGACAAGGTCACGGCCACGTAGCCAGGCTTTTTGTGGGCCAGGGTGTTACGGCTGCGCCAGCGGGCGAAGCCTGGGTGCTGTTGGTCCAGCTCGGCCAGTTCGGCGACCTGGTTGCTCAGCGTCTTGTAGTCCGGATCGACGAAGTGCTTGGCGACGCGATGGACTTCAGCCTCGGTGAGGGTGGTCTGGCCACCGCGCAGGTGAACCATTTCCGCGTCGACTTTGTCGGCGAAGACTTCCGGGGTCAAGGCCTTGACCAGAATCTTGATCCGCGCCTTGTACTTGTTGTCGCGACGGCCATAGCGGTTGTAGACCCGCAGGATGGCATCGAGGTAGCTCAACAGGTCCTGCCACGGCAGGAACTCGTTGATAAAGGCGCCGACCACCGGGGTCCGGCCCAGGCCACCACCGACCAGGACCCGGAAGCCCAGTTCGCCGGCGGCGTTATGCACCGGCTCCAGGCCGATGTCGTGGACTTCGATGGCCGCGCGGTCGGAGGTCGAGCCATTGATCGCGATCTTGAACTTACGCGGCAGATAGGCGAATTCCGGGTGGAAGGTGGTCCACTGACGGACGATCTCGCACCATGGGCGCGGATCGACCAACTCGTCGGCGGCCACGCCGGCGAACTGGTCGGTGGTGACGTTGCGCAGGCAGTTGCCGCTGGTCTGGATCGCGTGCATCTGCACGGTGGCCAGCTCGGCGAGAATCTCCGGCACGTCTTCCAGCGCCGGCCAGTTGAACTGGATGTTCTGCCGGGTGCTGACGTGGGCGTAGCCCTTGTCATAGTCGCGGGCGATCCGCGCCAGCATTCGCGCCTGGCGCGAAGTCAGCTGGCCGTAAGGTACGGCAACCCGCAGCATCGGGGCGAAACGCTGGACATACAGGCCATTTTGCAGGCGCAGCGGGCGGAACTCTTCTTCGCTCAGCTCACCGGCCAGATAGCGTCGGGTCTGATCACGGAACTGCTTGACGCGGTCCTCGATGATCCGCTGATCGTACTCGTCGTATACGTACATATAGATCCTGTTCTCAGGCTTCATAAATACCCCGGGTGCTCCAGGCCCCCGGCGTATCTCAACAATTCTGCGCGCACGGCCGCGCACTCCAGACGGAGCCGGCGCACGATAGCAGTTTGCAGTTATGCGTAAAAGTGATGTTTGAGTATATGCACAGAACCAAAACGACTAACGTGCGTCGACGAGCCATAACCCTATTTGTGGTATGGGCAAATCTCTACTTAACTATCAGCGAGTTTGCAGCAATCACCGATAAAACCGACAAGAGGCGATGCGATGAGCAATCCAGTCAAAGCAAGGAAAAGCGACAGTACGGTCGATGCCTGGGCGATCCTGTTCCTGATCATCCTGGTGGTGGCCACCGCTGTATTCTGGGTCAGCCACAAGTAAGGCAGGCAATTTTGATGCACAATCTGCCGTAACGGCAGGGGCGAGCTTGCTCGCCCCTGTATTCCAGGGGAGGGCGCTCGCTCGAGTCCGAAGTCGTTCTTGATTGCGAAAAAAGTTGTCGAGCAGTTTTGACAACTTGCCGAGAGGGGGGGGCAGGCATTTTGTCTGTATCATACGCCGCTATTTTCCGGGGCGCGCTGACATGCTGAAGACTCTCTGCAAGGTGCTGCTGATCCTGAGCCTGCCGTTCTGGGCGACGGCCCAGGCCACGACAGTGGTGTTTCTCAATCCGGGTTATTCCACGGAGCCATTCTGGGTCAGTTATGCGCACTTCATGCAGGCGGCCGCACGCAACCTTGGTATGGAGCTGGAGGTGCGCTATGGCGAGCGCAACCCGCAAACCAGTCTCGCCCAGGCCTACGAAACCCTGCAAGCCGCGCATCCTCCCGATTACCTGCTATTGGTCAATGAACAATCCGTGGCCCCGCAAATCCTGCGGATGGCCGAGGGGCGTGGGGTGAAGCTGTTTATTGTCAACAACCGGCTGACGGCTGAGCAGAGCGAGCGGCTCGGTGACATGCCGCAGCTGCTGGGTAGCATGGTACAGAACGACGAACAGGGCGGTTACCTGATGCTCAAGGAACTGATCCGGCAACGCTCGTTGCAGGCGCCGGGCCAGCCCATCGACCTGTTGGCCTTTTCCGGGATGAAACTGACCCCGGCCTCGCAGTTGCGCGAGCAAGGCCTGCGTCGGGCCCTGGCGGAATCCCCGCAGGTTCACCTGCGACAGCTGGTCTACGGCGAGTGGAGCCGCGAGCGTGCCTTTGACCAGGCCGAGCAAATGATTCGGCGTTATCCGCAGGCGTCACTGGTCTGGGCCGCCAACGATGAAATGGCCCTGGGGGCCATGGCCGCCTTCGAAAAGGCTGGGCGCCGCCCCGGACAGGACGTCCTGTTCAGTGCCGTCAACAGCTCCCCGGAGATTCTCCGGGCGCGTATCGACGGGCGCTTGAGCGTGCTGGTGGCCGGGCATTTCGCCCTGGGCGGCTGGGCGATGGTGTTGCTGCATGATCATGCCGGCGGCATCGACTTCACTCGCTACGGTGGTCGCGAGCGGCAGATCCAGGCGCTGGAGCTGATCGACAAGAGCCAGGCCGCGAAACTGCTGAAGTACAGTGCCAGCGAGGATTACCGCGTCGACTTCAAGGCCCTGAGCGCCAAGGGCAAGCCGGACAGCTATCGCTATCCGTTTTCCCTGAAGACCGTACTGCCCTGAGACGGGCTCAGACTCCGGCGAAGTGCAGCACCAGCTTGACGACCCCGTAAAGCGCCAGGCCGAAGATCGCGGTGAACAGGATGCCGATCATCACGAAATGGCTCGGTTTGCCGTGGGTGAAGTCGCGGGCGCGGTTTTTCCCGCTTTGCACGCCAAAGGCGGCCGCCATCACACTGTGCAGCATCTGCCAGAAGGTCGGCGGCTTGTTGTCGGTCGGATCGTCCATGGGGCCTCCACACACAAGGTTGTGTGTGGAGAGCATAGACAATTCCCGCGGACTTAGTTGTCGTAGCCCAGGTTCGGTGCCAGCCAGCGCTCGCTGACGCTCAGGTCCTGGCCTTTGCGCGCGGTGTAGCTTTCGACCTGGTCCTTGTCGACCTTGCCGACGGCGAAGTACTGCGCTTGCGGATGGGCGAAATACCAGCCGCTGACCGCCGCCGCCGGGAACATCGCGTAGTGCTCGGTGAGGAACACCCCGCTTTTCCCGGCCTTGCCTTCGCTGGCCGCCGGATCGAGCAGGGCGAACAGGGTGCCTTTCTCGGTATGGTCGGGACAGGCCGGGTAGCCGGGGGCCGGACGAATACCGCTGTACTGCTCCTTGATCAGCGCGTCATTGTCCAGTTGTTCGTCCTTGGCGTAGCCCCAGTAGTTTTTCCGTACCTGTTGGTGCAGCCACTCGGCGCAAGCCTCGGCCAGGCGGTCGGCGAGGGCCTTGACCATGATCGAGTTGTAATCGTCGCCCTTGTCCTGGTAGGCCTTGGCGACTTCTTCGGCGCCGATCCCGGCGGTGGTGATAAAGCCCCCCACATAATCGGTGACGCCGCTGTCTTTCGGCGCGACGAAGTCAGCCAGGGAGAAGTTCGGCTTGCCGTCGGTCTTGATGATCTGCTGGCGCAGGTGATGCAGCCTGGCCAGCGTCTGGCCGTCGGCGCCGTAGACCTCGAGGTCATCGTCCCGCACCTGGTTGGCCGGCCAGAAGCCGAACACCGCGCGGGCGCTGATCAGTTTCTCGTCGATCAGCTTGTCGAGCATTTCCCGGGCATCGGCATAGAGGGCGGTCGCGGCTTCGCCGACCACTTCATCTTCGAGGATGCGCGGGAACTTGCCGGCCAGGTCCCAGGAGATAAAGAACGGGGTCCAGTCGATGTATTCGGCCAGGACCCGCAGGTCGATATTGTCCAGCACTTTGCTGCCGGTGAAGGTCGGTTTGACCGGCTGGTAGCTGCTCCAGTCGAACTGCGGCTTCTTGGCGACAGCCGCCGGGTAGCTCAGGCGTTCGGTACGGGCGCTGCGGTTGGCCGTGCGCTCGCGGACTTCGACATACTCGGCACGGGTTCGCTCGACAAAGCCGGCCTTGAGCTCCTTGGACAGCAACTGGGTCGCCACGCCGACGGCGCGGGAGGCGTCGGTGACATAAATTACCGCATCGTTGCTGTAGCGCGGTTCGATCTTCACCGCGGTGTGCGCCTTGGAGGTGGTCGCGCCACCGATCATCAGCGGCAGGTGGAAGTCCTGGCGCTGCATTTCCCGGGCGACATGGACCATTTCATCCAGCGAGGGGGTGATCAGCCCGGACAGGCCGATGATGTCGCACTTCTGCTCCTTGGCCACCTGCAGGATCTTTTCCGCCGGAACCATCACGCCGAGATCGACGATATCGTAGCCGTTGCAGCCCAGGACCACGCCGACGATGTTCTTGCCGATGTCGTGGACGTCGCCCTTGACCGTGGCCATGAGGATCTTGCCCTTGGCTTCCGGCTTGTCGCCTTTTTCCAGTTCTATGAACGGGATCAGGTGGGCCACGGCCTGTTTCATCACCCTGGCGGATTTCACCACCTGGGGCAGGAACATTTTCCCGGCGCCGAACAGGTCGCCGACGATGTTCATGCCGGACATCAGCGGGCCTTCGATCACTTCGATCGGGCGGGCGAACGACTGGCGCGATTCTTCGGTGTCTTCAACGATGTGGGTAGTGATGCCCTTGACCAGGGCATGTTCCAGGCGCTTGTTGACCGGCCAGCCGCGCCATTCCTCGGTCTCGGCTTCCTTGACGCTGCCGTCGCCCTTGTACTTGTCGGCGATGGCGAGGAGGGCGTCGGTGCCTTCCGGGGTGCGGTTGAGGATCACGTCCTCGACCGCGTCGCGCAGCTCCGCCGGGATCTGGTCGTAGATCTCCAGTTGTCCGGCGTTGACGATACCCATGGTCAGGCCGTTGCGGATCGCATACAGCAGGAACACCGAGTGGATCGCCTCGCGCACCGGGTTGTTGCCGCGGAACGAGAAGGATACGTTGGACACGCCGCCGCTGGTCAGCGCATAGGGCAATTCGTCACGGATATAGGCACAGGCGTTGATGAAGTCGACGGCGTAGTTGTTGTGCTCCTCGATACCGGTGGCAACGGCGAAGATGTTCGGGTCGAAAATGATGTCTTCCGGCGGGAAGCCGACTTCGTTGACCAGGATGTCATAGGAGCGTTTGCAGATTTCCTTCTTGCGCGCTTCGGTGTCGGCCTGGCCGGCCTCGTCGAAGGCCATCACCACCACGGCGGCGCCGTAGCGCTTGCACAGCTTGGCGTGATGAATGAACTGCTCGACACCTTCCTTCATGCTGATGGAGTTGACGATGCCCTTGCCCTGGATGCACTTGAGGCCGGCTTCGATCACTTCCCACTTGGAGGAGTCGATCATGATCGGTACCCGGGAGATATCCGGCTCGCCGGCGATCAGGTTGAGGAAGGTGACCATGGCCTTCTTCGAGTCGAGCATGCCCTCGTCCATGTTGATGTCGATCACCTGGGCGCCGGCTTCCACCTGCTGCAGGGCGACTTCAAGGGCTTCGGTGTAGTTGTCTTCACGGATCAACCGGGCGAATTTGGCGGAGCCGGTGATGTTGGTCCGCTCGCCGACGTTGACAAACAGCGACTGCCGGTCGATGGTGAAGGGCTCCAGGCCCGACAGGCGACAGGCTTTCGGAATGTCCGGAATGGGGCGTGGCGCGTAACCGGCAACCGCCTTGGCGATGGCGCCGATATGGCTAGGGGTGGTCCCGCAGCAACCGCCGACGATATTCAGGAAGCCGCTCTGGGCGAACTCTTCGACAACCTTGGCCATTTCTTCCGGCAGTTCGTCGTACTCGCCGAATTCGTTCGGCAAGCCGGCGTTGGGGTGCGCGGAAACGTGGGTGCCGGCCTTGTCCGACAGTTCTTCCAGGTACGGTCGCAACTCGCTGGCGCCCAGGGCGCAGTTCAGCCCCACCGAGATCGGCTTGGCGTGGGCCACGGAGTTCCAGAAAGCCTCGGTGGTCTGGCCGGACAGGGTCCGGCCGGAGGCATCGGTAATGGTCCCGGAGATCATGATCGGCAGCTCGAAGCCGAGTTCTTCATAAACGCCTTGCACGGCGAAGATCGCGGCCTTGGCGTTCAGGGTATCGAAGATGGTTTCGATCAGGATCAGGTCGGCGCCGCCTTCGATCAGGCCCTTGGTGGCCTCGGTGTAGTTCTCCACCAGTTCATCGAAGGTCACGTTGCGGTAGCCGGGGTTGTTCACATCCGGCGAGAGCGAGCAGGTGCGGCTGGTCGGACCCAGCACGCCGGCGACGAAACGCGGTTTGTCCGGCGTCTCCAGGGTTTTCGCGTCGGCCACCTTGCGCGCCAGGCGGGCGCCTTCCACGTTCAGTTCGTAGACCAGCGCTTCCATGCCGTAGTCGGCCTGGGACACCTGGGTGGCGTTGAAGGTATTGGTTTCGAGGATATCCGCGCCGGCGTCCAGGTAGGCCTTCTCGATCGCCCCGATCACATCCGGACGGGTGATGACCAGCAGGTCGTTGTTACCCTTGACGTCGCTGGGCCAGTCGGCGAAACGTTTGCCGCGATAGTCCTGTTCCTCGAGCTTGTAGCTCTGGATCATGGTGCCCATGCCGCCGTCAAGAATCAGGATGCGTTCTTTGAGCGCTTGTTGGAGAGCGTATAGGCGAGCACTGCGATCAGACATGGGACTACCTGGAAAGACGGACACAGAAGAGCAGCGATAATAGCAAACCTGCGCGCTTTTATAGCCTTTCGGGTTTTGCATGAATATCGCTCACGTTCAAGGGGCGCTGACGTTGTAGAATCACGGCGTTTTTTTTATTTTCAGGATCAGGCTCATGCCTTACCGCTTTATCAGCGTTTTCCTATTGTTACTACTCAGCAGTGTCACCCAGGCGCAAGATCCGGCGCCGGCGATTTCCTATACCCGCGATATTCAACCCATCTTTACCGAGAAGTGCGTCGCTTGCCACGCCTGCTATGACGCAGCGTGCCAGCTCAACCTGGGCAGTGCCGAAGGCGCTGCCCGGGGGGCTTCGAAGGCCCTGGTCTACGATGGCGCGCGCAGCGACGTGGTGAGGCCGACCCGATTGTTCTACGACGCCCAGGGGCCGGCGGCCTGGCGCGGCAAGGGCTTCTATTCGGTGCTCGATGCCCAGGGCAGTCAGGCCGCGCTGATGGCGCGCATGCTGGAGCTGGGGCATCGGACGCCGCTGCAAGCCAATGCCAAATTGCCTGAAGAGATTGTGTTGGGCTTGCAGCGCGAGAACATGTGCCCGCTGCCGGGCGAGTTCGCCGCCTATGCCGGCGCCCATCCGAAAGAGGGCATGCCGCTGGCGGTGACCGGCCTGAGTGACCCACAGTACCAGACCCTGCAACGCTGGCTTGCGGCCGGCGCGCCGGTCGATGACCAGGGCGTGCCGCCGAGTGCCCGGGAAACCGAGCAAATCGCCGCCTGGGAAGCACTGCTCAATGCTCCTGGAGCGCGTGAAAGCCTGGTCGGGCGCTGGTTGTTCGAACACTGGTTCCTGGCCCATATCTACTTTGATGGCGGCGAGTCGGGGCATTTTTTCCAGTGGGTTCGTTCGCGTACGCCCAGCGGCCAGCCCATCGACCTGATCAATACCCGGCGTCCGAACGATGACCCGGGTACCCGGATGTACTACCGGTTGATGCCGGTACAGGGCGTCATCGTCTACAAGACCCATATCACCTACGGCTTGAGCGCGGCGAAAATGGCGCGGATCAAGACCCTGTTCTACAGCGGCAACTGGCAGGTCACGGCCTCGCCGGGCTATGGCCCGCGGCGCCGGGCCAATCCCTTCGAGACCTTCGAGGCGATTCCGGCGGCGGCGCGTTATCAGTTCATGCTCGACAATGCCGAATACTTCGTCGACACCTTTATCCGTGGGCCGGTCTGCCGCGGGCAGATTGCCACCGACGTGATTCGCGACAATTTCTGGGCATTTTTCCAAGCGCCGGAGCATGACCTGTATATCACCGACCCGAGTTATCGTGGGGCGGCGACGCCGTTGCTGGCGATGCCGGGGCAGAACGACGATGTGGGCAGCGTGCTGAGCCTGTGGCTGGATTATCGCGACAGGCGCAACGAATACGAAGCCTTGCGCTCCGATGCCTATGCGAAGGTCCCGGCGCCGAGTTGGTCGAGCTTGTGGGCCGGCAACGACAACGCGTTGCTGAGCATTTTCCGTCATTTCGACAGCGCCACGGTCAGCAAGGGGCTGATCGGCGAGGTGCCGCAGACGATGTGGCTGTTCGACTACCCGCTGCTGGAGCGGACCTATTACCAACTGGTGGTGAACTTCGACGTGTTCGGCAATGTGTCGCACCAGGCGCAGACGCGGCTGTATTTCGACCTGATCCGCAATGGCGCCGAGCAGAATTTCCTGCGCCTGATGCCGGCGGACTCCCGCGACGCCTATCTCGATGATTGGTACCAGGATGGCGGCAAGTTTAAGATGTGGCTGGACTACGAGCGCATCGACGACAGCACGCCGAGCGCCCTGAAACTCGATGAAAAGCAGCCCAAGCGCGACTTCGCCAGGCAGTTGCTGCTGCGCTACGGTGAACTGAATGCGCATCCGGACCCGATCAACCGGTGTGACGGCGCATACTGTTCACGCCCGAACGTCGACCCGGGGCTGCAGGAGGCCGAGCAGACCCTGAGCCGGCTGGTCTCGCGTCCGGCGGCCGGACTCAGGGTCATCGAGCAGTTGCCGGAAGCGACGATGCTGCGCATTCAAAGCCGTAGCGGCAAGCGTGAGATCTACAGCCTGTTGCGCAACCGTGCCCACAGCAACGTGGCGTTCATGCTCGGCGAGGCTTCTCGTTATCAGCCGGGGTTGGACACCCTGACCATTTACCCGGGGATCCTCAGCAGCTATCCGAACTTCATGTTCAATATTCCGGCCGATCAGGTGCCGGCGTTTGTCGACGCCATGGAGCAGGCCAAGGACGCCGCGGGGTTCGAACGAATCGTCGAGCATTGGGGGATTCGGCGCAGTCATCCGCAGTTCTGGCAGTACTTCCATGACCTGACGACGTACCTGCGGGAAACCGACCCGGTCAACGCTGGCGTGCTGGATATGAACCGCTACGAGAACCTTTGAGATAGGGCGTTGCTGGAATGGCGACCGGGTCCCGCCCGGCCTGCCGTGGCAAAGGCGCCCGGCCTGGCCGGCGCGCTGATTTTCTCGGCGTTGCCGGCGGGTTCGGTCCCGTGGCGGCCGCCGCTTTCCCGACAAAAACACTAGGACTTTGTTCCGGCGGCCCGATTGGCGTAAACTGGCGGCAAGTCTGTGAGGAGATTCCATGAGCGCCATAACCATTACCGATGCCGCCCACGATTATCTGGCTGATCTGCTGTCGAAGCAGAACACCCCGGGGATCGGCATCCGCGTTTTCATTACCCAGCCGGGTACCCAGTACGCCGAAACCTGTATCGCCTACTGCAAGCCAGGCGAGGAAAAACCTGAAGACACCGCACTGGGGCTGAAAAGCTTCACCGCGTGGATCGATTCCTTCAGCGAAGCCTTCCTCGATGATGCGGTTGTCGATTATGCCACCGACCGCATGGGCGGCCAGCTGACCATCAAGGCACCAAACGCCAAGGTGCCGATGGTCAACGCCGACAGCCCGGTCAACGAGCGTATCAACTATTACCTGCAAACCGAGATCAATCCGGGGCTGGCCAGCCACGGCGGCCAGGTCAGCCTGATCGAAGTGGTCGAGGACGGTATCGCCGTGCTCCAGTTCGGTGGTGGTTGCCAGGGCTGCGGCCAGGCCGACGTGACCTTGAAGGAAGGCATCGAGCGCACCTTGCTCGAGCGGATTCCCGAGCTCAAGGGGGTACGTGATGTGACCGACCATACGCAGAAAGAAAACGCCTACTACTGAGTTCGGTAGCAGGGCGTTCGTTGCGTGCGGTTCGATAAAAAACGGTGCCCGTGAGCACCGTTTTTTTATGGGGAATTGATACTGGTTGTTCCGGCCTCTTCGCGGGCAAGGCCTGCTCCTACAGTATCGTGGCATACACGAAATCAGTGAGCGGTACCAAGCGGTAGGAGCAGGGCTTGCCCGCGAAGAGGCCCTTAAGACCGCCGCAAAGTCACAAACCAGGCGCCCGGCTCCCCAGATAGTCACGCAAGCGCTCCTGCAAATAAGGCACGCCCAGCGGGTGCTCCAGGTACTCGACAATCGACATCATCCGCCAGTATTGGCCTTCGTCGCCAAACCGAATCGCCGTGATTTCCGCGCGGCTCAGTTGTCCCACCAGGAACCATGAATGGGTATTGGGCTGGGTCACGCTCGGGTAGCGCCGGGCCCATTCGATCCGTTCTGCGCCGATACGCAGGGAAAACTCCTCATCCAGCTCCCTGAGCGCGCATTCGCTCGGGGTTTCCTCGCCTTCACGGCCGCCACCGGCAAAGTCCCAATGCCCGGGATAGGGAATGCTGTCCTTCATGTCGCGCAGATAGGTCAGCAGTTCGTCGCCGCAGAGCAGGGCCAGCTTGGCGCCGGAAAACAACGGTTCGGACATCGGGTTATCCCCCCCCCAGGCGAGTCAAGGTCGATACAGATGGGCGTGGCCGGCGCGGTACAACGAAGACTCGCTGAAGTGCTCGCCGGCCAGGACGCGTCCCACCAGGATCAGGGCCGTGCGGCGAAAGCCCTTGGCCTCGACCTTGGGCAGAATATCTTCAAGTGTACCCCGTACCCAGTCCTGGTCGGGCCAGGTGGCGCGGTGGATCACCGCGATCGGGCAGTCCGCGCCGTAATGCGGTAGCAGTTCCGTGATGATCCTGGCCAGGTGATTGACCCCCAGATGAATCGCCATGGTCGCCTTGTGCCGGGCCAGGCTGGCCAATTCTTCCCCGGGCGGCATCGCGGTTTTGTCGGCATAACGGGTGAGGATCACGCTTTGGGAAATATCCGGCAGCGTCAGCTCGGCACCGAGCAGGGCCGCGCAGGCGGCGGTCGCGGTCACGCCGGGGATGATTTCATAAGCGATGCCCAGTTCGCGCAGGTGGCGGATCTGTTCGCCGATGGCGCCATAGAGCGACGGATCACCGGAATGCACCCGCGCCACGTCCTGGCCCCGGGCGTCAGCTGCCTGGATCAGGTCGATGATCTGTTCCAGGTGCAGCTCGGCGCTGTTGACCACCTGTGTCGCACGGTGGCCTGCAAGCACGGCCTCGGGCACCAGCGAGCCGGCATAGATGATCACCGGGCAGTCGCGGATCAGGCGTTGGCCCTTGACGGTAATGAGTTCCGGATCGCCGGGGCCGGCGCCGATGAAGTAGACGGTCATGACACTCTCTGAACAGGGGCTGCACAAGGCTTCACATGAACAACGTTCATGCAGGAGAAGGCGATTATCGAGGGTTTTCCCCGGCCCAGGCCAGTGCAAAGGTCGCCTGGGGGTGTGTCTGGCGTGAAATCAGCAGGCTCGCTGGGGCTTGCCCCAGCTGTTCGGCCAGGGCCAGGGCGGCACTTTCGGCGACGCCATGGCAGCCGGTCTGTTCGAAGGCCCGGCTCGAGCGATGACTGAGTCGCGTCTCGTAAGGCGCCAGCTCGGCCGCGCTGAAGAACGTCAGTGGCAGGCCCAGGCGCCGCGCCAGTTCGAGCAGGCCCGGCTCAGCCTTTTTCCCATCAATGCTCGCCAACCCATTGATTGTCTTGAGCTCGATCCGATGAACCAGCAACGATTGCTCCAGTAGCGCCTGCAAGGTCGAGGCGCTGCAGCCGTGCCGGCAACCGAGCCCAATCGCGAGCGTGGGCGCCGTGCTCATGCCGGGTAGCGATCGTCGGTCTTGCGCCGGAACAGCCAGGCGCTGATCAGGCCCAGGGCCAGCCAGAACGCCATATTGGTCAGTTGCGAAGCGATCTTGAACTGCGCTTCCAGCGCCTGCGGCGCCAGGCTGGAGTGTATTTCCGGCTGCGGGGCGCCGATCAAATGGGGCACCACGACAATGGCCACGCCCAGTAGCTTGAGCGCCCAATGTTTGCCGAATACCACCAGGGCAATGGCAACCGCCGTGGACGCCGCGGTGCCGGCCCACCAGATCTGCCGTTGCAGCAAGTCCGCGGCGGCGGTCCCCGGCAGTTCCGGCGGCAGGCCCAGGGTTGGCGCCAGGCAGAAGGTCGCGTAACCGGCCAGCCCCCAGAGCAGGCCCTGGGAGGTACGGTTCGGTGCGCGCAAGGTATACAGGCCGGCCAGCATCAGGGCGAAGCCGACGGCCACCACCAGGTTGCCGCCGGTGGTGGACAGCACGCGCTGCCAGCCGTCTTCCGGCTCCCAGGCCTGTTCGTCGTGCTGGTGCCCGGCACCGGCGTCGTGGGTGTGTTCCTGAGTCGCGGCTGCCGGGGCTTTTTCATAGGTTTCCGCCTGGAGAATCAGCGGGGCGACCCAGAAGCTTTGCAGCAAGGTCAGCAACAGGGCGGCCAGCAAGCCGGTGAATCCCGCCGTTCGCGCAATACGCTTGATCATGGCTGGTCTCTCAATGGCACGGGAAGGCCGCGCTGTGACGGGTATCGTGCGCGGCGTTGTGCACCGCGGCGATAGGCGAGAATCCGGCGAAATAGACCAGTGCCGCGCCGAGTATGGCGGCACTGATGGCGGCGACGAGGCGCTGGCTCTGGGTGCTGATGGCGCTCGAGTGGCGGACGGTAGTGGTAGACATGGCGCTTCCCTTTGAAATGTCGGCAGACGGAAAGGCGCGAAGAACCTCGGCGGGCGGACACCCGGAGGTTGCAACAGCGCCTGCCCACCGCAGGTTTGTCATCGATTATTTCTGGGCCGGTCTCCGGGCTGGCGAGGGAGACGGGCAGGGCCCGACTCTTCAAGCGTCGCCTTCCCATGCCGGTGTCGGCACAGTGGCTCTGACGCTTCTCTCGCTTACCGTTGCGGGGGCAGCACCGGACTGATCAGGCATGAAGACATGCAGGCTGACGCACCGGTTTCCCGTTTCACCCTGTGAAGGGCACCCAAAACAAGGCAGCTAGGAGAACACGGCGAGCGCGGGTGCGTCAATGCGCTGCGAGAGCGCCCGGTCACCGCGAGTGCGTTGTGATAGTTTCGAGTTAAAGTGAATTCTAGAATAAATTATCTATATTAAACATATAGTTAGATTATGTTTTTAATCTTTAGTCTAAGCTGGTCGATGGAAAAAGGCTTGCCGATCACCTGCATGCCAGGCGCCAGTTCGATGCTTTCGGCGTAGCCGCTGGCAAACAGTACCGGCAGTCCCGGGCGCATCAGGCAGGCCGCCTTGGCCAGTTCGCGGCCATCCATTTCAGGCAGACCGACATCGGTCATCAGCAGGTCAATGCGGGTGTCGGCCTGCCTGAGGATATCCAGGGCCTTTTCGCTGCCGTCGGCCTCGAGGACATTGAATTCCAGTTCCTCCAGGACATCGACGATCAGCATGCGCACGACGGCATCGTCTTCAACGACAAGGATGGTGGAGGGGGCTGCTGACATAAGGGGGTATCCCGGAAAAGTGAGGAATGGATCAAAGCCGCTGAAATGCTCGGCCTCTTGCATCAGTAAACCATCGGGCCAGGCAAGTTCCCCCCGCCTGTACAAAAAAATCCGACTGTACAAGATGATAGGCTAAGGTCTTTGATCTCGTCACGAGAGTGCGGTCTGGGGCATTGCATTCTAAGCTGTGAGAAAAAAGCGGTCTTTTAGTCGTGCTTACGGCAGACTCCTTGATAATCAATGACTTTAATCCGGGCCCTGAAATGAATTCGTCGTCTTCGGTGGATGAACAAAGCTTTCGCAAGTTATTGAGCCGCAACATCAGCTTACCCTTGGGGGTCGGAGTCCTCAGTGCGGTATTTTTCGTCTCGCTGATTAGCTACCTGTTGTCGGTGATCCAGTGGGTCGAGCATACCGACCGAGTGATCAATAACAGCAACGAGGCGATGAAGCTCTCGGTGGATCTGGAAACCGGCATGCGCGGTTTCCTGATAACCGGTGACGAGCATTTCCTCGACCCCTACGAAGTCGCCAAGCCGAAGATCATTGCCGAACTGCGTAGCTTGCAGGAACTGGTCGCGGATAATCCGCAGCAGGTCGACCGCTTCAAGCGCATCGAGGCCTTGCAGGGCGCCTGGAGTGAATACGCCCGGGGGATGATCGAACTGCGACGTTCCGGCGGCGACTATCAGGAGTCGATCCAGGCGGGGCGCGGCAAGCGTCTGGTTGACGAGATCCGTAGCGAGTTTGAAAACGCCATCGACATGGAGCAGCAACTGCGGCTCACGCGCAATGAAATCGTCAGCCGCACGACGATCTGGAGCATCGTCCTCTATCTCATCTTCGTGCTGGGTCTGAGCGTCTTGCTGGCCGTTATTGGTCGGCGTGATTTGTTATCACTTTCAAGAAGTTATGCAAAAAACATCGCGTCACAGGTGAAGAGTGCGGAGCGTTTGGAGCAGCAAGCCTGGCTGCGCAGCGGCCAGACCGAACTGGCCGAGCAGGTGTTGGGGCAACTGAGCCTGAACCTGCTCGGGCGCAATATCCTGCAGTTCTGCGCCCAGTACATGGGCAGTGCGGTGGCGGCGCTGTATGTCCGCGAGGAGCATGGCGGCCTGAGCCGTGTCGCCAGCTATGGGTTTTCCCGCGAGCAGGAGCAACGGGAACAAGCGATCTTCAACGATGAAGGTCTGGTCGGCCAAGCCGCCGGCCAGGGCCGCCTGATCCGCCTAGACGAGGTGCCGGTGGATTACTTCAGGGTCAGTTCGGGCCTGGGCGACGGTTCACCACGCAGCGTGCTGGTGGTACCGACCACCAACGATGAACGGGTCAATGGGGTGATCGAACTGGGTTTCCTGCGCCCCTTGAACGACCGCGATATCGAACTGCTGGAACTGATCGCCGACAATATCGGCACTTCCATCGAGGCTGCGCGTTACCGCCAGCGCTTGCAGGAGGTCCTGGCCGAGACCCAGCAGCTCAACGAAGAGCTGCAGGTCCAGCAGGAAGAACTCAAGACCGCCAACGAAGAGCTGGAAGAACAGTCCCAGGTGCTCAAGGAGTCGCAGGTTCACCTGGAAAGCCAGCAGAGCGAACTCGAACAGACCAACGAGCAGTTGGCCGAGCAGGCCCAGGCCCTGGCCGAGCAGCGCGATGCGCTGGACCTCAAGAACAATCAGTTGAACCTGGCCCAGGTCCAGCTTGAGGAGCGCGCCGAGGAGTTGCAACGCTCGAGCAAGTACAAGTCCGAATTCCTCGCCAACATGTCCCACGAGCTGCGCACGCCGCTCAACAGTTCGCTGATCCTGTCCAAGCTGCTGGCGGAGAACCCCCAGGACAATCTCACCGCGGAACAGGTCAAGTTCGCCGAATCGATCTACAGCGCCGGCAACGATCTGCTCAACCTGATCAACGACATCCTCGATATTTCCAAGGTCGAGGCCGGCAAGTTGGAGGTGCGCCCGGAAAACACCAGCATCGAGCGCCTGGTGGAGGGGCTGCGCAATATGTTCCAGCCCCTGGCCGGCGACAAGCAGCTGGGGTTTGAGGTCGAGCTGCGTGGCGACCTGCCTACGACGCTGTTCACCGATCGCCAGCGCTTGGAACAGGTACTGAAGAACCTGCTGTCCAATGCCATCAAGTTCACCGAGACGGGGCGGGTCAGCCTGAGCGTGTCGCGCCAAGCCGGTGTCGGTATCGCCTTTGCCGTCCGCGACTCCGGCATCGGTATCGCCGCCGAACAGCACGAGAGCATTTTCGAGGCATTCCGCCAGGCCGATGGCACCACCAACCGTCGTTATGGCGGTACCGGTCTGGGCCTGTCGATTTCTCGTGACCTGGCGGCGTTGCTCGGCGGCTCCATCAGCGTGGCCAGCCAGCCCGGTCAAGGCAGTGTGTTCACCCTGGTGTTGCCGGAGCAGTACGTGGAACGGCGCGATGGCACGGGCCCGGCGCTGGTGGTGGCACCTCCGGCGCCGCTGGAGTCCCTGGACCCGCCGCGCAAGCTGCCGCCGGCGGTGGTGGAGACGCCGATCCTGCGGTTTGCCGATGACCGTGAAAAAGGCCCGTTCGCCAGCCGTTGTATCCTGGTGATCGAAGATGAACAGAAATTTGCCCAGATTCTCTACGACCTGGCCCATGAGCTGGGTTACCAGTGCCTGGTGGCCCATGGCGCGGACGAGGGCTTCGAGCTCGCCGCCCAGTTCATTCCCGACGCGATCCTGCTGGACATGCGCCTGCCGGATCACTCCGGCCTGACGGTATTGCAGCGCCTCAAGGAACAGGCGCCGACCCGACATATCCCGGTGCATGTGATTTCCGTGGAGGACCGCGTCGAGGCCGCCATGCACATGGGCGCGATGGGCTATGCGCTCAAGCCGACCAGCCGTGACGAACTCAAGGAGATCTTCACGCGCCTGGAGGCCAAGCTGACCCAGAAGCTCAAGCGTGTGCTGCTGGTCGAGGACGACGACCTGCAACGTGACAGCATCGCCCGCCTTATCGGCGACGACGATATCGAGATCACCGCCGTCGGCCTGGCCCAGGAGGCCCTGGACCTGCTGCGCGAGAATGTCTTCGACTGCATGATCATCGACCTCAAGCTGCCGGACATGCTTGGCAACGAGCTGCTCAAGCGCATGGCCAGCGAGGATATCCGCGCCTTCCCGCCGGTGATCGTCTATACCGGGCGCAACCTGACCCGTGACGAAGAGGCCGAGCTGCACAGGTATTCGCGCTCGATCATCATCAAGGGCGCGCGCTCGCCGGAACGCCTGCTCGATGAAGTGACACTTTTTCTGCACAAAGTCGAATCCCAGCTGTCCCATGAAAGACAGCGCATGCTCAAGACCGCCCGCAGCCGCGACAAGGTCTTCGAAGGGCGCAAGATCCTGCTGGTGGACGACGATGTACGCAATATCTTTGCCTTGACCAGTGCGCTGGAGCAGAAAGGTGCGATTGTCGAAATCGGTCGTAATGGCCGCGAGGCGATTGAGCGACTCAACCAGGTGGAGGACGTCGACCTGGTGCTGATGGATGTGATGATGCCGGAGATGGATGGCTACGAAGCCACTATCGAAATCCGCAAGGACCCGCGCTGGCGCAAGCTGCCGATCATCGCGGTCACGGCCAAGGCGATGAAGGATGATCAGGAGCGCTGCCTGCAGGCCGGCTCCAACGACTACCTGGCCAAACCGATTGACCTGGATCGACTGTTCTCGTTGATCCGTGTCTGGCTACCGAAGATGGAACGGATCTAGTGGATCGAAGTACCGACATCGAGTTGCGGTTGTTGATCGAGGCGATCTACCTCAAGTACAGCTACGATTTTCGCGATTACTCCGGCGCTTCCGTCAAGCGCCGGGTCCAGCATGCCTTGCGCCAGCTCGATTGCGCGACCATCTCGGCGCTGCAGGAGCGGGTGCTGCACGATCCGGCGGCATTCATGCAGTTGTTGCAGTTCCTGACCATTCCGGTCAGCGAAATGTTTCGTGATCCCGGTCATTTCCTGGCAATTCGCCAGGAGGTGGTGCCGCTGCTCAAGACCTATCCGTCGATCAAGATCTGGATCGCCGGGTGCAGCACGGGCGAGGAGGTGTACTCCATGGCGATCCTGCTGCGCGAAGAAGGTCTGCTCGAGCGCACGATCATCTACGCCACCGATATCAACCCGCATTCGCTGGATAAAGCCAAGCAGGGCATCTTTACCCTGGACAGCGTGCGCACCTATGCCGACAACTACCGGGCGTCCGGTGGCAAGCGCGACTTTACCGAGTACTACAACTCGGCCTATGGCTACGCGATTTTCGACAAGACCCTACGAGATAACGTGACCTTTGCCGACCACAGCTTGGCGACGGATAGTGTATTCTCCGAAACTCAATTAATTTCATGTCGCAACGTATTGATTTATTTCAATAAAAATCTTCAGGATCGAGCCTTCAGCCTGTTCCATGAGTCGTTGTGCCATCGGGGCTTCCTGGTCCTGGGCAGTAAGGAGACGCTGGATTTTTCCGCCTATGGCAAGCGGTTCGAGGCGTTGGTCAAACAAGAACGGATCTATCGCAAATCATGAACGACCCGCTACTGCAAGTCACCGAGGGCAAACGGGTCGAGGCGATAGTCGTGGGCGCCTCGGCAGGTGGGGTCGAAGCGCTGATGACGGTGTTCGGCGCGCTGACGGCGCGGTTCAACCTGCCGATCGTGATCGTCCTGCACATGCCGGAAAGGCATCGCAGCCAGTTGGCCGAGGTGTTCGGGCGGCGCCTGGCGTTACCGGTGAAAGAGGCGGACGACAAGGAAAGCCTCGTGCCGGGCACCCTGTACTTCGCCGCCCCGGGGTATCACCTGTCCATCGAACAGGACCGCAGCTTTTCCTTGAGTCGCGAAGAGCGGGTGCATTATTCCCGGCCTTCGATTGATTATCTCTTCGAGTCGGCGGCGGACGCTTACGGTTCACGCCTGATGGGCATACTCTTGACCGGCGCCAATCAGGACGGCGCCGCGGGTCTGCTACAGATCCAGCGCCAGGGCGGCCTGACCGTGGTGCAAGATCCGAACGACGCCCGGGTGGCGACCATGCCCGAAGCCGCGTTGGCGTTGCACCAGCCGGACTACCTTCTTTCTTTGCAGGGCATCGGTCGCCTGCTGGTCGAGCTGGAACGAATGACATGCTGAGTACTATCCAGGCCAAACTGCTGATCGTCGACGATCTGCCGGAGAATCTGCTGGCGCTGGAAGCGCTGATCAAGCGCGAGGATCGCATTGTCTACAAGGCGCTGTCGGCCGATGAAGCACTGTCGCTGTTGCTTCAGCATGAATTCGCCATGGCCATTCTCGATGTCCAGATGCCGGGCATGAACGGTTTCGAACTGGCCGAGTTGATGCGTGGCACCGAGAAGACCAAGAATATTCCGATTGTCTTTGTCAGCGCCGCCGGCCGTGAGCGCAACTACGCCTTCAAGGGCTATGAGAGCGGCGCGGTGGACTTTCTGCACAAACCCCTCGACACCCACGCGGTGAAGAGCAAGGTCAGCGTCTTCGTCGACCTCTATCGCCAGAGCAAGGCGATGAAGCTGCAAGTCGAGGCGCTCGAACAGAGTCGTCGCGAGCAGGAGTTGTTGCTGCACAAACTGCAGGCGACCCAGGAAGAACTGCAGCATGCGGTGCGCATGCGCGACGACTTCATGTCGATCGTTTCCCATGAGGTGCGCACGCCGCTCAACGGGCTGATCCTGGAAACCCAGCTGCGCAAGATGCACCTGGCGCGGGAGAATGCCGCTGCCTTCAGCCTGGACAAGATGCGCAGCATGGTCGCGCGCGACGAGCGGCAGATCCAGAGCCTGATTCGCCTGATCGAAGACATGCTCGATGTCTCGCGCATCCGTACCGGCAAGCTGTCGATCCGCACCACGCGCCTGGATCTGGTGCGCCTGGTAGCCAATCTGCTGGAGGGCTTCGCGCCGCAGGTGGCCGCGGCCGAGTCGACGATCAGCTATTCGGGCGAGGCCTCGCTGGAAGGCGAGTGGGATGAGTTCCGCATCGAGCAAGTCATCTCCAACCTGCTGACCAATGCCTTGCGCTACGGCGCCAAGAGTCCGATCGAGGTGCGCGTCTACCGCCACGCGGACGAGGCGCGAATCGAAGTGCGTGACCGTGGCATCGGTATCGGCGAAGATGACCAGGCACGGATCTTCCAGCAGTTCGAGCGGGTTTCCGGCAGTCATGCCGCCGCCGGGCTGGGCCTGGGCTTGTTTATTTCCGAGCAGATTGTCGCGGCCCATGGTGGTCGCATCACCGTCGAGAGTACCCTGGGCGAAGGGGCTTTGTTCTGCGTTTGCCTGCCTCTGTAGGAAAAGCCGACATCAGACGCAACCTCTGGCTGACCCGATGGTCGTATTGGCAGCAATTTTAAGAATGAAGGCTTCCCATGAGTGAAGATGCACAAGACGTCGTATTGGTGGTCGAGGACGATGCCTCGATCCTGATGGTCCTTTCCACCTACCTCTCCCACGAGGGGTATCGGGTGTTGCAGGCGGAAAACGGCGAAGAGGCGTTCCGGATACTGGCGACCAAGCCCAACCTGGACCTGATGATCACCGATTTCCGTTTGCCCGGGGGCATTTCCGGGGTCGACATCGCGGAGCCCGCGGTCAAGTTGCGTCCGGACCTCAAGGTGATCTTCATCAGTGGTTACCCGGCGGAAATCCGCGAGTCCCACAGCCCCATCGCCCACAGCGCGCCGATCCTGGCCAAGCCGTTCGACCTGGATGTGCTGCAGGACCAGATCCGCAAGCTGCTGGCCTGAACGCGCTCGGCGGATCGCGCTTGCTAACCCTGCGGGCCTCGGCTTGCCGGCGCTGGCATCGGCAAGATCACGGCAATACCCAAGGACCGTATCGCCAGCAAGCTGGCGCCTACAGCCCTTGCTGCAACGCCGGATCATCCGGGTTCTGTTGTTCCAACTGGGCGAGCAGGATCTGCACGTTCTGCAACTGCCCGGTTTCCTTCCAGTAGTTGATCAGCAGCACCCGCGCCTTGCGATTCGACGGTTGGCGCTGGACGATTTCCTCAAGTTGCCGCTGGGCTGCCTCGACCTGCTGCAAGTCATGCAAGGTAGTGGCGAGCTTGTAGCGGTATTCGGCGTTTTCCGGTTGCAGCTCCACCGCCTTGGCCAACCCCAGCACGGCGAGCTCGGTCTGGCCGTGGCGTAACAGCCAGATCCCCAGGGCATGTTGCAGGTAGGCCGATTGCGGCTGCACCTGCAGTTGCCTGGCCAGCAGTTGCCGGGCCTGGTCCGGCTGGTTGCGCTTGTCGAGCAATTCGACCTGGGCCACCAGCGCCTTGAGGTTGTCCGGTTCCAGCCGCGAAACATGTTCCAGCGCCGCCTGCGCCTTATCCAACTGGCCCTCATGCAGGTACAGCCGCGCCAGCTGGAATTGTGCCTCGGCGCTTTCCGGCTGGGCGGCCAGGGTCCGTTCGTATTCGTCCACCACCTGTTGCAGCGGGCCGTAGTACAAGCCCTGGTCGTCCGGTGACAAACCGAGCATGGCGTTGGCGGCGGCGAAGCGCACGGATTGCTCGCGGTCTTCGAGTACCGGGCCGAGCAACAGGCTGCGCTGGGCTCCGGGAACCAGGCCGACAATGCTCTGGACCGCCGCTTCGCGGACCAGCGGCGAGGGGTTCTGCAAGTCCTTGTCGGCCAGCTTCAGGGCCTGCGGGCTGGGGTAATTGGGTAGCTCGGCGTGCAAGGCGGTCCGGCGGGCATCGGTCAGGTCGCTGCGCGCCAGTTGCTGATAGAGCACCCGCGCCGCGCCGGGCAGGCCGTTATGCGCCTGCTTCAGCGCCTGGCCGTAATTGATATGCGGGGCCTGGGGGGTGGCGAGCTTGCCGGGCAGCCAGTGCCAGATAAGGCCGAGGGCAAGCAGGAGCGGCAGGCTGATAAGCAGGTAGCGGCGAAGCTTCGTCATGCAGGGTCCGTGAGCTGGCGAGCGTTTGCTGAATGTACCAGCTTCGGTCAGCCGCGCTCAGGAGTCAAACCTGCGGATCAGGTCAGCACATAGTCCAGCGGTTCCGGGGCCGGCGGCAGGTCGACGTGCCCGAGGCTGGCGAGGACTTCCCGTTCCACGGTACGCAGGAGCGCATTGCACGGCAGGTCGTTTTCATCGAAACCGAACGGATCCTCGAGATCGTCGCCGATCTCGTCCAGGCCGAGGAAGGTGTAGCTGACGATGGCGGTGAACACCGGCGTCAGCCACCCCAGCGGTTCGGCCATGGCGAAGGGCAGGAGAATGCAGAACAGGTAGATGGTCCGGTGCAGCAGCAGATTGTAGGGGAAGGGCAGTGGCGTGTGCTTGATGCGCTCGCAACTGGCTTGCACCTGGCTGAGGCTGAGCAGCAGTGCCGAGAAGACGCTGTAGCGGTACTCGCTGATCAGCCCTTGTGTCGCGAAACCCATGCAACGCGCGCCGATCCGTTGCAGCAACTGATCGGTGACATTCGGGTGGCCGGCGCTGGGCGTGTCTTGTTGCCACGGCTTGATGGCCTGGCGTTCATCTTCCAGGCGCAGGCGGGCGACCAGGCCGTGGGCAAAGCCGCAAAGCTCGTGCAGCAGCGCCCCGCGCTGTGGCCCATCGCCCAGGACCTGGCTTTCGCGAATCAGCGAACGCACGTCGATGATCAACTGCCCCAGCTGCTTGCGGCCTTCCCACCAGCGGTCGTAGCAGGCGTTGTTGCGAAAGCTCATGAAGATCGACAGGGACAAGCCGAGCAGGGTGAAGGGCGTGGCATTGACCTTGGAGAAATACTCCGGATGCCAGGTTTCCACCAGTACGATGACCGAGGCCAGCACGGTCACCAACAGGCAGCGCAGGGCAATGCGCTTGGCAATCGAGCCTTTGAGGGAAAACAGGATAGCGATCAGGTTCGGCTTGGAGCGGACGATCATGGCGAGGGTCTTGGGGCTGGGACAAAGGACGGGCGTTCACCTTAAGCGCCGCTGCCCGCTGCTGTCCAATCACCCTGGCCGACAAGCTCATCGAAGGGCTCTATGGCCGCGCGTTACCCTGGCAGCATCAAGCCACCGCTGTCCTGCGCCAATGCCTGGCGTTGACGGACGAATGCCGGCATCCGTTCGCCGGGGATCGCCTTGCTGAAGTACCAGCCCTGGATCACCAGTTCCGTGGACGAGTGCAGGGCGTCGTACTGTTCCTGGGTTTCCACGCCCTCGACAATGATCCCCAGGTTCAGGGTTTCGCACAGCCGCAGCATGCCATTGAGTACCCGCGCGCCTTCGGGGTGGCAGTGGGCAACAACAAAGCTGCGATCGATCTTGATGCAGTCGATCTTGAACTGGTGCAGGTAGCTCAGCGCCGAATAACCAGTGCCGAAGTCATCGATATACAGCTTGGCGCCGAAACCGTGCAGGCGCTCGATCAGGCGGTTGATCACCTGGACATCGCCGACCAGGGCGTCTTCGGTCAGCTCGACGGAAATCATTCCCCGGGCCTGGGCAAGGATCTCCAGCAAGCGCTCGCCACACTCCGGTACACCCAGGGTAGCGCCGGTGACGTTGATGGTCATCGGCAGTTCGAAGCCGGCTGTGCGCCAGCGCCGATGTTGCTCCAGCGCCTGGGAGGCCACCCACAGGTCGACATCCGCCATCAGGTTGGCCTGGCCCAGCCACTTGAGGAACTCCCAGGGCAACTGGGTGTTGCCATCCTTGTCACGGGCGCGCATCAGCGCCTCGCAACCGGTGCACAGGCCGCTGCTCTTGGAGATCTGTGGCTGGAACTCCAAGTAAAACTCATATTCGCTGATCTGGCGGATCCGCTCCAGTTCCCGGGCGCGCCGGGCGTCGTTCTTGTACGCGGTCGCCACCGGGTCGAGTTCGAACAGCCGGCCCTTTTCCTCGAGGCTGCGGAAGGTGGTGTCGAAGGACTTGATATAGATGCCGTCGGCGCCTTCCTGCTGGCGATGCAGGCCAATCACATAGGGGGCGTAGACCAGGCTGCCGATACCGAGGAGTAGCAGTTGCAGGAGCACCGCGGCCCAGTCGCCATTGGTGCTCAGGTAGGCGTTGAGCAACACCGGCGAGTTCAGCGGCATGCCGGTGACCATCGGCTCCACCCAACCGGCCTGGACCACCGCCACGGCGATCAACGTGTTGAGTATCGGGGTGAGCAGAAAAGGGATGAACAGGCGTGGATTGAGAATGATCGGCAAGCCGAACAGCAGGATCTCGTTGACGTTGAACAGCGACAGCGGCACCGCGGCCAGGGCCAGCAGGCGCAGGGAACTATCACGGGTAAACAGCAGCACGGCGACGATCAGCGACAATGAGCCGCCGGAGCCGCCAATAAAGGCGAAGCAGCCCAGCAGGCCACTGTTGAGGGTATACCGGTGCGGCTCCCCGGCGGCAAGGTTGATCTGATTGATATTCACCGCCTCGTCGAGGACGCTGAACACCGGCTGCATGGCGTGCAGGCCATGGATGCCGAAGAACCACAGGACTGAGTTGCTGGCGCTGATCAGGGCGCCGTAGCGGTAGGGATGGTCCAGCGCCCCGCGGTCGAAGGGCACCTGCATCTGTGCTACCAGGGGAATCTGCAGCAGCAGCGACAGGACGATGACCAGCAGGGCGCTGGCGAGCAGGCCCGGAAGCACCACGTTGATGCTGTCGCGGACATTCAACCCCACCACGTTTTCCCGCACCAGTCGGGTCCAGGGCTGGCGGTACAGCCAGGCCATGATCGGCACATTGATCAGCGGCGAGGCGATGGCGATAAACAGCACCAGAGTCGCCGCGGCCCGGGGGAAGTCGCTGAGCAGGTAGATGGCGATTTCCACATGGGCCAGGCACAGGAAGGCCACCGGGACCTGGGGCAGGCGATAGCGGATGGCAAGCATATAGCCGATGGACGCGGCCACCAGCAGGGGTAGGATACCGCTGATCTTCTCGTGCAGCCCGGCAAGGAAGTTCACCCAGTCGTCGGGCAACCCGGCCAGGCGCGCACACGCAGAGAGGATCAGGAACGCCGTCGACACCATCAGGCACGGCAGCAACCACAACAACCCCTCGCGGATCGCCCGCAGCGAGTCGGCACCGGCCAGCGCGGCGAGACGCTGGGTCAGGAACAACTGGAAGACTGACTGCGACATTGCCCAACCCCTTTGAGACCTTCAGTCCTGTCGGGGCAAATGGCTAGCAGTTCGGCCCCTGGAAGCGAGCATATCCCGAGACTGCCTGAAAAGGCCAAGTCGCCGCTTGAAAAAGCCCCGAGGCCAAAGGCGCTCGGGACCGACAGGCTGGGGGACAGAAGAAAAATGCCGCTGCCGCTCCCTCGGTTTTAGTAGCGGACCCGACCATAAGGCGGAGTATTGGCCAGGTAACCGTTGCTATAACCATCAACGAAGCCATAGTTGTAGCCCGCGTTGTAGTCCGCGACATAGGTATCGCGACCGGCTACGTAACCAGCGGCATAGCCATTGGCGTAGCCATTGTTGTAACCGGCACTGAAGCCGGGACTGTAACCGGGGGTTCTGCTGGGGACGTTGGTGTTGCAAACGCGGCGCGCCTGCAACCCGCAGAGGGGGGCCGCATGGCTGGATGTCGCGATCAGAGGGCAGATAGCCCCCGCCGCGATCAGCATCGCCAACGCCATTGCCCTTTTGGGGCGCGTGCTGTGCGGCGCCATTGCCTGCCTGGAACAGACTGATGGGGAAAGAACGATAGGAGTCATTTTAGTATCCCTCTGGATCAAGCCAATATGCTTCGATAGAAGCCCTGAGCCCTGAGCCCTGCACCTGTTCATCCTCAGGGGGTGTTGGTGATCACCCCATCGTCCCGTTCGCTTACGCTGGCGTCTTCACTGGTGCCGGCGGTATAAGCACCGTTTGGAGAAATGGCATCGGCACAATCGTTGCCGCCGGCGGCCAGGGGGGATATTGCGGCAAGGGTGGCGCCGACGCTGTGGTAAGCGAAGGCTTCGCTGGCACCATTGGTTTCACTGCAGCCGACGACGACAGCGTTGTCGGAGATAGCCTTGGCGGTGGCTCTTGAGCCGCCTGGCAACGGGGCGATCGGGATCCCGTTGGTGCCGGTTGCGGGGTCCCAGAAGAATGGGGTGGTGAAGCCCCCGGCCTGCAACCGATTACCAGCGATCTGCCCCGAGGCGTTCATCGCAACCCCGGAGTTACGTAGTGAGGTGCTGCCGTTGATGGTCAGCATCACTGTCGGCGCGCTGCCGCCGCCAGGCGCCCATTGCACGGTTTTATAGCTATCGGGAGTCCCGCTGCCGAGGTAATAGCAGGTGCCGAGGATCTTCCCGCCCACATTGATTTCACTGGCAACGCAGTAACTGGCGCCACTGGGCACCGGTAACACGCTATAGCCGGAGCTGGTATTGGTCCAGAGCACCGCCTGGTTTTTCCCCGCGCCGCCAGCACCCGCCGGGCAGTTGCCGATGATCGAGGGGGTGGCAGCGTCACTGATGTCCGCCGGACTGCAGTTGGTCACCGAACCGAGCAGTGGCGGGAGCAGGCTGTTTGCTGCCCCGGCGGCGGTCCAGACTACCGGTGTGGTCTCACCGGTAGGGCTGATGCTGACGCCTACCAGGACACCCGCGAGGTTGACCGCGGCCACCTCGGTTTGTACGTCGGGTACCAGGCGCAGCCCGGCGAGAATCGGTAGCGGTTGCTGCTGCTGGGGTGGCGAGGAAAGGCTGCTGGCGAGCCATTTGACGCCCTGGGGAATACTGTTGGCGTCCTCACAGGAACCGACGATCACGGCCGTGGTTGCCGTACCATTACTGACCGCACCGCCGACGCAGGCCCCCGGGACTCCTGATGCAGAGGTGAACAGCGGGGGCAGGGCGGTAGCCCCGCCAGATGATGTATCCCAGAAGCCCGCGCCAACAAAGTTCGTCAGAGTGCCGCTGCCAACCGACAAATGATTGTTATTGATCCCGTTTATGCGGCTTTCGAGAAAAGCAGGATTGCTGACGTTATCGACCCAGAGGCTGACCGCCTGGGCCGTCGTGGCCAGGTTGAGACCGGCGATAACAACACCGAGTGAGCTAACGAGACGAGAGGGGATTTTCATAACGCTTCTCCTTGCGATGGGGGAGCGCGCACGATCTGGGCGCCCACTTACCGTACCCAGGGCCCGGCGCGTCGGTAACTGTCAGAAATGACAGTTCGTTAGAGCATTTCGAAACTGATGAAATACCCCGTAACACTATCTCCAGGGGGATTCACGGACGAAAAAAAAGCCCCGCGACCAAGGCGGTGCGGGGCTGAAAAAGGGTCGGAGGGCATCCAACCCCCGGGAGGTCTTGAGTCAGTTGCTGCTGGCCAGCGTCTGCGGCTCGTAGCCGCCACCCAAGGACTTGTAGATCGCCACGATACCGCGATACAGGTCGGTCTCGGCCTGGGCCTGGCTGTCTTCGGCGGCCAGGCGTTCGCGCTGGGCGTCGAGCAGGACGAGAAAATCGGCGGTGCCTTCGCGGTAGCGAATCGCAGCCAGGTCGGCGGCGGCGCGGCTCGATTCGCTCTGGCGAATCAGCGAGATCAAGCGTTGCTGGCGCTTGCCGTAATCGCTGAAGGCGTTCTGCGATTCTTCCAGCGCCAGCAACACTTGCTGTTCGTAGCTGGCCAGGGCGCCTTCGGCCTCGGCGTTGGCCCCGCGCAAGCGGGCCCTGACGCTACCGAGGTTGAACGCCGGCCAGGTGATGCTCGGGCCCAGGGCCCAGGCATTGGCGGCGGACGAGCCGATCTGCGAGCCGCGCCCGGCGGTAAAGCCGAGGAAGCCGCTGAGGCTGATCCGAGGGAACAGGTCGGCCTTGGCCACGCCGATCCGCGCGGTAGCGGCGGCCAGCTTGCGTTCGGCACTGACGATATCCGGCCGGCGTTGCAGCAGGTCGCCCGGGTTGCCAATGGCCAGGGCCTTGGAGATCGCCGGCAGGTCCTTCGGACCGAGGTCCACCGACAAGGTGTCCGGGCGCTCACCGAGCAAGGTGGCGATACGGTTACGCTCGCGGGCCTGCTCGGCCTGCAATTGCGGCACCGTGGCTTCCACCGCCGCGAGACGGGCATCGGCGCGAACCACGTCGAGCTGATCGCCGACCCCGGCATCCCGCAGGCTTTCGGTGATGCCCTTGGACTCCTGCTGGTTCTTCAGGTTGGCCAGGGCGATTTTTTCCCGCAGTTGCGCGCCGCGCAGTTGGCCGTAGGCATCCACCAGTTCGGCAATCATGGTGACTTGCAGTTGGTAAAGGTCGGCTTCGGCGACCTGCTGGTCGGCATCGGCGGCTTCCAGGTTGCGGCGGATACGGCCGAACAAGTCGACCTCCCAGGCCATGTCCAGGCCCAGGTCATAGCGTTCGCTGTTGACCCGCTGCTCGGTGGTGCCCGGTACCTGGCCCTTGCCAACGTTGGCACTGGCGCGACTGGTAATGGTCGGCATGGCATCGTCGCTGACATCGTCGCGGATCGCCCGCGACGCTTTCAGGCGGGCGAAGGCCACGCGCAATTCGCGGTTGCCGGCCAGTGACCGGGTCACCAGCTGGTTCAGGGTCGGATCGTCGAACTGCTGCCACCAGATCCCCTGGAAGTGCGCGCGGTCATAGTTCTTCTGGCCGGCGCTGCCATCGGTGGCGGCGGTGATATTGGCCTTCTCGGTGGCCGGGGTCTTGTAGTCCGGACCGACGGCACAGGCGCTCAGCGCCAGTACCAGCAAGCTCGGCAGAAAGGCCTTCAGGTTGCTCATTGTTGCGCCTCCAGCTTCAGGGCCCGGGCAGCTTTGCGCGCGTCGCTGCGCTCGACAAAGCGGCGAATCAATACATAGAACACTGGCGTCAGCAGCAGGCCGAAGAAGGTCACCCCGAGCATCCCGGAGAACACCGCCACACCCATGGCATGGCGCATCTCGGCACCGGCACCGCTGGAGAACACCAGGGGCACCACGCCCATGATGAAGGCGAAGGAGGTCATCAGGATCGGCCGCAGACGCAGGCGGCAGGCTTCCAGTACCGCGCTCAGCGGATCGAGGCCTTCTTCCTGTTTATCCTTGGCGAACTCGACGATCAGGATCGCGTTCTTACACGCCAGGCCCACCAGTACGATCAGGCCGATCTGGGTGAAGATGTTGTTGTCGCTACCGGAAGCAATCACCCCGGTAATCGCCGACAGCAGGGTCATCGGCACGATCAGGATCACCGCCAGCGGCAGGCTCCAGCTTTCGTATTGGGCGGCCAGTACCAGGAACGCCAGCAGTACGCAGAGCGGGAAGACGAACAGCGCGGTATTGCCCGAGAGGATCTGCTGGTAGGTCAGGTCGGTCCACTCGTAGGTCATGCCGTTGGGCAGTTCGTCCTTGAGCAGTTTCTCGATCGCCGCCTGGGCCTGGCCGGAGCTGTAGCCCGGTGCGGCGGCACCGTTGATTTCCGCGGTGATAAAACCGTTGTAGTGCATGACACGGTCCGGACCCGAGGTATCGCTGACCTTGATGAAGGTCGCCAGCGGGATCATCTCGCCTTTGTTGTTACGTACTTTCAGCTGGCCGATCTGGTCGGATTCGAGGCGGAACTGTTGTTCGGCCTGGACGTTGACCTGATAGGTGCGACCGAAGCGGTTGAAGTCGTTGGCATACAGCGAACCCAGGTAGATCTGCAGGGTGTCGAAGATGTCGCTGACGGCGACGCCGTGGGTCTTGGCCTTTTCCCGGTCGATGGCAGCATCGACCTGCGGCACGTTGACCGTGTAGCTGGTGAACAACCCGGCCAGTTCCGGCACGCTACGGCTCTTGCCGATGATGTTCATGGTTTCCTTGTACAGCTCGTCGTAACCGAGGTTGCCGCGGTCTTCGATCTGCAGGCGGAAACCGCCGATGGTGCCCAGGCCCTGTACCGGTGGTGGCGGGAAGATCGCCATGTAGGCTTCCTGGATCCCGGCGAACTTGCCGTTCAGGGCGCCGGCAATGGCACCGGCGGACTGGCTCGGATCCTTGCGCTGGTCGAAAGGCTTCAGGGTCACGAAGACGATACCGGCGTTCGGGCTGTTGGTGAAACCGTTGATCGACAGGCCGGGGAAGGCCACCGCGCTTTCCACGCCAGGCTGTTTCAGGGCCAGGTCGGACATACGCTTGATCACGTCTTCGGTACGGTCCAGGCTCGCCGCGTCCGGCAATTGGGCGAAGGCCACCAGGTATTGCTTGTCCTGGGCCGGAACGAAACCCGTCGGGGTGCTGGCGAAACCGAACCAGGTCAGGACCATCAGGCCGGCGTACAGCACCAGGGCAATGCCGCTGGCCCGGATGACGCGGGTCACGGTGCCGACATAACCATGGCTGGCGCGGTCGAAGAAGCGGTTGAACGGACGGAACAGCCAGCCACCGAGCAGTTTGTCGAGGAGCTTGGAGAAACCATCCTTCGGTGCATCATGGCCTTTGAGCAGCACGGCAGCCAGTGCCGGCGACAAGGTCAGCGAGTTGAATGCCGAGATCACGGTGGAGATGGCGATGGTCAAGGCGAACTGCTTGTAGAACTGCCCGGTCAGCCCGGAGATGAACGCCGCCGGGATAAACACTGCACAGAGCACCAGCGCCGTGGCGATGATCGGACCGGTCACTTCACGCATGGCGCGCTTGGTGGCTTCCACCGGATTGAGGCCTAGGCCGATGTTTCGTTCGACGTTCTCCACCACCACGATGGCATCGTCCACCACGATACCGATGGCCAGTACCAGGCCGAACAGCGACAGCGCGTTGAGCGAGAAGCCGAACAGGTGCATGACCGCGAAGGTACCGATCAGCGACACCGGTACGGCGACCAGCGGGATGATCGAGGCACGCCAGGTCTGCAGGAACAGGATCACCACCAGGACCACGAGGATCAGGGCTTCGAACAGGGTATGGACCACCGCTTCGATGGAGCCGCGTACGAAGATCGTCGGGTCATAGACGATGCTGAAGTCCATGCCCTCGGGGAAGTCTTTCTTCAACTCGGTCATCTTGGCGCGGACTTCGTTGGAGATTTCGATGGCGTTGGAGCCCGGACGCTGGAAGATCGGGATCGCCACCGCCGGCTGGTTGTCCAGCAACGAGCGCAGGGCGTACTGGCTGGAGCCGAGTTCGACCCGGGCGATATCTTTCAGGCGGGTGATCTCGCCGTCGTCGCCGGCACGAATCACGATGTTCTCGAATTCTTCCTCGGAGACCAGGCGCCCCTGGGCATTGACCGACAGCTGGAAGCTGGTGGCGTTGGGGGCGGGGGGGGCACCCAATTGGCCGGCCGCGACCTGGCGGTTCTGCTCGCGAATGGCGTTGACCACGTCGGTGGCGGTCAGGTTGCGCGAAGCGGTCTTGTTCGGGTCGAGCCAGACCCGCAGGGAGTAGTCGCCCATGCCGAACAACTGCACGTCACCCACGCCGCCGAGGCGCGCCAACTCGTCCTTGATATTGAGCAAGGCGTAGTTGGACAGGTAGAGCATGTCGTAGCGTTTGTCCGGCGAGGTCAAGTGCACGACCATGGTCAGGTCGGGCGAGGCCTTGTCGACGGTGATGCCGATACGGGTTACCTCCACCGGCAGTTTTGGCTGGGTACGGGTCACCCGGTTCTGTACCTGGACCTGCGCGTTATCCAGGTCGGTACCCAGGGCGAAGGTGATAGTCAGGGTCAGCTTGCCGTCGGCGGTGGATTGCGAGGACATGTAGAGCATGTTCTCGACGCCGGTGATCGCCTGCTCCAGCGGTGCGGCCACGGTTTCACCGATGACCTTGGGGTTGGCGCCGGGGAAGTTGGCGCGCACGACCACGGTCGGCGGTACCACTTCCGGGTATTCGCTGATGGGCAACTGGAACAGCGAGATGGCGCCGGCGATCAGGATCAGCAGCGAAAGCACCGCCGCGAAGATCGGTCGTGATATGAAGAACTTGGAAAAATTCATCGTGTGTATCCCTTAACCGCGTGGAGTCGCTACGGCCAGCTTGGCAGCCGGTGCAGGCGCGCTCTTGGCGGGCGTGACCTGGGGCAGGTTGCTGGCTTCCAGGGCTTGTTTTTGTAGGGCCAGGGCCGCGAGGGTTTCCTTGGAGGCCATCGGGATCACTTCCGGATCCACTGGCGAACCAGGGCGAACGCGTTGCAGGCCCTTGACGACGATGGTGTCGTCCTTGTTCAAGCCATTACGCACGATGCGCAACCCTTCGATTTTCGGACCCAGCTCGACCGAGCGGTAGACGGTCTTCTTGTCGGCGTCCATGACCAGCACGAACTTCTTGCCGAGGTCGGTGCCCACGGCTTCGTCATTGATCAGCACGGCGGCGTAGGTGCCGCTACCGACCAGCTTCAGGCGTGCATACAGGCCCGGGGTGAAGGCGCCGTCGGCGTTGTCGAACATCGCGCGACCGCGAATGGTGCCGGTCTTGGGGTTGACCTGGTTGTCGACGAAGTTCATCACGCCCTGGTGCGGGTTGCCGGTTTCGTTGGACAGGCCGAGGTAGACCGGGGTGGTCTGGCCGCGTTTACCCTGGCGCGCGAGTTGGCTGTACTTGAGGTAGACCCGCTCGTCGGCGTCGAAGTAGGCATAGACCTTGTCGGTGGACACCACGCTGGTCAGTGCCGTGACATCGGCGGTGACGATGTTGCCGGCGGTGATTTCGGCACGGCTGACCCGGCCGCTGATCGGCGCGGTGACGCGGGTGAAGCTCAGGTTCAGCTTGGCCAGGTCCAACTGCGCCTGGGTGGCGTCGACCGCGGCCTTGGATTCCTGGGCGGAGCTGCTGCGGGTGTCGGCCAGTTCGGCGGAAATCGCATTGCTGCTCAACAGGCGCTTGCCGCGTTCGGCTTCGTTGGCACTGCGGCTGGCGGTGGCGCGGGCTTGTTGCAGCTGGGCTTCGAGGCGATGGACTTCAGCCTGGTAAGGGCGCGGGTCGATCTGGAACAGCAGGTCGCCTTTCTTCACCAGTGCGCCTTCGGTGAAGGCGACTGAATCGATCTGGCCGGAGACGCGTGGCCGGATCTCGACGGTTTCCGGGGCTTCGAGGCGACCGGTGAACTCGTCCCATTCATTGACCGGTTGTTCGATGACCTTGGCGACACTGACCTTGGCCGCCGGCATCGTACCACCCGCCGCCACGGGCGCTTTACCACAGGCGCTCATCACCACGACCGCCAAGGCAGCCAAAGGGAAGCGCAAAAGTTTAAGTGACTGTTCCATGGGGGGAGTCCGCCAATCTATTGAGATGGGCGGATCATGCTGTGGGGACCGGTCTCACACGAATCGAATGAAGCGAAGGTAACTATCATTCGGAATGATATCAAACCGACCCCAGCCCTCTAGCATGCGCCTTTCGTTAGGGGGCTATCTATTCTCGAAGTGACAAATCACTGTTGCGAGGAACGCAAAAAGGTCACGTGTGTTCACTGGTGCTGATCAGCGGACGCCGAGGAGTCTGTCGGCATGCAGGAGGGTGATCGGCTGACGATATTTCATGCACGGCCGATGCATCAGTGCAAGCGAGCAACGTTCCTTGGGCGGGTTGGAGCGACTTACATATTGATATTAAAAGAGAAAATTTTTTTCGTCGCGGGACTTTCAAACTATCGTTTTATCTGTGGATGAATTTTTTTGACGGGCCTATGCAATAACCATTTTCTATGGTACTTTTTTTGAACTAAGTGGTTTAAGCAGGTTTTTTAAATCTTTTAAGTCTCATATTAGGCAGGGCAAGCCTTCAGCGAAGTCAGGATAACTAGGCTGGGAGACGTTTATGATTGACGTTGCGTTGATTTATATTCGGCAGGTGCTCGATGAGTATCTTTCTGTACAACTTGGCGTGGATAAAGGTTGTGTTATCCTGAATAACCTGTCCGCCTCGGATCCTGCGATTCTCGAACAAAATCGCAATAAAGTCGTTGTTACCCTGGTCAATCTCGAATACGAGAGTAATAAGCAGTTTTACGGCGGACAGGTTCGCGCGGTTGATCAAGTCAATCAGGTCAATCCGGCGCTGTTTTTCAATCTCGACATACTGCTCTCCGCCAGCTTCGACAACTACATTGAAGCCTTGAAGCAACTCACTCTGGTTGTTGCGTTTTTCCAGGAACATCTTTCCCTGGATCGAACCAATAGCCCGGCCTTGCCGGAAGGATTGTCGGCATTGAAGTTCGAGATCGAAAACTCTCCCTCGCACAAAGCTCATGACTTATGGACGGCCCTGGGGGTCGGCTATCTCCCATCGATGCTTTACAAGGTGCGACATGTTGCCGTGCAGTCCGGGCAGATAAAGGGCTCGTCGACGACGGTGCGAGAGATTGCGGGTACGGTACATCCATGAGGGCGCCGTTGTTCCAGATCGAGTTTCGGCATGATTACTTTGCCGATGGGAAGCTGGCGGAGTTTCAGCTGGTCGCGGATGGCCCGACCGCGCAACTGCTCGACCGATACCAGCTTGTCGCGCGTTTACAGAATGGTCTGTTCGGTTTGCTGGGCGACAGGGTCAACGCTGATTTCATCGCCTATTTGCGCGATCAGGCCCCGGCGGGCCAGCTCACTTTCCTGTTGTGCTGCGACCCGCGGCGCTTCTTCTTTATCACGGACCTGCCGCTGGATTGGCTCGGGGCGTTATGGCTGAGTTCAAGCGAGGGTGAGAAAAACCCTTCAGGGCAAATCGAGATTTCGCCGACACCCGGTGAGCGCTGGGCCGGGCGGGGGGACGTAGTCGCGGTGATCAGGCTTGACCTCGACGATCTTCTGGCGAGGGGGGTTGATGCCTATTACCTGGTTGACTTCAAGGCCAGGGAACTGGCTTGGCAGTATTACCTGGTTAATCGCAGTGAAGTGATCCTGCAGAATCCGGTCATTGTCGCGGAGAATGGGCAACGGTTCGAGGGGCCTGAGTCTTTTCAGTTGCCCAGCGGTGAGCAGGCGTTGAGTTTCAGTTGCGCAGATCAGCGGTTTCCCTTGCGGCAGGTGCCGAAGATAGTGTTCGACCTGGTGGACAGGCTGGCGTTGTCATCTGAAGAACAGCTTGTCGAGCATTGCTACATAAAAGGCTTGCCGACGCCTGGACAGGCCCAGTGGGGGCTTTCAGAGCGATCATCAGGTGCTGTTTGTACCTTGTACGTTTACTTGTAGCGGTCCCGGTCATGAAATCAATCAACCCCTAATCCCTTCAAGGAAGAACGATGGCTTCTACCTATTCAACACCAGGTGTGTACATCAATGAGGTCAACGGATTCTCCAATTCGGTAGTGCCGATAGCGACTGCGGTGCCTGCCTTTATTGGTTATACCCCCAGGGCCGACTACCAAGGCAAGTCCTACTACAACAAACCGCAGAAAATTTCTTCGTTCATGGAGTTTCAGGCATTCTTCATGCTTGATAATCCGCCGCCGCCAGCCGATCCGGCCCGCCAGTACAGCCCCGAGTATTACCTGGTCCCGCAAAAGGACCTGCCGACCTCGGGTGATTATCTCACCATCGATTCGAAGTATTACTCCATCCTGCCAGATCCGAACACTATCTATTACCTCTATAACAGTATTCGCCTGTTCTATCAGAATGGCGGCGGTGATGCCTATATCGTCGCTGTCGGCCCCTATGGGCCGGCCAGCAAGAAGCCGGCGACCGACCCCGCGGCGCCGCTGATCAACCCCAATGTGCAGCTGTCTGCGCTGCAAAATGGCCTGGCGCTGCTGAAGAACGAGCAGGAGCCGACCCTGTATATCTGCCCGGAAGCGACGTTGCTGTCGGTCGCCGACAATGGCACCTTGATGCAGAGCATGTTGTTGCAGGCCAAGGAAATGGGCACGACCTTGTGCGTGTTCGATGTGATCGGTGGTGCCAACCCGGACCCGCTCCTCTATACCCAGGACATCCAGGCCTTTCGCGACCACACCGGCAACACCGGCCTGGAGTATGGCGCCAGCTACTACCCGTTCATTGGCACCACCATCATGCAGTCGGGGGATATTGATTTCACCAACCTGTTTGGCGGCGATACCACTCAACTGGCCCCCTTGCTGAACCCTCCAGCGGCGCCGAACCCGGATGCGGCGACCCTCTTGAACATGATCCAGTCGCCTCCGGCCAACCCGATGAGCAACGCCCAGTTGCAGGCGGCATTGCTGATTGCCAGTCCGCTTTACAGCCAGATCGTCACGCATGTGTTGTCCAGCGCCAATGTGCTGCCACCCAGTGGCGCCATCGCCGGTGTCTACACGGTAAACGACAACGCCAATGGCGTCTGGGGCGCCCCGGCGAACGTCGGAATCGTCGGGGCCGCCAGCCTGCCGATTCGCCTTTCGGATACGCAACAGGAAAAACTCAACATCGACGCGGTTTCCGGCAAGTCGGTGAATGCGATCCGCTTCTTCAACGGCCAGGGCATCCTGATCTGGGGCGCCCGCACGCTGGACGGCAACAGCCAGGACTGGCGCTATGTATCGGTGCGCAGGACCATGACCTTCCTCGAACAATCGGTCAAATTGGCCGCGCGCCAATATGTGTTCGAACCGAATAACGCCAATACCTGGTCTGCCGTCAAAAGCATGATCAGCAGTTTCCTGATGAGCATCTGGAGCCAGGGCGGCTTGCAGGGCGCTACGCCCGCCGATGCCTTTCAGGTCAATGTCGGCCTGGGTACAACCATGACGGCGGATGACCTGCTCAACGGTTACATGCGCGTGTCGGTGCTGGTGGCGACGGTCAAGCCGGCTGAATTCCTGGTCATTACCTTCCAGCAGGAACAGGCCAAGTCCGGTTGATGTATTGCCAGCGGGTCATGGGAAATGACGATCGTCCTGATCGTCTCGGTCAATTATCGATTTTAGTGCTCGTGAAAGGGATCTTTTATGGCGGATGACGGAAGCAAACAAGGCTCGACATGGCCACTGCCCAAGTTTCGATTCGAAGTGGATTTCGGAACCCAGCTGAAAGGGATTGCCTTTCAGGAAGTTTCCGGCATGGACAAGGAAGTGCAGTTGATCGAATACCGGCACAGTAACAGTGCGTTGTTTTCAACGATCAAGATGCCGGGCATTGCCAAGTACGGCAATGTCACCATGAAGCGTGGCATCTTCGTCAATGACAATACGTTCTGGAAGTGGATGGACGAAATCAAGATGAATGTCGTGACCCGTCGCACGGTATTGATCAAGTTGCTGGATGAGGCGGGAGCGGTGACCATGCAATGGCAGTTGAACAATGCCTGGCCGACCAAGATCACCGGTACCGACTTGAAGTCCGATGGCAATGAGGTCGCGGTGGACACCATTGAAATCGCCCATGAGCAACTGATCATCACCAATGGCAGCTAACATCGACCTGCTGACCAGTTTCTATTTCAGCGTGAAGATTCCTGGCGCGGGCGGCTCGACGGACGCCGCCTTCCAGGAAGTTTCCGGGTTGAGCCAGGAAACCGCCATTGAAGAAGTCACCAGTGGCGGTGAAAACCGTTTCAGCTATCGCTTGCCCGGGCAGACCCGTTATACCAACCTGATATTGAAACGCGGGATCGTACCGGCGGACTCGCCGTTGATCGAATGGTGCCAGGAGACACTCGGCGGGGGGCTGGCAAAACCGATCCAGACGAAGAACATCACGGTGAATCTGTTCGATGCGCAGGGCATGACGTGCCTGAGCTGGAGCTTTGCCAGGGCCTATCCGGTGAAGTGGTCGATGAGTGAGCTGAAATCCCAGGAAAACAGCATTCTGATCGAGACCATCGAACTGGCCTACCAGTACTTCGATACCGACGATAACCGGACCAATCAATACGCCGGTATTGCCGCGCTTTTTGGAGATTGAGCATGCCTGTGGAAATACGTGAACTGGTGATTCGCACAGCGATCGTTTCGCGGGATGAGCGCGAGAGTGAATTACTCAATAGCGAAAAAATCACCCTACTCAAGAAAAGCATTGTTCAGGAATGCCTTCGGGCCCTGAAAGAAAAAACCAGTCGAAGCCGTTTTGACCGTTAAGCAGGGTGCCGGCTAGATGAGCAATATGAAAATAGTCGCGTACAGTGACGAGACCTTCACCGCGGCGGTGGCGGATGGCACTTACGAAGTCATGCTCAACCCCGACAAAGTACAACGTGGGCGCCAGGTCCAATACAACCAGGAATCGGCGTCGGGGAGCAGTTCGTCGTCACCGACCTACAGCAAGACCAACAGTGAGAAACTGAGTTTCGACCTGGTGATTGACTGCACCGGTGTGGTGGATAGCACACGCGTCAACTTGCCTGACGAAATGGCCCGCTTGTCGAAGATCATTTATGACTACAACGGCGCGATCCACCGGCCCAACTACGTGGTCATCCGCTGGGGCGGCGGCCTGGAGTTCCGTGGTGTATTGACCGGTTTCAGCACCTCCTACACCTTGTTCAAACCCGACGGCACGCCATTGCGCGCCAAGCTGTCCCTGGAGTTCGTTTCCTATATCGACCTGGCGACGCTGGCGAGAAAGGAGAAAAAATCATCCCCTGACATGAGCCATCTGGTGCAAATCGTCGAAGGCGATACCTTGCCGCAGATCGCTGACGACATTTATCGCGATCCGGCCTATTACGTGCAGATTGCCCGCTTCAACAAACTCGACAAGTTTCGCCGGTTGAGTCCCGGTACGCTGCTCAGCGTACCGCCGCTGGTGGCGCAGGAGGCTGGCAATGTCTAGCCCGCACACCGGCGGCCTGGTCAGCTACGCCGTCAAGATCAATGGAACCGAGATACCGGGCGCCTACCCGGTTCATACCTTGCGCATCGAGCAGGACATCAATCGAATCGCCACGGCGACGCTGTCGATTCTCGACGGTAATCCGGCCACCGAGAGCTTTACCATCAGCGCATCGTCCAGTTTCGTGCCCGGTAATGAGGTGAGCATCGAAGCCGGCTACGACGGCATCAACACGCTGCTGTTCCAGGGGATCGTCACCCAGCAGGCGCTGCGCGTGGACAATGTCAGCGGGCCGCTGCTGGAGGTCGAGTGCAAGGACAAGGCGGTGAAGATGACGGTGGGCCGCAAGAGCAGCAATTTCAGCGCGAGCACCGACAGCGATGCCATCGGACAGCTGATTGCGAATGCCGGCTTGAGCGCCGCCGTGACGGCGACCAGCGTCACCTTGCCGACCTTGATCCAGTATTACGCCAACGATTGGGATTTCATCGTGTCACGGGCCGAGGCCAATGGCCTGATGGTTTGCACGATCAATAACCAGGTCAGCGTTTTCGATCCGTTGGCCGACACTTCCGTGGCGTTGACCCTCACCTATGGCCTCGACATCCTGGCGTTCAACGCACAACTCAATGCCATCAACCAGGTGGCGCAGGTCAAGGCCTCGGCCTGGAGTTTCCAGGACCAGCAGTTGGTCACGGTTTCAACCAACAACACCTTGAGCGGGCCGGGCAATCTGAGCAGCAAGACACTGGCCGGGGTCGTCGGATTGAGCAGCTACGAGTTGCAGACCTCGGCCACCGAAAACAACGAAGAGCTGTTGTGCTGGGCCAAGGCGCAAATGCTCAAGAGCGAACTGTCAAAGATTACCGGGCAGGTTCGGTGCCTGGGCAATGCCCAGCTGCTGCCGGGCAAGTACCTCACGCTGGAGGGGTTGGGCGCGCGTTTCGATGGCGATCATTTCGTCTCCGGCGTAGCGCATGAGATCAGCGATGGCAGTTGGTTTACCGAAGTGAGCATCGGGATGTCGGCGGACTGGTTCACGCAGAAACATCACGACATCCAGGCGCCATCCGCCGCCGGGCTGCTGCCCGGCACCCAGGGGGTGTTCAATGGCACGGTGCTGAAGCTGTTCGACGATCCGGACGGGGAGTTCCGGATCCTGGTGGAAGTGGCGCTGTTCAATGACAACGCCACCGGCCTGTGGGCGCGGATGGCCAACTTCTATTCGACTGGCGGGCAGGGCACGTTCTTTCTTCCGGAGGTAGGTGACGAGGTGATCCTCGGTTTTCTCAACCAGGACCCGCGCTTCCCGGTCATTCTCGGCAGTCTGTACAGCCAGAAGAACAAGCCTTTCAATCAGTTTTCACCGAATGAAAAAAATAGCCTGAAGGGTATCGTCAGTAAAAGTGAATTGCGCGTGATGTTCGACGACGAGAACAAGGTCCTGTCGCTGATCACCCCGGGCAACAACAGCCTCCTGTTGGACGACCAGCACCAGCAGATCGAAATCAAGGACCAGAACGGCAACTCGGTCGTCCTGTCCGCCTCGGGCATTGTGATCAAGAGCCCGGGGGATATCTCACTGCAAGCCGACGGAAAACTCAGCCTGACGGGCAATACCGGGGTCGAGATAAAAAGCCCGGGCGGTGACGTACAGGTCCAGGCACTCAATATCAAGCACAGCGCGGACATGCAATTCAGCGCCAACGGCGGCGCTACGGCGCAACTCGAAGGGGCCATGCAACTGACGCTCAAGGGCGCCATCGTGATGATCAATTGATCAGGGAGGATCCATGCCACCAGCTGCTCGTATCAGCGATTTCCATGCCTGCCCGATGCTCACACCGGGCTTGCCGCCTATACCTCATGTCGGAGGGCCGATCATGCCGCCTGGCGTCGTGACGGTCCTGATCGGCGGCTTGCCCGCGGCCGTGGTGGGTAATGCCTGCGTCTGTGTCGGCCCGCCCGACAGCATCATCAAGGGCTCGGCCACGGTGCTGATCGGCGGCATGCCGGCGGCCCGCGTAGGCGACAGTACGGCCCATGGCGGTTGCATCATGCTGGGCGATTTCACGGTGATAATCGGAGGCTGAGCCCTATGTCCGACAGCAGCTTTCTTGGCACCGGCTGGTCGTATCCGCCGGTGTTCGACAATGCCAACTTCGAACTGCAACTGAGTTCCGGCGTGGCCAATATCAATCAGTCGATCGATCTGTTGTTGAAAACCCCGGTGGGCAGTCGGACGCTGATGCCCGACTACGGTTGCAACTTGTCCAGCTATGTCTTTCGGCGCATCGACGCCTCGCTGCAGGAGGAAATCATCCAGTCGGTGAGCCTGACCCTGCTCAATGGCGAACCGCGCATCGACGTCGAGCGTGTCGACCTGTCGATCCAGGACGGCGGGGCGGTGGTGAATGTGGCGATTACCTATGTCGTCAGGCAAACCAACGCCCGGCATAACCATGTCTTTCCTTTTTCCCAGCTCGAAGGCACCAACCTGGAGATTGCAGGCTAAATGGAAGTCGATCGGCACAATGCCAGGATGGCCCTTGCCGGGGCGCTCGATCCAGACAGTTGCAAGGTGGATGAGCGCAGCCATCGCGACCGGCTGGCCTTTGCCGCCGATTTTGCCGCCCTGGTCGTGTACTACGACAAGAACAACCAGGTGGCCGGCGACTGGCGCCAGTTTTTCCTGAAGGATCCGGCGATCCTGATGGCGGCCATCAGCAAGGCTGACCCTGGCAGCTACTACTCCACGTTTTCCCCGACGATGTTCGTGCCCGTGGCCGGATTGATTGGCACGGTGGCAAAGGATGCCGGCGAGCTTGACCCCGGGGAGATCGCCCAGGCCAGCCAGTTATGCATGCTGATCGGCAACATGTTCGTGCTGCTGAACCAATGGTTTTATTTCATCACCCAGGCGGCGGGAGCCCATGTCCTGCGGGCGTTCCTGAAAGCCCGGATCGAGGGCGCGCTGGCCGAGCAACTAGGGAACATGGTGGCCCTGCAGCAAGCCTTGAGCAGCCAGTATCAGGGCCAAATAGCGCCGCCCGACATCCGCCAGTTCAACGGCTTCGAACCGGTCTGGCAGGCCAGCAAGGGTGATTCCGCCGCCCGCTATGCGCTCGGCGTCATGAGCCCGGTGGAAAAATACGAAAAATTGAAACAGATCTACGGGCAGGTCTACAGCGTTTTTACCCAGGTGGTGGAGTACGCCCAACAGGCCTTCCTGGACTGCGAGAGCAAGCCTACGCGCTATCCGGACACCGCGCTGCTGATGGCGTTCAGTCGCTTGATGGAGGTCCAGCAGAGCGAGATCAACGGGCTGGGTCGCAAGCATCTGGATTTCTATTACGAACAGGTGTTGCAGCAGACCCTGCGACCGGCCCAGGTCGACCAGGTGTATGTCTGCCTGGGCCTGTCGCCCAAGGCCGAGCTCTACCAATTGCCGGCGGGCACGCCGTTCAAGGCCGGTAGCTATGCCGATGGCAGCGATATCGTCTTCGTCAACGACCAGGCAGAACAGTTCAACCACGCCACGCTGGTTCAGCTCAACGCGCTCTTCTATGCGGACAAGGGGCCAGCAGCCGGCTTGTACCTGAGTACGCCTGCCGATGTCGGCAACCTGCTCCTCGCTGATGGACAAGGTTTGTGCGGCTGGGATGCATTCGGCAATGCCGAAGGGATTGCGGTACAGCAGGGGTTCGCCCTTGCTTCGCCGATGCTGCTGTTGCAGGGCGGTACGCGCTCGATCCGGGTCGAACTGGGCTTCGACCAGACGGGCTCGTCGACTCCCGTCTTACTGGCGACGGGGGCCCGTTACTTTCTCAGTACCGCGAAAGCCTGGATGGAGGTCCTGCCGAGCCAGCCGGTCAGCGCCGCGCTGGGCGGACTGATGACCTTGCAGTTCGAGCTGAAACCCGGCGACCCGGCCATTCTCGCGTTCACCTCGGCCATGGATGGACTCTCCAGCCCCTGGCCCATGCTCAAGGTGGTCCTGGGGGCCACGCAGGCATTGAACCAACCCCCGGCGCTCGAGCGGGTCTCGATCAGCGTGCGGGTGGACGGCTCCAGCCAGTTGGTCATGGCGAGCGACACGGCGCTATTGCCGACGACGGGGACGATACAGCCCTTCGGACCGGTCCCGGCGCTGGGGCAGAGCCTCTATGTGGGCAGCAACGAGTGGTTTTCCAAGCCGCTGAGCGAATTGACCCTGACCCTGCAATGGGACAACCTGCCGGCTGATCTCGCCGACTATTACGCGGCCTTCAACGACTACCTGGCCAGCACCACAGCCGACGCGGTCGCGCTGTTCAGCAATGTTTCGTTCAAGGTCGACTGGGATCTGCTCTGCGCTGGCAGCTGGGCACCGCTGTCGGCCCGTTCGCCCGCCGGCACCGCCGACGGCAGCCCGCGTACGGCGCTGTTCCAGCAACCCGGACCGGCAGCCGGACAGCCGGCTTCGCCCGCGTCGCAGATCAACGCCACCAGCAGCTCGTTCAGCTTTGGCCTGGCAGGCGGTGCATTCACGCCGGCCCCAGAACTGACGCTGGCGCCACTGCCAGCGGTCAGGCAGGCCCGTGATGGCTATATCCGCCTGCAGCTTGCCGAGCCGGCCTTTGCCTTCGGCCACAGCCTGTATGCCAAGGTGGTTGCCAGCGTCAGCCTGCTCAATGCCCAGGCACTGATCCGCCAGGCCCAGGTCAAGCCTGATTCATTGCCCACTCGCGTGGGCAAGACACTCAAGCTGGCAGCCAGCGCGGTGGGCAATCTGGGCAAGCGGCTGTTCGGCAAACCCGTGGTGGCGGCAACGCCGGCCGCTGCCGACGCGCCCCTGGAGATGCCGAACCTGCCTTTGAGTCCCGCCCAACGGGGCATCCTCGCCAGCTACGCGGCGAGTACGAGCGTCGATATTTCCCGGAGCGCGGTAGGCGCCAGCTATCCGTTACGGTTCTATCACTATGGTTCGTTCATGCCCTGCCTGGCCTACGATGCACAGTATCCACAGCAGGCCGCTGGTTTTGCCCAACTGACACCGCAAGCGCCGCCGGGCAGCGCAGACCGCTTGCCGTTGTACCCGGGCGTCGCGGGGGCAGGGGGGTTGTACCTGGCGCTGGGCAATGTCACGGCGCCCGGCAGCCTGACGCTGTTGCTGGGCATCCTCACCGATGAGCAACGGGCGATAGCGGCCGACGCAACGGTGACCTGTTACTACTGGACGGCAAACGGCTGGAGCCGGCTCGAGGTGTTGCAGGACAGCACCGGCAACCTGAGCCGCTCGGGGATCATCAAGCTGGAGATTCCCGCCGAGGCCGGGGCGGCTGCGCCGGGCATGCCGTCCGAGGACTTCTGGCTGGCCATTGCGGCGCCCGCGGAACGCCGCACTATCCGCCTCACCTACGTCAATACCCAAGCGCTGAAGCTGCGCCGCAGTTCCGTGGCGGCGCTCGCCGCCGGCGAGATTCCGAGGATCGCCGCCAACGTCATCACCTCGACGCAACACAAGATCAGCCAGCTGGCCAGTGTCGTCCAGCCTTTCGCTTCCTCCGGTGGCCGTGCCGTCGAGGACAAGGCCGGCTTCGAGCAGAGCAACAGTTTTTACCGGCGTGTCAGCACACGCCTGAATCACAAGGACCGCGCCAGCAGTCGCGGCAATTATGTCGACATGGCCCATGAAGTCTGTCCCGAGCTGTACTACGCGACCCAGTTGGAGGCCGCTGGACAGCCGGGAAGCGTCAGCCTCGGCCTGGTCAAGGGTTACGCCAACGCGCTGCATCCCGATGCGTTTACCCCACGGGTCAGCGCGACCGATCAACTCGCGCTGCTGCAACACCTCGAACGGCGCAGCAGCGCCATGGCCCGCATCCGTATCCAGAACCTGGCGCACCAGACGGTCAGGATCGACGCCACACTGGTGCTCTCGCCCGGGGTCAACGCCACGGCCTTGACCAAGGAGCTCAATCAACGACTGCGTCTGTACCTCTCGCCGTGGATTGCCAGCGACCTGCCGCAAATGGATATCGCCAAGGGCTTGAGCCGCTCCGAACTGGCCCGCGTCATCGGCGCTTACGCGAATGTCCTGGCCGTGTCGTCGCTGCAACTGTGGCTGACCCCTGTGGGGCAAGCGGCGGACCGCGCGGTCATCAGCAAGGATGACCCGCTGCTGCCCGACCCGGGGGCGATCCTGGTAACCGCTGCCCGGCACACCCTGGCGGCACTGCCTCGCCAGGCCGACGCGGAGGTCAGCCATGGATGAAGCCACTCCCTGCATAGTCGATGCGCCGTTGCCCGTCGCCGTGGATTTCAATGCTCTGAAAAGCCTTGGGATCGACCAGCTCAAGAGCCTGGTCGGCGAGACCTGGAGCAACTTCAACGAAAGCGATCCGGGCGTCACCATCCTCGACCAGCTGTGTTATGCCTTGACCGAGCTGGGGTATTGCGCGGAGTTTCCGATCGAGGATGTGCTGACCGACAAGGATGGCAAGATCCGCTATGACGGCCAGTTTTTTGCTCCGCAGGAAATACTGACCTGCTCGCCGGTGACCATCGACGACTATCGTCGCCTGGTGCATGACCGCATAGCCGGCGTCGAAGCGATCTACATTGCCGCCGAATTCATCCGCCTCGATAGCGCGGACGGCGGTACCTTGCCGAGCGGGCGCTATAGCACTTACCTGCACTTCAGTCCGTCAGCCGATGTCGACTCGACGCAATTGCGCACCCAGGTGCATAGCTTGCTCAACGCCCACCGCAACCTGGGGGAGATGTTCACTGAACCGCGTCTCCTTGATCGGCGGCGAATCACGTTGTCCGGCAGCCTCAACCTGGTCTCGGGAGCCGATATCACCCAGGTACAGAGCCGGATCATCCAGGTGCTCAAGGCTTATACGGTACCGCCGGTGCTCCACCGTGGTTATCAGGAACTGCGTGGGCAAGGGATACCGGCCGATGAAATCTTCAACGGCCCCAACCTCGGCCATGGCTGGATCGGTGGCGCCGATGCGTTGCCGGCCAAGACGCAACGCATCAACCTGTTCGAACTCAGTGCGCTGCTGGCCGCGGTCGAGGGGGTGGCGCAGGTACAGGGCCTGGGCTTGACCGAGAATGGCGTGTCGCTGGAGGTCAGCGAGATCGATGCCGGGCAGATCGTCGATCTTGAACCGCTCGCTCTGACACTCACGCGCAATACCGTGCTGCAACCGCTGGAGGCACGCCAGGAAGCGGCGGATTATCTGAGCGGGATGCGCGAGCAGCACCAGGCGGCCAGTGTCGAAGCCGCCGTCAACCCTTATCCGCCGTTGCCCTATGGTCGCTACCGGAATATCGAGGACTACTACTCGATCCAGAATACCTTTCCTGACACCTACGGTATCGGTCCCAACTCCCTGCAATCGGATCTGCCCGACCCGCGCGTGGCCAGTTCGCGTCAGCTCAAAGGCTATCTGCTGGTCTTCGATCAACTGCTGGCCAATCAGTTTTCGCAACTGGCCCACGTGGGTGAGCTGTTTTCCTTCAAGTCGTCGGCAGCCGCCAGGCTAGTCTACGGCAACGAGTCTGTCGGGCTGACGTATCCGCCGTTCGAAGCGACCTATCACTGCCAGGCGTTGTACAACGTGCCCGATGTCATGCCGTTGCTGCGCGGCAACGCCGCATTCCATTTCCAGATGGACCCGCAAGAGCCGGACAAGCTGGTCGAACGCGATGCCTGGAAGCGTTTCCAGCAGCAACCGTCCAACGCCTACCTGCATGGCTTGCGCGGTATGATGGAAGGCCCCGACGTGGCCCAGTCGCGCCGCGATCGCATGCTGAGCCACCTCATGGCACGCCACGGCGACCAGGCCGGCCTCTACGACGACATGATCAAGATCGGTCACTGGTACGGCAGCGATGCCAGGACCCGCAGCGTGGTCAAGAGCATCTGGCTGGAGAACTACCCGCTGCTGTCCTATCACCGGACCTGCGCTTTCAACCCCTGGCGCGCCAGGCCGTTGCAGGTCTTGCCGGAGAAGGACCAGACGCGGCGTTACCCACCTTTTGCCGGCCCACCACGGGTCGACGGCCAGTTGAACGAAGCCTTGATCCAACAGAACGCCCGGCTGAAACCGGCCGACCTGGTCAATTTTTCGGCGTTTGAACTCAAGTCCGGCATTCTCCTGGGGCTGGCGGAGCACTTGCTGGCGATTTGCGGGAAACTCGCCGTCTTGCTGGAGAACCCCGGTTTCCAGGACTGGTTGCGCGCGCCTCCAGCGAATAACGCTTCGTACGCCTTGCCCGGTTCGGATATCTCGATAGTGCTGCTCGGTGCCCAGCATTGGCTGTACGAAGGCAAGCAACAACTGTTGCATATCTCCAGCTCCACGATGGAGTCCGTCAGCGCGCAGGACTACAGGCTGCACCTGGATCAGTTGCAATGGCTGGCGACGCAGCGCAAGGGCTTTGTCCTGATCGAACACCCGTTGCTGCTGGCCGACGGGCAGCAGGGCACGCCAGCCTGGTATCTGAGTGCATCGCTGGTGTTTCCCGACTATCTCAGCCTGGTCATGCAGGATGGTTTCAAAACCTTCATCCAGACCCTGATCGACCAGCATTGGCCGGCCCATGTCGGGGTGAATTGCCTGACGATGTCCCAGGTGACCCTGCGAGCCTTGATCCAGCAGTTCGTCACTTGGCACAACCTTATGAGCGATCCCGCGTCCGAGCGCCGCAACGCCGCCGCCCAGGCCCTGGCAAAGCTGCTGAAGTTGCCAGCGGCAAAGGAGGCGGGCAATGCCAGCTGAGCACGTCGTCGCCCGTTGTCACTGGCAGAGTACTTTCGACCAGCAGGCGCAGGCCTTTGCCTTGCAGGACTTCATCAGCCAGTGGAGCAATACGGTGCTGCTCGACGAGCTGCAGGAGTGTTTCGACGAGCGCTGCCCGCCGGGTCAGACCTGGCGCATCGATAGCCTGCAGGTGGACCTGGGCGATATCGCGCTGGAGGATCTGGCGCAGGAGTTGCCGCGCCGTTTGCGCGCGGCTTTGCACGAGGCCCTGGACGATCTGCTGAACCGGCAGGCACCGCCCGCTGACGGCCAGCCGGCCCTGCTCATCCAGGACCAGGACAGTGCCCTGCGGGATTTCATCGTCTGGTATCTGCAGCAGGGCCATGTGCCGTGGTGGTTCCAGGGATCGCGCAGCGCCTTGCAGATCTTCGACGAACTGCTCGCCGCGCAGCCCGATACGGCGGCCGAAGTCTTGCGCGACCTGGGGCGTCTGGAGACTGTGCGCCAACGTATCGCCTGGCAATTGGGCGAGGGCCGGGTACGGCGTATCGTCCACCTGCTGGAGCCCGGGGCGGGCGAACTGGTGTGCGGATACGCCGACCAGCTGTTTGCCGTGCAATCACGGCAACGTGTGCCGCCGGTAGCCGAGAGCGATTTCAGGCATCACACCTGGTTGAATATCCTGACCTGGCTGCTGGTCGACCGCGCCACCCTGTTCAACACCACCAGCTTCATGCGCACGACCCTCTGGCGCACGGCGCAGCACTATCGGATCGACCCCGTTGCCTTGCTCGAACAGATATTCCAGGCCGTCCAGGCGCTGCGGCCACTGGGCGGGATCAAGCCGGTGTTTTTCACGGTGATTGCAACCCTCCACCAGCAGGCCTCGGCCGGCCCGGCGCATTTGCCGGCCGGCCCGCGGCCCGTGGATCACTGGGGTCACTGGCAGTCGATGCTGCGCCATGGGCAGGCGCGGCGGACGCTTGATCGACGTAGCCTGAGCTATGCCGAGCTGTTCCGCCTGTTGGCGCGCGAGGACACGAAGCGCATGACCGCCACGCTGTACGCCGCGGGGGCATCGGCCGCGGTACGCCAAGGCTTGTTGCGGCATCTGACGGCCAGCGAACTGGCCCTGCTGGCCGGGTTGCTGGCGCCGCTGGACCAGCGATTTATCATCGCCCATGTCGAGCACACCCAACAGCTGATGCACCTGCGGCACTGGGACACCAAGGCTATATGGTCGGTACTGTTGACCTATCTGCTGTTGTCGCGCGGTTCGTCGTTCAATCGCCGGCAACTGGTGCGCAGCACCTTGCATGACCTGTGCAAGACGCTTGGCTATTCCTTGAGCATCCTGCTTGATCTACTGATCCACTCGGTCGTGGTGACTAATCTGGATCAGCAGCGTTTCGAATTGCTGGTCATTCTGCGCCAGTTGCAAGGCGATCTGCTGCTGCAACCCACTCCGGAGCCCTGGGCGGGGCGGCAGTGGCATGGCTTGCTCAACTATCTGGAGAGCGGGCGGCGCAACGATTATGGCCGCTCGACCTGGCAGCGCTTGTTCGCCCAGCTGTTGAGCGATAGCGCCACCCCGGCATCCCGGCAGCGCTTCGGCCAGTTGCTGGCGTCCGCAAGGCTGGCGCGGATCAGCGATAGCGTATTGAGCCAGCGGCTGCTGGGCCTGGTAGGTGCCGCGGACTGGCCGCGCCTGCTGCAACTGATCGAACCGGATGCCGTCGGCCATTGCCTGGACTTATCCAGGCAACTATGCGCCGGGCAACGGCGCGGTGATCTGCCTTGCCTCGCGCAGCTCGATCTGGCCTTGCAGCTACCGGCCCTGCTGATTCAGGCCTTGCCGGGTTTTTACCGGCGCCGGCGGGGCAGCGGGGCGGCGTTCGAGCTGGCGCAGCTCTGGCGCCGCCTGAATACGTTGCTGGAGCGTCAGGCGCGGGTGGATACCGTCGCGCTGAACCGGCAATTGCAAGCGTGCCGGCTGGCCGAGCCGCTGTGGGGCAACCACCCTTACGCCTCGGCGGGGGATGACGTTGAGCTGCCGGATTGGAACTGGCCCCGGTCCGAACTCACGGCCGACTCCGCGAGCGGCTCGCCGAGTGTCGTGCAGGCGCAATTATTGAGCGATCTGGCGCGCGACGAAACACTTTGCCTCGATACCTGGATGGAGCACCAGGCCGATCGCTATCAGGCCTTGCACTGGCTGACCGGGCAGCGGCATATCGCCCCGGTTGAGCGCTGGTTGCTGGGGCAGCTGCCCAGCGCCCTGACACCACCACAAGACATCATCAAGCAGTGGGGCAGGCTGCTGGCCGGTTGTTGGCAGGGCGCCGAAGCGCTGTTGGCGCAGCAATTGACCCGACTGTTCTGGGAGGTCGGTTTCGACGCCCGGCACCAGCCCACGAGCGCGGCTCAACTGCTGGCCCGGCTGACCCTTTGCGCCAGCCAGCGACTCGATATCCCGCTGGCGCAGATGCTCGACACCTATCGCCGCGCGCTGCCGACACTGGCCCGGGGCCAATGGCATGAGGCCTATGCCTGCCTGTTGCAGCAGCCGCAGGTTCAGGCGGCGCGCCAAGGTGAGGCCGCGGGCCCTGGCGGCGAGCGCTTTGTGCAGGATCATGCCGGCCGCTATCTGCGCGATCCGCGGATACTGGCGATTGCCCGCCACCTGTTGCTGTACGGGCGTGGGCCATCCTGGCTGAAACCGGCCGGCAGTCTCGACCTGCCGCGTCTGTTGCACGACCTGTTCCATGCCCGACCCGATCAGTTGCCCGCGTTGCTGGACGGCATTGCCCGGCAACCGCCGGCCTTGTTCCGTCTCCAGCGGATCGTGCCGTTCACCTGGCTGATCGCGGCGCTGGGGCTCCTGGCCGCCGATCGGCAGCCTTTGTTGTCGGCGGCCGCGGCCTTGCATCGTTGCCTGGACGGCCTGGTGTTACCGGGCACCAGCCGCCAACAAGCTACCCAGGCGCTGTTCCTGTGGGTGCTGCAGCGCGGCTTGGCGCGGGACTGGGCGGCGCTCGAGCCGCAGGCACTGGTCGGCGGCGTCATGCTGCAGTTGCTGCGTGAACGCGCGCTCAACCCGCTCACCCTGCACCAGGCCCTGGCGCCGCAACTGCGGCATTTGCCGGAGCCGCTGCGCCAGGCACTGCAACTGATGGTCCCCGACCCCGCCAGGGGCCGCGACAAACCCGCGCCCAGGCCGCCGGTGCCGCCTGCGATTCGCAAACCGGCCGCCACGGCGCAACTGCCCATGCGGGTCAACAATGCCGGCATTGTCTTGATGCAAAGTTTCGTCAGCCTGCTGTTCGAGCGGCTGGGCCTGAGCGACCGCGAGGGGTTTCTCAGCGACACCGCGCAACGCCACGCGGTCCATTATCTGCAATATGTGGCGACCGGTCTCAGCGAGACGCAGGAACAGTACCTGATGCTCAACAAGGTGCTCTGCGGCCTGGCGCTGGATGCGCCGATCGAGGAGTCCATCGAGATCAGCGACGCGCACAAGACGCTTTGTGAGTCGTTGATCCATTCGTTCATCGCCCACTGGCCGGCCGCGGGGCACTCGACTGTCGAAGGCTTCAGGGGCAACTGGCTGGTCAGGGAGGGCTTTCTGAAGGAGGACAGCGATGGCTGGACCCTGGCCGTGGAACGCCGACCCTACGATGTCCTGCTGGCGCGCTCCCCGTATTCGTTTTCGGTCATCAAGTATCCCTGGATGACCAAGGCGGTGTTTGTCGATTGGCCAACGTGATGCTCGTGCTCAAGCAGTCCGCTGAGACGAACAACGCGTTATTTGTTTTCATGAACCTGTAAGGAAGCACGAATGAATACTTATAACGAAAACCTGCAAGCCACGTTCAATAACACACTCGCCGGCCTGGCGGCCGAGAAGAGTCGATTGCAGTCTGAGCAGATCGCCGACGACTACACCTTGTATTACGCCCAGGAGGCGCGGATCGCCACGCAGCAGGCCCTGGATGATCTGCGCGAGGTGCAAACGGTGTGTCAAGCCATCAATGATCAGGGCCAGCTCAACGACAACACCATCAATAACCTGCAGCAGTCGGCCACCCTGGCCAATACCGACGTGGCGGCCAGCAACACCAATATGGCGACCGCCGCCTCGAACGTGAATATCGCCGCGAATGCCATTGCCGCGCTGTCGGCCGATCTCGGCTCGGCGCTGAATACGACCATCGCTTCGCTGCTCAACACCGACCTGCACAAGCAGGTCAAAGAGGTCAACGACTTCATCAACGAAGTCGCCAACGACGCCCGCGACATCTCCCGCCTGGCGATGGATGCGTCCAGCAAGACCTCGGAAATAGTTGCCCAGGCCGTGCTACAGCAGACTGGCGACGTCAAGACCAGGATCGACGGCCTGTTCAAGACCACTCAGGCGGCGCTCGACACCGTGTCCAGCCAGGTCAGCGGCGCCCAGTCGGCCGCCAACCTGGCGGCGCAACAAGAGCGCCAGGCGGAAGGGGCGGTCCTGGATATCGACAGCCAGGTCATGGCCAACAGCGAGGCGTATCGACGCACCAACGGCCAGCTCAACCTGGGGCTGGACATCCAGGTCAATTCCAGCAAGGAGATCGGCTTGTTGTTCACCGGGTTGCCGGCGCAACTGCCGCAGTTTCGTGCCAAGCCCGCCAGCGACATCGTCATTCCATCCGCCAATCCCGTCTATTACCTGATGCTGTTGCCGCAGAGCCAGATGTCGACGTTCTCCATCGAGCAGGCCCAGCAACTGATCGCCAACAAGAGCGACACCCAGTACCGCAAGGTGAGCAGCGACGGTAATCAGCGCAGCGCGGTCCCGCTGGGGCTCGATGCCTATGGCGAATCGGTACAGCCCGGCGTCCCCTATGTCGCCTGGCTGTACATCGAGTTGTCCACGGACTATCACCGCTTTATCAGTGATTTCTCGAATCTGTTGTCCTCGCCAAGCCTGCCGTTCACGCCGGCGACCCTCCTGCCGCTGGCGCAAGCGTCCGGCGAGCCGAGCAGCGACGCTGACAGCGGGCGGGTCACGCTGCACTTCCAGGCTACCGGCCTGAAGACCGAGCCCAAGGGCCTGGAGTATCGCTGCATCCTGGTGGAGAGCGGCCCGGTCAGTGACCTGACGCTGCTCGCCAGCGCGGAATACGGCAAGGCGCCGATCTATTTCAACCTGGAGATCGCCGGGCAGGTGGCACCCGCCAACTACAGCGTTGCCGTGGCTGCGTCGGGCGGCAAGCCGAGTAAAAAGAAAGCGGCCGAAGCCGGCAGCGCCGAGGAGGATGCCCAGAAGCCAAGCAGTGCCATCGTCGAGCAATACACCGTCACCTTCGATTCGACCACCACCGACAACTTCGGCAACCTGCTCAAACCGCAAACGCCTTACCAACCGTACATCCTGGCCCTGGTCAACAGCGAGGACAACGAACACAGCGCGGCCTACACCAGCAAGCTGTCGGACAAACTGGATGTCGTGATCTTGCCAGCCGCGTAATAACCCGGACGGCTGCCCGATGACTCTCATATTAAGGAAGTGATGAAATGGCTTACGAACATCTGGTTTATGGCATCGCCATCAAGAAAAACGCGGACATCCAGTACCTGACCGAGCAGGTCCAGTTGGCGCAGAACCGGGTCGCCCAGAAGCAGGCCAGTGTCGACTCGCTGCAGGCCAAGGCCACCCGCTTTGCCAATAGCCTGGCCCAGGCAAGCGCCAACCAGGCCAGCGCGCTGGTCAACTACAACCTGGTCAAGGACGCCACGGCCAGTGCTGGCAATCTGGCCAGCAACTTTGGCACGCTGGTCCGGCAGGCCGACCGCGCGACCGAAGGCGCTACGCAGGTGGCGCAGAAAATGGCCAGCCTGGCCAGCAAGCTGATCTTTTCCGTCGAGGTCGTGAACAAGGTGGCGCAACTGGTCAACAAACAGAAGGCCCTGAATCGGCAGTTGCCCGACAGCTTGATTGAGTTCATGGCCAATGCCACCCGCGATGCCAACAATGCCGTGGCCCTGACCCTCACCGCCCTGCAGAGCTGCTATGCCGCGGAGTCGACGCTGCTGGAGTCGAGTGCGGTGATCGGCGTGGCCAATAACCAGGCGAACAGCCTCAAGGCGCGGATGGAGGCGGGCAGTACCGGGATCGGCGCCGCGATCGGCAGGATCCTGGTCGGGCTGAACCTGGGGGCCGATGGCGAAGGCATGCTGCAGCTGCTGCAACGGGTTTATGGCAATGCGGTCATGACCTATAACGCGGCACTGGTCAATAACAGCAACGTGAGCGAGCAATTGACCCACGCCCAGGGCCAACTGGCGCTCGCCAACATGACGCTGGGCTCCCTGCAGGCCGGGCTCAAGGCGGCCACGGCGGCGGCCTACGCGGCGTAACGGCGGCATGCGACGCAGCCGGTCGGCGAATGCCGGCCGGTAGGCTCATCAGGGAGGTCAGGTCATGCTCAGAAAGCGCTTCTATCGCGATTGTTACCTCAAGACCGGTTGGCTGCCGATGCAGCCGCTGGCACGTAGCCTTGCGGTCGGTGATGTCTGCCAACTGCAACACGGCCGTTTTCAGCCCTTGCTCAACATCGTCGATGCCCATCTGGTGGAGCAGGTTGCCGTCAGCCAGCCGATCGCCCTCGACCCGATCGATTGGCGTTTCGGCCAGGATGGGCAGCAAACGTTTTGCGAAACCCTGTGGAGTGAAGACGAGCAGGGCGAACACCGGGCGTTCACCAAACAGGTGCTGGAGTTCAGCCAGGCCGGTGGCTATGCCTTCAGTGCCGGCGCGGTCCAGGCTCGCCTGTTGACCAACTGGCATCAGATCCGCGATGACGTCACCCTCAAGCTCACCCAGTTACGCTACGGTTTCCGGGAGGCCTATGTGGTCAGCGGGGTGCTCCAGGCCAGTGATTGGGCGCTGGTTGTCGCCGCCCAGGAGGGCGCGCGGCTGGACTTGTCCACGGCGCTGGCGGGCGGGGACCGGCATACCTTGCTCGGCCATGGCTCGACGCGCATGCAACAGTCGCAGGGCATCGCCGAGTTCGAACAGTCCCAGGGGCAGTCGGGGTTTTTCTTCAAGGCCAGGAAACTGCTGCTCAGTGATGCCATGTATGACCACTACCTCGGCCTGTTGCTGGATAACCCGGCCGACCTGCGCCCCGCGGAGATCGCCAACTGGCTCAATGCGCCGTTGTTGAACCTGACGCGAAGCAACGAATTGAACCTCACTACCAGCATCGGCTTTTTCGCCTGGGCCGAGCTGTCCCTTGACGATGTCGAACGGCTGGCCGGATAGGAACCCTGTCATGTCCGAACACAGACACAACCTCGATGCGCTGTACCGCGAGTTGGACTGGTTGAGCTGCATCATCGACCAGGCGGTGGCCTGTTACCTGCAACAGGACGGCTATGAGAGCCTGGGCGAAGATATTCCGCCTCCTGAACTGGATTCCGAGCGAAGCGTGTATGCCCGCCAGGTTCTGGACTGGCGGCTCGACGCCGCGGAACGTCTGACCCTGGCGTTGGCCCTGGCCCCGCACCTGCGCCCCGAAGTGCTGGACAAGTTCTTTGGTGTCAACGGTTTGACCGGGCGCGGCTTCAGCGAATTCGGTGGCGCGACCGAACGGCACTTCAGCGGTTTTCTGCCGACCGGGCAAACCCTGGTCTTTCTGCTGAGTGCCAACCACCCGGGCAGGCGCCTGGAAGTCATGCGCATCCTGGCTCCGCAACACCGTTTCGCGGCCGAGCAGTTGCTCAGCCTGGAGCGCGGTGATGAGCGGCTGCCGATGCTCGCGGGCGTGCTGGCGTTGTCGGATCAGTGGCTGCACTACCTGTTGAGCGGCGAGCAGGTGCGCCCGGAACTGAGCCCGGCGTTTCCGGCCAGCCCGATCAGCACGCCGCTGCACTGGCGCGACCTGGTGCTGGATTACAGCGTCATGGCGCAGGTGGATGAAGTCCGCACCTGGCTGACCCACGGCCAGACACTGATGCAGGACTGGGGATTGGCGAGCAAGGTCAAGCCCGGTTACCGCACGGTGTTTCATGGCCCGCCGGGTACCGGCAAGACCCTCACCGCCGCGCTGCTGGGCAAGTCCAGTGGCCGCGAGGTGTATCGGGTCGACCTGTCGATGGTGGTCTCGAAGTACATCGGCGAAACCGAAAAGAACCTGGGCAAGGTCTTCGATGTGGCCAGCTACAAGGACTGGATTCTGTTTTTTGACGAAGCCGATGCGCTGTTCGGCAAGCGCACCAGCGCCAACAGTTCCAACGATCGCCACGCCAACCAGCAGACCGGTTACCTGCTGCAGCGTATCGAAGACTTTCCCGGCACGGTGATCCTGGCCACCAACCTCAAGGCCAATATGGATGAGGCGTTTACCCGGCGTTTCCAGTCAATGATCCATTTCAACATGCCTTCGGCGGCACAGCGCCTGCAGCTGTGGCGGAACGCCTTTGACGGCGTCTGCGAGCTGGAGGCGGATGTCGATCTGCCGCAGCTGGCACAGGATCATGAACTGGCCGGCGGCGCGATCATCAACGTACTGCGCTATTGCGCCCTCAACGCCATCAACCGCGGCCAGCGCCGCGTGCGCCACGGCGATCTGATCGAGGGCATCAAGCGCGAGTTCCGCAAGGACAACAAGACCATCCAGGTGGCCAGGAGTCATGTCAGATGAGCGAGCTCACCCACCAGAGCAGGAAAACGCCGGACAATCCGGGCACTGCCAGTGTCCGCCAGCGCCAGGGCGCCGCCGTCTTGCAGGACAACCGTGCCGCGAGCGTCCAGGCCAAGCCGACGATGCAGATGAAGGTGGGAGTGAATATCAATGACGATGAGGGCTTGGAGAGGGAGGCTGATGTGATGGGCGCGCGTGCCAAGCATCAATCCATTGCCCAGGGAAAGTTGCAGGGGGGCGAAGAACATATTGCCCAACTGCAGCGTTTTGATGCAGTTGTTGGCGCGCCCATTCAGCTGGAGAACAAGCTGTCCATGCATGTGTCCCCAAGCGATACAAGAAAAGCTGGCAGGCTTGGAATTGATACAGGCGCACAAGTTAGGGCGTTGATAGCGACAGGGGTACTGCAAGACTTGAAGCACTCGCGCATTGCATTGAACGAATCAATACAGGTACGTGAGGCGGAACCGAATCCTGATGTCGGACATGCCGATAGAATCGTTCGGGAAAAAGCCTGGTTGGCGCAGTTGGACGTGGCGATCGCGCCACTTGAGATCGCAAGGCAAGCAGAAAATAGAAACCCGATTAGCAAGCCGCCGCCACCATCAGGCCCTGGTTGGCAAAAACCAGTCGGGAATGTATGGGGGCATGGTTGATCCGCGCGCCTTAAAGACTATCCGGATCGCCGAAAAACATTTTGACTTGGCTCTAGGACGGTAGTTTCAGTTTGAAAAAATCTTGATATGCCCCCAATTTTGCCCCCAATCCTATGCCGTACACGAGCGATCACGAATGGCGACTCCTGACGAAATCCAGTATGGCTCTGGGTGCGTAACCGGAACATATCGCTTAAGAGGCGGGCATGATGTCTCTGCCAACCAGTGGTTTGATGCTGATATGAATCGACTTCCCTAATCGGAGATAAGCACGAAACCTGCGCCCTCAATAGAGCTCATTTACTGCGGCGCGGTGAGTCAGAGTAGGGCTAACGTACGCATAACCGATCG
>NZ_JALLIY010000014.1 GCF_023242315.1 Pseudomonas sp. MWU13-2105
GTTTTTTTCCCCCCCCCCCCCCCCCCCCCTGACGGCTCTTGAAGTAACGGTCACTTCGGTTGGTACTTTGCTGGTAGGCCGTTGGGTTGGAATGGAAGGGGTTATGGCTATCTCCAGTTATCCTCAGTTGGGCTGGGCGGTTTGGAGGCAAGCATGGCAAGAGGCTTATAATGAAAATGCTTTGAGTTTTTATGACAAAATCTGATTGATTCTGCCTATAAGAATACCGATACCTCAAGATTTCACTTTGTATCTTTGTCCGGTGTCATCGCGTTTTTTTTATTCTGGCTCTTATATTTTCTTGTTTTTTTGCGATGACCCTGCTAGGACAGGGGGCGGCTCTACTTGAGATCTTTGTGCTCAAGGTCGGTGGAGGAAATGTGATTTTGTGCTCTTTATTTGCGCAAGTAATCGCTTATCGATTCATGAGCTTTGGGTATGTGCCGGCGCAGAGTTAGCTGTTTTTTGGTTCGATTATTTTCAATATCCTTTTGATTTACTTTGCTGATAAAATTCTGAGCTACTGGCGCTCTCGATTCGCCTCCTGAGTCGATGTATATTTGTTTGACAGTGTAAGATACTCTGAGAGTTAGCATGAAAATTTTGGTACTTGGCATCACGGGTATGCTGGGCAGCGCGGTCTTCAGGACATTCAGCTCTGATCCAGCGCATGAGGTCTGGGGGACGTTGCGGAGTTCGGCGGGGTTGCGATACCTCCCCGAAGTAGGCCGTGAGCGCTTACTCTCTGGTGTCGATGTGCTGGATCAGGACTCGCTCGTGGCTGCATTCGTCCAGGTACGTCCAGACGTGGTCATTAACTGTGTCGGGTTGATCAAGCAAGTGGCCGATGCCAAGGACCCGCTGACTGCATTGCCCATTAATGCCATGCTGCCACATCGGCTGGCGCGGCTCTGTGCCCTTGGCTGTGCGCGATTGATCCATGTCAGTACCGACTGCGTCTTCTCGGGAAGTAAGGGAGGCTACCTGGAAAGCGACCTTTCGGACGCCGAGGACCTGTATGGCAAGTCCAAGTACATTGGTGAACTGCACGATTTACCCCACGCGATTACCCTGCGAACCTCGATCATCGGGCATGAGTTGAACTCCAATTACTCCCTGGTGGACTGGTTTCTGGCGCAGCAAGGTAGCGTGCGAGGTTTTTCCCAGGCTATTTTTTCCGGTTTGCCCACGGCTGAGTTGGCTCGGATCATGAAAGACTTTGTCCTGCCGCACCCGGAGCTCAATGGCCTGTATCATGTCGCTGCAGAGCCGATTGCCAAGCTGGATCTATTGACCCTGATTGCCAGCCAATACGGCAAGTCCATCGAGATCCACCCAGATGCTACATTAGTGATCGATCGTTCGCTCAACAGCGAACGCTTCGCTCAGGCTACTGGATACAAAGCCCCAACTTGGCCTCGGCTCATCGAGCTGATGCACGCCACTCGCTAACGAATTCGGAAGGTTTACATGTTCGACGACAAGGTATTGATGATCACCGGTGGTACCGGTTCTTTCGGCCATACGGTCCTCAAGCGTTTTCTCAATACCGCTGTGCGCGAGATTCGCATCTTCAGTCGTGATGAGAAGAAGCAGGAAGACATGCGCATTGCCTTGGCCAATGACAAGGTCAAGTTCTACATCGGCGATGTTCGCGATTACAGCAGCCTGTCCCAGGCGATGGTCGGTGTGGATTACATCTTCCACGCAGCGGCACTGAAGCAGGTTCCGTCCTGCGAGTTCTATCCGATGGAAGCCGTGCGTACCAACGTGCTGGGTACCGAGAACGTACTGAATGCCGCGATTGCCAGTGGTGTGCAGCGGGTTGTGGTATTGAGCACTGACAAAGCGGTCTATCCGATCAACGCCATGGGCATCTCCAAGGCCATGGCGGAAAAGCTGATGGTGGCCAAGTCGCGCATGATCCCGGCCAAGGGCCCGGTCATCTGCGCTACCCGTTATGGCAACGTCATGGCTTCGCGTGGCTCGGTGATTCCGTTGTTCGTCGACCAACTTCGTTCAGGCGAAGTGCTGACGGTCACTGACCCGGAAATGACCCGTTTCCTCATGTCACTTGAGGACTCGGTCGATCTGGTTCTGCATGCGTTCGAGCACGGTCAGCAAGGGGATCTGTTCATCCAGAAAGCCCCTGCCTCTACTGTCGGCGACTTGGCCGAAGCGCTCAAGCAACTGTTTGGCAAGAGTAACGAAGTCAAGGTGATCGGTACTCGCCACGGCGAAAAACTCTACGAGTCGCTGGTTTCCCGCGAGGAAATGGCCAAGGCCGAGGACATGGGGCGTTACTACCGGATTCCGGCGGATAACCGTGACCTGAACTACAAGAAGTACTTTGTCGAGGGTGAGCAGCGGATCTCCGAGTTGGACGATTACACCTCTCACAATACGACGCGCCTGGATGTATCTGGGATCAAGGAGCTATTGCTCAAGCTCGATTACATCAAGGAGCAACTCGATGCTTAAGGTTATGACGCTGGTCGGCACGCGTCCCGAGTTGATCAAGATGAGCCGGGTCATAGCCGAGCTGGATCGCCAGGTCGATCATGTGCTGGTGCACTCCGGGCAGAACTATGATTACGAGCTCAACCAGGTTTTTTTCGACGACCTGGAGATTCGCAAGCCGGATCATTTCCTCGGCGCAACTGGCGATACGGCGGCCAAGACCATCGCCGAGGTCATCTCCAAGTCCGATGAAATCTTCGAGCTGGAAAAGCCTGACGCGTTGCTGCTGTATGGCGACACCAACACCTGTTTGGCAGTGATCGCTGCCAAGCGTCGCAAGATTCCGGTGTTTCATATGGAAGCGGGCAACCGCTGCTTCGATCAGCGGGTGCCTGAGGAGCTGAACCGCAAGGTACTGGATCACCTCAGTGACATCAACATGGTGCTGACTGAGCACGCGCGCCGCTATCTTATCGCCGAGGGGATTCGCCCTGAAACGATCATCAAGACCGGTTCGCACATGCAGGAAGTCCTCGACTACTACATGCCCAAGATCGAGCAGTCTGATGTGCTGGAGCGCAGTGGCCTGGAGCAGGACAAGTTCTTCATCGTCAGCGCCCACCGCGAGGAAAACGTCGACACGCCGGATAACCTGCGTGATTTGCTGGATACCCTGCGAGCCCTGGCCGATCACTATGGCTTCCCATTGATCGTTTCGACGCATCCTCGTACGCGCAAACGTCTGGAAGCTCTGGGTGAATCGCTCGATCACCCGTTGATCCGTTTCGTCAAACCTTTCGGTTTGCTGGACTACATCAAGCTGCAGATGTCGGCATTCTGTGTCCTTTCCGACAGCGGCACGATTACCGAAGAAGCTTCATTGTTGAATTTGCCTGCCGTCACTCTGCGCAATGCGCACGAGCGTCCTGAGGGGATGGATGTAGGGACGCTGATCATGAGCGGCCTGAAGCGCGGCTCAGTCATGGATGCGGTACGAGTGGTTACCAGCCAGCATGCTCGCGATCAGCGCAAGGTGCCGTTGGTGCCGGATTATCGAGGTGGACCGGTTTCTCTGCAGGTGGTTCGTGTGGTGCTGAGTTACACCGACTACATCAACCGCACCGTGTGGAGCAAAGCTTGAACGGACTATTTACAAGTTCTTTTAACGGGGCCAGTGGCGCTGCTGGTTGGTATCGAGAAGGCTTGTTTGAGTAGGCGTTGGCGATTGATGTGGATGGGACATCGGAAAAGGCTACAAGAGACGCTCTGGCGCATCGAGTGTAAGAGGGAGGAGGGGCTTGCAAGCCGGAAGTCGAGTAAAGGAGGGGCTTCTAATGCGTGAGCGTTTATTGGGGCTGCCACGTAGCTACAAGCGTTTCTTGCAGTTGCTCATTGACGTTGTGCTGGTCTGGGGCGCGCTCTGGCTGGCGTTTGTCGTGCGTCTGGGGATTGAGCGGCCAGTGAATCCTTTTGGTGATTATGCTTGGTTGTTCATGGCCGCGCCGGTGATCACTGTTCCGATATTTGTCCGTTTTGGCTTGTATCGTGCTGTGATGCGTTATTTCGGTAACGACGCCCTGCTCAGTATTTTCAAGGCAGTGACTTTGTCGGCGTTGTTGTTGACGGTCTATGTCTATTTATACCGCCCGGACGTACTGGTACCTCGTTCGCTGATCATCAATTACTGGTGGTTGAGTTTGTTGATGGTCGGCGGTTTGCGCTTGTTCATGCGTCAGTATTTTCTCGGCGACTGGTTTCTCGCCGGCCAGTATGTGCCTTTCCTGCGTCAGGATGACGAGGCTCTCAAGGTTGCAGTCTATGGTGGTGGAGCGGCAGGCAATCAGTTGGTGGCGGCGCTGCGCATGGGCAAGGCGATGCGTCCGGTGGCCTTTATCGACGATGACGCGGGTATCGCGAATCGGGTGATCGCCGGCCTCAAGGTTTATCCGTTTGCGGATGTTGCACAGCTGATCGAGGACACCGGCGCAACTGAAGTATTGCTGGCTATTCCGTCGGTGTCGCGTGCCAGGCGTCGCGATATCTTGATGGCGCTCGAGTCTTATCCGGTGCATGTGCGCACGATACCGGGGTTCATGGATCTGGCCAGTGGCCGGGTTAGTGTCAGCGATCTGCAGGAAGTCGATATCATCGATCTGCTCGGGCGCGACACGGTGGTGGCGCAACAAACTCTCTTCGAGTGCTGTATCCGCGGCCAGGTTGTTATGGTGACAGGTGCCGGTGGCTCCATCGGTTCGGAACTGTGTCGGCAAATTCTCACCAGCAAGCCAACGGTGCTGGTCTTGTTCGAGCACAGTGAATTCAATCTCTATAGCATCCAGGGCGAGTTGGAGAAGCTGATCCACAGTGAAGGGCTCAGTCTGGAGTTGGTGCCGATCCTTGGCTCGATTCGCAACAGTGAGCGCCTGTTGGATGTAATGAGAACCTGGCGCGTGAACACGGTCTATCACGCCGCGGCGTATAAACATGTGCCGATCGTCGAGCATAACGTTGCCGAAGGCGTGTTGAACAATGTCCTGGGGACCTTGCAGACTGCGCAGGCGGCAGTGCAGGCGGGAGTTAAGCACTTCGTGTTGATCTCTACCGACAAGGCGGTACGCCCTACCAATGTCATGGGGTGCACCAAGCGGCTGGCCGAGATGACGCTACAGGCCCTCAGCTGCGAATCGCAGCCCCTGCTGTTGGGTGAGCACTTCACGGCGCCTTGCGCCAACACAACCCGGTTTACCATGGTACGTTTCGGCAATGTGCTGGGCTCATCCGGTTCGGTTATTCCGCTGTTTCGCGAGCAAATCAAGAGTGGCGGACCGATTACGGTAACCCATCCGAATATGACCCGCTATTTCATGACCATTCCCGAGGCCGCGCAACTGGTGATTCAGGCGGGCTCCATGGGGCTGGGCGGTGACGTGTTTGTGCTCGATATGGGGCCGCCCGTGAGGATCGCCGATCTGGCGGAGAAAATGGTCCATCTGTCCGGCCTTTCCGTGCGTAGCAAAGAACGTCCCGGCGGGGACATCGCTATCGAGTTCACCGGGCTGCGTCGTGGCGAAAAGCTCTATGAGGAGTTGTTGATCGGTGACAATGTCCGCCCGACCGAACACCCGATGATCATGCGCGCCAACGAGGAGCATCTACCGTGGGAGGGCTTCAAACTGGCGATTTCAGCACTGCTGAAGGCGGTCGCAGAGGGTGACTATGGGCGGGTTCGTACGCTGCTATGCGAGACGGTCAATGGCTATGCGCCGGAGTGCCAGATTGTCGACCTGATTCATCAGCGTCGTCAGATTTCGGGGTGTCCCGGCGGCGTTTAACCGATTCGCCTGCTGAGCGACCGTCCCCACGCTGGACGTGGGGACGGTTGGATCTCAGTGCAACTTCAACCGCGGATCCGTCCCTCTCCCGATCCGACTGCCGAGCATCAGCATCAGGGTGCGGAAGGTGCCATACAGTGCCATCTGGTGCATCCGGTACAGCGATATATAGAACATCCGCGCGAGCCAGCCTTCCAGCATCACGCTGCCGGTCAGGTTACCCATCAGGTTGCCGACGGCGGAAAAGCGTGACAATGAAATCAGCGAGCCGTAGTCGGTATAGCGATACTCCGGCAAGGTCTTGCCTTCGATACGCAATTTCAGCGACTTGGCCAGCAATGACGCCTGCTGGTGCGCGGCTTGCGCCCGGGGCGGCACATTGCGGTCGCTCCCCGGCTGCGGGCAGGCTGCGCAATCACCGAAGGCGAAAATGTTCTCGTCGCGAGTGGTCTGCAGCGTCGGCAATACCTGCAGCTGATTGATCCGGTTGGTTTCCAGGCCATCGATGTCCTTGAGAAAGCCCGGCGCACGAATCCCCGCGGCCCAGACCTTGAGGCTCGCGGCAATCACCTGGCCATCGGCGGTCACCAGGTTGTCCGCCGTCACTTCACTTACGGCGGCATTGGTCATGACCCGCACGCCGAGTTTTTCCAGGGTCTTGTGCACGGGGCCGCCGATGCGCTCCGGCAAGGCCGGCAACACCCGAGGACCAGCCTCGATCAAGGTGATATGCATGTTTTCCGGCTTGATCCGATCCAGGCCGTAGGCCGCCAGTTCGTGGGCGGCGTTATGCAGCTCGGCCGCCAGCTCTACACCGGTGGCGCCGGCGCCGACAATCGCTACGCTGATCTGCTCGACCGCATCGGTTTGCCCGGCATGGGCGCGCAGGTAATGGTTGAGCAATTGCTGGTGGAAACGCTCGGCCTGTTTGCGGGTGTCGAGGAACAGGCAGTGCTGCGCCGCGCCCTCGGTGCCGAAATCGTTGGTCGTGCTGCCGACCGCGATCACCAGGTAGTCGTAGCCCAGTTCACGGGCAGGCAGCAGCTCCACGCCGTTTTCGTCGTAGGTAGCCGCCAGCTGGATTTTTTTCTGCTCGCGGTCGAGCCCGCTCATGCGCCCCAGCTGGAACTCGAAATGGTTCCATTTCGCCTGGGCGACATAGTTGAGTTCGTCGGACGAAGAATTCAGCGAGCCGGCCGCCACTTCATGCAGCAGGGGTTTCCAGATGTGGGTCAGGTTCGCGTCGACCAGCATGACGCTGGCAATGCCGCGTTTACCCAGGGTCTTACCCAGGCGGGTCGCTAGTTCCAGGCCGCCGGCGCCGCCGCCGACGATCACGATACGATGGTTCATGGGGATATCTCGCAAGGCTAAAGGAAATCTGTGCCTGCGTTATCCGGGCGAGCGCGAGGCAGCTCATAGCACCAGGTAACTCAGGAAGCGGCTCAACAGGCCCAGGCCGATGACCGCGGCGAGCACCACCACCAGGAGCATCCACGGCCGAAATGGCCGGCGCTCGACTTGGTGCTGCGGAAGCTGCAGATACTGGTCGACATGTTGCTGGTCGTCGGGGTTCAGGCGGCTGGTCATGGGAGCCTCGTCAGGTAGACGTTACCAAGGTGCTTTGTATCATTGGCGCGGTGATTGCGCCATGGCTTACAAACTGATGCCGACGTCGAAAACGATGCTGCGCCCCAGGTTGCTACGCAGGAAGTCCGGGGCGTCGGGGTGGGCGAACAGCACCCGGGCGAAGGTCGGCCCCACCAGCGACAGCGAGCGCCAGCCTTGGCGCAGGTATTCGGTCGGCGGTGGGAAGTGGCTGTTGAGGTCGAGCACTTCGCGCTTGAGGCTGGCGAAGGCGATGATGTCCAGCTCACCCAGGTCCAGTCCGCGCTCCTTGTAGTTATGGGCCTTTTTGCGCAGGGTCGGGGCCAGCCGCTGCAGTAGCTCGGAGGCGGGAATGCGCCTGGGCTTGGCCTCACGGCGTACCAGTTGGCTGAGGGAAAAGGCACTGCGTCGGCGCTGCAACTCTTCGCGCCACTCATCGTTGAGCCGCCGGCCTTCGTCGAGGACGAAAAATACCTCGAAGCAGGCGTCGCGAAACAACACGTCCGGCGGCTCCTGCCCGGCGGGGTGGAAGTCTTCGGCTCGATAGGCAATGTTCAGCCCTTGCAGCAGGCGCTGGCAGACCCAACGCTCACGCTCCCATTTGCGGGCATTGGAAAGAAACGTGTTGGCTTGCTCCGCCTGGATGGTCAGCAAGCGTAAAAAATCCGAGTCGTCCATGGCCCAAGCTTAGCGTTGAAACTGTAAGGTCTGGAAGTCCGGAACAATTTTTGTCGACATGGTGCGGCGTAACGGGCGGTGTAGACTTCAGGATTCAACCCGGCAAGGGTTATCGGGGCCGCGGAGGGTGGAGAGGTTTTTATGATTGGCGCGCAACTGCTGTCGCCGGCCAGCCTGGTCATCGGCTGGCTGATCTATCTGCCGGTGCTGGCCTGGGCGATCTGGCGTTCGCCCTGGGTCGAGCTGTTTACCGACAGCCGCCGCCAGCACCTGCTGTTCGGCACGGTGTTCGCCCTGTTCCTGCTCTGGCTGGTACGGCGTGACTTCGACACCGGGGTGTCCTATCACTTTATCGGCCTGACGGCTGTGACCCTGCTGCTGGACTGGCCGCTGGCGATTGTCGGCGGGCTGGTGGCGCAGCTTGGCCTGGTGCTGCTGGGAAGGCAGGATTTGGCGGCGCTCGGTGTCAACGGCAGCTTGCTGATCCTGTTGCCGGTGCTGGTAACGGAGGTCTGCGCGATCCTGGTGGAGCGGGCGCAGCCGCGTAATCCCTTTGTGTATATTTTCTGCTCGGGGTTTTTCGCCGCCGCCCTGGCGGCTTTGCTCTGCCTGTTGGCGAGCCTGGGCGTCTTGTGGTTCGACGAACGTTTCGCCCTGCCGGAGTGGCTGGGGGATTTTGTCGGTTATCTGTGGCTGATCATTTTTCCCGAGGCCTTTATCAACGGCATGCTGGTCAGCGCCTTGGTGGTGTTCTGTCCGGAGTGGCTGGAGACGTTCAACCGCACCCGTTACCTGTCGGCGCCGTGGAAGGACGATGGGCCGCGTTGATCTGTATCAATTACATCGGCCGGCCCCGCGACCATGCTGCGGAAAAAACCGGGAGCAAGGTCATGAGTGTGTACGAATGGGCACGTCAGCAGGTGCAGGCCAGTCTGGAAGATGCGCAAGTGGAGGGGTTCGAGCCCGGGTTGGGCCTGCGCGCCTTGCTCAGCGCGGTGGTGCAGCAGAGCAAGGCGCTGCGCAGTGCGGAGGATCTGGCGGATGAACTGCAATTTCTCGCCGAGAACCTCGATGACGACCAGGACTACGCTTTTATGCGGCCCTGATCGTCTGACGCTCAGTGCGCGCGGGGAGGCAGATCGTCGGAGAACAGGTCGTCTTCGGCGTCGGGGCTGACGGGGATCTTGTGTTCCTCCGCGGCCCAGGCGCCGAGGTCGATCAGTTTGCAGCGGTCGGAGCAGAACGGCCGATAGGTGTTGGCGGTGGTCCATTCCACGGGGGCGCCGCAGGTCGGGCATTCAACGGTCAAGGGTTGGCTCATCAGTGGCCTCCACGCAAAGTCAGATAAAAGTGATGCAGACGCTCGACCTCGCTGTGCAGCCAGGCCAGGTCGCGGTCGTTGACCAGCACATCGTCGGCATGGCGCAGGCGCTCTTCGCGGCTGGCCTGGGCCTTGAGGATGGCCTGCACCTGTTGTTCGCTGGTCTGGTCGCGTTGCCGGGTGCGCTGGATCTGCAGCGCCTGCGGGGCGTCGATCACCAGCACGCGCTGGGTGTTCTTGTATTGTCCCGATTCGATCAGCAGCGGCGAGACCAGGATCGCATAGGGCGATTGTGCCCGGGCCAGGTGGCTGGCGATCTCCTCGCCGATCAGCGGATGTAGCAGGGCTTCGAGCCAGCGGCGTTGTTCCGGCGCTTCGAAGATCAGCGTGCGCAGGGCGGCGCGGTCCAGTTGGCCGTCGGCTTGCAATACGCCGGGGCCGAAGTGTTCGACAATTTTTTCCAGTGCCGGACGGCCGGGTTCCACCACCCAGCGGGCGGCGTGATCGGCGTCCACGGTGTGGATGCCGAGGTCGCTGAAGTGTTGGGCTGCGGCGCTCTTGCCGCTACCGATGCCGCCGGTAAGGCCGAGAATCCAGGGGGTTGAAACGGCTGTGCTCATTTGAAACCGGCAAACTGCAGATAGGAAGCGGTTATTTGACCACCCCAGAGCAAGGCAATCCAGCCGGCAATCGCCAGATAGGGGCCAAAGGGGATCGGGGTCGAGGTCTGGGCGTTGCGCAGGCGCAACAGAATCAGGCCGAGTACGGCGCCGACCAGGGAGGACAACAGGATGGTCAACGGCAGGATCTGCCAGCCGCCCCAGGCGCCGAGCATCGCCAGCAGCTTGAAGTCGCCATGGCCCATGCCTTCCTTGCCGGTGAACAGCTTGAACAGCCAGTAGACCGACCAGAGGCTCAGGTAACCGGCCACGGCGCCCCACAGGGCATCGTCAAGGCTGGTGAACAGGCCGAAGTGGTTGGCGATCAGGCCGAGCCAGAGCAGTGGCAGGACCAGGGCGTCAGGCAGGAGTTGGTGATCGGCGTCGATCAGGCTCATGGCCAACAGGCCCCAGGTCAGCAGCAGCATCAGGGCGGCGGGCCAGCCGAAGCCGAAATGCCAGGCGACAAAGGCTGAGAGCAGGCCGCAGGCCATTTCAGTGAGCGGGTAGCGTTTGCTGATGGGGGCCTTGCACTGGGAGCACTGGCCGCGCAGGAGCAGGTAGCTGACGAGTGGCAGGTTTTCCCAGGCGCGGATCTGGTGATTGCAGTGCGGGCAATGGGAGTGGGGTAGAAGCAGGTTGTAGATCGGGCCGGGCTCGGGTTGCGGGAGGCCAAGGACTTCGTGGGCCTGGGTGCGCCAGTCGCGTTCGAGCATTTTCGGCAGGCGCCAGACCACGACGTTGAGAAAGCTGCCGACGATCAGGCCGAGGAGCAGGGCGAAAAAAACGAAGGCCAGCGGTTGGCTGGCCAGGAAGTCGGGTAGGGGCATCGGTTAAACCACTTGGCCAAGCTTGAAGATGGGCAGGTACATAGCGATTACCAGACCGCCGACAATTATGCCGAGCACGGTCATGATGATGGGTTCCATCAGGCTTGTGAGGCTGTCGACCATGTTGTCGACTTCGCCTTCGTAGTAGGTGGCAACCTTGTCGAGCATATCGTCTAAGGCACCGGATTCTTCGCCAATGGCGGTCATCTGGATTGCCATGCTGGGGAAGACACCAGTGGCGCGCATGGAGAAGTTGAGCTGCATACCAGTAGAGACATCTTGCTTGATGCGGTTGACTGCGTTTTTGAAGACGATATTACCTGTAGCACCCGCTACGGAGTCTAGGGCTTCGACCAGTGGTACGCCAGCCGCGAAGGTGGTTGAGAGTGTGCGGGCGTAGCGGGCGACGGCAGATTTGTAGAGCAGACTGCCGACGATGGGGAGTTTTAATGCGCCCCGATCAAGCCAGTTGCGGAAACGCTCCGATTTTTTACGAGCGTGCTTGAAACCGAAGATAGCGGCAATCGATGCCCCCACAACAATCAGCCACCAGTCTTGTAAGAGTTTGGATAGGCCGATCACCATCAGGGTGAAGGCCGGTAACTCGGCACCGAAGCTGGAGAAGACCGACTGAAATTGAGGTACGACTTTGATCAACAAAATCCCGGACACAATAATCGCCACCAGAACAACTGCAATCGGGTAGTTCATGGCCTTTTTGATCTTGGCCCTAAGCGCCTCGGTTTTTTCCTTGTAGGTTGCCACCCGCTCTAGCAGGCTTTCCAGGGCTCCAGCCTGTTCACCTGCATCCACCAGGTTGCAATACAGATCGTCGAAGTACTCGGGTTTCTTGCGCAGCGACGTGGCGAAGCTGTTACCGGCGGCGACCTCCTGTTTGATGTCATCCACTAGCTTGCGCATGTTCGGGTTATCAAAGCCTTCTCCGATGATGTCGAAGGACTGCAACAGCGGAACGCCGGCCTTCATCATGGTTGCCATCTGGCGGGTGAACAGTGCTATATCCAGGGGCTTGATACGTTTGCCTTTGCTAAAAATCGAGGCGCTCTTTTTGCGCACCTTGCCAGGATTGATACCTTGTTTACGTAACTGTGCCTTGATCAGTGCGGGGTTGTGACCGCTCAGTTCACCGGTCATTTTGGCACCTTTTTTGTCGGTACCCTCCCAAGCGTAAACGCTGACCTTGACTGCTGCTTTGGTTGCCATTGTTTAGTCCTTGGTGACTCGGTTGACTTCTTCCAGGCTGGTTACACCTTGCATGGCCTTTTTCAGCCCCGAAGTACGCAGGTCGTTGAAGCCGTCTTTGCGCATTTGCGCGGCGATTTCCAATGAGTTGCCCTCGGCCATGATTAAATGTTGCAGGTCCGGTGTGTTCTTCACTACCTCATAGATGCCGACACGACCTTTATAGCCACCGTTGCACTGCTCGCAGCCGACCGGCTCATAAATCTTGAACGTGCCGATGAGCTCTGCTGGGAAGCCTTCCTTGAGCTGGGCCTCTTCGGGGATGTCGATCTCTTTCTTGCAGTGGCTGCACAGCTTGCGGGCCAGGCGCTGTGCGATGATCAGGTTCACCGAGGTCGCAATGTTGAAACCGGCGATGCCCATGTTCTGTAGGCGGGTCAGGGTTTCGGCGGCGCTGTTGGTGTGCAAGGTAGAGAGCACCATATGACCGGTTTGGGCCGCCTTGATGGCGATCTCGGCGGTTTCCAGGTCGCGGATCTCACCGACCATGATCACATCCGGGTCCTGCCGCAGGAAGGAGCGAAGGGCCTGGGCAAAGTCTAACCCTTGCTTGGGGTTGACGTTGACCTGGTTGATGCCTTCCATATTGATCTCCACCGGGTCTTCGGCGGTGGAAATATTGATGTCCACGGTATTGAGGATATTCAGACCGGTGTAGAGGGAAACGGTTTTGCCCGAGCCGGTCGGGCCAGTGACCAGAATCATGCCTTGCGGCTGCTTCAGCGCCGCCATATAGAGGTCTTTCTGATCTGGCTCGTAGCCTAGTGCATCAATGCCCATTTGTGCGCTGGAGGGATCGAGGATACGCATCACGATCTTTTCACCCCATAGTGTCGGCAGGGTGTTGACTCGGAAGTCAATGGCCTTGGTCTTCGAGATGCGCATTTTGATCCGGCCGTCTTGGGGCTTGCGACGTTCTGAAATGTCCAAGCTGGCCATGACCTTCAGGCGAGCGGCGATACGACTGGCAAGATGAATAGGCGGTCTGGCGACTTCTCGCAGGATGCCGTCGGTACGTAGGCGAACCCGGTAGATCTTTTCATAAGGTTCGAAGTGCAGGTCGGATGAGCCGCCCTTGATGGCATCCAGGAGCATCTTGTTGACGAAGCGAACCACCGGAGCGTCATCGGCGTCCTGGCCAGAAATCTGTTCTTGCTTCTTGTCATCGACCGACTCGATATCCAACCCTTCGAGGTCAACGTCCCCCATCTCCTCAAAACCGGTGGAATTGCTGTCGAAAAACTTGTCGATGGCATCGGTGAGCTTGTCATCCTCGACCAGAATGGCCTCGGTGGTGAGGCCTGTACTGAATTGGATATCGGTAATAGCCTGGTGATTGCTTGGGTCGGAGATACCGACGAACAACTTGTTGCCGCGTCGCCATAAAGGCAGCACGTGGTGCTGGCGGATCAGCTTTTCACTGACCAGCCCCTTGGGTTGGCTTTCTTTGTCCAGGCAGGCCAGGTCGAGCAGGGCGACCCCAAAATGTTCGGAGGCAATTTCCGCCACCTGCCGGCTTTTGACCAATTTGTTCTGGACCAGATAGCTAACCAGGGAAATCCGGCTGCGTTGGGCTTGCTGATACGCCTGCTGAGCGTTTTTGTCGGTAAGTAGCTCGGCTGCAACCAGTTGCTTGGCCAGGCCGGAAAGGGCGATATCGTTCATTTGAGCACCAAACACAAACAGTTGGAGTCTTATAGCCTAGTCGGGCGTTGGTGCCAAATCGGTATGCTAGGTGACAAAAAATGTCAGATTTTGCTGCTTTGAAGTGATCGCAGTCTGTTTGTGGTGTGGTTTAAATAGCGATGCGGCACTACATGTTAATAGTTTTGAGCTGTTAAGCAAAAAAAGACCATCATAGAAAAGTATCTATGATGGTCCTTAGAATATGAGTTTGGACTGCTAGCTGAACTAGGCTAAATCAGTTTTTAACATATCCATTGTTGACACAGGCACCGCTATACGTCCAGACGAGGAAATTAGCATCCGGACTAAGAACGCAAGTGTCGCCTGCGGCGATTCCTTTGTAGGCATTAGGAGTTGCAGTAATGACGCCAGATGCCGCCGTAATAGCAATGCTGTTCAGAGCGCTGCCAGCCTGGTTTGTTGGCAACGTCACGCCTATCAGGGCCCCTGTGCTGCACTGCGCTATTTGCTGGCCCGACGTCTGCATGCAAGCGACTATTGCCGTTTTAACTGGATCCATAGCGGCAGTGATCTCAGAGTATGCGGCTTTTTTCATATAGTTCTGGTAAGCGGGCAACGCCACAGCCGCCAAAATCCCGATAATCGCCACGACGATCATCAACTCGATCAGCGTAAAACCTTTTTGCATCGCTTTCATGGTTGTTTCCTTTGAGGGATGTTGCGTTTTTGGCGTTGTGCGCCTTCACTGGTTCCGCAGCAATCGTCGTGCCAAGGTTTTCCAGAGCTGCAGGTCTGGATTACCCTCAGTCTGTATCCAATTTTGTACGTTGAGGGCATCAATGCCGTTATTAGCCATTTTGAAGGCAAGGGGCTACCTGTTTGTATGCTTGATCATTCTGACGCTTGCGGTTTCGGCGGTATTTGGTGGGCATGACTGGCAGCGTATTTTCCAGATAAGCATTGCTTTCGCGGCTTTGGCATCCCAGGTTTCAGGTCTTGCCTCACAGCAGGTTGCGTTCGCTCGCTACAACATGGCCGTGATGGTGTGTATTTCTATCGTCTTGCTGGGTTCGCTGTCGTCATTACAGTCTCATCAGCCAGTTTGGGCTTTGGTTGAGCTTTCGCTGCTGATTGCCTCCAGCATGATCGCCTATTCCTTTGCTATAGGGCGAAGGCTCGAAGGTGATGCTTCTGACCGCTATCTGATGCTGTTCATCGTGTTGCTTTGCGCGAGCAAATGCTTTCAGTTCATTTTGTCTGGTGGCTCTGCATTCATGAGTGGGCTGGAGGTACTGGATACCGACAAGCTTATCTCCGGCTTCTCCAACAAGCGTTTCTACGGCCAATTCCAGACCTTCACCCTGCCGCTTTTAGCGCTCCCACTCCTGCTGCCCACAACTAAACGCTCCACCCAAGTCTGGGTCTTCTCACTCCTGAGTCTCTGGTGGCTGATCGCAGTAACGGGTGGCACTCGCGGCACCTGGCTGGGTATGGGCGTAGCTGCCTGCGTGCTCTTCATCTGCGGTCACTCCGGCAAACGATGGATCGCCTGGCAACTGCCCGCCGTCGTGGTGGGCGTGACACTTTACTGGCTGTTGTTCAGCGTTCTCACTGGCTACCTCGGCATAGAAGTGAGCAACTTCGCCAGTGATCGCCTGACCACCACGCTTTCCAACCGAGGCCCACTTTGGCAACAGGCCTGGGACATGATCCGCGAACGCCCCTGGCTCGGCTTCGGCCCCATGCACTTTGCGGATATCCACAATCCCATCGCGGCCCATCCGCACCAGGCCATTCTGCAATGGGCCAGCGAATGGGGTATTCCCTCCACCTTGCTGGTCATGGGGTTGGTCGGACGCGGTTTGTGGGCAACCTTCCGCCTGATCCACGAGCGCTCGACTTCCGACGACCCGACCGATCTGCTGCGCCTGTGCCTGTTCGCCAGCCTGATCGGCGCCCTGACCCAGTCCATGGTCGACGGAGTGATCGTGATGCCGTACTCCCAGCTCTGGCTGTCGCTGGTGGTCGGCTGGCTGCTGGCGTTGCATGTCTGGAAGGGCGAGCCGGCCAAGCCCAATGCCTTTATCCATTGGTCGTGGATGGGCATCAGCACCGCTGCCGTGCTGTTCCTGGTCTATGTGGTGATCCGCGACGTGCCCCAACTGGACGAGCGCAACAAACACTACCAGCAGCAATACGGCGGCCATCTCCAACCGCGCTTCTGGGCCCAGGGCGTGATTGCGATCAAGCCCGAGTAGCTTGCCCGCTACGGCAGCGGATGCTAGCTTTAGCGCCACGCCGGTGTAGCTCAGTCGGTAGAGCAGCGCACTCGTAACGCGAAGGTCGTAGGTTCGATTCCTATCTCCGGCACCACATCATTCACGTCCGAAAATGGCGAGAACAGCCCCATCGCCGGTGCTAGTCTCTGCGCATGAACACGACAATTACTCCCTCATTCCCCTCGGCCGATATCTGTGAAAAGGCCCGCCTGAGCCGCGATGCGCGTTTCGACGGGGTGTTTTTCACCGCGGTGCTCAGCACCCGGATCTACTGCCGTCCCGTCTGCCCGGCGCGTCCGCCCAAGGTCGAGAATGTGCAGTACTACCCCAGTGCCGCCGCCGCCGAAGCCCTCGGTTTTCGACCCTGCCTGCGTTGCCGCCCCGAACTGGCGCCGGGCAACACTATCTGGCAGCACGGCGAACATCTGGTCGGCCGTGGGCTGAAGCTGATCCATGAAGGCTTCCTCGCCGAACAGTCCCTCGACGATCTCGCCACCCGGCTCGATGTCGGTGCCCGGCAACTGCGCCGCCTGTTCGTCAAACACCTGGGCGCTCCACCCATCGCGGTCCATGCCACCCAGCGCCTGCTGTTCGCCAAGCAACTGCTGACCGAGACCGCGCTGCCGATCACCGAAGTGGCGCTGGCCTCGGGTTTCCAGAGCCTGCGTCGTTTCAACTCGGCCTTTGCCGAAGCCAACCATGCCCCACCCCGGGAGTTTCGGCGCAAGCCGTTGGCCAATGCCAACAACGCACTGGTCCTGCGCCTGGGCTATCGACCCCCCTACGATTTCAAGGCTGTGTTGGCGTTCCTCGCCAGTCGTGCCTTGCCGGGTATCGAAGTGGTCGACGAGCAAGGCTATCGGCGAGTCTTCGGCAGCCACGAATCGCCCAGTTGGCTGCAGATCAGCGCCTGGCCCGATGGCGGTCATGCCTTGAAGCTCGAACTGTTCAATGTCCCGCCCAGCCAGATGCTACCGGTGGTCACGCGGATTCGTCGGATGTTCGACCTGGACGCCGATCCCCAGGCCATCGCTGCTACCCTGGGCGCGAGCCCGGTGCTGGCGCCACTGGTTGAGCGTTATCCCGGTCAGCGGCTGCCAGGTGGCTGGGACGGTTTCGAGATTTCGGTGCGGGCGGTGTTGGGGCAGCAGGTCAGTGTGGCGGCGGCACGCACTTTGGCGTCGCGATTGTTGACCCGTTTCGGCACCGTTCTTGAGGTACCGCCAGCACCCGGCCTGGATCGCTTGTTTCCATCCCCAGAGCAGATGGTCGACGCGGACCTGGGTTCAATCGGTGTGATCAGGACACGCACCGCGACCATCCAGGGCATCGCCCGGGCCTTGCTCGATGGGCGGGTGAGTTTTCGTACCGAGCAACGCCTGAATGACTTCGTCAAAAGCTGGGTCGCGCTCCCGGGTATTGGCGAATGGACCGCGCACTACATCGCCATGCGCGCGCTCAATCATCCCGATGCCTTCCCGGCGGCGGATCTGATCCTGCGTCGCGAAGTGGTCAGGGATGTTCCGCCCTTGAGTACCAAGGCCCTGGAACGGCTCGCCGAGGACTGGCGGCCATGGCGCGCCTATACGGTGATGTACCTGTGGCGCGGGGCGAGTGAGGCAGAATCGATACGCAGGAGGCAAAAATGACCGCAAGCCCGATTTACTACGACATCATCCCTTCGCCCATCGGTCCCATGATGCTGGTGGCTGATGACGATGGACTGTGCGAGCTGCGCTTCGAGCTGGACTATCGGCCGCAGACGCCCCTGGACAGCTGGGTGCATGCGCCGGACAAACTGGCGCAGGTGCGTACGCAACTGGAAGAGTACTTTGCCGGCGAGCGCGTCGAGTTCGAGCTGAAGCTCAATATGCAAGGCACGGATTTCCAGAAAGACGTCTGGCAGGCCCTGATGACCATTCCTTACGGCGTGACCACCAGCTATGGCGAAATTTCCCAGCAGATCAATCGACCCAAGGCTTCACGGGCGGTCGGGGCGGCGAATGGACGCAACCCGGTGCCGGTGATCGTGCCCTGTCATCGGGTGATCGGCAGCAACGGCAGCCTGACCGGATTCGGTGGCGGGCTGGCTGCCAAGCAATGGTTGCTGGAGCTTGAGTCACGGCGCTTTTCGTTGCGTTGAGCCTCTTCTCAGAGACTCAAACGCATCGACAGGTCCACCGCCTTCACATCCTTGGTCATGGCACCAATGGAGATATAGTCCACGCCGGTCTCGGCAATCGGCCGCAGGGTGCTTTCATTGATCCCGCCACTGGCTTCCAGCTTCGCCTTGCCGGCATTCAGGCGCACCGCTTCGCGCATATCGTCCAGGCTCAACTCGTCGAGCATGATGATATCCGCCCCCGCCGCCAGCGCTTCCTTGAGCTCGGCCAGGCTCTCCACCTCGATCTCCACCGGCTTGCCCGGGGCGATCTTGTGCGCCGCGTTGATCGCCTGGGCGATCCCACCGCACGCGGCGATATGGTTTTCCTTGATCAGGAACGCGTCGTACAAGCCGATCCGATGGTTATGACAACCGCCGCAGGTCACCGCGTACTTTTGCGCCAGGCGCAGGCCCGGCAAGGTCTTGCGGGTATCCAGCAGCTTGACCGCGGTATCGGCGACCTGGTCGGCGTAATAGCGCGCATGGGTCGCGACCCCGGACAGCAGTTGGAGGAAATTCAGCGCGCAACGTTCGCCGCTGAGCAGCGAGCGCGCCGGGCCTTCGAGGTGGAACAGCGCCTGGTTCGGCCGCACCCGTTCGCCGTCGCGCACTTGCCAATGCACCGCCACCCGCGGGTCGAGCTGGCGGAACACCGCATCGACCCAGGCCGTACCGGCAATGGTCGCCGCGTCGCGGGTAATGATGGCGGCCTTGGCCAGGCGCTCGGCGGGGATCAGCTGGGCGGTGATGTCGCCACTGCCGATGTCTTCGAGCAACGCACGGCGCACGTTGGCTTCGATTTCGGCGGTCAGGTCGGCGAGGCGTAGATTCGGCATAACGGACTCCACAAACAAAGTGTCCTGATTATAGGGGCAGGGCGCCGCCCAACCCAAGGCACGTGGTCGACCCCGAGCACCCGGATCTTGCCTTTGGTCGCTTGCCGCGAGCGTTTTGCCGGGCTGGCGGTCTATTCCCGTATGGATATGAAAAGGAATTGCACAGGCACTAGCAAAAGTGACATCTTTTGCAAGATAATCTGCCTTGTAATTGACGTCATAGCTTTGACGTCTCTGTGATTCCCCGATTATCGATAGCCGGTGAATGCCTGGGGTGTTCGCCGAGAAGCGGTTGTGAGTCACTATGCTGACTTCCCGCACACACCGATCTTTCACGCAGAACTGACAGAACCGCTGCGGCAGGAGGCTTTGATGCACAATGACGGAAAGGTCGTGCCGTTGCACAAGGCATCCGACGAGCAAGCGACGCCGTCGCCGCTGGCCCGTTTGCCCGTGGTTCTCGTCCAGGTCCGTGACAAGGCCGCGCTGCAGCTCAAGCAAGGCTTGCAGGTGCTGTTCGATAATGCCGACGACACCTTGTTCGAAATGGCCGACAAGGCCCAGAACAACGTCGACCAGAACACTTTTTTCGAAGCCATGCGCGACCTGCGCCTCAAGCGCAAAAGTATCGAGCGTGGTTTTCTCGAGCGTTTTTTCGAGGCCTTTGACGGCCTTGGCCAGTACGACATCAGTGAGCCGACGCTGTCCACGGCGGTGTCCTACGAAGCCCTGGCGCTGGTGTCCAACGATGAACTGGAGCGCACCGTGGCCCTGGATGCCATGGTCGCCAAGGTCCTCAGCCGCGACGGTTTTGCCCTCGGGCAACTCAGCACCCGCCTCAATGCCCTGATTACCCGGCGTGTCGATGATGCGAGCAATCCCGTGGGCCCGGCGATGCTCTGCGGGTATTTCCTCGAGGCCGGGCGCAACCTCGGGGTGGAGATCAAGGTCAAGCTGATCATCCTCAAGCTGTTCGAGAAATATGTCCTCAGCGACACCGACCATTTGTACGCCGAAGCCAATCAATTGCTGATCGCCACCGGTGTGCTGCCGGAGCTCAAGGCTGCCCCGGCGCGGCGTGCCAGCGACCGGCCGTCAGCCGGCACCCGTGGTCAACCGGCAGCGAGCGCCAGCATCAAGCCCCTCGATGAAAGCGTGCAAGAGGTGTTCGCCGCCTTGCAGGAGCTGCTGCTGCATGTGCGTGGCAGCGTCGCGCCCAAGCTTGAGGCCGGCTCCGAGGTCCAGCCGATTTCCACCAATGACCTGCTGCGCCTGCTCTCGCATCTGCAGCAATATGTACCGGAGCCCAGCTCGGCGGAAGATTTCGACCTGCGCAACCAGTTGGAACAGCTGTTGACCCGGGTCAGCGTGAAAAGCGGCAAGTCCCGGGTGGTCGGGGGCATGGACGAGGATGTGATCAACCTGATCGCCATGCTCTTCGAGTTTATCCTCGATGACCGCGTCCTGCCGGACTCGCTGAAGGCGCTGATCGGCCGCTTGCAGATCCCGATGTTGAAAGTGGCGGTGCTGGACAAGAGCTTTTTCAGCCGTGGCAGCCATCCGGCACGACGCCTGTTGAATGAAATCGCCTCCGCCGCCCTGGGCTGGGGGGCTCGTGACGACTATCAGCGCGATGCCCTCTACGTACGCATCGAACAGATCGTGCAACGCCTGTTGAATGATTTCGTCGATGATCCGGCGATTTTTTCCGAGTTGCTGGTGGAATTCCTCGCCTTTACCAGCGACGAGCGCCGGCGCAGCGAATTGCTCGAACAACGTACCCGCGATGCCGAAGAAGGCCGGGCCAAGGCCGAACAGGCACGCCAGCGGGTCCAGGAAGTGTTGAACGAACGGCTGTTGGGGCGCACCTTGCCCGAGGTGGTCGTGCGCCTGCTCCAGGAGGCCTGGAGCAAGGTGCTGTTGCTGACCTGGCTCAAGCAGGGTGAAGCGTCCGCCGAATGGCAGGCCGGCTTGCAGACCATGGATGATTTGATCTGGAGTGTCGAACCCCGGGACCCGGTCGATGCCCGGCTCAAACTGCTGGAGTTGGTACCCGGGTTGCTCAAGGCCTTGCGCGACGGTCTGACCAGCGCCGCGTTCGATCCCTTTGCCACCAGCGAATTTTTCAGCCAGTTGGAAGGCCTGCATGTCCAGGTGCTCCAGCAGCTTGCCAGGAAGAGCGCCGAGCCGGTGCTGAGTGCCCAGGCCCCGGCGATGGTCGAGGTGGTGGAGGAGATTGTCCTCAGTGCGCCCCACCAGCCCCTGGCCGAAGACGCGGTCTTCGAGTTGCCGGCTGATGACGCGGCCCTGCTCTGGGTCCGGCAATTGCACATCGGCCAGTGGGTGGAAATCCGCGAGGACGCGGAGAACAGCCTGCGCTGCAAGCTGACGGCAATCATCGAGCCGGGCGGCAAGTTCATTTTCGTCAATCGTACCGGCATGAAGGTGCTTGAACGCACGGCCCAGGCCCTGGCCGTGGAGTTCCGCCGTGGCGCGGTGCGCCTGCTCGACGACGCCTTGTTGTTCGACCGGGCGCTGGCGTCGGTCATCGGCAATCTGCGGCGGATGACGACGCGCTGAGGGCGCGTCGCTGGCCTTGTCACAGGACAAATGTTGAGAAAATTTCCGCTATAAACGCGGATTGCTGACCCATCCGCGTGTCTATCGCGGCATACTGAGCCTGTCGTTTGGTCTTCGAAGGAGTCGGTATGCAGTTGGATCCCGCCAGCGGTTGGTGCCAGGACGTGCGTCACTGTCCGTCGCCCAACTTCAACCAGCGTCCGGCTGGGGAAATCTCCCTTCTGGTGATCCACAACATCAGCCTGCCGCCAGGGCAGTTCGCCACGGGCAAGGTGCAGGAGTTCTTCCAGAACCGCCTGGATGTCACGGAACATTCCTACTTTGAAGGCATCGCCAACTTGCGCGTATCAGCGCATTTTCTGATTGAGCGTGACGGAGTAGTCACTCAGTTTGTCTCTTGTCTGGAGCGCGCCTGGCATGCCGGGGTGTCGTCTTTCGAGGGACGGGAAACCTGTAACGATTTTTCCCTGGGCATCGAGTTGGAAGGCACCGACGACCTGCCTTTCACCGAGGCGCAGTACCTGGCGCTGATCGGTTTGACCCGTCAGCTGCGGGCCGCTTACCCGGCCATTACCCCGCAACGGATTTGCGGCCATAGCGATATTGCCCCGGGTCGCAAGACCGATCCGGGACCGGCGTTCGACTGGGGGCGTTTTCGTGCCGCCGTGCTGGAAAAAGGAGAGTCACAATGAGTTTTCTGGTGTTGCTGCTGGCGGTCTGGATCGAAAAATTCTCGGCCTTGCGCCAACGGGTCCAGCGCGACGGTGCCTGGCTGCGGGAGCTGGCCAGGCTGGAAGCCGGCCCACGGACTGCCGGGCAGCCCTGGCTGGTGTTGATCCTGCTGGTGCTGTTGCCGGTGGTCGGGCTCGGCCTGCTGTTGATGGTCCTGCAACCGCTGGCCTATGGTTTGCTGGCCTTGCCGGTGCACCTGCTGGTGGTGATCTACAGCCTGGGGCGTGGGGATTTGCTGGCGGCCCTGGGACCGTTTCGCGATGCCTGGCGGCGCGGCGATATGCAGGCGGCCGTACATGTGGCCAAGCGTGATCTGGATGTGTGTGCCGAGAATGGCGAGGATCTGCTGGAGCAAGTCCAGGGCTATCTGTTATGGCAGGCCTACCAGAGTTTCTTCGTGGTGATCTTCTGGTATTTCCTCCTTGGCCCGGTGGCGGCGTTGAGTTATCGGCTGCTGGCGCTGGCGGCCGAGCATGGCCAGAGCCCGGCGCTGGTGGAGCGCGCGACCTTGCTGCGGCACGCCTTCGACTGGTTGCCGGTGCGCTTGTTGGCGGCCAGCCTGGCGTTGGTGGGCAACTTTGTCGGGGTCAGCCGGGTGATGCTGCATGAGTTGCTCAACTGGGATATCACGGCGCGGCAACTGGTGGAGAAAGTCGGTCGCGTTGCCGGGGAAGTCCCGGCGCCGGTGGTCGGTGCCGATGGCGTCACCAGCCTGGACAGCCTGTGGGAGTTGCTGCTGCGGGCCGCGGTGCTCTGGTATGCCGGGTTTGCCTTGTGGACCGTACTGATCTGATCCGGTTGGGGGCACCGGCCTCACTGACACCGCGGACCTTGTAGGCGTCTGGCTTGTCGGATCGCCGCACCACCGCGAAGAGACATGTTCGGGCGCCGCAAAAGGCACTTTTGTCAGGCCGCCGCGTGTGCCGTCATTAACCTTAAGTTACAAAACTCCCTTTCAAATTAAGTTATACAAGCAGTAGCTGCGGATACTGGCTTTGTGCCTCGCCGTGCCTGCCACTATAAAAATAATAGAAAGGGAGCGTTCCAGTGAAGAGCTTGCTATATCCCGCCGTCGCCCTGATGAACCGCTTGAGCTTCGGGATGAAGTTCAGCCTGATCAGCGTGCTGTTCTTCGTGCCGATGCTGGTGACCAACTTCTATCTGGTGCGCGATTCCTATCGGGAATTCTCCGGCACTCAGATCGAGCTGCAAAGCCTCGACCTGCTGGGCAGCAGCCTGACCTTGCGGCGCGACCTGGAAACCCTGAACAACCAGGTGCAGATCAATGCCGTCCTCGGTCAATCCGGCAAGGCGGGGGATCTGGAAAGCAAGATCCACACCCTCGAACAAAGCGTTCTCGCCCGCCTGCAAGGCCTGGTAGCAGTGACGATCGACCCGGAACAGATCGATGCCTTCAATGCCAAGCGCGATGAAATGATCAGCGCCTTCAAGGCCCAGCAGGCCGAAACCTCCTTGCAAAGCAAAAGCGCACTGATCACCAAGCTGCTGGCCAAGGCGCAGATTTTCAGCCAGATCATCGCCAGCCAGTCGGGGCTCAGTCGTGATAACCAGAGCGATCTGCGGCAGTTGAGCGAACTGGTGACCAGCGTCACGCCACAAGTGACCCAGATCCTCGGCGAAGGCCGCTCGATGGGTGCTTATTCCCTGGGCCAGGGTTTTCTCAACTCGGCGTCGAGCACGCGTTTCGACGAGTTGTTGCAGCAGATCGAGAAGTTGCAGGCCGAATACGCCCTGAAACTCCAGGATGCCCTGGGCGCCAGTAAAAATGCCCATGCCGCCCTGGACACGCTGGCCAGCACCAGCAAGGCTTCGTTGAAAAAAGGCAGCGAGCTGTTTGAAGAGCAGGTGGTCATGGCCGAAACCCTCGAAGCGCCCTGGCCGGCCTTCTACGATCAGGTCAGTGCCCTGATGGCGCAAACCTACCAGCTCAATGACGCCACCCTGGCCTATCTCGGCCAGGAGCTTGAGCAGCGCCTGGGGCAAAATCGCCTGCACATGCTGTCACTGGTGGTCGCGCTGGCGGCGGTGTTTTTCTCCATCGTCTACCTGTACGGCGGTTTCTATGCCTCGACCCGGACCACCTTGCGGCGCCTGGGGGAAATGATGAACAAGGTGGCGGCCGGGGACATGACGGTCAATTTCGTCGCCCATAGCCGCGATGAACTGGGTGAACTGGGTGGCGTCTTCAACAGCACCGTGGCGAAGATCCATGATTTGATCGAGCGGGTCGGGCAGACCGTCAGTGAGGTCGAGCGCCAGGCCGGGCAGGTCGAGTCGGTATCGGCCCGCAGCAATCAGGCGGTGGCCGGCCAGCGCAGCCAGATCGAGCAGGTGGCGACCGCCATGAACCAGATGTCAGCCACCGCCCAGGAAGTGGCCCGCAGTGCGGCGGCGGCGGTGAGCAGTGCCCACAGTGTCAACGGCGAAACCCTCAGCGGCCGCGGCCTGGTCGAGTCGCAACAGAGCAGCATCGTGCAGTTGGCCGGTGAGATCGATCAGTCGGTGCAGGTGATCAATCAACTGGCCAGCGACAGCCAGTCCATCAGCCGGGTGCTGGAAGTGATCAAGAGCATCGCCGAGCAGACCAACCTGCTGGCCCTCAACGCGGCCATCGAGGCGGCCCGGGCCGGTGAGCAGGGGCGGGGCTTCGCTGTGGTGGCCGACGAGGTGCGGACCCTGGCCAAGCGTACCCAGCAGTCGACCGGGGAAATCGAGGAGATGATCAGCCGGCTCCACGGTGGCGTGGGGGCGGCGGTGAAAGCCATGGGCATCAGCCATGGAATGGCCAACAGCACGGTGAGCCAGTCGGAAAAGGTCCAGCAGGCGCTGGACAATATCCTCGGCGCGGTGGGCCTGATCGTCGACCAGAACCAGCAGATCGCCGCCGCCGTCGAGCAGCAAACCGCCGTGGCCCACGATATCGACCAGAATATCGTCGAGATCAACCGCGCGGGTGAGCGTACGGCGGAAGGCGCGCATCAGACCGAAAGTGCCAGTCGCCTGCTCTCGGTGCAGGTGGTGGAGCTCAAGCAATTGATCGGTGCGTTCAGGGTCTGAAGCGGGGCTTGCCGCCATGCCGTTCAGTTAAGGTCATGTGTCGCCGAGCACGGTCCTGTGGCGAGCGGGCTTGTCGGAACGCCGCACCGCCGCACCGCCGCTCTGGGGCGCGAAGCGGCCCTGAAACCGGCGAGCGCGGTTTATCAGGCAGACCAAGAAAACCGGTTTTGCGACTGCTTCGCAGCCGAACGCGGGCAAGCCCGCTCGCCACAAGTCTCGCCAGGCTTGAGATTGTTCTGCGCTGAAGGATATTGGGGCTTGCCAGCGCTTATGTCACTGTCGTCTGCCAGTTGAACAGCGCACAGGCATTGGCCGTGCTGGCGTTCGCCAGGGTTTCCGGGCTCACCCCCATCAGCCCGGCCAGCGCCGCACAGATCGCCGGCAAATGCTCGGGGCTGTTGCGCTGACCGGCGAACATCACCGGCGCCATGTCCGGTGCATCGGTTTCCAGCACTACACCGTCCAGCGGCAGGTCGGCGATGACCTTGCTCAGGCGCAAGGCCTGCGGCCAGGTGCCGGCGCCGCCCAGGCCCAGCTTGAAACCCAGCTTGCGGTATTCCCGGGCTTCCTCGCGGCTGCCGGCAAAGGCGTGGATGATGCCGCCACGGGCCGGGCGAAAGCGCTTGAGGGTGGCAATGGTCGCCGCGTGGCTTCTGCGCACATGCAGCAGGGCCGGCAGGGCAAAGTCCACGGCCAGTTTCAACTGGGCCTCGAACAACACTTGCTGGCGTCCACGGTCCAGCTGCGGCAGGAAATAATCCAGGCCGAACTCGCCCACCGCGCACAGTTGCGGATGACCGGCGCAGCGCCTCAGCCAGTCGCCCAACTCGTTGAGATCGGCCGAGCGGTGTTCATCCAGATACACCGGGTGCAAGCCGAACGCTGCGTGCAGCCGCGAGTCGCTTTGCACCAGGTCCCAGACCCGCTGCCAGTTTTTTTGATAAACCCCCAACACCACCATCCGCCCCACCCCCAGGGCGCGGCTGCGCTCAAGGACCTTGCCGCGATCGGCGTCGAAATCGGCGAAGTCGAGGTGGGTGTGGGTGTCGATCAACTCCACTTTCAGACCTCGTGGATCCGCTGCTTGAAGGTCCGGGCGATGGCCTGGACGCCAGGTTGGTAGTTCTTCTCCTCGATGGCGGCGAGGGCCAGCGCCAGGGCTTTTTCGGCGATCAGTTGATGCTGTTGGGCCATGGCGTTGACCGGCAACGGCAGGAAGTCCAGCAGTTGGGTATCGCCGAAGGTGCCCAGGCGCAATGCCCGAGATTTCAGCGGTTGATCGTGCAGGGCATCGAACACACCTTGCAGCAGGACATAGGAGGTGGTGACCAGGGCATCCGGCAGGTGGCCAAGACGTTTGATCAGGCCTTCCATCAACTGGCGCCCGCACTCGCGGCTGAACGCCTCGCCATGCTCGACCAGCACCTCGCCCTTGAAGCCTTGCAGGGCCTCCTGGAAGCCGGCCGCGCGTTGGCGACTGATGCTCAATTCGGCGCGGGCGCCGATCAGGGCGATATGCCGTGGCAAGGGCTGCAGCAAGCTGCGGGTCAGTTGCAGGCTGGCCTGATGGTCGTCGCTGACCACCGAACAGAAATGCGCCGGCTCCATTTCCCGGTCGATGGCAATCACCGGTGTCCCACGTGCCTGCAGCAGGTGATAGCTGTCGTCATCGGCCGGCAGGCAACTGGCGACGAACAGCGCATCGCAGCGCCGCGCGCGGAACAGTTGCAGCAGTTGCCGCTCGCTGTCGGGGGCGTCGTCGGAACTGGCGATCAGCAACTGGTAGCCGCGGGCGCGGGCGCCTTGTTCCAGCAGTTTGGCGATGCGTGCGTAACTGGGGTTTTCCAGGTCCGGCAGAATGAAACCCAGGGTTCGCGTATTACGACTGCGCAGCCCGGCAGCCTGGGGGTTGGGCGTGAAGCCATGCTGCTCGACCACTGCCCGCACCCGTTCCACGGTGCTGCTGCTGATACGCTGTTGCTCGGCCTTGCCATTGATCACGTAGCTGGCGGTGGTGACGGACACACCGGCCAACTGGGCGATATCACTGAGTTTCAAACGGGGAGTTCCTTATTGTGCTGCAGCGTTCATGTCTGCATTTTCGCTGATCGTATCCTATTCCGGCAGCCGACCTTCGTCGTCCAGTTGTCAAAAGACGACGGAGTTCCAGCGCTCGGGCCCCGCACAGGCCGCCTGTCGGCGCCTTGAGGCTGTCGGACGCCGCGCTGGCAAGGTTTATCCCGGCATTTTCATGACACCGAGGGGGCTTCAATGCCGGACAATAATCTAGTAACGTGACGAACACTCTAGATTAAACGTTTCAGCAGGCGTATTTTTGCGACATTCGGCCCGTGTCACGGTCCTGCCGAAAGACCGTTGCACATTGTTCGGGCCACCCGCCTAAGCTGACTCATTCAAAACAATACCTAGCGTCCACCTGACGCTGAATAGGAGAAAGGCATGCTCGAGCTCACCGTAGAGCAGATTTCCATGGGCCAGTCGGCCGTGGACAAGTCTGCGGCCCTGCAACTGCTCGCGAACCGACTGGTGGCCGACGGCCTGGTAGCCGAGGGTTACCTGGCGGGTTTGCAGGCTCGTGAGGCCCAGGGTTCGACCTTTCTCGGCCAAGGTATTGCGATTCCCCACGGCACGCCGGAAACCCGCGACCAGGTGTTCGCCACCGGTGTGCGCCTGCTGCAATTTCCCGATGGGGTGGACTGGGGCGACGGCCAGATCGTCTACCTGGCCATCGGAATCGCGGCCCGTTCCGACGAACATTTGCGCCTGTTGCAACTGCTGACCCGGGCCCTCGGCGAAACCGATCTGGGCCAGGCCCTGCGGCGTGCCAGTTCCGCCGAAGCGCTGCTCAAGCTGTTGCAGGGCGCACCGCAGGAGCTGGCGCTGGATGCACAGATGATCGGCCTGGGCGTGGCCGCGGACGATTTCGAAGAGTTGGTCTGGCGCGGTGCGCGCCTGCTGCGTCAGGCCGATTGTGTCAGCAACGGTTTTGCCGCCGTGTTGCAGCAGGTCGAAGCCTTGCCGCTGGGCGACGGCCTCTGGTGGTTGCACAGCGAGCAGACGGTCAAGCGTCCGGGCCTGGCCTTCGTCACCCCGAACAAACCGATCCGCTACCTCGGCCAGCCGCTGAGCGGTCTGTTCTGCCTGGCCAGTCTCGGCGAAGCGCACCAGGCCCTGCTTGAGCGCCTGTGCGCGTTGCTGATCGAAGGCCGTGGTCACGAACTGGGCCGCGCCACCAGCAGCCGGGCGGTGCTCGAGGTCCTCGGCGGTGAGTTGCCGGCCGATTGGCCGAGCGCGCGGATCGCCCTGGCCAATGCCCATGGCTTGCACGCCCGCCCGGCGAAAGTCCTGGCGCAACTGGCGAAAAATTTCGAAGGCGATATCCGGGTGCGCATCGTCGACGGCGCGGGCGGTGCCGTGTCGGTGAAAAGCTTGAGCAAGCTGCTCAGCCTCGGCGCCCGGCGTGCCCAGGTGCTGGAATTTATCGCTGAGCCGAGCATTGCCGCCGATGCCTTGCCCGCGCTCCTGGCGGCGGTGGAAGCAGGCCTCGGCGAGGAAGTCGAGCCCCTGCCGACGCTCAGTGCCGCGAGCCCAGTGCTCGAAGAAGTACTCGTACCCTTGCTGGCACCAGGTGCCGGCAGCCAGCTCCAGGCCATCGCCGCCGCACCGGGGATTGCCATCGGCCCGGCCCATGTCCAGGTGCTGGCGCAGTTCGATTACCCATTGCGCGGTGAGTCCGCGCTGGTTGAGCGTCAGCGTCTGCAGCAGGCCCTGGACCTGGTACGCGCGGACATCGAAGGCCTGGTCCAACGCAGCAAGGCCAAGGCCATCCGGGAAATTTTCATTACCCACCAGGAAATGCTCGACGACCCGGAACTCAGCGACGATGTCGAAGCGCGTCTCAAGCAGGGTGAAAGCGCCGAGGCCGGCTGGATGGCGGTGATCGAGGCGGCGGCGCTCCAGCAGGAGGCCTTGCAGGATGCCTTGCTGGCCGAACGCGCGGCGGATCTGCGGGATGTCGGCCGGCGCGTGCTGGCGCAGTTGTGTGGCGTCGAAACCCTGGCCGAGCCCGATCAGCCTTATGTGTTGGTGATGGATGAAGTCGGTCCTTCGGATGTGGCGCGCCTGGACCCGGCGCGGGTCGCCGGGATTCTCACGGCCCGCGGCGGGGCCACCGCCCACAGCGCGATCGTCGCCCGCGCCCTGGGTATTCCGGCGCTGGTCGGTGCCGGCGCGGCGGTGTTGCTGCTGGCCCCCGGCACACCCTTGCTGATCGACGGGCAGCGCGGTCGCCTGCATGTGTCGCCGGATGACGCGACCCTGCAGCGCGCCTTGCAAGAGCGTGACACCCGCGAGCAACGCCTGCGTCTGGCCTCGGCGCAGCGCCACGAACTGGCGTTGACCCGCGATGGCCACGCGGTCGAGGTGTTCGCCAATATCGGCGAAAGCGCCGGTGTTGCCAGCGCGGTGGAGCAGGGGGCCGAAGGCATCGGCCTGCTGCGCACCGAACTGATTTTCATGGCCCATCAACAGGCGCCGGACGAGGCGACCCAGGAAGCCGAATACCGTCGCGTGCTCGATGGCCTGGCGGGACGTCCGCTGGTGGTGCGGACCCTCGATGTCGGCGGCGATAAACCGCTGCCATATTGGCCGATCGCCAAGGAGGAAAACCCCTTCCTCGGTGTGCGCGGCATCCGCCTGACCCTGCAACGCCCGCAGATCATGGAAGGGCAGTTGCGGGCCTTGCTGCGGGCCGCCGACAACCGGCCGTTGCGGATCATGTTCCCGATGGTCGGCAGTGTCGCCGAATGGCGCCAGGCCCGGGATATGACCGAACGCCTGCGCCTGGAAATCCCGGTCGCCGACCTGCAACTGGGGATCATGATCGAGGTGCCGTCGGCGGCGTTGCTGGCGCCGGTGCTGGCCAAGGAAGTGGACTTCTTCAGTGTCGGCACCAACGACCTGACCCAGTACACCCTGGCCATCGACCGTGGTCATCCGACCCTCTCGGCCCAGGCCGATGGCCTGCACCCGGCGGTGCTGCAACTGATCGATATCACCGTGCGCGCGGCCCATGCCCATGGCAAATGGGTCGGCGTCTGCGGCGAGCTGGCGGCGGATCCCTTGGCGGTGCCGGTACTGGTCGGGCTGGGGGTGGATGAGCTGAGCGTCTCGGCGCGCAGCATTCCGGAGGTCAAGGCGCGGGTCCGCGAGTTGAGCCTGCCCCAGGCGCGTGCGCTGGCCCAGGCCGCCTTGGCGGTGGGCAGCGGCGATGAAGTGCGAGCCCTGGTGGAGGCTTTGTAATGGCGCGGATTCTGACCCTGACCCTGAACCCGGCGCTGGACCTGACCGTGCAGTTGGCGCGGCTGGAGCCCGGCCAGGTCAATCGTAGCGAAGCGATGCACACTCACGCCGCCGGCAAAGGCCTGAATGTCGCCCAGGTGCTGGCCGACCTTGGGCATCAACTGACCGTGGGCGGCTTTCTCGGCGACAGCAACCCGCAAGCGTTCGAGGCCCTGATGGCGCGGCGCGGGTTTGTCGACGCCTTTGTCCGGGTAGCGGGGGAAACCCGCAGCAATATCAAGCTGGCCGAGCAGGACGGGCGGATCACCGATCTCAATGGTCCCGGTCCCCTGGTCGACGAACAGGCCCGGCAAGCCCTGTTGGACAAACTCGACCTGATTGCCCCGGGACACGATGCCGTGGTGGTGGCCGGCAGCCTGCCGCAAGGGGTGAGCCCCGAGTGGCTGCAGGCCCTGTTGCTGCGTTTGAACAACCTCGGCCTGAAAGTCGCCCTGGACACCAGCGGCGCGGCATTGCGCGCCGGACTTGCGGCGACGCCCTGGCTGATCAAACCCAATGGCGAGGAACTCGCCGAGGCCTTGCAGATACCCGCGACCTCGTTGCAGAGCCAGGCTGAAATCGCCGCGCGGCTACAGGCCCAGGGGATCGAGCACGTGGTGATTTCCCATGGTGCCGAAGGGGTGAACTGGTTTTCCGCCGCGCCGGCTTTGCAGGCCTTGCCGCCGAAAGTCAAAGTCGTCAGCACGGTCGGTGCCGGTGACTCCTTGCTGGCCGGCATGCTGCACGGGTTGCTCAGCGCTCACTCCGCCGAGCAGACCCTGCGCACCGCCACCGCGATTGCCGCCCAGGCGGTGACCCAGATCGGTTTCGGCATCAGTGACAGGGCGCAGTTGGCGCAGCTTGAAAGCGGCGTCCGCGTGCACGCCCTGACAGAACAATAAGAGGGAAAGTGATGAAATTAGCCATTGTTACCGCCTGCCCGAACGGCATGGTCACCAGTGTGCTGTGTGCCCGCCTGCTCGATGCGGCGGCCCAGCGCCAGGGTTGGAGCACCAGCGTCGAAGTCCACGACAGCCAGCACCCGGAGCGCCAATTGTCGGCGGCGACGGTGGAGGCCGCCGAGTGGGTACTGCTGGTCAGCAGCGTGCCGGTGGAGATGTCGCGGTTTATCGGCAAGCGGGTTTTTCAAAGCACCCCGGCCCAGGCATTGCAGGATGTCGAGGCGGTGTTGCGGCGCGGTGCCGAAGAGGCGCGGGTGTTTGTTGCGCCCGAGGCCGTAGCCGAGCCGGTAGCGGCCGCCAAGCGCGCCCCGCGCCTGGTGGCGGTGACCGCCTGCCCGACCGGGGTGGCCCATACCTTCATGGCCGCCGAAGCCTTGCAGCAGTCGGCCAAGCGCCTGGGTTATGAGCTGCAGGTGGAAACCCAGGGTTCCGTCGGTGCCCGCAACCCGCTGAGCGCGGCGGCGATTGCCGAGGCCGATGTGGTGTTGCTGGCGGCGGATATCGAAGTCGCCACCGAGCGTTTCGCCGGCAAGAAAATCTACCGTTGCGGTACCGGCATCGCCTTGAAGCAGCCGGACGCGACCCTCAACAAGGCCCTGGCCGAAGGTCAGCCGGAACAGGCTGTGACGGGCAGCGCCGGGGCCCCGGCCAAGCAGGAAAAGACCGGTGTCTACAAACACCTGCTGACCGGTGTCTCGTTCATGTTGCCGATGGTGGTGGCGGGCGGCCTGATGATTGCCTTGTCGTTCGTCTTCGGCATCACCGCGTTCAAGGAGCCGGGCACGCTGGCGGCGGCTTTGATGCAGATCGGTGGCGAGAGCGCGTTCAAGTTGATGGTGCCGTTGCTGGCCGGCTATATCGCCTACTCGATTGCCGACCGTCCGGGCCTGGCTCCCGGGATGATCGGCGGCCTGCTGGCGAGCACTCTGGGCGCCGGTTTTATCGGCGGGATCGTCGCCGGTTTTCTCGCCGGCTACAGCGCCAAGGCGATCAACCGTTATGCGCGGCTGCCCAGCAGTCTTGAGGCGTTGAAGCCGATCCTGATCATTCCGTTGCTGGCCAGCCTGTTCACCGGCCTGGTGATGATCTACGTGGTGGGCAAACCGGTGGCGGGGATGCTCGAAGGGCTGACCCATTTCCTCGACAGCATGGGCACCACCAACGCCATTCTGCTCGGCGTGTTGCTGGGCGGGATGATGTGCGTCGACCTCGGCGGGCCGATCAACAAGGCGGCCTATGCGTTCTCGGTCGGGTTGCTGGCGTCGCAGAGTTACGCGCCGATGGCGGCGACCATGGCCGCGGGCATGGTGCCGCCGATCGGTTTGGGGATCGCCACGCTGATTGCGCGGCACAAGTTTGCCCAGAGTGAGCGCGAGGCCGGCAAGGCCGCGTTCGTACTGGGGCTGTGCTTTATCTCCGAGGGGGCTATTCCGTTTGCGGCCAAGGATCCGTTGCGGGTGATTCCGGCGAGCATTGCCGGTGGCGCGCTGACCGGTGCCTTGTCGATGTATTTCGGCTGCAAGCTGATGGCGCCCCATGGCGGCCTGTTCGTGATGCTGATCCCGAACGCGATCAACCATACGTTGCTGTACTTGCTGGCGATTGTTGCCGGCAGTCTGCTGACGGCACTGGCCTATGCCGTGCTCAAGCGGCCGGAAGTGGTTGAGTTGAGTGTTGAACCTGCAAGAGCCTGACCGCGTTACTCCTTGTGGTGAGCGGGCTTGCCCGCGTTGGGGCGCGAAGCGGCCCTAAAATCAGCGACTTCATTGTGTCAGGCAGAACGCAATCGCAGGTTTTACGACTGCTTCGCAGCTGAGCGCGGCGATGCGGCGTCCCGACAAGCCCGCTCGCCACAATGCGGTGTCTCGGCGTGGTCTCAGTACACATCCCGCCGATAACGCCCTTGCTCGATCAATTGCTCGACGGCCTCGGTGCCGAGCAACTCCAGCAGCACCTGGTCGACCCCCGTCGCCATCCCCTGCAAGCTGCCACAGATATAGATCGCCGCACCGCTTGCCAGCCATTGGCGCAGTTCAGCCGCCGCTTCGCGCAGGCGATCCTGGACATAGATCTTTTCTGCCTGGTCGCGGGAAAACGCCAGGTCCAGGCGCGCCAGATCACCGCTGGCCAGCCATCCCTGCAGTTCGTCCGCGCAGTGGAAGTCGTGAGCGATATTGCGCTCGCCAAATAACAACCAGTTGTCCCGCTGGCCATCGGCAATACGGGCCTTGAGCAAGCTGCGCAAGCCCGCCAGGCCCGTGCCGTTACCCAGCAGGATCAGCGGACACGGTGCCGTCGGCAGATGGAAAGCGCTGTTGCGCCGCACCCGCAGGCTGATGCTGGAGCCTGGCGCAGCGTGCTCGGTCAACCATCCGGAACCCAGGCCCAGGCTGCCATCGGCCTGGCGCTCCTGGCGCACGATCAACTCCAGTTGCCCATCGCTTTCAAGGGAGGCGATGGAGTACTCGCGCGGGCTCAGCGGTATCAGCGCATCCACCAGGGCCTGGGCATGCAGGCCGAGCAGATGGACCCGATGCTCCGGCAACTGGCGTCCGCCCAGGGCCTGGGCGAGGCTTTCCGGCAGGCCGTCGAGTTGCACCGGGCTGTCGGCCGCAAGCCCGAGTCCGGCGAGGAAGCGCTGCACCGCCTGGGCACTCTGGCGGGGGAGGATTTCCACCAGGTCGCCGGCTTGCCATGAGGTCGGCGTCTCGGGCGTCAGTCCCAGCAGGTAGACGGCGGAACCCGCGCTGCCCGGGTTGAGCAGGGCACGTTGGCGCAAGGTCCAGTTGGTGAAAGTCGCTGCCTGCCAGGCCACCGGGGGCGTGCCGCCGGTCAGTCGGTTGAGCTGCTGTTGCCAGTAGCGCAGGGCGTAGGGATCGCCGTTGTCGACTTCGACCGGGGCGAACAGCGGATTGCCGCCACGCGCCTCCAGCCACTGGTGCAGGCGACGGGCGAAACCGCAGAAGTGCTGGTACTGCCGGTCGCCTAGGGCCAACACCGAATAGTTCAAGGTGTCGAGGGACAGCGGCTGGCCGAGCAGCTTGCGTTCGAAGCCGCGGGCGCTGTCCGGCGCTTCGCCGTCGCCGAAGGTGCTGATGACGAACAGCGCATGTTGCGATTCGCGCAGGTCGCGCTCATTGAGCCCGGCCAGCGGGCTGACCCGTACCGGCACACCGGCGGCCTGCAACTGAGCGGCGCTCTGCCAGGCCATCTGTTCGGCGAAACCGCTCTGGCTGGCGAAACCGATCAGCCAGGCGGGCGTATCGCCGGCTTGCGGTTCCAGGCCCAGGCGGGCTTGCTTGACCTGGCGTTTCTTGCGCCGCCGATCAAGGTACAGCAGCCAGCCGGTGACGAAGAACAGCGGCATGCTCAGGCTCGACAGGAGCATCAGGATCCGCCCGCTGATGCCGAAGTAGCTGCCGACGTGTAGCGCATAGATGCTGGTCAGCAATTGTGCCTTGAAGCTTTGCTCGGCATAGCGCAACTGGGCCTGGATCACACCCGTGGCCGGGTCCAGATTGATCTGGTTGAGGGCGCGGTCATGGGGCGAGTCCTTGAGCAGGTAGTAGACCGTTGCCGGTTGCCCGGCCAGCGTCGGCATGCGGATGTTGTAGGCACTGAGGTCGGCGCCCGTGACGCGTTGGATACTGGCCCAGATGGCATCGTAGTCGGCGCTCGGCACCGCGCCGCTGGGGGGCGGCGTGCGCTGTCCAGCCCCGCGCTGTTGGATCGGTGAGTCGGCCAGCAGTTTGTTCAGGCCGTTGCTGTACCACTCGTAGGACCAGAACAGGCCGGTCAGCGCCGACAGCAGGTAGAACAGCAGGCACCAGGTGCCGGCGACCGCGTGCAGGTTCCAGTTGAAGGCGCGACCTTTTTTCGCCCAGTCGAAGGTCAGCCAAGCCCGCCAGTCGAGGGCTTGGCGCGGCCAGCGCAGATAGAGCCCGGAGAGGCAGAAGAACACCAGCATCAGGGTGCACGCGCCGGTGATCTGCCGGCCGCTGTCACCCAGGGCAAGGAAGCGGTGCAGTTGCAGCATCAGGGCGAAGAAGTCCTGGCCCTGTGCCTCGCCCTGGTACTCCCCGGTGTAGGGGTCGAAGTAACGCATCTGCCCGCGGCGCTCACCGGGCTCCGGGCTGAAGGCGACCCGCGCGGCATTGTCGCCATGGGGGGAGACCCAGAGCATGGCAACGCTCTTGCCTTCGCGGGCTTCGAGCCGACGCACCAGTTCGGCCGGGGGCAGGGCCTCGCCCTGGGTCGGTATGTCGAGTTGCAGGACGCTGGGGTTGAGCAGGCGCAACAACTCGTCCTGGAACGACACCGTGGCACCGGTGATTCCCATGAAAGCCAGCACCAGCCCGGCGGTAATGCCGAACAGCCAGTGCAATTGGAACAGTGTTTTCTTCAACACGGCGACCGCCTTGCTCTCTCGAGGTGATTCTTACGGAGCGCATTATGCCGTGTGTTTATGAGAATGCGACGAATTCATATTAGCGGCGTTTTTTTTCGTGTGACAAAACGGACAAAAGCCCCGTTCATGGGCAGGAGCGGGGCTTGGGACGATGGGGGAGCGGGCGGGCTGAAGGCTCAGGCGCCTTGCAATACGCAAAAGGCCCGTGAGGGTTCACGGGCCTTTCAGGGTAACGCACGGTATGGCCGGGGCCGCCTTTCAGCGGCCCGGCGCATCACACGTAGAAGGATTTCAGCGGCGGGAAGCCATTGAATTCCACGGCGCTGTAGCTGGTAGTGTAGGCACCGGTGGACAGCCAGTACAGGCGGTCGCCGATGGCCAGGTTCAGGGGCAGGCCGTACTTGTAGTTTTCATACATGATGTCGGCGCTGTCGCAGGTCGGGCCGGCGATGACCACTTCTTCCATCTCGCCTTTCTTCTCGGTCCAGATCGGGAACTTGATGGCTTCGTCCATGGTTTCGATCAGGCCGGAGAATTTGCCCACGTCGGTGTACACCCAGCGCTCGACGGCGGTACGCGATTTACGTGCGACCAGCACCACTTCGCTGACCAGGATGCCGGCGTTGGCGATCAACGAACGGCCCGGTTCGAGGATGATTTCCGGCAGGTCGTCGCCGAAGTCTTCCTTGAGGAAACGGATGATTTCCTCGGCGTAGGTTTCCAGGCTGTTGGTGCGGGTGATGTAGTTGGCCGGGAAGCCGCCGCCCATGTTGATCAGCTTCAGGTGAATGCCGTCTTCTTCCTTCAGGCGCTCGAAGATCACTTTGACCTTGGCGATCGCCGCGTCCCAGACGCTGATGTCGCGCTGTTGCGAACCGACGTGGAAGGACACGCCGTAAGGCACCAGGCCCAGGTCACGGGCGAGGATCAGCAGGTCCATGGCCATGTCGGTCTGGCAGCCGAACTTGCGCGACAACGGCCAGTCAGCGGTGGTCGAGCCTTCGGTGAGGATTCGTACATACACTTTCGAGCCCGGGGCGGCCTTGGCGATATTGCGCAGGTCGGCTTCGGAGTCGGTGGAATACAGGCGCACGCCCTTCTCGTAGAAGTAGCGGATGTCCTTGGATTTCTTGATGGTGTTGCCGTAGCTGATGCGATCCGGGCTGACGCCCTGGCCCAGCACCTTGTCCAGTTCGTAGATCGAGGCGATGTCGAAGCTGGAGCCTTTCTTGTTCAGCAGGTCGATGATCTCGACGGCCGGGTTGGCCTTGACTGCGTAATAGACCTTGGCGAATTCGAAACCGGCGCGCAGGTCATCGTAGGCCTGGCTGATCATCGCGGTGTCGATCACCACGAACGGGGTTTCGTGCTTGTCCGCGAACGCCTTCATTTTGTCAAAAGTGGCGCGCGCGAAATAGTCTTCGACCTGAATCGACATGCTGGGAACTCCTACTGGCAAACTAGATTGATCAATGGGTGCAAATGAACGTCCTCCGTATCCCCACTTTGGTTCGCCTACTTCCCAAGGCATGTCGCCGAAAGCAAAAAGGCCATGGGAACAACTGCTTCCCTTGGCCTTGCTGTCTCGTCGTCAGTACTTGAGCCGGATGGATCGTTTCCAGCATGGACGTTCGGCGCGAACTTTAGGACTTGAGGGGCTTGAGATCAACTAAAAATGTCGCGTTTTTGCACGCACCCGTCGCGTGGCCCGGATCAGTCACCTATTTAACCGACCCGGATGACAGTCTGATGTTCCCGATCGCTGACCGATGGTGTCAGGCCAGGGCCATTTCAGCGGGCGAGACGATACTGGTCTTGGCTCCGCGCGAACGCCCGGAACTCAGGTAGGCGGCAATCGACTCCTGGGTCACTTCGCCAAGGAATACCCGCGCGGCGTCCATCACCGGCAGCCACGAACGGTTGAACTCATACATCCGCGACAACAGGATGCGCAGGTGCTCGTCGTAGGCCGCCGTGGCATTGAACTCGCGCAGGAACTGCGCGCAGGTGCCGCTCTGGCGGTGCAGGTCGCGGCGCCGTACATAACCCAGCGCCTTGTTCCCGGCGTCGGTGACCACCACGTAGCGTCGGTCATGTTCGTCCATCAGCTCCAGGGCCTCGGCCACCGGGGTCTCCGGGCTCAGCGAGGGGGCGTTGTCCGCGGCGTCTTCGGCCTTCACCAGCAGCAGGCGTTTGAGGGTGCTGTCCTGGCCGACGAAGCTGCTGACGAAGTCGTCGGCCGGGTGGGCCAGCAGGGTGTCCGGGTGGTCGAGCTGCAACAGCTTGCCGGCACGGAAGATGGCGATCTTGTCCCCCAGCTTGATGGCTTCGTCGATGTCGTGGCTGACCATGATCACGGTCTTGTTCAGCGCCCGCTGCATCTCGAAGAACTCGTTCTGGATCATCTCGCGGTTGATCGGGTCGACCGCGCCGAACGGCTCGTCCATCAGCAGCAATGGCGCATCGGCCGCCAGGGCGCGGATCACGCCGATCCGCTGTTGCTGGCCACCGGACAACTCGCGCGGGTAGCGATACAGGTACTGCTTGGGCTCCAGCTTGATCATGTGCATCAACTCGCGGGCACGGTCATGGCATTTCTGCTTGTCCCAGCCCAGCAGCTTTGGCACCACCACGATGTTTTCCTCGATGGTCATGTTGGGGAACAGGCCGATCTGCTGGATCACATAACCGATATTGCGCCGCAAGGTCACGGCGTCCAGGTCGCTGGTGTCTTCGCCGTTGATCAGGATCTTGCCCGAGCTGGGCTTGATCAGGCGGTTGATCATCTTCAGCGTGGTGCTCTTGCCGCAACCCGAAGGGCCGAGGAATACACAGATCTCGCCTTCGTTGACGGTCAGGCTTACCGAGTCGACGGCGGTGATGGTCTTGCCGTTGCTTTGAAAGGTCTTGGTCAGGTTTTGAAGTTCGATCATTTGAGCAGTCCTTTTGGAGTCAGCGTGCGTTGCAGCCATTGCAGGAGCAGGTCGGCGACGATGGCCAGGAGGCTGACCAGCACCGCGCCGACGATCAGCATCGACATGTCGCTGCGGCTGATGGCCGCCAGAATCAGCACCCCCAGGCCGCCGGCGCCGATGGTGGCGGCGATGGTCATGACGCCGATGTTCATCACCACGGCGGTGCGCACACCGGCAAGTATCACCGGCACCGCGATCGGCAGCTCGACCATGCGCAGGCGCTGGCCGAAGGTCATGCCGATGCCGCGCGCGGCTTCGCGAATACCCGCTTCGACCCCGGTCAGGGCCAGGTAGGTGTTGCGCATGATCGGCAGCAGCGAGTAGAGGAACACCGCGCTGATCGCCGGCAGCGGTCCCAACCCTTGGCCGAATTTGGAGTAGAACGGCAGCAGCAGGCCGAACAGGGCGATGGACGGCACGGTCAGCAGCACGGTGGCGCTGGCTTGCAGTGGCCCGGCCAGTGTGGGGAAGCGGGTCATCAGCACGCCCAGCGGCACGCCGACGACAATCGCGAGAATGACGGCGATGCCCACCAGCGTAATGTGCTGCCAGGTCAGATGTAGGACCTGTGTCCAGTCGAGATGGGAAAAGGCGTTGAGAAATTCCATGTCTTCTCCTCAGTTGATCGGATGTTGGCGCAGGAAGTCGGCGGCCACGGCGGACGGGCTTTCGTGGTCGACATCGACCCGCGCATTCAGCTGGCGCATGGTGTCGTTGTCGAACAGCGCCGCCAGTGGCTTGAGATCGGCGGCCAGTTGCGGATGGGCGTCGAGATAGACCTGGCGCACCACGGGCGCGGCGGTGTAGTCCGGGAAGTAATGCCTGTCGTCTTCCAGCAGCTTCAATTTGAAGGCATTGAGGCGACCGTCGGTGGTGTAGACCAGGCCGGCAAACACCTGGCCGTTGCGCAGGGCCGTATAGACCAGGCCGGCGTCCATCTGCCGGGTGTTCTTGCGGGTCAGATTCATCTGGTACAGCTTGACCATGCCGGCCATGCCGTCGGAACGGTTGGCGAACTCGGTGTCCAGGGCCACCAGGCGGTTTTCCTGGCGGTCTTCGGCCAGGGCCTGGGTCAGGTCGCTGATGCTGTTGATCTGCGGGTATTGCTTGGCCACCTGCTCCGGCAGGGACAGGGCGTAGGTGTTGCTGAACTTCGACGGTGACAGCCAGACCAGACCTTTTTTCGCGTCGAGTTCCTTGACCCGGGCGTAGGACTGTTCGCTGTCGAGTTTCTCGTCGACATGGTTGTAGGCCACCAGCGACACGCCGGTGTATTCCCAGATCAGGTCCAGTTGCCCGCTTTCCTGGGCGCTGCGCGCCAGGTTGCTGCCCAGGCCGCCGGTCACCTGGGGCGCATAGCCCTTGGTGCGCAGGTACTGGGCAGTGATTTCCGCCAGCAGGGTCTGTTCGGTGAAGACCCGGGCGCCGATGCGGATCAAGGGTTTTTCAGCGGCTTGGGCGAATCCCGCGGACAGCAGGACGCAGACCAGTATCGCAGTCAGTCTTTTCATATCGATTCCTTTGCCGGGTCTTAAGACGCACGGACTCCGCGTTCCAGCCAGAAGCGGCTGGCCATGGTCACCAAGGCGTCAAGCAGCAAGGCCAGCAGTGCGGTGCAGGCGGCCCCGAGCAGCAACTGCGGCTGATTGTTCAGGGCGATGCCGGGGAAAATCAGGCTGCCCAGGCTGTTGGCACCGATCAGGAACGCCAGGGGCGCGGTGCCGACGTTGATCGCCAGGGCCACCCGTACGCCGCCGATGATGATCGGCACGGCGTTGGGCAGTTCCACCCGCCAGAGCACCTGGAGCGGGGTCATGCCGATGCCGACGGCAGCTTCTTTCAGGGAGCCCTGGACGTTTTTCAGGCCTTCGTAGGTGTTGCGCACGATGGGCAGCAGGGAGGCGAGGAACAGGGCGAAGATCGCCGGGCCGCTGCCGATGCCCAGCACGCCGAGGGCGATGGCCAGCACGGCCAGGGGCGGGACGGTATTGCCGATATTGAAGAGCTGCATGAAGCGCTCCGCGCGCCCGACCATACTCGGTCGGCTCAGCAGGATACCGGCGGGAATCCCTGCAATCAGGGCGGCAAGCATGGAGACAAGGACCAGGATCAGATGCGCTTGCAGGTAAAACAGCAAATCGTCGCGGTACAGTTCGATCGTGTTGCTGCCAATCCAATGGACCAGCAGGGCCAGGAGAGCGACGACAACCGCTCCACCTATCAGCCCTTTGCCATAGCGAATAGCCACAGGCGGACTCCTTTTTTCTGTCGGCGAACACCGCTTCGTGTGGCAATGCCATTCCTGGCCGCCGAAGAAAGTGTTCGCGAAATGCAGCTCGCCACTGCCGGCAAAGCGGCAGGCGGTCGGGCCATAAGCGCAGCCTCGTCAGGCTGACTTGCTGGTATTTCAGCCCCTGGTACGAGTCAGGTAGCAGGGGAGTGGACGCCTCCACCTTTTAAAAGGTTCCATAGTTGGCAGCTTTTAGCCACCCTTGAAGTCACTGCAAGCGGGTGAACGGTGGTCGGTGGACCGCTGTTTGCGCTATACTCGCCGCCCTTTTTTGACTCACCTGCCAGGCGATTTCCCATGACCCACCAGGCCGCCGAAGTCGCGAAACGCCGCACTTTCGCCATTATTTCCCACCCCGATGCCGGTAAAACCACCATCACCGAGAAGCTCCTGCTGATGGGCAAGGCGATCGCGGTGGCCGGCACGGTGAAATCCCGTAAATCCGACCGCCATGCCACCTCCGACTGGATGGAAATGGAAAAACAACGGGGTATCTCGATTACCACGTCGGTCATGCAGTTCCCCTATCGCGAGCACATGATCAACCTGCTCGACACCCCGGGCCACGAAGACTTCTCCGAAGACACCTACCGCACCCTGACCGCGGTCGACTCGGCGCTGATGGTCCTCGATGGCGGCAAGGGCGTCGAGCCACGGACCATCGCCCTGATGGATGTCTGCCGCCTGCGCGACACGCCCATCGTCAGCTTTATCAACAAGCTCGACCGGGACATTCGCGATCCGATCGAACTGCTCGACGAGATCGAGGCCGTGCTGAAAATCAAGGCCGCGCCGATCACCTGGCCGATCGGTTGCTACCGCGACTTCAAGGGCGTGTACCACCTGGCCGACGACTACATCATTGTCTACACCGCCGGTCACGGGCATGAACGCACCGATGTGAAAATCATCGAGAAGCTCGATTCCGACGAAGCCCGCGCGCACCTGGGCGACGAGTACGACCGGTTTGTCGACCAGTTGGAACTGGTGCAAGGCGCCTGCCATGAGTTCAACCGGCAGGAGTTCCTCGACGGTCAGCTGACCCCGGTGTTCTTCGGCACCGCCCTGGGCAACTTCGGTGTTGACCACGTGCTGGACGCGGTGGTCGATTGGGCACCGATGCCGCTGGCTCGTGTCGCCAATGAGCGTACCGTGGAACCGGTGGAAGAGAAGTTCGCCGGTTTCGTGTTCAAGATCCAGGCGAACATGGACCCCAAGCACCGTGATCGGATCGCCTTTATGCGCATCTGTTCGGGCAAGTACGAAAAGGGCATGAAAATGCGCCATGTGCGCACTGGCAAGGATGTGCGCATCGGCGATGCGCTGACCTTCTTCTCCTCCGAGCGCGAGCAGTTGGAAGAAGCCTATGCCGGCGACATCATCGGCCTGCACAACCACGGCACCATCCAGATCGGTGACACCTTCACCGAGGGCGAGTCCCTGGGCTTTACCGGCATCCCGCACTTCGCCCCGGAACTGTTCCGTCGCGTGCGTCTGCGTGACCCGCTCAAGTCCAAGCAATTGCGCCAAGGCTTGCAGCAGTTGGCGGAAGAGGGCGCGACCCAGGTGTTCTTCCCCGAGCGCAGCAACGACATCATCCTCGGCGCCGTCGGTGTGCTGCAGTTCGATGTGGTCGCCAGCCGCTTGAAAGAGGAATACAAGGTCGAGTGCTCGTATGAGCCGATCACCGTGTGGTCCGCGCGCTGGATTGATTGCAGCGACAAGAAGAAGCTCGATGAGCTGCGGGTCAAGGCTGTGGAAAACCTCGCGTTGGACGGTGGCGGTCACCTGACCTACCTGGCGCCGACCCGGGTCAACCTGGCGCTGATGGAAGAGCGCTGGCCGGACGTGAAATTCCGCGCGACACGCGAACACCACTAAGGCGTTGCTCGCGGTAGTTCTTGCCGTACCCTTGGAAAAACCCGCTGCCCAGGCTGCGGGTTTTTTATGGGCGTCGCAAAAGTCGAGGTTTGTAGGCCCTCAATATCGGTGAAAGCTGAGTGTTGTGCTCACAAGGGCGGTTCAGAGAGGTCTTATGCTTTTTGAGTCTAATTGTCATTTGGAATAATTCTATCGCCAGCCAACAGTTTTCATCTGGCCAGTATGGAAAAGTCCGAGCAACGGGTCTAGGTTCTGACAAGTTGCGCTCGGCTTCTTGAAGTCGGCTGCAAGGTGTTGGTGACTTATCCACAGAGGGACGGAAGCGACGATGAAAATTTTTCAACGCGGCGTACTGCTGATCAAGGTGCTGGTGCTGTTGATGGTGGGGGCTTCAAGTGCCTGGGCGAGTAATGCGGTGTCGGATCATGGGGCGGTTTCTCCTTCAAAATCCGCGGTGCACGCGCTTTATGCCGATGACACCGACAAGAAAGCCGATCCCGGTCAGGACGATCAGAGCGATGACAGCGGTGAGGATGGTGACAGCGATTCCTGATTCCCACGAATGAAAAAGCCCCTTGCGCCCAGCGCATGACGCGCTCGACGAAAGAGGCCGTACTACCGTTTTCAGCGCTCTCGCTTACTCAGGAGAGCGCTTTTTTATTACCTGTCAGCCGAGGAATTGCTCCGCGTAGTGGCAGGCCACCTGGCGGCTGTCGAGCTGGCGCAAGGCCGGCTCTTCCGTGCCGCAGCGCTCGGTGGCGTACGGGCAGCGCTTGTGGAAGGCGCAGCCGGACGGCGGGTTGAGCGGGTTGGGCAGTTCACCGGCGATCTTGATCTTCGGCTTCAACGGATCCGGGTGGATTGCCGGCGTCGCCGAGAGCAGGGCCTGGGTGTACGGGTGCAGGGGACGGGCGTAGATGTCTTCCTTCGGGCCCATTTCCACCGGCCGGCCGAGGTACATCACCAGTACCTGGTCGGCGACGTGACGGACCACCGCCAGGTTGTGGGAGATGAATACATAGGCGGTGTTGAACTGTTGCTGCAGGTCCATGAACAGGTTCAGTACCTGGGCCTGGATCGACACGTCCAGCGCCGAGGTCGGTTCGTCCGCCACCAGCACCTTCGGTTGCAACATCATTGCCCGTGCCAGGGCGATACGCTGGCGCTGGCCGCCGGAGAACATATGCGGGTAGCGATGATAGTGCTCGGGACGCAGGCCGACCTGCTTCATCATCGCCTGGACTTTCTCCCGGCGCTCGGCGGCGGACAGCTTGGTATTGATCAGCAGCGGCTCACCCAACTGATCGCCGATTTTCTGCCGTGGATTGAGCGACGCGTAGGGGCTCTGGAACACCATCTGCACGTCTTTGCGCAGTTGCTTGCGCTGGGCCTTGTTGGCCCCGGCGACTTCCTGCCCGGCGATTTTCAGCGAACCGGACGACGGCTCCTCGATCAGCGTCAGGGCCCGGGCCAGGGTGGATTTGCCGCAACCCGACTCGCCGACTACGGCGAGGGTCTTGCCGGCTTCCAGTTCGAACGACACGCCATTGAGCGCGCGCACCAGTGCATGGCCCTTGAACAGGCCACGGGAGACTTCGTAGTGACGGGTGAGGTCGCGGGCGGTGAGAACGACGGCCATTACGCCACCTCCTGGTTCAGCGGGAAGAAGCAACGGGCAAGGCTGTTGGCTTTCGGGTCCAGGTTCGGACGCTGCTGCCGGCAGCTTTCCTGCACATAGGGGCAGCGCGGCGACAGCAGGCAACCCTGCGGCCGGTCATAACGCCCGGGCACGATGCCCGGCAGGGTCGACAGGCGCTCGGCGCCCAGGCTGTGTTCCGGAATCGCCTTGAGCAGGGCTTCGCTGTAGGGGTGCGCCGGCACATCGAACAAGCCCGGCACCATGCCGACTTCCACGGCCTGGCCGGCGTACATCACGCAGACCCGCTGGGCGGTTTCGGCAACGACCGCGAGGTCGTGGGTGATCAGCACCAGGCCCATGTTCTGCTCCTGTTGCAGGCTGAGCAGCAGGTCCATGATCTGCGCCTGGATGGTCACGTCCAGGGCGGTGGTCGGTTCGTCGGCGATCAGCAGCTTGGGTTCTCCGGCAATCGCCATGGCGATCGCGACGCGCTGGCTCATGCCGCCGGACAGTTGGTGCGGATAGGCGTCCATGCGGCTGGCGGCGCCGGGAATCTCGACTTTTTCCAGCAGTTCGATGGCGCGCTTGTGCGCCGCCTTGCCGGACATCTTCAGGTGCAGGCGGAGCACTTCCTCGATCTGGAAGCCCACGGTGTAACTGGGGTTCAGCGCGGTCATCGGGTCCTGGAAAACCATTGCCAGGTCCTTTCCGACCACTTGCCGACGTTGGCGGGCGCTGAGCTTGAGCATGTCCTTGCCGTCGAAGCGCAGGGCGTCGGCGGTGACAATGCCGGGGTGCTCGATCAGGCCCATCAGCGCCATCATGGTCACGGATTTACCTGAGCCCGACTCGCCAACGATGGCCAGGACTTCGCCCTTGTCCACAGTGATGTCGAGGCCGTCGACCACCGGTACGGCGGTCTGGTCGCCGAAGCGAACGTTGAGATTCTTGATTTCTAGCAGTGACATGGGAATCTCCTCAGGCGGCGTTCTTGAGTTTCGGGTCCAGCGCATCGCGCAGGCCGTCGCCCATCAGGTTGATTGCCAGCACGCTGAGCAAAATGGTCAGGCCGGGCAGGCTGACGACCCACCAGGCGCGCTCGATATAGTCGCGGGCCGAGGCCAGCATGGTGCCCCACTCCGGGGTCGGCGGTTGTACGCCGAGGCCGAGGAAGCCGAGGGCGGCGGCATCGAGGATCGCCGAGGAGAAACTCAGGGTGGCCTGGACGATCAGCGGCGCCATGCAGTTGGGCAGCACGGTGATGAACATCAGGCGCGGCAGGCTGGCACCGGCCAGGCGCGCGGCGGTCACATAGTCACGGTTCAGCTCGCCCATCACCGCGGCGCGGGTCAGGCGCACGTAGGACGGCAGCGAGACGATGGCGATGGCGATCACGGTGTTGATCAGGCCAGGGCCGAGGATGGCGACAATCGCCACGGCCAGCAGCAGCGAGGGCAGGGCCAGCATGATGTCCATCAGGCGCATGATGGTCGGGCCGAGGATGCGCGGGAAGAAACCGGCCAGCAGGCCCATGAAGATGCCCGGGATCAGCGACATCACCACCGAGGACAGGCCGATCAGCAGCGACAGGCGTGAGCCGTGGATCAGCCGCGAGAGCAGGTCGCGGCCCAGTTCGTCGGTGCCCAGCAGGTACTGGATCTGCCCGCTGGCAAGCCACGACGGTGGGGTCAGCAGGGCGTCGCGGAACTGTTCGCTCGGGTCGTGCGGGGCGACCCAGGGCGCGAAGATCGCGCAGAACACCACCAGCGACATGAACAGCAGGCCGGCGACGGCGCCTTTGTTCTTGGCGAAGTGCTGCCAGAACTCCTTGTACGGAGAAGGGTAGAGCAGGCTTTGATCGACGGCGGTCGAAGCGATAGTAGTACTCATGATCTTGATCTCAGCGCTGGTGACGGATGCGTGGATTGACAAGGCCGTAGAGGATGTCCACGACGAAATTGACCACAATCACCAGGCAGGCGATTAACAGGATGCCGTTTTGCACGACGGGATAGTCGCGGGCGCCGATGGCTTCGATCAGCCATTTGCCGATCCCGGGCCAGGAGAAGATGGTTTCGGTCAGCACGGCGCCGGCCAGCAGGGTACCGACTTGCAGGCCGACCACGGTCAGCACCGGGATCAACGCGTTGCGCAGGCCGTGGACGAATACCACGCGCGCTGGCGACAGGCCCTTGGCCCGGGCGGTACGGATGTAGTCTTCACGCAGCACTTCGAGCATCGAGGAGCGGGTCATCCGGGCGATCACCGCCAGCGGGATGGTGCCCAGCACGATGGCCGGCAGGATCAGATGGTGCAGCGCATCCCAGAACGCGTCGGGCTGGTCGCTGAGCAGGGTGTCGATGAGCATGAAGCCGGTCCTCGGCTCGATGTCATAGAGCAGGTCGATGCGTCCGGACACCGGGGTCCAGCCCAGGCTCACGGAGAAGAACATGATGAGGATCAGGCCCCACCAGAAGATCGGCATCGAATAGCCGGCCAGGGAGATTCCCATCACCCCATGGTCGAACAGCGATCCTCGCTTGAGGGCGGCGATCACCCCGGCGAGCAGTCCGAGGACGCCGGCGAACAGCAGGGCGGCCATGGACAGTTCGAGGGTGGCGGGGAACAGCGTGGTGAACTCGGTCCACACGCTGGTGCGGGTACGCAGGGACTCGCCGAGGTCGCCGTGGGCGAGCTTGCCGACGTAGTCGATGTACTGGGCATAAAGCGGCTTGTTAAGACCGAGGCGTTCCATCGCCTGGGCGTGCATTTCCGGGTCGACCCGGCGCTCGCCCATCATGACTTCCACGGGATCGCCCGGGATCATGCGAATCAACGCGAAAGTCAGCAACGTGATGCCGAAAAACGTGGGGATCAACAACCCCAGTCGGCGGGCAATAAAACTAAACATCGTGTGGTGTACCTCATCAGCCGGTTAGGCGTGCTCATCAGTACCCGGGGTCGGGTACCGACGAGCGTTTGTTGTTCTACTTCACCTGGGTGGTGGCGAAGTTGTTCAGGGATAGCGGGCTCATGTGGTAGCCCTCTACGTTCTTGCGCATAGCGGTAAACATCTTCGGATGGGCATCGTTCACCCACAGGACCTGCTCGTGCAGGATGGCCAGGGCCTGTTCATAGAGTGCGGCACGTTGGGTGGGGTCAGTCTTGGCGCGAGCCTGGTCGATCAGCGCCTGGAACTGAGGATGGCACCAGCGGCTGTAGTTTTCGCCGTTTTTCGCCGCTTCGCAACTCAATAGCGGGCTAAGGAAGTTATCCGGGTCACCGTTGTCCCCGCTCCAGCCGGCGGAGACCATGTCGTGCTCGCCTTTTTTCGCCCGTTTGAGCATCTCGGCCCACTCCATGACGCGGATATCGAGCTTGATGCCGACCTTGGCCAGGTCGGCCTGCATCAGTTGCGCGCCGAGTTGCGGGTTCGGGTTGGTCGGGCCGCCACCGTTACGAGTATAGAGGGTGAACACCGTGCCTTCGGGAACGCCGGCGGCCTTGAGCAGGGCACGGGCCTTGTCGAGGTCCTGGGCCGGGTTTTTCAACTGGTGGTTGTAGCCCAGCAGGGTCGAGGGGTAGGGATTGACCGCGGGAATGGCATTGCCCTTGCCGTACAGGGTGTCGACGTAGTTCTGCTTGTCCAGGGCCAGTTCGATGGCCTGGCGCACGCGTACATCGCTCAGGTACTTGTGTTCGGTGTTGATCGCGACGTAGCCGGTGGACATCGCCGCCATTTCGTCGATCTTCAGCTGCGGATCGGCCTTGATGTTCGGCACATCATCGGGTTTGGGGTACAGGGCGACCTGGCACTCGTTGGCCTTGAGCTTCTGCAGGCGGGTGTTGTTGTCGACGGTGATGGCCAGGATCAGGCTGTCCGCGGGTGGTTTGCCACGAAAATACTCAGGGTTGGCCTTGAAGCGGACCTGGGCGTCCTTGGCGTAGCGCTGGAAGATGAACGGGCCGGTGCCGACCGGCTTGCTGTTGAGCTCGTCGAGTTTGCCGGCCTTGAGCAACTGATTGGCGTATTCGGCGGAGTGGATCGAGGTGAAGGCCATGCCCAGGTCGGGCAGGAACGGCGCTTCCGGACGATTGAGGGTGAAACGCACGGTCAGCTCGTCGACTTTCTCGACGCTTTTGAGCAGGTTCTGGAAGTCCATGCTCTCGAAATACGGGAAGCCGACGGTGGAGGCTTTATGCCAGGGATGGTTGGGGTCCAGTTGCCGCTGGAAGCTCCAGACCACGTCGTCGGCGTTCAGCTCGCGGGTCGGCTTGAAGTAGTCGGTGGTGTGGAACTTGACGCCCTTTCTCAGGTGAAAGGTGTACTGCAGGCCATCGGGGCTGATCTCCCAGCTTTCGGCCAAGGCCGGCTGGATTTCGGTGGTGCCGGGCTTGAAGTCCACCAGGCGGTTGAACATCGTTTCCGCGGCGGCGTCGGCGGTGACGGCGGTGGTGTAGAGCACCGGGTCGAAACCTTCCGGGCTGGCTTCGGTGCAGACCACCAAGGGTTTTGCGCAAACGCCGATAGCCACGCTGAACACGGCGGCCGCGATGGCGGCGCGCAGGGGAAGCTTCTTCATGTAAACCCTCCTTGATCGATTGAGCCAGATTAGACGCTGGGACCGATTCGTCGAATCGGTCCCAGGGCAGTCAGGTGTCAGAGAATGTTGAATGGAATGGTGGTGACCAGGCGGAACTCGTTGATGCTGCCGTCGGCCTGGTTGGCCGTGGCCCGGTGTGCGGTGTAGGTCGCACGTACCGAACTGGCCTTGAGCGGACCGCTCTGGACGGCATAGGACGCGCCGATGCCGTACTCGTAGTGCTTCTCGTCATGCATGTTTCGCACGTCGGCGTAAGCGGTGCCGGTGTAGTGGGTACCGTCGATGCCCCAGCCGCGGGCCTGGTAGATATTGAACTTCAGGCCCGGAACGCCGTACTCGGCCATGTTCAGGCCGTAGGCGATCTGGAAGGATTTTTCGTTCGGGCCGTTGAAGTCCGAGAGCAGGGAGTTGGCCAGGTAGATGCCGTTGGTTTCGTGCAGGTAGTCGAAGTACTCGTTACCGTCGATTTCCTGGTAGGAGAAAGTCAGGCTGTGGGCCTGGTGGGTCAGGCCGAACGACAGCGAATAGGCGTCGTTGTCGATTTCGCCCATCTTCTTTTTGCCGGTGTCGAGGGTCTTGTAGTAGTTCAGCCCGGTGGTCAGGCTCAGCACCGAACTGTCGCCCAGCTCATGGGTGGCGCCGAAGTAGTACTGGTTCCAGAAGTCTTCGACGTTGGAGGCGTAGAGGCTGGTTTTCAGGCTCTTGAACGGCTGATAGTTGAGACCCGCCATGTTGACGTGATCCGCCTCGACATCGATGTTGGTGTACTCGGTGCGGAATTTCGACAGGCTCTCTTCCGTCCGTGGCGACACCCGGTCGAAGGTGGCGGCGTCGAACGACAGGTTGTTGAACTCTTCGCTATGGATGCTCACGCCCTCGAAGCTCGACGGCAGCACGCGGTTGGGCATCACATCGACGATCGGCGTGCTGTAGCTCTGCCGGCCAGCGGTCAGGGTGGTGTTCGACACGCGGAACTTGACGTTGGCCAGGCCAAGCTTGCTCCACTGGCCCTGTGCGTCACCGCCGTTTTTGGTCAGGGTGCGGTTGTTACCCAGGCCGCCGACGCCTGGAATCGGTGCGCCGCCATTGGCAGAAGCCAGGCGCTCGGCATCACGCTCCAGGGCGACGACGTTATAGGCCGCGACTTCGGTGCTGACCCCAACGGTACCTTCGCTGAAGCCGGAGTTGTACTTGACGATGGTGCCTTGCAACCAGTTGATGCGACGGTCGGTATCCTTCGATACACCGTTGTCGATGTAGTGGAACTTGCCACCCCGCTTGAGTTGCTCATTGGCATACCAGTTGCGGGTGAGGCCGCTCACGCTCTGTTCTTCGAAAAAGCCCTTGGTCTGTGCCTGGGCATTGGTCGAACTCAGGCTCGTCGGTACGAAATCCTGACTCTGGGTTTCAGCGTGGGCCATCATGGCGGCACTGCTGATGGCTAAGGCTAACAACGCTTTTTGAGAGAGTTTCAAGGCTAAAGCTCCATATTTTCTTTTTTAATATCGGCCTTTTGGGCCTATTTGGTCCGGGTTGGGTGGCGGACATTTTTTGTTACGCAATCGTTTGCTTGGCAGGGTTTTGCCGAATTTCGGCTGCAAGTTGCTCAGGGGCGAAATTCGCCCCCAGAGCGCGGGTCACGGTTTTATTGTTCGATACTGACGCCCGAGAACACGTTGCGACCGAAGGGACTGACCTTGAAACCTTCGACTCTGATGCTTAACGGCTGGTTGACCGTCGAGTGGGCGATAGGGGTAATCGGCACCTGTTGCTTGAGCAACTGCTGGGCCTGTTGGTAGAGGGCCACGCGTTGCTCGTGGTCGGTGACGAGCTTGGCCTGCTTGATCAGCTTGTCGTATTGCGGGTTGCACCACATGGAGTAGTTGTTGCCGCCAATCGCGTCGCAGCCGTAGAGGGTGCCGAGCCAGTTGTCCGGGTCACCGTTGTCGCCGGTCCAGCCGATCAGGCTGATGTCGTGCTCGCCATTCTTGGTGCGCTTGATGTACTCACCCCATTCATAGCTGACGATCTTCACCTTCAGGCCGATCTTCGCCCAGTCGGCCTGGAGCATTTCGGCCATCAGCTTGGCGTTGGGGTTGTACGGACGTTGCACCGGCATGGCCCAGAGGGTGATCTCGGTGCCTTCCTTGACGCCGGCGGCCTTGAGCAGTTGCCGGGCTTTTTCCGGGTTGTAGGGTGCGTCCTTGATGTTCTCGTCGTAGGACCACTGGCTCGGCGGCATGGCGTTGACCGCCAGTTGCCCGGCGCCCTGGTAGACCGCATTGAGAATGCTCGGTTTGTTCACCGCCATGTCCAGCGCCTGGCGGACCTGGAGTTGGTCGAAGGGTTTGTGCTGCACGTTGTAGGCGATATAGCCGAGGTTGAAGCCGGGCTTCTGGATGACCTGCAGCTTGGGGTCTTTCTTCAATGCCTCGACATCGGCGGGGCGCGGGTGCAGGGTGATCTGGCACTCACCGCGCTTGAGTTTCTGCACCCGTACCGAGGCATCGGTGTTGATGGCGAAAATCAGCTGGTCGAGTTGGACCTTGTCCGGGTCCCAGTACTGCTTGTTGGCCACGTAGCGGATCTGCGCGTCTTTCTGATAGCGCTGGAACACGTACGGCCCGGTGCCGATCGGCTTCTGGTTGATCTCGCTGGGTTTGCCGGCGGCGAGCAACTGGTCGGCGTATTCGGCGGAGAGAATCGCGGCGAAGCTCATGGCGATGTTCTGGATGAACGCGGCATCGACCGAGTTGAGGGTCATGACCACGGTCAGCGGCCCGGTCTTTTCGACCTTGGCGATGTTCTTGTTCAGGCTCATCCCGTTGAAGTACGGAAACTCGGTGGGGTAGGCCTTGCGAAACGGCTGCGCGGGATCGAGCATGCGGTTGAAGGTGAACACCACGTCGTCGGCGTTGAAGTCGCGGGACGGTGTGAAATAGGGGGTGGTGTGGAACTTCACGCCAGGGCGCAGGTGGAAGGTATACACCAGGCCATCCGCTGAGATATCCCAGCTCTCGGCCAGCGCCGGTGCGACGGATGTCTCACCTTTGACGAACTCCACCAGCCGGTTGTAAAGCGGCTCGGCGGCGTCGTTGTCGGTGGCGGTGGTGTACTGCGCGGTGTCGAACCCGGCCGGGCTGCCCTCGGAGCAGAACACCAGGCTGCCGGCAGCCTGGGCAAAAGGGGCGCCCGCCCACAGGGCGGCTCCCACCAAAGCGGATAAAGTGAAGGTCTGGCGCATGACGGTCCCAATCCTTTTGTTATTGTCGTCGGCGAACAATGGCCGTGTTGGGGACACGGGAACGATCGCCGATCTAGTCAGTGAATGCAGCAATGCCGCTCGTGAACGCATATCAGCGAAGTCTTGACGTTACGAGGCCAAGTCGATGCGGTAAATGCGTAGAGCCTTAGAGAGTTGTAGGAAAACTCTGTGCGGCGGCCATCCGTTTGCGGGTTACCGCCAACGGATTCCGGACAATTCCTGCAATTCTGGCGGGGAGGCGAAGACAGCGTCCTAGGACGCCGTCTTCGCGCAACCTCACTTGCTGACGCTGACGCCGTAGAAGGAGTTCAAGCCGAACGGGCTGATCTTGAAATCCTGCACCTTGGCGCTCATGGGTTGGTACACCGTCGAGTGCGCGATAGGTGTATAGGGGACTTGGTCTTTGAGGATGTGCTGCGCCTGCTTGTACAGCTCGGTGCGTTTAGCCTGGTCGGCAGTCGACTTGGCTTCTTTGATCAGGTCCTCGAAGGGCTTGTAGCAGAACTTCGAGAAGTTGTTGCCGTTGACCGCGTCACAGCCGAACAGCACGCCCAGCCAGTTATCGGGGTCCCCATTGTCGCCGCTCCAGCCAATCAGCATGGCTTGCTGCTCGCCACCCTTGGCACGCTTGAGGTATTCGCCCCACTCGTAGCTGACGATCTTGACGTTGAGGCCGATGTTCTTCCAGTCGGACTGGAGCATTTCAGCCATCAGCTTGGCGTTGGGGTTGTACGGACGCTGGACCGGCATGGCCCACAGGGTGATCTCGGTGCCCGGCTTGACGCCAGCTTCCTTGAGCAGTTCCTTGGCCTTTTCCGGGTCGTACTTGGCGTCCTTGACGGTGGTGTCATAGGACCATTGGGTCGGCGGCATGGCATTGACAGCCAATTGGCCGGCGCCCTGGTAAACCGATTCGATGATCTGCTTCTTGTTCACCGACATGTCCAGCGCTTCGCGTACGCGCAGGTCCGCCAGTGGGTTGGTGGCGGTCTGGCCCTTGAGGACCGGCATCACGTTGTAGGCGATGTAACCCAGGTTGAAACCGGCCTGTTCGGGCATCTTCAGGTTGCTGTCGGCCTTGAGCGGGGCGATGTCGGCCGGACGTGGGTAGGCGGTGATCTGGCATTCGCCTTTCTTGAGCTTCTGCGCACGTACCGACGGGTCGGTGGTGATGGCGAAGATCAGGTTGTCGACCTTGACGTCCTCAGGCTTCCAGTAGTCCTTGTTCCCGGTGTAGCGGATGTTCGAGTCTTTCTGGTAGCTCTTGAACACGAACGGACCAGTACCGATCGGCTTCTGGTTGATGTCGCTGGCCTTGCCTTCCTTGAGCAGCTTGTCGGCGTACTCGGCGGACTGGATGGAGGCGAAGCTCATCGCCAAGTCCTGGATGAACGCGGCATCCACGGTCTTCAGGGTGAACTTGACGGTCTTGTCGTCGAGTTTTTCCACCTTGGTGATGTTGCCGTCCATGCCCATGTCGGTGAAGTACGGGAATTCGGTCGGGTAGGCCTTGCGGAACGGCATGTCCTTGTCGAGCATGCGGTTGAAGGTGAACAGCACGTCGTCGGCGTTGAAGTTACGCGTCGGTTTGAAGTAATCGGTGGTGTGGAACTTGACGCCTTCACGCAGGTGGAAGGTGTAGCTCAGGCCGTCCGGGGTCACGTCCCAGCTGGTCGCCAGGCCAGGAATCACGGCGGTGCCGCCACGTTCGAACTGGCTCAGACGGTTGAAAACGGTTTCCGCGGAGGCGTCGAAGTCGGTTCCGGCGGTGTACAGGCCTGGATCGAAACCGGCCGGGCTCCCTTCGGAGCAGAACACCAGGTTAGTCGCAGCGACGGCGAACGGTGCGCTGGCCAAGAGGCCTGCGCCGACTAAAAACGGAATGACTGCTTTTTTAAGCATGGTGGCCTCATGATTTGTTGTCATTTTTGGTTTTGAGGACGACCTCGTGAGTCGACCTGCCGATACTTATGCAGGCCCCATACCCATTGCAAGATGCAGAGGCGCGTGAAGCCTCAAAGAGTGGCACGAACGTACAGGAATGTCGCAATTTTATAAACTTTGCCGCATTTGATCGTTTGCGAGTGGATTTTTGGGTGCGCGGGGCGCACCGCAGGCGGGCGACCGGGGCGTCTGGCGCACCCGGTTGGGGCGTGGAATCACTGGCCCAGGCTGACGCCATAGAAGGGGGTCAGGCCGAACGGACTGATCTTGAAGTCATGTACTTCCTTGCGCATCGGCTGGAACACCGTCGAGTTGGCGATCGGGGTGATCGGCACCTGTTCCTTGAGGACTTTCTGCGCCTGCTGGTAGAGCTTGACCCGCTCGTCATGGTTGCTGCTGAGCTTGGCTTTCTGGATCAGTTGATCATAGGCCGGGTCGCACCATTTCGCGTAGTTGCTGCCCTTGACCGCGGCGCAGCTGTAGAGCACGCCGAGCCAGTTGTCCGGGTCGCCGTTGTCGCCGGTCCAGCCATAGATCATCACGTCATGCTCGCCGTTCTTGGCGCGCTTGATGTACTCGCCCCACTCATAGCTGACGATATTGGCCTTGATCCCGACCTTGGCCCAGTCGGCCTGGATCATTTGCGCCGACATCCGCGCATTGGGGTTGGAGGCCCGTTGCACGGTCATCGCCCACAGGTCGATGCTGGTGCCTTCGGCTACGCCGGCTTCCTTGAGCAGCGCGCGGGCCTTGCTCGGGTCGTAGGGCGCGTCCTTGATATTCGGGTCATAGGACCACTGGCCCGGCGGCAGGGCGTTCTGCGCCAGTTGGCCGGCGCTCTGGTAGACCGCCTTGATGATCGCCGGCTTGTCGATGGCCATGTCCAGGGCCTGGCGGACCTTGAGCTGGTCGAGGGGCTTGTGGGTGACGTTGTAGGCGAGGAAGCCGAGGTTGAAACCCGGTTGCTGCAGCACCAGCAGGTTCTGGTCCTGTTTCATGAGCTCGATATCGGCCGGGCGCGGGTAACCGCTGACCTGGCATTCCCCGGCCTTGAGCTTCTGCAGGCGGGCGGCGGCATCCGGGGTGATGGCGAAGATCAGGTTGTCGAGTTTGACGTCCTCGGGTTTCCAGTAGTCCTTGTTGGCCACGTAGCGGATCTGTGAGTCCTTCTGGTAACGCTTGAACACGAACGGTCCGGTGCCCACCGGCTTCTGGTTGATGTCGGCGGCGCGGCCTTGCTTGAGCAGTTGCGCGGCATATTCGGCGGACTGGATCGAGGCGAAGCTCATGGCCAGGTTCTGCACGAAGGCGGCGTCGATATGGTTCAGGTTGAAGCGCACGGTCTGCTCGTCGAGTTTTTCGACGTTCTTGATCGTGGTGTTGAGGTCCATATCGCTGAAATACGGCGACTCCGAAGGGTAGGCCTTGCGGAATGGATGATTGGCGTCGAGCAGGCGCTGGAAGGTGAAGAGCACGTCTTCGGCGTTGAAATCGCGGCTCGGCTTGAAGTCCTCGGTGGTGTGGAACTTCACCCCGGGGCGCAGGTGGAAGGTGTAGCTCAGGCCATCCGGGGCAACGTCCCAACTCGTGGCCAGGCCGGGTTCGACCTCGGTGCCGCCGCGCTTGAACTGCGCCAGGCGGTTGAACACGGTTTCCGCCGAGGCGTCGAAGTCGGTGCCGCTGGTGTACTGGCTCGGGTCGAAGCCGGCGGGGCTGGCTTCGGAGCAATAGACCAGGGTCGAGGCCGCTTGGGCCAGGGGCGTGCAGGCTAGCAGGGTGGCCGCCAGCAGCAGCGGTTTGAAGGCAATTTTTTCCATTGAAAAGCCTCGAAGGTGCGTAATAGAGCGGGGAGGGTTCCGACTCTAGCACGCCCTATCGAGGCCTTGGTGCCCACCGTTAATGCAGACGGCTGAGAAAATTAGTTCTGGAAAACGGCACAAATCCTGTAGGCGCCCGGCTTGCCGGCGATGAGACCCGTAAGCCTTGCATCACCTGATCGGCCGTCGTCGCTGGCAAGCCGGGCTCCTACAGAGGCGCGCGTTCAGCCTGCACGCCTATGGTTGCGGCAGGACCTCGATCACCCCATCGGCATTCATGTTGACCTGTGCCTTGCCGGCTTCCACGTCCGGGGTCGGAGCGGCTTCCATGGCCGCGGCTTTCATCATCATTGCGCCACGTGGGAACGGCTGCGGATAACCGCTGCTGCTGAGGTTCAGGTTGACGATCTTGTAGCCCTTGCCACCCAGGGCCTCGGTGGCCAGTTGGGCGCGGGTTTTGAACGCCGCGACGGCCTCCTTGAGCAGGGCATCCTCGCTGGCTTTGCGGGTGGCGGTGGAGATGGCGAAGTCCATGCTTTCCATTTTCAGGTCCTGCATCAGTTCGCCGGTCAGCTTGGACAGCGCGGCAAAGTCGGCGCTTTCCAGGCGCAGCTCGGCGCGCTCACGCCAGCCGGTGATCTTCTGGGTCTTGTTGTCGTAGATCGGGTAGCTGTTGCGGCTGCCCTGGCGCAGGTTGATTTCCTTGACCGCCTTGGCCTGGCCCAGCGCCTTGTTCATGGTGGTGGTGATATCGGCGGCGAGCTTGGCCGGATCGCTGTTCTGCGCCTCGGTGTAGAGGGTCACGATCATCAGGTCGCGGGCCACTTCCTGGCTGGCTTCGGCGCGCAGGGAAATCTGGTTGTAACGCGGCTCGTCGGCGGCCAGGGCCGGCAGGCTGGCCAGGGTACCGAGGCTGAGGGCGAGCAGGGCGGCGCGGCGCGTGAAGTGCATATAGAGCTCCTTGAGGTTTGGTGCGCGGGTGGTGTCGGGCAGTCCCGCGTGCAGGCATCAGACTACGCCGGGATTGTCCGGTTCGCGTTGTTACAACTTCAATACATATAGAACTGCCGGATGGCAGGCAACTCGACATGACGCGAAAATTCCCACTAATCGATCCTACATTTCCCTCGTGTTTCAGGCGTGGGAGAACATTGTGTGTGCCAAAAGCGGGGGCTAGGGTTTGACCGTCGCTGCAAATTCAGCGACACGGGATGCTTTGTTGGACGGCTCACCATCGCCTCATCCAGTGTCTCCGTCATAGCAGAGCTGTTATTTGATTGGATTGGAAACACTCTCAAGCCAGGCCGAGATTTGTGGCGAGCGGGCTTGCCCGCGTTGGGGGGGGGGCGAAGCCCCCCTAAAACCTATGCGCGCGGTGCATCAGACATAACGCGGACTATGGTTTTACGACTGCTTCGCAGCCGAACGCGGCGGTGCGGCGTTCCGACAAGCCCGCTCGCCACAAGACCGTGCTCGGCTTCACATTGGCATCAGGGGGAGGCTCCCTCCGCTACCCTGCGCCGATGTTTGCCAGCTGTGGCGGTTTGCCGCAGATTCGCCTGTCCGAGCCCCGGCTTGGTTATACTCCTGGCGATCCGCCTGGAGCGCTCATCAGGAGAGCTCATGCTCGCCCCCGTCCAATTGCTGTCTGCGACTCGCCAGAATCTCTGGCGCCTGACCTTTATCCGCATTCTGGTCCTGGCGGCCCAGGCCGGCTCCGTGGGTATCGCCTACTGGTTCCAGCTGCTGCCGCTGCCCTGGCTGCAACTGGCGATCACCTTGGGCTGCTCTATGGTGCTCTGTGCCTTCACGGTGGTACGCCTGCGCACCACCTGGCCGGTCACCGAACTCGAATACGCCGTGCAACTGGCCTGCGACCTGTTTATCCACAGCGCCTTGCTGTATTTCTCCGGCGGCTCGACCAACCCCTTCGTCTCCTATTACCTGGTGCCCCTGACCATCGCCGCGGTGACCCTGCCCTGGCGCTATTCGGTGGTTCTCTCCGGCGCGGCGCTGGTGCTGTACACCTTGCTGCTGGTGCAGTTCTACCCGCTGGAAACCTTCCCGATCTCCCGCGAGAAACTGCAGATCTACGGCATGTGGCTGAGCTTTGCCCTGGCCGCCGCGGTGATCACCTTCTTCGCCGCGAAAATGGCCGAGGAACTGCGCCGCCAGGAAGAGTTGCGCGCCTTGCGTCGCGAAGAGGGCCTGCGTGACCAGCAACTGCTGGCCGTGGCCACCCAGGCCGCTGGCGCCGCCCACGAACTGGGCACGCCCCTGGCGACCATGAGCGTGTTGCTCAAGGAGATGCGCCAGGATCATCCGGACCCGCTGCTCCAGGACGACCTGAGCGTGCTCCAGGACCAGGTCAAGCTGTGCAAGCAGACCCTGCAGCAACTGGTCCGCGCCGCCGAAGCCAATCGCCGGCTGGCGGTGGAGATGCAGGACGTCACGGTCTGGCTCGACGAAGCATTGAACCGTTGGCACCTGATGCGTCCGGAAGCCAGTTACCGCTTCCAGCGCCTGGGGCAGGGCGAGGTGCCGCGCCTGGCGCCACCGCCGGACCTGACCCAGGCCTTGCTCAACTTGCTGAACAACGCCGCCGATGCTTGTCCGGATGGCCTGGAGGTCAAGCTGGACTGGACCATCGAGACCCTGACCATCAGCATTCGTGACCACGGCGCCGGTGTGCCGCTGGCCATCGCCGAGCAGATCGGCAAACCGTTTTTTACCACCAAGGGCAAAGGTTTCGGCCTCGGCCTGTTCTTGAGCAAGGCCAGCGTGACACGCGCCGGCGGCTCGGTGAAACTCTACAGTCATGAGGACGGCGGCACGCTCACCGAGCTGCGCCTGCCCCGTGTTGCCCGAGGAGAAGAAGCATGAGTGACGAGATCCAGGTCGAAGGCGAGGAACTGCCGCACCTGTTGCTGGTGGACGACGACGCCACCTTTACCCGCGTGATGGCGCGAGCCATGAGCCGCCGCGGTTTTCGCGTCAGCACCGCCGGTTCCGCCGAAGAGGGCCTGATCCTGGCCCAGCAGGACTTGCCGGACTATGCCGCGCTGGACCTGAAGATGGACGGCGATTCCGGCCTGGTGCTGCTGCCCAAGCTGTTGGAACTCGATCCGGAGATGCGCGTGCTGATCCTCACCGGCTATTCGAGCATCGCCACGGCGGTGGAAGCGATCAAGCGCGGCGCCTGCAACTACCTGTGCAAGCCGGCGGATGCCGACGATGTGCTGGCGGCTTTGCTTTCCGAGCATGCCGACCTCGATACCCTGGTGCCGGAAAACCCGATGTCGGTGGATCGCCTGCAATGGGAGCATATCCAGCGCGTGCTGACCGAGCACGAAGGCAATATCTCCGCCACCGCCCGCGCCCTGGGCATGCATCGGCGGACCTTGCAGCGCAAATTGCAGAAACGGCCGGTACGGCGCTGAACCGGCGCTGAACAGAATCCTTTCAATTCGCACGATATCCCGTGCGAATCATCTATGATCGGCTGGTGAAATTTCTTACGCCAACCGAGCCTTAGAATGACTAAGAACGCTGAATATTCCGTGGTCAACGATGCAGTAAAAGGGCATTTTTTTCGTAGGGTCTGGCAACTGGCCTCGCCTTACTGGCGTAGCGAGGAGAAGGGCAAGGCCTGGTTGTTGCTGATCAGTGTCGTGGCCCTGTCGCTATTCAGCGTCGGCATTTCGGTCTGGTTCAACAATTGGTACAAGGATTTCTACAACGCCTTGCAGGAGAAAAACAGTGAGGCCTTCTGGCACCTGATCCTGTATTTCTGCGGTATTGCCGCGGTTGCCATCCTCGGGGCGGTCTATCGGCTGTACCTGACCCAGATGCTGACCATCAGTTGGCGCCGCTGGCTGACCGAGCAGCATTTCAAACGCTGGCTCGAACACAAGAACTACTACCAGATGGAGGCGAGCGGAAACACCGATAACCCGGACCAGCGACTGAGCGAAGACCTCAACAGCTTTACCAGCGACACCTTGACCCTGGGCTTGGGGCTGTTTCGCACGGTGGTCAGCCTGGTGTCGTTCTCCATCATTCTCTGGGGGATATCGGGAAGCATCGAAGTCTTTGGCATCAGCATTCCCGGCTACATGTTCTGGTGCGCCTTCCTCTATGCGGTAATCGGCAGTTGGTTGACCCGGGTGATCGGCAGCCACTTGATCCCGCTGAATAATCAACAACAACGCTTTGAAGCCGATATGCGCTTTTCGTTGGTGCGGGTTCGTGAGAACGCCGAAAGCATTGCCCTGTATGATGGCGAGCCCAATGAGAACCAGCGTCTCAGTACACGTTTCGGCAAGGTCTGGTCCAACTACTGGGCGCTGATGCGGGTCACCAAGCGCCTGACGTTCTTCACCTCCGGTTACACTCAAATCGCGATCATCTTCCCCTTCATGGTGGCGGCGCCGCGCTATTTCGCCGGCAAGATCCAGCTCGGTGAGCTGATGCAGATCAACTCGGCTTTTGGCAATGTGCAGGAAAACTTCAGCTGGTTCATCGAGGCTTACTCCACTATCGCGGTATGGAAGGCGACCTGTGACCGATTGCTGAGTTTCCGTCAGGCCATGGACGACAATGAAGGCCGTGCGCCTGCCATTGATGTGCAGAACCAGGGCGAGACATTGCAGGTGAGCAACCTGAACCTGGATCTGGCGGACGGTCGGCATTTGCTGACCGGCGCGAGCATGAGTGTGGCCCCCGGCGAACGCTTGATGCTCAGTGGACGCTCCGGCAGTGGCAAAAGTACCCTGCTGCGCGCCATGGGCAATCTCTGGCCGCGTGGGGCCGGCAGCATTCGCTTGCCGGCCAGTCGTTCGCTGTTCCTGCCGCAGAAGCCCTACCTGCCGATCGGCAGCCTGCGTGAGGTGATGAGTTATCCACAGTCCGGCGATGTCTATCTGGATGAACGCTATCAGGAGGTATTGCACACCTGCCGCCTGCCGCATCTGGTCACGCGACTGGATGAGAGCAATCACTGGCAACGGATGTTGTCGCCGGGTGAACAGCAACGCCTCGGCTTCGCCCGTGCGCTGCTCTATGCCCCGCAATGGCTGTTCCTCGACGAGGCCACTGCGGCCATGGACGAGGAGGATGAAGCCGTGCTGTATCAGGCGCTGATCGATCAGATCCCGGGCTTGAGCATTGTCAGCGTCGGCCACCGCAGCAGCTTGAACAAGTTCCACCCGCGACATCTGCGTATCGAGCGCGGACACCTGGTCATTCAGGCGGCCGTCAGCGCATAGTCAACGGTGATCGTACAACCTGGTTGAGCTATGATGCGCGCTCAGCCGTTCAGCCGAGATAGATGTTCTATATGGAAAACCAGAGCGCCGGGCTTCGCCCGACCCGAAAGCGCCGTAGTCTTGCCCAGGAGTTGGTCACGGTGCTCTCCGAGCAGATCCGCGATGGCCAGCTCAAGCGCGGGGACAAGTTGCCCACCGAGTCGGCGATCATGGAGACCCATGGTGTCAGCCGTACCGTGGTGCGCGAGGCAATCTCGCGCCTGCAGGCGGCCGGGCAGGTGGAAACCCGCCACGGTATCGGCACCTTTGTGCTGGATACGCCGAGCCCCAGCGGTTTTCGTATCGATCCGGCGACGGTGGTGACCTTGCGCGATGTGCTGGCGATCCTGGAGTTGCGTATCAGCCTGGAAGTCGAGTCGGCGGGGTTGGCGGCGCAGCGCCGCAGCGTCGAGCAGTTGGCGGCGATGCGCGCGGCACTGGACGCGTTGAATGAAAGCGCGGCCCATGCCAGCGATGCGGTGGCTTCGGATTTCCAGTTCCACCTGCAGATCGCGCTGTCCACCGGCAACCGTTACTTCACCGATATCATGACTCACCTGGGCACCAGCATCATTCCCCGGACCCGCTTGAATTCGGCGCGGCTGGCCCATGATGACCAGCAGCACTACATGAATCGGCTGGGGCGCGAGCACGAAGAAATCTATGAAGCGATAGCGCGCCAGGATTCCGATGCGGCGCGGGCGGCGATGCGCCTGCACCTGACCAACAGCCGCGAGCGGCTGCGCCAGGCCCATGAAGAGGCCGAGGCGCAGAAGGGCTAGTCAGTGATCAAAGCCTGAAATACGGACATTGTGGGAGCGGAGCTTGCCCGCGAAGCTTTTGGCGGCTTCAAGGCCGCCTTCGCGGGCAAGCACCGCTCCCACACAAGCACCACTCTCACATTGCAGGTGCTCTATGCGCTTTTCAGGAGTGTGCGATCCACACGCACCGCCCATTTTGCTGCTTTTGCCCGCACATCAAACACGACTTTGCCGGTCGCATCCGCCTTCGCCCGGGCAACTGCCACGCCATCGGCCAGCAGTTCCAGCGGCATATCCTTGAGTGACTGAGCGGAAGCCAGTTCGAGTTTTACGGTAAAGGTCATGACTGATCTCCCTGTCACTGATGGTTGTCGATAAAGGTGCCGGCCTGGCCGTCCAACGTGCCGATCAGCTCCGGCGAACCTCCACGGAACTGCCGGAACACATTCCGTCCCGTCGCCCCCACTGAGCCATCCATCGGCACGGTCAAGGTCGGCTGAAAGCGCTCGGTCAGTTCGGCATAGGCCGTCCACGGGCCGATATAGGACTCATCCAGGCTCCTGGTGTAGCTGAAGGCATAACGCACGGCATTGCCCGGCAGCCAGTTGGGTTCGCTGGGAGTTTGGCTCTGCCAGCCATCGACCTTGATCGCCGGCGCCACGCCGGGCGGATTGAGGTAGCCCGTCGGTTTGTTCGGCTGGTAGTCCTTGAGCAGCAGGTAGGTACTCCAACCCCACCAACTGTCGCTCTGGCTGCGCTCGTTGAGGTTGTTGACGTCGTTGCGGCGCAGCACGGTCTTGCCCTTGAGGGCGAACAAGGGGGCGAAATTCAGGCTGTCCTGGCTATTTTCCACCTTCGCCAGGTCAGGCACCGAACGCAGCGCGGCATAGGCTTCGGCGGGGACGACGGCGCCGCTGAGAAACACCGCGAACACCTCATCCACCGATTGCTGCACCGCCTGTTTGACCAGTCGCCGATTGCTGCTGTCCAGCGTGTCGAAGTAGCGCTTGTCACCGTAGCAGTTCCACTTGTCGCCCCGGCCATTGCTGACTTTCAGGCCGAACTTGCTGTCTTCGTCGTGCATGAAGCGAGAGATCAGCGAACCGACGTCGCTGGGTGTCACGCTGTCGGCCAGTTGCTTGCGCGGCACGCGCAGATGACCGCTGGAGAACAGGTCGGTGAGGAAATGATCGGCAAAGGCGTTCATGGCATAAGCCAGTTCCAGGTCCTGGTCGGCACCGCTCTTGTGGGCCAGGACCGCCTGTTGCAGAGCGGCGGCGTGGCCGGCCTGGTAGGCCAGCAAGGCCCACTCGCCGAAGTGGTCCCAGTTGCTCGCGGCCAGTTTCAGGTAGCGGCCGAGGGGGAACAGCGGCGAGGCAAAGCTGCCGCCTCCGGTGATCTTGTTCCACTCGCCGGACAGGCTATCGCCCAGTTCGTCGTAGGCTTCATGAGGTTGCTTGCCGTCCTTGATCGCCTGGTTGGCGGCGTTGATCTCGGTTTTCATCACCTGGAGGATTTTCTGCGCTTCCTCGCGGGAAGCGGGCAGCACCGCCAGCGAGTTGAAGGCTGCGGTAAAGCGCGCCTGACGGTCCGCCGGGGTGCCGCCATCGGCGATCGGCCGGTCCGGGATACCGTAGAAGTCGCCGCCCAGGGCGACGATCTGGCCGTAGGTCAAGGCCAGGCCGTTGGTCAGATGGAGTTCGACCTGCCAGGCCGGAATGGCCGGTGCGTCCTTGGCAAAACGCAGCAGGGCGCTGTCGCCGATGGCGCTGTGTTCGCCGCCTTCGAAGCGTGCCTGTGGCTTGCCCTTGAGTGCGCTGTCGAACGCTGTTGGTTGGTGATACTTGAGAGTGTGGTGACCTTCGGCGAGAAGGATCAGCGCCGCGCCATCGCCCGGAATGGCAATACCTTGTTCAGTGAAGAGGCTGTCCAGTTCGGCAATGACCTTGCCGTCGTGCAGCAGGAAATCCCGCGCGCGTTGTTGAGTGGCTGACATGTCTGGCTCCTTGATATGTCGTCTTTTTCGTTCAAGCTAGCTGTATGTATATACAGTTAAAATTGATCTTAGATGAAAAATTTCCTACGTCAAGGAGGGAAAACTTGTGGGATCTGTTGAGCGATTCCTGTTGACCTTTGTTATTTAAGTTGTACGATGACGTACGACATCAGCCAGCCTGCGCTGTCTCTTTCATCACAACGTGCTTTCCAGGGTGTTCGAATAATGAATCCACAAGAACTGAAGTCCATCCTCTCTTCCGGTCTGCTGTCCTTCCCGGTGACCGATTTCAATGCCCAGGGCGATTTCCATCGCGCCGGCTACGTCAAGCGCCTGGAATGGCTGGCCCCTTACGGCGCCACCGCGCTGTTTGCTGCCGGCGGTACCGGTGAGTTCTTCTCCCTGGCGGCCAGTGAATATTCCGAAGTCGTCAAAACCGCCGTCGATACCTGTGCCGGCAGCGTGCCGATCCTCGCCGGTGTCGGTGGTGCGACCCGCCAGGCCATCGAGTACGCCCAGGAAGCCGAACGCCTGGGGGCCAAGGGCCTGCTGTTGCTGCCGCACTATCTGACCGAAGCCAGCCAGGAAGGGGTTGCCGCCCACGTTGAAGCGGTGTGCAAGTCGGTGAAGATCGGGGTGGTGGTGTACAACCGCAACGTCTGCCGCCTGACTGCTCCTCTGCTGGAACGTCTGGCCGAGCGCTGCCCGAACCTGATCGGCTACAAGGATGGCCTTGGTGATATCGAACTGATGGTGTCGATCCGTCACCGTCTCGGTGATCGTTTCAGCTACCTCGGCGGCCTGCCCACCGCGGAAGTCTACGCCGCGGCCTACAAGGCCCTGGGTGTACCGGTCTACTCCTCGGCGGTGTTCAACTTCATCCCGAAAACCGCGATGGATTTCTACCACGCCATTGCCCGGGACGATCACGCCACCGTCGGCAAGATCATCGACGACTTCTTCCTGCCGTATCTGGATATCCGCAACCGTCGCGCCGGCTACGCTGTGAGCATCGTCAAGGCCGGGGCGAAGATCGTCGGTTATGACGCCGGCCCCGTGCGCACGCCGCTGACCGACCTGCTGCCGGACGAATACGACGCCCTGGCCGCGCTGATTGACAAGCAAGGCGCACAGTAAGAGCGAACAAACCAGGCCGCTGAGCAATCAGCGGCTTTTTCGGTTCAGGAGGTTTTCCGTGGCAGATGCAAAACGTTTCGACAACTACATCGGCGGCCAGTGGGTCGCCGGTGCCGAGTACTCGGCCAATATCAACCCGTCGGATTTGTCCGATGTCATTGGCCAGTACGCCAAGGCTGACCTGGCCCAGGTACAGTCGGCCATCGACGCCGCCCGTGAGGCCTTTCCCGCCTGGTCCACCTCCGGCATCCAGGCCCGTAGCGATGCGCTGGACAAGGTCGGTTCGGAAATTCTCGCCCGTCGTGAAGAGCTGGGAAACCTGCTGGCCCGGGAAGAGGGCAAGACCCTGCCCGAAGCCATTGGCGAAGTCAGCCGCGCCGGTAATATCTTCAAGTTCTTCGCCGGCGAATGCCTGCGTCTGTCTGGCGACTACCTGCCGTCGGTGCGACCGGGCGTCAATGTTGAAGTGACCCGTGAAGCGCTGGGCGTGGTCGGCCTGATCACCCCGTGGAACTTCCCGATCGCGATTCCGGCCTGGAAGATCGCCCCGGCCCTGGCCTACGGTAACTGCGTGGTGCTCAAACCGGCCGAACTGGTGCCGGGTTGTGCCTGGGCCCTGGCGGAAATCATTTCCCGCGCCGGCTTCCCGGCCGGTGTGTTCAACCTGGTGATGGGCAGCGGCCGGCTGGTCGGTGACGCCATGGTCAACAGCCCGAAAGTCGACGGTATCAGCTTCACCGGCTCGGTTGGCGTCGGTCGGCAGATCGCGGTCAACTGTGTGTCACGCCAAGCCAAGGTGCAGTTGGAGATGGGCGGCAAGAACCCGCAGGTCATCCTCGATGACGCCGACCTCAAGCAGGCCGTCGAGCTGGCGGTGCAGAGTGCGTTCTACTCCACCGGCCAACGCTGCACGGCGTCCAGCCGCTTGATCGTTACCGCCGGGATTCACGACAAGTTCGTCGAAGCCATGGCCGAGCGCATGCGTTCGATCAAGGTCGGCCACGCCCTCAAGAGTGCTACCGACATCGGTCCGGTGGTGTCCCAGGCGCAACTGGAGCAGGATCTGAGCTATATCAACATCGGCCAGTCCGAAGGCGCACGGCTGGTCTCCGGCGGCGGCCTGGTGACCTGCGATACCGAAGGCTATTTCCTCGCGCCGACATTGTTTGCCGACAGCGAAGCCTCGATGCGCATCAGCCGCGAAGAGATCTTCGGCCCGGTGGCCAATATCGTCCGCGTCGCCGATTACGAAGCCGCGCTGGCCATGGCCAACGATACCGAGTTTGGCCTCTCCGCCGGTATCGCCACGACCTCGCTGAAGTATGCCAACCACTTCAAGCGTCACTCCCAGGCCGGGATGGTGATGGTCAACCTGCCGACCGCGGGCGTGGATTATCACGTGCCGTTCGGTGGGCGCAAAGGTTCGTCCTACGGCTCCCGTGAGCAGGGTCGCTACGCCCAGGAGTTCTACACCGTGGTCAAGACCAGCTACATCGGTTCGTAACCCGCTTTACCCGCACGGGGCCCTTGCCTGAAGCCCCGTGCGGTACATAACTGAATGTTTTACCCGCGTAAAAAAATAAAGAGTGGGAGTACATCTACATGCAAGCGACCAAGCAGACACACGTCCGCTATTTGATACTGTTCATGCTGTTCCTGGTGACCACGATCAACTACGCCGACCGTGCCACCATCGCCATTGCCGGCTCCAGCCTGCAAAAAAGCCTCGGCATCGACGCCGTCACCCTCGGTTATATCTTCTCCGCCTTCGGCTGGGCCTATGTGCTCGGGCAGATTCCCGGCGGCTGGCTGCTCGACCGTTTCGGCTCGAAAAAAGTCTATGCCCTGAGCATCTTCACCTGGTCGCTGTTCACCGCGCTGCAAGGTTATGTCGGCGAGTTCGGCGTCTCCACCGCGGTGGTCGCGCTGTTCATGTTGCGCTTCCTGGTGGGCCTGGCCGAAGCGCCATCCTTTCCCGGTAACGCCCGTATCGTCGCGGCCTGGTTCCCCACGGCCGAACGCGGTACCGCCTCGGCGATCTTCAACTCCGCGCAATACTTCGCCACCGTGCTCTTCGCACCGCTGATGGGCTGGATCGTGTTCAGCTTCGGCTGGCAGCACGTGTTCCTGGTGATGGGCGCCCTGGGCGTGGTGTTTTCGCTGATCTGGCTGAAAGTTATCCACAGTCCGCGCCAGCACCCGATGATCAACGACGCCGAGTTCAACCATATCGCCGAAAACGGCGGTATGGTCGACATGGACCAGGGCAAGGCCGCCGGTGGCGGTCCGAAATGGGACTACGTGCGCCAACTGCTGACCAACCGCATGATGCTCGGCGTCTACCTGGGCCAGTACTGCATCAACGGCATCACCTATTTCTTCCTGACCTGGTTCCCGGTGTACTTGGTGCAGGAACGCGGCATGACCATCCTCAAGGCCGGCTTCATCGCCTCCTTGCCGGCGATCTGCGGCTTTATCGGTGGTGTGCTGGGCGGGATCATCTCCGACTACCTGCTGCGTCGCGGCCACACCCTGACGTTTGCCCGCAAGGCGCCGATCATTGGCGGCCTGTTGCTCTCGACCACCATCGTCGCCTGCAACTATGTGGACATCGAATGGATGGTGGTGGGCTTCATGGCCCTGGCCTTCTTCGGCAAGGGCGTCGGCGCGCTGGGTTGGGCAGTGGTTTCCGATACCTCGCCGAAGCAGATCGCCGGCCTGAGTGGCGGCCTGTTCAACATGTTCGGCAATATCGCTTCCATCACCACGCCGATCGTGATCGGCTACATCATCAGTTCCACCGGTTCGTTCAAGTGGGCCCTGGTGTTTGTCGGCGCCAACGCGCTGTTGGCGGTGATCAGCTATGTGGTGATCGTCGGTGAGATCAAGCGCGTCGAACTGCGCGAGCCACCGGCCGGCCCCAAGCATAGTAACGAGCCCCGTCTGTCCCAAGCCCATTCCTGAGGAGCGGCGTCATGCAGTTGATTGAACATTCCGACTCGCCGCGCTACATCCGCCTGCACGAGCGGGACAATGTAGTGATCGTGGTCAATGACCAGGGCGTGCCGGCCGGTACCGCGTTCGCGGACGGCCTGGTGACCCGCGAGCACATTCCCCAGAGTCACAAGGTGACGCTGGTGGATATCGCCGAGGGCGGCGAAGTGATCCGCTACGGCCAGGTCATCGGTTATGCGTTGCTGCCGATTCCCCGGGGCAGTTGGGTCAAGGAAGATCAACTGCGCATGCCGACCGCGCCGCCGCTCGACAGCCTGCCGCTGTCCACCGATGTGCCGGCGGCCCAGGCGCCGCTTGAGGGCTTCACCTTCGAAGGTTATCGCAATGCCGACGGCACCGTCGGCACGCGCAATATCCTCGGCATCACCACCACGGTGCAGTGCGTCACCGGTGTGCTGGACCATGCGGTCAAGCGCATCAAGGACGAGCTGCTGCCCAAGTACCCACATGTCGATGACGTGGTGGCGTTGACCCATAGCTACGGTTGCGGCGTGGCAATTACCGCGACCGATGCCTATATCCCGATCCGTACCGTGCGCAACCTGGCCCGCAACCCGAACCTGGGCGGCGAAGCCTTGGTGATCAGCCTGGGCTGCGAGAAGTTGCAGGCCGGGCAGGTGATGCACGAGGGCGACAGTTCGGTGGACCTGAGTGAGCCGTGGTTGTATCGGCTGCAGGATTCCAGCCACGGGTTTACCGAGATGATCGAGCAGATCATGGCGTTGGCGGAAATCCGTTTGAAGAAGCTCGATCAGCGGCGTCGGGAAACCGTGCCGGCGTCGGAGCTGATCCTCGGCATGCAATGCGGTGGCAGCGATGCGTTTTCCGGGATCACCGCCAACCCGGCCTTGGGGTATGCGTCTGACCTGTTGTTGCGGGCCGGGGCGACGGTGATGTTTTCCGAAGTGACCGAAGTGCGCGATGCGATCTACCTGCTGACTTCGCGGGCGGAGAGCCTGCCGGTGGCCGAGGCGCTGGTGCGCGAGATGGACTGGTACGACCGCTACCTGGCCAAGGGCGAGGCCGACCGCAGCGCCAATACCACGCCGGGGAACAAGAAGGGCGGGTTGTCGAATATCGTCGAGAAGTCCCTGGGTTCCATCGTCAAGTCCGGCAGCAGCGCGATCAACGGTGTGCTCGGCCCGGGCGAGCGTTTCACGCGCAAGGGCCTGATCTTCTGCGCGACGCCGGCCAGTGACTTTGTCTGCGGCACCTTGCAACTGGCGGCCGGGATGAACCTGCATGTGTTCACCACCGGGCGTGGCACGCCTTATGGGCTGGCGATGGCACCGGTGGTCAAGGTTTCGACCCGTACCGAGCTGGCCCAGCGCTGGCCGGACCTGATCGACATCGATGCCGGGCGGATTGCCACGGGGCGGGCTTCCATCGAGGACCTGGGTTGGGAGTTGTTCAACTACTACCTGGATGTCGCCAGCGGGCGGAAAAAGACCTGGGCCGAGCAGCACAAGCTGCACAACGACATTACCTTGTTCAATCCGGCGCCGATTACCTGAGTCTCAGGGCCGGCACCGGATCTTGCGGGTGCCGAGGTCGTGTGGGAGCGGAGCTTGCCCGCGAAAGGGTCCCTGAGGGCGCCAAAAGCTTCGCGGGCAAGCTCCGCTCCCACATACATCGCATTGCCACACAAACCGGTCTCCACAAAGTTTGTGATCAGAACACCGACCAACCAATCCGCTCGCTCAGCAGTTCCAGCGCTGCCATCCCCACCAGCGAGTTGCCGGCCACATTCAGCTCCGGTGCCCAGACGCACACGGTAAAGCGCCCCGGCACCACCGCGACAATCCCGCCACCCACGCCGCTCTTGCCCGGCAAACCGACCCGATAGGCAAAGTTCCCGGCCTCGTCGTACAGCCCGCTGGTGGCCATGATCGAGTTGACCTGCTGGGTCTGGCGCCGGGTCAGGATCTGTTCGCCGCTGTGCTTGCAGAACCCGTCGTTGGCCAGGAAGCCGAACGCCCGCGCCAGGTCGATGCAGTTCATACGCAGGGCACAGTGACTGAAATAGCTGCGCAGGACGGCTTCCACATCGTTGTGAAAGTTGCCGAACGACTGCATCAGATAGGCCATGGCCGCGTTGCGTGCCCGGTGCTGGTATTCCGACTCGGCCACCTTGCCGTCGACCATGACCTGCATATTGCCCGACAGGCGCCGGGCAAAATCGCGCATCGACAGCGCCGGAGCGGCGAAGCGCGATTGATTGATGTCGCAGATCACCAGGGCCCCGGCATTGATAAACGGGTTACGTGGACGGCCGCGTTCGAACTCCAGCTGCACCAGCGAGTTGAACGGCTGCCCGGAGGGTTCATGGCCCAGCCGTTCCCAGATCGCCTCGCCGGAGTGGTTGATCGCCTGCACCAGGCTGAAGACCTTGGAAATACTCTGGATCGAGAACGGTGTCTGCGCGTCGCCGGCACAGAACATTTCGCCGTCATTGCCATACACGGCAATGCCCAGTTGATTGGCCGGCACATCCGCCAGCGCCGGAATGTAATTGGCCACCTTGCCCTGGCCGATCAATGGCCGGACTTCATCGAGGATCTCGTTCAACAGCGCTTGCATGCTCGGGCTCGCAGTCACTTCCCGCCGGGTTGCGGGGCTACATGCTGCTAGACGCTGCGTGCGGGCTTCGGAGCACAGTTTTTACTGTCAGGTTTGCTTCGTTGGCAGACGTATGGAGCGGATCAGTTAGTACTCGTTGAGACCGGAGCAGAGGCGGGGGTAAACTGCCTGCCCCGTGTAATGTCTGTTGGCTGGAGCCGGTAATGCGCAAAGATAAGAAACAGGTGATTGGTGACGAGATCGGCGATGCGCAGATCAAGTTGTTTCTCGATTTCGAGCCGGTCGACGCCACTTCGCCGTCCCTGCACAAACTGATCAAGGCCTACCGCGGCCTGCGTATCGACGATTTCGAGCGCTTCCTGGGGTTCTTCAAGGAAGCCGGTTACGACCTCGATGGCAAGGACGAGCACGGCCAGGACTTCGTGAGCCTGATCCGCGATCAGCGCAACGCTGGCGACTATATCGAGCTGATCGATAACGCTCGCGGCTGATCCGAACCTTTGTGGCGAGCGAGCTTGTTGTGGCGAGCGGGCTTGCCCGCGCTGGGCTGCGAAGCAGCCCTAAAGCCAGCGACCTCATAGTGTCAGGCAGAACGCAATCACAGGTTTTGCGACTGCTTCGCAGCCCAGCGCGGGCGAGCCCGCTCGCCACTTTTTGCGGTTCTGATCCATAAAAAACGCCCCGCTCTTCAACCGAAGGGCGGGGCGTTTTTGTCAGCGATCAGCTCAAGCGTAGCTTTCGGTCTCGCTGCTCGGCTCAACCAGTTCCAGACGCAGGTTGTTCTGTGCGTTGATCTGGTGATACAACTGCGCATCCGTCTCCAGGACCTTTTCCCGTGCCGGGAAGATCTCATGGAGCTTGGTCGCCCACTCACCCTTGGCTTTTTCCGGGAAGCAGCGTTCGATCAGTTCGAGCATGATCGACACCGTTACCGATGCGCCCGGCGAGGCGCCGAGCAGGGCGGCCAACGAGCCGTCCTTCGCCGCCACCAGTTCGGTACCGAACTGCAGGACGCCGCCTTTCTTCGGGTCCTTCTTGATGATCTGCACCCGCTGGCCGGCCGTTTCCAGGCGCCAGTCCTCGGCTTTCACCTCCGGATAGAAGCGGCGCAGGGATTCCAGGCGCTGTTCCATGGACTGCATCACTTCGCTGATCAGGTACTTGGTCAGGTCCATGTTGTCGCGGGCCACGGCCAGCATCGGGCCGATGTTGCCGGCACGTACCGAGAGCGGCAGGTCCATCAGCGAACCGTGCTTGAGGAACTTGGTGGTGAAACCGGCATAAGGCCCGAACAGCAGGGATTTCTGGCCGTCGACCACACGGGTGTCCAGGTGCGGCACGGACATCGGCGGCGAACCCACGGCAGCCTGGCTGTAGACCTTGGCCTGGTGGTGCTTGACCACTTCCGGGTTGTCGCAACGCAGCCACTGGCCGCTCACCGGGAAACCGCCGAAGCCTTTGCTTTCCTCGATACCCGACGCTTGCAGCAACGGCAACGCCGCGCCGCCGGCGCCGAGGAAGACGAACTTGGCATCGACGTCACGGCTGTTGCCGCTGTTCACGTCCTTGATGCTCACGGTCCAGCCGGTGCCGTTGCGCTTGAGGCCGGTGACGCGCTTGCAGTACTTGACCTGGGCGTCGGGCGCACTGGTCAGGTGCTTGAGCAACTGATTGGTCAGGGCGCCGAAGTTGACGTCGGTGCCTTTCATCACGCGGGTCGCGGCAATCGCCTCGTCGGCCGTACGACCCGGCATCATCAGCGGCATCCACTCGGCCATCTTCGCGCGGTCTTCGGTGTATTCCATCTCGGCGAAGGCGTGGTGCGGATGCAAGGTTTCAAAGCGCTTCTTGAGGAAGGCCACGCCCTTGTCGCCCTGGACGAAGCTCAGGTGCGGCACCGGACTGATGAAGGACTTGCACGAACCGAAGGTGCCTTTCTGCGCCAGATAGGCCCAGAACTGCTTCGACACCTCGAACTGGGTGTTGATGTGCACGGCTTTCTTGATGTCGATGGAGCCGTCAGCCGCCTGCGGCGTGTAGTTCAGCTCGCACAGCCCGGCATGGCCGGTACCGGCGTTGTTCCACGGGTTGGAACTCTCCGCGGCACCGGAATCCATCAGCTCGACGACTTCCAGCTTGATCGTCGGGTCGAGCTCCTTGAGCAGCACCGCAAGGGTGGCACTCATGATGCCGGCCCCAACCAGGACCACATCAACTGCTTCGTTATGCGCCATTAACGCGTCTCCAAAATCTGCAGCACCACATTGACGGCATGGCTGCCGGGCATGGGCGGGGCTCGTTTGACGTTAGCCCAGCAATGACCCGACCAGGATGGCCATGTCCGATTCTTCGCAATTTCTTGCAACTTCAGCGGACGCTGCCGGTGGGCCCAAGGTGCGTATGAACGCATGTGCGGGCAACACGGGCAATTCGACTTATGGTCAAGAGCGTCCGATTCGTGCAACCAAATCCGTAAGCGAACAGGCGTCAAGCACCTGTCGGGGTGTATCGGGTCCTGTGTGATGAGGCCGTTGGGGACGCTGATGGTGCCTGTTCAGACGCGAAACTATTCATTTGTTCGCCACACTCTCGTGAAGTTGTGAAAACCCGTTTTTTCACGCTCTTTTGAAGACGTGAACCTCAAAAAAGGGCTGCCGCGGTCTGTCACCGGGCCCGCGGTGCGAATACCCGCCGGGAAGGGCAGGCGGCACGGGCCAACAACTCAGTGAGCGAGCACAAGGGCAGCTCTGGCAGATTCGCTGAAAACGGTGGTTTGCGCAGGTAACGGCAAGCTCGCCGGCTTCACTCGATCTGTGTGGGCGGCTCTCTGTGGGCAGTACGAAGGTGCCGATGCAAGCGCATTGGCGGTGCTGCGAGGCCCGATCAGGAGACGTCCTTATAATCGGGGGGAGATTGTAACTAAGAAACGCGGAAAAATGGTCGTGTTTAATGACTTTTATTCGACATCTGGTCAGATGCCGGGCAGCGGCGTCGATCAGCGGCTGTGCGCGGGGGCGCTGGCCGGTGTGACAGGCATGTGACGGGAACGCTGGCTGGGCGTACTGGTCAGACTTTTCAGCAAGCACTGGTGGCGCTGGTGAGCGACGCCCGGGCCCCGCTATACTCAGCGCCTGAATGATGCCTGGTCCTTGGAGAGATGAGCATGTTGCAACGCCTGTTGTTCGGTTTGATCACTGTAACCAGTTTGACGCTTGTCGGCTGTGCCAACAGCCCGCAACAACTCAGCCCGCAACCCACGCTCACCACTCAGTTGGCGCCGGTCGGCCATGGTCAGCCGGTGGTGGTGCGGGTGGTGGACGGTCGTCGTTCGCCGGTGTTGGGCACGCGGGGCGGCCTGTACCCTGAAACCAGCGCGATTACCGTGCAAGGGGCCGACCTGGTCCCGAAACTGCAGGCCCAGGCTGATGCGGCGGTACGCCTGCTGGGCTTTACCCCTTCGCCCAATGCCATGAATGCGCCGACCCTGACCGTGACCTTGTCCGATCTGACCTACCAGTCGCCGAAAGAGGGTGTCTATGTGACCGAGGCGACCATCGGCGCCAACTTCCGTTCTGACGTGACCAATGCCAACCGTCGTTACAGCGGTAGCTACGGGGCGTCGTTGAACCAGCGCTTCGGCATGGCGCCGAACGAAGAGGCGAACACCAAGTTGATCAGCGACGTGTTGAGCGATGCGCTGACCCGGGTGTTCAAGGACCCGAAAATCGGCCAGGTACTGGGCGAATAACCCGTAGGGACAGGCTTGCCGGCGATGGGGCCCTCAAGGGCAGCCAAAGGCTTGGCGTGGCAGCCTCACGCCGCCTCCACATAAAGATCCAGCATGCTGACCCCGGTCAGCAGATCGGCTTCCGGCAGGTCGGCGTGCTGGTGCCCGCCCAGGGCGCAATACACCAGCCAGTGGCGGTCCTGGACGTTGAACGACATGGCGTCCACCAGGGCCTCCTGTTCGTCGCTGGGGGCGATCAGATAAAGACGATCCTGGTTCTCTGCGTGCAGCATGACAAGCTCCGTGGGCTATCGAGGGGCGACAGACTGGCTTGTTAAGGTGACGTTCCGGTGACAATGGAAATTAACCCGACCAACAGAAACAACAACGGCGCCCATGGGCGCCGTTGTTGTTTATAAGCGTTGCTATTAAAGCTAAAGCGCCAGGCCGGCCTTGACCCGGTACTGATTGCGCACCGGCGTCGCGTATTGCTGCACCAGGTAGGGCCGGTGCTCGGCCGGGCAGGCATCCAGGCGGCTGCGCCATTGCGTCTCGGCCTTGGCCAGTTCGTCGGCGGCAAACACCTGGGCGGCGGCAGGTACCTGCAACTGCGGATCGGCGCCGCTCCATTGGGCATACGCCAGGTAGTGCACCGGGAACAGGCGATAACCTTCGAGGATCTGCCGGTCCATTTCCGTGGCCAGGACCTTGGTGTCCTCGAACTCGCCGGTCAGGGGCGCGGCGAAGTTCACATGCACCCGGCCCTTGTAGCCGGTGATGCCCTTGGCGATGCTGACGTCATCCTCGCCCGGCGCCTTGGTGTAGTGGCCAGTGGTGGCGCGGATATACAGCTCGCGAGCCTTGGCCTGGTCGCAGGGGTCGTACTCGTAGCTGATGGACACCGGCGTCAGGTTCAGCGAGCGGATAACCTCGGCGAACGGCTCGTCCTTGCGGCTCATGTGGAACATTTTCAGGATCGCCGACTCGGTACGGTCGTCGCCATCCTTGGCCCGGCCTTCGGCCTGGGCGATCCAGATCGACTGGCAGTCGTGGCGGATCGAATGGTTGATATAGGCCGAGAGCAACTGATAGGCGGCCATCTTTTCCCGCCGTCCGGCGATCGAGCGGTGCACGATAAAGCTCTTGTTCAGGCGCATCAGGTCGCTGACAAAGGGCTTTTGCAGCAGGTTGTCGCCGATGGCGATGCGCGGTGTGGGCAGACCGGCGTGATACACGGCATAGTTGACGAACGCCGGGTCCATCACGATGTCCCGGTGGTTGGCCAGGAACAGGTAGGCCTGGCCTGACTTGAACTGTTCGACGCCGGTGTAGGTGACGCCGTCGGTGGCGCGTTCGATGGTCTGGTCGACGTAGACCTCGACCTTGTCCTGCAAGGTGGCGACCGAAGTGACGCCGGCGAATTCACGACGCAGGCGGTAGGCGATCAGTGGTCTGAGCAGCCAGCCAAAGGCGCCGGCCAGGCGCGGGAAGCGGAAGTGGGTGAGGATATCCAGAAACGCCTGGTCGCGGAACAGCCGGGCCATGACGGCCGGTACTTCACTGTCGTCGTAAGGTCGGATGGCATCGAATTCGCCCATCATGCTCTCTTGTTGGAAACGGCTAGGGTAAGTAGAGGTTTGAGTGATAAATAACAAAGCCCGGTCTGGAAAATAAAGCCCAGACATAAAATAGCCTTGCAAATAGACCGGCGATTATACGCACAAGTCACTTCGGAGGCCGCGATGCTGGAAACTGAGCGTTACGAATGTCCTTATTGTGGTGAAATCGGTGAGGCGGTACTGGATCTGTCCGGCGGCGACCAGACCTATATCGAGGACTGCGCGGTGTGCTGTCGACCGATTACCTTTGTCCTGCAGACCGATGGCGAGGAATGGATGCTCGACGTTTACAGCGAGAACGAGTGATGAGGGCCTTTCCATGCAGCGTATCTACGAGCCGGAAAACCTGATGGAAGGCGAGTTGTTGCAGGGCATGCTCGCCAGCGAAGGGATTCAGGCGCACCTGGTGGGACGTGACCTGCTGGGTGGGGTGGGGGAGTTGCCGGTCTTCGGCTTGCTGGCCCTGGCGGTGGACAATGACCAGGCGCAATGCGCGCGGGAGCTGATCGCCGCGTACAATGCGGCGCTGCCGCTGGCCGGCGATGAGCCGGAGAGTTTCCCGGATGTGCTGGTCTGTTAGCCTGGGTGGGCAAGATTGGATGCGCCGCGCACCTTGTAGGAGCTGGCGACGTCCGTCAGCGCACTGCAAGGCTTAAGGGGCTCATTGCTGGCAAGCCTGGCGAGGGTGATGTTTGCCTTGATGAAAAACCAAAGCGATTACACACCTAACCCATGCTTGGGGGTTCCCCCCCCCAAAAAAAACATAGAATCTCCCACAGGGATCGTGTTGCGCCTTGGCCAACTTTGATATGAAGTCTCTTGTTGGCCCTTGTCCCGAGTTTTTGAAAAGAGCCGTATTGCCCCATGTGTGGACGTTATGCCCTGTTTCGCTGGAACCCCACCTTCGCGGCCTTGCCCGGCTTTCCCGCCGACCAGCAGGCGCAATGGAACATCTCGCCGAATGATTCGGTGCTGATCCTGCGTGCTGCCGCGGGGCAGCGGGAGTTGGCCCGGGCCCGTTGGGGACTGACCCCGGCCTGGCTGACCGATCTGTCGAAGACGCCGGCGCATGCCCGGGCGGAAACCCTGGCCGAGCAGCCGATGTTTCGCCAGGCGTTCCGCGAGCGCCGTTGCCTGCTGCCGGCCAACGGTTTCTACGAATGGCGCGGCACCCAGCGCAAACGACCTTATTGGCTGACCCCGGCGGAAGGTTCGAGCCTGTTTTTCGCGGCGATCTGGGAAGCCTATCCGGTGGATGGGCATGTCTGGTTGAGTACCGCGGTGGTGACCCAGGCGGCGTCGAATCAGCGCCGCCCATTGATCCTGGATGCGGCGGGGCAGGAAGCCTGGTTGTCCGCGGACACCTCGCTGGCGGATTTGCAGGCTTTGCTGGCCAGTCCCCAGGCGCCTTTGCGCGAGCGGGTGCTGGCCAATCTGGTGAATGATCCGAAGCTCAATGCGCCGGAGTGTTTGACCCCGGGTTGAGGCACACTGCGGTTCAAGGCCGAACGCGGTTCCGTGGCGAGCGGGCTTGCCCGCGTTGGGGGCGAAGCCCCCCTGGATCCAGAAAACTGGGTGTGTCAGGTTGACCGAGATCGCTGGTTTTGCGACTGCTGCGCAGCCGAACAGGGCGGTGCGGCGTCCCGACAATCCCCCTCGCCACAGGTATGCCTCTGCTCACGGGCCGTATGCTGCAACTCGCCTACACCCTGAACTGATTGATCAACCGCCGCTGCTGCTCCGCCAGCTTGGTCAACTGCGCACTGGCCGCGCTCGACTCGTCGGCACCGCCCGCCACTTCGTTGGCCACCTGGCCGATGTTGATCACGTTGCGGTTGATATCGTCGGCCACCGCGCTCTGTTCCTCGGCGGCGCTGGCGATCTGGGTGTTCATGTCGTTGATCACCGATACCGCCTGGGTAATGCTTTCCAGCGCCTGGGCCGCCTTGGCCGCGTGCTGCACGCTTTCGTCGGTCTTGGCCTGGCTGTCTTCCATGACCTTGACCACGTCGCGGGTGCCTTGCTGCAACTGCTGGATCATCGACTGGATTTCTTCCGTCGCCTTCTGGGTTTTCTGCGCCAGGTTGCGCACTTCGTCGGCCACCACCGCAAAGCCCCGGCCCTGCTCGCCGGCCCGGGCCGCTTCGATGGCGGCGTTGAGCGCCAGCAGGTTGGTCTGTTCGGCAATGCCGCGGATGGCCGTGAGGATCGCGTTGATGTTCTCGCTGTCCTTGGCCAGGGTCTGCACCACGCTGACCGCGCGGCCGATCTCTAGCGCCAGGGCGCCAATGGAGGTCGAGGTGTCCTTGACGATGCGCATGCCGTCGCTGGCGGCCAGGTCGGCATGGCTGGCGGCCTGGGCCGCCTGGGTCGCGTTGCGTGCCACGTCCTGGGCGGTCGCGGTCATTTCCTGAACAGCGGTGGCTACCTGGTCGATCTCGGCCATCTGCTTGTGCACGCCCTGGTTGGTGCGGATCGCGATGTCCGCGGTGTGTTCGGAGGAGTCGCTGACACTCTGCACCGAGGTCACCACCTGACTGATCATCGCCTGCAACTTGATCAGGAAGGTGTTGAAACCCTTGGCGATCGAGCCCAGTTCGTCGGCGCGGTCGCTGCTCAGGCGACGGGTCAGGTCGCCTTCGCCCTGGGCGATGTCGTCGAGCATGGCGACCATTTGCTTGAGAGGGCGGGCGATGCCGTGGCCGACCAGCCAGATCACCAGTAGACCGAGGCCGGCGATCACCAGGCCGACCATCGCCATGCCGAAGATATCGGCCTTGCGCTGGGTGTCCAGGTCGCCCTGCAGCTTGTGCAGGTCGGCCATCACCGCGTCCAGCGGCAGTTGCAGCATCAGGGTCCAACGCGCGTCGGTCTGGCCGATGCCAAAGGGCAGGTAGAGTTCGATGATGCCTTTGTCCTTGTCGACGTTGTAGGTCACTTCGCCGCGATTGAGCTTGCCCATGGCCGCGACTTTGTCGGCCCCGAGCACGTCGCCGGCTTTCTCGCCGAACTTGCTCGAATCCTTGGTGTAGGCGACCAGGCGTCCATTGGTGCCCACCAGCGCCATGTTGCCGGCGCCGCCATAGAGTTTCTGGTTGGCGCCCAGCAGCATGTCCTGGATGAAGTTCACCGACAGGTCGGCGCCGACGATGCCCTGGAAGGCGCCGTTGAGCATGATCGGTTCGATAAAGGAGGCGAGCATGACCATCTTGTCACCGACCTTGTAGGGAGCCGGGTCGATCACGCAGGGTTTTTTGCTTTCCTTGGAGCACAGGTAGTACTCGCTGGCGCGGATACCGGTGGAGAGCAGCTTCTGGTCATCCACATCCACCAGGCTGGACTGGCCGAGGCTGCCGTCGTCGTTACGGAACCACCAGGGCAGGAAGCGCCCGTCCTTGGGGTCGATCCCGACGACCTTGGTATCGACATAGGCGGCGTCGTTGTGGTCCAGGGCATTCTTTTCCCAGCCGATATAGGTGCCGAGAATCTTCGGATTCTGCTGGACGTTTTCCTTGACCAGGCTGATCAGTTGTTCGCGGCTGAGGCTCAAGGCGGGCTTGCCGTCGGCGCCGGCGCTGCCGATCAGGCTGTTGACCCGGACCAGGCCGCCGGCAATCAGCAGCGGTGCTTCGAGTTCGCGCTGGATCTGGCTGACCTGGGTGCGCGCCAGGGCATCCAGGCGTTGCTGGATCACCTGTTCGAATTGCGCCTGGGTCCGCTGTTGCACCATGTCCTGGGTCCTGGCTCCGGAGAACAGGGCATAGACCACCAGGGCCCCGACCACGCTGAGGATAATGGCGCCGGCCAGGGCCGCGACGGAAAACTGGATTGACTTGAATTTCATGAGAGCTCCGGACGCAAGGCGTGACATCTGCCAATAGCTATCGGCCGGGATTTTTATCGACGTTAGGCGCGGACGACGAAATGACTGTTTTGAATGCGTCTGTGTCGCAAATGGATAGGTAGGAGAGCGTTATCTGTCGTGGCTTGGGCTGGTTTATGAATCTTTTCCTACGAGGAAGGTGGGATGTATCTGAAAATGATGTGCTACGTGTCGCTTGTATCTGGCGTAGATACAATTCGCCGCCTAGGATAACCGGCAGTTTTCAGGGAGAGTGTTCATGGCTAGAAGTTGGGTATTGGGTGCGTTGGGCGCGGGTTTGTTGCTGGGCGGATGCCAGGCCGTGAATACCACCAATGGTGGTGCGGTCGGGGTGGAGCGCAAGCAGTACATGTTCAGTATGTTGTCGAGCCAGCAGGTCGACCAGATGTACGCGCAGTCGTACCAGAAGACCCTGGGTGAGGCGGGTGGCAAGGGCGTGCTGGACAAGAGCAGTGCCAATGCCAAGCGGGTCCAGGCGATTGCCAGGCGCTTGATCGCCCAGGCGCCGACCTTCCGTCCGGACTCGGCGCAATGGCAATGGGAGGTCAATCTGATCAAGAGTGACGAGCTCAATGCCAATTGCGGCCCGGGCGGCAAGATCATCTTTTATAGCGGCCTGATCGATCAGCTCAAGCTGAGCGACGACGAGATTGCCGCGGTGATGGGGCATGAAATTGCCCATGCCTTGCGCGAGCACGGCCGTGAGGCGATGTCCAAGGCTTATGGGATCGAGATGGCGAAGCAGGGCGCGGGGGCCTTGTTCGGCCTGGGGCAGGACAGCCTGGCGCTGGCCGATACCGTGGCCAACTACGGCATGACCTTGCCCAATAGCCGGGCCAACGAGAACGAGGCGGACCTGATCGGCCTGGAACTGGCGGCCCGTGCCGGCTACAACCCGAACGCGGCCATCAGCCTGTGGAACAAGATGAGCAAGGCGGCTGAAGGTGCGCCGCCGGAGTTCATGAGTACCCACCCGGCGTCCGCCAGTCGGATTGCCTCGCTGGAGGCGGCGATTCCGAAGGTGATGCCATTGTACCAGCAGGCCAGGAAATCCTGAGTCACTACGCGCCTATCGGTGATGCAGCTTGTGGCGAGCGGGCTTGTCGGGACGCCGCAGCGCCCCGTTCGGCTTAAAACCAGCGACGGTGTTCTACCTGGCACTATGAAGTTGCTGATTTTAGGGCAGCTTCGCAGCCCAGCGCGGGCAAGCCCGCTCGCCACACAAACCTACTCATCCAGACGGATCTAGATCCAGCCGCTGCTCTGCATCGCCTTGTACACCGCGACCAGCGCGAGGATGAAGAACGCCGTCGCCGCCAGGCGGCGGATCAGGGTCAACGGCAGCTTGTCGGCGGCGAAGTTGCCCGCCAGCACCACCGGGACGTTGGCGATCAACATGCCCAGGGTGGTGCCGATGATCACCAGCCACAGCTCCGGATATTGCGCCGCCAGCATCACCGTGGCGATCTGGGTCTTGTCACCGATTTCGGCGAGGAAGAATGCGATCAGGGTGGTCAGGAACGGGCCGAACTTGCGCGCCGTGGTGGTCTCGTCATCGTCGATCTTGTCCGGTACCAGGGTCCACAGGGCTGTGGCGGTAAAGCTCGCCGCGAGGATCCAGTGCAATACCGCATCGGAGAAGAAACTGCCGAACCAGGCGCCTACCGCGCCGGCCGCCGCATGGTTGGCCAGGGTCGCCGCGATGATACCGGCAATGATCGGCCAGGGTTTGCGAAACCGTGCAGCCAGAATGAGTGCGAGCAGCTGCGTCTTGTCGCCGATTTCGGCCAAGGCAACGATTGCGGTGGGGACGAGCAGGGAGTCCAGCATCAGGTTTTCCTAAGGGGCGGGTCGACACGGCTATGACACGTACAGCCTTCCCGCCCCGGGTAAGGTGTGCGTGTCATAGGTCTTGTCAAACCCTGGGCCCGTCTGTGCGGACCCTGGGTCGCATGCGCCATGGTCTGTTGACCAAGTATGTTGACGCATGCCGGACGAGCGTGGCGCTCGTGGGAGACTACTCCCCTAGGACGGAGCGGATTCTGCCTAGGCAGAATCCATTGCGCAAGCCTTCTTTTTCAGCCGCGCTTGGCGCTGTAGACCCGGAAGCCCTGGCCCTCGGCCTTGGTCACGCAACGTCCGAGATGCTCTTCGATCAACGGTTGATAGCGCAGGAAGCTGTTTGCCACCAATCGTAGTTCGCCGCCGTTTTTCAGATGTTTGGCTGCTTTTCGCAACAAGTTCTCTGTCGCCAGGTAATCGGTGTGAACCCCGACATGGAACGGCGGATTGCTCAGGATCGCACTCAAGCCCATGGGTGCGGCATCGATACCGTCACCGGTCAGAACTTCGCCATCGAGGCCGTTGGCGGCCAGGGTCAGGCGACTGCTGGCAGTGGCGAACGCATCGACGTCAAGCAGGATCACGTGGTTGTGCGGGTAACGGCGCTTCACCGCCGCGCCGAGGACGCCGGCGCCACAACCGAAGTCCAGCAGGTTGCCGCTCGGCAGTTTGTCCAGATGCTCCAGCAGCAGGGCGCTGCCGCGATCGAGGCGGCCGTGGCTGAATACCCCGGGCAGGCTGACCACCTTGAGCGGTCCTTCGGCCAGGTCCAGTTCGTAGTGACGGGCCAGGCTTTCCAGCGGCTGGACAAGCGGCGCCTCGGCCACGCTGACCTGCCACAGCTGGCAGTGTCGGGCGCTGTCGAGCTTGCGCGGCTTGCCGAAGGGGTTGAGCTGCTTGGCCGCGCCTTCGATGCCGCTGCGTTTTTCCCCGACCAGGAACACCTCGCCGCCGGGCAGGCGCGAGGCCACGGCGTTGAGCAGGTAGTCGGTCAGGTCCTTGGCCTTGGGCAGGAACACCACGGCGCTGTCGAACGGGATCTCGGGGATATTCACGCCGAAATGGCTGCGGCCTTCGAAGCGCGCCTCCAGCGCCGCCTGATCGCCGGCGTGCCAGCACCAGCCGTGGGCGTTGGGCAGGCGTCCGAGCAGGTCGTCGGCGGGCAGCCCGGCGAGCAACAGCTTGCCCTGGAAATAATCGGCCTGACGAAGCAGTACTTCACTGCGCGGATCCATGGTCTGCTCCCTGAAAAAAAGTGCCGCAGTCTATCAACTGACAACCCGCAACGCTGCACCGTTGAAGAAACCCCGGGCGTTTTCCGTCAACTGGCCGACGATTCGTTGCCGGGCTTCACGGCTGCCCCAGGCGTTATGCGGGGTGACGATCAGGCGTGGGATATCGCCGGCCAGCAGCGGATTGCCGTTAGTCGGCGGTTCGACGCTCAGCACATCGGTGGCGGCCCCGCCCAGGTGGCCGCTGCGCAGGGCATCGGCCAGGGCCAGTTCATCGATCAGGCCGCCGCGGGCGGTATTGACCACCAAGGCCCCGGGCTTGAGCAACGCCAGTTCGGCGGCACCGATGAAGTGGCGGGTGTATTCGTTGAGCGGGCAGTGCAGGGTCAGCGCATCGACCTGCGGCAGCAGTTGCTCCAGCGGCACGCGATCGGCCCGGGCCGGACGCCCGGGAATCTGCCCGAGCAACACGCGCATGCCGAAGGCTTCGGCGAGGCGGGCCACCGCGCCGCCGAGTTCGCCATGGCCGAGCAGGCCGAGGGTCTTGCCTTCCAGTTCGACAATCGGGAAGTCCAGCAGGCAGAACTGCTTGGCCTGTTGCCAGCGGCCTTCGCCGACGGCTTTCTGGTAGTCGGTCAGGCGCGTGGCCAGGGCCAACAGCAGCATCAAGGTGTGCTGGGCCACCGACGGCGTGCCGTAGCCCTGGCAGTTGCTCACGGTAATGCCCTGGGCGCGGGCGGCGGCCAGGTCGACATTGTTGGTGCCGGTGGCGCTGATCAGGATCAGCTTCAGCTCGGGGCAGGCGGCCAGGGTCGCGGCGCTCAAGGGGACTTTGTTGCTGATGGCAACGCTGGCGCCTTTCAGGTGTTCGACGACAGTCTCCGGCGTGGTCGTGGCACACAGCCGCAGCTCATCGAAGCAGGCCCGCAGCGGCTCAAGGTCCAGATCGCCGAGATCCAGGGAGGGGTGATCGAGGAAGACCGCGCGGCGGGAGTTGCTCATCAACTGTACCTTTTGTGCTAGGGGGTGAAGGCGTAAGGTGACGAGCCTAACAGACATATTCAGTGACTGAGGAGCCCAGCGCCGTGTCCATCTACCTGACGGAATTCTTGACCGTTGCCCTGATTCACCTGCTGGCGGTGGCCAGTCCCGGCCCGGACTTTGCCGTGGTGGTGCGCGAGAGCGTGACCCATGGTCGACGTGCCGGCACCTGGACCGCGCTGGGCGTCGGCACGGCGATTTTCCTGCATGTGGGCTATTCGCTGCTGGGTATCGGCCTGATCGTGTCGCAATCGATCGTGCTGTTCAACGCCTTGAAATGGCTGGCGGCGGCCTACCTGCTGTACATCGGCTTCAAGGCTATCCGCGCCAAGCCGGCGAAGCCCGCGACCGACGACCTGGCCTTGCAGGTGGGCGAGCGTACTGCCCGTGGCGCCTTTACCTCGGGCTTTGTGACCAATGGCCTGAATCCCAAGGCCACGCTGTTTTTCCTCTCGCTGTTCACCGTGGTGATCAACCCGCACACGCCGCTGTTGGTCCAGGCCGGCTACGGCGTGTATCTGGCCGTGGCCACCGCGCTGTGGTTCTGTCTGGTGGCGATGCTGTTCAGCCAGCAGCGTGTACGCGCCGGTTTCGCCCGCATGGGCCACTGGTTCGACCGGACCATGGGCGCGGTGTTGATCGCCATCGGGGTCAAGCTGGCCTTCACCGAGATGCATTGATCGAGCTGAACTGATTCAAGGCATTCAGGTAGTCCCGCGGGTTGTCGCCGAGCAGGCGCCGAAACATCGAACTGAAAGCCCGGGCGCTGCCATAGCCCAGGACCTTGGCCACGTGCTGCACGCTTTCCCCGGCGATCAGGCGTGGCAAGGCTTCCATCAGGCGTAGTTGCTGGCGCCAGGCATTGAAATTCATCCGCACTTGCTGCTGGAACAATCGCGCCAGGGTCCGGGTACTGGCGCCGACCTGCTGCGCCCAGTCCTCCAGGCTGTTGGGGTGATCCGGGGTTTCCAGCAGGGCCAGGCAGATCCGTTGCAGGCGCCGGTCGGTCGGCATCGGGATATGCAGCGGCAGATTCTCCAGGGCAGCCAGTTCTTCCAGCATAAGCTGCTGGATCAGCGGGTTCTTCGCCTGTTCCGGCCCTTGTACCGCGCGCACGATCAACTCCCGCAGCAACGGCGTCACCGCCAGTACACAGCAGCCGCGCAGGTTGGCCGGGGAATACTCGGCGGCGATAAATAACGAGCGCATGCGTACCTCGCCGCTCATGAAAATCTCATGCTCGACCCAGGGCGGAATCCACACCGCGCGGGTCGGCGGGATGATCCACGCACCTTCGGCGGTGACCAGGCGCATCACCCCGCACACGGCATAGAGCAACTGCGCTTCCTGATGGACGTGCAGTTCCTGGTGCGCGCCATCGGCATAATCGCGGGGATAGGCGCTGACCGGGCCGTGCAGGAAATGGCTGATTAACATGTCCGATTCCACAAGTCTGTCTGGTTTGATGAGTTTGTTGGCAGAAATGCGTTTTGTCGCCAATTTAGCATAACGGACCGCTAACCTTCCTGACGTGTGTGCCGTGATGAACCAAGCCCGAAACGTAATCCGCTACATCAACGCAGCCCATGTGATCGACCACATGTTCATGCTGATTTACCCTGCCGCCGTGCTTGGCATGGGGCAGGCCTTCGGCCTCGACTTCGCCCGGATGATCGGCCTGTCCCTGGGCGGCTTCATTGCCTTCGGCGCCTGTTCGCTGCCGGCCGGCTGGCTGGGGGACCGCTGGAGCCGGCGCAGCATGATGCTGCTGTTCTTCTTCGGGATCGGCGCCGCGTCGATCTTTACCGGCCTGAGCAGCACGGCGCCGATGCTGACCCTGGGGCTGACCCTGGTGGGTGTGTTCGCCGCGATCTACCACCCGGTGGGCACCGCGATGCTGGTCAGCTACGCGCGCAACCGGGGGCGTGAAATCGGCGTCAACGGCATGTGGGGCAACCTGGGCGTGGCGTTTTCGGCGCTGGTCACCGGCTTTCTGGTGGCGCAGTTCGGCTGGCGTTCGGCGTTTATCCTGCCGGGGGCGGTATCGATCCTGCTCGGTGTGCTGTTTGCCTGGCAGGTGCGCGAAGAACCGATCCCGCAGTTGCCCCATGTGAAACTGCGCAACGCCAGCGGCCAGCAGATCTCCATGATCATGGTCTTCAGTGTCCTGGCGCTGGTCACGGCCACCGGCGGGGTGGTGTTCAATGCCACCACCATGACCTACCCGAAACTGTTCCAGGAGCGCCTGTATGAGTGGCTCGCCTCGCCGCAGTTGCTCGGCGTGATCGTCAGCCTGGCCTATGCCTTTGGCGCGGTGGCGCAATTGAGCATCGGCCGGGTGCTCGACCGCATGAGCCTGAAGTGGCCGTTCGTGGTGCTGACCCTGTGCCAGGCGCCGTTGCTGTTCGGCCTGGCCTACGTCGACGGCCTGGCGGTGATGCTCCTGGGCGCGGCGCTGATGTTCGTGGTGTTCGGCCAGGTGACGGTGAATGATGCGATGGTCGCCAATTTTGTCGCGCCGCAGTGGCAATCGCGGGTCTTTGCCTTGCGCTACTGCCTGTCGTTCGGGGCCAGCGCGACGGCGATCCCGTTGATCGCCTTTGTCGAGCCGCGCCAGGGCTTTGCCGGCCTGTACCTGATCCTCGCGGGCTTCGCCGCGCTGACTTTTGTCGCCGCGCTGGTGTTCCCGCGCACTCCGGCCCAGCAGCCCGCGGGGCAGCCGGCCTGAGCCTTGGCGGAGGTTTGTGTGGGTGCTGGCTGTGAGCTAGCACTCACGTTCGTCTGCAAATCATTCCTTTGGGTGATTTAGTGAGTGCGCGACGGCTCTAGAGTGCCTATCTTTAGCCACGACCGTGCAGTCAGACCAAGGAAGTTCCATGTTGCAGACTCGTATCATTCCGCCCGCCGAAGGGGCTTATCAATACCCTCTGTTGATCAAGCGCTTGCTGATGTCCGGCAGCCGCTACGAGAAAACCCGCGAGATCGTCTATCGCGACAAGCTGCGCTACAGCTATCCGACCTTGAGCGAGCGGGTCGCGCGCCTGGCCAACGTGCTCACGGCGGCGGGGGTCAAGGCCGGCGATACCGTCGCGGTGATGGACTGGGACAGCCATCGCTACCTGGAATGCATGTTCGCCATCCCGATGATCGGCGCGGTGATCCACACCATCAACGTGCGCCTCTCCCCCGAGCAGATCCTCTACACCATGAACCACGCCGAGGACCGCTTCGTGCTGGTCAACAGCGAGTTCGTCGGCCTGTACCAGGCGATTGCCGGGCACCTGACCACGGTGGACAAGACCCTGCTGCTCAGCGACACCGAGGACAAGAGCGCCGAGCTGCCGAACCTGGTGGGCGAATACGAGCAACTACTGGCGGCGGCGAGCCCGGTCTACGAGTTCGAGGATTTCGACGAGAATTCGGTCGCCACCACCTTCTACACCACCGGGACCACCGGCAATCCGAAGGGCGTCTACTTCACCCATCGCCAGCTGGTGCTGCACACCCTGGGCGAGGCGACCATCATGGGCTGCATCGACAGCGTGCGTCTGCTCGGCACCAACGACGTCTACATGCCGATCACCCCGATGTTCCACGTGCATGCCTGGGGTCTGCCCTATGTGGCGACCATGCTCGGGCTCAAGCAGGTCTATCCCGGCCGCTACGACCCGGAGCTGCTGGTGGAGCTGTGGCGCAAGGAAAAGGTCACGTTCTCCCATTGCGTGCCGACCATCCTGCAGATGGTGCTCAACGCCAAGGCGGCCCAGGGCACCGACTTCAAGGGCTGGAAGATGGTGATCGGCGGCAGTGCGTTGAACCGCACGCTGTATGAGACCGCCAAGAGCAAGGGTATTCAACTGACCGCCGCCTATGGCATGTCGGAGACCGGCCCGCTGGTGTCCTGTGCCCACCTCAGCGAAGAGTTGATGGCCTGCAGCGAGGACGAGCGCACCACCTACCGGATCAAGGCCGGGGTGCCCGGGCCGCTGGTGGAGGCGGCAATTGTCGACGAAGACGGCAATTTCCTCCCGGCGGACGGCGAGACCCAGGGCGAACTGGTGCTGCGCGCGCCCTGGCTGACCGAGGGCTATTACAACGAACCGCAGAAGGGCGCCGAGCTCTGGGCCGGCGGCTGGCTGCACACCGGCGACGTGGCGACCCTCGACAGCCTGGGGGTGATCGACATCCGCGACCGGATCAAGGACGTGATCAAGACCGGTGGCGAATGGATCTCCTCCCTGGCCCTGGAAGACCTGGTCAGTCGTCATCCGGCGGTACGTGAAGTAGCGGTAGTGGGCATTGCCGATCCGCAATGGGGTGAGCGGCCGTTTGCCCTGCTGGTCTTGCGCGAAGGCCATGAGATCGGCGCCCGCGAGCTCAAGGAGCACCTCAAGCCCTTCGTCGAGCAGGGGCACCTGAGCAAGTGGGCGATCCCGAGCCAGATCGCCCTTGTTACGGAAATTCCCAAGACCAGTGTCGGCAAACTGGACAAGAAGCGCATCCGCGTCGATATCATCCAATGGCAGGCCAGCAACAGCAGCTTCCTCTCGACCCTTTGAGGTGTCCCCGCCACGCCCGAAAGGGCGTGGCAGCCCCACCAAGCAAGTGCTTGGCTGGTCGAATCCGAATTTTCAGTCATTCTTGCCCGCCGCTTTTCAACGGCTTGGCGAACGCATTGTTTGTGCAGTGACCCCAGGGTGCAAATCACACTTTAGAGGGATCAAGCGGTACTACCTGCTGGCTATAGTCCGCTGACGGATTTTCAGGAGTGGGACTGGCAGGCGCTACGCCGCGCCGCCACTTCGGGCGATGGATGGGAGTGTCTGCTTCCCTTTCGTCCGGAGCGTTCCTGAAGGTACTCACTGCCAAAACAATAAAGCACATGGAGTATGTCGATGATCGAGTTAAACCCGTTCTGGCGCCGGGCGAAGTTGCCCTTGGCCGTCAGCCTCGCCTCTACGCTCGCCGGTCCCGCCTTTGGCGTCAGCTTCAATGTCGGTGAAATCGAGGGCAGCTTCGACTCGTCCCTGTCGCTGGGGGCCAGTTGGTCGACACAGAATCCCAACAAGAATCTGATCGGCGTCAACAATGGCGGCGCGGGGCTGTCGCAGACCTCGGATGACGGGCACCAGAACTTCAAGGCCGGCGACACCTTTTCGAAGATCTTCAAGGGGGTGCATGACCTTGAATTGAAATACGGTGATACCGGCGTGTTCGTGCGCGGCAAGTATTGGTACGACTTTGCCTTGCAGAACCAGGACCTCGACTTCAAGAACGTCAGCAACGACGGCCGTCAGGAAGGCGCCCGCTCTTCCGGTGCGGAGATCCTCGATGCCTTCGTCTATCACAACTACAGCATTGCCGACCTGCCGGGCACGGTGCGCCTGGGCAAACAGGTGGTGAGCTGGGGCGAAAGTACCTTTATCGGTGGCGGCATCAATTCGATCAACCCGATCGATGTATCCGCGTTCCGTCGTCCAGGGGCCGAGATCAAGGAGGGCCTGATTCCGGTCAACATGTTCTACATGAACCAGAGCCTCACCGATAACCTCTCGGCGGAAGGCTTCTACCAGATTGGCTGGGATTCGACGGTCACCGACAACTGCGGCACGTTTTTCTCGCAGTCGGACATTTCCTCGCATGGCTGTAACAATAACCTGCGGGTCTTGAGCTCGACTGCGACGATCAGTCCGGCCCAGCAAGCGGCGCTACGTCCGCTGGGTGTCGATATCAATGGCGAGGGTGTCCTGGTTCGCCGCTCGCCGGACCAGGATCCAAGCAGTGGCGGCCAGTTCGGCCTGGCCATGCATTACAACTTCGAGCCGCTGGATACCGAGTTCGGCGCCTATTTCATGAACTACCACAGTCGCGCGCCGATCTTCAGTGCCAAGGGCGCTTCCCAGGCGGTTTTCAATAGTGCTCCGTTCCTCGGTGCGGCGGCCCCCCTGGTGGTGGCGGGTAACTCCAGCTACTTCATGGAGTACCCGGAGAACATCCGCCTGTATGGCCTGAGCTTCTCCACCACCTTGCCCACCGGTACTGCCTGGAGCGGTGAGTTGAGTTATCGGCCGAATGCGCCGGTGCAGATCAGTACCACCGATATCCTCTATGCGGGTGTCACGCCATTGCCCGGCCTGGGCAATGCCTCGATCATCAAGGGCTCGCCGGGTCAGACGGTCAACGGCTATAACCGCAAGGAAATCACCCAGTTCCAGACCACCTTCACGCATTTCTTCGACCAGGTCATGGGCGCCAGCCGCCTGACCCTCGTCGGTGAAGCCGGGATCACCTATGTGGGCGGCCTGGAAAGCCGCGACAAGGTTCGCTACGGCCGCGACCCGGTCTATGGCCCTGGCACCTTGCCCAACGGTTTTTGCCCAACCCTCAATGGCAACACCATCGCTGGCGCGGGGGCCGGCGCGGACGCCAGCAACCGCAGCAGCAACTGCAATAACGACGGCTTCACCACCGCCACGTCCTGGGGCTATCGCGCCCGGGCCATCTGGGAATACCCGGATGTCTTCGCCGGGGTGAACCTCAAGCCCAACGTGGCCTGGTCCCATGACGTGAAAGGTTATTCGCCGGGTCCTGGCGGCAACTTCGAGCAGGGGCGCAAGGCCGTCAGCCTGGGCCTCGATGCCGAGTACCAGAACACCTACACCGCTAGCCTGAACTACACCAACTTCTTCGGTGGCGACTACAGCACGGTGGATGACCGTGACTTCGTGGCACTGAGCGTTGGCATGAACTTCTAAGACCGTTGCACTTGAAGGAATAACAACAAGATGAAAATCACCAAGAATCTGCTTCAGGTCGGTGTACTGGGATTGTCGTTGCTGGCCACCGGTGTGATGGCTGCGGTGTCCGCCGATGAAGCGGCGAAACTGGGCACGAGCCTGACCCCGATGGGCGCGGAAAAGGCCGGCAATGCCGCCGGCACCATCCCGGCCTGGGCGCCGATGGCGAAGACCATCGGTACTGCCGACAGCAAGGGCTTCCTCTCCGACCCGTACGCCAGTGAAAAGCCGCTGTTCATCATCACCGCGCAGAACGTCGAGCAATACAAGGACAAGCTGGCCCCCGGGCAATACGCGATGTTCAAGCGTTACCCGGAGACCTTCAAGATGCCGGTCTACCCGTCCCACCGTGGTGCCACCGTGCCGGATGAGGTGTTCGCGGCGATCAGGGAAAACGCTACCAAGACCAACCTGGTCAGCGGCGGCAACGGCCTGGAAAACTTCAGGACGGCCGTGCCGTTCCCGATCCCGAAAAGCGGCGTGGAAGTGATCTGGAACCACATCACCCGCTATCGCGGCGGCAGCGTGACCCGCCTGGTGACCCAGGCCACGCCCCAGGCCAATGGCTCGTACAGCCTGGTGTACTTCCAGGACCAGTTCGTCTTCCGTGACAAGATGAAGGACTACGATCCGGCCAACCCCGGCAATATTCTCTTCTACTTCAAGCAGAAAGTGACCGCGCCGGCACGCCTGGCCGGTGGCGTGCTGCTGGTCCACGAAACCCTCGACCAGGTCAAGGAACCACGTTCGGCCTGGGTCTACAATGCCGGCCAGCGCCGCGTGCGACGTGCCCCGCAGGTCTCCTATGACGGTCCGGGTACCGCCGCCGACGGCCTGCGCACCTCCGACAACCTGGACATGTACAACGGCGCGCCGGACCGCTACGACTGGAAGCTCGAAGGCAAGAAGGAGATGTACATCGCCTCCGACAGCTACAAGCTCGATTCGCCGCAACTCAAGTACGCCGACATCATCAAGGCCGGGCACATCAACCAGGACCTGGCGCGCTATGAGCTGCGCCGCGTCTGGCACGTGGTCGCGACCCTGAAGGAGGGCCAACGCCACATCTACGCCAAACGTGACTTCTATATCGACGAAGACACCTGGCAGGCGGCGGTGATCGACCATTACGACGGTCGCGGCCAGCTCTGGCGTGTCGCCGAGGCCCATGCCGAGAACTACTACGACAAGCAAGTGCCGTGGTACGCCCTGGAAACCCTCTACGACCTGCAGTCCGGCCGCTACCTGGCGTTGGGTATGAAGAACGAAGAGAAACAGGCGTATGACTTCGGCTTCACCGCCACCACCAGCGACTTCACCCCGGCCGCCTTGCGCCAGGACGGCGTTCGCTGACACTGTGGGAGCACCGCTCCCACAAAAGCTCTGCTCCTAAATAGGCATCGCTCTCACATGCAACCCGTTACAAGCGCAGGCCGCATCCTGCGTTGAAACGCCCCGGCTGATTCGGGGCGTTTTTTTGCCTGCGGGATTTGTATGGCTAAATATTTCAAGGTCGATGCTTTTCGACAAAATTAAGACAATAAGCCTTCAATATGACGCTTTTTACCGCTAGTCTGCGGACAGCTGCCTGCCGATAACAGTCCTTCAACAAGAGCCGGCCATGACTGATCTGTCCCGTATGCAAGGTCCCGTGGGCCAGGCCATACCTGCCCTGGAAGGACGCTTCTACCGTCCGCCACTGCCGGACGGCTATGTGTTGCGCCCGCGCCTGTGCGAACGTCTCGGCGCCGGGTTGCACGGTCGTCTGTTGCTGGTCAGCGCGCCGGCCGGTTTCGGCAAGAGTTCACTGGCGGTGGAGTTCTGCCAGAGCCTGCCCGGGCATTGGCAAAGCCTGTGGCTGGGGCTCAGTCCGCGGGACAATGATCCTGGGCGTTTCCTCGAACGCTTGCTCGCCGGCCTGCAACACTACTTTCCGGGCCTCGGCAGCCAGGCACTGGGGCTGTTGAAAATGCGCCAGCGCCATCAACCCTTCGCGTTCGAGGAGTGGCTGGATGGCCTGCTCGACGAACTGGCGCTGCACCTGTCCGGCACCACGCCATTGTTGCTGGTGCTCGACGACTACCATCTGGCCCAGGGACCGGTGCTGGATCGTTGCCTGCAGTTCTTCCTCAACCACCTGCCTGCCGGTCTGCTGGTGATGGTCACCAGCCGGCAGCGGCCGGAGTGGCACCTGGCGCGCCTGCGGTTGTCCCGGCAGTTGCTGGAACTGAGCGAGCAGGACCTGCGCCTGACCCACGACGAATCCCTGGACCTGTTCGAGCGCCACAGCAGTTCCTTGCGTGGCGAGGCGCTGAACACCCTGATCGAACGCAGCGAGGGCTGGGTGGCCGGCTTGCGCTTCTGGTTGCTGGCCGCCGCGCAGGCCAGCAGCGATACGGCGTTGCCCCAGGTCCTGCAAGGTGGCACCGGGCTGATTCGCGACTACCTGCTGGAAGAGGTGATCGACTGCCTGCCGCCCGAGGTCCAGGCCTTCCTCTACGATACCGCGCCCCAGGAGCGCTTTTGCGGCGAACTGTGCGATGCCATTCGCGAGTCCCATGACAGCGCGCGGATTCTCGGCTACCTGCAATCGCACCAGGTGTTCCTGGTACCGCTGGACGAACACGGCCACTGGTTCCGTTATCACCACCTGTTTTCCGATCTGCTGCGCAGCCGTCCGCCGAGCAATGCCCTGGTCCCGGCCGCCAGCCTGCACCTGCGGGCCTGCCGCTGGTTCAGTTCCCAGGGCCTGCTCGACGAGGCGGTGGAGCAGGCCCTGCGGGCCGGGCACCTGGATGTGGCGGCCAACCTGGTGCAGAACCTCTCGGAAGAGCAACTGCTGGCCGAGCAGAACGTCGGCATGTTGCTGCGCTGGAAAACCGACTTGCCCGATCGCCTGCTGGCCAGCACGCCACGTCTGATCGTGCTCTACGCCTGGGCCTTGGGCCTGGCCTGCCAACTGGATGCGGCCGAGGAGTTGGCCAGCCACTTGAGCCGTTTCCTGCCTGCGCCCTCGGCCACGGCGCAGAAGTCCATGCTCGCGCAATGGCTGGCCCTGAGCGGGATCATTGCCCGTGGCCGCGGCGATCGCCAGAAGACCCAGGACTATTGCGGCGAAGCCTTGCTCAGCCTGCCGCACAAGCGCTACGGCCAGCGCCTGGTGTGCCTGTCGACCCTGTCCAACCTGGCGATTGCCGACGGCGACCTGTGGCGCGCGCGTGGCCTGAATCGCGAGTCGCTGGAGCTGGCCCAACGGGTCGGCAACCCTTTGTTCGAAGCCTTGGCCCATTACGACCGGGCGCGAGTGCTCCAGGCCCGTGGCGAGGTCTTGCGCGCACTGGATGAGGTTCGCCAGGGCTTGCAGCGGCTGGAGGGTTTGCCCGCCCAACGGCTGTACGCCGCCCGCGCCCGGTTGACGCTGTACGAGGGGTACCTGCTGACCCTGCGCCTGCAACCCGAGGCCGGGCGCATTCGCCTGTTGGCGGGGCTCCACGAGGCGCGGGCCTGCCGTGATATCAGCGTTCTGGTGGGGCATTGCGTGATTGCCGGCCAGGAAGGGCGCGACGGCGAGTTCGCCAAGGCCTTTGCCGAGCTGGCCGAGGCCGAGCGCCTGATGCATATCTGGGATGTGCCGCCGATTTATTACCTGGCGATGATCACCCTGATGAAGTGCCAACTGTGGCTGGCCCAGGGTCGCATCGACCTCGCCGAAGCCTGGCTGGGGCGCCTGGAACAGACCTATAACGGCGATCAGCCGGCGGCGGCGCCGGAGTTCCACCCGCAATTGCCCCTGCATATCCAGCTGCAGCAGGCATTGCTCGAGGCGTTGCGGGGCAAACCCGCGGCGGCGCGGCAACGCCTGGCGAAACTGGTGGAGCAGGGCCAGGCCAGTGGCGGCCAACTGCTCAGCGTAATGGCCTGGAACCAGTGGGTGCTGGTGTTGCTGGCGACGTCCCGGGAGGCCGAAGCCCGGCCGCTGTTCGCCCATGCGGTGGAGGCCACCACCGGTGGCGCGTTGTTGCCGTTCCAGGCCCTGGCGAAGGCCCATCCGGAGTGGATGCGCGAGCAACTGTTGCAAGGTCCCGACACATCGTTGCGACAAAGCCTGCTGGCGTTGCTGCCGGTCCAGGCGGTACGCGAGACGGCGGAGCTGGCGCAGCCGGTCGAGAGTCTGAGCACCCGCGAACTGGCGGTCCTGCATTTGATCGCCCAGGGTTGTTCGAACCAGGAGATCAGCGATCAGTTGTTCATTTCCCTGCATACGGTGAAAACCCACGCCAGCCATATCAACAGCAAACTGGGGGTCGAACGGCGCACCCAGGCCGTGGCACGGGCGCAGGAGCTGGGATTGCTGGGCGATTCCCGCTGAGGGTGCGGTCGGGGCGGCATGCACCATGCAACCTGTATGAGCCGACTTGCCGGCGCTGGGGAGGATATCCAGCCCGTCATCTGTGCGTCGTGCATCGCAATCGCCAGCAAACCGGTTCCTACGGCTCCGTGTTGGTCTGGATGTCTACCGTTCGGCCAGCGATCTGCCGAAGAATCCGCGACGGGGTGGCTATGTGCTTTGCGTCAGCTATAACCAATAGACGTCTGCTCTCCCTTTTAACGCCGATGGGCGAGGGTGTGAGGGACGGGGGCCACGTCAGCGCTCTTTGGTCATGAATTACAAGGGAATTGCCGGGAGCAAGGAATGCGCGAGTCCACATTTAGCCCCGCTCCAGTCGTCCTGATCGTCGACGACCAAGCGACCGACGCGCTGATTCTCCGCGAGTCGGTGCGCGATCTGGCACAGGTGCATGTCGCTACCAGCGGCGAAGAAGCGCTGCGAGTGGCGCGTCAATGTCGTCCCGATGTGGTCCTGCTCGATATCGAGATGCCCGGCATGAACGGCTTCGAGGTCTGCAAGGCGCTGAAGGCCGACCCCAAGCTGTCCGACGCCGCGGTGATATTCGTCACCTCCCATGCCCAGGCTGACTACGAGCTCCAGGCCCTGGGTTACGGTGGCATCGACTTTATCCAGAAACCCCTGAATATCCCGGTGGCCAGGGCCCATATCAACGCCCATATCACCCTGCGCAACGAGGCCAAGCGCCTGGCCAACCATGACGCCCTGACCGGCTTGCCCAACCGCATGTTGTTGCAGGATCGTGCCGAGCAGGCGCTGAAAATGGCCCGGCGCAATCACGGGCGGTTGGCGATGCTGTTGCTGGACCTGGACAACTTCAAATCCATCAACGATTCCATGGGGCATTCGGTCGGCGACCAGATGCTCAAGTATGTGGCGACGCGTTTGTCGATGCTGCTGCGTGGCATGGATACCCTCAGTCGCCAGGGCGGCGACGAGTTCATCATCCTGTTGTCGGAGGTGGACGGTTTCGAGGCGGTGGGTGATTTTGCCGAGCAGGTGCTGACGGCCATTTCCAGCCCGTTTTCGTTGCAGGGCACGCGCTACGACCTGAGTGCCAGCATCGGCATCGGGGTATTCCCGGAAGACAGCGACGACCTCGAATCGCTCTACCGGCACGCCGACGCCGCGATGTATCAGGCCAAGCAGGCGGGGCGCAACCGCTACCTGTTCTTTTCTCCCGGTATCGAAAGCGGCATGCGTGCCCGCCACCTGCTTGAACGGCATATGCGCGCGGCCATCGAGGACGGGGTGTTCGAGGTGTTCTACCAGGCCAAGGTCGATGCCCGGGACCACCGTGTGGTCGGCATGGAGGCGCTGATCCGCTGGCGCGACGGCGACGGCAACCTGGTCTCGCCGGCGGACTTCATTCCCCTGGCCGAAGAAACCGGGTTGATCATCCCTATCGGCAAATACGTATTGCTCCAGGCCTGCAAGGACACCTGCAAACTCCACGAGCTGGGCCATCTGGTCTGTGTCAGCGTGAACATCAGTGCGGTGCAGTTTCGCGAAGAGTCGTTCCTCGGCATGGTCAAGGGCATCCTGCGTGACTCCGGCCTGGCGCCGCAATGGCTGGAGCTGGAAATCACCGAAGGGGTCCTGGCCCGGGACATCGACAATGCCCGCGAAACCCTGATGGCGCTCAAGGAACTGGGCGTGCACGTGGCCATCGACGATTTCGGCACGGGTTATTCGAGCCTGGCCTACCTCAAGCGTTTTCCCATCGATGTGCTGAAAATCGACCAGAGCTTCGTGCGCGACATGCTTCTCGACAAGAGCGACCTGGCCATCGTCGAGGCGATCATCAAGTTGGGGCAGGCACTGGGCCTTGAACTGGTGGCCGAAGGCGTGGAGACCCCGCAACAGGCCGCTCTCCTGCTGGAACAGGGGTGTCGGATCATGCAGGGCTATCTGTATTGTCGTCCGGTTCCGTTCAGCCAGATATGCTCCTTCCTGTCTTCATGGCCAACGGCATGAGGGCGGCAAGGCAAGTCGCCGAAGATCGACATCCCGGCCCAGGGATAGCCATATTGTTCAAGGGAGTCTGTGTTGAAACAAATTAGCCTGTCTGCGCTGAATGGGCGCGCTGCAATGATCCTGGCCCTTGGGCTGGTGGCGACTGTCGTGGGATGCCTGATCCTGCAGAACAGTAATGAGCAACGCACCCGCGAAGCCCTCGCGGTCACTGCCGAAACCGCGCTGCAGTCGGTGGTGACCCGGTTGCAGTTGTATCAGTACGGCTTGCGCGGTACCCGTGGCGCGATTATCACCGCCGGCGAAGATGGCATGACGCGGGAGATCTTCCATCGTTACAGCCAGATGCGCGACGTGCCCAGGGAGTTTCCCGGGGCCCGCGGGTTCGGCTTTGTTCGCCGGGTGCCGGCTCAGGAGCTGGATGCGTTTGTGCGGCGGGCCCGGGCCGATGGTGCGCCGAACTTCAGTATTCACCAGTTCGCCCCCCATGACGGCGACCTCTATGTGATCCAGTATCTGGAGCCGAACGCCGGCGACTCGGCGGCATTCGGCCTGGACATCGCCTCGGAGTCCGATCGGGCCGAGGCGGCCCGATCGGCCGCACGTTCGGGAGAGACGCGGCTCACCTCGCCGATCACGCTGGTGCAGTCGGTGGGCAATCCGGAACAGTCGTTCCTGATTCTGTTGCCGATCTACAAGAACGGTATTGTGCCGTCCACCGAGTCGGAGCGCGAAGCCGCGGTGGTTGGCTGGGGTTATGCGCCGTTGCTGATCGAGAGTGTGCTGAGCGGCCTGTTGCCGGAAAGCGAGGCCGTCAACCTGCGGCTCAGCGATATCACCGTGCCGGGGAATGCGGAGCAGTTCTACCAGACGACTTATAAGTCGGGGGCGCAACCGGCCGGCCTGATGAGCCATACCCTGGAGCGCGACATCTTCGGCCGGCGCTGGCAGGTCGAACTGGAGGCGTTGCCTCTGTTCGCCCAGCGCTTGCACCTGGTACCACCGACGCTGGTGTTTTTTCTCGGAGTCCTCGCGAGCGTGCTGCTGGCCGCGCTCGCCGCCATTGCCGGGATCAGTTCCCAGCGGCGTCTGCAGGTGATCGCCGAGCAGGCGCGGTTGGCCTCGATCGTCGAAGGTTCGGCGGACGCGATCATCGGCAAGACCCTGGACGGTGTCGTGACCAGCTGGAACAAAGGCGCGCAGAACCTGCTGGGCTTTAGCGCGGAGGAAGCGGTGGGCCAGCCGCTGGTGAAGCTGATCGTGCCGCCTGAGCTGGTCTCGGAAGATATCGAGATCCTGAAGGGGATCGCGACCGGCAGGGCGATTACCAATTTCGACACTCTGCGGCGCTGCAAGGATGGTCGCAGCATCCATGTTTCGGTGAACGTTTCACCCATCTGCGATGAAAGTGGCCGGGTGATCGGCGCGTCGAAGACTCTGCGTGATATCAGTGCGCAGAAGGCCGCCGAGGCGCGGATTCTCGAACTCAACTCCAGTCTCGAAGAGCAGGTGGCGGCGCGGACTTCGGAGCTGCGGCGGATCAACCTGTTGTTCAGCAGTGTGCTGCGTTCGGCCTCCGAGGTGTCGATCATCGCCACTGATCTGGAGGGGGTGATCAGTGTGTTCAACGAGGGTGCCGAGCATATGCTCGGTTATCGTGCCGAAGAAGTGCTGGGCAAGGCCACCCCGACGATCCTCCATGTCGCCCAGGAGCTCATCGATCGTGGGGTCGAGCTCAGCGCGGAGTATGCGCGGGTCATCGAGGGTTTCAGGGTCCTTGCTCACAAGCCGGAGTTCGAACATTCGGAAACCCGCGAGTGGACCTATGTGCGCAAGGATGGCTCCCATGTGCCGGTCAGCCTGGTGGTAACCGCCCTGCGCGACGACGAGGGGCAACTGAGTGGCTATCTGGGCATCGCTATCGATATCGCCCAGCGTAAGGCCGCCGAGCATCAACTGGAAGTGAGCCTGCAGGCCAGCCGGGTGATCCGCGACCAGTTGCTGATGGCCGCCGATGTGGCCGAGTTGGGCATCTGGACCTGGACCCTGGCGGACAACGGGTTGCAATGGAACGACCGGATGTTCGAGTTCTACAGCCAGCCGCTGAGCTTGCGCGATCACGGCCTGAACTATGCGCACTGGTATGAGCGGGTTCACCCTGAAGATGTCGAGGTGGCCGCGGCGCAGTTGGCGGCAGCCGTGGTCGGGGAGGGTGTGTATGACCCGATTTTCCGTGTGCAGGGGCCGGACGGGCGGATACGTTTCATCCAGGCCGGTGCCCAGGTCGAGCGTGATGCCCAGGGGCAGGCCCTGCGGGTGACCGGTATCAACCGCGATATCACCGCCCAGCGCGAGCTGGAGTCACACTTGCTGCGGGCCAAGAACCGGGCCGACAGCGCCAGTGCGGCGAAGTCGTTCTTCCTGGCCAATATGAGCCATGAAATCCGCACACCGATGAACGCGGTATTGGGAATGTTGCAGTTGGTCCAGCACACCGACCTCAATGCCCGCCAGCGTGACTACGTGGTCAAGGCCCAGACGGCGGCCACGTCACTGCTGGGCCTGCTCAACGACATCCTCGACTACTCCAAGATCGAGGCCGGCAAGCTGCGCCTGGACCCGCACCCCTTCGAGCTCGAACCGCTGATGCGCGACCTGGCGGTGGTATTGGCGGGCAACCAGGGCAGCAAGGAGGTCGAGGTGATGTTCGACCTCGACTCCGACCTGCCCGGCAGCCTGGTGGGCGACAGCCTGCGCTTGCAGCAGGTGTTGATCAACCTGGCCGGCAACGCCCTGAAGTTCACCCAGCAGGGCCAGGTGGTGGTCAGTATCCGGCAATTGCAGCGCTTGCCGGGCTCGGTGAAGATCCGGGTCGAGATTTGCGACACGGGCATCGGCATCAGTGCCGAACAGTTGCAGCGCGTGTTTGACGGCTTCACCCAGGCGGAAGCCTCGACCAGCCGCCGTTTCGGCGGTACCGGGCTGGGCCTGGTGATCTGCAAGCGGCTGGTCGGCCTGATGGGGGGGGAGTTACGGGTCGAGAGCGAGGTGGGGGTTGGCAGCCGGTTCTGGTTTGATATCAGCCTGGACGTGGCCCGCGAGGAAGCCCTGCGCCTTTCCTGTCCGGGTGTCGATTCGACCATGCGCCTGTTGGTGGCCGACGACAACTCCATGGCCTGTGAGCTGCTGTTGAGGACCGTGCGCTCCCTGGGCTGGACCGCCGACACGGTGAACGGCGGCACCCTGGCGGTCGAGAGCGTACGCAAGGCGCAAATGCGCGGCGAGCCCTACGACGTGGTGTTGATGGACTGGCGCATGCCCGACATGGACGGCCTCAGTGCCGCCCGCTTGATCAGCTTGCAGGAGCAGGCCGCGCCGCCGCCGATGGTGATCATGATTACCGCCTACGGGCGCGAAGTCCTGGCGGATGTACACCACGAGGGCGATGCGCCATTTGTGGGGTTCCTCACCAAACCGGTGACGCCGCGACAGTTGGCCGATGCGGTGCAGCGCGCCTTCAGCACCAGCGAGCCGCTGCCCGAGACCTTGCCCGGACCTGCCCGTCCCCGGCGCCTGGCCGGCTTGCGCTTGCTGGTGGTGGAGGACAATGCCCTCAACCGCCAGGTCGCCGACGAGCTGCTGAGGGGCGAGGGCGCCCAGGTCAGCCTGGCGGAAGGCGGGCTGGAGGGCGTCAGCCAGGTCATGTCGGCGTCGACCCCGTTCGATGCGGTGTTGATGGATATCCAGATGCCGGATATCGATGGCCTGGAGGCGACGCGACGAATTCGCCGCCATCCGCATTTTGCCCTGTTGCCGATCCTCGCGATGACCGCCAACGCCTCCAGCAGCGACCGTGAAGCCTGCATGGCGGCGGGTATGAACGATCATGTGAGCAAACCCATCGACCTCGAGCAACTGGTGCGGACATTGCGCGTCCAGACCGGGCGCGAGGCCCCGCAGCCACTGATGATGAGCGAGGTGCACGAGTATTCGAGCGATAGCGTGATCGAAGCGCGCGCTTCGATCATGAGCCGCTTCGGCGGCAATCTCGAACTGATCTGCACCGTTTTGTACAGCTTCGGTTCCGAACTGGAAAAGCAGCTGGCGTTGCTCCCGGCGCACCTGCAAGACCGTGATGGGCCGGCGGTGGCGGCGGTGCTGCATGCGATCAAGGGCAGCTCCGGCACCCTGGGGGCGCAGGCCTTGTCACTGCGCGCCAGTGCCTTGGAGCGTGAGCTGTTGTATGGTGATGCGGCGGCGGTCGGGCGTGTGCTGGAGGACCCGCAATGGTTGCCGGAGCTCAAGGAGCTGTTGGTGCGCAGTGTCGAGCAAATGAAGGCGGCGTTTGGGGCCGGGTATCGAGGGGATGCGTCCCGGGAGGCGGCTTCGGGGCCGTTCTCTTGAAACCGGGGTTGCATCTGTAGAGGGATTGGACCCGCATGTTCGATGAAACTGTTTAGGCCGCTGCTGCAGCGACCGGTGGCGTTGTTGTGGGGAGGGCTGGCGCTCTCGGCCATCGGCGATGAGCTGTTCGCGATCGCCGTGGCCTGGATGGCGGTGCAGGTCGCCGGCAGCGATGCCAGTTGGCTCGGGGCGTTACGCGGCGCCGCCGCGTTGGCGGGGGCGTTGCTGGGCGGGATCTGGGCCGAACGCTGGGATCATCGACGCACGATGATCGGTGCCGACCTGGTGCGCGCCGGGCTGGCCCTGATTCCGCTACTGGCCTGGGCGCTGGGCTGCATGAGCCTGTGGAGCCTGGCGGTGCCGGTCATGTTGATGATGATCGTCAACTCCCTGTTCGAACCGGCCTTGCGCGCCAGCCTGCCACGTCTTGCCGCGGCGCCGGAGCAGTTGCAGGCGCTCAACGCACTGTTCGACGCGATCATCCGGGTGGCGCGGGTGATCGGGCCGATGCTGGCGGCGGCCATCACCCTGCTGATTCCATTGCAGCAGCTGTTTACCCTCAATAGCCTGACGTTCCTGATCTCGGCCTGGGCGCTGATGAAGCTGGGCAAGGCATTGCCGCGGCAACCTATCAAGCTGACCAGCCGGCGTGCCGCCTTTACCGCCGGTTGGCTCAGCCTGGTGGGTCGGCGGCGGATGCAGGCGGTGTATGTGTGCGCCGGGTTGGGCAACGTCGCCTGGAGCCTGGGTATTTCCATCGGCATGGCGCTGGCCGTGGTCAAGTACGACATCCAGGGCTTCGGCGTGCACGGCTTTGCCGCCTATGGCCTGATCATGGCGGCCTATGGCGCGGGCAACCTGATCGGCATCTTTGTCGTCGGCAACCTGCAACTGCGCCGCCTGTATGGCGGTTTCAGTTTCGGCTCGGTGGTCAACGGCCTGGGCATCGCGATCATCGGTGCGGCGGTGCTGTACCTGCCGGCGGAGCACGTCCTGGCCGGTATGATGTTTGGCGCCGGGCTGGCCGCCCTTGGCGGTCCGGTGATCGATATCTCGTTTATCCTGCTGATTCAAACCACCTTCAGGCAGAGCGAAATCGCTGGTCTGGCCCGGCTGCGTTTTGCCGCGCTGGGGGCTTCGATCCTGATTGCCGGGGCTTGTGGCGCGGCGCTGTATGCCCGTTTCGAAGCGGGCACGGTTATCGCTGGTAGTGGGATTTTTGAAATCATCGCCGGTACCCTGGTGTTGCTCGTGCCCAATGGTAATGAGCACGCTGTTGCGAACAACGATGAATCCAGTCAGAGGGAGTATCGTCCCCGGCCGCAGGGATAAGCCGTTAACTTCACAGGAATATGTATGGACGTTGCAAAACCCGCGCTTATTCGCGAAACCTTCCCCGTCGGCCCCTTGCAGTGCAACTGCACCCTGATCGGCGACCCGGTCACGAAAAAGGCCATCGTTGTCGACCCGGGCGGCAACCCGGAGCTGATCCTCGCCCGGCTCGCCGCCCACGGGCTGAAACTGGTCAGCATCATCCATACCCACGCGCACCTGGACCATTTCCTGGCCTCCGGCCAACTCAAGGAAAAAACCGGAGCGACCCTGCACCTGCACAAGGACGACCAGTTCCTCTGGGACAACCTGGAAATGCAATGCAACCTGTTCGGCGTGCCTTACGTGCCGGTGCCACCGCCGGACCAATGGTTGGCCGATGATGAAGAACTGGCCTGCGGCTGCGGGGTGGCCTTGCACACCCTGGGGCATACCCCAGGCTCCATGAGCTTCTGGTTTGCCGAGGCCAAGCTGCTGATTGCCGGTGATACGCTGTTTCGTCGCGGGATTGGTCGCACCGATCTGTGGGGTGGCGACCAGGCCACGATCCTGCGTTCGATCAAGCAGCGCCTGTACACCCTGGACGAAGAGGCGACGGTGATCACCGGACACGGCCCCGACACCCGCCTGGGCGAGGAAATGCGCGAGAACCCTTTTATTCGTGCTTGAGAAGTTTCATGGAATTTTTACCATTCGTCATGTTCCAAGGCCGGCAGGGGTCTATTGTCATCGACTGTTGCACCTTAAATGAGTAGGAGCTTGATTCATGTTCACCTCGCGTCGCTTGATTATCGTCGCTACCACCGTCGCCCTCGTGTCCGGCTGTGCATCGCAAACCCCCAACCCCTATGACAACCAGGGACAGGCACAGCAGCAACAAAGCTCGGGGGGCATGAGCAACACCGCCAAGTACGGCGGTATCGGCGTGCTGGCCGGGGCCGCGGCCGGTGCGCTGATCGACCACAAGAACCATGGCAAGGGCGCACTGATCGGTGGTGCGCTGGCCGGCCTGGCCGGTGCCGGTTATGGCTACTACGCCGACCAGCAGGAAAAGAAACTGCGTGAGAGCATGGCCAACACGGGGGTCCAGGTGCAGCGCCAGGGTGATCAGATCAAGTTGATCATGCCCGGCAGCATTACCTTCGCCACCAACTCCGATGCAATCGCCAGCAGCTTCTATCAGCCGCTGAACAACCTGGCCAACTCGCTGAAGGAGTTCAGCCAGAACCAGATCGAAATCGTCGGCTACACCGACAGCACCGGCAGCCGCCAGTTGAACATGGACCTGTCCCAGCGCCGCGCCCAGAGCGTTGCCAACTACCTGACTTCCCAGGGCGTCAGCGGTGCCAACCTCTCGGCCCGCGGTGCCGGCCCGGACAATCCGGTGGCCAGCAACGCCGACGTCAACGGTCGGGCGCAGAACCGTCGGGTGGAGGTCAACCTGAAGGCGATTCCCGGCCAGCAGTACGGCCAGCCACAAGGTCAACAGCAAGGCCAGCCGCAGTATCAGCAGCAGGGTCAGCCCCAGTACCAACAGCAAGGCCAACCGCAATACCAGCAGGGCCAGCAGTACGGTCAACCGGTGCAGCAGTACCCGTGATCGCCTGACTGAACCCCAGGCATGAAAAAGCCCGCCCGATCATTGATCGGGCGGGCTTTTTACTGACGCGGGAAACCGGCTTATTTTTTCAGGCCGTAGTGCTCATCCAGCATGCCGGGCGCATTCGGCGCCTTGGGCGCGTAGTCGCGCGGCGGCTCCTGGCTGCGCGGTGGCGTCAGGCGCTCCCGTGGACCCGGTACCGCATCGGCGTGCAGGGCGGCGAGCAGGCGTTGGCGAGTCAGTTCGTCAAGGGCCAGGCGGTTGGCGCCCTCGGCGAGATGGTCTTGCACTTCCTGGTAGCTCTGGGTGAGCTTCTTCACCAGGTTCGCGGTGCTGTTGAAGTGGGTGACCACTTCGTTCTGATAACTGTCGAAACGTTCCTGGATATCGTCCAACTGGCGCTGCGTGCTGCTCGGGGCGGCACTCGGTACCAGACGGGCGACCAGGAAACCAATGGCGACACCGGCAACCAGGGCAAGAGTCGGCAACAACCAAACTAAGAGCGAGTGTTCCACGAGTCCTTCCTCTATAAACGGCTTTGCTTTACGTTAACGGCTCGGACCTGCGCTGTATACCGCGATCTTAAGGTCGCAGTCATGTCAGGCACAGACTTTAAGCTAGACGAGTCGACCCCTTGAGAGGTCACGGAGTTCCTTCCTTGCTGATGCGTGAAACCCCTGTAATGATCGATGGCCCTGTCGGCCAACTGGAAGCCTTGTACCTGGACATGCCCGAAGCGCGTGGCCTGGCGCTGATCTGCCACCCCAACCCGGTGCAGGGTGGGACCATGCTCAACAAGGTCGTCTCGACCCTGCAACGCACCGCCCGCGATGCCGGGTTGATCACCCTGCGCTTCAATTATCGCGGTGTCGGCGCCAGCGCCGGCAGCCACGACATGGGCAGTGGCGAAGTCGATGACGCCGAGGCCGCCGCGCAATGGCTGCGCGCCCGGCACCCGGATTTGCCCCTGACCCTGTTCGGTTTTTCCTTTGGCGGTTACGTCGCGGCGAGCCTCGGCGGTCGCCTGGAAGCCCAGGGCCAGACCTTGCAGCACCTGTTCCTGGTGGCGGCGGCGGTCATGCGCTTGCAGGCGGTCGACCGCCTGCCGGAAAACTGTCCGCTGACCCTGATCCAGCCGGAAACCGACGAAGTGATCGATCCGCAGCTTGTCTATGATTGGTCCGCCGCGCTGGAACGTCCCCATGAGCTGCTGAAAGTGGCAGAATGCGGACACTTTTTCCACGGCAAGCTGACCGATCTCAAGGATCTGATCCTGCCGCGCCTCTCGAATTGAACAAGCGATCATCCATGACCACACGTACGCGCATCCTCACCGGTATCACCACCACGGGCACGCCGCACCTGGGCAACTACGCCGGCGCGATCCGCCCGGCGATCCTCGCCAGCCGTGACAGCAACGCCGATTCGTTCTACTTCCTGGCCGACTATCACGCCCTGATCAAGTGCGACGATCCGCTGCGCATCCAGCGTTCGCGCCTGGAAATCGCCGCGACCTGGCTGGCCGGTGGCCTGGATGTGGACCGCGTGACCTTCTATCGCCAGTCGGATATCCCGGAAATCCCCGAGCTGACCTGGCTGCTGACCTGTGTCGCGGCCAAGGGCCTGCTCAACCGCGCGCACGCCTACAAGGCCTCGGTGGACAAGAACGTCGAGAACGGCGAAGACCCGGATGCCGGGATCACCATGGGCCTGTACAGCTACCCGGTGTTGATGGCCGCGGACATCCTGATGTTCAACGCCCACCAGGTACCGGTCGGTCGCGACCAGATCCAGCACGTGGAAATGGCCCGTGATATCGGCCAGCGTTTCAACCACCTGTTCGGCCAGGGCAAGGAATTCTTTGTCATGCCCGAAGCGCTGATCGAGGAAAGCGTCGCCACGCTGCCGGGCCTCGACGGGCGGAAAATGTCCAAGAGCTACGACAACACCATCCCGTTGTTCAGCAGCGCCAAGGAGATGAAGGACGCCATCTCGCGCATCGTCACCGATTCCCGTGCGCCGGGCGAAGCCAAGGACCCGGACAACTCGCACCTGTTCACCCTGTTCCAGGCCTTTTCCACGCCGGCGCAGGCCGCTGAGTTCCGTGGCGAGCTGCTGGCGGGCCTGGGTTGGGGCGAAGCCAAGAGCCGCTTGTTCACCTTGCTCGACAATGACCTGGGCGAGGCCCGCGAGCGTTATCACGAACTGATCAGCCGTCCGGCGGACCTGGAAGACATCCTCCAGGCCGGGGCGAAGAAGGCCCGCGGCGTGGCCACCCCGTTCCTCGGCGAGCTGCGCGAGGCGGTAGGCCTGCGCTCGTTCGTCAACCCGACCCAGGTGGCCGCGAGCAGCAAGAAGAAAGCCGCCAAGGCCGCGCGGTTTGTCAGCTTCCGTGAAGACGACGGCAGTTTCCGTTTCCGCCTGTTGGCTGCCGATGGTGAGCAACTGCTGCTGTCGCGGCACTTTGCCGATGGCAAGGCCGCCGGCGCGGTGACCAAGCAATTGCAGTCCGGCCAGGCCCTGGACATTCGCAGTGAGGCCGGGCGTTTCAACGTCTGGCTGGAAGGCGAGCGCGTGGCCGACAGCGCCGAGTTCGCCGACGAAGTGTCGCGTGACGCGGCCATCGCGGCGTTGCGAGTCGCTTTGACGCCGGCGCAAGACTGATCCGAGGCCTTCCCCGACCAAGGGTTGATTGCCATTCCCCCGGGCCGTCGCTAAAGTGACGGCCCGTTTTTGTTACCTTGCTAACGAAATTATGACGCCCCTAGAACGATATCAAGCTGATCTGCAACGCCCCGAGTTCTTTCACGACGCGGCCCAGGAAACGGCAGTGCGCCATTTGCAGCGCCTGTACGACGACTTGATCGCGGCTTCGCAGAACAAGCCGGGCCTGCTCGGCAAACTGTTCGGCAAGAAGGACCAGGCACCGGTCAAGGGCCTGTATTTCTGGGGCGGTGTTGGCCGTGGCAAGACCTACCTGGTGGACACCTTCTTCGAAGCGCTGCCGTTCAAGGAAAAGACCCGCACGCACTTCCACCGCTTCATGAAGCGGGTGCACGAGGAAATGAAGACCCTGACCGGCGAGAAAAACCCGCTGACCCTGATTGCCAAGCGGTTTGCCGCTGAGACCCGGGTGATCTGTTTCGACGAGTTCTTTGTCTCCGATATCACCGACGCGATGATTCTCGGCACCTTGATGGAGGAGCTGTTCAAGAACGGCGTAACCCTGGTGGCGACCTCGAACATCGTGCCGGACGGCTTGTACAAGGACGGCCTGCAGCGTGCGCGCTTCCTGCCGGCGATCGCCCTGATCAAGCAGAACACCGAGATCGTCAACGTCGACAGTGGCGTCGACTATCGCCTGCGTCACCTGGAACAGGCCGAACTGTTCCACTATCCGCTGGACGAAGCGGCCCACGAGAGCCTGCGCAAGAGCTTCCGCGCGTTGACGCCGGAATGCACCCAGGCCATCGAGAACGACGTACTGATGATCGAGAATCGCGAGATTCGGGCGATCCGTACCTGTGACGACGTGGCCTGGTTCGACTTCCGCGAACTGTGCGATGGCCCGCGTAGCCAGAACGACTACATCGAACTGGGCAAGATCTTCCATGCCGTGCTGCTCAGCGGTGTCGAGCAGATGAGCGTCACCACCGACGACATCGCCCGGCGCTTTATCAACATGGTCGACGAATTCTACGACCGCAACGTCAAGCTGATCATCTCCGCGCAAGTGGAACTCAAGGACCTCTACACCGGCGGGCGTTTGAACTTCGAGTTCCAGCGCACCTTGAGCCGGTTGCTGGAAATGCAGTCCCACGAGTTCCTGTCGCGAGCGCACAAGCCTTAAGCAGGATACCCGGCGCGGTCCTCGAACCGCGCGGTGTTCAGGGCTGCCCGGTGGCGCGGAAGTCCAGCACTTCGCCGTCGCCGGGGATCAGCAGGCGCGCTTCGACGCCGGCCAACCGCGCGGCGTCGGCCAGCGCGCGACGTGTCACCGGGCAGTGGCTGAGGGCTTCCAGGTGATTGGCGATCACCAGGCCCGCTGACTGCCGGGTGAACTCGATCACTTCTTCAACGCCCATGATGATGTCCCCACCCAGGTCAAAGTGCGCGCCTCCCGCCGGCACGACGGACAGCTGTGGTCGATGCTCGGCGATGAAGGCCCTGACGGTCGGCGTGAGCAGGGTATCGCCGCTCAGGTAGAGGCTGGGCTCACCAGGCATTTCGATCAGATAGCCCACCCCATGTTCCATCAGCTTGCCCACCAGTCCCAGGCCGTGGGTACAGCGGACCGTGCGAATCCGCCCGCCAAGGAAAGGGCTGGGCTGTTCGTGGTCGCTTGGCAATGGCTGCACATTCAGGTCGTGGGTGGCCAGATAGGCCGCGTCGTGGGGCGTGCAGATCACTGGCGTGCCAGTGTCGCGCAGCCATTTTTTCGCGGCGCGATCGAGGTGATCGAAGTGGCCTTTCTGGCAGTGGGTGATCAGGCAATGGGTGACCGACTCGAGCGCCGCTGTTGCCGACGCCGGTAGATCTACCAGCGGGTTGCGCTGCCTGGCGCTGAATACCCGCAGGGGGGGCAAGGAGAGTTTTCGCGCCAGCATCGGGTCGACCAGAATACGCTGGTGGCCGAACTCCAGGATCATCGTCGCATTGCGTAGCTGATGGATGTGCATGCTCATACCTCTGGGAAGAGGCTGCATTGTGTTCGACCGGGCGGTCACGCAGAATGGCAGGATTGGACATAATGGATTCTGTTTCTGCCATGAGACGCCCCTTTCGAATCGGTTTGCTGCTTTACCCGGGTTGCCTGCCCGCGGGGTTGCTGGCCTTTGCCGATTTGCTGCATGCGGCCAATCGGCGCGCCGGAGAAACGCTCTTCGAAACGCAGTTTGTCGCCTTGCAGGCCGGCGCGGTGGCCTGTGCCCAGGGGCTGTCGTTGCAGGTCTCCAAGGCCTTGTCGGAGGCTGACCTCGACGCCTTGCTGATCGCCGGTTTCTGGGCCGAGTCGTCGCGTCAGGTCGAGAAGGCCGTGAGTGCTAACCAGGCATTGGTGTCAGCCCTGGCGGCTTGTTCGAAACAGCTGCAGTTGTGGAGTTACTGCACGGGTGTCTGCCTGATCGCCGCCAGCGGGCGGCTGGAGGGGCAGGTGGCTACGGTGACCTGGTGGCTGGCGGGGACCATGGCCCAGCGTTATCCAAAGGTGAACTGGCAGAGCCAGCGTCACTGGGTGATCAACCCGTTGACCGCGACCGCGTCCGGGGTCAATGGTTATCTGCCGATTGCACAGGCGCTGATCGAGCGAGCGGTTGGCCAGGATATGTTTCACGACCTGGCGAAGCTGATGGTACTGGCGCGCCCGGTCCAGGCACATCCGGCGTTTGCGGCCATGAGTCTGATCGAGCAGTCCAGTTCGCTGCTGCGCCAGTTGCATCGCTGTGTCGAACAAGCGCCGGCGGAGCAGATCACCGTGCAGCGACTGGCGGAGCAGCTCGGCCTGTCTCCGCGCACGTTGGCGCGCAGGGTGAGTGCGGAAACCGGGGTCGCTGTGGCGGCTTATGCGCGCTGTATCAAGCTCAACCAGGTCAGTGAGCGGCTGATGCTGACGTCCACGGCGGTCAATACCATCAGCGCCGACCTGGGGTTCAGCAGCGATTCGAACCTGCGGCGGATGTTCAAGGAACTGACCGATTTGACTCCGCTTGAGTACCGCCAGCAGTTTGGGCGACGTTGATAAATAACGGGGCGAGGCCAATGCCCGTCAAATTTGAAACCAGGCACGGTCTTGTGGCGAGACTCGTATTGCTTACTCGCCAAAGTGTCGGAGATAGTCAGGCAGCTCAGCGGTCCGCTGGCAGCCGATCAGCAGCCACAACAGAATCCTCGCCTTGCGCGGACACAGAAAACCAGCCATCCGCGCGCCGCGCTGGATCAGGTCGATTTCGCTGCCGACAAAACCATAGGAGTGGCTCGCCGTTGAACCGGCTCCGGTGCGTGTGGCGATCACCACCGGTATTTTCAACGCCAACGGCGTGAGTGCCTTGGCCCAGCCTTCGCTGACATGACCGGCGCCGAAACCGGCGATCACCAGGCCGTCGTAGCCCAATTCCAGCAGCTTCTCCAGCATCAGCGTATCGGCCGACAGCGCCGCTTCCAGCAGGGCAACCCGTTGCCCACTGCGCGTCGGTGGCGGCAAGGTTCTTCTCGGGAACGGGGCGTGCAGATAACGCACGGCATTTTCGATGATCAGGCCGTTGGGGCCGAACACCGCTGAGCTGAAGGCTTCCAGCGCCAGGGCATCGCTCTTGCGCACATGGCTCGCACCATGGATCTGGCCATTGATCACCACCTGCACGCCACGTCCGCGACTGGCGCTCGCCAGGGCGGCCAACCCCGCATGCAGCAGATTCGCCGGGCCGTCGGCACTGATCTCGGCGGCCGAACGCATGGCGCCGGTCAGCACCAGCGGTTCCTCGCGGTCCCAGAGCAGCTCGAAAAAAAACGCGGACTCCTCCAGGGTGTCGGTGCCCTGGGTGATCACCACGCCGCTGGCACCTTGTTCTACCTGGCGCCTGGCCCAGTCGAGAACGCCGAGCAGAAACTCGAAGTCCAGCGAGGCGCTGGGTTGCAGGCACAAGGTTTCGACGTGAACCTGGGCCAGAGTCTTCAGTAGTGGTACCTGTTCCAGCAGGGCTCGGCCATTGACGCTGGGCACCACGCCCTGGTCCGGGTTGGCGGCTTGCATGCTGACAGTGCCGCCCAGGGCGGCGATGGAAAGTTGGGGCAGGGACATGGAACTCTCGCTGATAAAGGTCGGGAAGAGGCGATGCCGGCGGCACCAGAGTACCGCCGGGTTGAGGGAAAAGCGCGCTCGATGGTGTCCGAGGCGGCGCAAGGCTTGCAGCGCCATCGCTGACAAGCCAGCGCCTACAGGACCCGTGTCAGCCAGCCGATCAGGGGCACGATCAGGACCGTACTGAGCGCCATCGACAGCACATTGCCGATATACGGGTGCATATGCCCGGGGACCCGTCGCGACAGTGCCACGGCCAGCGGCGGTGCGAGCAAGGCCCCGAGCAGGGCGCTGGCGATCACCACCAGCGTGCCGCCGCCATGGACCAGCACGGCGGCCGGGGCGACCGAGACAATCGGGATGTAAGTCGGGTACCAGCCCCGCGCAATCCATTGCCGCCGCCAGACTCCCACGCCGATGGCCGACGCCAGGGCCTGGGCCGCGAGTATCGGCAACAGCAGGTCCGAACCGTAGACCGGCCCGGCCGGGTTGAGCCCGTAGGCCAGTAATACCCCCAGGAGTAATCCCAGGCTCGCCCACTCGTTACCGAAGAACGGCGCTTCGGAAAAGTCGGCGAGTACCCGGCGCATGCCCCAGGTCAGCCCGTGTTTGCCGGCTTTCGGCGCAGACACCGAGGCAGCCGTCATCATCGGCGGTTCGGGTTTCACCAGCGCCGGCCAGCGTCGATAGAAGGTAAAGGCCATTATGCTGCCGCCGGCCATCCCCAGCACATTGCCGATGACCGCCGGCAGATCCAATGGGTTGCAGACAAAGTTGACCAGCAGCAGGCACAACGGCGTGACCAGCAGCGCGCCCATGACTGCACCGCTGACGGCGATGCGCTTGCCCGCGCCGAACAGCAGCACAGTCGCGGCGGGCACGGAGACGAAGGCGGCAAAAGTTGGTTGCCAGCCATAACGCGGTACGCTCCAGCCCCACAGCAGGTTGCTCAACAGCAGCCCCAGCAGCGCACTGCCGGTCAGCCAGGGCCACAGGCCGCTACCATAACAAATGGCAAAGCCTTGCCAGGCCTTGCCCCGGCGGTGGGCCCAATGGGCCAGGCCGGCACCGACCAGCAGGCCCAGCGAGGCCAGCTCATGTTTGTAGAAGGCCATTTCGCTGATATCGCCGAGCACCCAGCGTAGCCAGGCACCGGGGGCGGGCAGGTTTTCCAGCATATGCAGGTAGCCGGAGCCGCCGAAGGGGCCGCCGGGCAGGTTCAGCCAGGCCAGCAGCAGGATGGCGGCGATCAGGCCCAGGCTGAACCGGCCGGCGAGCCGGCCCAGGTTGGAGGCATTGTTCATCTCTCCCCCCCCTTTCAGCGCGGCAGGCCAGGGTGTCGGGTGTAGCCGAGCATTTCGTCGTAGAGGTCGGTCCGGCGATCCCTGGGCAGGTCGTTCAGGCTGTTCCAGATCGGCGCGCCACGGGCGCTGACCAGATCGATATCGGCGTACAGCACGGTTTCATCGACGGGTGACGCCACCTCGCTGATTGGCCAGCCGTTGGTCCCGGCGATCAGCGAGCAGCCGAGGAAACGTTCGCCGCGATCGCTGCCGACGCGATTGGCGGCGGCGATAAACACGTTGTTGACGTGAGCGGCGGTGATGGTCAGGTACGAGGCCATGCATTTGCCGGTTTCGTCGAACAGCGGTGGCGGGGTCCAGACCCAGTTGTTCAGGCTGCAGATGATATCCGCGCCCTGCTGGCTCAACAGGCGCGGTACTTCGGGAAACCAGATATCCCAGCAGATCAGCAGGCCGATCCGCCCGATGGGCGTGTCGAAGACCGGAAAGCCCAGGTCGCCCGGGGTGAACCAGAGTTTCTCCTCGTTCCACAGATGCGCCTTGCGGTACTTGCCGATAAAGCCGTCCGGGCCCACCAGCACCGCGGTGTCGAACAACTGCACTCCATCACATTCGGCGACACCGGCTGCCAGGTAAATCCGATGTTCCTGTGCGAAATTTACCCAGGTCTGCACGCTGGGCCCTGTCGGTACCGCTTCGGCATGGCTGAAAGCTTCCTGGTGGTTCTGGAAGCTGTAACCGGTATTGGCCAGTTCCGGCAGCACGATCAGGTCGGCGCCAGCGCGCACGGCCTGGCCCGCCAGCGCGAGGCTGCGGTCCAGGTTATACGGGGTGTGGGCAACGCCGGCCTGGGGATCGAACTGCACAACGGCAACGCGTACGGGACTGATGGCGGGGCGAGATTCATTCATTTGAGGTGCTCTCATTCTTGTTATTCAACCCGAATGGATTGATATGACTATGAGAAGCAATTCAAAGAGTGGTGTATGTCGGTGGCCCTCTCGAAAATCAGTCGGGTATTTCCTAGAGCCGCCTGGGAATGCTGAGCGCTACCGGTGGGGTGTTGGCGGGCGGTCGTCCGCAATATTCGGGGTAGTGCTTCAGGCTGAAGCCGCCATTGAAGACGGCACCGGTACGCTGGCACAGATGGATGGTGGCATCGAGGGCGCCGCGCAGGCAGGGCTCGGTCCAGCCGGCGTCGACCGAAAAGGATTCGCCGCACAGGTAGAGCCCGGAGTGGGCGGAATAGTTGCGGTTGTAGTTCATCAGGTCGATGGCCTCGTAATAGGTGCCGGGGCGATAGAGCTTGGCGGCGCCGAGGGCATTGCGATCACTCATCCAGCGATGCACCGCGGCCTTTTGCGTGTCGATGTAAGGCGAGATCCGCCGATTGATATTGCGTGCGTGCAGCAGTATTCGATCGAGTTCGCCGACACACTTGTCCACCAGTTCCTGGTCCGAGAACAGCGCGAGTTTGGTCGCATCGTCCTCCCAGGTGTAACTCAGCAGGATGCAGTCATACGGGTAGCTGTCGTTGTAGCGGTAGGTGTACATGTCATGGATCAGGCTGTCGGTGACCAGCGCCTGGGGGATGCCGTGGGGCTCGTCGAAAAAGCTTTTTTTCAGCGGCGCAAACACCTTGCAGCTGGTTTCCCAGTGGGCGGTCTTGTAGGCGCTGCGGATGTGGAATGGCAGCATTCGCTCGTCGAACCCCCTGAGTTCGACGGTGGTTTCGATCAGCCAGGACGGCAGGGTGAGAATCACCGAGTCGAAGACATCGCTGCGCTGTTCGCGGCGTTGTGGATCGTTCCATTGCCAGGCGTAGTCGACGCGAATCCGCTGGTCGGGCAGTTTGCTCAGGCCGTTGACCTGGGCCTGGGTGGTGAACCCGGCGCCGCGCTGTCGGCAATGGTCGTAGAAGGACAGGCCGCGTCCTTCGACCGGCATGAACAACAGGCATTCGTCCAGCGCGGCAACGCCCAGGTAGCGCGGGCCGTCGAAGGCCAGGCCGTTGCAGTCGAGCAGTGTGCCGGCCCGCAGGTGTGGCGACGGCAGTGGGTTGCCGCGCTCATCGACCCGACCGTGGATCAATTGCAGGCGGTTGCTGAAACCGAAGATCGCGGTGCGGATCGGGTACAGGCTGCAGGCGTCATAGAAGGCGCCCCAACTGCCGTCGCCGATGCCGATGGCATAGAAGATCGCCGACTCTTCGGCGCTCATGCCCACGCCACCGAAATTCCCCGGCTCGTCCGCTTGCCAGTGGCTGATGGCTGGCAGTGTGACCAGGTTGCGAAACGACAAGCTCTCGTAACGTTGGACAATCGCCGACCAGAAGCCTTCCCACTCTGCACTGGCGTAGTGGGCCTCGACCTGGCGGGTCATGCGTTCGGCGAAGCGGCGCCATTTGTCGTGGACCTGTTTCAGCAGTTTCCCCGGTGGTGGGGTCTGGCCGTCGCGGTTGTCCCAGATCAGCATGCGCGGGGTGTCCTGGCCCTCGAGCAGGCCCTCACGGAGGAAAATCCCGGTGCTCCGGACCTGGGCGCTGCCCGGGTTGGCGAAGTCGGAAAGGCGCAGGTCGAACCGTTCGCTGTAGTGGGCGAGCACGGAGCGTCCCTGCTGTGGCGTTTCATCGGCACGGTTGAAATACGGCAGGCGCATCGCGCCCATTTCGAAGGGGGTGGAACCGCTGGTGGCGGGCTGGCTTTTGTCGATCACCGTCAGGTGCCGGCCGCCGATCCGCCGGGACTGTTCGAGCAGGGTGATGTCGGTGAAGCCGCAGCGCAGCAGCTCGTGGGCCGCGCTGAGGCCGGTGACGCCGGCGCCGATGATGCAGATCCGGTGGCCAGTATCGGTGGCGCGGGCCACGCCGCCGGCTTGCTCGACCAGTCGGCGATAGTCGAAGCAGAGGTCCGGCGGATTGGGGAAGCGGGCGCGCCAGGCGCGGCTGGGCTCCACCGTCGGTGTCGGGAAAGAGGGCTGCTGTTGAGCCAATCCAATAGGCATGTACGACGCTCCTTGTCAGTGGCAATCGGTAGTGATTGCCGGAGCGAGTCTACGAAGGCGAGGGCAGGGCGCTGTGGTAATTAATTATGCAAGGTCGCGCGCCTGTGTCAGCTAGTGTCGAAACAGGCGCACGGGCTTCATGCCGCTTGCTGGAACTGCTGGCGATACTGGTTGGGGGACAACTCGGTGTGCTGGCGGAACAGGCGTGCGAAGAAGCTGGCGTCGTCATAACCGACTTCGTAGCTGATGGTCTTGATGCTCTTGCGGGTGCCCGACAACAGGCCCTTGGCGGTCTCGATACGCAGGCGCTGCAGGTAGTGCAATGGCTTGTCGCCGGTGGCGGTCTGGAAGCGGCGCATGAAGTTGCGAATGCTCATGCCGTGTTCCCGGGCGACATCCTCGAAGCGGAACTTGTCGGAGAAATGTTCTTCGAGCCATTGCTGGATCTGCAGGATGATCACGTCCTGGTGCAGCTTCTGCCCGCCGAAACCGATACGTCCCGGGGCGTAGCTGCGCTGGACCTCATAGAGGATATCGCGGGCCACGGCCTGGGCGACATTGGCCCCGCAGAAGCGCTCGATCAGGTAGATATAGAGGTCGCAGGCCGAGGTGGTGCCGCCGGCGCAGTAGAGGTTGTCGGCGTCGGTCAGGTGCTTGTCCTGGTTCAGCTGGACGTTGGGGTAGCGCTCGCTGAAGGCGTTGAAGAAGCGCCAGTAGGTGGTTGCCTCCTTGCCATCGAGCAGGCCGGCCTCGGCCAGCCAGAACACCCCGGTGGCCTCGCCGCAGAGCACGGCGCCGCGGGCATGTTGTTCGCGCAGCCAGGGCATGACCTGTGGATAACGCCGACAGAGGGTGTCGAAGTCGTCCCAGAAGGCCGGCAGGATGATCACATCGGCATTTTCCAGGCCTCCGTCCACCGGCAGGATCACATCGCTGAAGCTGCATACCGGTTTGCCGTCGGGGCTGACCAGGCGGGTTTCGAAGGCCTTGGTGAGGCCTTGGCCGAGCTGCTTGCCATAACGCAGGCTGGCCAGGTGGAAGAAGTCCTTGGCTTGCATGAGGGTGGAAGCGAATACCCGGTCGATAGCCAGGATGCTGACGCGCCGCAAGGGCGTGGAGAGTGGATTAGCCATAATTCCATTGTTCTTATTAGCGGAAAGTTCTTATAGGGGAAAGTGGTCAACAGACGGCTGGATCGTCTTATTTTTTGGCGTATGTGTCCAGTGTTACCCGGCAAAACACTGGCATAGGCTCTACGGGCCAATCCCGGCTTCAGTGTCTTTGCAGGTGCTCCCCCATGATCCCCAGAACCCTGTTCAGTTCCGAGCACGAGCTGTTTCGCGGCAGTGTGCGCAAGTTTCTCGAGCAGGAAGCGGCGCCCTTCCATGCCCAGTGGGAGAAGCGTGGCTATATCGACCGCGAGTTGTGGAACAAGGCCGGGGCCCAGGGAATGCTCTGCTCCCATCTGCCGGAGGCCTATGGCGGCATGGCCGCGGACTTTCTCTATAGCGCCGTGGTGATCGAGGAAATCAGTCGGCTGGGCCTGAGCGGCATCGGTTTTTCCCTGCATTCGGACATAGTCGCGCCGTATATCCTGCATTACGGCAGCGAGGCGCTGAAGCTCAAGTACCTGCCCAAGCTGGTCTCCGGCGAGATGGTCACGGCCATTGCGATGACCGAGCCGGGGGCCGGCTCCGACCTGCAAGGGGTGAAGACCACCGCGCGGCTGGACGGTGACGAGTATGTGCTCAACGGCTCGAAGACTTTTATCACCAACGGTTTTCTCGCCGACCTGGTGATTGTTGTCGCCAAGACCGATCCGCAAGCCGGGGCCAAGGGCACCAGCCTGTTCCTGGTCGAGGCCGATACACCAGGGTTCGCCAAGGGCAAGCGCCTGGAAAAGGTCGGCATGAAGGCCCAGGACACCTCCGAGCTGTTTTTCCAGGATGTGCGCGTGCCCAGGGAGAATCTGCTCGGGCAGGCCGGGATGGGCTTTGCCTATCTGATGCAGGAGTTGCCCCAGGAACGCCTGACGGTGGCGATAGGCGGTCTGGCCTCGGCCGAGGCGGCGTTGCAGTGGACGCTGGAATACACCCGTGAACGCAAGGCGTTCGGCAAGGCCATTGCCGACTTCCAGAATACCCGCTTCAAGCTGGCGGAAATGGCCACCGAGATCCAGATCGGCCGGGTGTTTGTCGACCGCTGTCTGGAGTTGCATCTGCAAGGCCAGCTGGATGTGCCGACGGCGGCGATGGCCAAGTACTGGGGCACCGACCTGCAATGCAAGGTGCTCGACGAGTGCGTGCAACTGCACGGTGGCTACGGGTTCATGTGGGAGTACCCGGTGGCCCGGGCCTGGGCGGATGCGCGGGTACAGCGCATCTATGCCGGGACCAATGAGATCATGAAGGAGATCATCGCCCGGTCGCTTTGACGTCTTGGATGGGGTTGCGACGTGTGGTGATAGCCTTAAGGACCTCTTCGCGGGCAAGCTCCGCTCCCACAATGTCCGGGTCGTGCTCAAGATCTGTGCACGACCGAAAGCCTGTGGGAGCGGAGCTTGTCGGGACGCCGCACCGCCGCGAAGGCGCAGGAACAGGCGCCGCCTGATCCGCAGGCCAGTTACGGAGCCGGGTTTGGATGATCCTTGTGGATCGCCTCGATCCCCGCCAGCACTTCGTCCGATAGTTTCAGGTCGGCGCTGGCAATGTTGCTGTCCAATTGCTCCAGCGTCGTCGCCCCGATGATGTTGCTGGTGACGAACGGTTGCCGGGTGACGAACGCCAGGGCCATCTGTGCCGGGTCCAGGCCGTGTTCGCGGGCCAGGGCGACATAACGGCTGCACGCCGCTTCCGATTGCGGATTGAAATACCGGCTGAAGCGGCTGTACAGGCTCAGGCGCGCCTTGTCCGGCCGTGCGCCGCCTTCATACTTGCCCGACAGGAAGCCGAACGCCATCGGCGAATAGGCCAGCAGGCCGCACTGTTCGCGCAGGGCGACTTCCGCCAGGCCCACTTCGAAGCTGCGGTTGAGCAGGTTGTAGGGGTTCTGGATCGACACCGCCCGCGGCCAGCCGCGGCGCTCGGCCTCGAGCAGGAATTTCATGGTGCCCCACGGGGTTTCGTTGGACAGGCCGATATGGCGGATCTTGCCGGCCTTGACCTGCTCGTCCAGCGCTTCGAGGATCTCCTCGATCGGCGTGAAACTTTCATCGGCCTTGTGCTTGTAGCCCAGTTGGCCGAAGTAGTTGGTGCTGCGCTCCGGCCAGTGCAACTGGTAGAGGTCGATCCAGTCGGTCTGCAGGCGCTTGAGGCTGGCATCCAGGGCTTCGACGATATGTCGGCGGTTGTGCTTGAGCTGGCCGTCGCGGATATAGCCGATGCCGTTGCCGGGGCCGGCGATCTTGCTGGCCAGGATCCAGTCGGCGCGATCGCCGCGCTGCTTGAACCAGTTGCCGATGATGCGCTCGGTGCTGGCATAGGTTTCGGCCTTGGGCGGTACCGGGTACATCTCGGCGGTGTCGAGGAAATTGATGCCGGCGCTTTTCGCCCGTTCGATCTGGGCAAAGGCCTGATCCTGGGTGTTCTGCTCGCCCCAGGTCATGGTTCCCAGGCAAATTGCGCTCACATTCAGATCGGTCTGGCCTAGCTGACGGTATTCCATTGGCGGCTCCTGTGGGAAAGCATCCATAAAAGCAGGTTGAATTTTTTTTCGCAATCTGCATAATTACGCACCTCTTTATGCAGTGGAAGTGATGCGCCGCCGCCAAAGAATCTTGCCGTTGAACGGACGCGCCGACCCGAGCCCCCGAAAGCGTCTGTATCCGGCTGCCTTTGACCTTGTCAAAGTACGCACTATTCAGTAAGATCCGCCGTCTTATTTACAGGCGGCCCCTGAGGCTATAAAGAATGAAAACTTTTACTGCTAAACCGGAAACAGTTAAGCGCGACTGGTTTATCGTCGACGCTGCTGGTCAGACCCTGGGTCGTCTGGCCACCGAAATCGCGAGCCGCCTGCGTGGCAAGCACAAAGTCGAATACACTCCGCACGTTGACACCGGTGACTACATCGTTGTTATCAATGCTGAGCAAGTACGCGTTACCGGTGCTAAAACCACCGACAAAATGTACTACTCCCACTCCGGTTTCCCGGGCGGCATCAAGTCGATCAACTTTGAAAAGCTGATCGCCAAGGCCCCTGAGCGCGTGATCGAGACCGCGGTCAAAGGCATGCTGCCTAAGAACCCGCTGGGTCGCGACATGTACCGTAAGCTGAAAGTCTATGCGGGCGCTGTTCACCCTCATACTGCTCAGCAGCCCCAAGAACTGAAGATTTAACGGAATAGTTCATTATGTCGGCGACTCAAAATTACGGCACTGGCCGTCGCAAGACTGCAACCGCACGCGTTTTCCTGCGTCCGGGTACTGGCAACATCTCCATCAACAACCGCACCCTGGACACGTTCTTCGGTCGCGAAACTGCCCGCATGGTAGTTCGCCAGCCGCTGGAACTGACTGAGACTACCGAGAAATTCGATATCTACGTCACTGTCATCGGTGGTGGTGTGAGTGGTCAAGCTGGCGCAATCCGCCACGGCATCACTCGTGCTCTGATGGACTACGACGAGACTCTGCGCGGTGCTCTGCGCAAAGCCGGCTTCGTAACCCGCGATGCTCGTGAAGTTGAACGTAAGAAAGTCGGTCTGCGTAAAGCGCGTAAGCGTCCGCAGTACTCGAAGCGTTAATTCGGTCCTCGTACCGTTTTACGTTTCAGTTCTACGTTTTAAAAAAAGCCCGGTTTCCTTGTGGAACCGGGCTTTTTTGTGGGCTAAATATTTTCCTGTGACAACTTGCCACATCCGTAGACCCCCTATACTACAAGGCCTGGGGCAGGGTAGGACTGGTAATTACCTTGTCATACGTGGGGCTTTTCATTACCATTCGGCAAAATTTATAAGTACAAAGTTTTACTTAGTAGATGCCTGATTTAACAGGCCACAAAAGCTGATGGGAGAGGACTGAATGAGTAGCAATGACGGCGTGAATGCAGGCCGGCGTCGCTTCCTCGTAGCAGCCACATCCGTGGTAGGAGCTGCAGGAGCGGTGGGGGCTGCGGTCCCGTTCGTGGGGTCATGGTTTCCCAGTGCCAAGGCGAAAGCCGCAGGGGCACCGGTGAAGGTGAACATCAGCAAGATCGAGCGTGGGCAGCAGATGATTGCTGAGTGGCGAGGTCAACCGGTGTTTATCGTTCACCGGACCCCGGAGATTCTGGGAAATCTCGCCAAGATCGAGGATCGCTTGTCCGACCCCGATTCCAAGGCATCTACGCAACCCACCTATGTCGACCCCAAGAACCGATCGATCAAGCCGGAGCTGCTGCTGCTGATCGGTATCTGCACGCACCTGGGCTGCTCGCCGACCTTCCGTCCGGAAGTTGCGCCCGCTGATCTGGGCGCCGACTGGGTTGGTGGTTATTTCTGCCCTTGCCACGGTTCTCACTACGATCTGGCTGGTCGCGTCTACAAGGCGCAACCCGCGCCTTTGAACCTGCCGGTCCCGCCGCATTCCTATGAGTCCGACACGATTATTGTGATTGGCGTCGATACGGAGAAAGCGTGATGAGCAAGTTCATGGATTGGGTCGATGCGCGCTTTCCCGCCACCAAGATGTGGGAAGACCATCTCAGCAAGTATTACGCTCCGAAGAATTTCAACTTTTTCTACTTTTTTGGCTCCCTGGCGTTGCTGGTGCTGGTCAATCAGATCGTCACCGGTGTCTGGTTGACGATGAGCTACACCCCGTCGGCGGAAGAGGCCTTCGCTTCCGTCGAGTACATCATGCGCGACGTCGAGTACGGCTCGATCCTGCGCCTGCTGCACTCCACCGGCGCTTCGGCGTTCTTTATCGTGGTCTACCTGCACATGTTCCGTGGCTTGCTTTACGGTTCGTACCAGAAGCCCCGTGAGCTGGTGTGGCTGTTCGGCATGCTGATCTACCTGGCGCTGATGGCCGAGGCCTTCATGGGCTACCTGCTGCCGTGGGGGCAGATGTCCTACTGGGGCGCCCAGGTGATCATCTCGCTGTTCGGCGCGATCCCGGTCATCGGTAACGACCTGACCCAGTGGATTCGCGGTGATTACCTGATTTCCGGGATCACCCTGAACCGCTTCTTCGCCCTGCACGTGGTGGCCCTGCCGATCGTCATCCTCGGCCTGGTGGTGCTGCACGTACTGGCGCTGCACGAAGTCGGTTCGAACAACCCGGACGGCGTCGATATCAAGAAGCACAAGGACGAGAACGGCGTACCGCTGGATGGCATCGCCTTCCACCCGTACTACACCGTGAAGGATATCGTCGGTGTGGTGGTGTTCCTGTTCATCTTCTGCTCCATCGTGTTCTTCTTCCCGGAAATGGGTGGGTATTTCCTCGAAAAACCCAACTTCGAAGTGGCCAACGCCTTCAAGACGCCTGAGCACATTGCCCCGGTCTGGTACTTCACGCCGTTCTACGCGATCCTGCGGGCCGTCCCGGATAAACTCATGGGCGTCATGGCCATGGGCGCGTCGATCGCCGTGCTGTTCGTCCTGCCGTGGCTGGACCGCAGTCCCGTCAAGTCGATGCGCTACAAGGGCTGGCTGAGCAAGATCTGGCTGTGGGTATTCTGTATCGCTTTCGTCACCCTTGGCTGGCTGGGGGTGATGCCGCCGACACCGGAGCGCACGCTGCTGTCGCGGATCTGTACGGTCCTGTATTTCGCCTACTTCATTCTGATGCCGTTCTATACCCGGCTCGAGAAGACCAAACCGGTTCCGGAAAGGGTGACTGGCTGATGAAAAAATTATTTGCAGTATTGATGCTTGCGGCCCTGCCGCTCCTGTCCTTCGCCGCCGAGCATGGTGGTCCGGAATTGGAAAAAGTCGATATCGACGTTTCCGACAAGGCGGCCATGCAGGATGGTGCGCGGACCTTTGCCAACTATTGCATGGGTTGCCACAGCGCCAAGTTCCAGCGCTATGAGCGTGTTGCCGACGACCTCGGGATTCCCCACGACCTGATGCTCAAGAGCCTCGTGTTCACCGGCGCCAAGATCGGCGACCACATGAGCATCGGCATGCAGCCGGCCGACGCCAAGGCCTGGTTCGGGGCGGCGCCGCCCGACCTGACCCTGGTGGCCCGCGTGCGCGGTACCGACTGGCTCTACGGCTACCTGCGGTCCTTCTACGAAGACCCGACGCGTCCCTGGGGCGTGAACAACAAGGTCTTCCCGAACGTCGGCATGCCCAACGTGCTGGTGGGCCTGCAGGGACGTCAGGTCGTCGGCTGCAAGCAGGTTCAAATCGTCGAGGACGGCAAGAAGCAGTATGATCCGCTGACCGGTACGCCTTTGACCCATGAAGCGTGCGACCAGCTGACCATCGTACCGAAAACCGGTGCCTTGAACGAAGAGCAATTCGACGAGAAGGTCAAGAACCTGGTGACCTTCCTGGCCTACTCGGCCAACCCGGTGAAGCTGGAACATCAGCGTATCGGTACCTACGTTTTGCTGTACCTGGCCTTCTTCTTCGTGTTCGCTTATCTGCTCAAGCGCGAATACTGGAAGGATGTGCATTGATAACGTTGTAACATAGCTGTCAATCGTGCGCGCCCAAGGGTGCCTCTGAAGATGTAGCCAGCAAGGACGGGCGGGGTGGGCCGGCAACGGTCTCACCCCTGTTCTGTTTCGTGGCTGCGGGAGGCTTGTCTTGGGCGCGCTCGTTTTTCCGTTTTCAATAATTTCAACAAGCGAGGAGGACCGCCATGGGCGTGACCAACCGGTTGGCCTGTTACTCCGACCCCGCCGACCACTATTCCCACCGGGTACGCATCGTGCTCGCAGAGAAGGGTGTCAGCGCCGAGATCATTACTGTTGAGCCGGGGCGTCAACCGCCGAAGCTGATCGAGGTGAACCCTTACGGCAGCCTGCCCACCCTGGTCGATCGTGACCTGGCGTTGTGGGAGTCGACCGTGGTGATGGAATATCTGGATGAGCGTTACCCGCATCCGCCGCTGCTGCCGGTTTATCCCGTGGCGCGAGCCAACAGTCGTTTGCTGATCCATCGCATTCAGCGCGACTGGTGTGCGCTGGTGGATGTGATCCTGGATTCGCGCAGCAAGGAGCCGGCGCGGGTGCAGGCGCGCAAGGAGTTGCGAGAGAGCCTGACAGGGGCGTCGCCGCTGTTTGCCGACAAGCCTTTTTTCCTCAGTGCCGAGCAAAGTCTGGTGGACTGCTGTCTATTACCGATACTCTGGCGTCTGCCGATTATGGGTATTGAATTGCCGCGGCCCGCAAAGCCGTTGCTCGATTATATGGAGCGCCAGTTTGCGCGTGAGGCTTTCCAGGCAAGCTTGTCTGGTGTCGAACGCGATATGCGCTAAGGAGCTGTTTTATGAACTCCAGTCGCCCTTATTTGGTTCGTGCACTGTACGAATGGATAGTGGATAACGATTGTACGCCGCACATACTGGTCAATTCCGAGTATCCCTCGGTCCAGGTGCCGCAAGGTTTTGCCAGCGACGGGCAAATTGTCTTGAACGTTTCGCCCAGTGCAGTGCGTCACTTGCACATGGACAACGAGGCGGTCAGCTTCGAAGGGCGTTTCGGTGGCGTACCGCATACGCTTTACGTGCCGATCAGTGCCATTCTCGGGATCTACGCCCGGGAGAATGGCCAGGGCATGGTGTTCGAGCTGGAAGCGCCCCTGGAGGGCGACGATGGGGCTGAGCCGGATGACGACGGCCCGCCGCCGGGTTCCGAGCCGCCGCGTCCTAGCGGGCGGCCAAGCTTGAAGGTGGTGAAGTAATAAAAAAGGCGCCTCATCCGAGGCGCCTTTTTTACATCTGTATTTCGGCAGGATCGCGATCCTGGGAGTCGGCTTGCTGGCGATGGCGGTCGATCAGGCGATGCAAGGCTCACGGGTCTCATCGTCGGCAAGCCGGCTCCCGCTGCTGGGTCAGTCGATGTACTCGAACAGTTTGACGATCTTTTGCACGCCGCCGACGCCTTGCACCAGGTTGGTGGCGCGGGTGCCTTCTGCCTGGGTGACCAGGCCCAGCAGGTAGACGATGCCGTTCTCGGTGACGACCTTGATGCGCGAGCCGGGAATGGCATTGTCGGTCAGCATCTGGGCCTTGATCTTGGTGGTCAGCCAGTTGTCGCTGCCGCGGGCCGCTATCGAGGAAGGCTCGATGACCTGCAGCTCGTTGTTGACCTTCTTCACCCGTTGGACGGCGGCGGCGGCCTGTTCGGCCTTGGCCTTGAGGTCTTCGCGCGGGGTCTGGCCGGCGAGCAGGACGATGCCGTTATAGCTGGTGACGACGATATGTGAGCCGTTTTCCAGGCCGGGGTCGGCCTTGGCGACGTTGACCGCGACCTTGGTTTCGATCAGCGAGTCATCGATCTTGCTGCCCAGGGTGCGGGTTCCGCGATCGTCGTTGATCGGGTCGTCGCGGGTGGCGGTGAGTACCGAGCTGCAGCCGCTGAGGCCCAGGCACAGGGTCAAGGCCAGCAGGCTAAGGCGATTGATGGTCATTCTTCACTCCCGAACAATTGGCTGTCGATCAGATCGCAGAGGCAATGGATCGCCAGCAGGTGGACTTCCTGGATACGTGCGGTGACATTGGCCGGGACGCGAATCTCGACATCCTCGGGCAGCAGCAGGGAAGCCATGCCGCCGCCGTCGCGTCCCGTCAAGGCTACGACAATCATTTCGCGATCATGTGCGGCCTGGATGGCCTGAATAATGTTGGCGGAGTTGCCGCTGGTGGAAATCGCCAGCAGCACGTCGCCCGGTTGGCCGAGTGCGCGGATCTGCTTGGAGAAGACTTCGTTATAGCTGTAGTCGTTGGCGATCGAGGTGAGGGTCGAGCTGTCGGTGGTCAGGGCAATGGCCGGCAGGCTCGGGCGCTCGCGCTCGAAGCGGTTGAGCAGTTCCGAGGAAAAGTGCTGGGCATCGCCGGCGGAGCCGCCGTTGCCGCAGGAGAGCATTTTGCCTTCGTTGAGCAGGGCATTGACCATGACCTGGCTGGCTTGCTCGATGTGAGGTGCAAGAACGTCCATCGCCTGTTGCTTGGTGTCGATACTGGCCTGGAAAAGCTGGCGAATTCGGGATTGCATGTCCATCTATGTGACCTTAAGTAGGGCGGCTGGTCGAGCGCAGACCGGGTTTTCCCGGTGGCTGCCCGGCACAAGAATGTGCAGCCCGCAAAGCAAAGAGCAAAAATCAGTGGGTGAAAAAAGTAACCGGGTCGACAGCCTGGATCAGCTGTCGAAGGCATTCCGTAGCCAGTTCAGCTGGGGTGTCGCGTCGACCGGGCCGTCTATGGCCACCACGTCGAAGCGGCAGGGGCAATGAGCCCAGCGTGACTCGCGTTGCAGGAAATACTGCGCGGCGAATATTACCTTCTTGCGCTTGCGGGCATCGATACTGCCCAGTGCGCCACCCCATTGGGTGTTTTTTCTGTAACGAACTTCGACGAATACTACTGTATCGCCGTCGAGCATGACCAGATCAAGCTCGCCCCGTTTACAGGCCCAGTTCTGCGCCAGCAGGCGCAGCCCCTGTTGTTCGAGATGCCGCCGCGCCAGGAGCTCGGCTTCCTTGCCGTGTTCCAGGTGGGCGGCGGGTGCCATCAGTGCGACGTATCTGGCAGGCGCTGGACCTGACCGCTGACGAACTGGGCCCAGGGCAGCTGGCGTGCGACCCGTTGTCCCGGATCCATGCTCAGGCTGCCGGAGAGGCCTTCGATGCGGCTGTCGGGCAGGGCCTTGAGCTGACCCAGGCGCGGTGCCAGGCGATAGGCGTCGACACCCATGGCGTACAGGCGACCGAGGGCGCCATTGGCTTGTGGCCATTGCGCGGCGACCTGCTTGCGCAGCGGGTCGTTGGCATCCAGCAGCCAAGGGGTTTCGCAGAAGCGAACGCCGTTCATGTCGTTGTACTGGTTCTGGTCGCCGGTGGCGCTGAACACGTGGGAAGTGGCGTACACCGGCACATCACCGGCGTACTGGAAGTTCAGGGTCGGTTTGATCTGCTGCGCCTGTTGTGGGGTCGCGGCGAGGAAGATGAACTCGATGTCCTGGCGCCGCGACGGCTGGGCGGCGACCTGGCCGCCTACGGTGTTCTGCAGGCTCTTGGCGCGACCTTCGCTCTGGCGCAGTTGGAACAGCTCGGCAATCTGCTGGGCCAGGGCCACCGGTTGATCGACGCGTTCGATACCGACCACGGTACCGCCGTTGGCTTCCCAATCCTGGCGGAAGGCCTTGAGCACACGATCGCCCCATTCGCCTTTCGGCACCATGGCGGCAGCGCGGTGCAGGCCGTCGGCGCGGGCGCGACGGGCCACTTCGCGGGCTTCGTCTTCGGCGGCGAGGCCGAACTGGAACAACTGCGCCGGGTTCTGCGCGCTTTCGCTGTAGTTCAGCGCCAGGGTGGTGATCGGCAATTGCGGGCGGGCGCTGAGTTGCTTGACCAGCGGCTTCTCCAGCGGGCCGATCACCAGTTGCACGCCGGAGGCCTGGGCCTTGCGATAGAAATCGTCCAGGGAGGCGAGGCGCGAGCTGTCGTAGAACTCGATGACCGGCGGCTTCTGGCCGGCCTGCTGGGCCTGGTAGTGAGCGGCCATGAAGCCTTCACGCAGGGCCTTGCCGACCGAGGCCAGCGGGCCGTCCTGGGGCAGCAGCAGGGCGATCTTGCTCAGTGGCTGGCTGGCCAGCTCCTTGAGTTTGACCAGGGGCAGCGGCAATTGCTGGGCCGCCGGATGCTTGGGGTTCTGCGCGCGCCAGGTATCGATGGCCGCCTGCTGTTGTTCCAGGGTGCCGGACGATTTTACCGCCAGCGCCAGGCTCAACCAGCCGCTGAGGTCGTCGTTGCCGGTGGGCTGCAACTGATCGGTCGGCAGTGCCGCGATCAGGGCCCAGATGGCTTCGTGGTTGTTCCTGGCGGCGTCGCCGCTGAGCAACGGCGCGATGAAGATCCGCTCGCGGGCGGCGGCCAGGGTCTGGCCATCGGCTTCGAGGGCGCGGGCGCGCACGGTCTGGGTGCGAATCTGCTGGTCCACCGGCAACTCGCCCAGGCGTTCCAGGCTCGGGTGGCTCAGCGCGGTCAGCGCCGCCTTGGGCTGGTTACGGGTCATGGCCAGTTCGGCCGCCAGGGTACTGGCGTACACCTGTTGCGCCGGCTTGAGGGTGTCCAGGGGCACCTGCGCGAGAATCTGCGCGGCGCGCCCGCTGTCTTTCTGGCGGTAGGCCAGATCGGCAGCGGTCAGGCGCAGCACCGCGGCTTGTTCCGGCGTCTTGCTGGAAGCCGCCTGATCGAGCAACTGCTCGATGCTGGCATTCGGGGTCCGTGGGAGTTCGCCAAGGCTGGAAGAGGGCGAGCTGGCGCAAGCCGCCAGCAAGGCAGCGAGGCAGAGGGCAGAGAACAGCCGCAGGCAAGCGATCATGTAGTGTTCCTGATACTCGATCATATGAGCGTGGAATTGTACCCAAGCACTGGCCGGGGCGCGATGTTACTGGCGTGAAACGGTCAAATTAGGTCGTACAAAGCGTGTCGCAGTGCTCGAATCGCTCGCCTTTCGGGGCCGTACTCGCCGTTGTGAAGCATATCGGCAGGACGGCTACGCGCTACAATGGCGTTTTCGTTCTTCTCGAGGTATGCGCTTTGACTGCTCCAGGTGCTTTGAATTCCGCTGTCGGCTCGCTTTATGTGGTGGCGACGCCCATTGGCAACCTGGATGACATCAGTGCGCGGGCCATGAAAGTGTTGCGCGAGGTGTCGCTGATTGCCGCGGAAGACACCCGCCATTCACTCAGGTTGTTGCAGCACTTCGGAATTGCCACACCGCTTGCGGCCTGTCACGAGCACAACGAACGTGACGAAGGCAGCCGTTTCATCGCCAGGTTGCTGGCGGGCGAGGACGTGGCCCTGATCTCCGATGCGGGCACGCCGTTGATCTCCGATCCCGGTTATCACCTGGTGCGTCAGGCGCGGGCGGCAGGTATCAGTGTAGTGCCGGTTCCCGGCGCCTGCGCGTTGATCGCCGCGCTGTCGGCGGCGGGGCTGCCGTCCGACCGTTTTATTTTCGAGGGTTTCCTGCCGGCCAAGGCGGTGGGGCGTCGGGCGCGCCTGGAGCTCTTGAAGGAGGAGCCGCGCACGCTGATTTTCTATGAGGCGCCGCATCGGATCCTTGAATGCCTGCAGGACCTGGAGACGGTCTTTGGTGCCGAGCGCCCGGCACTGCTGGCCCGTGAGCTGACCAAGACTTTCGAGACCCTCAAGGGCTTGCCGCTGAGCGAGCTGCGCGGCTTTGTCGAGGCGGACGCCAATCAGCAGCGCGGTGAGTGCGTGGTGCTTGTCGCTGGCTGGACCGCGCCGGAAAACGATGACGCAGTCGGCAGCGAGGCGCTGCGCGTCCTCGACCTGTTGCTCCAGGAGATGCCGCTCAAGCGTGCCGCGGCCCTGGCGGCAGAAATCACCGGGGTACGCAAGAACCTGCTGTATCAGGTGGCGTTGGAGCGGCAGAAAAATGCCTGACTGATTCGGCGGTAGGTTGGATCCTATCCGCGTATGGGATCCGGCCTGCCGGTGTTTGCCGGGACAATGCCTGGCGGCAAAACGCCTTTAATGCTTGTCCTCCAGGGCATGTGCCGGTAACCTTCGCGGCGGAGAGTCGATTGGACAGTCGCTGCCCCCTATGAAAATTAGGGGGGGGAGGAAAGTCCGGGCTCCATAGGGCGGAGTGCCAGGTAATGCCTGGGAGGCGTGAGCCTACGGAAAGTGCCACAGAAAATAACCGCCTAAGCGCTTCGGCGCCGGTAAGGGTGAAAAGGTGCGGTAAGAGCGCACCGCACGGCTGGCAACAGTTCGTGGCTAGGTAAACCCCACTCGGAGCAAGACCAAATAGGGTTCCAAGGCGTGGCCCGCGCTGGAACCGGGTAGGTTGCTAAAGATGTCCAGTGATGGCCATCGTAGAGGAATGACTGTCCTCGACAGAACCCGGCTTACAGATCGACTCTCCACCTCTTTCCCTCCCTGCACGCAATCGCTGGCAGAAGCGCATTTGTAATACCGAAAAAATCTTACTCTTCATAAATCACTTTAACTTCCACGCTCAAAATTCTGAGTGACTTGAAGTTCGTCTCCGGAAACACTCTCCCGATTGTCGAATTACCTCCTTTTATGCTCCTAAATCTCCGATCTGTAAGGCTTTTCCTTAAGACCGCGCCTTGACGGTGTGGTGGGCGCATTCCTATAGTGTGCGCAAGTGGAGAAAAGTGGCATGAAGTGGGTTTTTTTGACGTAAAACGCTAATATTTGGAGAAACGCAGCTGTGTTTCGCGGAGCCAACGCTATCAGTCTCGACGCAAAGGGCCGTCTCGCTATGCCGAGCCGGTACCGTGACGAGCTCGTTTCGCGTAGTTCCGGCCAGCTGATCGTGACCATTGATGCCGTGGACCCTTGCTTGTGCGTGTACCCGCTCGACGAGTGGGAGCTGATTGAAACCAAGCTGCGGGCGTTGCCGTCGTTGCGGGAAGAGAACCGTCGGTTGCAGCGTTTGCTGATTGGTAATGCCGTCGACCTCGAGCTCGATGGTAGCGGCCGTTTCCTGGTGCCGCCGCGCCTGCGCGAGTACGCGAAGCTGGACAAGCACGCGATGCTGGTGGGCCAACTGAACAAGTTTCAACTGTGGGACGAGGACGCCTGGAACGCTGTATCGGCAGCGGACCTGGCGGCTATTCAACAACCGGGCGCCATGCCTGATGAACTGCGTGATCTGATCCTGTGACTATTGATAGCGGCTTTAACCACATCACCGTACTGCTTGACGAAGCCGTCGAGGCTCTCGCCGTACGTCCTGATGGCTGCTATCTGGATGGCACCTTCGGCCGTGGCGGGCATAGCCGGCTGATTCTCAGCAAGCTCGGGCCGGGTGGCCGGCTCCTCGGATTCGACAAGGATCCACAGGCGATTGCCACCGGGCAAGCGCTAGCGGCCGAAGACGGCCGCTTTGTCGTTGTGCAGCGCAGCTTTGCCGAGCTCGGTGCGGAAATCGTCGAGCGCGACATGGCCGGCAAGGTCAACGGCATCCTGCTCGACCTCGGCGTGTCCTCGCCGCAGCTCGACGATCCGGAGCGCGGCTTCAGTTTCATGAACGACGGTCCGCTGGACATGCGCATGGACCCGTCCCGTGGCATCAGTGCTGCCGAGTTCATCGCCACCGCGCCGGTGGAAGAAATTGCCCGGGTGTTCAAGGAATACGGCGAGGAACGTTTCTCCGGGCGCATGGCCCGGGCCGTGGTCGAGCGTCGTGCAATCAAGCCTTTCGAGCGCACCGCCGACCTGGCCGAAGTGCTGAAGGTCGCCAACCCAGCCTGGGAAAAGGGCAAGAACCCGGCGACCCGTGCATTCCAGGGCCTGCGCATCCACGTCAACAACGAACTGGGCGACCTGGAAACCGGCCTCGAGGCGGCGCTTGACGCCCTGGAAGTCGGCGGCCGCCTGGTGGTGATCAGTTTCCATTCGCTGGAAGACCGCATCGTCAAGCTGTTCATGCGCCGCCTGGTCAAGGGTGAAAGCGACAACCTGCCGCGTAACCTGCCGGTCCGCCACCAGGCTTTCGAGCCGCGGATCAAAGTGCATGGCAAGGCCCGGTTCGCTTCCGAAGCGGAGCTCAAGGCCAACCCGCGTGCGCGCAGCGCCGTCATGCGCGTCGCGGAGAAGTTGCGGTGAGCAAGCTCTACGCCAAGCCACTTCCCGGCGGAAGCTTTTTCATGTTCCTGCTGTTTATCGCCGTGCTGGTCTCCGCCATCGGCGTGGCCTACAGCGCGCACTGGAATCGCCAGTTGCTCAACTCGCTCTACAACGAGCTGAGCGTGCGCGACAAGGCCCAGGCCGAATGGGGGCGCCTGATCCTCGAACAGAGCACCTGGACCGCCCACAGCCGGATCGAAACCCTGGCCACCGAACAGCTGAAGATGCGCATCCCCAGCCCATCCGAAGTCAGGATGGTGGCGCCATGATGAAACTCGAAGGCGCGCTCTATCCCTGGCGCTTCCGCGTGGTCCTCGGCGCGTTGGCGATCATGGTCGGCTATATCAGCTGGAAGATCGTCGACTTGCAGGTGATTGACCGGGCGTTCCTGATCGGCCAGGGCGATGCGCGGAGCATGCGGCATATCCCGATCCCGGCGCACCGTGGCCTGATCACCGACCGTAATGGCGAGCCCCTGGCCGTCAGTACCCCGGTGACCACGCTGTGGGCCAACGCCAAGGAAATGCAACTGGCCAAGGACCGTTGGCCGGCGCTGGCGATGGCGCTCGGGCAGGATCCGAAGCTGTTGACCGAACGCCTGGAGCAACAGGCCAATAAAGAATTCATCTACCTGGTCCGTGGCCTGACCCCGGAGCAGGGCCAGTCCGTGCTCGACCTCAAGGTCCCCGGCGTCTACGGCATCGAGGAGTTCCGGCGGTTTTATCCGGCCGGTGAAGTGGCGGCCCATATGGTCGGCTTTACCGACATCGACGACCACGGTCGCGAAGGGGTGGAGCTGGCCTACGACGAGTGGCTGGCCGGGGTGCCCGGCAAGCGACAGGTGATCAAGGACCGGCGCGGCCGGCTGATCAAGGATGTCCAGGTGACCAAAAACGCCAAGGCCGGCAAGCCCTTGGCGTTGTCCATTGACCTGCGCCTGCAATACCTGGCCAACCGCGAGTTGCGCAATGCCCTGGTGGAAAACGGCGCCAAGGCCGGCAGCCTGGTGATCATGGACGTGAAGACCGGCGAGATCCTCGCCATGGTCAACCAGCCGACCTACAACCCGAACAACCGGCGCAACCTGCAACCGGCGATGATGCGCAACCGCGCGATGATCGACGTGTTCGAGCCGGGTTCGACGATGAAGCCGATCTCCATGAGCGCGGCCCTGGAAACCGGACGCTGGAAGCCCAGCGACACGGTGGAGGTCTATCCGGGCACCCTGCAGTTGGGCAAGTACACCATTCGTGACGTGTCCAAGACCGAAGGTCCGGTGCTCGACCTGACCGGCATCCTGATCAACTCCAGTAACGTCGGCATGAGCAAGGTTGCCTTCGATATCGGTGGCGAAGCGATTTTCCGCGTGATGCAGAAAGTCGGCCTGGGCCAGGATACCGGCCTCGGCTTCCCCGGCGAGCGGGTCGGCAACCTGCCGAACTACCGCGAGTGGCGCAAGGCCGAGACCGCGACCCTGTCCTACGGCTACGGCCTGTCGGTGACCGCGATCCAGCTGGTGCACGCCTTCTCGGCGCTGGCCAACAACGGCAAGATCGTGCCGCTGACCCTGATCAAGTCCGACAAGATTCCCGACGGTACCCAGGTTATCCCGGAAAATGTCGCCAAGACCATGCAAGGTATGTTGCAACAAGTGATCGAGGCGCCGCGCGGTGTCTGGCGCGCGAAAGTCCCGGCCTATCACGTCGCCGGCAAGTCCGGTACGGCGCGCAAGACCTCGGTCGGCACCAAGGGTTATGAGGAAAACGCCTACCGTTCGCTGTTCGCCGGTTTCGGCCCGATGAGCGATCCGCGCTACGCCATCGTGGTGGTGATCGACGAGCCGAGCAAAGCCGGTTACTTCGGTGGCCTGGTCTCGGCACCGGTCTTCAGTAAAGTCATGTCCGGCACCCTGCGCCTGATGAACGTCATCCCCGACGACTTGCCGACAACGCCCCAACAGCAGGCCGTTGTCGCGCCTGCGCCGGTTAAAGGAGGGCGTGGTTAATGTCCCTGAGCCTGAACAAGATTTTTGCCCACGCCGGTCGCGATCTGCTGATTCGCGAGCTGGCGCTCGACAGTCGTAAAGTCCGTGCCGGCGACCTGTTCCTGGCGGTACCGGGCGCCAAGGTCGACGGTCGCAACCATATTGCCGACGCCTTGCAGCGTGGCGCCGCGGCGGTCGCCTATGAAGTCGAAGGCGCCACGGTGCTGCCGATTACCGATGTGCCGCTGATCCCGGTCAAGGGCCTGGCCGCGCAACTCTCCGATATCGCCGGGCGTTTCTACGGCGATCCGAGCCGTCACCTGAACCTGGTGGGGGTGACCGGGACCAATGGCAAGACCAGTGTCAGCCAGCTGATCGCCCAGGCGCTCGACCTGTTGGGCCAGCATTGCGGCATTCTCGGCACCCTCGGTACCGGTTTCCATGGTGCTCTGCAGGGCGGGGTGCTCACCACGCCGGACCCGATCGCGGTGCAGGCGAGCCTGGCCGACTTGAAGAAAGCCGGGGCCAAGGCCGTGGCCATGGAAGTGTCTTCCCACGGCCTGGAACAGGGCCGGGTGACCGCGCTGGCGTTCGACGTGGCGGTGTTTACCAACCTGTCCCGCGACCACCTGGACTACCACGGCACCATGCAGGCCTACGGCGCGGCGAAGGCCAAGCTGTTCGCCTGGGCCGACCTGAGCTGCCGGGTCATCAATATCGACGATGAGTTCGGTCGCCGGCTGGCGGCGGAAAAACACGAGTCGCGCCTGCTGACCTACAGCCAGGAAGACCCGAGTGCCTACCTGTATTGCCGCGACGCGCAATTCAGCGACGAAGGCGTACGCGCCACGCTGGTGACGCCGCAAGGCGAGCATCACCTGCGCGGCGCCCTGCTTGGACGCTTCAACCTGAGCAATCTGCTGGCGGCGGTCGGTGCCTTGCTGGGCCTGGATTACCCGCTGGATGAGATCCTGCGGGTGTTGCCGCAGCTCGACGGTCCGGCCGGCCGCATGCAACGCCTGGGGGGCGGTGCCCGGCCATTGGTGGTGGTCGACTACGCCCACACCCCGGATGCCCTGGAAAAAGTCCTGCTGGCCCTGCGTCCTCACGCCAAGGGCCAATTGCTCTGCCTGTTCGGCTGTGGCGGCGACCGCGATCGCGGCAAGCGCCCGCTGATGGCGGAAGTGGTCGAGCGCCTGGCCGACGTGGTGCTGGTCACCGATGACAATCCGCGTTCGGAAACCCCGGCGCGGATTTTCGAGGATATCCGCGCCGGCTTCGTCGCGGCGGACAAGGTCCGTTTTGTCGCCGGTCGTGGTGCGGCCATCGCCGAACTGATTGCCGCCGCCTCGGCCGGTGACGTGATCGTCCTGGCCGGTAAAGGTCATGAGGACTATCAGGAAATCAATGGCCAGCGCCATGCCTTCTCCGATCTGGTCGAGGCCACCAAGGCCCTGGACGCCTGGGAGGTCGCGCATGCTTGAAACGATGAAACTCAGCGAAGTGGCCAGTGCGTTGTCGGCGCGTCTGCTGACGGCCGATGCCAGCTTCAATGGCGTGAGCATCGACAGCCGGGCGATTCAGCCGGGCCAGTTGTTTGTCGCGCTGACCGGGCCGCGTTTCGACGGCCACGATTATCTCGCCGATGTCGCCGCCAAAGGCGCTGTCGCGGCGCTGGTCGAGCGTGAAGTGGCCGACAGCAAGCTGCCGCAGCTGTTGGTCGCCGACACTCGCTTGGCCCTGGGGCAGTTGGGCGCGTTGAATCGCGCCGCCTTTACCCGACCGGTGGCGGCCATTACCGGCTCCAGCGGCAAGACCACGGTCAAGGAACTGCTGGCCAGCATCCTGCGCACCCGTGGCCTGGTCCTGGCCACGCGCGGCAACCTGAACAATGACCTGGGTGTGCCGCTGACCCTGCTCGAACTGGCCCCGGAACACAGTGCCGCGGTTATCGAGCTGGGGGCTTCGCGCCTCGGTGAAATTGCCTACACCGTCGCCATGACCAAGCCCCAGGTGGCCGTACTGAACAATGCCGGAACCGCCCATGTCGGCGAGTTCGGTGGTCCCGAGAAGATCGTCGAGGCCAAGGGCGAGATCATTGAAGGACTGCCGGCCGATGGCGTGGCGGTGCTCAATCTGGACGACAAGGCTTTCGAACTCTGGAAAACCCGTGCCGCTGGTCGCAAAGTCCTGAGCTTTGCCCTGGAAAACAGCGCCGCCGATTTCCATGGCGGCCTGATCTCCCGTGATCCACGTGGCTGCCCAGGCTTCGAACTGCACAGTCCACTGGGCAGTGCGCGGGTGCAACTGAACCTGCTGGGCAGCCACAACGTGAGCAATGCCCTGGCCGCCGCGGCCGCCGCCCATGCCCTCGGTATTTCCCTGCCGGGCATCGTTGCCGGGTTGGAAGCGGTACAGCCGGTCAAGGGCCGTGCGGTGGCGCAATTGGCAATCAATGGCATTCGTGTCATTGACGACACCTACAACGCCAACCCTGCCTCAATCTGTGCCGCCGTTGATATACTTGCCGGCTTTTCCGGCCGCACCGTTCTGGTGCTCGGAGATATCGGCGAGTTGGGCGAGTGGGCGGAGCAAGGACATCGTGAAGTAGGCGCTTATGCCGCCGGCAAGGTTTCAGCGCTGTATGCGGTGGGACCGATGATGGTTCATGCCGTCAACGCCTTTGGCCCACATGCCCGTCATTTCGCCACCCAGGCCGATCTGATCGAGGCGCTGGGCGCCGAGCAAGAGACTGATACCACCATTTTGATCAAGGGTTCGCGCAGCGCTGCGATGGAAAACATCGTGGCGGCTTTGTGTGAGCCCGCTTCTGACGAACACAAGGGAGAGAAGCATTAATGCTGCTGCTGCTAGCGGAGTACCTGCAACAGTTCTACAAAGGCTTCGCGGTCTTTCAGTACCTGACCCTGCGCGGGATTCTCGGGGTGCTGACCGCGCTGTCTTTGTCGCTGTGCCTGGGTCCCTGGATGATCCGTACGTTGCAGAACCGTCAGATCGGCCAGGCCGTGCGTAACGATGGCCCGCAATCGCATCTGTCCAAGTCCGGTACGCCGACCATGGGCGGTGCCTTGATTCTCTCGGCCATCGGCATCAGCACCCTGCTTTGGGCCGACCTGCACAACCGTTATGTCTGGGTGGTGTTGTTGGTCACCCTGCTGTTCGGCGCCGTCGGCTGGGTCGACGATTACCGCAAGGTGATCGAGAAAAACTCCCGTGGCCTGCCGAGCCGCTGGAAATACTTCTGGCAATCGGTGTTCGGCCTCGGCGCGGCGATCTTCCTGTTCATGACCGCGCAAACCCCGGTGGAAACCACCCTGATCGTGCCGATGCTCAAGGATGTCAGCATCCCGTTGGGTGTCGGCTTCGTGGTCCTGACCTACTTCGTCATCGTCGGTTCGAGCAACGCGGTCAACCTGACCGACGGCCTCGACGGCCTGGCGATCATGCCGACGGTGATGGTCGGCGGCGCGCTGGGGATCTTCTGCTACCTGTCGGGTAACGTGAAGTTCGCCGAATACCTGCTGATTCCCTATGTCCCTGGCGCGGGCGAGTTGATTGTGTTCTGTGGCGCGCTGATCGGTGCCGGCCTCGGTTTCCTCTGGTTCAACACCTATCCGGCCCAGGTCTTCATGGGCGACGTCGGCGCACTGGCGCTGGGCGCGGCCCTGGGCACCATCGCGGTGATCGTGCGCCAGGAAATCGTCCTGTTCATCATGGGCGGGGTGTTCGTGATGGAAACCCTGTCGGTGGTGATCCAGGTCGCTTCCTTCAAATTGACTGGCCGCCGTGTGTTCCGCATGGCGCCGATCCACCACCACTTTGAACTCAAGGGTTGGCCCGAGCCACGGGTGATCGTCCGTTTCTGGATTATCACCGTGATCCTGGTGCTGGTCGGCCTTGCCACCCTGAAGCTGAGGTAGAACACGTGTCACTGATCGCTTCTGACCACTTCCGCATCGTTGTCGGCCTCGGCAAGAGCGGCATGTCCCTGGTTCGCTTCCTGGCGAACCGGGGCATTGCCTTTGCCGTGGCCGATACGCGGGACAATCCACCGGAGCTGGCCACGCTGCGTCGTGACTATCCGCAGGTGGAAGTGCGTTGTGGCGAGCTGGACGTCGAATTCCTCTGCCGTGCCGACGAGCTCTACGTGAGTCCCGGCCTGGCCCTGGCGACTCCGGCCCTGCAAGCCGCCGCCGCGCGTGGCGTGAAGCTGTCCGGCGATATCGAGCTGTTCGCGCGCCACGCGAAGGCGCCGATTGTCGCCATCAGCGGTTCCAACGCGAAAAGCACCGTTACCACCCTGGTGGGCGAGATGGCCGCGGCGGCCGGCAAGCGCGTCGCCGTCGGCGGCAACCTCGGCACCCCGGCGCTGGACCTGCTCAGCGACGACGTCGAGCTGTACGTGATGGAGTTGTCGAGCTTCCAGTTGGAAACCACCGACCACCTCGGTGCCGAAGTGGCCACCGTGCTCAATGTCAGCGAAGACCATATGGACCGCTACAGCGGCCTGCCGGCCTATCACCTGGCCAAGCACCGGATCTTCCGTGGTGCCAGGCAGGTGGTGGTCAACCGCCAGGACGCCTTGTCCCGGCCGCTGATGAGCGAGGGCCTGCCATGCTGGACCTTTGGCCTCGGCAAACCGGATTTCAAGGGTTTCGGCCTGCGCGAAGAGAACGGCGAGAAATACCTGGCCTTCGAATTCCAGAACCTGATGCCGGTGAGCGAGTTGCGCATTCGCGGCGCCCACAACCAGGCCAATGCCCTGGCGGCCCTGGCCCTGGGCCATGCGGTCGGGCTGCCGTTCGACGCGATGCTCTCGAGCCTGCGTACTTTCGCCGGTCTCGAGCATCGTTGTCAGTGGGTGCGTGAGTTGAATGGCGTGAGCTACTACAACGACTCCAAGGCCACCAATGTCGGTGCGGCCCTGGCCGCCATCGAAGGCCTCGGCGCCGACATTACCGGCAAGCTGGTGCTGATCGCCGGTGGCGACGGCAAGGGCGCGGACTTCAGCGGCCTGCGCGGCCCGGTCGCGAGCCACTGCCGTGCGGTGGTGTTGCTCGGCCGCGATGCCGAGCTGCTGGCCCAGGCCCTGGGTGACGCGGTACCGCTGGTTCGCGTGCAGAGCCTGAACGAGGCCGTGCAGCGCTGTGCCGAACTGGCCGAGCCGGGTGATGCGGTGCTGTTGTCGCCGGCCTGTGCCAGTTTCGACATGTTCAAGAACTATGAAGAACGCGGACGCCTGTTCGCCCAGGCCGTGGAGGGGTTGGTATGAATTTCAACATCATCAAACCCTATCCTTCGCCGATTATCAGCGGGCGCGGCGTCGACGTTGACTTTCCGATGCTGGCCGGCGCCCTGGGGCTGCTGGGGCTGGGCCTGGTCATGATCACCTCGGCGTCGTCGGAAGTTGCCGCCGTGCAGTCGGGCAACGCGCTGTACCACATGATTCGCCACCTGATCTACATGGTCATCGGCCTGGGGGCCTGCATCGCCACCATGATGGTGCCGATCGCCACCTGGCAGCGCATGGGCTTCATGATGCTGGTCGGCGCCTTCGGCCTGCTGGTCATGGTGCTGCTACCGGGCATCGGCCGCGAGGTGAACGGTTCGATGCGCTGGATCGGTTTCAGCTTCTTCAACGTGCAGCCCTCGGAAATCGCCAAGGTCTTCGTGGTGATCTACCTCGCCGGTTACCTGGTGCGGCGGCAGAAGGAAGTCCGCGAAAGCTGGATGGGCTTCTTCAAGCCGTTCATCGTGTTGCTGCCGATGGCCGGGCTGTTGCTGATGGAGCCGGATTTCGGCGCCACCGTGGTAATGATGGGCGCGGCGGCAGCCATGCTGTTCCTCGGCGGGGTCGGGCTATTGCGCTTCGGCCTGATGGTCATGCTCGCGGTGGTGGCGGTGGTGGTGCTGATCAAGGCGCAACCCTACCGGATGGCGCGCTTGACCACCTTTACCGACCCCTGGGCCGACCAGTTCGGCTCCGGCTACCAGTTGACCCAGGCGCTGATCGCCTTCGGTCGCGGCGAATGGCTGGGCGTGGGCCTGGGCAACAGCGTGCAGAAACAATTCTACCTGCCCGAAGCGCATACCGACTTCGTGTTCTCGGTACTGGCCGAAGAGCTGGGTGCGGTGGGTTCGCTGCTCACGGTCGCGCTGTTCGTCTTCGTCAGCGTGCGGGCCATGTACATCGGCCTGTGGGCGGAAAAGGCCAAGCAGTTCTTTGCCGCCTATATGGCCTACGGCCTGGCCTTCCTCTGGATCGGTCAATTCCTGATCAATATCGGCGTGAACGTCGGCCTGTTGCCGACCAAGGGCCTGACCCTGCCGTTCCTCAGTTACGGCGGTAGTTCGTTGGTGATCTGCTGTGCCCAGCTCGGCTTGTTGCTGCGCATCGAGTGGGAGAGTCGAACCCATCTGGGCAGTGAAGAGATGGAGTTCGATGAAAGTGACTTCGCCGAGGAGTCACCCCATGGCCGATAAAGTGCTGATCATGGCCGGCGGCACCGGCGGGCACGTGTTCCCGGCACTGGCCTGCGCGCGCGAGTTCCAGGCGCGCGGTTACGAGGTGCACTGGTTGGGCACGCCGCGGGGGATCGAAAACGACCTGGTGCCGGGCGCCGGCCTGCCGTTGCACCTGATCCAGGTCACGGGCCTGCGGGGCAAGGGCAAGCTCTCGCTGCTCAAGGCGCCGTTCGTCCTGCTCAAGGCGGTGTGGCAGGCGCGCAAGGTCATGCGTGAACTGAAGCCGGTCTGCGTGCTGGGCTTTGGCGGTTACGTGACCGGTCCCGGCGGCGTGGCCGCGCGGATGGCCGGTATCCCGGTGATCGTTCACGAACAGAACGCCGTGGCGGGTACCGCCAATCGGCTGCTGGTGCCCTTGGCGACCCGGGTCTGCGAAGCTTTCCCGAATACCTTCGGCGCTTCGAGCAAACGGCGGACCACCGGCAACCCGGTGCGCAGCGAACTGTTCCTGGAAACGCCGCGCCAGGACCTCGCCGGACGCCGCGCGCGCCTGCTGATCCTGGGCGGCAGCCTGGGGGCCGAACCGTTGAACAAGCTGTTGCCCGAAGCCCTGGCGCAAGTGCCGGCCGAGTACCGCCCGGAAGTGTTCCACCAGGCTGGGCGCAATCACGACGAAATCACCGCCGAACGCTACCAGGCGGTCGGCGTCGAGGCGCAAGTAGCGCCCTTTATCAAAGACATGGCCCAAGCCTATGGCTGGGCCGACCTGGTGGTCTGCCGCGCTGGCGCCTTGACCGTCAGTGAACTGGCCGCCGCCGGTCTGCCGTCGTTGCTGGTGCCCTTGCCCCATGCAATCGACGATCACCAGACCCGCAATGCCGAATATCTGGCCGGGGAGGGCGCTGCCTTCCTGCTGCCGCAAAGAACGACTGGCGCCGCCGACCTGGCGGCTCGCCTGACAGAGGTTTTGATGCAACCGCAACGATTGAACAGCATGGCGCGCACTGCCCGCCGCCTGGCCAAGCCAGATGCCACCCGCACCGTGGTCGAGATCTGCCTGGAGGTGGCCCATGGTTGAAAGTCAGAAAGCCATGCCGCAACCGGAAATGCGCCGTATCCGCCGTATCCACTTCGTCGGTATCGGTGGCGTGGGCATGTGCGGTATCGCCGAAGTATTGTTGAACCTGGGCTATGAAGTGTCCGGCTCCGACCTCAAGACTTCGCCGGTGACCGAGCGCCTGGAATCCTTCGGTGCGCACATCTTTATCGGCCATCGTGCCGAGAACGCCGCCAACGCTGATGTGCTGGTAGTGTCGAGTGCGGTGAACAAGTCCAACCCGGAAGTCGCCACCGCCCTGGAGCGGCGTATTCCGGTGGTGCCGCGTGCCGAGATGCTCGCCGAGCTGATGCGCTATCGCCACGGCATCGCCGTCGCCGGTACCCACGGCAAGACCACCACCACCAGCCTGATCGCCTCGGTGTTCGCCGCCGGCGGCCTCGATCCGACCTTTGTCATCGGTGGCCGCTTGAATGCCGCGGGCACCAATGCCCAGCTCGGCACCAGCCGCTACCTGATCGCCGAAGCCGATGAAAGCGACGCCAGCTTCCTGCACCTGCAACCGCTGGTCGCGGTGGTCACCAACATCGACGCCGACCATATGGACACCTATGAAGGCGACTTCAACAAACTGAAGAAAACCTTCGTCGAGTTCCTCCACAACCTGCCGTTCTACGGTCTGGCCGTGGTCTGCCTGGATGATCCGGTGGTCCGCGAAATCCTCCCGCAGATCGCCCGTCCGACCCTGACCTACGGGGTTCACGAAGACGCCGACGTGCGCGCGATCAACATTCGCCAGGCCGGCATGCAGACCCACTTCACCGTACTGCGTCGCGACCGCGAGCCGCTGAACGTGTCGGTGAACATGCCCGGCAACCACAACGTGCTCAACTCCCTGGCGACCATCGCCATCGCCAGCGACGAGGGCATCAGCGATGAAGCCATTGTCCAGGGCCTGTCGGGTTTCCAGGGTGTCGGCCGACGCTTCCAGGTCTACGGCGAACTGCCGGTGGACGGTGGCAGTGTGATGCTGGTGGACGACTACGGTCACCATCCGACCGAAGTCGCGGCGGTGATCAAGGCCGTCCGTGGCGGCTGGCCGGAGCGCCGCCTGGTGATGGTCTACCAGCCACACCGCTACACCCGGACCCGTGACCTGTACGACGATTTCGTCCAAGTGCTGGCCGACGCCAATGTCCTGCTGCTGATGGAAGTCTATCCGGCCGGCGAGGAAGCGATTCCGGGCGCCGACAGCCGTCAGCTGTGCCGCAGCATTCGCCAGCGCGGCCAGCTCGACCCGATCTATATCGAGCGCGGCGTGGAACTGGCTCCGCTGGTCAAGCCGCTGTTGCTGCCCGGCGACATCCTGCTCTGCCAGGGGGCCGGCGATATCGGTGGCCTGGCCCCGCAATTGCTCAAGAGCCCGCTGTTCGCCAGTGCCGTTGCCGGCGAAGGGGAATCGAAATGAGCGCTGCCTACGCCAACCTGTTCTCGACCGTCGAGCCGCAAGCCTTCGGCCGCGTCGCCGTGCTGTTCGGCGGCAAGAGCGCCGAGCGCGAGGTGTCGTTGAAGTCCGGCAACGCGGTGCTCGAAGCGCTGCTAAGCGCTGGTGTCGACGCCTTCGGCATCGATGTGGGCGATGATCTCCTGCAACGTCTGCTCAACGAAAAGATCGACCGCGCTTTTATCATCCTGCACGGTCGCGGCGGTGAAGACGGCAGCATGCAAGGCTTGCTCGAATGCCTGGGGATTCCCTACACCGGCAGCGGCATCCTCGCCTCGGCCCTGGCCATGGACAAGCTGCGGACCAAGCAGGTCTGGCACAGCCTGGGGATTCCGACACCGCGTCACGCCGTGTTGAGTTCCGCGGCCGATTGTATTTCCGCCGGCGCGGAACTGGGTTTCCCTTTGATCGTCAAACCTGCTCATGAAGGCTCCAGTATTGGGATGGCCAAGGTGAGCAGCGTCGATGAACTGATCGTCGCCTGGAAAGCCGCCGCTACCTACGATTCGCAAGTGTTGGTCGAACAGTGGATTCAAGGTCCTGAGTTCACCATCGCCACCCTGCGCGACCAGATCCTGCCGCCGATTGCCCTCGGCACCCCGCATTCTTTCTACGACTACGACGCCAAGTACCTGGCTTCCGATACCCAGTATCGGATTCCCTGCGGCCTCGATAGCACCAAGGAAAAACAACTGATGGACCTCACGGCCAAGGCCTGTGAGGCACTCGGTATCGCCGGTTGGGGCCGGGCCGACGTGATGCAGGACGCCGACGGGCAATTCTGGTTCCTGGAAGTCAACACCGCGCCGGGCATGACTGACCACAGTCTGGTCCCCATGGCCGCGCGGGCCGCTGGCCTGGATTTCCAGCAGTTGGTACTGGCGATCCTGGCGGCAAGCTATGCCAGTAACATAGGGACGCGAGGTTAAGACCATGCACGGCGCATCGATTCGTCATCAGCCACCCGCCCCCGGCCGTAACAAGCCGGTGCCGCGGGGTGCCAGCCGGATGGTGGCTAAAGAGCCGATGTCGGTGCGCCTGCCGAAAGCCAATTTCGGTTTTGTGAAGAGCCTGATGTGGCCGGTGCTGCTGGTGGCCCTGGGTTTCGCTACCTATGAAGGTGCCCAGCGCCTGTTGCCCTATGCCGATCGGCCGATCAGCAAGATCAACGTGCAGGGCGACCTCAGCTACATCAGCCAGCAGGCGGTGCAGCAGCGGATCGCGCCGTACGTCGCGTCGAGCTTCTTCACCATCGACCTGGCGAGCATGCGCACTGAGCTTGAGACCATGCCGTGGATCGCCCACGCCGAGGTCCGGCGCGTGTGGCCGGACCAGGTGGTGATCCGCCTGGAAGAGCAATTGCCGGTGGCCCGTTGGGGCGACGGGGCGTTGTTGAACAACCAGGGCCAGGCGTTCGCGCCACGGGAACTGGCGAACTACGAGCATCTGCCGCAGTTGTTCGGTCCCCAGCGGGCCCAGCAGCAGGTGATGCAGCAGTATCAGGTGTTGAGTCAGATGCTGCGCCCGTTGGGTTTCTCGATTGCCCGGCTGGAGCTGCGTGAGCGCGGCAGTTGGTTCCTGACCACCGGTGCGGGCAGTGCGGGGCCGGGAATCGAGCTGTTGTTGGGCCGCGACCATCTGGTCGAGAAGATGCGCCGCTTCATTGCCATTTATGAAAAAACGCTGAAAGAACAGATTACGAACATTGCCAGCATCGATCTGCGCTATTCCAACGGCCTGGCCGTCGGATGGCGGGAACCTGTGGCGCCCGTGACGGCCAAACCCGCCGTTGCGAAGAATTAAGAAGAGGCAGGACCATGGCAAACGTGCAAAGCGGCAAAATGATCGTCGGGCTGGATATCGGTACCTCCAAGGTGGTGGCGCTGGTGGGCGAGGTCGCGGCCGATGGCACGCTGGAAATCGTCGGTATCGGCACCCATCCTTCGCGCGGCCTGAAGAAGGGCGTGGTGGTGAATATCGAGTCCACCGTGCAGTCGATCCAGCGCGCGGTAGAAGAAGCGCAACTGATGGCCGGTTGCCGGATCCACTCGGCGTTCGTCGGCGTGGCGGGCAATCACATCCGCAGCCTGAACTCCCACGGCATCGTCGCGATCCGCGATCGCGAAGTCAGCGCGGCGGACCTCGAGCGCGTGCTCGATGCGGCCCAGGCCGTGGCGATCCCGGCGGACCAGCGGGTCCTGCACACCCTGCCGCAGGACTACGTGATCGACAACCAGGAAGGCGTTCGCGAGCCCCTGGGCATGTCCGGCGTACGCCTGGAAGCCAAGGTCCACGTGGTCACCTGCGCGGTGAACGCGGCACAGAACATCGAGAAGTGCGTGCGTCGCTGCGGCCTGGAAATCGACGACATCATTCTTGAGCAACTGGCTTCGGCCTACTCGGTGCTGACCGACGACGAGAAAGAACTGGGCGTGTGCCTGGTGGACATCGGCGGCGGCACCACCGACATCGCGATCTTCACCGAAGGCGCGATCCGCCACACCGCGGTGATCCCGATTGCCGGCGACCAGGTGACCAACGACATCGCCATGGCATTGCGCACCCCGACCCAGTACGCCGAAGAGATCAAGATCCGCTACGCCTGTGCCCTGGCGAAACTGGCCGGTGCCGGTGAAACCATCAAGGTCCCGAGCGTCGGCGACCGTCCGCCGCGCGAGCTGTCGCGCCAGGCCCTGGCCGAAGTGGTCGAGCCGCGCTACGACGAACTGTTCACCCTGATCCAGGCCGAACTGCGGCGCAGCGGCTACGAGGACCTGATCCCGGCCGGCATCGTGCTGACCGGCGGTACCTCGAAGATGGAAGGCGCGGTCGAACTGGCCGAAGAGATTTTCCACATGCCGGTGCGCCTGGGCGTGCCGCATACCGTCAAAGGGCTGTCGGACGTGATCCGCAACCCGATCTATTCAACTGGGGTAGGGCTGTTGCTGTACGGGCTGCAAAAGCAGTCGGACGGCATTTCCCTGTCCGGCTACAACGGCGGCAACAGAAACGACTATCGCGATGAAGAACAGAAAGCACCTGTACTGGAGCGTTTGAAGCGCTGGGTCCAGGGCAACTTTTAAAGTTTCAAAGCAGTAGAAGTAGGCGAAAAAACTAGAGAATGAAAGGAGAGGGAACATGTTCGAACTCGTAGACAACGTCCCACAAAGTCCGGTAATCAAGGTTATCGGCGTAGGCGGTGGTGGCGGCAACGCCGTTAACCATATGGTCAAGAGCAACATTGAAGGCGTCGAGTTCATCTGCGCCAACACCGATGCCCAGGCCCTGAAGAACATTGGCGCGCGGACTATCCTGCAACTGGGTACCGGCGTGACCAAGGGCCTGGGTGCCGGCGCCAATCCGGAAGTCGGTCGTCAGGCCGCGCTGGAAGATCGCGAGCGCATCGCCGAAGTGCTGCAAGGCACCAACATGGTGTTCATCACCACCGGCATGGGTGGCGGTACCGGTACCGGCGCGGCCCCGATCATTGCCGAAGTGGCGAAGGAAATGGGCATCCTCACCGTTGCGGTGGTGACCCGTCCGTTCCCGTTCGAAGGCCGCAAACGCATGCAGATCGCCGATGAAGGCATCCGCGCGCTGAGCGAAAGCGTCGACTCGTTGATCACCATTCCCAACGAGAAGCTGCTGACCATCCTGGGTAAGGACGCCAGCCTGCTGTCGGCTTTCGCCAAGGCTGACGATGTACTCGCCGGTGCCGTTCGCGGTATCTCCGACATCATCAAGCGTCCGGGCATGATCAACGTCGACTTCGCCGACGTGCGTACCGTGATGAGCGAAATGGGCATGGCGATGATGGGTACTGGCTGCGCCAGCGGTCCCAACCGTGCACGTGAAGCGACCGAGGCGGCGATCCGCAACCCGCTGCTGGAAGACGTCAACCTGCAAGGCGCGCGTGGCATCCTGGTGAACATCACCGCCGGTCCTGACCTGTCCCTGGGTGAGTACTCCGACGTGGGTAGCATCATCGAAGCCTTCGCGTCCGAGCACGCCATGGTCAAGGTCGGTACCGTTATCGATCCGGACATGCGCGACGAGCTGCACGTGACCGTGGTTGCCACCGGCCTGGGCGCGCGTATCGAGAAGCCTGTGAAGGTCATCGACAACACCCTGCAGACCAGCCAGTCGGCTGCCGCCCAGACGCAAGCGCCATCGCGTCAGGAACTGCCGTCGGTGAACTACCGTGACCTGGACCGTCCGACCGTCATGCGCAACCAGGCCCAGGCCGGTGCCGCGACTGCCGCGAAGATGAACCCGCAAGACGACCTGGACTATCTGGATATCCCGGCTTTCCTGCGTCGCCAGGCTGATTGATGGAATGTATCAGGAGTATTAGGGTGATTGGTGTTCAGCAAAGGCCTGGTCTGCTATCATCGCCAGCCTTTGTTGATACCTGTTCGCAATTTGCGCTGAAGCGGCCCATGCCATGATTAAACAACGCACCCTGAAAAATATTATCCGTGCTACAGGTGTCGGCCTGCACTCCGGTGAGAAGGTCTACCTGACCCTCAAGCCCGCGCCTGTGGACACCGGTATCGTGTTTTGTCGTGCTGACCTCGACCCTGTGGTGCAGATTCCTGCTCGCGCGGAAAATGTTGGTGAAACCACGATGTCGACCACGTTGGTCAACGGTGACGTCAAGGTGGACACGGTGGAGCACTTGCTCTCGGCCATGGCCGGCCTGGGCATCGATAACGCCTACGTCGAGCTCTCCGCGTCCGAAGTCCCGATCATGGATGGTAGCGCTGGACCCTTCGTATTCCTGATTCAATCTGCCGGCCTGGAAGAACAGGACGCAGCCAAGAAGTTCATCCGCATCCTGCGTGAAGTCACAGTGGAAGACGGCGACAAGCGCGCCACTTTCGTGCCTTTCGAAGGTTTCAAGGTGAGCTTTGAGATCGATTTCGATCACCCGGTGTTCCGTGACCGCATCCAGAGTGCCAGCGTGGATTTTTCCAGCACTTCGTTCGTAAAAGAAGTCAGCCGCGCCCGGACCTTTGGTTTCATGAGTGATATCGAGTACCTGCGCAAGCACAACCTCGCACTCGGCGGTAGCGTGGAAAACGCCATCGTGGTGGATTCGGACGGTGTACTGAACGAAGACGGCCTTCGTTACGAAGACGAATTCGTCAAGCACAAGATCCTCGACGCAATCGGTGACCTCTACCTGCTGGGCAATAGCCTGATTGGTGAGTTCAAAGGCTTCAAGTCCGGTCACGCCCTGAACAACCAGCTTCTGCGTAAGCTCATCGAGCAGAAAGATGCCTGGGAAGTGGTGACCTTCGAAGACGCCAGCACCGCGCCGATCTCTTACATGCGTCCCGTTGCGGCCGTGTAACGACTCTCTCCTTTTGTTGTATTTGAAAGCCGCCCTCGGGCGGCTTTTTTTATTCCTGTCCCCCCTGTAGGAGCAAGCTCGCTCCTATAGGGGGGCAATAGGCCTGCTTCCTACAGCCGGTTGGCGCTGGCGTGCACCGCACGGTCGCGGCCGTCGTGCTTGGCCTGGTACAGCGCCTGATCGGCGCGGCGCAGCAGTTGCTCCAGCGTGCCTTCGCCAGGCGGGAGTGCGGTGCTGGCACCGATGCTGACGGTGATCGGCCGGCGGTCGCCCTTGAAGGGTGTCAGCGCGGCCATGGCGGCCCTGATCTTTTGTGCCAGGATCATTGCTCCATGCTCATCGGTTTCCGGCAACACCACGGCAAACTCTTCACCGCCATAACGCGCCGCCATGTCGCCAGGGCGCCGGATGTTTTCGCTGATCACCCGCGCCAGCTGGCGCAAGGCCTGGTCACCGATCGGATGACCATGGCGGTCGTTGAAGGCCTTGAAGTGATCGGCATCGATCATCAGCAGCGACAGTGCCTTGCCGGCGCGCTGCGCCCGTGCCCATTCGAGCGCCAGGCTCTGATCCAGCGCCCGGCGATTGGCCAAGCCGGTCAGCGAATCGGTGGCGGCCAGTTGGGCCAATTCCTGCTCGGCCCGTTGACGTCGGCGCAGCTCCCGGGCCAACAGCCAACTGAGCCAGAGCAGGCCGATACAGAGCACGCTGGTGGCCAGGCCGATCAGGCGTGTCGTGCGCCTCCAGGCGCCATAGACCTCGTCGCTGGACTGGGCCACCACCACGACCAGCGGCAGCGTTCCCACTTGGGAAAAGGTATAGAGCCGCTCATTGCCATCGAGCTCCGAGGTGGAACTGAAGCTGCCATTGCCTTGTTTGAGCATGCGGATGAAGTTGGGGTAGCTGCTGAAATCCCGGCCGATCAGATCTTCGGGCAGCGGTGTTTGCCGGGACAGCAGCGTGCCGTCGGTACTGACCAGGCTGATGGAGCCGCCTTTGCCGACGCTCAGGTTCATGAACAGTTCGTCGAAGTAACTCAGGCGCATCCCGGCGGCGGCCACCCCGAGGAACTGGCCTTCCGGGGATGTCACCCGCCGGCTGAAACTGATCAGCCAGGGATAAGGGGCCCGACGGGACTTGAACGGGTGGCTGATCATCAGGCTCGGGTCCGGGTCGCTCTCGTGGGACCGGAAATACTCGCGATCAGAAAAATTCTCGGCCCGCGGGATCACCGATTGGGAGTCGGCGAGCACATTGCCCAGGCGGTCGAGCAACAGGATATCGCCTTTGTGCGAGGTGCTCGAAGCCCGGTCGAACAGGGCGAGATGACGGACCTCGGGGGGGACGGTCAGCAGGTCCTGGCGTTGCGAGGCCTGGATCAGACCCTGTACCGCCAGGTCGTAGAGCTCGATGTTGCGCAATACATCGGCGTCGATCAGTTGCACGATATTGCTCGCCGAGCGCGCGGCGGCTTCGGTGGCGCTGCCGCGCTCACGGATCAGCAGAAAGGTCACGATGGCAAGAATGGCGGCGACCGTCAGCCCGCTGACCAGGGTCAACAGGATTTGCGGCTTGGCGGACTTTGCCGGGGAGTGGGGAATGGTGGCACGCTCGATCGTAGGGTTTATTGGCGCATGTATAAGGCCCACGCAAGAAAAAGGCCAGTCTCAGGCGACTGGTCTTTTCCGTGCCCTTCCTGGAAAGCCTTGATCGGGGCGACCGTGGGCCGTGAGCCGTTGGGGCGGGCGCTGGTCGGGCGGGGTGGGCGATCATTGCGATCTGGGTAACGAATAAAAAAAGCCGCTGTTTCAGCGGCTTTAAAACATTCGATCCCAGTGTAGAGCGCTGGACGAATGTTGAGGGAAAATATTCGGAAGGACAGCTCAGCTGTCTTTGCCGCTGTCGGACTGGCCGAGGCTGGCGGAGGGGGGCTGCTCGGAACTGCCGTGTTGTGTCTTGGCGCTCATCTCGGCCTGGTTCTGCTGGAAGGCAGCGGCGCGGGCGGCCTGTTGGGCAACAAAAGTTTGTGATTCCTCGGCCAGGGCCAGGGGCGACAACAACAAGGTGGACAGGGCAAAAACGCTGGCCATACCCAGGGTGGTAGACATTTTCAGGACCTTCTTGCGGGGCAAGTGCTGTGTGGTGCGCGCACAGTAAAGGTCTTGGCCGGTGGGAAAAAGCACCGGAGGGGATAATAACCGTTACCAAACCGGTAACAGTGGTTCCGGCGCTTCAGGCCGGCAGGTAGAGGCCAAAGGTATTGATCCCGTCGTGACTGCGCACGAACACATCGCCGCCATGCATCAGCGCGATGGCCTTGACGATTGCCAGCCCCAGTCCGTGGTTGGCGCCGCTGTTGCTGCGCGAGGCATCGACCCGGTAGAAACGTTCGAACAGCCGGGAAAGATGCTCCGCGGCAATGGCTTCGCCAGGGTTGGACACGGCGATCGCGACTTGCTCGCCCTGGCGCTCGATACGCACCACGATCACCTGGCCTGGCGCGGTGTGCTGCACCGCATTGCTCAGCAGGTTGATCAGTGCCCGGCGCAGGTGGGCAATCTCGATCTGTACCTGGGCATCGCCGCTGACCCGCACCTGGACCTGGGCGTCTTCGAGAATGAAATCCAGATAGTCCAGGGTGGTCGCGACCTCGCCGGCCAGCGAGGTGCTGATCAGCTTGGTGGCCTTGCTGCCCTGGTCGGCACTGGCCAGGAACAGCATGTCGTTGATGATCGAGCGCAGGCGCTCGAGCTCTTCGAGGTTCGATTGCAGGACCTCGAAATAGTGCTCGGCCGAGCGCCCGCGGGTCAGGGCCACCTGGGTCTGGCCGATCAGGTTGGTCAGCGGCGAGCGCAGCTCATGGGCGACGTCGGCGTTGAACGATTCCAGTCGCGAATAGGCCTGCTCGACGCGCTCCAGGGTCGAGTTGAAGGAGTTGACGAACTGGCTGAGCTCCGGTGGTAGCGGCGACAGTTGCAGGCGCCCGGACAGTCGTGGCGGGGCCAGTTTCTGTGCCTCCTCCGAGAGCTTGATCAAGGGCTTCAGGCCGATCCGCGCGACCCAGTAACCCAACGCGGAAGCCAGGGCGATACCGAGGATGGCCAGGCCGATCAGGGCGATCAGCAGATGGTGCTGGGTCTGCCGGAAGGTTTCGGTGTCGATGGCGATCAGGAACTTCAGCGCTGGACGCTGTTCCTTGGCCGGCAGGGTGTTGAGCAGCACCTTGAACGGGTAGGCATGCCCGGGCCAGCGCAAGTCGCGCATGCCCCGAGGGCCTTCGGCGAAGGCACGGATCCGCGCGTCGGGGGCGCCGTACTCGTAGTTCGCATCGCTGCTGACCACCCAGAAGCGAATGCGCTTGTCCTCTTCGCCCAACTGCTTGAGCTTGGCGCTGACCTTGGCCCAGTGGTCCAGGTTGCCGAAGCGGTTGAGGGACGACTCGAGCACGCTGTAGCGCGCCTCCAGTTCAGCCTCCGGCAGCAGGCCGAGGCCCTTGTCCACCTGCTGGTACAAGGCCCAGCCGATCACCAGGAACACCAGCAGTGCCACGCCGCTGAACAGGCCGCTCAGGCGCAGGGCGATGCTGTTAGTCGACACCGCGACTCTCCAGTACATAACCCATGCCGCGAATGGTGTGCAGCAGTTTCTGTTCGAACGGCCCGTCGAGCTTGGCCCGCAGGCGCTTGATCGCGACTTCGACGACGTTGGCGTCGCTGTCGAAATTGATGTCCCAGACCATCTCGGCAATGGCGGTCTTGGAGAGGATTTCGCCCTGGCGCCGGGCCAGCACGCTGAGCAGCGAGAACTCCTTGGCGGTCAGGTCCAGGCGCACGCCGGCACGGCTGGCCTTGCGGCTGATCAGGTCGACCCAGAGGTCGGCGACACTGATCTGCACCGGCTCGTGGCCACCGCCGCTGCGCCGGGTCAGGGCCTGCAGGCGGGCCACCAGTTCGAGGAAGGAAAAGGGTTTGCCCAGGTAGTCGTCGGCGCCCTCGCGCAGGCCGCGAATCCGGTCTTCGACGCGCTCGCGGGCGGTGAGCATGATCACCGGGGTCTGCTTGCGCGCGCGTAGCGCCTTGAGCACGCCGAAGCCGTCCAGCTCCGGCAGCATCACGTCGAGGATGATCACCGCATAGTCGCTTTCCAGGGCCAGGTGCAGGCCGCCGACGCCATCGCGGGCGAGGTCCACGGTATAGCCCTGTTCGCTCAGGCCGCGATGCAGGTAATCGGCGGTTTTTTCTTCGTCTTCGATAATCAGGACGCGCATGGACCGGTCTCAGAGAGTGATCGCCGGCGTGGGCGCCGGGGTTGGCCGATGAAAGAGCCGTTCAAGCCACAAGTATATGACGGGGGTAGTGAACAGCGTCAGCGCCTGGCTCACCAGCAGGCCGCCGACCACGGCGATCCCCAGGGGCTGGCGCAATTCGGCACCGGTACCGTGGCCGAGCATCAGCGGCAGGGCGCCGAGCAGGGCGGCCAGGGTGGTCATGATGATCGGCCGGAACCGGGTGATACAGGCCTTGTAGATCGCGTCCTGTGGCGATAGCCCGCCACGCTGGGCCTCCAGGGCGAAGTCGATCATCAGGATGCCGTTCTTCTTGACGATGCCGATCAGCAGCACCAGGCCGATCAAGGCCATGATCGAGAAGTCCTGGCCGAGCAGCCACAACATGATCAGCGCGCCGAGACCGGCGGAGGGCAGGGTCGAAATGATCGTCAGCGGGTGCACGAAACTTTCATAGAGCACCCCGAGGATGATGTAGACCGCCACCAGTGCCGCGAGGATCAGCCATGGCTGGCTCGCCAGGGAGCTCTGGAAGGCCTGGGCCGCGCCCTGGAAGCTGCCGCTGATGGACGCCGGCATGCCGATCTCGTTCTTCGCCTGGTTGAGCTGCAGCACCGCATCGCCCAGGGCCACGCCGGGCGTCAGGTTGAATGACAGGTTGGCGGCCGGGAACATGCCGTCGTGGGCGATGGACAATGGACCGCTGGTGGGCACGTCGAAGCGCGCCAGGGCCGAGAGCGGGACCATCTCGCCGGTCAGCGGCGAGCGCAGGTAGAAGTAGTTCAGGCTTTCGGCCTTGCCGCGCTGGGCGGCATCCAGTTCGAGGATCACGTTGTACTGGTTGGTCTCGGTCTGGTACTCGTTGATCTGGCGCTGGCCGAAGGCGTCGTAGAGGGCTTCGTCGACGTCGCTGGCGGTCAGGCCGAAACGCGCGGCGGCGCTGCGGTCGATGTTGATATGGGTGATGCTGCCGCCGGTTTGCAGGTCGTTGGACAGATCTCGAAAGGCCGGATAGGTGCGCAGTTTTTCCGTCAGGCGCTGGGTCCAGGTATTGAGCGTATCGCCGTCATTGCTCTTGACCACGTACTGATACTGGGCCCGGCTCGGGCCGGAACTGAGGTTGATGTCCTGGCCCGCCCGCAGGTAGAGGACGATGCCGGGAATCTTCATCAATTGCGGACGAATGCGGTCGATGAATGCACTGGCCGAGACGTCCCGCTGGTCCTGTGGCTTGAGGGCGATCCAGAAGCGGCCGTTGGCGATGGTCTGGTTGCTGCCTGACACCCCGACCGAGTGGGAGAAGGCCTGCACCGCCGGGTCGGCGGCGACGATCTCGGCCAGGGCCTTGTGCTTGGCCACCATGTCATTGAAGGAAACGTCGGCGGCGGCCTCGGTGGTGCCGAGGACGAAGCCGGTGTCCTGGATCGGGAAGAAACCCTTGGGAATGAACACGTAGCCGGCGATGGCCAGGCACAGGGTCACGCAGAACAACCCGAACATGGTTTTCTGGTGCGCCAGTGCGCGCCGCAGGCCACGCTCGTAGACGGCCAGCAGGCGTTCGCCGAAGCCGGGTTTCGAGTGTTCGTGATGTACTGGCGCGCGCATGAACAGCGCGGCCAGGGTCGGGGCCAGGGTCAGCGAGACCACCACCGAAATCAGGATGGTCGAGGTCGCGGTCAGGGCGAATTCCTTGAACAGCCGGCCGACCACGCCACCCATGAACAGCAGCGGGATGAACGCGGCGATCAGCGAGAAGCTGATGGATACCACGGTAAAGCCGATTTCCCCGGCGCCCTTGATTGCCGCTTCACGCATGCCGTCACCGGCCTCGAGATGACGGTGGATGTTTTCCACCACGACAATCGCGTCGTCGACCACAAAGCCCACGGCGATGACGATCGCTACCAGGGTCAGGTTGTTCAGACTGAAGCCCATCACATACATCAGGGCAAAGCTGGCCACCAGGGACACGCCGAGCACCGAAGAAACGATCAGGGTCGCCGACAACTGGCGCAGGAATAGCGCCATTACCGCCACCACCAGCAGGATGGCGATCAGCAGGGTCATTTCCACTTCGTGCAGCGAGGCGCGGATGGTCTGGGTCCGGTCGATCAGTACCTTGACCTGCACCGAGGCCGGCAGCATGGCTTCGAGGCCCGGCAGGGCGGCCTGGATACGGTCCACGGTTTCGACGATGTTGGCCCCCGGTTGGCGGGAGATCACCAGGTTCACCCCGGGTTCGTCACCGGACCAGGCTTGTACATAGGCGTCCTCGGAACCGCGGATGACCCGGGCGACATCCTTGAGCTGGACCGGTGCGCCATTCTTGTAGGAGACGATCAACTGCTCGTATTCCTCCGGCTGGAACAACTGGTCGTTGGTCGACAGCGTGGAGATGCTCGACTTGCCGTACAGCGCGCCCTTGGCCAGGTTGAGGCTGGTCTGCTGGATCGCCTGGCGGATGTCGGCCAGGGTCAGGCCGATGGCCGCCAGCTTGTCCGCCGAGGCCTGGACCCGGATGGCCGGGCGCTGCTGGCCGGTGATGTTGATCTGGCCGACGCCGTCGATCTGGCTGAGCTGGCGGGCCAACAGGGTTTCGGCGTAGTCGCTGAGTTCGGTGCCGGGCATCTGGCTGGAGCTGACACTGAGGATCAGCACCGGGCTGTCGGCCGGGTTGACCTTGCGCCAGGTCGGCAGGGTCGGCATGTCCTTGGGCAGTTTGCCCGAGGCGGTGTTGATCGCCGCCTGGACTTCCTGGGCGGCGGTGTCGATGCTTTTACTGAGGGTGAATTGCAGCGTCAGGGTGGTGGTGCCCAGGGCGCTGCTGGAGGTCATCTGGGTCATGCCGGGGATGGCGCTGAATTGCACCTCCAGCGGCGTGGCAACCGACGACGCCATGGTTTGCGGGCTGGCGCCGGGGAGCTGGGCGGAGACCTGGATGGTCGGGAATTCGGCTTCCGGCAGCGGCGCCAGGGGCAGGCGCGGGAAAGCGATCAAACCGAGCAGCACCAGGGCGAAGGTCAGCAGGATGGTCGCCACCGGGTGGTCGATGCACCAGGCCGAAACGCCGCGACTTTCCTTGATCATGGCTTGGACTCCAGGGTGGCCTGGCGGTCAGCCAGTTTCGCCTGGCCCTGGACTTCGATCCGCGAGTTCGGCTTGAGCCGCGACTGACCGTCGCTGACCAGCACATCGCCGGCCTGCACTCCGCTGATGATGTTCAGGTCGCTGTCCTGGTAGGCCATCTGCACCGGTACCACTTCCACGCCGTTGCCTTTGACCCGATAGACGAAATAGTTGTCCAGGCCACGCTGGACCACCACCGGCGGCACCACCAGGGCGCCGCGCTCCAGGGCGGTCTGGATCTTGATGTTCACCAACTGGCCGGGCCAGAGTTTCTGGCCCTTGTTGCTGAATTCGGCCTTGGCCTTGATGGTCCCGGTGCCCGCCGCGACCTGGTTGTCGATCAGGGTCAGGTGGCCTTCGCCCAGCAGCAGGCCGCTATGCCCGTCGTCGCCGAGGAAGGCGCTGACCGGTGCCGGCAGAGAGCTGGAGAGCAAGCCTTGCAAGGTCGGCAGCATTTGCTGGGGCAGGGAGAACTCCACGGCGATCGGGTCGATCTGGGTCACCGAGAACAGGCCCTGGGCATCGCTCATGCGCAGGAAGTTGCCTTCGTCCACGGCACGAATGCCGACTCTGCCTGTGACCGGCGAGCGGATCTGGGTATAGGACAACTGGACCTGGGCCGCGCTAATCGCTGCCTGGTTGCCTTGGGCGGTGGCCTTCAATTGATTGACCAGCGCTTGTTGCTGGTCGTAGGTCTGCTTGGAAATACCGTTATCGACCGTGAGCAATTTGTAGCGCTTGAGGTCGACTTCCGCCACCTGCAACTGCGCCTGGCTTTGCGCCAGTTGGGCCTTGGCCTGCGCCAGGCTGGCCTGGATCGAGCGGTCATCGAGGGTTGCCAGCAGGTCGCCTTCCTTGACCAGTTGCCCTTCCTTGACCAGCAATTTGGTGAGGATGCCGTCGATCTGCGGGCGGATCACCACACTGTGCAACGACAGCACCGAGCCGATACCGCTGACATAACGCGGCACATCCTGCTGGATCACGCTGACCACCTTGACCGGCACAGTGATGTTGGCGCTGGGCTTGGCCTGGGGCGCGCGGGTCAGGGTCCAGGTCGCGGCGGCGGCCACGATGACCACCAGGCCAAGGATCAACGCGGTTTTCTTCGGGATACGCATGCTGTCGGGACGCCGGGACAAAGGGATAGGAAGGTGAATGCTGGCAGAACAGTAGCTCCTTTATAACCCCCCAACCGGGTCAGCAAGGTGACGGCTACCTGACAGGGCTGTCAGAAAACTGTCCGGTTTATAACACGCCGGGTTATTAAAGCGCCTATCACTTTGGCCGATAAGGTTAAAGAGTCTTATGGACAGAAAAACACTCGTGACATGTCCTACGGATAATTCTTTGGTTGCTGGTGGAGTGGCGTTTGCTGATCTTTACTGACTAATACCGGCCCGGCTTTGGGAGTGTTGGAAATGAACGGAAAGATAGTAAGTCTCGCTGTGCTGTTGTTGCTGGCGGGCAGTTTCAGCGCGCAAGCGGCGAACAACAGCGGTCAGCTCAGGTTTTCCGGACAGATCGTCGAGTCCGCTTGTGATATCGGCCGACAGACCAATAGCCAGGTCGAGCCGGGTAGCCGATTGCTCAAAGTCTCTTCCGGATTGAGCTTGAGTGTCGACACGCTGGCCAATGCCTGTCGCGATGGGCGAGTGCCGTTCAGCGCGAGTTATCAGGCGCTGGCGTCGAGTGTCGCGCCCCGGCAGGCGGTGGTCATCATCACGTACAACTGAGTTGTACGTGCGCTCATGCACCCGCGGTCGCCGGTTGCGTGTATAGACGGGCTGTCGGGACGGTAAAAATCCGGCGACCTGCCTGGGGCCGTGGGCCAGGTCCCTGGCGACCTCGAACAAACAGTGCGGTGTGCAACTATCGGGCATGGCATCAGATCAATATCAAGGTGCCCGATAGTTATGTTTTAACGATGAGGTATTTCGTTGAAATAGTTTGAATATTAAACAGTTGTTGTTCTTTTTTCTTGAGGTTTGGAATGACGCCGAGCTCTGACAGTTGCGGCGTTCTTCTTTCTAAGCGAGTTCTTAGTTAGTCAGGCGGGAACGGCTTACAGCGTAATGAAATCTTCGGGTCTATAGTGTTTGCCACCCAATTGATGGGTACAAACGAATTAACTCGAAGGATTGTGTTCGCATGAAAAAGATCTCTATGACCCTGGCTTTATTGGCGGCGACCCTGGGGGCAGTCACTACCACACACGCAGCCAACAGCGGCACGCTGAATTTTACCGGTGCCTTGACCAACACCAGTTGCGAAGTGTCTTCCGGAGGCGGTTCGGCGGATAACATCCCGGTGGACCTGGGGCGGGTGTCTTTTGCCGATATCGGCAATCGCACCGACTCGCGACTGGGCACCGCGAAAGATATCGACCTGGTGGTGACCTGCCTGCAACCGGCGGCGGAGAACACTGTGCACATGTCATTCCGGCCTTCGCAAACCGACACCAACGATCCTTACCTGTTGACTACCTCCGGTGCCGCCAAGGGCGTGGGGATCGGCCTGGTGCGTCGCGATAGCGACACCTTCCTCAATATCCAGGATCCCACCGACACCATTGACGGCGTCCTTCAACCCAGCGGTACCGGCTCACGCGGCGAGCTGGCCCTGAGGGCCGTGTTCGTCAAGAACGGCGTAGCCACGGTACCGGGTGCCGCGACGGGCACCGTGCCCTTTGTCCTGACTTATAACTAAGTGGCTTTCTTGAACGGAGCTTTACACCGCTCCGTTCTTTTCTTCATTGGAATGGGTAGTTCGCATGCGCAACGTTTTTGCTCCGGTGATCGGCATTGTCCTGGCCATGTGGATGGGCGCCGATGCGTGGGCGGGTATTGTGTTGAATACGACACGGGTGGTTTATCCGGCGCAAGACAAGGAGGCGGTGCTCAGTGTCCTGAACAATAACTCCTCGAGCATATTGCTGCAGTCCTGGCTTGAAGCCGATGGGGATGGCGCCCGGGAGTTGCCCTTCGTGGTGGTGCCGCCCCTGGTGCAATTGCCCTCGGGTGGCCGGCAGACGGTGCGGATCATCCACTCCGGGGCCGCGATGTCCGGGGACCGCGAGTCACTGTTCTGGTTGAACGTGCAGGAAATTCCCCAGGCCAGCGAGCGGGAAAATGTCCTGCAGATCGGTATCCGCCAACGTATCAAGCTGTTCTACCGCCCCGAGCGGCTCGCCGGGGATGTTGAGCTGGCGCCCGGGCAACTGCGCTGGAGCCTGCCCCGGAGGGGCGTACTGAATGTGCTCAACAGCGGTCCCTACCACGTGACGCTGGTGGACATCCAGTTGCTGTCCGGGGGGCGTCGGGTCCTGCAGCAAAAAAGTTCGATGCTGGCCCCGGGGCAGTCCGTCGATTATGACCTGCATGAACCCGCCCAGGCGCAGAGCGCCCAGTTGAATTTCAGTGTCATCAACGACCATGGGGCGCTGGTGCCTTATCGGTTGTCCTCGGGCGGCTGGAGTAAGGGCCAGGCGCAACCGCTGGACAGTTAGCCTCTTCGAGCGTCAGCCGATTTTTCTTTCGATGCCGGGACCCGCGCGCAGGTCAGGGCGTTGTGCGTGCGGAAAAGGAACCCGCCTGGAACACACTTCAAGCACTTGTATTGTGAAGGTTGCAAATGGACTGGCTTTATCAGCGAACAAAGGAAGTTCTCGCGTTATCACGTCATGGGAGCAGCAGCGGGTTGGTGCGCTCCCTGCTTGAGAAAGCACGAGGCCCATGGGGCTTCAAATGGTCATTGGGGGTGGCGCTGATTGCGCCGGGCGCTGCCTTTTCCGAGACCTCCGGGGAAGCAACCGGGCAGGGGCCACGCTTCAATACCGCCTTTATCCACGGCGGTGAACAGTCGGCGGACCTGAAGGCCTTTCTGGAAGGCAACAGCGTGGTGCCGGGCACCTACCGGGTGGATATCTACCTCAATCGCAACCTCGGCGCGCGGCGGGACCTGGTGTTTGCCCGCAATACTTCGACCGGCCAGGTCGAGCCTTGCCTGACATTGCCGATGCTTGAGGAGCTCGGGCTGGACCTGGAGCGTCTGCGCAGCCTCGGCGTCTTGACCGACGGTACCGCGCGGGAACAGTGCTTCGATTGGCGTCGCCTGGACCAGGCCAGCGTCGACTACCAACCCAACAGCCTGCAACTGAATATCAGCGTGCCGCAGATCGCCTTGCGCCGCAGCGCCCGCGGCTACATCTCGCCGCAGTTATGGGACCGTGGGGTCAACAGCGGCTTTATCGACTACAGCTTTATTGGCAACCGCCGCGAAGTGACGGGGATTCGCAGCGACAGCTACTACCTGGGCCTGAACAACGGTTTGAATCTCGGCGACTGGCGCCTGCGCAACCAGTCCTCGCTGTTGCAGGGCAGCGATCAAGCGACGCGTTGGAGCAGCAACAGCACCTTCGCCCAGCGTGACCTGAGTGCCTGGAAGAGCCAACTGACCCTGGGCGAGACCTATAGCGATTCGCGGGTTTTCGACAGTGTGCGTTTTCGCGGCGTCCAGGTGGCCACCGACGACGGCATGCTGCCGGACAGCGAACGGGTCTATGCGCCGACCATTCGCGGGGTGGCCGAGAGCAATGCGACGGTGGAGATCCGCCAGAACGGCTACCTGTTGTACAGCGCCAATGTGGCGCCCGGGCCGTTCGAAATCCGTGACTTCTACCCCAGCGGTTCGAATGGCGACCTGCTGGTGACGGTGATCGAGGCCGACGGTCGGCGCCGTACCTTTACCCAGGCGTTTGCCTCCCTGCCGATCATGGTGCCTGAAGGTACCTTCAGCTATAGCGTCGAAGCCGGGCAATACGACAGCAACAGCAATGGCTACCAGACCCCGGGCTTTGCCAGCAGCACCTTGATCTACGGCCTGAGCGAACACCTGACCGGCTACGGAGGCCTGCAACTGGCCGGGGATTACCAGGCCAGTAACCTGGGGGCGGGGCTCAATACCGGGCTGGGGGCGATTTCGGCGGACCTGACCCATTCGGTCAGTCGCCAGCCGGCCACGGACCTGGGCGGGCAGAGCGTGCGCCTGCGCTACGCGAATACCTTGAATAGCACCCGGACCACCTTTGCCATCGCCGGTTATCGCTATTCCAGCGAGCATTACCGTACCTTCGACCAGCATGTGCAGGAGCGCAGCCAGCCTGGTTTGATCCAGCAGGGGCGGGCGAGGGACCGGATCGATCTCAACCTCAGCCAACCGCTGGGCACCGGGACCTTGAGCGTTTCGGCCCTGGAGCAGCGTTTCTGGGACCTGCCCGGCACTTCCCGGCAGTACAACGTGACCTACGGCGGTTATTGGCGCGACCTCAACTACAGCCTGTCGCTGGACCGCGCCGAAGTATTGGATATCAATGGCCAGGCCGGTACCGACCATCAATTGACCCTGACCCTCTCGATGCCGTTCGGCAATCACGAGCGGGCCAGCCGCGCCTCGTTCACCGCGGTGCGTGACAGCGAGGGCAGTTCCAGTGCCCTGGCCGGCTTGAGCGGACGTCTGCCGGAGAGTCGCGACACCTTCTATTCGGTGCTGGCCGGCAATGACGGCAGCGGTGCCGGCGCGGGTTCGGCGAGCCTGAACAGCAGCACCTCCATCGGGCGTTTCGAGGCCGGCTACAGCCATGGGCGCGATTTCAACAGCTGGAACCTCGGGGCTCGCGGTTCGCTGGTGGCCCATGGCGGAGGACTCAATCTTGGCCAGTCGCTGGGCGATACCTTTGTGCTGGCACAGGTACCGGGTGTCAGCGGCGCGCGGTTCAACAATTTCAGTGGGGTCGAAACCGGCGCCAACGGCTATGCCGTGGTGCCTTATGCGCAACCCTACCGGGCTAACTGGATCAGCCTGGATACCCGTGACCTGGGCGCCGACGTCGAGGTGGATAACGCCATTGCCCAGGTGGTTCCGCGACGTGGCGCGGTGGTTCTGGCCACCTTCAAGGCCAGTGCCGGGCGACGTGTGCAGTTCGACCTGAGCCAGGCCGATGGCAGCCCGATTCCCCTCGGCGCGACTGTCCAGGACGCTGCCGGGCGGACCTTGGCGGTGGTCGACCCGAGCAGCCGCGCGCTGGTGCTCAGTGAGCAGGAGCAAGGCCTGCTGAGCGTCAACTGGTCGGATCGGCGCTGCCAGTTTTCCTTCAAATTACCGCCCAAGGACCCGCAGCGGACCTACGAACGGGTGCGCGGGGTGTGCCAGTGAAGCGGCTGGACGTGCTGGTGTTGCTGTTGGGCTTGTTGGCGGTCGGCCCGCTGCAGGCCGCGGTGTCCCTCAGCGGCACGCGGCTGGTGTTTGATGGGCGCTTTCGCGAGGTGAGCATCGAAGCCCGCAACCGTGGCCCTGAGGCGGTCCTGCTGCAGGCCTGGCTCAGCGACGCGAATCAAGGACAGGAGTCGGCGGCGGACCTGCCCTTTGTGCTGACCCCGCCATTGTCGCGGCTGGCGCCGGAGAGCCGCCAGGTCCTGCGCCTGATGTATGAGGGGCTGGGCATGCCGGCGGGCCGCGAGTCGCTGCTGCACCTGTATGTGCTGGAAATTCCTCGCAGCCGCCCGGGCGACGGGGTGCTGAACATCGCGATCCGCCAGCGCATCAATGTGCTGTTTCGCCCGCCGGGACTGCCGGGGGATCCGGCGTCCACCCCGCAGCGCCTGAACTGGACGCTGGTGCGCGATGACAGCGGCGTGCATCGGCTGCGGGTGGAGAACCCGACGGTGTTCCATGCCGCCCTGCTGAATATTCAGATCGAGGAGGACCCGCGCCAGGGTACGCCCCGGCCTCCGGGGGATGATTTGCTGGTCCCGCCGGGAGAGCGTCGGGAACTGATCCTCGCTCGTTCCCCGGCGCAGCACTTGCGGTTCAAGGCGCTGACCGACTACGGCGGCCAGCGCGCCTACCGCGCCCGGCTGGCCTACGGCACGCCGTTCAACGCCTCACTGAATACCGACCCGACCCATTCCGAACAGAAGGTTTTATCCCATGACTAAGCTTGCTTGCCGTGCTTGGCTGCGTCCGTTGTTGTGTCTCGGATTCTTCGGTCCGGCCCGCGCATTTGCCTTGACCTGCACCTTGCAGGGCACTGGTGCGACCCTGGTCAACGCTGACCTGGGCAGCACGGTCGCGATACCGGCCTCGTTGCCCAATGGCAGCGTGATCTGGCGTTCGGAACCGCTCAACCTGGCGCTCGATTGTGCCCGGGACAATCCGCAGGGCGGCGACGAGGAGGTGTTTATCCATCTCAATCCGGCCGGCCAGGTGATCGGCCAGGGTATCCGCGCCGGCTTGACCCATGACGGCGTCGATCATCGCCAGAGCAGTGGGCGCATCGCTACCGGGCGACGGGTCCCGGGATGTCTTGAGGGGACCTGTCCGGCGTTGAGTTTCAACCTGGCCTTCTCGGTGTTTATCGAAAAGTTCGGGCCGACGCCGCCTTCCGGAGTGGCGAGCAACCTGCGGGACTACCGTTTGTTCCAACTGGATGGCAGCGCTGGAGCGAGCAGCGGCGGGCGTTCGCTCAATTACGTGATCAACAACCTTGCCGGCCTGCGCTTCGTCGCCTGTGATGCCGAGTTGCAGGTGATTCCCGAGACCGTCGACTTCGGCCGGGTCGCCATCGAGCGGGTGGTCATGGGCCAGGTGGCGGCGCGTCGCCCGTTCGCCCTGCATACCAGTCGGACCTGTGACACCGCGTTCAGCCTGGACGCGCGCTTGAAGCCGGTATCTGGCAGTGTCTCCGGGGATCTGCTGATTCCCCAGGGCAATGACGGCGTGGGCATCCGGATCGTCCGGGCGGACGGTGGCCAGGGGCTTCCCTACAATCGCTCCTTTCACCTGGCCGATCTGCTGGGCGAGACCCGGGCGGCCATGGCGCGGTTCGACGCCGAGCTGGTGTGGAACAGCGACCAGCCCAAGGCCGGGCCGTTCTCGGCCGGGGTGGTGGTCGATTTGTTCTATAAATGACCGCTGGCGGCGGTGCGGGCAGGGCGCTCGCGGGTATACTGCGATCTTTCGGTTCGACCTGATCCGTCCCGTCTTTTCGGAGCTTCCATGACTTCCCCTGAACAACCGTCCGTTTCCGCCAACCCGGGTGAAGAACCCGTGGTCGAAGCCGAGCTTGCGGTCGACGAGAAACCTGCTGTCCCGGCCTTCAGCTTTCCGTTCAATCCCGCTGAGTTCGCCGCGGCGAAAAAGGCCGGCCAGACCTGGTACCAGAAAGGCGGCAAGGACGGGCATCACGAGAGACCGGGCCGCGCACCCAATGGTACGCGTCGATCCATGGGCAAACGCTGAGCTGTGCGCGGGAGCGGGCTTGCCGGCCATGGCGGGCGTCAATGCCGCGCAAGGTTCAAGGGCCTCGTCGCCGACGGATTGGCGCCAAAAAACACGGAACGTCTTTGAATTGTCATGAATATGGCTAAATGCCAGGATCATGAGCTGGATCAGTGTCTGGCTTTTTCGCGCGCTTAGAGTCGACGTCCTGTCGACTCCTCCCACTTTCGAGCGCGTTTTCCATGAAGATCAATCTCCCGATTACCGGGCGAAATCTAGACGTCGCCTTTGACGCCAACATCCTTTCGACTACCGATCTGGACAGCACGATTACCTACGCCAATCCTGACTTCGTCAGGATCAGCGGCTACAGCCGTGAGGAGCTGCTAGGTTCGCCACATAACCTGTTGCGGCATCCGGACATGCCTGCCGAGGCGTTCGCGCATATGTGGCAAACCCTCAAGGGTGGGCGTTCATGGATGGGCCTGGTGAAGAATCGCTGCAAGAATGGCGATCACTACTGGGTCAGCGCCTACGCGACACCGGTGACTCGCGATGGCCAGACGGTGGAGTACCAGTCGGTGCGGACCCGCCCCGACGCCGCGCAGGTCGAGGCCGCCGAGCGCTGGTATGGTTGGTTGCGCAATGGCCGTTTGCCCTGGCGTCAGCGCCTGCCCGGCTTGCGTTTGCAGACCCGGCTCTGGGCGCAGGCCAGTGCCGCGCTTGCGCTTGTCCTGGCGCTGGGGCATGCGCTTGGCGGGCAATCGCTGGAGGTCGGGCTGGGACTCTGGGTCCTGGGCAGCGTGCTGGTCGGTGTGCTGACCCATTGCTCCTTGCGCCCGTTTTCCCGGCTTACCGCGCGGGCCCGGGAGATCGCCGACAATCCCTTGAGCCAGGCGATCTACACCGGTCGGAGCGACGAGTTCGGCCAGATCGGCTTTGCCTTGAGCATGCTCGAGGCCCAGGTCGGTGCGGTGGTGGGGCGCATCGGCGATGCCTCGCTGCGCCTGTCCGGGCATGCCCAGGCGTTGGCCCGGCATCTTCATAGCAGTCATGACAGCACCCTGGACCAACAGGCCGAAACCGACCAGGTGGCGGCGGCCATCCAGCAGATGAGCGCCAGCGTGGCCCAGGTCGCCAGCAATGCCCAGCAGGCCTCGGAAGTGGCCGACCAGGTCGGCGGCGAAACCCATGAGGGTCATCAACTGGTGGCGGAGAGCCGCGGCGCGGTGCTGCGCCTGGCCAACGAACTGGCGCGTGCCACCGAGGTGATCCTGCATCTGGAAAGCCACAGCACGGAGATCTCCACGGTGTTGGAGGTCATTCGCGGGATTGCCGATCAGACCAACCTGCTGGCCCTGAATGCCGCCATCGAAGCCGCTCGCGCCGGGGAACAGGGCCGTGGCTTCGCGGTGGTGGCCGACGAGGTGCGTGGGCTGGCTCAGCGTACACAGCAGTCGACCAATGAGATCCAGCGAATGATCAGCAACCTGCAGGGCGGCGCGCGCAATGCGGTAGAGGTGATGCAGAACAGCAGCCAGCAGGCCGAAGACAGTGTGCGGCAGGTCCAGCAGGCGGCCGATGCCCTGGCCGGGATCAGCCAGCGGGTCAGCCGGATTACCGCGATGAGCCAGCAGATCGCTGCGGCGGTGGAAGAGCAGAGTAGCGTCAGCGAGGACATCAGCCGCAATATCGTCAGCATCCGCACTGCCTGCGAGGCGCTGGTCCATGTCGGCCAGCAGAGTCATCTCAGCTCGGGGGATGTGGCGGGGTTGGCGGATGACCTGCGTTCATTGGCCCAGGAATTCTGGCGCAAGCGTTGCTGAACACGATTCTGCCAACACCACGGGACCTTGTAGGCGCGGAGTTTGTGTGGGAGCGGAGCTTGCCCGCGAAGGGGGCCTCAAGGACGCCAAAAGCTCCGCTCCCACACAGGCACTGCTTCCACACAGACTCAGTCCTGCAGGTCTGCGTTTCGCCGTAGATCGTGCTCAGGCCGCTTGCAAGGCGATAAAGGCATAGGTGGTAGCCGCTTCGCTCACCACCCGGGCCCCCTCTGCCTGCAACTGCGCGGCGATGACCGGGCCGGAGACGTGAAAGCTCCACTCGCTCGCCGCCGGCCAGTGCGTCAGCTGTTGCACCTGGTCGATTGCCTCGGCGAACGCCGACATCAGCGGCAAGTAAGCAGTGAAACCGTCGCCCTTGAGCGCCGCGGTGTGAATCCCCAGCCGTGAGCAAATGACTTCCTTGGCCTGGATATCGTCACGATCGGCCTGGCGCGAGGCTTCGATCAGCCGGACCAGTTCCTGATCCTGCAACTGCCCGCCGACGATCAGCAGCGGGTGGCTGTCCTCCCAGGCCTGCGGCGGGCAATCCTTGGTCTCGGGGCGCAGCGGAATATGCGGATTGATTTCCATCGGATAGATCCGGCACACCAGCGGCCGCCGTTGATAGATCCGGCACAGCAGGTCTTCGTCAAGATTCCGGCAGGGGCCGACGTTGTAGGCGGCGAAGGTGATGGCGACACGGGCTTCGGCATGGCCGCTGGGCACGCCCCAGGAGCGGCGCAGCACGTGGTCGCGTTGCTGTTCCGGCTGGCCCGGGCCGTCCGCCAGGAAGGCCTCGACCAGGACGATCAACTGGCCGCCGTCCGCGGCCCATTGCCGGGCTTCGGCCAGTGTCAGGGGCACATGGTGATCGGTGCAGCATTTGCCACAACCGACGCAGGAAAAATGGGTACTCATGAGTGGGTCGACCGAAGGACAAGGGCAGGGACGGTGACGTAATTCCGTTTGGTTTCGCCGTGTGAGTTTCGGTCAAAGCAAGTTATGCGCCAGCCGTTCAGTTGCTGCGGGCGGGCATGACCGAGTCCCATTCGGTGACGACGGCGGTCTTGCTCTTCTTGTTGTACAGGCACAATTCGGTACCCGGCTGGTTCTTCATGTGCGCCTGCGGATAGCGACCGTGCAGCAGCAGGGCGGTGTAACCGACCTTGTCGTCGAATTGCGCGGGATTGCCCACGGGCTTGACGCTTTTCAGTTTGCTGGCCTTGGTGCAACTGGCAACCACGGCCTTGTGGTAGTTCGCCCAGGCGTCGGGGCTGGCGGCCTGGGCCTGGCTGGCCAGGGCGACGAGGCTGATGAAGAGCAGGGTGAAGGTTTTCATGGCAGGTCTCCTTCAAGGGCGACGGGCAAGAGGGGATTATGCCTGAGCCGGGCTGACTTCATAGCGTTCGATAAAACGCATGCCGGCGTGCTCGTACAGTTGCCTGGCGGCGCGATTGTTTTCCATGACCTTGAGGTCGACGAAGGCTTCGCCGCGCGAGGCGAACACCTTGAACGCCTGGCGTAGCAAGGCCAGGCCGAGGCCTTGGGTACGTCGGCGCGGATGCACCACCAGGTCCTTGATATAGGCGCTGGTCCAGCACAGGGCGACACCCGCCACACCCTGTTCGTCGAGGGCGATCAGGCACAGCGCGGGATCGAATTCCGCATCGGTCGTGAAGCGTCGGCGCCATTGGTCGAAGTCTTCGACGCTGCCAGCACCATCCTGGTAACCCAGCTTGAGCAAGGCATGCACCGGCTCCATCAGCTCGGCGCGCAACACGCCCACGCGGATGCCTGCCGGCCACTGGGGAATGTCCAGCAAGTCGTCGAGGTCCTTGCGCAACAACTGGCAGTGACGGTCGGGCATTTCAGATCCCTTGCTCCGTGACGGTCCGGGCCGCCTGGATCAGGCACCTGGTCAGTTCCGGCGAGGAAAACTTGGTCAGCACCGCGTTGGCCCCGGCCAGTCGCGCCTTCTCACTGTTCATGGCGCTGTCCAGGGAGGTGTGCAGGAGGATATAGAGGTCTTGGAAGTCCGGGGTTTCACGGACCGTGCGGGTAAAGGCGTAGCCGTCCATCTCGGACATCTCGATGTCCGAGACCACCACGTTGATCTGCTCGGCGGTGCCTTGCAGGTCGAGCAGGCAAGCGATCGCCTCCTTGGCGCTACGGGCGGTGTGGCAGGTCAGGCCGAGGGTGCGCAGGGTCAGCACCGATTGCTGCAGGGCCACCTGGCTGTCGTCGACCACGAGGATGCGCGCATGGCCAAGGATATCTGCTTCCTCCATGGTCAGTTCGCTCGGCGTGACTTCGATTTGCGTCGGCGCGATACCGTGGATGACCTTTTCGATATCCAGCACCTGGACCAGGGTCCCATCGACCTGGGTCACCCCGGTGATAAAGGCCTTGGGCCCGCCGGAACCGTAGGGCGGCGGGCGGATATCGGTGGTCAGGCAATGGACGATCTTGCTCACGGCCTGGACATGCAGGCCCTGTTTCGAGCGGCTGATATCGGTGACGATCAGGCAACCGCCATCCGGGTCCACCAACGGACGTTCGCCGAGGGCGCGGCTCAGATCGATCACTGACAGCGAGGTGCCGCGCAGGGTGGCGATACCTTTGACGTGGGGATGGGACTCCGGCAGCTTGGTCAGCGGCGGGCAGGGAATGATTTCACTGACTTTCAGCAGGTTGATCGCCATCAGCTTGCCGCTGCGCAAGGTAAAAAGCAGAAGTGACAGCGAGTCTGCGCGGGCTTTGTTGGAAGACATAGAAACCTTCTGTGGAAAAAGGTGGTTCAGGACAGATTAACCCTGAACGGCTATCGATGATGGGTTATCGACCCGATAGGAGCCGGCTTTAGTTTGAATATCTCGTTGGAGCGGTGCTTGTCGGATCGCCGCACCGCCGCGAAGAGGCCCTCAAGAGCGCCAGAAGCTTCGCGGGCAAGCTCCGCTCCCACAGACGCACCGTCGGCTTGAGTTGCATTTTGTCATTTCAAACCCAGTCGTTTAGCCATCCGTCCCAGGTTCGCCCGGTCCAGGCCCAGTTCCCGGGCAGCGCTCGCCCAATTGTGCTGGTGTCGTTCCAGGCAGGTGACGATCAGTTGCCGTTGGTAGCTTTCCGTGGCCTGGCGCAGATCGACAGCGGTTCCGAGCTCCGGCGCAGCGGGGACAGGCTCGTGCGAGGTCGCAGCGACGGTCGTCGGCAGGTCCAGGTCGGCCGCGCTCAGGCTGAGGATCTTCGGCCGTTCCCGGCAATTGCCCAGGGCCTTCAAGGCACTGCGCCCGATCAGGTGTTCCAGCTCGCGGACGTTGCCCGGCCAGTTGTACGCCAACAGCGCCGCCTGTGCGTCCTGGCCCAGGCGCAAGCTGCCCAGGCCCATGCGCGAGCGGTTCTGCTCCAGAAAAAAGCCGCTCAGGAGCAATACATCGCGACCGCGCTCGCGCAGGGCCGGCACTTGCAGCGGATAGACACTCAGGCGATGGTAGAAGTCGGCCCGATAGCGCCCGCTGCGCACTTCTTCGGCCAGGTCGCGGTTGGTGGCGGCGATCAGCCGGACATCCACCTGATGCTCGCGGTCCGAGCCCAGCCTTTGTAGCTGGCCGCTTTGCAGCACCCGCAGCAATTTGGCCTGGACACTCAGCGACAGCTCGCCGACCTCATCGAGAAACAGCGTGCCGCCATTGGCCAGTTCGAATTTGCCGCGGCGATCGCTTACGGCTCCGGTAAAGGCGCCGCGCACATGGCCGAACAGCTCGCTTTCCACCAGGGTGTCCGGCAGGGCCGCGCAGTTGAGGCTGATGATGGGTTTTTCCGCGCGCGCGGAGGCGGCATGGATCGCCTGGGCCACCAGTTCCTTGCCGACCCCGGTTTCGCCGGTGATCAGCACCGTCAGGTCGCTGCCCCCGACCAGCTTGATCTCTTCCACCAGGCGCTTGTGGGCTTTGCTCTGGCCGATCATTTCGCGATTGTGCCCGCCGTTGGCCTGGCGATAGAGCTCGGCGCGCTGGTGCTCGTCCTCGGCGCGCAAGGCCAGGCGCTCGATACGTTCGGCGACGTTGACCGTGGCCGCCGCCAGGCTGGCGAAAGCCTGCAGGGCGTCGAGCTCGATCCGCTCGAAGCGCTCCGGGTCGAGGGCGTCGAGGGTCAGCAGGCCCCAGGGGCGTTCGTCGATAAATAGCGGGCAGCCCAGGCAGTCATGGACCTCCAGGTGCTCGGTCAAGCCATCCACCAGGCCGTCGTAAGGATCCGGCAGATCGCTATCGCTGTCGAAACGGGTCGGCCCGTGGCTGCCGAGGAGGATCTGGAAACGCGGATGCTCGCTGACCTTGAAGCGCCGCCCGAGGGTGTCGGGGCTCAGGCCATCGACGGCCAGCGGCACCAGCCACTCGCCGTCGAGGCGCAGCAGCGCTGCGGCGTCACAGGGCAGGAGCGCGCGCATGGCTTCGAGCAGACGTCGATAGCGTTCACGTTCGGGCAGTTCCCGTGAGAGATCCGATACCAATGGCAGTAGGGTGGTCAGCAGGAGTTTTGCAGTCATATTGACTCCTATGGTGTCGGATTGACTATAAGGTGATTGTAGTCTTTATGACTAATACTATTTTAAACTATTGATTTATATAATTTTTATTTGTGGCATGAAGTGTGATTGATAAAGGTCAGTCCAGATAAGATCTCACACCCAGGAGTTGACCCATGCTGAGCGTTCAAGACCGTGCCATCGTCAAATCGACTGTCCCACTGCTGGAAAGTGGCGGCGAGGCATTGATCACGCATTTCTACCGGATGATGCTGTCCGAGTACCCGCAGGTACGTCCGCTGTTCAACCAGGCCCACCAGTCCAGCGGTGACCAGCCCCGGGCCCTGGCCAACGGCGTATTGATGTATGCCCGGCATATCGACCAGCTCGACCAGTTGGGCGACCTGGTGGCCAAGATCATCAACAAGCACGTTGCGCTGCAGATTCTCCCGGAGCACTACCCGATTGTCGGCACTTGTTTGCTGCGGGCCATTCACGAAGTGCTCGGCGAGGAAATCGCCACGCCCGAGGTGATGAGTGCCTGGGGCGCGGCCTACAACCAGCTGGCCGATATCCTGATCGGTGCCGAAACCGCTATTTACGACGAGAAGGCCCTGGCGCACGGCGGCTGGCGCGGTGCGCGGTTGTTCAAGGTGGCGGCCAAGGTCGAGGAAAGCCAGGAAATCACCTCGTTCTACTTCGAGCCGGTGGACGGCCAGCCGGTCCTGGCTTTCATCCCCGGGCAGTACATCGGTATGAAGCTGGTCATCGACGGCGAAGAGGTGCGGCGCAACTACTCGCTCTCGGCGCTGGCGAAGGCCGGGCAGTATCGGATCAGCGTCAAGCGCGAGGCCGGTGGGAAGGTCTCGAACTACCTGCATGATCAATTGGCCATCGGCGCGACCCTGGAGCTGTTCCCGCCGGCCGGAGAGTTCATCCTGGCGGCCGGCGACAAGCCCTTGGTATTGATCAGCGGCGGGGTCGGGATTACGCCGACCTTGCCGATGCTCGAGGCGGCGTTGGCGGGCGAGCGGCCGGTGCATTTCATCCACTGCGCGCGCAACGGCCAGGTGCATGCCTTCCGTGACTGGGTCGATGGCCTGGCCGAGCGTCATCCACAACTCAAGCGCTTCTATTGTTATGCCGAGGATGACGGCATCAGCCCTGCGGCGGACAAGGTCGGCCTGTTGAGCCAGGAGCAGTTGGCCGAGTGGTTGCCACAGGAGCGTGACCTGGACGCCTATTTCCTCGGGCCCAAGGGGTTCATGGGCGCGATCAAGCGTCACCTGAAAGCCCTGGGGGTGCCGGAGCAGCAGAGCCGCTATGAGTTCTTCGGCCCGGCCGCGGCCCTGGAATAACCGCCGCGACCGCCGTGGTCGGCCCGTTGGCCGCGGCGGTCGGGAGGATGGAGCAGTGGCTGGGCAAAATCCCTTGGCGCGTTAATCCCGGTTTAATCGGCTTGTCGTTAAGTCGCCGATCATTGTCGGCGAATTTGTGGTGGTTTACCCATACTCCCGCAGACGCTGGCGGGGTGTGTTCAATACGCTCAAAGGTCATGGTCAACGTGTAGACTTGCGGACGAAGCAGGTTCGCCGGGTTGAAACGAGTGGATTACGACCTGTGGGCCTATGGGATACAACCTCGGTTCGATGCCGCAGCACGCTGCGCGGCCCCAGGGCCGATCCAACAACGAGTCAAAGGGAAACGGGATGACTGACGAAATGATGCGGCTGGGACGGGAAAAGCGCTTTCTGGTCCTGCTGGGGGTGGTCTGCCTCGCCTTGATCGGCGGTGCCTTGTACATGCAGGTGGTGCTGGGCGAATTGCCTTGTCCGCTATGTATCCTGCAGCGCTATGCCTTGCTGTTCATTGCCCTGTTTGCCTTTATCGGCGCCGGCATGCGCACCCGGCGCAGTCTCACGGTGCTGGAGGTGCTGGTGTGGCTGAGTGCCGTCGGCGGCATCATTGCCGCGGGTCGCCACGTCTATATCCAGGCCAACCCGGCGGTGAGCTGCGGCATCGACGTGCTGCAACCGATCGTCGATGGCCTGCCCCTGGCGTCGGTCTTCCCGTTGGGCTTCCAGGTCGAGGGTTTCTGCGAGACGCCGTATCCGCCGGTGCTGGGCCTGTCCCTGGCGCAGTGGGCGCTGGTGGCCTTCGTGCTGACGGTGTTGCTGGTGCCGGTGGGTATCTACCGTAATCGGCGGAAAAACCGCTGATTACGGCGGTGAGCCCTTGCGGCTGATCCCAGCCGCTGCCCCTTGAAAAACGCCCCGATCTTTCATGTAAGATCGGGGCGTTTTTATGTTCGCCAGCCGCGATAAAAGCGCCTTGATGGCGGACAAGAAAAGGGCTGAAAAAACTGCGACATATTGTCACGTCGCAGGTGTCGCACTGCTTGTTTCTGACCGCGATGTCATCTTCTGATTGACAGCCACCCTCGAAAAAGTTCCCTGGTTCCTCCTGTGTTCCGCACCTGTGCAGGCGTCGCCCCTATCCGCACCAAAGACCTACTCAATGCCCCGTCACGCTTGGGCCAGAGCCCCTTTCAAGGCGTTTGGCAGGGCGATTTCAGGACGGATCAGTTGTCGAACAAAAGAGCGGTTCACGGCTTTTTGTTGAGAATGAAAAGCGATACGATTCATGATCGTTGCAAAAATGGTTAATGATTGTTGCGTGATTTGATAAAAAATATTTCAGGATGAGACGTGGTTTATAAAACGCGACCTAACTACAATCGCCGCACTGAATGTCCGGCGCCGCTCTGCCTGAGCGCAATAGGGCGGTTGAAGGGCGCAAGGGCGCCATGCGACCCCTGGTGCTGGCAACCTTTCCAAGTATCCGCACCAAATGGAATTGGTCTGTAACAAGGCCTATGACCCAAGAAATCGAATAAGAACTCACGCCCGTTCCAGAGGTGCCGATCAGCGATTGGCGCGACGGACAGGCCCTTATTCAATCGGAAAAAATTGCCAACCCTTGGCAGGGTGAAGTGTTGGCTATCGAAACCCAACTGCATTGCGCAAGCTGCTTTAGAGGTCGTGAGATGAGTAAAACAAGGTATCCCAGATTCTTAGGCTTATTGCCACTGCTCGGCACGTTGTTGCTGGGAGGGTGCAACATGACCTTGCTCGACCCGAAGGGTCAGGTGGGCCTGGACGAACGTAACCTGATCATCACCGCTACGCTGCTGATGCTGTTGGTCGTGGTGCCGGTCATCCTGATGACCTTTGCCTTCGCCTGGAAATACCGCGCGTCGAACAAGGACGCCACCTACGCACCGAAATGGAACCACTCGACCAAGATCGAAATCGTGGTCTGGGCCGTTCCCGCGATCATCATCCTGTTCCTGGGCATCGTCACCTACAAGTCGACCCACGCCCTGGACCCGTATCGTCCGCTGGAATCCGACGTCAAGCCGATCACCGTCGAAGTGGTCGCGCTGGACTGGAAATGGCTGTTCATCTACCCGGAACAAGGCATTGCCACCGTCAACAAGCTGGTCTTCCCGGCCAAGACCCCGGTGAACTTCAAGATCACTTCCGACAGCGTGATGAACTCGTTCTTCATCCCGGGCCTGGGCGGTCAGATCTACGCCATGGCCGGTATGCAGACCAAGCTGCACCTGATCTCCAACGAGAATCATGAGTACGAAGGGATTTCCGCCAACTACAGCGGCGCCGGCTTCACCGGTATGAAATTCAAAGCGACCGCAACCAGCCAGGCGGATTTCGATGCCTGGGTAGCTGAGGTCAAGAAGGCACCTAAACAGCTTGAACAAGCTGAATACGCGGACCTTTCCAAGCCAAGCCAGGACAATCCGGTCGCGCTTTATTCCTCCGTTACACCGAACCTGTTCCAGATCATCGTCGACAAGTACGAAGGTATGAAAGCAGGCAAGCCGGTCGAGCACGAGAAGAAAGAAGTGGCCGCGACGGAAGGAATGGACATGAGCTCGCATTCAGCTGCCGGGGCAGAGGAGTAAACGATGTTTGGTAAATTAAGTTGGGAAGCGGTCCCGTTCCACGAACCGATTGTCATGATCACGCTGGCGATGATTGCCGTCGGTGGCCTGGCGTTGTTCGCGGCGATCACTTACTTCAAGAAGTGGACCTACCTGTGGACCGAGTGGCTGACTTCGGTCGACCACAAGAAAATCGGTGTCATGTACATCATCGTGGCCATGGTCATGCTGCTGCGCGGTTTCTCCGACGCCATCATGATGCGGACCCAGTTGGCCATGGCCACCGAGGGTTCGCCTGGCTACCTGCCGCCTCACCACTATGACCAGATCTTCACCGCCCACGGTGTGATCATGATCATCTTCATGGCGATGCCTTTCTTCACCGGCCTGATGAACATCGTCGTGCCGCTGCAGATCGGTGCGCGTGACGTGGCCTATCCGTTCCTGAACTCCCTGAGTTTCTGGCTGCTGGTTTCCGGCGTGGTGCTGATCAACGTTTCCCTGGGTGTCGGCGAATTCGCCAAGACCGGTTGGGTTGCGTATCCGCCGCTGTCGGGCCTGCAATACAGTCCGGGCGTCGGGGTGGATTACTATATCTGGGCGCTCCAGCTATCAGGGCTGGGTACGACGCTGACCGGGGTGAACTTCCTGGCCACCGTGCTGAAAATGCGTACCCCCGGCATGAAGATGATGGACATGCCGATCTTCACCTGGACCTGCACCTGGGCCAACGTGCTGATCGTCGCTTCGTTCCCGATCCTCACCGCGACACTGGCTTTGCTGACGCTTGACCGCTACATGGATTTCCACATTTTCACCAATGAACTGGGTGGAAATCCGATGATGTACGTCAACCTGTTCTGGGCCTGGGGTCACCCCGAGGTGTACATCCTGATCCTGCCGGCGTTCGGGGTTTTCTCCGAAGTCATCTCGACCTTCTCCGGCAAGAAACTGTTCGGCCACCACTCGATGATCTACGCCAGCGGCGCGATCTCGGTGCTGGGTTTCATGGTTTGGCTGCACCACTTCTTCACCATGGGTTCGGGTGCCAACGTCAACGCCTTCTTCGGCCTGGCGACCATGCTGATCTCGATCCCGACGGGGGTGAAGCTCTTCAACTGGCTGTTCACCATCTATCGTGGCCGCCTGCGTTTCACCAGCCAGGTTCTCTGGACCCTGGGCTTCATGGTGACCTTCGCCATCGGCGGCATGACCGGCGTACTGCTGGCCATCCCGGGTGCTGACTTCGTCCTGCACAACAGCCTGTTCGTGATCGCGCACTTCCACAACGTGATCATCGGTGGTGCGGTATTCGGTTACATCGCCGGCTTCAGCTTCTGGTTCCCGAAAGCGTTCGGCTTCAAGCTGCACGAAGGCTGGGGCAAGGCAGCGTTCTGGTTCTGGATTTCCGGCTTCTTCGTCGCGTTCATGCCGCTCTATGCTCTGGGCTTCATGGGCATGACCCGTCGCCTGAACGCCAGCACCAACCCTGAGTGGGTGCCTTACCTGTACGTCGCGCTGTTCGGTGCCATTCTGATCGCCTTCGGTATCGCTTCGCAATTGATCCAGATCTATGTCAGCGTGCGTGACCGCAAGCAGAACATGGATGTGACCGGCGACCCATGGAACGGCCATACCCTGGAATGGTCGACCTCTTCGCCACCACCGTTCTACAACTTCGCCGAACTGCCGAAAGCCGATGTGGTCGACGCGTTCACCGAAGCCAAGGAAGACGGTACCGCGTACTCGGTGCCCAAGCGCTACCAGCCGATCCACATGCCGAACAACACCGCGACCGGCCTGGTCATGGGCGCTCTGCTGACCGTGTTCGGTTTCGCGATGATCTGGCACATCTGGTGGATGGCCATCGCTGGCCTGGCCGGTACCGTGATCTATTTCATCATCCACATCTCGCGTGATGATCAGGGTTACATGGTGCCAGTGGACGTCATCGAGCGTATCGAAGCTGAACAGCACAAGGTGCTGGCGGCAGCGAAAGTGACTCCTGCCACCCGTGTTGAATCTTCGCTGGAAAAGGCTTAAACCATGTCGAATGCAGTGACTCATGCTGGACACGCCCATGGCCATGACCATGGGCACGATGACCACCACCACGATACGAGCGAGATGACCGTCTTCGGTTTCTGGCTCTACCTGATGACCGACTGCATCCTGTTTGCGTCGATCTTCGCAGCGTACGCGGTGCTGGTTAACAACGTCGCCGGTGGCCCGTCGGGCCACGACATCTTCGAACTGCCGTACGTGCTGGGCGAAACCGCCTGCCTGTTGCTCAGTTCGATCACCTACGGCTTCGCCATGCTGGCGGTGTTCAAGGGCAAGAAAAGTCAGGTCCTGTTCTGGTTGGCGATCACCTTCCTCTTCGGCCTGGGCTTCATCGGCATGGAAATCAACGAATTCCACAAGCTGATCGAAGAAGGCTACGGTCCTAACCGCAGCGGCTTCCTGTCCGGTTTCTTCACCCTGGTCGGGACCCACGGTCTGCACGTCACCAGCGGCCTGATCTGGATGGCCGTGATGATGTACCAGGTCTGGAAAAACGGCCTGACGCCAAGCAACACCACCCGCCTGAGCTGCCTGAGCCTGTTCTGGCACTTCCTGGACGTCGTGTGGATCTGTGTATTCACCGTTGTTTACCTGATGGGGACTCTGTAAATGGCTAATGCACAGCATTCCAGTGATGCCAACCACGGCAGCGTGAAGTCCTACATGGTCGGCTTTGTCCTGTCGATCATCCTGACGATCATTCCGTTCGGCCTGGTGATGTACCCATCGCTGCCCAAGGCGGCGACCCTGTGGATCGTTCTGGCCTTCGCCGTGATCCAGGTGCTGGTGCACCTGGTGTACTTCCTGCACCTGGACCGTTCCGCGGCGCAGCGTAACAACGTGGTGGCGTTTATCTTCGCGGCACTGGTGATTGTCCTGCTGGTGGGTCTGTCGCTGTGGATCATGTTCAGCATCCACACCGTCATGATGGCGAAGTGAGGTAAACCCGATGTCGCTCAAGCACTTTATCCAAATCACCAAACCGGGGATCATTTTCGGTAACGTGCTTTCTGTGGCGGGTGGTTTCTTCCTGGCCTCGAAGGGGCATGTCGATCTGGCCATCTTCCTGGCGGCCATGATCGGTACTTCGCTGGTGGTGGCGTCCGGTTGCGTGTTCAACAACTGCATCGACCGTGACATCGACCTGAAGATGGAGCGCACCAGGAACCGGGTGCTGGTCCAGGGGCTGATGTCCCTGAAACTGGCCCTGATCTACGCCAGCGTCCTCGGGATCGCCGGCGTGGTCCTGCTGTACCGCGTCGCCAACCCGTTGGCGGCGCTGTTCGCGGTGATCGGCTTTGTCATCTACGTCGGCTTCTACAGCCTGTACTTCAAGCGCAAGTCGGTTCACGGCACGCTGATCGGCAGTCTGTCCGGGGCGATGCCACCGGTGATCGGCTACGTGGCGGTAAGCAACAGCTTCGACATGGCTGCCCTGACGTTGCTGGTGATGTTCAGCTTGTGGCAGATGCCGCATTCCTACGCGATCGCGATCTTCCGCTTCAACGATTACCTGGCCGCATCGATTCCGGTGTTGCCAGTGAAGCGCGGCATCCTGGTGGCGAAGAAGCACATCCTGCTCTACATCCTGGCCTTCCTCGGCGCGACCTTGATGCTGACGTTCAGCGGTTATGCCGGCATGAGCTACCTCGCCGTGGCCGCGGCCATGGGCATGTACTGGTTGTACATGGCCTGGACCGGCTACAAGGCCGTGGATGACACGGTCTGGGCACGCAAGCTGTTCGTGTTCTCGATCTTCACCATCACCGCGCTGAGCGTGATGATGTCGCTGGACTTCAAGGCGCCGAGTGAGTTGCTGCTGACTTACGCGCACTGAGTCCGCGAACGAACGGGTTCACCCGCTGATGAAAAAGCCCCGCCTTCGGCAGAAGCGCGGGGCTTTTTTTGCCTAGGCCTCCAGCAGGCGCAGAAATCCTTCGCGGACCCGTTCGTCATCACTGTGGGCGACATTGAACCTGAGGAAGCACGAGGCCTCGGGACCGCTGCTGAGCAAGGTGCCGGGCGCCAGCACCAGGTCATTCTCCAGGCCCTTGCGCGCCAGGGCCTCGGCATCGATCCCGGCCGGCAGGCGCGCCCAGATAAACAACCCTTCGCCCGGGCAGGACGATACCGAACAGCCGGCCTCACCCAGCCAGCGCGCCACGCGGTTATTGGCGTTATACAAACGATCGACCAGACGCCGGGCATGGCGGCTGTAGCTGCCGTCGCTGAGCATCCGATAGATGATCTGTTCCACCAGCTCCGAGGTCACGCAACCGCTCGACATCTTCAGGTCGACCATGCGTGCGGCCAGCTCCGGCCGCAGGGCCAGGTAGCTGACCCGGCTGTTGGCGCTCAGTATCTTGGTGAATCCCGAGACATAACTGATGTTGTCCAGGCCACCGGCCGCCGCGAGGCGCGGGGTCTGTTTCTGCTGGATATCGCCATACAGATCATCTTCGATGATATGGAAGCCATAGCGATGGCTGAGCTCCAGCAACCGATAGACCTGGGCCGGGGAAAAGGAATGGCCGGTGGGATTGTGCAGTGTGCTGTTGGTCAGATAGAGCACCGGACGATGCTTCACGAGCAGTTGTTCGAGCTGGTTGAAGTCCAGCCCGTCACTGCCGCGGGCGATGCTGACGATCCGCGCGCCGTGCAGTAGCAGGTTCGAACGCAGGTTGAAGTAGCACGGATCGTCCAGCAGTACGGTGTCGCCGGACTTGAGCAACAGGCGCATGAGCATGTCGATCGCCTGCAGGGTGTTGGCCGTGGTGATGATCTGCTCCACCGGAACGTCGATGTCCAGGGTCGACAGCTTCACCCGCAGGGCCTGGCGCAATGGCGGGTAACCGGCGGGCACGCCGACTTCGCCCATGCGCAGGGTGGTTGCCCGCAGGGTGCCGCGAGCGGCCTTGAGCAATTCCTCGCGGGGCAGCCAGGACGAGGGCAGGAAGCCGCAGCCGGGACGCAAGGCGCCGTTGTCCAGCAGCAGGCCACGGCGAACCACGCTCAGGGTGTCTTGTGGCAGCAGCTCACGGCCGACGCCGGCCTGCACTGCGGCGCTGAGGCGTGAGACATAGTGCCCCGAGCCTTGGCGCGAGGTGATCAAACCCTTGGCCCGCAGCCGGTCCAGTGCTTCGACCACCGTCGACTTGCCCACCCCCAGCAGTTCCGAGAGTTCGCGAATCGGCGGCAACTTGCTCCTGTGCGGCAGGGCGCCCTGGCTGATGGCTGCCGAGAACCGTTCGACGATCTGTTGCACCAGTGGCTCGCCCGGAAGGAACTCGATGGCGGCGATCACGGCTCTCTGAACCTGCATTTTACTGGTCGCTCGAGCAATAAAGTCCGGTGGATTCTAGTCGAACTTGTCCTGATCAAGAAGACATCAGATCGCTAGTATCGAAGCCGTTGTCCTCCCTGCATGCCGTGCTGATTGAAGAGGTTCTCCCCACGTGTTGAAACTGCCCAATCGAACACTCGAGGTGCCTACTGAGCCCGCCAGGAGTCTGATATGACCGCGCAACCCTGTGTGTTGGTAGCTGCTTATCCGGGCCTGCGTGCAGGCGATATCCAGAAACTGCGCGAGCTGTGCCGGACGCTGTATCAGGCCTCGCTGATCTTTCTGGTGGAGAAGGTCCAGCCCGGCGATAACCACGTGACGGGGAATGTCTGGGCGTCTTCCCTGGCAGTCGAGAACGTTGACGCCGCGCTGAATGCGGTCTGCCGTTGTCTGGCGAGCGACGCCTGGAAAGACCTGGATCTGCCGCTGTCCGCGACCTATCTGCGCTTGCAGGGGGTGTGTGCCGAGCTGCACCACGGCTGGCAACGCGACCTGGCCACGATTACCTTTGCGCTTGTGGCGCACATCAGCGTCAATCTCCATTTGAGCCGGTTCGCCGATGATCCCGTGGCGCCGTCGCGCAATCGCCGTGGAGCGGCGGCGCGCGGCAGCGACGAGCAAGCCCGAGGCAAGATGCTCGCTGAAGTGGCGAAGGTGCTGCAGCAGGGGCTGGATACCGAGAAACAGCTGTTCTTCGCGCGGGTCCTGTCCAAGGCCCTCCACGGGTTTGTCGCCGAGGATCGTTCGAAATGGGAAGCAATCCTCACGCAACTGGGGGTTCTGCAGGCCGAGGTGTTGTCCGATGACAGCGCCGAAGCCGGCCGTGACCGCCCGCTCATGCAGGCCCTGGCGCCATGAGCGGCTCAACTGCCGTCAGCGAGGATTGGATCCAACTATGGCGAAAGGCTTACATGGCGTGACACTTATCTCCTCTGTTGGTCGTTCATGGCCGGGCTTATTCTGTACCCATCGCTGCTACGCAAGGATGTGTGCAGGGTCAAGGACGATCAAGCCAGGCCATGGAGGCCACCGACGGGATGTCGGAATGCTTTGAAGAAAACCCGCTTCGGCGGGTTTTCTTTTTTTTGCACACGCGAAATTCTCCGGCAATTATTTCAAGTTGTCATACAACGTGCCGATAGCCTGCCAACTCTGGAGCTAAGGGCTGAGGGTCACGGACCCCGGGCCATAATAAAAAGGCGGTCGCCATGTTTCTTCGTCAACTGAATATCGCACCTCGAGCGGCGCTGGGTTTTGCCTTGATCGCCCTGCTGGTGGCCTGGCTCGGGGTGTTTGCCCTGGGCCAGATGTCGAACATCCGCGAAGGCGAGCTGGCGGTGCAAACCCAATGGCTGCCGAGCATTCGTGGCGGCGACGAGATTCGCGAGATTATGTTGCGGATCCGCACCATCTCCCTGCGCATGGCCCTCGACCAGGACCCGAAGAACATCGCGGTGTACCGCGGTCAGATGGATGTGCGCGACAAGGAGTTGAGCGAACGGATCGTCGCTTACGACAAACTGGTCACCACCCCCGAGGCCAGGGCGTTGTATGACCAGTTCAAGACAACCTTCACCGCTTACCGTGCCGGTATTGCCCAATCCTTCACCCTGGCCGAGCAGGGCCGGCGCGACGAACTGATCAAGCTGTTGCTGGTGGACATGAAAACCGTGGTGGACGGTTCCGGCAAGCAACTGAGCGACCTGGCCGATCTCTTTACCAAGCAGGTGGCGGCCGAGAGCCAGAAGTCCGAAGAGCATTACAGCAACTCGCGGATGATCGTGATCCTGTTCATTGTCCTGGCGGCCCTGGCCACCGTGGTCTTGGCGATGCTGCTGACGCGCAGTATCGTCAAGCCTCTGGGGCAGGCCCTGAACGCGGCGCAGAATGTGGCGCGTGGTGACCTGACTCAACACATCGAGAGCCACGGTGACGATGAGGTGAGTCACCTGCTCGAAGCCCTGGCCACCATGCAGCAGACCTTGCGCGACACCTTGCAGGGCATCAGTAGTTCCGCGACCACGCTGGCCACGGCGGCGGACGAGCTGAATGCGATCACCCTGGGCAGCAACGAGGGCCTGCAACAGCAGAACCACGAAATCGAACAGGCGGCCACGGCGGTCAATGAAATGACTACGGCAGTGGAGGAGGTGGCACGCAATGCCGTGTCCACTTCCGATGCCACGCTCCAATCCAGCGAATCGGCCCGGCTCGGCCAGGAACGGGTGAGTGAAACCGTCGGCGCCATCAGCGCCCTGTCCGGGGATGTCGGGCGCACCGGAGAACTGGTGCGTTCGCTGGCCGATCAATCGCAGGGCATCGGCAAGGTGCTGGAAGTGATCCGGGCCATTGCCGAGCAGACCAATCTGCTGGCGCTCAATGCCGCTATCGAAGCGGCCCGTGCCGGCGAGAGTGGACGCGGCTTTGCCGTGGTGGCCGATGAGGTGCGGGCCCTGGCCCATCGCACGCAGCAGTCGACCCAGGAGATCGAACAGATGGTTTCCGGCATGCGCAGCGGTTCGACCCTGGCCCTGGAATCGATGCACACCAGTACCGCCCGTGCCGCCAGCACCCTGACGCTGGCCGAGCGGGCCGGTGAGGCATTGCTGACCATCACGGCCTCGGTGCATGAAATCCACGAGCGTAACCTGGTGATCGCCAGTGCGGCGGAAGAACAGGCCCAGGTCGCCCGGGAAGTCGACCGTAACCTGGTGAACATTCGTGACCTGTCGATCCGCTCGGCGACCGGGGCCGACCAGACCAGCGCAGCCAGCCACGAACTGTCCCGGCTGGCGAACTCGCTGCAGGAAATGGTCGGGCGCTTCCGGGTCTGAGCCCGGCTCAGACCTTCTGGCGTTCCCGCGCCCTGGCCCGCAGATGGCGGATCAGGGCGACTCCGGCGACGATCACCACTACCCCGATGACAATGGGCAGGCGATAGGGTTTGAGATTGCCCAGCAGGCTTTCCAGAAAGCCTCCCGCCCAATAGCCGGCCGTGGCAAAAAGCGTGGCCCAGACCAGGGCCCCGAGCAGGTTCATCAGGCTGAAGCGCAGCGGCGACAGCCGGCTGGCGCCGATCACCATCGGGCCCACCAGGCGCATTCCATACAAGAAGCGCACGGCAAAGATCGAGCTCAGCGGATGCCGTTGAATCAGTCCCGTCACCCGCTCTATGGCGGCCTGCTGGCGATGCAGGCGGGGTAGCAGGCGCGCGCCGAAATAGCGGCCGATCCAGAATAGCGCCTGATCGCCGAGCATCCCGCCGAGACTGGCCCAGAAGATCACTTGTGGCAGGTGCAGGACCTGCTGGTGCGCGGCCACCCCACCGAGGATCAGGATGGTTTCCCCTTCCAGCAGGCAGCCGATGAAGATGGCCCAATAGCCGTAGGTGGCGAGCAGGTAATTGAAGTCGAGGTGTTCGAACATAGCGGTGTACTGATCCTTGTATCGGTCCATGGGGTGTGTTGCCGGTGCAGCGGGCAACTGACGGTCTTCCTGGGTCTGATCGATCGACCTGGCGAAAGTGCCCCGGCGTGCCCGGCCCGACAGCGCTCAAGGGGCGCCAGCTTTTACTCGGCTGACTGTCGAGCCGACCACTCCCGGGGACTTTCGCCGATCTTGCGGCGGAAGGCCCGCGCCAACGCCGACGGGCTCTCATAGCCGACCTCATCGGCGATCAGGGCAATCGGCCGGCCCTCGCGCAAGCGCTTCTGGGCCAGGCTGACGCGCCAGCTGAGCACATAGTCTGCCGGAGTCTGGCCGACCACTTTGTGAAAGTGCGCGGCGAAGCTGGCGCGCGACATATTCGACTCCAGCGCCAGGTCCGCCACGGTCCAGGGCCGTTCCGGCTGGTTGTGCAGCATGGTCATGGCGCGGGCCAGGCGCAGGTCCGCCAGGCCCGACATCATCCCGGTGGTCATGCTGTGGTAGGCCATCATGTGCCGCAGGAACTGGATCACCATCAATTCGAACAGGCGGTTCATCACCGCTTCCCGGCCACAGTGTTCGGCGAAGGCTTCAGCGAACAGCCAGTCCAGGGTGCCCTCGAGCATGGGGACCGCCGCGAGCGGCATCACGATGGTCTCGGACAAGGCCACGGACAAGGGATTGTCGATACCGCCATCGAAACGCAACGACGCACAGACCAGTTCGGCGGCGTCGGCGTTGCAGGCGATCAGGCGGTGGGGCAGGGGGCGCGGAATCAGGATCAGGCTCGGTTCTTCGATGCGCAGCAGCTTGCCGCCGCTCTCCAGGTTGACCCGACCGCTTTTCAGCAGGTGCGCGTGTCCGCATGGCTCCAGGCCGGTGACCTCGGCCTGGCCCCGCAGGAGGCCGCTGTGAAAGGTATCGGCGGCAATGCCGAAGTGAGTGAGCAAGGTCGACAGGCGATCCATTCTTTCCCTCTCGTTAACGGCGGATTTAGACGATCTGGTGCATATCATCGACAAGAAGGCGCCATTCGTAAATAGGTTTTGCCCATCATGGCGCCACGTCCAGTGACCTGGACGCCGCCGCCTGTGGCGGGTCAACCATTTCATGCGAGAGGAAATACCGATGCAAAGGTCCCGTTTTTCCGCTGTCTCTAAACTGTTTGCCGCGCTCGCCATCGCTGCCGGAGCCTTGTCGGTGGGCTGGGTGGGTTCGGTCGCCGCCGCCGCGCAACCGGGCCAGAAAGCCACGGTAGTGCTGGTACACGGCGCCTTCGCCGAGTCGTCCAGCTGGAATGGGGTGATTGCTCGCCTGCAGGCCAAGGGGTATCCGGTGATCGCTGTCGCCAACCCGCTGCACAGCGTGAAAAGCGATTCAGACTACGTGGCCGATATCGTCGAACATACGCCAGGCCCGGTGATCCTGGTGGGGCACTCCTACGGTGGCTCGGTGATTTCCAACGCGGTCCATGGCCGGTCCAACGTCAAGGCACTGGTCTACGTTGCCGCCTTCGCTCCGGAAAAAGGCGAGACCGCGATCGAACTTTCCGGCCGTTTTCCGGGCAGCACCCTGGGCCCGACCCTGGCCCCGCCGGTGCAACTGGAAAATGGCACGGTGGATCTGTTTATCCAGCAGGACAAATTCGCCGCCCAGTTCGCCGCCGATGTCGCTCCCAAGGCTGCCGCGCTGATGGCCGCGACCCAGCGCCCGATTGCCGAAGCCGCGTTGAAGGAAGGGGCCGGCGATCCGGCCTGGAAAACCCTGCCGTCCTGGTTCATCTACGGTTCGGCGGACAAGAACATTCCCGAGGCGGCCCTGAAGTTCATGGCCGATCGCGCCGGTTCCAGGGAGACCGTGGACATCAAGGGCGCGTCCCATGTGGTGATGGTGTCCCATCCGGACAAGGTGGCGGCGATCATTGAAGACGCGGCCAAGGCCATTGCGAAATAGCACCGACCCGGTGGCGGGCCGGCCGGCTCGCCACGACAAGCCTCAGGGCTTGCCCCACTTCTCCAGCGCGAACTCCACGAAACTACGCAGCTTGGGCAGTCGGTAGCGGTCTTGCGCGTAGAGCAGGTTCATCGGCCGGCAGGGCAGTTTGTAGGTTCCCAGCAGCGGCACCAGCCTGCCTTCGCGCAGATCGTCGCGCAGCAAGGCATCCGGCAGCATCACGATGCCCATGCCGGAGAGCGCCGCCTGATAGAGCGCCGAGGAGCTGTTGATGGTCATCGGGCCGCTGACCGGTACCAGGATTTCTCCCTCCGGTCCGCTCAGGCTCCATTGTTTTTCCACCGTGCGCCAGTCGTCTCCCGCCGGGTAGGCGAAGGCCAGGCAGTCGTGATGTTCCAGATCCTGGGGGATGATCGGCGTCCCGCGCCGTTTCAGGTATGACGGCGAGGCACAGACGGTCAGCGCATAGTTTTCCAGCGGTCGGGCAATCAGCGCCGAGGGTTCGGGCGCACCCAGGCGGATCGCCGCGTCGAAGCCACTGTCGATCAGGTCTTCGCGCTGGTTGCTGAGCATCACATCCAGTTTGATCTGGGGATAACGCAGCACGAATTCGCTCAGGGCCGGGGCCAGGCGTTCGGAGCCGAAGGTCAGCGGCGCGGTGATCCGCAGGGTCCCGCTCGGCTCGCCCTGGGCCTGTTCCGCCAGGCGCTCGGAGTCGGCCACCAACCCCAGCACCTCAAGGCAACGCTGATAGTAGGTCGAGCCGAACTCGGTCAGGCGCTGACGTCGTGTCGTACGGCTGAGCAGGCTGACCCCGAGTCGTTGTTCCAGTGAGCGCAGGTGATTGCCGACCATGGTGGTGGAGAGGCCGCATTCCAGGGCGGCAGCGGTCATGCTGCCGCTTTCCACCACTTTCACGTACACCCGCATTGCCTGGAAAAGATCCATTATCAATCCCTGCTTTAAAATCATTGAAGCGCAATGGAGTTTATCCAGCTCTGGTGGCTAACGATACTGCCAGCACCACCCAATGCCTGGAGCTCGACACCATGACCGCCGCTAGCCTGATGACTACCTATCAACCGCTGGACCTGGGTTTCGTCAAGGGGCTGGGCAGCCGCCTGTGGGACCGCGAAGGGCGCGAGTACCTGGACGCGGTGGCCGGCGTCGCGGTGACCAATGTCGGTCATTCACACCCACGCCTGGTGAGTGCCATCCGCGAGCAGGCCGGCCTGCTGCTGCACACCTCCAATCTGTACAGCATCGACTGGCAGCAACAACTGGCCCGGCGCCTGGCCCAGCTCTCGGGCATGGACCGGGTGTTCTTCAACAACTCCGGCGCCGAGGCCAATGAAACGGCGTTGAAACTGGCGCGGCTGCATGCCTGGCACAAAGGTATCGAGAAACCGCTGGTGGTGGTCATGGAAAACGCCTTCCACGGGCGCACCCTGGGCACCTTGTCCGCCAGCGATGGTCCGGCGGTGCGTTTGGGCTTCCATGCGCTGCCGGGGGATTTCATCAAGGTGCCGTATGGCGACCTGGCGGTGCTGCACAGCATCGCCCACAGCCATGGCCAGCGGATCTGCGCGGTGCTGATGGAGCCGATCCAGGGCGAAAGCGGCGTGCAGCTGCCACCGCCGGGCTATTTGAAAGCCGTACGCGACCTGTGCAAAAGGCGCTCCTGGTTGTTGATGCTCGATGAGATCCAGACCGGCATCGGTCGTACCGGCCAATGGTTTGCCTGCCAGCACGAAGGCATACTCCCGGACGTGATGACCCTGGCCAAGGGCTTGGGCAATGGCATTCCCATCGGCGCCTGCCTGGCGCGGGGCAAGGCCGCCGAGCTGTTCACCCCGGGCAGTCACGGCAGCACCTTTGGCGGTAACCCGCTGGCTTGTCGGGCCGGCTGCACCGTGCTCGATATCATCGAGGAGCAGGGGCTGGTGGAGAATGCCCGGCAGCAAGGCGAGCGTTTACTGACGCGGTTGCGGACCGAGCTGGACGACTGTCCGCAGGTCCTGGCGATACGCGGGCAGGGCTTGATGATCGGCATCGAACTCCGGCAGCCGGTGCGTGACCTGGCGCTGCTCGCGGCCCGGGACCAGGGCTTGTTGATCAATGTGACCCGGGGCAAGACCATTCGCCTGCTGCCACCGCTGATTATCAATGAGCAGGAGGTCGAGATGATCGTCAAAGGGCTGTGCGGCGTATTGCAGTGGGAAAAAACCAGGGTAATAGCGAAAGGCTTACACGCTGTGCCCGCAATCGCCTCTATGAGCGTTTGAGCGGCTGCCCTAATCTAGACCCATCACTGCTGCGCAAGGATGTGCACAGGATCAGGGATGATCGACCATCGCCAGGACGGCAGCCGACAGGACGTTGGAATGGTCAAAAGAAAACCCCGCTTCGGCGGGGTTTTTTGTATGCGCAAGAAAAGCCAATGGGGTCTCAGTTGGATATCACGTTCTTGCCGGCGCCCTTGGCGCGATACAGGGCCTGGTCGGCCCGGCTCATCAGTTCGGCCATGGGCTCGTCGGCGCAACGCTCGACCACCCCGAAACTCATCGTCAGCGAACTCAGGCCCAGGGGCTTGCGTTGCTGCAGCTGCTTGCGCAGTTGTTGCGCCAGGTTCATGGCGGCGGCGAGGGGACTGTCCGGCAGGACAATCATGAATTCATCACCGCCCCAGCGCGCCAGCAGACCGGTGTCGCGCAGACAGCGCTGGAGCGTTTGCGCCACCTCGACCAGGACCCTGTCGCCGCCTTGATGTCCGTGTTGGTCATTGATCTGCTTGAAGTCATCGATATCCATGGCAATCAGCGACAGCGCCTGGCGAAAGCGCCCCGCGCGCTGGCACTCCCGCGACAGGATCTTCTCCAGGCGATAGCGGTTGGCGACCCCGGTCAGCGAGTCGCTTTCGGCCAGGCGGCGGTTTTCCTCGAGCTGGGCCTGCAACTGCTGATTGACCCGTGACAACTCGGCGGTCCGCTCGGCGACGATGGCCTCGAAGGATTGGGTCCGTACTTCGAGTTGTTCGAGCAGGCGCCGTTGGTCTTCGAGACTGCGGTGGGCGCCGATCATCCGGGCCACCGAGCCGTCGGGGTTGCGGGCGATCACGTAGCCGCGGTCTTCGATCAGGATATAGTCGCCGTTGCGGGTTCGGCAGCGGTATTCGGCGTGATAACCCAGGGTGCGTTCATTCAGGTGGTCGTCGAAATGGGCCATCACCTGTGGGTAGTCGTCGGGATGAATCACGTTCTCCCAGGTGAAGACGTTGTTCGGCAGGGTATTGGGGGAGTAGCCGAGCATCTCGTACCAGCCGGGGCTGCGGTAGACCAGGCCGGTATTGGCGTTCCAGTCCCAGACGCCATCGCTGACCAGTTCGAGGATCGCGTGTACGACGTCTTCGTTGATCTCGCCGAGTTGACTGTTCCAGGGACCACTTTTGGATGGCTCGACCATCGCTGCTCACTCCATTGGCATTGATTTCGGTGTCTCGGGCCAAAAGCGAGGACGCAAGGGTCTATGGCACGGTAATACTGTACCGTTTGTTGTGGGAAATATAGAAGTATGCTGCTCGATAGAATCCTGATTCTCAAGGGCGGGCGAGGTGTTTGGCACACCGGGGAGAACCACGCAGGCATGAGCAGCCTGGCTCATTGCGACTAACGCGGCCTTCAAGAACGCTGCGTTCCAGATCGAAGCCAAGGCAGGCCGATTCCCGGGTCCGCCCTCACCGCGACGGACCTTGAAACGCACCTGCCTCTTTTCATTCGCCGCCGCTCCCATTCAGCGGCGGATCCTCATTGCTGTACGACGCTATACCCGGCAAACGCCGTCTGCTGCTGAATCGCCGTGACGATATTCTGGCGGGTGGCCGGCTGTTCGTTACCCTCGTTGTCCACGAAGGTTTCGCTCAGCAACTCGGCCAGGTCGCCATGGCCGGCAAAGGCAAAGCCGAGGAACTCGAACGCTTCGCGGTCGGCATTGGCCTTGCTGCGCGGAGTGCGCAGCGGGAAGGTGACGCTGCTGTCGTCCTTGCTGATGATGAATACCGGCGCTTCTTTCTTGGGGCGCGTGGCCTTGCCCTTGCCGGCGCCAGGGTTGCTCAGCGCCTGGTGGGTCTGGTTCAGCACCTTGAGCGCCAAGCCATAGACCAGTTCCTGGAACGCCGGGTCGTCCTTGTAGCTGGAAAGGATCCGGCTGATCGGGAATTTCGTGCTCAGGTCCTCGAGGGCGGCGATGTCGGCCGCCTCGGCGTCCTTGAGTTGCTTGAGCTGGCCCATGAGTTCGTAGGCTTTGTCGTCGTCGAAACGGTCGTGCGCCTGACGGATCGCCAAGCGCAGTTCGCGAATCTGCTCGCTTTCTTTCGAGCTTTGAAAGGCGTCGAGGACCATCTCGCTGATGTTCTTGGCCTGGGGCGCATGCTGGGAAAGATGGATGGCGTTTTCGTATTCGCGTTTGGCGGACAAGGGTGTTACGGCTTCATCGGTATGGGAATCAGGCATCGAAATTTCGCTATTTCAGTGTCATTTAACTGGGGTAAGGCTCGAAAGGCCGGAGCATTTCAGGGCGCCTAATCTATTGGACCCACGCGCCGTTGTCACGGCTCAACCGGTCAGCGGTCTCGAAAGGGGGAAATTTACGATTTAAATGAAGGAGTTGCGCTTTAACGCCAATTTATTGGCTTTCGCCGATTTTTATTCGATAAAATCTATTGGACAACAAAATAATGACGCTATCAAATTGATACTGCTTGGGGAGGGAGCAATTCGGGAATAACCGACAATGGAATGTGCAGCTAGACGTGTGCTTGTCCCCTTACATTTGAGTTGAACCTATTTGTACGAAGGGATACCTACATGCATCGTTCAGATGACATAGCAAATCTGTTCAATCGATTTGGGGGGAGTGTCGAGAGCTACCGGGAAATCGAGCCCAGCTATGACTACATTGAAGACACGCCGCCGCCAATGCTCGAAGTCCTGGCAGCAGAGCCGCTGACCGCCAGCCTCGCTCCTCAGCCTGCTGACCCCCTGAGCGTCATCCCCACCGCGGCTGTCGGCTCCACGCCGCTGAGCCGGCTGCTGCTGGAGATCGAACAACAGCGCGGTGCTGTGTCTACCGTGGATCCTGTCGGGCAAGGGGCGCCAAAGCTCAAGGCCAAGGTGATTGTCGTGGTTTCGGCCAAGGGCGGGGTGGGCAAGAGCACCCTGGTCGCCGCCTTGGCCTGCGCGATCAAACGTTCCGGCGGGCGTACGCTCGCGCTCGACCTGGACCCGCAAAACGCCTTGTGCCTGCATCTGGGCGGCAGCGAGGAGTGGCCGGGTATCGCCCAGTCCGAGCGCGCCGATGAAGATTGGCAAGCGCTGATCCGCAAGGGGTTTTCCGATAGCTTCTGCCTGGCCTACGGCGTGGTCGGCGAAGCGCGACGGCGGAGCCTGGAACAGCAGTTGGCAAACGATCGGCTCTGGCTGAGCCGTCATCTGGCGCAGCTGGCTCTGGATGAGCAGGACACTGTGGTTATCGACACCCCGCCAGGGCCATCGGTCTACCTGGACCAGGCGCTGGAAATCGCCGATGTGGTGCTGGCGGTGACCCTCGCCGATGCGGCGGCCTACACCAGCCTCAATCAGCTGGACCGGCTACTCGCTCCCTATCTGCAACGGGAAAAACCCGGGCAATACAAAGTTGTGATCAACCAGTTGGACACGTCCCGCCAGTTCAGCCTCGATTTGTGCGAAGTGCTGAAAAAAAGAACAGGAAATCAGCTGTTGGGGGTGATCCGCCAGGATCATTTCATCAGCGAAGCCTTGGCGTACGACCGTAATCCGCTGGCGCATACCCCAAGCACCCGAGGCTGCCAGGACGTCCTCGACCTCACAGGTTCGCTGTGCGAACTGCTCATGTATGGTACGCAAGAGTCCTTTTTGTCATGACCCGCGATCCAAACCTCACGCCCCAACTCCCGGGGCGCTCGGAACTGCGCCTCAACGCTTGGCTGGAACGCTTCAACCAATGGCCGGGGGCGCTGCGCAAGGCGCTGATCCTGGGTATGTCGCTGATCGGTGGGCTGTTGCTGATCAGCATCGTCAGCGCTCCGTTGGACCTGTACAGCCAGTGCCTGTTTGCCGCGCTGTGCTTCGGCCTGGCCTTGCTGGTCAAGCGTATGCCGGGGCGTTGGCCGATCCTGTTGTTGATCGTGCTGTCACTGGTCGCCTCGTTGCGCTACATGTACTGGCGCCTGACCGAGACCCTCGGTTTCGACGGTTGGCTGGATATCGCCTTCGGCTATGGCCTGGTGCTGGCGGAGATCTACGCCCTGGTGGTACTGGTCTTCGGTTATGTGCAGACCGCCTGGCCTCTGCGTCGGCAACCGGTGCTGCTCACCGGCGACCCCAGCGAGTGGCCGACGGTGGATGTGTTCATCCCCACCTACAACGAAGCCTTGAGCATCGTGAAGCTGAGCATCTTCGCCGCTCAGGCGATGGACTGGCCCAAGGACAAGCTGCGGGTGCATGTGCTGGACGATGGCCGCCGCGACGAGTTCCGGCGGTTTTGCCAGAGCATCGGCGTCAACTACATCACCCGTGACGACAACGCCCACGCCAAGGCCGGTAACCTCAATGCCGCCCTCAAGCTGACCGATGGCGAGTACATCGCCATGTTCGATGCCGACCATGTGCCGACCCGTTCCTTCCTGCAGATCGGCATGGGCTGGTTCCTCAAGGACCCCAAGCTGGCGATGTTGCAAACACCGCACTTCTTTTTTTCCCCGGACCCGTTCGAGAAGAACCTCAAGACTTTCCGCGCCGTACCCAACGAAGGTGAGTTGTTCTACGGGTTGGTGCAGGATGGCAACGACCTGTGGAACGCCACTTTCTTCTGCGGCTCCTGCGCCATCCTGCGGCGCCAGCCATTGGAAGAAATCGGCGGCGTGGCGATTGAAACCGTCACCGAGGACGCCCACACCGCCCTCAAGCTCAACCGCGCCGGCTATAACACCGCGTACCTGGCGATTCCCCAGGCCGCGGGCCTGGCCACCGAAAGCCTGTCGCGGCATATCAGCCAGCGCATCCGCTGGGCCCGCGGCATGGCGCAGATCTTCCGCCTGGACAATCCGTTGATGGGCAAGGGCCTCAAGCTCGGCCAACGGATTTGCTACGCCAACGCCATGCTGCACTTTTTCTATGGTCTGCCGCGCCTGGTGTTCCTTACCGCGCCCCTGGCGTACCTGATCTTCGGTGCGCAGATCTTCCACGCCTCGGCGCTGATGATCACCGCCTATGTGCTGCCGCACCTGTTCCACTCGAACCTGACCAACTCCTGCATCCAGGGGCGTTTCCGCCATTCGTTCTGGAACGAGGTCTACGAGACGGTGCTGGCCTGGTACATCATGCCGCCGGTGTTGATGGCTCTGATCAAGCCCAGCTTTGGCGGTTTCAACGTTACCGACAAGGGCGGGATCATCGACCAGCAGTTCTTCGACTGGAAGCTGGCCCGGCCCTATATCGTCCTGTTGCTGCTGAACCTCACCGGCTTGGGCTTTGCCATCCACCAATGGATCTGGGGTGATCCGGCCACCGCGATCACGGTGCTGATCAACGCCCTCTGGACCCTCTACAACCTGATTATCACCAGTGCCGCCGTGGCGGTGGCCAGTGAGTCGCGGCAGATCCGCGCCGAGCCGCGGGTCAGCGCCGAGTTGCCGGTCAAGGTCGAGCTGCCCGACGGCACCCCGGTGTATGGCGTGACCCAGGACTTCTCCCAGCGCGGGCTTGGCATCAAGTTACCGGCGGGCACCACGGTCACCGCCGGCGAGCGGGTGCGGGTGACGTTGTTCCGCAACGCCGCAACCTGCGAGTTCGACACCACGGTGGTGTTCAGCAAGGGCCAGTACCTGGGCGCGCTGTTCGATCCGTTGACCCTGCGCCAACAAAGCGAGCTGGTGCGCATGACCTTCTCCCGCGCCGATACCTGGGCCACCAGTTGGGGCAGCGGCAAGCTCGATACGCCGCTGTCGGCCCTGCGCGAGGTCAGTGCCATTGGCCTGGTCGGCCTGGGCACGCTGGTCAAGGCGCTGTTGCTGCCCGCACGTCGGCGTCCTACCGATCAACAGGCGTCTGTCCGCCCGGCCCCACCGGCTAGAAAAAACGCTCCTTTGAAACCGCTCGCATCTCTTATGGACAAGTCATGACCCACACACCTTTGACCCGCCGCGCCCCGCGCAGTACTCGTCGTCCGTTCATGCTCCTGGCTTCGTCGGCACTGTGCCTGGGTGGCCTGGTCCATAACGCCTGGGCCGAGAGCGCCACGGCGGTGCCCGTGGCGTCGGCCAATGTCGCGCCGCAAGCGCCGAGCGACAACTACAGCCACAGCCTGACCCTCAAGCAACTGGGGCGCCTGGACACCATGAACCTGCAGGGCGTGGAAGCGGCCGACAGCGTCAGTTTCAACATCCGCGCCGACGAGGTGGTCAACAGTGCGCAATTGTTGCTGCGCTACAGCTACTCGCCGGCCTTGCTGGCCGACCTGTCGCAGATCAACGTGCTGGTCAACGATGAAGTGGCCGCCAGCCTGGCGCTGCCCAAGGACGGTGCCGGCAAGCCGCAAGAACAGGTGGTGAATATCCCGGCGCACCTGATCACCGAGTTCAACCGCCTGCGCCTGCAATTTATCGGGCACTACACCATGCAGTGCGAGGATCCGCAGCACAGCAGCCTGTGGGCCAAGATCAACAACAGCTCCGAACTTGAGCTCAACGTATCGCCGATTGCGCTCAAGGACGATTTGTCGATCCTGCCGCTGCCGTTTTTCGATCGTCGCGACTCGTTGCCCTTGAACCTGCCTTTCGTGTTTGCCAAGGCGCCGGATCACGCCGCCCTGGAAGGGGCCGGCGCGCTGTCGTCATGGCTCGGCGCCCTGGCCGCTTATCGCGGCGCCAGCTTCACCGGTAACGTCGGGCAACTGCCGGCCAAGGGCAACGCCATTGTCCTGGTCGAGAGCCAGGACGCGGTGCAATTGGGCGCCCTGGCGATTCCCGCGCCGAAGGGACCGACGGTGACCCTGGTGACCCACCCCGGCGATCCCCACGGCAAGCTCCTGATCGTCGCCGGTCGCGACGCCGCCGAACTCAAGCTCGCGGCCTCGGCCGTGGCCCTCGGCAGCAAGGCGCTGGTGGGTAACAGCGTGGTGATCGAGCGTCTGGACTCGCTCAGCCCGCGCAAACCTTATGACGCGCCGAACTGGCTGCCGTCCGATCGACCGGTCAAGCTCGGCGAACTACTCGATCCCAAGCTGCTCAGCGTCTCCGGCTACAACCCGGGTTCCATCACGGTGCCGTTGCGCCTGCCGCCGGACATGTTCAACTGGCGTGAGGAGGGCGTACGGCTGGACCTGAAGTACCGCTACACGCCGCAGCAGGAGTCGAGCAATTCGGCTTTGCTGGTGAGCCTGAACAACACTTTCATGAAGTCGATGCCGCTGCCTTCGATGAAGAGCCTGGGCGGTGGCGAAAGCCTGCTGAGCCTGCTGCAGAAGGATGAAAGCCTGCCCCGCGAAGCCGTCGTACGTATCCCCCTGGGGTCCGCCGGCGCGCAGTCGCAATTGCAATTGCGGTTCATGTTCGACTACATCAAGCAGGGCGAATGCCGCGACATCATCATCGACAACATGCGCGGCCTGGTCGATCCGGATTCGACCCTCGACCTGAGCGGCTACAACCACTACATCGCCTTGCCGAACCTTGGTGTGTTCAACGACAGCGGCTTCCCGTTCACCCGCCTGGCCGACCTCTCGCAGAGCGCCGTGGTGCTGCCCGACGGCAGCGGGCCGGCGGAGTGGGGCGCCTACCTGACCGTGCTCGGGCGCTTCGGCGACTCCACCGGTTACCCGGCGACGGCCGTGCAGGTGGTGGATGCCGCGCAGGTGCAGTCGGTCAGTGACAAGGACCTGTTGGTACTGGCCTCGGGCGACAACCAGCCTTTGCTCAAGCAGTGGATCGAGCGCTTGCCGGCCGCTGTCTCGGGCGACAATCATCGCTTCTCGTTGTCCGACCTGACCTTGCGCGTGCGCCAGTGGATCAGCCCGGACCCGGCGGCCAACCAGCGCAAGCCGACCTTGGACGTGAGCTACACCGGCCCGCGCAGCAGCACCTACCTGGCCGGTTTCGAATCGCCGCTCAAGCCCGGTCGCAGCGTGGTGGTGATTGCCAGCGGCAGGCCCGAAGGGTTGGCCGAAGCCACCGCCGCGATGATCGGCGGCGACGCCTACAAGGACAGCCTCCAGGGCAGCCTGGCGGTAGTGCAGGGCACACAGATCACTTCGCTGGTGGCCGACGAGCAGTATTACGTCGGTGAGTTGAACCTGTTCAAGCGCGTGCAATGGCTGCTGTCGCAGAACATGCACTGGATGCTGCTGGTAACCGTGCTGGGCCTGTTGTTGGTGGCCAGCTTGCTGTTCCTGTTCCTGCGTGCCCGTGCGAAGAAGCGTCTGTCATGATCCGGCGTCGACTGTTGTTGTCCCTGGCACTGTTGCTGCCGTTGGCTGCGCAGGCCGAGTCCTGCTCGTTGCAGAACTGGCCGTTGTGGAAAAACTACGCCGAGCGTTTCGTGCAGAAGGACGGGCGCATGCTCGGTTCGAGCATGGACCCCAACCAGAGCAGTTCCGAAGGCCAGGCCTACGGCATGTTCTTCGCCCTGGTCGGCAACGATCCGCTGACCTTCGAGGAGCTCTGGCACTGGACCCGCGACAACATGGCCGGGGCCGATATCGCGCGGAACCTGCCTGGCTGGTTGTGGGGCCCGACCAGCAGAGGCACCTGGGGCGTGCTCGACACCAACTCGGCCAGCGATGCCGACCTCTGGATCGCTTACTCGCTGCTGGAGGCCGACCGCCTGTGGCACAAACCCGAATACCGCAGCGACGCCCAGCGGATCCTGAACAACCTGGACAAGACCCTGGTGCGCAACATCCCGGGCCTGGGCAAGATGCTCTTGCCGGGCCCGGTCGGCTATGAGCACCCGGATCAGCTCTGGCGTTTCAATGCCAGCTATACACCGATCCCGCTGCTGCGCCGCTTCAGCCAGGAGAGCCCGTCCGGGGCCTGGAAGGAGATCGCCGAAAGCACCGCGAAGATGATCGCCGACAAGAACATGAACCGCTTCGGCTTCGTCCCCGACTGGGTCGGTTACCGGGGGACGGACGTCAACAAGGGCATGTTCGTGGTCGACAAGTTCACCTCGGCCCAGGGCAGCTACGACGCCATCCGCACCTACCTGTGGGCCGGCCTGACCTCGCCCGCCGATCCGCTGGCCAAGCCGATCCTCGACAACCTCGACGGCATGGCCCAGTCCGTCGCCTCCACCGGCGTACCGCCGGAAAAGGTCCAGGTCGTCACGGGCGTCACCGAGGGCATCGGCCCGTACGGTTTCTCCGCATCCCTGGTGCCCTACCTGCGGGCCAAGGGCCTGCCGCTGCTGGCCGACCAGCAGCAGCGCATCGTCGACGAAGCCCTCGCGCACTACAGCAATCCGGCCGATCCGGCCTACAGCCAGCACCAGTATTACCACGTGATGTTGAGCCTGTTCTCACTGGGCTGGACTGAAAAACGTTATCAGTTCAACAAGGACGGTACCTTGAAAGTGTCCTGGGAGGCTCCATGCGCCAGCAAACCCTAGCCCTGGCGGTCTGTGCCGCGCTGGCCACCATGCCCGGCCTGGCCGCCGAGATCGGCAACCCGCAATCGCTGCTGATCCAGCAGGGTTACTATTGGCAGGCCAAGGAACATCCGGACCGGGCCGCGGAGGCCTGGAGCAAGCTGTTGAGCCTGGCCCCCGAGCAACCCGACGCGCTCTATGGCCTGGGCCTGATCGACCTGCAACACAAGCGCCTGGACGGTGCCCGCCAGTACCTGGCGCGGCTGCAGGCGATCAAGCCGCTGCCGCGCCTGGCCTTGCAGTTGGAGCAGGACATTGCCCTGAGCCCGGACGACAAGCAGCAGTTGCTGGAAAAGGCCCGCGAACTGAGCGATGCCGACCAGCGCGACAAGGCGGTGGCGGTGTACCGGCAACTGCTCGACGGCCGTCAGCCGCAAGGACTGATCGCCCGTGAGTACTACAACACCCTGGGGTTTGCCACCGGCGGCTGGCCCGAGGCCCGCGTGGGCCTGGAGCGGCTGCGCCGGGAACGTCCCGACGACGCGATCCTCGACCTGTTCCTGGCCCTGCACCTGGCGCGCAACCCCGATAGTCGCCCGGAAGGGATCCGAGCCCTGGCGCGTCTGTCGCACAACCCGGATATCGGTGGTAATGCCGACGAAACCTGGCGTTTCGCCTTGCAGTGGCTGGGGCCGCCGTCCCGCGATCAGGTGTCGTTGTTCCAGCAGTATTTGCAGGCGCACCCGGACGATAGCGAGATCCGCGCGCTGATGGACAAGGGTATCGCCCAGGGCCGTGGCGGTGCCGGCTGGCAGCGCGACCCGCAGGTGGCCCGTGGTCTCAAGGCCCTCGATGCCGGCGATATCGGCGCTGCCGAACAGGCCTTGCAGGCTCGTCTCAAGGAGCGTCCCAACGATTACGACGCCCTCGGTGGCATGGGGATCGTGCGCCAGCAACAGAAGCGTCTGGGCGAGGCCGAAAGCTACCTGGTGCAAGCCACCCGCCTGCCGGGTGGCGCACAGTGGAACGCGGCCCTCGACGACGTGCGTTACTGGATCCTGCTGGACCAGGCCGGCGATGCCCAGCGCGCGGGGCGGCAGACCCAGGCCCGCGCACTGATCGAACAGGCGATCGCCAAGAATCCAGCGGAACCGGCCGGCCCCACGGCCCTGGCCAACTGGCAGGCCCAGGCCGGGCAACTGGATGCCGCCGAAGCCGGTTACCGTCAGGTGCTGGCGCGCACGGCGAACTATCCGGAGGCCCTCGCCGGCTTGATCAATGTGCTGTCACGGGCGGGCAAGTCCGATGAGGCCTTGCGCCTGATCGACGGCCTGTCGGCGGCGGACCAGGCGCGCCTGGCGCCCACGGTGAAAATCCGCGCCCTGCGGGCCATCCAGGTGGCCAAGCTGGCCGAACGTCGCGGCGATCTGGCGGCGGCGCAAAAGGCCTACAAGGAAGCCCTGGCCGACGATCCGAAAAATCCCTGGACGCGTTTTGCCCTGGCCCGCGTCTACCTGCGCGACGGCCAGACCCAGGTGGCCCGGGACCTGATCGACGAACTGCTCAAGCAGCAACCCGACCAGCCCGACGCGCTCTACACCAGTACCTTGCTCTCGGCCGAGCTGGGTGAGTGGACCAAGGCCCAGCGCACCTTGGCGCGGATTCCTGCGAGCAAGCGCAGCAGCGACATGAATGAGATGGAGCTGGATATCCGCCTGCACATCCAGACCGAGTTGGCCGTGGATGTGGCCCGCCGTGGCCAGCGCCAGGAAGCCTGGGCGTTGCTGGCGCGCTGCGAACCGCTGGCCGGGCAGAAGCCGGAGCGTGTCGCCGTACTGGCGACCGCCTATGCCGAAGCCGGCAACCCGCAGCAGGGCGTGAGCCTGATGCGCCAGGTGCTCGAGCGCTTGCCGTCGACCCCCGACCTGCAATTGCTTTATGCCGGGGTGCTGCTCAAGGCCGACCAGGATGCCCAGGCCAGCGAGATCCTGCGGGACTTGCAGGGCAAGCCGATGACCGAGATCGCGAGCAAGCGCTATGAAGACCTGTTGTTCCTCTACCGGGTCAAGCAGGCTGATGAGTTACGCGAAAAGAACGACCTGGTGGCAGCCTTCGACATGCTTTCGCCGGCCCTCAAGCAGCGGCCCAACGATAGCCAGGCGGTGTCGTCGCTGGCGCGCATGTATGCCGCCAGCGGCAATACGCAAAAGGCCCGGGAGCTCTATGAGCCGTTGATCAAGGCCGATCCGGGCAACGCCAGATTGCAGCTGGGCCTGGCCGATGTCGCCCTGCAAGGGCGCGACTTCGACCTGGCCGAGCAATCGGTGAAAAAGGCTCTTGAACTGGAGCCCGGGGTACCGCAGACCCTGACCGCTTCCGCGCGGATCTATCGCGGCATGGGCAAGACCGGCGAGGCCGGCAAGCTACTGCGCAAGGCCATCGAGATCGAAGACAGCCAGCGCCAGGAGATCTACGTGGCGGCGGCTCCGCAAGCCTCGACGCAGTCGGCCAATCCCTTTGTCGGTCTGCCCGGGCAGCGCCAGCAGGTGACCGCTTTGGCATCGTCGAACCTGGTCCCGCCGCCGATCAATGCCCCGGTCGTCGGCCTGGGGGCGGGCCTGGGCAGTGGCGACGGTGACGCAGTACCGACGGCTGTGGAACGCCGGACCGGCGTCGCGGCCGCGGCCAATCCGTTCGGCAATGTCTATGCCCGCGAAAGCACCTCGCGCCCGGCGTTGAGCCCGGCTCAGCAAGCCTTGAACGAGATCGTCGAAGACCGTAGCGGTTATGTCGTTCAGGGTCTGAGCGTGCGTAGCAACAATGGCGAAAAAGGCCTGAGCAAACTGACGGACGTCGAGACCCCCTTCGAGGTCAGCGTGCCGGTGGGCGATAACAGCGCCAGCATGGCGTTGCAGATCACCCCGGTGTCGTTGTCCGCCGGCAGTCCTAGTGACCCGGCCCAGGCGCGTTTCGGGGCCAGCGGCTTGGACCCGGTCGGCTCGCAGAACGCCAACGGGGTCGGTGTGGCCGTGGCCTATCGGGACAAGGAGCAAGGCCTCAAGGCGGACCTCGGCGTCAGTCCGGTGGGGTTCCTCTACAGCACACCGATTGGCGGTGTCAGCCTCAATCGGCCGTTCGACGGCAACTCCGACTATCGCTACGGCGTGAGTGTGTCGCGCCGGGCGGTCACTGACAGCGTGACCTCCTTTGCCGGCTCCCGCGATTCGCGTACCGGCGACAAGTGGGGTGGTGTCACGGCCAACGGCGTGCGTGGCGAACTGAGCTACGACGACCAGCAGGTTGGTGCCTACGGCTATGGTTCGGCGCACGTACTGTCGGGCAACAACGTTGAGTCGAACAACCGCTTCGAACTGGGCAGCGGTATCTACTGGTACCTGCGCAATGCTCCCGACAGCATCCTCACCCTGGGCCTGAGCGGTTCGGCACTGACCTATGCCAACAACCAGGACTTCTTCACCGTTGGCCACGGCGGTTATTTCAGCCCGCAAAGCTTCTTCGCCCTGGGCGTGCCGATCAGTTGGTCGCAACGCACCGAACGCTTCACCTACCGGGTCAAAGGCTCGGTGGGCGTCCAGCATATCGGCCAGGACAGTGCCGAGGTCTTCCCCGGCAACAGCGATCTGCAACCACGGGCCACGGCTGCCGGGCTCACCGGCTACGGCAGCGAGAGCAAGACCGGCGTCGGCTACAGCTTGAATGCGGCCGGCGAATACAAGTTCGGTTCGAGCTTCTTCCTCGGTGGCGCGCTGGGCGTGGACAACGCCAGCGATTACCGCCAGCTCAGCGGCGGCCTGTACCTGCGCTACACCTTCGAGGACATGACCGGGCCGATGGCCCTGCCAGTCAGCCCTTTCGGCTCCCCTTATTCGAATTGATGCAACGAGGAAATGATCCATGGCTTCTTCCGTACTGGCTGGTTTGACCTTGCTCGTGATTGGCGAAAGCCACATGAGTTTTCCCGACTCGCTGATGAACCCGCTCTATGACAACCTGACCCAGCAAGGCGCCCAGGTTCACGCCATCGGTGCCTGCGGCGCCAACCCGGCGGACTGGGTCACTCCCAAGCTGAAACTCGATTGCGGGGCGACTCGCGAGCCGGGCGAGAAGATCAAGGTGATGAGCCGCGGGACCCTCGACACGCAGCCGATCAAGGACGTGATCGCCAAGGACAAACCGGACCTGGTGGTGCTGATCATGGGCGACACCATGGCCTCCTATAAGACCACGCCGTTTCCCAAGGTCTGGGCCTACCAGAGCGTCACCGCGCTGACCAAACAGATCGCCGACAGCGGTGCCAAGTGCGTGTGGGTCGGCCCGGCATGGGGCAAGGCCAATGGCAGCAACACCAACGAAAACCAGTACGGCAAGAACCAGGTTCGGACCCAATTGGTGGCGGGCACCCTGGCCAATATGGTCGCGCCGTGCACCTATATCGACTCGACGAAGTTCTCCAAGCCTGGCGAGTGGACCACTTCCGACGGCCAGCACTTCACCATCGCCGGCTACAAGTCCTGGGCGGCGGCCATCGGTAAATCATTGAACGAACTGCCCGCCGCGGCCGTGAAAGGAGCTACAAAGTGAAACGGATTTTCAAAGCCGTCGGCACCCTGGCCGGCCTGGCCCTGAGCGCCAGCGCCTTCAGCGGACCGATTGCCCTGTATCCCACCGGCCCGTCCCAGGACTCGGCCTACCTGCGTTTCGTCAACGCGGCCGAGACCACCCTGGAGCTGACGCCCGAAGGGGCGAGCAGCAGCCTGAAGCTGGAACATGGCCAGGCGGTCAGTGGCTTTATCCCGGTATCCGGTGGCCAGCCGATCAAGGGCACCCTGAGCCGCGACGGCAAAAGCGTGGCATTGGACGTGAAGGTCAATGCCGGCGATTTCGCCACGGTGTTCGCCCTGGCGGATGCACAGCAGGGCATCCGCCAAGTGGTGCTCAGCGAGGCCTTCGATATCCCCAACCAGCTCAAGGCCTCGCTGGCGTTCTTCGACGCCGACCCGACGTGCAGCAATGCGCGGGTCAATCTGGCCGGACGTGATGTCGACCTGTTCCAGAAGGCGCCCGCCGGCAACCCGCGGCGCCAGGAACTGAACCCTCGGTCGTCGCTGGCGGTGCAGTTGGTCTGCGCCGGCAACCCGGTGGGGGCGGCGGTCGAGCTCGGCGCATTGGAGGCGAACAAACGCTACAGTTTGTTATTACTGCCTTCGTCGACGGGGCCGCGCCTGATTACCGCCACGGATAGCTTGTCCAACTGAATCGGAAGCGCCCGTTGCCATGGTCTTCGCCTCGCTTGAATTCCTGACGCTGTTCCTGCCAGCCTTTCTGCTGGTCTATGCGCTGGCCCGACCGGGCTGGCGCAACGTCATCCTGCTGCTCGGCAGTTGGCTGTTCTACGGCTGGCTGAGCCCGCTGTTCCTGTTCCTGCACATGCTGCTGACCCTGCTGGCCTGGATCGGCGGCCTGCTGGTGGAGCGCTCGCGGGAGGACTCGCGAGGGCGGATACGGCTGCTGGTCGCGCTGATCGTGATCAACACCGCGGTGCTCTGCTGGTACAAGTACGCGAACATCCTCGCCGTGACCTGGAACCAGTTGATCACCTATTACGGCGCCATGCCCATGGCCTGGCAGCGGGTGGCGTTGCCGGCGGGGTTATCGTTCATCGTCCTGCAGGCGATTTCCTACCTGGTGGATGTGCACCGGCATGTGGTGCCGGTGGAGCGCAGCTTCATCAACTACGCCACCTACATCTCCATGTTCGGCCATTCGATCGCCGGGCCCATCATTCGTTATGACTGGGTCCGCCGGGAACTGAACCAACGCTATTTCAACTGGTTCAATTTTTCCCTGGGCGCGCGCCGGTTCATGATCGGCCTGTGCATGAAAGTGCTGGTGGCCGACACCTTGTCGCCATTGGTCGACGTGGCGTTCCATTTGGACAACCCGTCCTTTGTCGATGCCTGGATCGGTTGCCTGGCGTATTCGCTGCAACTGTTCTTCGACTTTGCCGGTTACAGCGCCATGGCCATCGGCCTCGGACTGATGCTCGGCTTTCACTTCCCGGAAAACTTCAACCGCCCATACCTGGCCTACAGCATCCAGGATTTCTGGCGGCGCTGGCACCTGTCGTTGTCCAGCTGGCTGCGCGACTACCTTTACATCGCCCTGGGTGGCAATCGCAAGGGCGTGTGGAAAACCTATCGCAACCTGTTCCTGACCATGGCCATCGCCGGGCTCTGGCATGGCGGCGACAGCTGGAACTACCTGCTCTGGGGCTCGGCCCATGGCGTGGCGCTGTGCGTCGACCGTGCCTGGTCGCGTTCCAGCCTGCCGGGGTTGCCGCTCTGGGCCTGTCATGTCGCCACGCTGTTGTTCGTGTGCCTGGCCTGGACGTTGTTCCGTGCCCCGGACTTCGCCACAGCGCTGAGCATGTATGGCGGCCAGTTCGGCCAGCACGGTTTTGCCCTCGGTGATGCCCTGGCCGTGACCCTGCGCCCGGTGCACGGACTGGCGGCGCTGCTGGGGCTGGCGTGCATTCTCGCGCCGCTGTTGCAACCGCGTGTGGAAAAACGCTTCGCGGGCCACGAGCTGTTCGTGTTGGCCGCGGCCCTTTGGCCTGTGCTCGGGTTCATGCTGTCGTTCGCTCTGATCGCCAGCCGTGAAGCCGTGCCCTTTCTATACTTTCAATTCTAATGAACCAGCCAACGCAATCCCCGTCCGTTGCCCCTACGCCGCCCAGCGCGCTGGCCATGCGCGCCAGTCCCCTGGCGGGCCTGGTCTTCACCCTGTTCCTGGCGCTGGGGGCCTTGTCCTGCGTCTGGTTGATGATCAAGGGCTCGATCGAATTCGTGCCCAAGGTGGTGACGCCGGACATCCTCCTGCATGGCGAGATCACCCATCGTTTCGCCAAGACACTGTCGGATGCGCCGCTGCCCAAACAGGCTGCTGACCTTGAGCGCGGCGGCAGTTGGTTGATCGACGGCGACCTCGGGTCACGGGTGCGCGAGGGTTGCCCGGACTGGTTGTTCCTGAGTGACGAGCTGCGCCTGAACCGCAACGCGGCGGCCAATGCCCAGGCCAAGGCGCAGGCGGTGCTTGATTTACGCCAGGCGTTGAGCCGGCGAGGTATCGAGTTGCTGGTGGCGGTGGTGCCGGACAAGAGCCGAATTGCCGCGACGCAACTCTGTTCGCTCAGGCGCCCGGCTGCATTCCAGCCACGGATTGCCGCCTGGTTGACCGGGCTGCAAGGCGCGGGCGTGGCGGCGGTGGATCTGACGCCGAACTTGCAGGCCCTGGGCGAGGGCGCTTTCCTGCGCACCGACACCCACTGGAGCGAGGCCGGGGCAAGGGCGGCGGCGGGGCGGATTGCCGAGGCGGTCGCGGCCTTGAAGTTCACGGTAACGCCGCACAAGACCTATGAGCTGAGTACCCAACCCGATGCTGTGCGCCCTGGGGACCTGGTGCGCCTGGCGGGGATCGACTGGTTGCCGTTGGCGTTGCAGCCCAAGGCCGAGAGCGTCGCGGCGACACAGGTCAAGGAGAAGGCTGACGCGGCGGCAGGTGAGAACCTTGATGATCTGTTTGGTGACGACAATCTGCCGAACACCGCGTTGATCGGCACGTCGTTCTCGCGCAACTCGAATTTTGTCGGTTTCCTGGAGGCGGCGGTGGGGGCTCCGGTAGGCAATTTTGCCAAGGATGGCGGCGAGTTTTCCGGGGCGGCGAAGGCCTACTTCGACAGCCCGGCATTCAAGCAGACACCACCGAAGTTGCTGATCTGGGAGATTCCGGAGCGGGATCTGCAGACCCCCTATGACGGCAATGTGCGTTTGCCTTGATCGGGATATCAACGCGGTTTGTCAGACCGCGTTGCCTGTATTACCAGCAAACCGACTTACATGGCAGGGGTTCATTCTTCAGCTGACTGTGCGCACCCGGCCCTTGGCCAGCCGCAGCCGATACAGCCCATAGATGAACAACACCCACACCGGCATCACATACACCGACACGCTGATCCCCGGAATCATCAGCATCACGCCCAGGATCAGCGCGACGAAGGCCAGGCACAGGTAGTTGCTGAACGGGGTCCAGAAGGCCTTGAAGCCCGGCACCACGCCTTGTTGCTCCATGGCCTTGCGGAATTTCAGGTGGGTCAGGCTGATCACGATCCAGTTGATGATCAACGAAGCCACCACCAGCGCCATCAACAGCTCCAGGGCTTCATGCGGTGCCACGTAGTTGACCACCACGCACAACAGGGTCACCAGGGCCGAGACCCCGATGGCCCGTACCGGTACGCCCTGTTTGTTCAGCTTCATCAGCGATTTCGGCGCGTCGCCTTGCTCGGCCAGGCCGAACAGCATGCGGCTGTTGCAGTACACGCCGCTGTTGTAGACCGACAGGGCGGCGGTCAGCACCACCACGTTGAGGATCTGCGCCGCCGTGTCGCTGCCGATCAGGGCGAAGATCTGCACGAACGGGCTGCCGCTGTAGGCGTCGCCGGAAGCGCCGAGGGTGGTCAGCAACTGGTCCCACGGGTACAGCGACAACAGCACGGTGAGGGCGCCGACATAGAAGATCAGGATCCGCAACACCACCTGGTTGATCGCCTTGGGGATCACCTTGCGCGGCTCGCTGGCCTCGGCGGCGGTGATGCCCACCAGTTCCAGGCCACCGAAGGAAAACATGATGAAACACAGCGCCATCAGCAGGCCGCTGAAACCGTTGGGGAAGAACCCGCCATGGCTCCACAGGTTGCTGACCGAGGCTTGCGGGCCTCCGGTACCGCTGATCAGCAGGTAGCAACCGAGGGCGATCATGCCGATGATCGCCACCACCTTGATGATCGCGAACCAGAATTCGGTTTCGCCGAACACCTTGACGTTGGTCAGGTTGAGCAGGTTGACCAGCACGAAGAACACCGCCGCGCTGACCCAGGACGGCACATCGGGCCACCAGAACTGCACGTATTTGCCGACGGCCGTGAGTTCGGCCATGCCCACCAGCACATAGAGCACCCAGTAGTTCCAGCCGCAGAGAAAGCCCGCGTAGCCGCCCCAGTATTTATGGGCGAAGTGGCTGAACGAGCCGGCCACCGGTTCCTCGACGATCATCTCGCCGAGCTGGCGCATGATCAGGAACGCGATGAAACCGCAGATCGCATAACCGAGGATCATCGCCGGGCCCGCGGACTTGAGCACACCGGCAGACCCCAGGAACAACCCGGTACCAATGGCCCCACCCAGGGAAATCAGCTGGATATGGCGGTTTTTCAGGCCGCGCTTGAGCAAACCCGGTGTCAGGTTTTCACCCGTCATTGCTTCACCTTCTCTAGTTTTTCTTCTCGGTGTCGACCTGAGCGGGCCAGGCGTGCAACCGGTACTGATGCTCGACATAAGCGGCGTGGATATTAAATCCCGAAGGTGCGGGGCTCAAGTATTACGCGGGTTCGAGGGGGAAATAGAGAAGAAGCTGTAGGAGCGGGGCAGGCCTCGCGGAGGCCGGGTTCACACGTCGAGGCCGATGGGAAGGGCGCCAGGTCAGGCGCCGTGCTCCGCCCGTTGGACCAGCCAGCGCAGTGCATCGTCCATCGGCACCTGGTAATGCCGTTCGACCGATTGCGAACCCTGGGGGCTGTAATGCTCGGTATAGCGGCTGAGGATCAGGTGGCGTCGGTCCTCTGATAGCCGCAGGCTGACTTCATGGCAGAACAGGTCGCTGCCGGCGGGTTTGCTCAGCCGTTGCTCGAGGATCAAGGCCCGCTGTTCAGAAGCCATCCTGGGCGGCTCCCTGGCAGCGGTCTTTTTCCGGCTGGGTGCTGCCCTGCTTGCCTTCCTGGACGAAAGCCGCGCGATGTTCGGCGACCACGTTACGCAGTGCGCTGTAGTAGTCCGGCAGTTTTTGCAGGCTGTCGGTGAGTGGCAGCAGTTCGGCGCGCTGGTCGATCACTCCGCCGACCAGGTTGACCGTCGCCAGGGTCTCGACAGTGTCGCTGTTGCTGCCGAAGGGGTTGAAGGCCAGGCCGAGCACGCGTCCGGCGGCGTCGCGGGCGTTGCCGGTGCCCAGCAGCGGCAGTTCGACGATGGGACCGTTGCCGATGCCCCAGACGCCAAAGGTCTGGCCGAAGTCGGCGGTGTGGCGGGGGATGCCCATCCGATCCGAGACGTCGAACAGCCCCACCACGCCGAGGGTGGTGTTTACGGTAAAGCGGCCCACGGTAGTGGCCGAACGCTTCAGGTTGCCTTGCAGCAGGTCGTTGACAAAGACCTTGGGTTCGCCAAAGTTGCTGGTGAAGTTATGCACACCCTGCTGGAAAACATTCGGCAGGTAGCGATAGCCCCGGGCCACGGGCGCCAGGGCATAGTCGTCGAGCGCCTTGTTGAAGGCGAAAATCCCCCGGTTGACCCGCTGGGCCGGGTCGAACACCGGATAGTCGACTTGCGCGCAACTGGCGCTCGCCGGCGGTGTCTGGCTGCTGCAGCCAGCCAGGTACGAAACGGTCAGCAACAGCGCGGCGTGACGGAACATGGCGGGCGAACACTTGAGCGGCGGCATGGGCAAGCAATCTCTGCGGAATAAGGATGGCTGATGCTGGCAGCCGCGCCTTGCGCAAAGATGTCTGCTTTATTGCCGCGCCGACGGTTTGTTACCGCGTTGAAATATATGACGAAGCGCGGCGAATGGTTTTAGATGGGGCTCTTTCCAACTTCGAGTGATGGCCGCCGGTGAGCAGTCTGTTGATCGTGGACGACGACCTCGAGGTCCTTGCCCTGCTGAAGAAATTTTTTGTGCTGCATGGTTATACGGTAGAAGTCGCCGCCGATGGCGCGGCGTTGTGGGCCGCGGTGGAGCGCCAGGCCCCGGACCTGATCATCCTCGACCTGATGCTGCCCGGGGAGAACGGCCTGATGCTGTGCCAGCGCCTGCGCCGGCAGTACGCGACCCCGGTGATCATGCTGACCGCCATGGGCGAGTTGAGCGATCGGGTGGTGGGCCTGGAAATGGGCGCCGACGATTACCTGGGCAAACCCTTCGATGCCCGCGAATTGCTGGCGCGGGTCCGGGCGGTGTTGCGCCGGGCCGGGGAAAGCCGGCCGTTGAGCGGTGAAGTGCCGCGCCCGCTGATCCGCTTTGCCGACTGGCAACTGGACCTGACCCGACGCGAACTGCGCTCGCCGGACCAGGTGATGATCCCGTTGTCGGCGGGGGAGTTCGATCTGCTGCTGGTGTTTGTCGAGCATCCCCAGCGCATCCTTACCCGCGAGCAACTGCTGGACCTGGCCCGCGGGCACAGCCATGACGCGTTCGACCGCAGCATCGACGTCCAGGTCAGCCGCCTGCGGCGCAAGCTGGAGTTCGACACCAAGCGCCCGGCGATGATTCGCACGGTGCGTAATGGCGGTTATCTGTTCACCCCTGACGTGACGCGCCAATGACTCGCTTCGGCGCCGGGCGTTATCGTCCCAGGGACACGGTGGCGCGCTGGATCGCCCTGACCGTACTGATGGCCATGTTGACGGCGCTGGCGTTCAATGCGCTGTTCGTCAAGCTGGCCGGTGTCTGGGCCTATCCGCCCCTGAGCGAGACCGGTCTACTGGAAAAGATCATCTCCATCAGCCGTGTGCTCGAAGCGTCCGAGTCCAGGCAGCGTGGCCGTTTGGCCGCGGTGGTCAGTGAGCCGGATATATTGGTGGCCTGGTACACCGATTATCATGACATCGTCCTGCCGAAAATCGTCAAGACGCCTCACGGCGAGGAAGCTCAGGCCATACGCCGGGCGCTCAATATGTCGAATCGCCGGCTCGAGACCTATGAACCTGCCGATTCGGATGGGCGTTACGGGGTGCTGATTCAACTGACCGACGGTACCTGGCTGGAGTTTTCCACCGCATCGCGGAGTTGGGGGCTGGATGAGGGGCCACGTCGACTGATAGTGATCGTGCTGGTGTTGCTCTCCACCGCAGTGGTCACCTTGATTGCGACCCGCCGCCTGGCTCGACCGCTGCAGCAATTCGCCCAGGGCGCGCGGCGTTTTGGCGTCGACTTCCGGGCCCCGCCGGTGGAGCCGGTCGGGCCCCATGAAATCCGTCAGGCGATCCTCGCCTTCAACGCCATGCAGGCCCAGTTGCAGCACTTCATCAAGGACCGCACGCAGATGCTCGCGGCCATCTCCCATGACCTGCGCACGCCCTTGACCCGCATGCGTCTGCGCGGTGAGTTCATCGAGGATGAGGAGCAACAGCAGCGATTGTTCCGGGATGTCGATGAAATGCAGGCGATGATCAACTCCGCACTGGAATTCTTCCGCGACGATGCGCGGCTGGAGGAAGCGACCTCCTTCGACCTGGCGGAGTTGCTGCAAACCCTGGTGGACGATTATCGCGACCTGGGGATCGAGGTCGATTTCGCGGGGCCGTCCAGGTGGGTGTACTTCGGGCGGCCGCTGGGGCTAAAGCGGGTTGTCGGCAACTTGCTGGACAATGCGATCAAGTACGGCAGCGAGCCATCGATCGTGTTGGAGTCGGATTCGGAGCGACTGCTGATCCGCGTACAGGATCGTGGGCCGGGTATTGCAGCGGATTGCCTTGAACGGGTGTTTGAAGCGTTCTTTCGGTTGGAGAGTTCGCGCAACAAAAGCACCGGTGGCGTCGGACTGGGCTTGTCGGCGGCGCGGGCGATTGTGCTGGAGCAGGGTGGCACGCTGACCCTGAGCAACCGGGCGGGTGGCGGGTTGGTCGCGCTGGTGCTGCTGCCGTTTCAGGGCGGCTTGTAGGCAGCCTCCGGGCGGCCTGCTTGTCAGCGAGCCGGGGGGAGTGAAGTTGTTGGAACTTCACAGGCCACTAAAGAGCGTACTGTAAGTTTGGGGACGATCAATTTTTTTGATGCCAGCCCCCGGATATTTGTTGTTTGACAGTCCATTAAGTAACACTGAAACTTTGCCCATTAAGGGTGGTTTTCGCCCTGCCCATTGTTTTGTCCTGCCTTGATATAAAGTCAAACAAAAACCCTCCATTGTGCAGTAGCCAAAACCATGAATATTCGATTGAAGTTCAGTCAAAAGATCCTGCTCGCTGTTTCTACCGTGGTGGTTGTGGTCTTTGCGGTTTTCGCACTGTATGGCGATTATCGGCAACGCAACGAGATCAGCGGCAATATCGAAAACAACTTGCACACCACTGGGCAGGTTCTTGCCCAGAATATTCAGACATGGCTGAGCGATCGTTTGCTATTGGTGGATGCAATGGCCCAGGTCGTCGCGCTCGACCCGGCCAGGGAGAAGGTTCGCACCTTGCTCCAACAACCTGCGCTTGCCTCGACCTTTGTCGCCGGCTATAGCGCAACGCGCGAAGGTGCCTTCGATATCTTTCCCGAGCGGGTCATGCCCGATGGCTACGATCCACGCCAGCGGCCCTGGTACTCGGACGCGGTCAAAAACGGTCCGATCCTGACCGAACCCTATATCGGCGTGGGCAGCGACTACCTGGTGATGAGCGAGGCGGCGCCGGTCAAGTCCGGCGGCCAGGTGCTGGGTGTGCTTGGCGTCAATATCAGCCTGGACAAGATGGCCAGGATGATCAACGCCCAGGATTTTGGCGGTATCGGTTATGCCTTCCTGGTCAGTTCCGACGGCAATATCCTGGTGCACCCGGACAAAGCCCTGGTCACCAAGAACCTGCGTGATATCTACGGCCTGGAGCCGGTGCGAATCGGCGGCGAGCTGACTGAGGTGCGACAGGCGGGGAGCACGCAGTTGCTGACGTTCATGCCGGTGCAGGGCCTGCCCTCGGTGAAATGGTATGTCGGTCTGGCTGTCGATAAGGACAAAGCCTACGCAGCACTGAGGCAGTTTCGTCTCTCGGTACTGATTGCGACTGTCGTCCTGCTGGCGATCACCTTTGTCTTGCTCAGCCTGTTGATCAGGCTGCTGATGAAACCCTTGCACCATATGACCGGTGCGTTGGAAGACATTGCCCAGGGCGATGGTGATCTGACGCAGCGCCTGCCGATCCAGTCGCGTGACGAGTTCGGCTACCTGGCGGGGGCCTTCAACCGGTTTGTCGAACGTATCCACGGTTCGATCCGTGAAGTGGCCTCGACCACCGCGCGCCTGAGCCAGGTGGCCAGCCGGGTGGTCAACGCCTCCAACGCCTCGATGAGCAACTCGGACAATCAGTCCCAGCGCACCAGCAGTGTCGCGGCGGCGATCAATCAATTGGGCGCGGCCGCCCAGGAGATTGCCGTGAATGCCGCGGATGCCTCGCAGGGCGCCTCCGATGCGCGAGACACCGCGGATGAAGCGCGACGGGTAGTCGATCGTTCGATCCAGGCGATGAATGAACTGTCGGCCAAGATCCTTTCCTCCAGCGCGCGGATCGAGCAGCTCAATAGCCACACGTCGAGCATCGGCCAGATACTCAAGGTGATCCAGGCGATCTCCGAGCAGACCAATCTGCTGGCCCTGAATGCCGCTATCGAGGCCGCCCGTGCCGGCGAGTCCGGACGCGGTTTCTCGGTGGTTGCCGACGAAGTGCGCAACCTCGCCGGACGCACCCAGGCCTCGGCCCAGCAAATCCACGGAATGATCGAGGAGCTGCAAGTCGGTTCCCGGCAGGCGGTGCGGACCATGGCCGAGAGCCAGCAATACAGCGCGGAGAGCGTGGCCATCGCCAACCAGGCCGGCGAGCACCTGGGGCAGGTCACCCGGCGTATTGGTGAGATCGACGGGATGAATCAGTCGGTAGCCGCCGCCACCGAAGAACAGACCGCCGTGGTCGAGGCGATCAACATGGATATCACCCAGATCGATACCTTGAACAAGGATGCGGTGGAGAACCTCAACGCCACGCTCCTGGCCTGTTCCGACCTGGAGCAGCAGACGGCCCGGCTGGAGCAACTGGTCAGCGGTTTCCGTATTTGAGGCGTTCTTTACCTGAGAGGCTGTTTGCACAGGGTTGCCATTCGCCCGAGAGTCTCGTATAAGTCGGCACAAACGGGCAGGCTCAGGCATAAACATGCAAAGCGTTCACCTAGCGTCAGAATTGCCGCACCTGCGGCGGCAAAAAATCCTGTTGTTGCTCGAACGGGACGGCAAGGTCATGGCCTCTGAACTGGGCCAGCATTTCGCGGTCTCGGAAGACACCATCCGCCGCGACCTCGCGGAACTCGCCCAGGCCGGGCTGTTGCAGCGGGTGCATGGTGGCGCGTTGCCGCGTCCCAAGGACACCGGCAAGGACTATTTCACCCGGGTCGCCGAACCCAATGAGGTGAAAACCCGTCTGGCCCGGATAGCGGCGCGGCGGGTCGAGTCGGGGCAGATCGTACTGTTCGACTCCGGTAGCACCACCTTGCAGATCGCCCAGTCGCTGCCGTCCGGGCTGTCGATCACGGCCGTTACCTGTTCGCCGATGATTGCCATGACCCTGGCCGAACATCCGGGCATTACCGTGATCCTCGCCGGCGGCAAGCTCAACCCGGCGACCATGGCCTCGGGTGGCCACGAGGCTGTGCGGCTGATCCAGGGCGTCAAGGCCGACCTGCTGTTTACCGGGGTCTGCGCGATTCACCCGGAGATCGGGATTACTTCACTGCATTACGACGAGATCGCCGTGAAGCAGGCCATGCTCGACAGTGCCTCGCACGTGGTGGCGGTGACCACGGCGGACAAGCTTGGCGCCGTGGAGCCTTTCGTGGTGGCGCCTTGTACACGTTTGCAGACCATGCTCACCGAGCACTTTGTGGTGCCGGGAGAGATCGAGGCTTATCGGCGCATGGGCATTGAAGTCATACAGATGGAGGCTTGAAACGATCGGCCGGTATCAGGGCCACTTCTTGAAACAGCCGTTAATACACTAACGTCGAAGGAACTTCTCGGGCGTCTATAGTTTGGACTCATGCCAAAGGAGGGCGTGTCATGACATTCAATGACTTGATCGGTAAGTATTTATTTCTACCCATGCTCGATACTTTTGAATGGCCTGATGAAATGTGGCCGTATTTCCAGGTATTGGCGGGGCATGACTTTGTCGGTGAAATAACCTGTTTCTATAGTGAGCCCAGTCATACAGGAAAAGTGATCGGCTCTTTCTACCCCGAAGAGGGTGATCGTGAAGGCGAAGGGCATCTGCGCGTCATCTTGGACGGCTTGGCATCGGATCTTCAGTGCGATGTCGAAGGCAGTTTTTGTGCGCTCTACAAGGCTGCGTCACAAGAAGCCATGCGCCGGATGTGGCAGGCCACGTACTATAAATTGGTCAGTAACAGCGCAGGCGATTATAACCTGTGGCTGATGCGTTCCGAGGCGGACGCGGCCATTTTGCAGTTCAGTGTGGCGGATGAGTCCAGGCGCGCGCGTCTGGCGAACCTGAAAACCTGTTAGCGGCTGGCGATATGAAGAGGGCCGACGGCTTGCCGGTCCTCGCCTTGTTCCATCGCCCTGGGGGGTATGGATCGCAGTGTTGGAGAAGGGGGCCGATTACCAGGGGATGCTGCCGTTCTCGTCGAAGTAGCCGCCAGTGGGGCCGTCCCGATCAAGGGTGGCCAACCTGACAATCACTTCGGCGGCCTGTTCCACGGTACGGTAGCCGCTGTGCTGGTTGAAGTCGGTCTTGGTATAGCCCGGATCGGCGGCGTTGACCCGGATCCCGCTGGCCGCCAGCTCTTTGGCAAAGGACAGCGTCACTGCATTGAGCGCCGACTTCGAGCTGTTGTAGCCAAGGATATTGATCGAGGCGAACTCGTTGGTCGGGTCGTTCAGCCAGCCGAGTGAGCCCAGGCCGCTGCTGACCATGACGATATTGGCGTGGGTCGAGGCCTTGAGCAGGGGCAGGAAGGCCTGGGTCGTGCGGATCGGGCCGAACACGTTGACCTCGTAAACTTCCTTGATGGTGCTCAGGGGCGTCTCGCTGGGGGCTGACATATCGCCCAGTATGCCGGCGTTGTTGATCAGCACGTCGAGCCGGCCATCTTCCCGTTGCACGCGCTCGGCGGCGGCCCTGACACTGTCGTCGCTGGCGGTATCGATCTGCAGGACCCGGATGTCGTGGCCCATGTCGCGCAATGTCTGGGCTGCTGCCTCGCCACGAACCGGATCGCGACTGCCCAGCCAGACCTTGTAGCCAAGTTCGCCGAGACGCCGCGCGGTTTCAAAGCCGATGCTTTTGTTGGCGCCGGTGATCAGTACTGTTTGCTTGAGCATCTGGTTTCTCCTGTGTAGGTGAGGCCAGTCTGCTCGTCGGCGTCAGGGCGGGCGTGCCGGTTACTGGCTAGTTCTTGCCTATTACTGGCGCTTCGGTTGACGGTTGGCGCGGTGAGTGAGAGTTTTCGTCCATGAACAACAGACTTGATCAACTCAAACACTTCGTGCGCCGGCATGCCCAGGGCCGGCAGACCGCAACCGGTATGCCGCGGCTTTCCGTCATGATGGGCGAAACCCGCACGGGCCCTCTGCCGGGACTTTACGATCCGATGATCTGCCTGGTATTGCAGGGCGCGAAGCGGGTGCTGATCGGTGACCAGATCCTTGAGTACGGTACCGGTTGCTACTTTATCGCTTCGGCCGAGATACCGGCCAGTGGCGAGGTGATCGACGCCAGCCCGCAACTGCCGTACCTGTCGGTGGCCCTGGCCTTCGACCCCGAGGTCATTGCCTCGTTGTTGCTGGAGATGCCGATTGTCGGGGAAAAGAGCCTGGGCCGCAGCTTTGCCGTCAGCGCCGCCGATGATGAACTGATCGATGCCTTTGGGCGGATGCTGCGCTTGATGGAACGGCCCCAGGAAATCGCCGTGCTGGCGCCATTGTTGGAGCGCGAGATTCTGTTTCGGCTGCTGTGGGGGCCTCAAGGGGGCATGTTGCGCCAGATCGCCCGGGCCGACAGCCGGTTGTCCCGTGTCCGTCGGGTATTGAACTGGATACGCCAGCACTATGTGGAAAGGTTTCGGGTCGAGGACCTGGCGCGGCTTGCCGATATGAGCCCGTCGGTCCTGCATCGGCACTTCAAGGCGGTCACGGCCATGACCCCGATCCAGTACCAGAAGCGCATCCGCCTCCATGAAGCCCGCCGCCGTTTGCTGGCAATGCCGGGTGATGCGGCCGGGGTGGCCTTTGAAGTGGGCTATGAAAGTGCCTCTCAATTCAGTCGCGAGTATGCCCGCCTGTTTGGCGTGCCGCCGGCCAGGGATGCCAGGGAATGGCGGGGCAAGGTGCTGGCTGAGGTGTCTAGCTGAGCCCTCTTGAGCGGGGGTATCTCGTCAGCGAAGGTAACAAAACATTGCAATGGTCGGTCGGATCGCCGCATCATTGCAGGCCTACTCCCCCAAAGAGGCCCCCTGAGGAAATGGATTCTCAGATCATAGGCATCGACTTCGCCGATTGGCGGATGCCTGAAGTGAACGCGCAATGGATTGCCGCGTTGGAAGCGGGCAAGGTCCTTTATTTCCCCCGGTTGTCGTTTGAATTGCGGGAAGAAGAGAAGTCCTTGCTCCGTCCGGATGTTCGCTCGCCCAAGGCCCGTAATATCAGCCTGGATGCGAATAATCAGCTCAAGGGCGCGCAAGGCGATGCCGCCGTGCAACAAGCGCTGAGCGAGATGATCGGACGCTTCCGTGAGCAGGCGCAGACGCTGGTGTATTCGCTGCTGCCCCGCTACCAAGGCGCCTTGCGCCTGGCCCCTACCAGCTATCGTCCGATGCAGGTCGAGACCCGTGCACAGTCCTGGCGCGCGGATGATCGTCGTCTGCATGTCGACGCCTTTCCTTCGCGTCCCAACTACGGCGAGCGCATTCTGCGGGTGTTCAGCAACATCAATCCCGAGGGCATACCGCGGGTCTGGCGTGTCGGCGAGCCTTTCGAAACGGTCGCCGAGAAGTTCCTGCCACGGGCCAAACCGTATGTGGCCTGGCAGGCTGGCTTGTTGAAAGCACTGGGCATCACCAAGTCATATCGCAGTGAATATGACCATCTGATGTTGCAATTGCATGACGGCATGAAAGGCGACCAGATCTATCAGGAAACCGCCGAGCAGGTGACCATGCCGTTCGCCGCGGGTTCGGTCTGGGTGTGCTTCTCGGACCAGGTGCCGCACGCGGTCATGTCCGGCCAGTACATGCTTGAACAGACGCTGCACCTGCCGGCCGACAAGCAATATGACGCCCAGTCCAATCCCTTGGCGATCCTGACGCGGATGATGGGGCGGCCTCTGGTTTGAGCCTGCACTGACTGACTCAAGCCGAAACGGCGGCTGCGGCCGCTCGTGCCGTTCGGCTGCCCCCCCCACCCCGCGTGATCCCGTCTCGAAATATTGGCGTGCTGCCTGGCGTACTGCCGGGTAGGCGCACGCACGGCGGTTTTGTCTCAATCGGCAAAATGAAGGAAATATGAACGGCCAGTGAATATTTTTTGAACTAAGTGATCGATTTCCTGTTCCTAGATCCCCGGATTCTTCACGTTTACATCCTAATGGAGTAGTGCTTGTGTTTAATTGTCTGACCCGCCTGTTCATCAAATCCTCGGCCTTGGTCGTGATTGCCAGCCCGATGGTTGCGATGGCGGCGCCCTCCACCGATCCGATTTCCCAATTTGGTGTCCTGGGCAGTTACAGCCACTTCAAGTTGGAGGGGGGTAGCCAGTCCGAGAAAAGCCATCTGCCCGCTGCCGGCCTGTTCTACAACTTCGGCAACAAGATGACCGCTGAATCCGGCCTTATCTACCAGGCTGGTGTCGAAGTGAAGTACGGCAAGAATGACGACAACAAACTCAAGGAAGGCCAGGGCGACCTCGATCTGGGCTGGCGTGCGGCGCTGGACGCGCACAACTTCTTTGACGTGATCGTGGGCGGCGGTTACAGCTGGACCCGCTACGAACCGGACTCCGACGACTACAACGTCAAGCTCACCGGCCGTTCGCCGTTTGCCAAGGCCGCGCTGGGTTATAACCATCAGTTCGATGCCGCGACGATGCGCGTCGAAGCGGGCGTACGGCGCAGCATTGGCAGCGAGGCACAGATCAGGGTCGCTGGCGAGGGCTCCGATACGGTGGACCTGAAGGACCATACCAACCCCTATGCCGAAGTGAACTTCCTGTTCAACCAGCAAAGTTCGTTGCCGATTGTCGCGGGCGTTTACTACACCCACACCGAGTTCAAACTGGACGGTGATTCCGATCTGGCGGACAACACCAAGCTCAAGATCGACGAGTTTGGTGCCAAGGTCGGTATCGCCTTCTGATGCATGAAGCGCGGGGGCCCTGGTTCCCGCGCTTTCTCCTCGTGGTTGCCGTGCTTTTGTCTGTAATGGCTCATTCCTTCCCGCGCCCTCTAGACGGCGCACCAGCGAAATAGTAGCTTTCCTCCCCAAAGCCCTCCGCTCCTGGCCGTCTCCACGCGCCAGCGACTCAGGCCTTCATAGCGGTTAAGGAAGATGCAGTGAAACCGCCGATGACGTGCTGATCCTTCAGCCCGGTCCGGCAGTCACTTTTCAAGGACGAGCGATGGCCGATCGGTTCAACGACTCAAAGCTGAAAACCACCCGACCGTATTGATGAATATCGACGACCTCTGTTCGGCGATTGTCGATGGAGCGTTCGTGCCGGTGCAGGTTGTCCGGTAAAAGAGAACTCACTGCGTTCAATCCCCTAGAGACATTCCGCGTCCCCTGTCCCGTACTTCCCAAGGAGCTGTAGATGAAAGGCAAGATCCTGAGTTATGACACCAACACCCGTAACGGCATTATTTCCGGTGATGACGGTAATCGTTACACCTTCGACGTTGTCGAGTGGAAAGCCGCGGTGTTGCCCAAGGCCGGCGCGCGCGTCGACTTCGCCGGCAATGGTGCGTTTGCCGAAGCCATCTTCGCCGACGGTGCCGCTGCCGGTGGCAGCTCCAAGAAGATCCCGGCGGCCCTGCTGGCGTTCTTCTTCGGCGGTTTTGGCGTGCACAAGTTCTACCTGGGCTACAAGACCCAAGGCGTGATCATGTTGCTTGTGTTTCTGTTCGGCTGGCTGTTGTTCGGCATCCCGTCGATCATTATCAGTATCGTCGCCTTTATCGAATTCATCATTTACCTGGTCAAGTCCGAAGAAGACTTCGAACAGACTTATGTGGTCGGTAAACGCGGCTGGTTCTGATATCGCTGAACTCGGGCTTGAGTAAGTCCGGGTCGGTTGCCGGTGTCAGTGCTGGTGGGCGGGGGCACGTTGGGTGCTCCTGTTCGACTGAACAATGCCCTGTCTGTATAGCTGCTGTGCCTTACCCTTTCGATATTTCCTAAGAACACGCTTGCTTGCGATGGCTGTCGGGCTGGTGCGGTGCCTTCGGGTATGCCCTGGTTTTGAGGGGACGCGAGCGGCAATGTGGTTGCCTCCTTCCTCGCCCTGGCTTGTGTCCCTCGAAAAAACGAATGCTGAATCACTCATCGCATTCGATTTACCCGCCTACCGAGGTATGCTTGAGCACGGCTCAAACATTCCCTGCCGCCTTTCCCGACGTTCCTGCGAGCTCACGGCGTTCCATGATCACCCACGTTGCCCTGTTTCTCTGCACCCTGATGGCCATGGAAGGGGTCGGCTACCTGGCGCATAAGTACGTGATGCATGGCTGGGGCTGGTTTCTGCACCGTTCCCATCATGAGGAGCACCTGGGCGCCTTCGAGACCAACGACATCTACCTGCTGGTATTGGCGGCGGTGGCCATCACCCTGATCGTGCTGGGCAATAGCGGCTACGACCCCCTGCAGTGGATCGGCGCCGGAGTGGCGGCGTTCGGGATCATCTATGTCGTGGTGCATGACGGCGTCGTCCACCGCTATTGGCCATTTCGGCCGCGGCCGCGCCATCCCTACCTGAAGCGCCTGTATCAGGCGCACCTGCTGCATCATGCGGTGAAGGGGCGCAAGAACGGTGTGTCGTTCGGTTTTCTGTATGCGCCGCCATTGCGCACGTTGAAGAGGCAGTTGCGGGCGTCGCGTGAGGCGACCGGGCTTGGCGGGGAAAGACGCCGTTCAGTTTGGCGGGGTGATAGTGCGAGTGAGGCTGAATAAAGCCGGGGCGAAGAAAATCTCTTGAAGGAGCGGATCGCGTGAAAAGCACTATCGATCATCTGGCTATCGTGGCGCCGGACCTTGATACCGGCTGTGCGTTCGTCACTGGCGTTCTGGGCGTCGACCTTCAACCGGGCGGTGCCCATCCACGCATGGGCACCCATAACCGGCTGCTGCGCCTTGGTCCTGAGCTTTATCTGGAAGTGATTGCGGTGGACCCGTCGGCTGAACGCCCGAAGCGGCCTCGATGGTTCGGCCTTGATCAACTTGCGCCTGACTCACCCGCACGCTTGGCCACATGGGTTGTACGAACCGATGATATCCATGCTGCCAGCGCCTCTTGCCACGACATCGTCGGAGATGTCGAACCCATGACCAGAGGAACATTGTCCTGGCAGATAACGATACCCGCGGACGGTAGCCTTCCTTTGGGCGGGGCAGCCCCGACCCTGATCCAATGGGAACAGGCCACTCATCCCGCGAGCACAATGCAAGACAAAGGCTGTTCCCTAGTGGCGTTGGATGTCTTCCATACTGATCCGGAAAAAGTCAGGGCGGTGCTGACGGCCATGAATTTTTCGGGGCCGGTTTATCTTCATACGCTCAAAGATACTTCAACTCCGTTTCTGGTCGCGCATATTCAAACACCCGATGGCTTGAAAGCATTGCCGATCTCGGGCGCGTGAGTTGAACCCGGATCTGCTGTGGTCACCGGGAATAAACTACGCGCAGAGTAACTTCTACTTCTTCTCATCAAAGCGAACCGATCGAATGATCGCGCCAATCGTGTCGAAGTCCTGGTAGTAGCCCACGGTGTCGAACAGCAGCTGTGTCTTGGCGTTGTAGACGATGGCCATCAGGCAGGTACCACCGGCGGCATGAAAGCCGGTTTCCTCATCACCCACGCCACAGGTCTGGATCGTCTGCATGCCTTTCCAGCCGGGGCCTTCGATGATGTCGACGGGGCTGGGCGAGTCCATGCCGGCGCTACGCATCCAGACGCCGTCCTCCTGGGAAAAGACCATGCTGTCGGCGGCCTGTTGCAGCGTGCCGTGCTGGACGCAGAGATTGAGGGTGTATTCCTCGTTGGTCCGGGTCTTTGGCTGGTTGAGGTTCAGGCACTCCTTGTTCTTGCTGATCTTCCAGCCTTTCGGGTAATTGAAGCTGAAGCCGACGGCCTGGTAGGGCTTCATGTTTTTGGCCGAGGCCGGCACATCGGGTGGTCGTGGCGCCAGCGGATTGGCCGGCTCGTGCAAGGTTGTATCGTTGCGGCAGGCCGCCAGTGGGCGGGCGACGGCGTTGGTGAGGTGGTTCAGGCGGTGAGTCTCGGGATCGGCGCTGGCGGTCATGCAGCCGCAGCCGTAGCCATAATGCCCGTTGGTGCGCACCCATTGCGCATCGCTGAATTGTGGCCAGTCGCCTTCGGCCTGGTAGCCGCCCTGGGTGGCGATTTCCCAGGTGCCGTCACGGTCGGTGAGGGTGGCGTTCGCCGCGGTCGGATTTTCGAACCAGCCGCAACGGCGTTCGACCTTGTCGGCAGCTTGGGCCGGCAGGATCACGCAGGTCAGCACGAGGGTGATCAGGGAGAACTGAATGTGCGGGGAGAGGCGCGGCATGGAACGTCCTTACCTGTGATCGGCAGATGGCGGCGGTGCGCTGGAGTGGTCGCCGAAAGCATAGGTGATGATAGCGAATGTTGGCTCTCTACCGCAGTGACCTCGCATTACCTGGGTGAGATGGGTAAGGCAATCATTGATGACTTGACACAGGGGATGTTGCGCGGAGGCGTTGGTGTAGGCGGGTGACGTCTGGCTTGTGCCGATTTTGGCGGTGAGTGTTGGCAGGCTCACCGCGTTATCGTTCCTCGCGAGCAAGCTCGGCTCCCACAATAATTGCAGGTTAATTGTTACTCGTGTACTTTCATAACAATTAATCGTGATGCTATAGGGCAATCGCTATGCGCACTCTCACGTTGGAACAACTGCGTGCCACCACCGAAGCGGGTGGCATCGTCGGTGTTACCTTGAAAGCGCTGGGCGGGGTTTTTTTCGTCCAAGTAGAAACCCGGAACGGAGACGCCGCCGTACTGGCCAAGGCGCGTAGTAGCGAGCCGCGCAGTTTCGGTAATCCTGGCCAGGCCCTGAACCTGCTACTCGGGCTCGGCCTTGTGGTTGGTGCCTTCGATGTTGCGCTTTGGAATCCCGAGGACAGGAGCGCCAGCCGGACCCGACCAGATCGTGCTGAGGCGCTGAAACGCACGCATGGGGCCGCCGAGCACGACAAATGGTTTCGTGAGCAGGTGCAACAGGGGCTGGCCGAAGCGGATGATCCGAACACCCAGTGGGTATCGCATGAAGAGGCGAAATCAAGCTGGGCGGCGAAACGAGCAGAGTTGGCGAAACGCATCAAGGAGGGCGGTTCTTGATTATTCGCTGGCTCCCTAGTGCGATTCATGATCGTGATGTACAGCTCGATTACATTGGCGAGCGCAACCCTGGTGCTGCGATCGATCAGGGTGATCGTATCGAACATCAGGTCGGCCAGTTGCTCGATCACCCTGAGATGGGGCGATTCGGTCGCATCGAAGGGACGCGCGAACTGGTCATTAGCGGCACCCCGTTCGTCGTTGTTTATCGCCTCAGGCCCCGCCTCAAGCTGATTGAGATTATCCGCTTGTTGCACGGTGCCCAGCAGTGGCCGAAAACTGATTAAGCGAGTGCAATGGTGCATTGCCAGACGCTGCGTTGGAAATGCAGAGCGTCGATTTTAAAAGCACTGGAACGCCCCTCGACCCGTCCTCACAGGCCAAGGGGGCATCCCAAGCGATCGTCTGAACCTAAGCCTCCCACCCCGCGCCACTGACCGCCGCCTGCGCCAGCGGGTGCAAGTCAGCGCCCTGATGCTCCGTCTGCCAGGCCAGCAACTCCTTGCGCATGCCGGGTGTCCAGAACATCTGCAGATGATTGCGCACGCCGAGCACGGCCTGTTGCTGGTCCGGTTCGGTGGCGAAGTACTGGGCGATCTGGTTGGCCATCTTGATCAGGTTTTCAGTACTCATCGGCGCACCTCGGCTTTGGCTCCTGCGCTGCGTTCATGGCGGCGCTCATCAAGCAGGCGTTGTTGTTCGTCGCTGAATTCCTGATAGCGTTTCTGCCACTCGGAAGGGTGGTAGACACGGCTGACTTCGACGGCGGTGACCTTGTACTCCGGACAGTTGGTGGCCCAGTCGGAGTTGTCGGTGGTGATGACGTTGGCCCCCGATTCAGGGAAGTGGAAGGTGGTGTACACCACGCCCGGGGCGACCCGTTCGGTGACCCGCGCGCGCAGTACGGTCTGTCCGGCGCGGCTGCCGATGCCGACCCAGTCGCCTTCGTTGATGCCACGGCTCTCGGCATCGCTCGGGTGGATTTCCAGGCGGTCTTCGTCATGCCAGGCGACGTTCTCGGTGCGCCGGGTCTGGGCGCCGACGTTGTACTGGCTGAGGATGCGCCCGGTGGTCAGCAGCAGTGGATAGCGATTGTTGACCTTCTCCTCGGTGGGGATGTAGCCGGTGAGCATGAAGCGACCCTTGCCGCGCACGAATTCCTCGATGTGCATGGTCGGCGTGCCATCCGGTGCGGCGGCGTTGCACGGCCATTGCAGGCTGCCGTGGCTATCCAGCGCGGCATAGCTGACGTTGGTGAAGGTCGGCGTCAGGCTGGCGATTTCATCCATGATTTCCGACGGGTGCTTGTAGTGCATGGGGTAACCCAGGGCATTGGCCAAGGCCACCGTGCCTTCCCAGTCGGCCTTGCCGCCCAGCGGTTCCATGACCTTGCGTACCCGCGAGATGCGCCGCTCGGCGTTGGTGAAAGTGCCGTCCTTTTCCAGGAACGAGCTGCCCGGCAGGAACACGTGGGCGAACTTGGCGGTTTCGTTGAGGAAAATATCCTGCACCACGATGCATTCCATCGCCGATAGAGCGGCCGTGACGTGCTGGGTATTGGGATCGCTCTGGGCGATGTCTTCGCCTTGGCAATACAGGCCCTTGAAGCTGCCGCTGAGGGCGGCTTCGAACATATTGGGGATGCGCAGCCCCGGGTCGGGTTGCAGGCTGACGTGCCAGGCCTGTTCGAACTGCGCCCGCACCACCTCGTTGGAGATGTGCCGGTAACCGGGCAGCTCGTGGGGAAAGGAGCCCATGTCGCAGGAGCCCTGCACGTTGTTCTGACCCCGCAGCGGGTTTACGCCCACGCCTTCGCGACCGATATTGCCGGTGGCCATGGCCAGGTTGGCGATACCCATCACCGCGGTGCTGCCCTGGCTGTGTTCGGTGACGCCCAGGCCGTAGTAGATCGCCGCATTCTTGCCACCGGCATACAGGCGGGCGGCGGCACGGATATCGGCAGCGGCGACACCGCAGATCGGGCCAAGGACTTCCGGCGAGTTTTCCGCGCGGCTGACGAACTCGCTCCAGTGGGCGAAATCGCTGCCCTCGCAGCGGGCGTCGATAAAGGCCTGGTCGAGCAGGCCTTCACTGACGATGACGTGGGCCAGGGCGTTGAGCATGGCGACGTTGGTGCCCGGGCGCAGGGCCAGGTGCAGTTCGGCGCGGCCATGCACCGCGTCCACCAGGTCGATGCGCCGTGGGTCGATGACGATCAGTCGCGCGCCTTCACGCAGGCGGCGTTTGAGCTGGGAGGCGAACACCGGGTGGGCATCGCTGGGGTTGGCACCGATCACCAGGATCACGTCGGCTTGCATCACCGAGTCGAAACTCTGGGTACCGGCGGACTCGCCCAGGGTTTGTTTCAGGCCATAGCCGGTTGGCGAATGGCAGACCCGCGCACAGGTGTCGACGTTGTTGTTGCCGAAGGCGGCGCGTACCAGTTTTTGCACCAGGTAGGTTTCTTCGTTGGTGCAGCGGCTGGAGGTGATGCCTCCGATGGAGTCGCGCCCGTATTTCTGCTGCAGCCGGCGGAATTCGCCAGCGGCGTAGGTCACCGCTTCATCCCAGCTGACCTCCTGCCAGGGGTCGTTGATGTGCTTGCGGATCATCGGCTTGGTGATGCGATCCGGGTGGCTGGCATAGCCCCAGGCAAAGCGCCCCTTGACGCAGGAGTGGCCGTGGTTGGCCTGGCCGTTCTTGTCGGGAACCATGCGTACCAGTTTGTCGCCCTTCATCTCGGCGCGGAACGAGCAGCCCACGCCGCAATAGGCGCAGGTAGTGATCACGGCGCGTTCGGGCTGGCCCAGTTCGACCACGCTTTTTTCCATCAGGGTCGCGGTGGGGCAGGCTTGCACGCAGGCGCCACAGGATACGCATTCCGAGTCGAGGAAGTTTTCCCCACCGGCGGCCGCGACCCGGGATTCGAAACCGCGCCCGGTAATGGTCAGGGCAAAGGTGCCCTGGGTTTCTTCACAGGCGCGCACGCAACGGTTGCAGACGATGCACTTGCTCGGGTCGTAGTCGAAGTAGGGATTGGAGGTGTCCTTCTGCTCGGCCAGGTGGTTGTCGCCTTCATAGCCGTAGCGTACCTCCCGCAGGCCGACCTGGCCGGCGACGGTTTGCAGTTCGCAGTTGCCGTTGGCCGAGCAGGTCAGGCAGTCCAGCGGGTGGTCGGAGATATACAGCTCCATGACATTGCGGCGCAGAGTGGCGAGCTTCGGCGTCTGCGTGTGCACGCTCATGCCTTCGCTGACCGGCGTGGTGCAGGACGCCGGGTAGCCGCGCATGCCGTCGATCTCCACCAGGCACATGCGGCAGGAGCCGAAGGCTTCCAGGCTGTCGGTGGCGCAGAGTTTCGGAATGGTGGTGCCCAGCAGCGCGGCGGCGCGCATCACCGAGGTGCCTTCGGGCACGCTGATGCTGCGGCCGTCGATGTTCAGGGTGACCTGTACCTGGCTGTCGCGGGCCGGGGTGCCGAGGTCGATATCGGTATTCGGGTCGAAGAGAGTGATCATTGCTCGGCCTCCGAGGATTGCAGACCGAAGTCGGCGGGGAAGTACTTGAGGGCGCTGGCCACCGGATAGGAAGTCATGCCGCCCAGTGCGCAGAGCGAACCGTATTGCAGGGTGTCGCACAGGTCCTTGAGGATGAGCGCCTGGGTATCACGACCGTTCTGGTCCGGTGCGGCGAGCAGGCGGTCAATGACTTCCACGCCGCGGGTCGAGCCGATGCGGCAGGGGGTGCATTTACCGCAGGATTCCTCGGCGCAGAACTGCAGGGCGAAACGCGCCATGCGGGCCATGTCCAGGCTGTCGTCAGCCACTACCACGCCACCGTGACCGAGCATGGCGCCGATGGCGGCGAAGGCTTCGTAATCCAGCGGGGTGTCGAATTGGCTGGGCGGCACCCAGGCGCCGAGAGGGCCGCCGACCTGGGCGGCCTTCAGCGGCCGGCCGCTGGCGGTACCGCCGCCGTAGTCTTCCACCAGTTCCCGCAGGGTCAGGCCGAAGGCCCGTTCCACCAGGCCGCCGTGACGAATATTGCCCGCCAGTTGGAAGGGCATGGTGCCCAGGGAGCGGCCCATGCCGTAATCGCGATAGAACGGCGCGCCCTTGGCCAGGATCAGTGGCACCGAGGCCAGGGTCAGCACGTTGTGCACCAGGGTCGGCAGGCCAAACAGGCCCTTCAAGGCGGGGATCGGCGGCTTGGCGCGGACGATCCCGCGCTTGCCTTCGAGGGAGTCCAGCAGCGCGGTTTCTTCACCGCAGATGTAGGCGCCGGCACCGACGCGCACTTCCATGTCGAAGGCCAGGCCGCTACCGCCGACATTGCTGCCGAGGTAACCGGCGGCGCGGGCGATCTCCAGGGCTTCGCGCAGGGTGGCGACGGCCTGTGGATATTCCGAGCGCACATAGATATAGCCGTAGCTGGCGCCGACGGTGATGCCGGCAATGGCCATGCCTTCGATCAGCAGGAACGGGTCGCCCTCCATCAGCATGCGGTCGGCGAAAGTGCCGGAGTCGCCTTCGTCGGCATTGCAGACAATGTATTTCTGCGCCGCCTGGGCACTGCGCACCGTGCGCCATTTGATCCCGGCGGGGAAGGCCGCGCCGCCACGGCCACGCAGGCCGGAATCGAACACGGCGCTGGCGGTCTGCTCACCGCCCAGGGCGATGGCCTGGGTCAAACCTTCGAAGCCGCCGTGGGTGCGGTAATCCTCAAGAGACAGTGGTCGGGTGATGCCGGCGCGGGCGAACAGCAGCCGTTGTTGCGTCTTCAGGTAAGGCAACTGCTCCACCGGGCCCAGGGCCAGGGGATGGGCGGACGGATCGCCTTGTAGCGCATCGAGTAGCGACGGCACATCGGCAACGGTCAGCGGGCCGAAGCCGATACGGCCCTGCGCGCTGTCGATTTCCAGCAGCGGTTCCAGCCAGTACAGGCCACGGGAGCTGGTGCGTTGCAGGTCCAGCGGCAGATTGCGTTCGCCGGCCTGGGTGGCCAGGGCCACGGCGACCTCATCGGCACCCACGGCACGGGCAAGGGAATCGGCGGGGAGATAGAGGCTCGGCATCATGCGTCCTCCAGGCAGCTATCAAGCAGGGCATCCAGGCGCTCGGCGCTGAGTCGCGCATGCACCTGTCCATCCAGTTCGAGGGCCGGCGAGCAGGCGCAGGCGCCGAGGCAATACACCGGACGCAGGCTGATATTGCCGTCGGCGCTGCTGCCGTGGTCGTCCAGTTGCAGACGTTCGCGCAGTTGCGCGGCGAGCTGCTCGGCGCCGCGGCTCTGGCAGGATTCGGCGCGGCACAGGCGCAGGATATGCCGGGCCGCAGGCGCGCTACGGAAGTCGTGGTAGAAGCTGATCACCCCGCGTACCTCGGCCTGGCTCAGGTTGAGGGCGTGGGCAATCTCGGGGACGGCGGCATCGGGGATGTAGCCGATGCCTGCCTGAATCTCATGGAGGATGGGCAACAGTGCGCCGGGGGAGCCCTTGTGGCGCTCCAGCACGTTATTGACCATAGGCAGGTGCAACATCTCATCAGGCATACGGCATTCCTCACGGTCACGGACAAACCAGGCGGTTGTCGGTTGTCCGAAAGTGTCGGCTGCGGCACTCACGCCACGTCACGTATCGTGGCATTTCAGGCCGTTGGCCAGGCACCCTGGGCGGGTATCTTGTTGGGCCCGATGCGGTCTTTGCCGCACCTCTTCAGGGCATAAAAGCCAGCTTGCCACGCGGCCTTTGATTCGCCTGCACCAAAGCGACGTACGCGGTTCTTTTTGCGACCGCCTGTTGAGTCTAGATGAGCGTGGTCTGAGGTGTTGTCCCCGAGGGGTGGGGTGCCCCCTTTTTCCAGAAAGTCGGGGCGAAAAAAAACCGCCTTGGTAGGGCGGTTTTTCCGCAGGTCTGGCATAAAGCCAGCCTGCATGGCTCACAGAGTGAGTTACTTGTATCCAAGCTCCTTTTAGTGTCGAACAGTCAAGATCGTGACGAAATCGCCATTGATATGGTAGCGGGCTATATAGCCGCTGTCTCCGAAGTCAATCAACCATTCCCGGTACTCGTCGGGCAGATCCTCAATCGGGCGGCCAATATGTGGTTGAATTCCGAGCATCCGCACGCTCTGCATGATTACTGTGCCTGCTCGACCAGCGGCGTCGGCGTTCTTTGGACGCAGGAACTCCCGCAACCGTTGAATGTCCCGAATGGCGGCAGGGGCGAAGATCACTTGTGGCATACGGGCGCAGGCAATTCATTTTCAGTGCCCCAGCTCGAAAGCCACTTCTCTACTTCATCGGTCGTCGCGTGCAGGCCAGTGGCTTGAAACTCTTCCCATGCTTTCAGCGTGTCCTGCCGGAACGCTTCATGCTTTTCCTCGCGCTCAACGTACTGCGCGATAGCCTCGCGCATAATCCAGTGCGAGGTGCGGCGGCGAGCCTCGGCCAGATGCTGCACGCGCCCTTTAAGCTCATCATCGAGCTTGATGGAGGTTGCTGTTGCCATGCTGGCACTCCTGTAGCGAAAGGTAATACCTAGCGCTACTATGGCCACCGAGTGCTGGGCTGTCCATCGATCTACTTTCTGCCGGCTCACCGCTTGTCGATAGCTGTTTGGCGATGCCCTCGTGATTTGCCAGGGGGTGGGCTTAACGCTCACTGGAATTGTTCCCCTATACAGAATGCGATAGCGGCAAGAAAAAAAGGGATCTCAAAATACAATGGGGCTTTGATCCATCGCTTGAGTTTCAGCGGAATGGCATCGACCTCTTGCTGGGTCAAGAGCCCGCGCCAGATAAATATTTTGGGGAACATGATCATCATGCTGATCACCCCTTGTCTCATCGAGCGATCTTTGAACGAGCTTCCGCCCCACCACCGGCGATCACCGATTATCATTGCATTATTATTGAAGTAGGGCTCGACCAGATCCAATTTTGTATTGACGACATAGGTTGACAAGCCAATACCAAAGAGCATGAAAAATATACTAAAAACGGCTAATAGCGGATAAATGGTCATAAGCCTTCCCACTTATACATCAGATCCCCCATTGACTCTCCGAATTTTCCTCCCCACGTTCCTCCCACATATCCGCCGACGGCACCACCGATAATTCCGCAACTCAACGCACCCCAACCTCCCGACACAACACCCAATCCAACGGCACATACAATGCGCCCTCCATAGGCGCCAACCTTTCCTCCGAAGTGAGATCCCGTAATCCCGGCCGCTACTTTCCCGCCTTCCACATAGCGCGCCTTCCGGCACTGCTCCTCTCGCCCGGTCGAACAGGCTTCTTGAATCGCCAGCCCCGCCGCCCCCACGTCCAGCGCCATGCCCACATAACCGCCTTTGCTCAGAAATCGGGAGGTACTGGCAATCTTGTTGATCCGCTGCGCCTACCCGTCGATGTCCTGGCGATGCAGATAGCGTCGGGTGGAAATGCCGAGCCTCTTCTTGATCGATTTGTTATGCCGCAGGCTGGTGCCATAATGACCGACGCCCTGGAGTTGGGTGTCCAGCTTCTGGAACAGGACTTGGCGCCGAGCGATGAACTCGGTCCTTGCCGAAGCGCCGTCTTTCAGGTGCTGCTGATGCAGTTTTTCTATGTCTTTCAAGGTTTCCTCAACCCCACTCAAATGCCGTCCCCAGGCCGCGGTGGTGCTGCCGATGCCAATCGAGCTATAACCCAGCAACCCCTGCAACAAATCATAGTTGTTTCATTGATGAATCCGTGCGCCACGCTTCACATCCTTGATGTGTGAAAGATGACGTCGGATATAAAGGCAGATAAACACTGAAAAAAAGAGCAATTCCGCTATTTGCTACAGGTCTTAATTGATTATAGGAAATGTCCTGCGTGTCGATTGATGCTGACAAGGTTGGAGAGCGTGCGTGGCTTACTTGGTGACGGGCAGTTTTCCGGTGGCAATGAAGGCATGAAAGGCTGTTTGTCCGTCACGCGCGGCCTGACGCACATCAAGGTATGTCAGTTCACTGCTGATGGGCTTCTTGTAGGGATTGTCGATTTTTTTGGTGGTGGCCATGGTGCTGTCCAGAGATCGAATGCTCATATGAAAAGGTTAAGCGATCGTTCATTGTTGAGCAAACCAGGGTGGCTGGCGATATTGCAGCTGCTTCGGCCAATGGTTTGTGCTGGGAGGTCGGCGGGCTCAGCGCACTTTCGTTCTCCGTCGGTACGCTGCCGTTAGCGTGAAACCGCTTACCTTGACCGGACGCCTTGAGCAAGCGTGGTGTACCGCGCCTCGGGATGTGGAGCGGGCACTTGTCGCACGCAGACCCTAGACACCCTCTGGAAGCTTCGATGCCATCATTTTTCTTCGATTCAATTTACGTCCGTCGACGATGAAGGTGCCATCACCCACGGCATGAATAGTTCGCGTCTCTTTTCGTGAGCGATCGAAGTACGCAGCGATGCCTTCGAGGACAACGATATTGTGCTTCTCGATGATATCGATAACTTTGCATTCGATATTGGCCAGGCATTCCTTGATCAAGGGTGACCTGACATGTTTCCCCGTCACAGGCGTCAGTCCGAATTTTACAAATTTGTCGGTATCGGCGCCGGAACATGTTCCGACACCCACCACTTGATCGATCAGATCCACAGTGGGGATTGAAATGACGCATTCCCTGGTATTGCGAAGCGCGGCGTAGGAGTAATTCCAGGGGCCGGTGGTTATGGCAAATATCGGCGTAAAGCCCATCACCATGGTCCACGAGATGGTCATTATGTTGTTCTTTTCAGCATCGTGGGTGGTGACGAAGACAACCGGGCCTGACTCCATCAGTGTGAATGCTTTGCCGATGTTCATCTGCTTCATCACCCAGCGCTCCTCATTGTCCAGTTCGCCCAGACGGGTTTTCGGTCAATTGCATGTGTGCATGCGGCACGCTGAGATCATCGGCATGGCAGTCTCCCGTCGAGCGCCGATAAATCGATCATAGCGCAAGGCACTGTTGCTCATGGCCGTGGCTATCTCTGGTACACGCGCAGACTTGATATAAATCAAGACGAGGGAGGCTTCATGGGAGAAATCTGGACAAAAGTGGGTGTTGACGTACGACTGAGCACCTCCCACGCGTTTTGATCAGTTGAGCGCAGGGGCGTAGACCATGAAAGCAATTTGCATGAAGCGTTCTTTCAATCGTTCGCAATGGTTTCTTGCCCTTGGCGTGGTGGCGCTCACCGGTTGTACCGGTACGAGCGAGCAGGCATCGGAACAAACCTCGCCGATGCCCGGCCTGGCCATGGTCGACAAGGTTTGCTCCATGTGCCACGGATTGACGGGGGAGTCCGTCTCGCCGATGTTTCCCAAATTGGCCGGCCAGCAAAAAGAGTACCTGAAGTTACAGCTGGCTGACTTCCAGGGCCATATGCGCAACGATAAGATCGGGACTCAGTACATGTGGGGATTTACCCATTTGACGCAGACCCAGATCAGCGAACTGGCGGACTATTTTTCCAGTCAGGGCCCCATGAAGGCTGATGCCGACACGCCTGATGCGCGCGGCGAGTTGATCTTTCGCAAGGGCTTGCCTGAGTCGGGCGTCGCGCAGTGCAGTTCCTGCCACGGTGCCGAGGGGCAGGGCCAGGGTCGGTTTCCGCGCCTGGCAGGTCAACACGCCTATTACATGATTCGCCAGCTCAAGGTTCTTCAACAGACCGAGCAGCGCCCGCGTGACGGCCTGATGAAGCAGGTCATCCATTCACTGCCTGATGAAGATGTCGTCTCTGTCGCTCATTACATTGCGACACTCGGGGCGAAATAGGCACCGGCAATGGGCGCGAGAGGCCGGGTTGGAATACTGGGCGGTCGTCGATGATTTGACGCAGTGGATGTTGCGCGGGGAGAGGGCGTAAGGACCGGGCGATCTTCGATTGATGTCGAGATTGGCGGCGGCGCACGGCAGGCTCACCGCGTTATTGTTCATCGCCAGCAAGCCGGCTCCTACAGGATTGCAGTGCCTTGCGTAGGGATACACGCTGGGAGCCGCTGGATTTCTATTCACTGCGAGCAGGACTCAACTGATAGCTATCTCTTCAGCGCGCAAGGTTCACCTTGGAATGTCGTGAGCCGGTGGTGTTGGATGTATGGGATGGCATTTGGATGAAAGGAAACACGCAATGGAACATCCACGCCGAACACAGATGCGTCCGCTTGGCTCAAGTCATTCGCTACCAAAAGATCGCCCTGGTCGGTGAACGAAATCAAGCCTTCGTCCAGCAATGCGTGGAGTGCCACATTTAAAATGATGCTTTTAAATGGGTGTCCGGTTTCATTAGACCACTACATTCCCGGCTGGAATAGGCATCGCTTGCGCAAGGTGAGTTGTGAAGGGCATTCCTGATGGGCATATTTCCTATGCAGGCCAGCTCTCTACTGGGCGAGCGGCGATGTCGCGATCATGAGTCTCGACACATCAACCTATCGAGGAAATACTCATGACCCTTCAAGCCAAACTGGATGCTTTCAAGGCCGACTTCGTTGCCGGCAAACCTCCCTACAACGCTCCGGCCCCCGTGCATGCCGTGATGCACCGGGCCACTGCCGAGCTGATCGCCAGCGGCCAGGCCGAGCGC
>NZ_JALLIY010000015.1 GCF_023242315.1 Pseudomonas sp. MWU13-2105
GTCAAACGTCGACCCGGGTCTGGGGCGATTCGGCCTTGATAATTTCCTCGCCTGCTTTCTCAGGCGAGAGATTAGCGTATGGATACATCAGCGACGCGCAGCCAGATAGCGCACAGACCATCAGAGCTGCAATTCCCTTTCTCATCATTCTTCACTTCACCTTACCGAACGAGTACAGCTCTTTAGCCATCCAGTTCTGCTTTTTTGAGGATTGCCTTGAATGGCGGTTCTGGGTAAGCGTATTTCAAATGACCCAAAAAATGAACACTATAGATTGTAGTCCTAAAGTGTTCGCTGACGCTCCATAGTTCCTTTTGCGAGCGAAGCAAAATGGAACTGAAACAAGCCTTTGGGGCGGCGCTGAAAAGGATCAGGAAAAACAAAGAGTTGACGCAGGAAGACTTTTCGCAAGTCAGCAGCCGAACCTACCTCAGCACCCTGGAACGAGGCCTCAAAAGCCCCACGCTTGAAAAAATCGAAGAGCTGGCTTCGGTGCTCGGTGTCCACCCACTGACGATTCTCACCAGCTGTTACCTCCTTCAAGACCAAGAGCTCAGCGTCGAAGAGCTCTTTCATCGTGTCCGCGGTGAACTCGACCCCACATTAGCCAACTGATCCCCCCATCCGAGAGGCCTGTCTCTAGCCGGTGCTGGTACCCATTCAACCTAGTGTGTAAGCGCTGATGCAGAAATGAGCCGCCGGACTCATGCTTTTCACCAGTACATGGAGTCGCTGTCGAGGTCACCCAAGCCGAAGAATCCGAAGTTATGGGATCGATGAAGTAGGCACTGGGTCAGGAGCCATCACGAAAAAAATCACCCTTGGCGACCAATCCAAAATCGTCGTCGGGCTGTCGATGGTCATCCTCAAACATATTCACCGTGCGTCGCTCCTGCTTGAGGTACGCGAGGGTAGCAAAGAAGCAATTTTCGCAGAGGTGCACCTCATAATGCCCCCCGTCATGCAACGCTCCGTACCCCCAGTGCGCTTGGAGCATCCCATACTGCAGGTTGCCGTTATCCAGACGGGTTGAGCCATCGCATACGTCGCAACGCACGTCGGTCACAGCTTCCATTTCGACACGACCGGTGATCTTCATGGTGCTCAAGCCTCGCTTTTACCTTCCGTATTCAGCATAGAGGCTTTGGCCTGCCCAGACTGGCCATCGGTCGACACGTAAGGGGCGAGCCTATCTGACGCAGTGCTCTATTGCGTATTTCAGCTCAAATACCCGAGGCAGGCGGTAGTTTCGCACGTACGGATCTGTACGGGGGGGGCAGGTGTCAGTACCGATGCAAAACATCCCCGCCTATGCGTACGCTCGGAGCAGGGTCATTGGGATGCCAAAGCCGTGGTCAGTGCCACGGGGGCCTAGAGCAACCCCAATATTCCCGCATACCCCGGTGCCGAGTTATTCCGTGTGTGTCGAGAAATGTCTCGTGATAGCGTTATTCAGACCTACTAAAGATGTCCAAGGTCAGCTGTACTCGACCAAAGTTATTGGATGAGACGGGCTGTGCTAGCCCATATTCCACGCATTGCCCGGGCTTGCCGATTACCCAATCACCTACCAAGGGACTTTCGCAAAGCTCTTGAGTCGAATCTAGGCCAATGCGCAGCATATACAGCGATGAGTAATTAGCGGGGTTGGGGGCGTTGGTAATGGCTTTGATTATTCCGAGCTCTGCGCTTAAGACGTCAGCCCAGCATATAGAGTAGAGGTCGAGCCGAGAAAGCGCTGATCCCATTGTTTACACTGAAGTGAAACATGTACCTGATTTCACTGGCTTGCGCGTTTCCCAGGATGGGCAGGGTCCTAGCTACTGACATGACACGATTGAAAAATGGCAGTGAGTTTTGCGTTCCGTAGCAAAATGGATCTAGATCAGCCAATTTTGATCTCCTTTGTTCATATCGGGTTTCGAGCTTCGCCTGATTCTCTCACATGGTCGAGAGCTTAGACCTGCTGACCCACGGCATTCCGTCGACACAGATCCCCTGCGATGCGGCCGCGTGTAAGCCTATTTTTCTCACTGTTAACCACATTAGTTAACAGTGAGAAAAATAGGCTTACATGAGCGGTTCGAAGAGGGCTCGGTGTACTCTCCGATCCGCATCGATTCCATCTGGCTCGCCACGGAGTCGATGGATATACGAGGCGTGCCTGGAGTTACAACGCCGCGGTAGAAGCCTCACTGCAGAGTAACTCCGATGGCGCCGCTTGCTTTGACATGAACAGCTTCGGAAGTAATGCCAGTGACTTCGTGCGAGTCGACATAGACTTCCTCTAGGAAGCAATGGGTGGCCAATTCGTCGACAGCATCCAGGTTTTCCCCGAGCACCTGCTGAATTGCTACGTCCGTGATTGCATTCGAAAGGCCGTCCGCAACAGCCCTTCTGCATTTTTGAATAGAGGTCATGAGTCCGGCTACGGCCTCGATAGGCTCTTCCGCCAGCAGATCAATTTCCTCGTCACCCATGCCGCACACATCCAGTGATGTATGGCTACTGCCGCGTGCTGTTTTGCGAAGCCCGAATGAGCGGCGCCATTGCCTCAATCATCAGCGCCAAGGTCTCAGCGCCTTGAGCAGTTCCATCCCAGGCATGCCCGAGGGCCTTGCGAATCGCAGGGTGTTGAGTCAAATCGGTTACATCGTGAATTATGCCAATATTCGCATAACAAAGCGCCTTCTCAACGGCAGGGGTCAACGTCTTGATGTGCCCGTTCAGAAACTTTGAGAGGGTATATTGGGGCACGCCGCAGCGCCTGGAATACTCATTATCCGAGATTCCCAGCTCTGTGATATAACGCCGCAGCTGACTGCGTGCTGCAATCACTTTAATGGTCGGTAATGTTGCGATTCTTGGCATAGAACGGTACGATATCAAGTACGAGCCATGGCAACAAGCTCTCAATCACTAGGAGGTGGAAGAGAGATGCGAACGACTGAATCAGTGAAGCGCTATAGGGCGGTGATGGGCGCGCGTGCCCGTCTAAGTCAAATCCTGACACCCCAGCCAATGGCTGATGCGGTGGTGCGCCTGCTGGGGGCTCGTGGCGGTGATTGGCTGGAACTCGGATCGGGATCAGGTCGCCTGGCTCAAGCCGTACATAGCGCGGTGAAGCCTGCGAGCTATGTTGGTGTGGAGCTCGAACAGGCGATGATTGACTCCAGCCCGCAACTGAGCGGCGTGCGCTACCTTAAGCACGATGTGCTTTCAGTATCTGCTCTTGGCAAGGCCCTGGGAGACAGCGAGTTCGATCACGTGATTGGCAACCCTCCCTATGGTGTTCAGGATCTGCCTGCCCGGGCGCGGAAGCGTCTTCTGAATTTCTGTCCCGACCTAGACATTCAGCAGGCATGGGCACCGATTGATCTCTACTTCGTCATGGAGTCGCTGAGCAGGCTGAAATCCGCAGGCTCCGCAGCCTTCATCGTGGGAGCGGACATTCCGTGCGGTATTCAAAGCCTCCCCTTTCGCAAGATGCTGGTTGAAACAGCTTGTGAGATCGAATGCTACGAACTCCCTCGGTTTGCGTTCGGATGGCAGGTTGAAGTTCAGGCCTACGTTCTGGTGATCCGTTTCGGAAGCAAACGCGTTCGCCGGGTTTCGCTGGGGCTGCTCGATGACAGCTTCGAACTGATATCGCAGCGAAAGATCAGTCCTGAGCAAGCGATTGAAAGCATGGACTCAGGCCACCACGAGTTTGGTGAGATGGATTCGGCGCTGAGGCGCGCCCGAGGATGCGTCACGATGAAGGATCTCAATGTGTCCATCGTGCGTGGCAGCCGAACTCGAAACCAATTTACCCAACTCGGCGTGCAGCATTTTCACACCTCGGACTTCCCCAAGTCAGGTATGGAGATTTCCTTCGAAAACTTTTCCCTCCAGGGATATCAGCAGGCTGTTGCCGGGGATATCCTGCTGCCGCGGGTCGGTACACGATGTATTGAGCGCAAGGCCGTGGTTATCAGCGGTGAGAGCCCCTACTCGGACTCAGTGTTCCGGGTCAGAGCTCCAGTGGAACATCAGGAACGCGTTGTGCGCTGGATCACCAGCCCCGAGTGCTCAAGTTGGCGTCGTGCAGCTGCCCGGGGAGCGTGTGCGAAACATCTGACAGTCACTACGCTACTCGATATGCCCGTCCCAGTTTGAGCAACAGTAGAAGTAGAAGAAACACTGCAACCGGGCCGGCTGATTTATCCTGTACAGCAACTACCAGGGAGCGAGGATCCATGCATAGCCTGTTGCTAGGGAATGGTGTTAACCGGGCGGCCCTCCAGAAGGACTGGACACAAATCCTGCGCGAACTCGCCAGCCAGTTTGATGCTGATGAACTGATTCAACACCTAGGCTCTAAGCCCCTTTCGATGTTCATCGAAGAACTGTGCGCTCGGTCAGCGGGCGTTTTCAGGAATACAGAACACGCCGTCAAGGTGGCGTTCGCCAAGCTTCTCGAGCAGATAACTCCCATCGAGGCGCACAGGAGGATCTGCAACCCATTCCAGGTCATCCTCACCACCAATTACGACTTTACGATCGAGGAGACCTTCGTGGGGCCGCTTTACGGGCCAGCATTCCTCTATCCTGAATCTCGATACAGCCTGTTTCGCAGATACTTGGCCGGCGACAAGCAGGTTTGGCATGTCCATGGAGACGCAGCGAGACCAAGCTCAATGGTCTTGGGGTATGACCAGTATGCTGGTAGCTTGCAGAAGATCCGCAATTACGTCACCGAAGGGGTTGATATCAAGAAGCTCGGGTACCGAATGTCCTCCCCGGTCAAAAACGGTAATCTGGACTTCACCACGAATGCTTCGATCTACTCCTGGGTCGACCATTTTTTGAGAGACCATCTACACATCGTCGGCCTTGGTATGGACTTCACCGAAATCGACCTGTGGTGGCTGCTGCTCCACAAGCGCCGGCGCACCAACCAGACCGGTAAAGTCTTCTACTACCATGCGGCGCTCGATTCCGGCGCAGATACCCCCGTAACCTCCCTGCTACGCTCCCTCAACGTGGAGGTCGTCCCAGTCGTCGCAGACAGCTACGTGGAGTGCTATCTGCGTATTGCCGATGAAATCGAACATCGGATTAAGACATACCCAGAGCTGATGCCCATTCCTGAGCCTCCCGTTGAGGAATATGACTATTCAGCTTCTGCGCGTAGACAACGGCCGAAAGGGAAGCAGGGAAGCTTCAAGTTTCCTATCTCTCCTTAGGAAACTTGAAGCGCCTTGAGAGCTTCGGTACCGCTCTCAGCCCATGTCCACTTCGTACCAGTGCATACAGTGTACGCCCTTGGTTCGGCCTGGCTTGCGTTTGGGATGGTCGAACAGAACGCGAGCCTTGCGTTGCGCAGCGCAGTACAAAGCAGCTCCGATGGCCATCGGTTTGGTCCCAAATGGACAGATGGCCAGGCGGTTGCATTCACTTTTCGAAGTCAATGACGAATAGGCATTCATGAGGAGATCGTAGGCTGCCTTGGGGTTGTTGGCACCGCAATATTTCACGGTCGCTGCAGACGTCTCCAGCAGTCGGCTGTTCGCCATGAAGGCCTCAAGATCCCAAGTCGCCTGAAAGGGGGGAATCCCGAAAATAATGGTCACCTTCCTTACAAACTGGCCGTCATCGTCATTGAGCTTCTGAGTAAGCCTGCCACCTTCGAACCCAAGAAAAGCCACCAGATGCACAGCGTCATTGGTGCCGAGCATACTCACGAATGGCGGGATCGGCTGTCTTGAGAAGCCAATGCTCAGATCGAAAGCAGCACCATTGACCGCAGGGTCTTCGAGATTGCGGCGAACATACTCTTCAGGCTCGACGTACAGGAAGCCGATCTTCGGTCGTTTTTGGGAGAAGGTGTAGGCGTAGAGCAGAAGCGCGATCTCTGAGAAGTCCAGGGAGGTAGCATCTACAACTACTGACGCAGCCTTGAAGTCCCGGGAGAAGTCTTCCAGTTCGGCATCGTTGGCCCGGTACTGCTTGTTGCCAGCATGCAGCACATAGTTTTCAGGGTCATATCGCAGTTGTACGTTTCGACGCGCCAACTGCTTCGAGCGCGCAATGGAGTATTCGGTCCGGTCATCCAGGTCCTCAATACCCGTGAACGCAATTTCCATCTTGTCTAGGGCGTCGAGCCCTTGTTCGTCGATAAGGTCTTGTCTGATAAAGCGCACGATAACCTCAGAACAGGGAGCCAGTGATCTTGGCGGTGGTGTCGTCGTCCTGTGAGTCGACGAGCTGCTTTACCAACGACTCAAACTGTGAATCCGATTGAGTGAGGATGATGTCGAGCTGTGCTGCGCTGAGGGTTATCTTGCGCCGTTTCCTGTAGCTGATCTTGAAATGCGGTGCATAGATTGCGTTCAGTACCAGCTCGTATTGAGCCGCGTCGACATCGGCCTTGTTCTTCGTGTCCTTGGTTTCCCAGAGCACTGACCAGATCTTCGCTTCTCGAAGAATCGTTTGAGCTGCCTCAGAAAGCCGCGTCGCGTCCGATTCGTTGATAGAGAAGTGATTGATTTCTGGCTCGCTCTGGCTGCGACGCCTGTTGAAGGCTTCGAATAGCCCACCCAGTCGACGAGCAAAGTCGAGCAACCGGTAACCATGAGGTCCCAGTTGCATGATGTCTCCGAACATGGCATCCGAGACCTGCTTCGCCGCGAGCGCCTGATTGTTCTGGTCAACGCACAGCGGCTCGCCGATGTCGTCAGCCGACTGACGCTGGTAGGCCAAAAGCAGTGTGCTGTGGCAGAGCTCTTGGAAAAAGCGCAGGTTAGGCGCTGCGATTTTACAGAAGCGAGAAAAGCCTGAGTAGAGGATATTTGGCCTTCTCGGCAGCCCGGCATAGATATGGAACAGACAGCCATAGAGGTTGTTGTCTACCCAGCCGCCAGCCTTGTAAAACACATCTGTGTTTGACCGGCCCTTCTCAAGCACTTGTTTGAATAGGCCCAGAGCATCTTTACCGGATTGGGTTTTGCGATTAAGGATGGCACCAAGCACGATACTGGCTTCAGGTACTTCTTCGCTGATGAGGTCCTCGGCTTTGACAGTACCGTCTAGCCCTTGGAATTCGAGCCCTTTCTTGATCATCTCTGAGATGCGTCGGCGAAGAGGCTGGTCAGCCAGGGCTAGCCGGGCAATTTCAGGGGCATTGAGCTCGGGCAGGATCTGCTTCACACAGTTGACTACATCCTGCCTGTATTCAGTGGTTAGCCGGTATGGCAAATGCACTGGATCATGAAGTAACTCCGGCTTGAACGCAGGACACGAAACCACCCCATCTACCTGATAGATCCGGAAGAGAAAGAGCTCCGCAGCCAAGACTTCGAAGTCGTTATCTTTGACCAGCCAGGACTCGAGATCGATTGTGCGGATGTCGTGAATCTCAGCAATTCGCTCCTGACCACTTGTCTTCAGATCGGTGACCGCCTCGCGCTTATGGGCAATGTGTACTGCGATCCTCTGACTGGGGTGCTTGATCGCATCACAGATAATTTCACGGTGCCGAGGAAGCAGGTTCTCGAATTCGTCAACAAAGACGCGAAACGCGATCGACCTCAAGCGTGGAGAATGGTTTGCGAGGTCGTCTGCGAGCGCAGTAAGAATGGTCGAGAAATGTACAAACCGCGGCACCTCACATTGATCTGGGTTGCGAACCCAGAGATCGAAATCGGCCATGCGCTCTTCAATAAGCAGATGCAAGGCTTGAATGGTCGGTTCGGGCAGGTCCAGTTGCCGGACCAGCGTTGTACCTAGCCGTGCACTGCCCAAGCTCAGCGAGCCATTGGCAAGGTTCTGGGCCGCGTCGATATTTTTGATGGCCTGGCATATCTCGGCCACAAGACTCAGTGTGAGGTAGTGGGAAAATGCAAAACCATCCCTCTGTTTCTGAAGCCACTCCGGGGTCATCAAGGAACAGAAGCCGGTATCGGGGCGGAAATACAAGCCGAGGTTCGACAACTCATCATCACTGATGTTTTCGCGGTGAGCACTGAAGGTCGAGCCATGACAGAAGAACCGCAGGAACATGGTTTTGCCGCAACCACGACCTCCGAGGACGCGCACTGATTTGCTGTCCCTAAAGATGCTGATGTGCTGAAAGAACGGGGGAACGATGAACTCTTGGAAAACGTCTGGCGGCAGGTTGTCAGCTCGGTTTTTCAGGAACGCGTCTGCTATTGCTGGCATAGAGGTCATCTCTTGAACAATGGGGTCCAGTTCTCTGATTCAGCCCAGAGAAGGGACAACGAGTTGTTGGGAGTGGAGTGCTCAAATCCAAGCACGAGATCTAGGCCATGCCTCGTTGATCCTGGAATTCCCTTGTCTGCGGCTAACGTGTTGTAAAATGCCTTCGCGTCCGCCGCAGTGTTGATTTCATCGACCGCCCAAAGCTTAGGCGACTTCGCGGACGCACTGAAGAACTGATGTCGCTTGTCCAACACTTCGATAGGAAGAACGGTAAGCCAAGGAAATATTTGCAGCTTCTCTATGCCCTTTTCGAAGGCAACCAACGGGCAATACACCATGTGTACGCCCTGGATTTCCGCCAACTTGTTATCGCTCACAAAGTCTTTGAACTGCTTGCCTGTGCCCAGCATGTCATCGACAAACACCAGGCAGCGTACCCCTTCGGGTGGCGGACTCAGACTGTCCGGCCGGCAGGTGATGGCTTTGTTGATGCCGGCGTGCCGTTTGTAGTGCCGGATGATGACCACCCCGCTCTTTCCGGTGTCGAATGCTCGATTTCCGTCGACACCTACGAACCGCAGAGGGTAGGAAGGGATCGACTCGCCTAACGCCTCGAGGAAAGCCTCGATGCTTGGGTGAGGATAGAGGTCCCGTTGGCGAAGGTAGGCGGGAAGTACACAGTGCAGCATCTGATCGATTGAGCTTTCGATCATGCCCTGGGATCGGAAAATCAGCCGCTCCAGGACGCGCGCGGCGAAATACAGCTCTTCTTCGGACTGGAAGTTATCAAGCCAGCGATCGAGGGTGCTTTCCTCGGTCCCGGTGATCACCCCTCGCTGAAGCATTCCTCGAAAGCGACGCTCAACATCGCTGTAAAGGGAGTAATGCTTATCTGGCACATGGAAGGGCATGGAGCGTCCTTTGCTTATATGGCTCTGAGCTCACGGGGAGGCCAATCCCTCCAGAGCGACTTGGGTAGCCTCAATGCTAGCCATTTGCCAAGATTGCTGGCTCTCGAAGACTGAAGCAAGCACCTTTCGCTTGCTGGTATCTTTACGACCTACTGATTCAGTGGTCAGGTGGCTACGGCTAGTCAAGATCGGCGGTCTAAGTCAAATTATGACCAGCGCGGACACAGTTGCAGCCCAAGGCAAACGAAGCCAAGGAACCTAGCGATGACCAACGAAATAATTTTTTACACGCAACTCGCCTCACTCGTCGGCTTCATCGGCGCCCTGTTCGCGATCTATCGCCTACTGGTGCAACAAAAGGACGGGGTTATTCAACTGCTCAAAGAGCGCCTGACTGATAAAGATGACCAGATCGCCGCGTTGAAGGCTCAGACACCTGACGTGTTGGTGTCTGCCCTTAACGATCGGATCAAGGTTACCCAGGATGAAATTGCCCGTCTCAAAAATGACGGTGACACACATCGCAAGGAAATCGAGCTGAAGGAAGGGGAGCTTCGAGGCATCCAGGACAAGCTGACTACCCTGTCTGACTTGATTCGTGAAAGCGACTTGGTGTGTCCCGAATGCGGTGATCCCCTAGTCAGGCGTCATGTTTATACGATCCATGGCGGCCCAGATGGTGAATCTGAGGCTGAAGTCGAGTACGTGGAGTACCAGTGCGGATTAGCGATTGACGGGTTTGGAGTGGAAAGATCGCATTGTCGACATCTTACGACCTGACTCGCCACTTTTTCTCACGATAGCGCCGGTTCTGAATCGTACCTGACCTATGCCCAATGTCTTGCTGCCCCTATGCCCGGCTTGTGGTTGCAGACTTGCGTCGTTGGGGCTTTCCGGCGAAGCTGAATATCGGGGCCTGCCGAGAAAGAACTTAACATCGTGTCCGGGATTAGTTGACCACTACAGCTGAGAGGATGCTCCGATGCCGCGCAGACCTTTAGGTCAGAGGACTGGGATTGAATTTCCCTTCCATCGTCTTTGGAATGTGGAATCTTCTGATTTGGTCGAGCGCGCCACCCAACGGGCCCGCGCATTAAAACCGCTGGCAGAATACGGCTGATTCGTAAGCAGTTGTTCAAAAAAACCGGGAAATGAAGGAGCAACATGACGGCATTCAAATGGTTGGTGAAGGACTCTCCAATCGAATCGCCCTGGCTGCGCGGTACGAAGACCTTTGGGATCAATAAGCCCGTCATGCTGATTGATCAATTTGGTGGTAAACAGCCGTATCTGATCAATCAGCAGTACTGGGAAGAAGGCGAGCTGGCTTATCCAGCCTGTGCCAAGGTCGTGGTCGACTCGAACTTGCTCGACGGCATCGCAGAATTGATGTCCGGCGGGGAGGTCAGCGATGGCATGCGAGGCTTTACTGAGTTCGTCTCACGCGAAGGATGGGATATTAGCGCCGGCTTCTTTTTAACGGAGCAGTACGCAAAGTCAACGCATGCTAATTTTTTGCTCCACGCCACTAGGAGATTACGGCTGCTGTACAATTTCTTAGCGATGGACACCGATTATTTTCTAGCGACGGGTACCGTACGCCTGCTTCCTGCCGCCATTGAGCATTATCTTGCGAAGGAAGCCGTGGATTCCCTTGACGACATCGCTGAGCAGCATGTGCATTCATTTATCGCTAGCCACAGCCAGCGCGAGGCTCTGGAGACCGTTGAAGCCACAGAGATTGCGCTGCTGAAAATGGTCCTGTTGCGCGAATTCGAAATGAGAGGGGCTTCGCCGGCTGAACAGTACATTGCTTATCAGCAGTTCATCAGCACCACGCTGCATTTCTCTCTTGCGCGGGAAAGTCAGTTTGCGTTGCATTATTTCAGCGGTCAAGCAGGCTCTCTGCTTGGTATCAAGGAGAACAGCTCACGTAAAAAGGCGGCCAGAAATATTTCCGCTACGGCGTGGGATTTATTGCTGTTGAGGATGCCAGAGCTGCTGTTGAAGCCACCAGTGAATGGTGGTCATGTCGAAGTTGCATTTGTAGCGACGCATGAGCATAAGCTGGCCGAGCTGGCACAGCTCATGGCAATACATACATTGTTCCCTGGCACGACCCCCATAGTTCAATACGACATGACGAAGGTACCAGACGATGTCATCGACACAATCCGCAATGCGTTTGATGGGCAGATGGTGAGTCCAATTTCACGGCACGGTCCAGCGAGCATCCCGACGGGATTGCGCGATGCTCTGAGTCATTCACTCATGCTGCGCTTGCCATCGGCTGGAGACATTTGAGAGGCCCCAAAAATCCGAAGTGAATGGGTCAATTGGGCCCTGCGGGTCAGCGGCCATCACGAAAAAATCATCCTTGGCCGCTAGAGGGAAGGTCCGTTGCGCTGCTGAGGATTGATTCATGAACCAAATGAAAAGGGCTGTGGAGGCTTTACGCGTATCCAAGAAGATCGTTTTCTTCACGGGCGCCGGCATCTCCGCAGACAGCGGAATACCGACGTTCCGCGACAAGCTAACTGGGTTCTGGTCGAAGTACGACCCTCGACGCCTGGAAACGGCGGACGCCTTCCGCGAGAACCCTGCTCTCGTATGGGGCTGGTACCTATGGCGACGAAACCAGGTTCGCCAAGCCTGGCAGAGATCACGTGATGGCGATGAGGTATCATCTTCAATTCTAGGCGGATCCATTTCAGCGCTGTCCTGCAGCTTATCTGGAGATCCGACGATCACTACCCCCGAGGAGACCGGATGCGCAATCGGCTGATTATCTCTACTAAAGAGAAGCAGGAGCGAATCAGGGGGATTGCTTGGTCGATCCGGGGGAAATACAGGCGTTATAAGCAGGCTTTCAGGGAGGCTCTGAAGGCTGCCAAGCTGTACCTGAAACCACCCAGTGCCGATAGCGTATTTGAACCCCTCACACCTGTGCTGCTGGAGCCTGATGGCGTCGGACGATACGAGCGCGAGTTGCTGCACGCACTCAAGCACGACCAGATCCGAAACATTGCCATCACTGGTGAGTACGGTGCTGGTAAAAGCAGCCTGATACGTACGTTTGTGCACCGCCATCCCGAGTTCAGTTATGCGTTTGTCTCATTGGCCACCTTCGGAAAGGAGGCAAAAGAGGCTGAGGTTGCCGCTAGCGAGAAAATCGAGGCGGACTCATCTACCAAGCCGGAGACCCAGAATGGTGCAGGCGCGACTGCCCCGGCCGGGGGAGAGTCAGAAAAATTGGACTCCAAAACAGAGCTGGATCTTGTCGCTCGAATCGAGGAAACGATCGTTCAGCAATTGTTGTACTCGGTACCGGCCAGGGACGTCCCTAAATCAAGGCTCAAGCGAATTATTCAGGTATCCAATCGTAGCCTTTTGATTAGATGGGGGATCGGACTTGCACTGATCCTGGCAGCAATCCGGGAATATCTCTCTGCTGCTGAAAAGCCCATTAAGGTCGACCCCTCCACCTTGACTCAACTATTCATTGACCTTCCATTCTCGGGCTCCATAGCGGTCGCAGTGCTTGTCTTGGGGGGGGCATATCTGCTGTATCACGCACTCAAGCTTGCTTCGTTGTTCAGCATTGACGGACTCACCCTGAAAGGGGGGAAGCTTGAAGCCACACAACATGGCTCGGTCCTGCATAAAAATCTGGATGAAATCATCTACTGCTTTGAGCGAAGCGAAATCAACGTTGTGGTGATTGAGGATCTGGACAGGTTCGGACTCCATGGTGTCTTCACCCGTCTGCGTGAGATCAATTTTATCATCGAGCATTCGCCACAGATCCGTCGCCCGGTGTATTTCATCTATGCGCTTCGAGACGAGATGTTTGCGGTCGGCGAGAAGACCAAATTTTTTGACCTGATCATCCCTGTAATCCCCGTCATCAACTCTGAGAACTCGAGAGAAAAAATGGCGGAGTTGCTGCACAAGAGAGGGCTCAAGGTTGGCCTTGCTGAAAAATTGATCGAGACCGTGTGTTATGTGATTGACGACATGCGGCTCGTCAAGAACATCGTTAATGAATACGACATGTTCTCAACTATCCTTGTGGGAAACCTTGCAGAGCTAAACCCCAATAAGCTATTCGCCATTGTCGCCATCAGGAACCTGTACCCTGACGCATACGCCGAGCTGGTGAAGCGCCGAGGATTGATCTATGGCGTCCTGGAAAGCTTTGATGCTTGGCGGCGTGACCAGGTAAGCGAAGCCCAGGAAAGCCTGAAAAAGTTACGGGCACTGAGGGCGGGCAAAGTAAATGAGGTTGCCACGAGCTTAATAGAACTCAGATCATACGTTTGGTTTGCCCTCATGAACGCCCTAGGCCGTGAAATGGCGACTCATGTTCTGACCACACAAGGTTCCGGCTTTACACTGAAACAGTTCGTGACTGACAGTACATTCGATGGTCTTGTCAGCACCGGTGCATCACTGCAAATGGGTATTAGTGATTCGTACGGCCGTGTCCCGGGCTTCCAGCATCCAGGTAAGCCGCTCGATGCAATTCTCAATGAGGTGTCTTACGAAAAACGAAGATCTCTTCTCCAGAACTCTTTTTCGGAGATTGACGCTGATATTCAGAGAAAGCAGCAGGAAATTAACCAACTGAGCCGCATGACCTTCAGGGGCGCCGCGAAAAGCGGTTTTTCGGATGTCATCCGAGATAGGCTTGAAGGGTTAGGCATAGTCGCTTACCTGATGCGGTCGGGGTACCTGGACACGGACTATTCAGACTATTTTGGATATTTCTACGAAGGCTCCCTTAGCGTGGATGACAAAAAATTTGTCGTTGCGCTAAGTAATGGATTCACACCAGAGGTGAGCGCTCGTGTCGCAGATCCTGCCAAGGTGATCCAGAAGCTTGACATCGATAGCCTGGATGACGGCAAGGGTATAGTGGCTGAATTGATCGGGCATCTGTGTCAAACCTCGCATAGTACCTTGGCTAAGGACGAGGGCAGTGACAAGCTCGCGTTCATCTTCCGTGAGGGGGTTACTCACCACCTCGAAAGGCTGGCCCAGGCGGTGCATATACTGTTGTCCAGGCCAGGATCCTTGCAATTCATCGAAGCCATATACAATCTGCAGCCCGAAGTTTTTCGTGAGCTTCTCGATAATGCCCAGACCTTTCAGGCGATCGAGGCCAGACAATCCTTGGTCTGTGCAATCTTGGATTGTCTGAGCGAAGCGCAGTTAGGCAAGCTTGCCTCCCATGAGTACGCAGACATATATGAGGCAATTGCAGAGCTTGAAGATGTCTCACGCTTGATGCCGGGGTTGACTAGTGGGGAAGGAGGATGGCATTGGTTGAGGCTGCGTCCGGTGCGTTTCAAGTGTATCGGGGATACGATGTCGCATGAAAATGTTGAAAGTCTGATCAAGCTCGGCTTCTTCGAGGTCAATCTCCACATGTTGTCGATGATCGATCGAGGCACGGGGCAGGGACCATTTGCTGCAATGGTTGCGGGCGCCGCCGCTCCCCGAAATATAACCTATCGGAATCTAAGCACTATCGCCATTGATGGCTTGAATAAAGCGCTGCTCGAATCACCTAGTGATTTTGTTCGCGTGCTCTTGGAACAACCGGGGTTGCTGGATGAGTCCGCGGCGTCTTTGATCACATTATTTGCAGCAATTGAGGGCCACACTCCCCTCATGTTAGAGCTGCTCGAACGTACTCACTGCTCTTTTGAACAGTTGGGTGATGTGCCTGAGGTTCTCTGGGCGGTAGCGCTTCGGACTGATCGCATCAATGACAAGGCTGAGGCTGTTTGGACAGCCTTTGAGAGCGGACTGATGAAGTCTGAGGATGAGACTACACAGCTGCTGGTAGATGGCTTTGCCCAATTCCTGAAGACGAATGCTGCACGACTCAACGTCGCGCTATGGCAAGTCGAGGGTAAGTTGAACAATGATCTTCAACGTTTTCTGCTCGACCTGGTAGATATTGACGATAGCCTCGCAGAGACTTTGCTCAAAAAAACTATCATCAACGATCACACCATTCTGTCTCCAACGCTTCCGCTGAGTCGTTGGAAAATGTTAGTGCGCTCGTCAATCCTGGGCTTCTCTCCAGAAATTTATCTTGCTGTCAAAGCGCATGCTGACGCCCTCGAAGCCGTTTTTCTTCAGACGCAGTGGTCCACTGCCCGCCTACAGGTTGCCTTCGCTGATATCCCTGTAAGCGTTCTAGTGCAGTTGAGCAAAAGTGGAGCTCCATCGCTCCAAGATCGGATAGATATGTGGTCGAGCGCCCCACTAGATAATGTGAAGTCTACTGAAGGTGCTGTCGAGGAGTTGGGCCAAGTGTGCCGTGCAGCTAACCAAGCCGCTATTTTGTTCCCCAAATCGGCAGGGCCTTTGCTCCAATCGATAGCGTCCGTAGCGTTGCTGGACGCTGAATTGCGAGCCGGAGCCATCACTCAAATCCTGCTCCTCGATGATCAATCTGTCATTGATGGGCCTCTGGCTCTACTTGGAGATGATGGCTTTGGTGCCATTTCTGCAGGAGCTACAGATCTTGAAGTGCCGGCTTCTGACGTCAACTGGCGACTTATCAGTGCTCTAGAAACTAGAGGCGTGATTCACTCGGCGAAGCAACACGAAGGAAAAATCCATGCGGTGGTAAAAGCTGCGAAGGGGGGTTCGGACGCTGGGTAGCTGCACTAGGCAGCACGCTTGACCTGTTCCCATTCTGGTCAACGGTTGACAGCCCGATTTCATTCTCATGCCCGCCTTCATGGCATCGAGTGGCGTCGACATTGTGGAGGCGCTATGTGCTGGATGCGGCGGGCAACCGTATACAGCGCACCACCACGAATCTGAGCTCAGGCTGTTGGCGCCGACGCCGCATCCCCCCCAGTCGCCGAGCTGTCAGTGACCCAGCCTGTTCCTCGCGAACCATTGCCTTTGCTGGATTTGTGCCGATTTGGGGTGGATCAGTCTTGCGTCAGCACGAGGGTCAATTCGGCATTGACGTCAACATTAGATACGCAAAGAAAGCCCAAGGGCCAATGCCCCAAGGAAGTACGGAATCGGCCGAAGCCGCAAAAGTGAAGGGCCAGAAACGGCGAATCCCGCTCTAGGCGGGATTCTCAGCCGTCGATTGCATGCGTTCGACGGGGCAGGACGCTGTTACTTGGCACTGGGCCATCTGACTTTCATCAGAAGCGGGGTGCGATCCGAAGATCCCTGTAACCACCCTGTGATTCACGCCTAGGCGCAGATGAATAGTAGTCAATCCATTATCACTAGGTCAATCATGCTGTCACCTCTTGGATCACCTAGATTCACCCCCGATCATTCCTCTGCCCCCGTTCAGAGCTGGCCCTGACAGCGAATTCATCGGCCAAGCTGGCAGGAGTTATCATCAACGCGGGATGACCCAGTTACCGAAATTCCACTGACCCGGCAACTGGGTCAATTCCGCGTCGGTGGCAACAATAGGTGCCGCTTCAGGCCGATGGGATCTATATAAAAGAAGGGTTTAAAGTTTGGGCTTTGTGAAAGCCCAAGACTCAGGAATAGGCCGGGCCTCTTGGGTCTCAGCGACCCTATTCCGCCACCAAAGGTTTTGGCGGAACCAAGCTCGAAAGCTTGGCGGCATGGGCACTCACCTTTACGGCATCACCGGCATGCGCGCTCCACGGTCGTATTTTACGATCCCTTCCTTTATATGCACAATCCTCGTTGATGAACGGCGGGGCCCGGAGTGCTGCCGCTGGTGAGCGGTGACGCATCTATTTTGTGAATCCAGTAGGCTTTTCTCATCTTTTTTGTGAGTCCCAACCGGCGTCCTCACAAAAAAGATGATTTTTCGCCTGTGTTTGCTGGGGCTTCCGAATCATCTATTTTGTGAACCTACAGCTGACCAGCCGCCGGTGCTTTTGAATGTATGTGTAAGCCGCGTCTTTTCTGGCTGCGACAGTTTTAATTCTCTAAATTCACTGTAAAAAAGCCGCCTTGAAGGGCGGCTTTTTTTCGCCTGTGATTTATCGCTTCGACGTTCTCGACCGCCCTGTCGGCGAGGACTGCGTGTGGCTGCATGACCACCGCTTGGGTGGTGATACTGCCGGCTTCCTGCTGTATCCCTTGGGTGGAAGCGCTCTGTTAGGCGGCTAAATTCGCAATCTGAGCGTTGATGAGTGCAGTCTGCGTATTGAGCGTGCCGGTTTGCTCTCGCCCTGTATCAGATACCACGTCGCCACCCCCTTGCAAGCTTCTCAGCAGCTCTCAGCACTGCTAACATCGCCCGGCAGCCACCGCCTCGCTGAAGACGGATGGACGTTTTCATCATGAGTGATTATGGGAAAGTTGTTCTGGTGCGCCAGTATAACCGTTTCCGGTTCGGTCATTGGGAAGTTGTATGTCAACACATGCGATCCCTACCGTGTCGGTAACTGAATAAGCTTTGGTGGTGGCTGCACTCTATTTGTTCTTGGCTCATTTACAGGGTTACTAGCATTTAACACTGTAGGCTTGACATAATATCGTGATAAAAAGGAATTCCTTGTGATTTTATTTGACAGTTTAAGGGTGCCGGATCCACTGTATGAGTTGGTTTTGTATTTAAATACATATCATGAGGAGAAGCTAGAAAAGCCCAAGCTAACTTTTCTTTTGAAAAATATCGAGACTAACTTTAGGAAGCTATTTTATTCAACTTGCCTGTTGAATAAGTTTCAGTCCGACAGTGACCTTTTAAAAAAGTATGACCAGACAAGAGTTGTTAGTACGCAGATTATCGAGTATTGTTATTATAAGATTAGCACTATCTGGGATATTTCCTATGAAATCTCTAAAGAGCTAATGCCCGTTCGCGGAAAAATAAATGATCGATATGATTATCTTGAGGCGAAATTTTTAAAATATGTGGGTGTCAGTCCAAGTTTGAATCTTGAATGGTATAAGAAAATCAATAACATTCGAAATAGAATCGTGCATGGTGGTATCAACGTAATGCCATTTCACGATGTGGATGATCGCGGCGATCCAAGAATATTCTTTCAGGCATATAATTTGGATCTTGTGGATCTTACTCCGCAGAGTCCATATTATACGTATCCGCAGCGAAACTGTATAAACTTTGCAGATAACTATTTTGCATTGTACACCCATCTTTTATACTCGTATTTGCTCGATTTTTTTAAAGTGATTCTCTCGGAATTGTGTGAAAAATATGAGCATGATATTAGCGACTTGTCTGATCCTCAAGAGTTTGCGATTTTTGAATCTCAAGTTGCGCAAATGAAGTCATGGTCATTGGCTGATACGTCAGTCTTCAAAACTGTGACTGATAACATGATTTATCTAAGTCTAAATGATGGTCGAGTCAAAGAGTCTTCTATGATTTCTTTTGATGTTGTCTCTCGGTATTATGATGTTTTCCCATTTTCATTGATGAAGTATATTGCAGAGCCCACGGTGGCAGCTCGCAAGTAACTCTCGCTCGTTAATAAGGAATTGCAAGCGGGGATTTTAGCTCCATGAACTTTGACGGTACAGTGATCATTCAATCGCCAGTACGTACTCTCATCTCAATCTTCATTCTATGACAAGAGAGTCCAAACGGCTCTAGCCTTCCTTCGGGTACAGCCGCTTACTGCTAGCAGCGGTAGTTTCCTGCATCTCGTGGCCCACCTTCGAGGCCATACTGAGTGCAAGCAAGTTGCAGAAGCCTGACCATTTCATTTCAAGAAGCGTAACAACTCACGAGCGTTCAACCGGCACCTACACAATCACGTCTAGCAGTAGGAAACATAATGTCTACCTTCAACTTTAGTAAAGTGGTAATCATAGAATCGCTCGAGCCGGACGAATTCGAGTCTGGCACTGTCCTTTCTCAATACATCAATGGCCTCAGGGAGGACAATCCAGATGCCCCCCCCGCCGAGCTAATGCAGGTTGAAGGATCCAATGACTTTCTCGCGAAAATTCGCGAGCTCACCCTAGCAGTCCAGAACGATGGCGATTTCCCCATTCTGCATATTGAGATGCACGGATGGAGCGATAAGACCGGACTGGCATTTCCGGATGGCTCGTCCCTGAGTTGGAATGATCTGGCTGATGCACTCGCATCGCTGAATAATGCTATGTTCTTAAACTTGGTTGTTTGTATTTCGGCGTGCTTCGGTGGCCATTTCGTAGGAAGTATCAACCCGATGGCGTCAGCACCTTGCTTCGCCCTGATTGGCCCTACACACAAAGCCAACGGTCCCGAGCTACTTGGCAGCTTCCGCGGGTTTTATCGGGAGCTGTTGACAACGCTGGACACACGGGCGGCATTAGAATCCTTGTATAGTCATCGCTTGGATCAAGGTGGATTTGTCACTACGTCAGCCGAAGACTGGTTCTTTAAGCTTGCGAAAGGTTATCTTCTGAGAGACTGCACCCCCAGCCGCCTAAGGGAGCGAACCGACAAGATCATCGAGGAGTTAAACCAGGAGGGGAAGGTGGTCTCTGCTGAGCAGCAGATCGCAATCGAAAAAATTGGGGAGACAATGGCTATGGTCTTTCTAGATAGAATGTTTCCAAGGTTTTTCATGATTGATTCGATTCCGGAGAACGCGCAGCGTTTCGCAGATTCGTTAGCCAAGGCGAAGGCTGAAGCATTTGAGTTTTTTCACGGTCATGCACCGAAAGCAACTGCCTTTGCTGCGGGTGAGTAATGCGTGTCGAACGTTGGCATGTCAGTGAAGTTCGCAGAGATAAGGAGCAATAACCCCAGCGGCGGTAGATTTGGCCCACTGGGGTCGATTGCGGCCAGAGGCGAAAGTCAGTTTTTCCTCAAGCCAGACTGCAATCACCATGCAAGCTACGCAGTTGCTGGCTGCGACAGTTTTAATTCTCTAGCGCAAATGTCTGAAGCAGCTTTTGGGCGATCTGCGACAGTTTTGCGCTTTCTCCGAGTAAGGCTGCTGGCCCCGGAATTCGGGCACCTATTGCGACAGATTTAATTCTCTAAATTCACGGTTAAAAAGCCGCCTTTCAAGGCGGCTTTTTTGTCCCTGCGATATGTCTCTGGACATTTGAACGCGTGCAGGCAACGCTGTCCGATCTATTGATTCCGAGTGCAAGGGGCCTTGGCACTCGTTGTTTCATCCATTAGCGAGGGGAGTTCAATGCCGTTTGTGACGATTGATGGACAACCGCTGCACTTCCTCGACCAGGGCGTGGGCGAGGTGGTTGTACTGGGCTCCAGCTACCTCTGGGACAGCGGCATGTGGGCCCCGCAGATCGCGACGCTGTCGCAGCACTATCGGGTTATCGTGCCGGAGCTCTGGGGCCATGGGCAGTCAGGGCCGTTGCCGGAGAACACCCGCAGCCTCGACGATCTGGCCAAGCAGGTACTGGCCTTGCTCGATCAGTTGGGGATCCAGCGTTTCACCCTGGTCGGCTTGTCGGTCGGCGGTATGTGGGGCGCGCGCCTGGCCCTGGCTGCGCCCGAGCGCGTTCGCGGCCTGGTGTTGATGGACACCTATGCTGGTGCGGAGCCGGCGCCGACCCAGCAATATTACTTTTCGATGCTGAAGATGATCGAGGACGTCGGCAGTGTTCCAGCACCTTTGCTTGATGCAATAGTGCCGATTTTCTTCAGGCCGGGTATCGATCCGCAACTGCCGTACTATCAGGCGTTTCGCACATCCCTGTCGACCTGGTCGGGTGAGCGCCTGCGCGACAGCGTCGTCCCGCTGGGACGGCTGATCTTCGGGCGTGACGATCGCCTGGCCGCGTTGGCGGCGTTGGATGCCAATCGCACCCTGGTGATGTGCGGCGAGCAGGACAAACCACGGCCACCGAGCGAGGCCCGGGAGATGGCCGAGTTGATCGGTTGCCAGTACATCGGGATAGCGGAGGCTGGGCATATTTCCAGCATTGAAAACCCGACGTTCGTGAACGATGCTCTGTTGGCATTCCTGTCCGAGCTGCCGGCATAGTCACCGCGATCCTCCGGAGGAGCGAGTAGCCAACCCATGGACAGATTCCAGGAAATGCAGGTGTTCGTCGCCGTCGCCCAGGAGCAGGGTTTCGCGGCGGCGGCGCGGCGTCTGAGTCTCTCTGCACCGAGCGTCACCCGGGCGGTGGCGGCGCTGGAAAAGCGCATCGGCGCCCAGTTGCTCGTGCGTACCACGCGCAATGTGCACCTGACCGAACCCGGGCAACGTTATCTGGAAGATTGCCGGCGGATCCTCGCCGCGATGGAGGAAGCCGAAGCCTCGGCCGCCGACAGTCACGCCCGCCCCAGCGGCCAACTGACCATGACCGCGCCGGTGCTGTTCGGTGAGTTGTACGTCACGCCGGTGATGGTGCGTTATCTGGAGCAGTATCCGGCGGTGGATATCAACGCGCTGCTGCTGGACCGCGTGGTACCCATGGTCGAGGACGGGATCGATGTCGCGGTGCGGATCGGCGAGTTGCCCGACAGTGGTTACCACGCCGTCAGGGTAGGGCAGGTCCGCCGGGTGGTCTGCGCTTCACCGGCCTATCTGGAGCAACAGGGCCGTCCCCAGCACCCGGACGAGTTGCGCCAGGCGCAGATCGTCATGGCCGCCTCGGCTTCGCAGGTCAGGAGCTGGCAATTCCTCGATGGTGACAAACCCTTGAGCATCCGCCTGGAACCGCGATTGGCACTGACGGCGAATCGGGCGGCGATCCACGCCGCCTGCCTGGGTCTTGGTCTGACCCGGGTATTGTCCTATCAAGTGGCGGACAAGCTGGCGGCCGGTGAGCTGGAAATCGTGCTGGAAGATTTCGAGTTTCCGCCGCTACCGATCCACGTGGTGTATCAAGGGGGCCGCAAGGTATCCGTGCGGGTGCGTAGTTTTGTCGACTTCATGGTCGCGGCCTTGCGCGAGCACCCGAACCTGAGAGGCTGATGAGCATTTCAGTTTTTGAAAGAATGGATTGCCGTTTCTGGCGATTCTGTTGTTTTCGCTGAAGGAGCAAGATCCATCCATCAGCGCGAACCGTCCCGGGTTGCGCTTCTACCCCCGTGGAGTCCCGCCATGTCCCAGACCCCTATCAAGCTCTACAACTTTTCCCGCTCCGGCCATGCCCATCGTGCCGAACTGATGTTGTCCCTGCTCGGGCTGCCGGTGGAACTGATTCATGTGGACCTGCCCAGTGGTGCCCATAAAACCCCGGAATACCTGGCGCTGAACACCTTTGGCCAAGTGCCGGTGATTGACGATCAAGGGCTGGTCCTCGCCGATTCGGCGGCGATTCTGGTGTATCTGGCGCTCAAGTACGGGCAAGGCCGCTGGTTGCCCACCGATCCGCTTGGCGCCGCCCGGGTGCAACGCTGGCTGTCGGTGGCGGCGGGGCCGATTGCCTTCGGTCCGGCCCGGGCCCGGCTGATCACGGTATTCGGTGCACCCTTTGACGCTGAGGAAGCGATCAGCCGTTCCCATGCCTTGCTCAAGGTCGTCGAGCAGGAACTGAGCCAGTCGTCTTATCTGGCGGGTGATACCCCGACCATTGCCGATGTCGCCGGCTACAGCTATATCGCCCATGCGCCGGAAGGCAATGTCTCGCTGGCGGACTACCCCAATGTACGCGCCTGGCTGGCGCGGATCGAAGCCTTGCCGGGCTTTGTGCCGATGCCGCGCACCGTCGCCGGATTGCAGACCGCCTGAGGTTGATGAAACCTCCCGCCCACTTCGGCCGGGAGGGTTTCCGTGGAGAAGCCGCGATGAACACACACAGCCCATCCAGCCCATCACCCTGGCATGTCGGCGAGTTGCAGATGCAGGCCCGGGTCGGTGTCGCCGAACGGATGGCCGAGCTCGGTCCGAGGGTGATCCGCGACTATATGCCGGACCAGCATCGTGACTTCTATCGCCAGTTGCCGTTCCTGCTGTTCGGAACCGTGGACGATCAGGGCAATCCCTGGGCGAGTCTGTTTGAAGGTGAGCCTGGCTTTGCCTCTTCTCCCCAACCCAGGCTGCTGCAAGTGGCGAGTTTTCCACAGGTTGCGGATCCCACCTATTCAGCCCTGCGCACTGGTGCGGCGATCGGTTTGCTGGGGGTGGAACTGCATACCCGGCGACGCAATCGTATCAATGGGCGGGTTGCGGCGTTGACTGGACAAGTCCTGAGCGTGGCTGTGGAACATGCTTTCGGCAACTGTCCGCAGTACATCCAGTTGCGCCAGTTCGAACGGGTGCCGGCGCCAGATCCGGCCAGGCAGGTGGTCTATCGCTCGCCAGGCCTGGACGCCGAGGCTGCGGCAATGATTCATGCCGCCGATACATTCTTTGTCGCCAGCTATGTGGATATCGACGGCGTCCGCTCCGTGGATGTCTCCCATCGCGGTGGGCAAAGCGGCTTTGTCCGGGTCGAGGGCGACTGCCTGACGATCCCTGATTTCGCCGGAAACCTGCACTTCAATACCTTGGGTAATCTGCTGATCAATCCTCACGCCGGCCTGTTGTTTATCGATTTCAATAGCGGTGACCTGCTGCAGCTTAGCGGACGCACCGAGGTCATCCTGGACGGACCGCTGGTGAAAGCCTTCCAGGGCGCCGAACGTTTGTGGACGTTCCACGTGGAACATTGCGTGCGCCGTCCAGCGGCTTCGACTTTGCGTTGGAGGTTCGAGGGTTTTTCACCCAACAGCCTGATGACCGGCAACTGGGACCAGGCTGCTGCCCGCTTGCAAGCCGAGGCGTTGGGCAATGCCTGGCGATCTTTGCGGATCAGCCGGATTGTCGAGGAAAGTCGCAACATCCGTTCGCTGTATCTGGAACCGGCGGACGGGGCAGGGTTGCCGATGTTTCAGGCCGGACAGCATCTGCCGCTGCGTTTCGATCTGGACGGGCAGACGCAGATTCGCACCTACAGCCTGTCGGGCGCGCCGTCGGACGCGTTCTGTCGGATCAGCGTCAAGCGCGACGGCCGGGTGTCATCCTATATACACGATCAACTCAAGGTCGGTGATGTGCTTGAGGCGCGTGCGCCGCAGGGGCATTTCACCGTGGTGGCCCATGAGCAGCGCCCGTTGGTATTACTCGCGGCGGGGGTGGGGATTACGCCCTTGCTGTCGATGTTGCGGGAGGTGGTGTATCAGGGCAAGCGCACCCGGCGCATGCGGCCCACGGTTTTGTTCCACAGCGCCCGGTCATTGGCGGAGCTGCCGTTTCGGGCCGAGCTGGATGAGTTGATGGAGCGTGCGGGTGATACGGTCCAGGTGGTGCGACTGTTGAGCCAACCGGAGCCCGAGGCGATGCCGGGTGAGGATTACCATCTGCAGGGTCGCCTCGATGTCGAGGTACTGAAGGCCGTGTTGATGGTCGATGACTATGACTTGGTGGATTTTGTCCTGTGCGGTCCGGGTGGCTTTACCCAGGGGCTGTACGATCAATTGCGGGATATGGATATTCGCGATGAGCGTATTCATGCGGAGACTTTTGGCCCGTCGACGTTGCACCGTCGCCAGGATCCGGGTGTACCGCAAATCGAGCAGCCGCCGGCGGCTACGCAGTCGGTGCCGGTGGTGTTCTATCGTTCGGGCAAGGAGGCACGCTGGCAGCCGGAAGGTGAGAGCCTGCTGGTCTTGGCGGAAAGCCGCGGCTTGCAGCCGGAGTTCAGTTGCCGGGGCGGATCTTGTGGAACCTGTAGCACGCGCTTGATCAGCGGGCAGGTACATTATCCACAGCCGCCCGCGGAGTTGCCGGGCGAGGGGCGGGTACTGATTTGTTGCGCGATTCCGGCGCAGAGCACGGAGCCGTTGGTGTTGGATCTGTAACGGCTTTCAGCGCCGAAGGCTGGTATCGATCTGGCTCATCCGACTGCGCAAGGTAAACACTCCATCCCCGGAGAGGATCGCCCCACGGGCAAACAAGCGCCCGTTCTCCCAGTTCGAAAGCCCCAGTTCCGGCTTGTTCAGCGCGTATTGGCCATCGACCCAACGGGTGAAACCATCGCCGACAAAGGGCGCATTGATGCTGTTGTAGAAGTAGTCATGGGCGCCACGGTCGGTGCTGATCAGCGACACGGTGAACTGCGGGCTGTAACGGTTGAACAGGGCAACTGCCTGATCCAGGTCATCGACGATTTTCAGGCTGACTTCCGGCGTCTCTTCCCACTCCCATTCGCGGCCCAGCTGGTCTTCCGGCAACGACTCGGTTTGTGCTTCTTCCTCATACCCTTCGGCACGCTGGACCTGCACCCGCGCTTGCAACCACTCGGCTGGCAGCACGCTTTCATCACCGCTGACGATATGCAGCTTGCAGCGTTGGCCGCGAGCCTCGCCAGCGGCCTTCAGCGCCTCAAGGAAAAAAGGCACCAGCTCGGCCGCGCGCTGGCGATGAATCACACAGACATTAAGCGTGTTGCAGACCTTGCGATCCAGGGAGTTGCGCACCACTTCGGCAAAGCGCTTGGCGTCCGCGTCCTGATGGGCCACCAGCCAGGCGCCGCCGGTGCCGTGCAGACTGACCACAGTGCCGGCCTGCTGGGCGATTCCGCCAAGCTGCTTTACGGCATGGCCCGAACCCCGGGCCACCGCCAGGGACAGGCGGCGGTCGGCGAACATCGCCCAGCCTGCTGCCCGATCGCTGCTTTCCACCAGGGACACCGCACCCGCCGGCAAACCGGCTTCGTGCAGCGCCGGATTGAGTGCATGTCGAACAATTGCCTGGGCCGTGCCGAGGGCATCGCTGCCGATCCGCAGCACGGCGGTATTACCCGTACGCAGAACGCCGGCAGCATCGGCAAACACATTCGGCCGACCTTCAAAGACAAATGCCACCACGCCCAGGGGCGCGACGACTTGCTCAACCTTCCAACCTTCATGTTCCACGGACTCACGGACCCGACCGCGAATCAGCGGCGCATCACGCCAAGCCCGTAGCCCGGCAATCATGTCGCGACGCATGGCCTCGCTTGCCAGCAGGCGGGTGGTGGAGCGCCCACGGGCCTTGGCTTGGGCGATATCGGCCTGGTTCGCGGCCTCGATCAGTGCCCAGGAAGCCGGTGCTTCCAGGTACTGGGCGAACAGGTCGAAGAACTGGCTGATGGCTTGGTCGGAGACCTGGGCCAGGGCCGTGAACGCGCTTTTTGCGGTGTCGATGGCCTGGGTCGCGATCTGTTGCACGGCGTGCGGAATCAGCAGCAGTTCGCCGCTGGCCTGGTCCACCAGCAGATGATCGCCCGGCTGGAAACGCTCGGCCAATTCCGGCGGCACCGGGGAAACCCGGTTACCCGCGTAGAGAATCGGCGTGCCGGCGATAAGACGATCGAGCGTGCTGGTCATGGTTGGAACACTTGTCCGTTGAAGTAGGAGGCAAAATGTATAAGAAAAACGCCGTCGGCTCACCTGCTAACGGCGTTTCTTTTGCACAACGGCCTCAGGCTTGCTGGATAAACGCCAATCGGACGGCAAAACCGATCAACAGGCCGCCGAACAGCCATTGCTGCAGGCGTTGCGCCCGTGGGCTCTTATCGAGCCATTGGCCGATCCAGGCACCGGCCAGGGCGTAACAGCTATCGAATAGCAGCCCGACCGCCACCAGGGTTACGCCGAGTCCGAGGAACTGCGCGGCCACCGGGCCGGCATGGGCATCGATGAATTGCGGCAGCAGCACCGAGCAGAACAACAACGCCTTGGGGTTCAGCAGATTGGTGAGCAACCCTTGTTGCAGGGCGGCGCGCCAGCCCAAGGTGCGTTGGGCGCCCTCGTGATCCGCGCTCAACAACGCCAGCGCCCCGGGTCGCAGCATGCGCACGCCGATCCAGAGCAGGTAGGCGGCGCCTGCCAGGCGCACGATGTCGAAGGTCCACGGCGCGGCCTTGAACAGTGCCGCCAGGCCCAGGGCCGCCAGCGCCACATGGCAGGCGCGGGCGATACCCAGGCCGAGGGCGGTGGTCAGGGCCTGGCTGCGGCCATGGCGAGCGCCGGTTTGCAGCAGCAGGATCATGTCGGGGCCGGGAAGCAGATAAACCATCGCCAGTGCGAACAGGTAGAGGAGCATCGTGCTGTTTCTCCAAGGAGGATAACCGGAGAAAATTCTATGTCGTAAGGGCAGGGCAGGTGCTTGCGTATTCAACCTGTGAAAGGCTTAGACTTGGTACTTTCTGCCACTTGAGACGAAACGAGTAGTCGGATATGCCAAAAATAAAACTCGATGCCTACGACCGTAAAATCCTCGCGGCTTTGCAACGGGACGGACGCCTGAGCAATGTCGAGCTGGCCGCCGAGATCGGCCTCTCGGCGTCACCGTGCCTGCGGCGGGTGCGCATGCTCGAGGAGGCGGGGGTGATTCGCGGCTACCAGGTGAACCTGGACCGCGATGAAGTCGGGCTGGGCTTGACGGTGTTTGTCGGGGTCAAGGTCGAGCGCCACCATGAGGCCGAAGCCGAGGCGTTTCGCCTGGCGGTCATGGCTTTGCCCCAGGTGATCTCGGCGTTCCTGGTGTCCGGCGAATCGGACTTCCTGTTGCAAGTGGTGGTGCCCGACCTGCGGGCTTATGAACGCTTCCTCAATGGCCAGCTGCTGCGCCTGCCAGGTGTACGTGATATCCGCAGCAACTTCGCGATCCAGGCGGTAAAGGCGCCCGGACCGCTGCCGTTGGATCACCTGCCCGGCTGACTCAGATCTGGGTGGCCAGGCCTTCGACGTTCATCGCTGCCTGGCGTAACGCTTCGGAACGGGTCGGATGCGGGTGGCAGGTGAGGGCGATGTCTTCCGCCGAGGCGGAAAACTCCATGGCCACGCAGTATTCGCCGATCATCTCGCTGACACTCGGGCCCACCAGATGCACGCCAAGCACTTCGTCGCTGTGTGCGTCGGCCAGGACCTTGGCGAAACCCTCGGTCTCGTGGTTGATCTTCGCCCGGCTGTTGGCGCTGAAGGGGAATTTCCCGACCTTGTAGGCGCGGCCTTCGGCCTTGAGCTGTTCTTCGGTCTTGCCGACACTGGCCAGTTCCGGCCGGGTGTAGATCACACTGGGGATCAGCGCGTAGTTGACCTCGCCGGCCTTGCCGACGATCTGCTCGATACAGGCCATGGCCTCGTCTTCGGCCTTGTGGGCGAGCATCGGGCCGCTGGTGACATCGCCGATCACCCAGACCCCCGCGGCCTCGGTGCGATGGCCCAGGTTGGTCAGCATGCCGCGCTTGTCGGTTGCAAGGCCTACGCTTTCCAGGCCTAGCCCTTGGGTGAAGGGTCGACGCCCGATGGCCACCAACACGTAATCGGCATCGATCAACTGCGCTTCGCCGCCGGCCGCCGGTTCCACGCGCAACTGTACGCCGGTCTCGGAGTGGGTGGCGCCGGTGACCTTGGAACCCAGCAGGAAACGCATGCCTTGCTTGCTCAACGAGCGTTGCAACGCCTTGCCGGCTTCCAGGTCGACGCCGGGGCAGATCCGGTCCAGGTATTCCACCACCGTGACCTGGCTGCCTAGCCGACGCCACACCGAGCCCAGTTCCAGGCCGATGACCCCGGCGCCGATCACCACCAGATGCTTGGGCACCTCCGGCAACGACAGTGCGCCGGTGGAGTCGAGGATGCGCCGGTTGTCGATATCGACGCCCGGTAGCGGGGTCGGCTCAGAGCCGGTGGCGATCACTATGTCCTTGGCCTGCAAGGTGGTTTCGCTGCCGTCGGCGGCGCTCACCAGGACCTTGCCGGGGCCGGCGATCCGCCCCCAACCTTTGACCCACTCGACCTTGTTCTTGCGAAACAGGTATTCGATACCCTGGGTCAGTCCGGTCACGCTCTGGTCTTTCTGTTTCATCATCTGTGCGAGGTTGAGGCTGGGCCTGACCTCGATCCCAAGGTTGGCGAACTCGCTGCCCAGCGCCGCCTCATAGAGTTCGGAAGCGTGGAGCAGGGCCTTGGACGGCATGCAGCCGACGTTCAGGCAGGTCCCGCCGAGGGTTGCGCGACCCTCCACACAGGCCACCTTCAAGCCCAACTGGCCGGCGCGAATGGCAGCGTTGTAGCCCCCGGGCCCAGCCCCGATGATGATGACGTCGTAACTGCTCATGACTCTGCTCCTGGGAGACATCCCGTTGAGGAAGAAGGACAAGGATGGAATATTATGATCATAATATTGTCCTTGTGCGCAACCTTGGTCAAGGCATCACGGATTGATGGGCGCTTGAAGGCACGGCGTCAGCTGGAGGTTGTTTTACTGCAGCCGGATCGAGCCGGATCTTCCAGGAAGGTGGTGTAGGGATACGCCGGGTCGGCGTGGAAATTGATCCGCCGTCCTCGGACGGTGATCAACTGCGAGTCGGCCTTTATCCAAAGTGTCTGGCCGCTTTTGAAGGTGAGTCGGTGAATCTGTTGATTGTTTTCCCGGCTGATTTCGTGACTGATCAAGTCCAGTAGATTACCCAGGCCCAAGGGCGAGCCCGATTGGTTGATGGTCAGGCAACTGGAAGTTTCCGCATTGGGGCCAGTCCCCGATGGGCGTTGAAAATAATGATATTCACTCAAGGTATGGCTCATGGCGGCTCCGTCGCTCAAGTGTGTGCGCCGAGTGTTGGGCATGTTATTAGTCGGCGGCGCGCACAAAGGGGTCAAGTGTTCAAGGGTGAGGCATATAGTTATAAGTTATCTGGCCCCGCGCCATTTGAAAGCGCGCGAGGATAAATAAGGTTTTCAGGGTATCGAGCCGTCTATTCAAGCGGTTAGGCGCGGTGCGGAACCGTTGTCAGACGCTTTTCAATACTGGAACTTATGAAGTTTTTAATGAACCAGCAGGGGCAATTTGAAGTCAGTGGATGTTAGTCATTGGCTGGACACCAATCAAGTCACGCAGATGTTGAATTTTGTTACTTGAGCCGGCAGTTAACCGGCGGTAATTTTTCTGAGTGTTTCGAACAGTCGGATATCAGATAAATCAATGTCAGTACTTTCCGCATTGTTGGGTTAATTCATATACGGGTTACAGCGTTCAGGCGATGCCTTGATTATTCATTGTCAGGGAACTTCTGTTATGTAGTAACGCGATACTTCAGCGGGCCATCCCTGACAAGAGCAGCCGGTCGATGAGGGGGAGGAGGGGGCTGAGGACGATTTTCAAAAAAATCTGCAAGGGGCTGTAACAGCCGGCATCGACCGCTCTCTAGTGCCATGTCGAGACTGAACATTCCGTTCGGACCGATACCCCTGATGCATTTTCGAGGATAAGAACCATGTCGATCAAAACCGCCGCTGCCGGTGCCGCACTCGCTCTCGCCGCCGCTACCATGTTTGCCGGTGTCGTGACCCAGGCGTCTGCTGCCGATGCCCAGGTTCACTGCTATGGCGTCAACGCCTGCAAAGGCCAGAACGACTGCAAGACCAAGGATCATGCCTGCAAAGGCATGGGTTCCTGCAAGGGCCAGGGCTTCAAGGCCATGACCAAGTCGGCCTGTGACAAAGCCGGTGGCAAAGTCGGCGAGTAAGCCGCAACCGAGTGCTCCCGCAGCGGCCGGCCTTCCATGCCGCTGCGGACACTTCAGCGAGGAGTCCAGTATGTCCGCTTCCCGTCCCTGCCTGGGTTATGGCCTGGGTTTGCGCAGTCACTATCACCAGGAAGTCCTCGAGCAGTCACCCACGGTGGACTGGTTCGAGATCGTTTCCGAGAATTACCTGGTCCAGGGTGGCAAGGCGCTGTATTACCTGGATGCCATCGCCGAGCGTTATCCGCTGGTGATGCATGGCGTGTCACTGTCCATCGGCGGCCCGCATGAACTGGATATGCACTACCTCAAACAACTCAAGCAACTGGCCGGGCGGGTCAATCCCGCGTGGATTTCCGACCATTTGTGCTGGAGCCGCGGCAACGCTCATCAGTTGCATGACCTGCTGCCGCTGCCTTACACCGAAGAAAGCCTGTACTACGTCGCGGCCCGGGTCCGCCAGGTGCAGGACGTGCTGCAACAGCCACTGGTGCTGGAGAACGTCTCCAGTTACGTGCGCGCCGCCTCCGATGAGTTTTCCGAGTGGGAGTTTCTCGAAGCCCTGAGCCGCCTGAGCGACTGCGAATTGTTACTGGACGTGAATAACGTCTATGTCAGTGGGCGCAATCACGGTTTTGATCCCTGGACCTTCATCCAGGGCCTGCCCGCGCGCAAGATCCGGCAATTGCATCTGGCCGGGCATGCCGATTATGGCGACTACGTGATCGACACCCATGATCATCCGGTCTGCGATCCGGTCTGGGAGCTCTATCAGCGGACCCTCGAACACCTGGGCCCGGTGGCGACCCTGCTGGAGCGCGACGATCACTTCCCGCCGCTGGTTGAGCTGGTGGACGAACTGGACAAGGCCCGCGAGTTGGCTCGCGTTGCCCTGGCGCGGAGGTCGCTATGCGCCTGAAGGACTGGCAGCTGGCCTTTGAGCGTTACCTGCTGGGGGAGGACACCAGCGCCGAAGCAGCATTGGGCGCCAGCCTGATCGGTGGGCCGAGCCTGGATGTCGAAACCGGTCTGGCCATCTACCACAATGCCTACCGTGCGCGTTTGCAGGAAGCCCTGCGCGGCGACTTTCCCACGGTCTGGAACTGGCTGGGTGACGATGAGTTCGACGCGCTGACTGCCGCCTATCTACGTGAATGCCCCTCGTCCCATTACAGCCTGCGCTGGCTCGGCGCCGGCTTTGAGGCGTTTGTCCTGCGCCATCTGGTGCCGGAGCAGAGTGAGCCCCTGGCGGAGCTGATTCGCCTGGAGTGGGCCTTTACCCTGGCTTTCGATGCCTTGCCGGGCGAGCCCCTGACCCTGGAGGCCATGGCCACCTTGCCCGCCGAGGCCTGGCCGACGCTACGGTTGGCGCGGCTGCCCAGTGTCCAGCGGCTCGAAGGCCGGTTCAACAGCCTGGCGATGTGGCGGGCGCTGAAGGCCGAAACGGAATTCCCCGTCAGTCTCGAACTGGAACGGCCCCAGGTCTGCCTGGTCTGGCGTGCCGGCCTGGTTTGCCACTACCGCAGCCTTGAACCGGCCGAAGCCCAGGCCCTGGACGGTATGCTGCAGGCCGGTTGGAGTTTCGCCGAACTGTGCGCCGAGCTGGCGCTCAGTCTGGGAGAGGGGGCGCCCTTGCAAGCGGCCGGCTGGCTCAAGCAATGGGTGAACGACGGCCTGGTTTCCCGGGTCCGGACTCCCTGAAACCGCACTTTTCCGCCAGCAGCGCTGTCGGGCAAAACCCATAGTTCGAGTCTATTATCTCAATAGGCTGACAGTTTCCGTGAATGCGCTACCCTTAATTCAGACGTCTGAAACAAGGGGGATAACTCATGCTCGCGCAACTTCCACCGGCCTTACAGAATCTTCAGCTACCGCTTCGCCTGAGACTCTGGGATGGCCACGAAATCAATCTCGGGCCAACGCCCAGTGTCACCATCGTTGTGAAGGACCCACAACTGGTCGCGCAATTCACCCATCCCACGCTGGACCTGCTGGGCAGTGCCTTCGTCGAAGGCAAGCTGGAGCTCGAAGGACCGATCAGCGAAGTCGTGCGGGTCTGCGATGAGTTGAGCCAGGCATTGCTGGAGGATGAGGGGGATAACCCGCCGCCGCGCCTGGCCCACGACAAGGCCACCGATGCCGCTTCCATCTCCTATCATTACGACCTCTCCAATGCCTTCTACCAGCTCTGGCTGGACCGCGAGATGGTCTATTCCTGCGCCTACTTCGAAAGCGCCGACGCGACCCTCGAAGAAGCCCAGCAAGCCAAGTTTCGCCACCTGTGCCGCAAACTGCGCCTGCAGCCCGGCGAGTACCTGCTGGATGTCGGCTGCGGTTGGGGCGGGCTGGCGCGCTATGCGGCGCGGGAGTTCGGGGTCAAGGTGTTCGGTATCACCCTGAGCAAGGAACAGCTGGCGCTGGCGAAGGAGCGGGTGGCCGCCGAGGGCCTGCAGGACAAGGTCGACCTGCAACTGCTCGATTACCGTGACCTGCCCCAGGACGGTCGTTTTGACAAGGTGGTCAGCGTTGGCATGTTCGAACATGTCGGCCACGCCAACCTCAAGCAGTACTGCGAGATCCTGTTCGGCGCCGTGCGCGAAGGCGGCCTGGTGATGAACCATGGGATTACCGCCAAGCACACCGACGGACGTCCGGTGGGACGTGGTGCCGGCGACTTTATCGATCGTTATGTGTTCCCCAATGGCGAGTTGCCGCACCTGTCGATGATCACCGCTGAAATCAGCGAGGCCGGGCTGGAAGTGGTCGATGTCGAGAGCCTGCGCCTGCATTACGCGCGAACCCTGGAGCAGTGGAGCCTGCGCCTGGAAAACAACCTGGAGGCGGCGGGCCGCGAAGTGCCGGAACGGGCCCTGCGGATCTGGCGGCTGTACCTGGCCGGTTGTGCCTACGCTTTCGAAAAAGGCTGGATCAACCTGCACCAGATCCTGGCGGTGAAAGCTTTCGCCGATGGCAGCCACAACCTGCCCTGGACCCGCGACGATCTTTATCGCTGACTCCCTCGCGCAGGCACTGCCTCAGGCAGTGCCTGCGTTGAGGTTCATCTCTAGAGGATGGGCGAGATCAACCGTGCGACCCGCATGCCGAGCTGTTGCAGGCGGTGGGTTTTGCGGCTTTCGTCCTTGGCCACTTCACGGGCCAGGGCAAAGTCCTGCTCGAGCATCTGTTCGACTTTCCGGGCGAAAGCTTCGTCCACGGTCAGCAACATCACTTCGAAATTCAGCCGGAACGAGCGGTTGTCCAGGTTCGCGCTGCCGATGGCGCTGATTTCGTTGTCCACCAGCACCACCTTCTGATGCAGGAAGCCGGGACGGTAGCGGAACACCCGTACACCGGCACGCACCGCTTCGAAGGCGTACAGGCTGGAGGCGGCGTAGACGATGCGGTGGTCCGGGCGTGACGGCAGCAGCAGGCGCACATCCACGCCGCGCAGCACCGCCAGGCGCAAGGCGGCGAACACCGCTTCGTCGGGGATGAAGTAGGGGCTGGTGATCCAGACCCGTTCCCGGGCCGCATGAATGGCTTCGACGAAGAACAGTGAACAGGTTTCCACCGGGTCGGCCGGGCCGCTGGCGAGCAACTGGCAGAGTACGCCGTCGTCCGGGTAGGACTCCGGCAGGATCAGCGGTGGCAATTTGCGCGAGGCCCAGAACCAGTCTTCGGCGAATGATTCCTGCAAGCAGGCGACCACCGGGCCGCGCACCTGTACATGGGTGTCGCGCCAGGGCGACAGGGGCGGCGTGGCGCCGAGGTACTCGTCGCCGACGTTATGCCCGCCGACGAAGCCCACCAGGCCGTCGACCACCACCACCTTGCGATGATTGCGGAAGTTCACCTGGAAGCGGTTCAGCCAGCCGCTGCGGGTGGCGAACGCGCGGATCTGCACGCCGCCCTCGCGCAAGGTATCGGCGTAGGTGTGGGGCAGGGCATGGCTGCCGATCCGGTCGTATAACACATAGACCGCCACGCCTTCGGCGGCCTTTTCCAGGAGTTTTTCCTGCAGCCGTCGGCCAAGCTGGTCGTCGTGGATGATGAAAAACTGCAGCAGCACCGCTTCCCGGGCCTGGTCGATGGCCTGGAAGATCGCCTCGAAGGTGGCTTCACCGTTGATCAGCAGCTGTACCTGATTATTCGCCAGGCAGGGCATGCGCCCCAGTTTCGGCATGGCCCGCAACGAGGCATAGGCCTGGGAGCTACGGGCGGCCAGGGCCTCCTCGACCCAGGGGCGCCAGTTCAGGTCGGCGATGGCCTTGCGCATTTCCACGTTGGCCTGGCGCCGGGCCTTAATGTAGGCGTCGAAGGTACTGCGGCCGAAGACCAGATAGGGAATCAGTGTCAGGTACGGGATGAACATCAGCGACAGGGCCCAGGCAATCGCGCCTTGGGCGGTGCGCACGGTCAACACGGCGTGGATGGCGGCGATCAGACCAAGGGAATGAATCAGGGCAATCAGATAGGCGAAAAGGTGTGGGCCAAAATAATCCATGGGCGATCCTGCTCAGGCGTTATCGATCTCTAACAGACCATGTTCCACTGTTATTGTCGCTATTTAATTCTTGACGCAACCCCCGCATGATTTTGACGTCTAAGACGAACCATTCTCTAGGAGCTACTTGATGAACCTTCGTCTGCCGGGCCTGGCCCTTGTCCTTGGCTCAATGATTCCCGTTGCCCAGGCGCAGGTGCTGCAACCGGGTTTGTGGGAGCTGACCTCCAGCAATGTGCAGGTCGAGAACCAACAGCTGGATGTCGGCATGCTCATGGGCGTGCTGAAGCAGAACACCACCCCGGAGCAGCGCGCGGCGCTGGAGAAGCAGGGGATCAATCTGGGCGGCGAGGGCGTGCGGGTGTGCCTGACACCGCAACAGGTGGCCTCCGAGTCGATTCCGCTGACCGATCCGCAATCGGGTTGCCAGCAGCAGGTCACCGAGCGCAACGGGCCGGATTGGAAATTCCGTTTCAGCTGTCCGAAGGCCCAGGGTGCCGGCGTGGCGCACTTTGTCAGTGACCGCGAATTCAGCACCAAGGTCAGCGGTACCTTCAATGCCACCGGCATTCAGCAGAACGGCAGCATGGAAACCCGGGCGGTGTGGATGGGACAGGATTGCGGGCCGGTGAAACCGCGCACCTGATGAGGGGGGCGTCGATCGGGCGGTGGTACTGATTAGCGGAGAAAGTGCAGGGGCCGGCCCTGGCAGGCGTCGTGGATTCTTCCGGCATGCCAGGCCACCTGGCCGGAGACCACCGTGGTGCTGACCCAATGGCGGAAACGTCGCTCGACGAAGGGCGTCCAGCCGCATTGCGAGAGGATCGGCTCGGTGCTCACCGGTCGCGGCAGCGGCTCGCGATTCATCAGCACCAGGTCGGCCCAGTAGCCTTCGCGCAGGTAGCCGCGGTCGGGAATGGCGAACAGGTCGGCGACCCGGTGGCTGGTCTTTTCCACCAGGGTGGTCAACGGCAGCACCCGCCCGGCCACCAGCTCCATCAGTGCCGGCAACGCATGTTGGACCAGCGGCAGTCCGGAGGGCGCCTCACTGTAGGGCCGCTGTTTTTCTTCCCAAGTGTGCGGTGCGTGATCGCTGCCGATTACATCCAGGCGGTTGCCGAGCAAGGCTTCGCGCAGGGCATCGCGATCCGACTGGTGCTTGATCGCCGGATTGCATTTGATCAGGTTGCCCAGGCGCGGGTAGTCGCGGTCGTCGAACAGCAGGTGATGCAGGCACACTTCGGCGCTGATATGTTTTTCACCCAGGGGCTTGTTCTCGAACAGCGCCAGTTCCCGTTCGGTGGTCAGGTGCAGGACATGCAGGCGTGTGCCATGGCGCCGGGCCAGCTCCACCGCCATTGACGAGGAGCGATAGCAGGCCTCGGCGTTGCGGATCAATGGGTGTGCATCGGGCGGAACAGAGCCGCCGAGCAGTTCCCGCAGGTTTTCTTCCCGGGCCTTGATGGTCGGTGTGTGTTCGCAGTGCGCAAGGAGAATCGTCGGCACTTCGGCGAACAGCTGCTCCAGCACCCGCGGATCGTCCACCAGCATGTTGCCGGTGGACGCGCCCATGAACACCTTGACCCCGGCCACGCGGGTCGGATCGAGGGCGGCGACGGTGTCGAGGTTGTCGTTGCTGACACCGAAGTGAAAGCCGTAGTTGGCCACCGAGTGTCGTGCCGCCCGGCGCTGCTTGTCGGCCAGGGTGTCGAGGGTCAGGGTCGCGGGCTGGGTGTTGGGCATGTCCATGTAGCTGGTGATGCCGCCCACCACCGCCGCCCGTGACTCGGAGTGGAAACTACCCTTGGTCGGTGCGCCGGGATCGCGGAAATGCACCTGGTCGTCGATCATCCCTGGCAGCAGCCATTGACCCGCGGCGTCGATTTCCAGGTCGGCGCTGGCGTTGTGGATCTGCGTGGCTAGGGTCTCGATCCGGCCATTGATGACCCGGATATCGGCGTCGAACTCTCGGCCCTCGTTCACCACGCGGGCATTGCGGATCAGCAGGCTGCTCATGTTCAGAACTCGTTTTGCAGGGCCTTGTAGCCGCGCACCAGGTCAACGTTGGTCCGCGCCACGTCTTCGGAAAACTCCGAGGCGCTGACACTTACCGGAGGGAATTGCGCCAGGTCGGTGCTCGGGCCGATGCGGGTGGTGGAGGGCACGTAGAAGTCCGGCGGCAGGTCGCGGCCGTCCACCACCGAGTTGTGCCGGACCACGCTACCGTCACCCACCGCGCAGTTGAACAGCACGCTGTTGAAGCCGATGAACACCCGGTCGCCGACGGTGCAGGGACCGTGGACGATGGAACGGTGGGCGATTGACGTGAACTCGCCGATGGTCACCGCCGCGCCGGATTTGGAGTGGATCACCACGCCGTCCTGGATATTCGAGTTGGCGCCGATGACTATGGGGTCCATCTCGCCTTGTGCGTTGACTTCGTCGGCGCGGATCACCGCATAGGGGCCGACAAAGACGTTTTCGCCGATGACCACCTTGCCGCAGATGATCGCGGTCTTGTCCACATAGGCGGACTCGGCGATCAAGGGCAGGTCTCCGGAAGGATTCTTGCGGATCATGAAACGTTCTCCTGAGGGGCGCTGATGATGTGTACCTCGCCGTCATGAATGGCGTTGTAGAAACAGGTGGGGCGCCCGGTGTGGCAGGCCGGGCCGTGCTGCTCGACCCGCAGCAGCACGGCGTCGCCATCGCAATCCAGGCGTGCCTCGACCAGGTACTGGCGGTGTCCGGAAGTCTCGCCCTTGCGCCACAGGCGCCCGCGCGAGCGTGACCAGTAGCAGACCTGGCCGCTCTCCAGGGTTTCGCCGAGGGCCTGGCGGTTCATCCAGGCCAGCATCAGCACTTCGCCGCTATTGTGTTGCTGGGTGATCGCGGCTATCAGTCCGTCCTTGTTCCACGGCAGTGCATCGAGCACCGCCGCGAGAGGCCAGCGGCTACCGAGGGCGGCGCTCTCCAGATCGAGCATCGACAAGGGGCGCCGCAAGGTCATTTGCTCAGCGCCGCGTGCAGGGTGTTCATGTTGTATTCGAACAGGCCGGTAAAGGTGCTGGCCGGGCCTTCGGCGGCGAGGGCGTCGGAGTACAGGGTGCCGCCGATCTGCGCGCCGCTTTCGTCGGCAATCTGTTGCAGTAGGCGGGCGTCCTTGATGTTTTCCATGAACACGGCCTTGACCTTGTCCTTGCGGATCTGGGTGATCAGCGTGGCGACTTCGGCGGCGGACGGCTCGCGTTCGGTGGACAGGCCCTGTGGCGCCATGAACTGGATACCGTAGGCCTGGCCCAGGTAACCGAAGGCGTCATGGGAGGTGACGATGCGACGGTTGCCGGCCGGCAGGTTGCCGAGCTTGACCTTGGCTTCGGCCAGCAGACGGTAGATCTCCTTCAGGTAGGCCTGGCTGTTGCGGGTGTAGTCGGCCTTGTTCGCCGGATCGACCTTGATCAGCGCCTGGGTGATGTTGTTCACATAGAGTTTGGCGTTGGCCAGGTTGTGCCAGGCGTGCGGGTCGGGAATGGTTTCGCCGTCGTCGACCATGGTGTGGGAGATCACGCCCTTGCTGGCGGTGACCACGGGTGCCTTGGTCTCGGTGCTGGTCACCAGGCGGTCGAGCCAGGGTTCGAAGCCCAGGCCGTTCTTGACGATCAGCTTGGCGTTGAGCAGGGCCTTGGCGTCATCCGGCGTCGGTTCGTAGGTGTGGGCATCGGCGTCCGGGCCGACCATGCCGATCACGGCGATATGATCGCCACCGATCTGCTGGGTGATGTCCCGGAGAATACTGAAACTGGCGACTACCGGGAGTTTGTCGGCCGCCTGGACGGTGGACAGGTTCAGCGACAAGGCCAGCATGGAGCTGAACAGCACGAGTAAAGCACGCATCGGGTGACACCTCATTGGGATGGCAAGGGCGGGCGGCGCAGCAAGCCGTGCACCGGACCGAAGATCACGGACAGCAGGTAGAAGCCGCCGGCCACCAGCACAATGGCCGGGCCACTGGGCAGCGAGTAGTAGAACGACAGCAACAATCCGAAGGTGACCGAGATGCAGCCGATCAGCGCGGCGATCAGCATCAGCAGCGGCAGGTTGCGGCTCCAGAAGCGCGAGGCGATTGCTGGCAGCATCATCAGGCCGACCACCATCAGCGCGCCGATGGCCTGGAAGCCGATCACCAGGTTCAACACCACCAGGGTCAGGAACACCCCGTGGGCGAGGGGGCCGAGGCGGCTGACGGTTTGCAGGAACAGCGGGTCGAGGGTGTCCAGCAGCAGCGGGCGATAGATCAGCGCCATCAACCCCAGGCTGATGCCGCAGACCCAGAGCATGCCGGTCAGGGTCGGGCCGTCCACCGCCAGGGCCGAGCCGAACAGCAGGTGCAGCAGGTCCAGGCGCTTGCCGGCGATACCGAGGATCAGCACGCCGCTGGCCAGGGAGATCGGGTAGATCGCCGCCAGGCTGGCGTCTTCGCGCAGGCCGGTGCGGCGGGTGATCCAGGCCGAGAGCCCGGCCATACCCATGCCAGCACCGAGGCCGCCGAGGGTCAGGGCCGGCAGGCTCAGGCCGGCGATCCAGAAGCCCAGGGCGGCGCCCGGCAATATGCCGTGGGCCACCGCGTCACCGATCAGGCTCATGCGCCGCAGGATCAGGAACACCCCGAGTGGCGCGGTGCTACAGGCCAGGACCAGGCCGCCGATCAATGCCCGGCGCATAAAGACGAAATCCTGGAACGGTTGCCACAGGTGGCTGGTGAACATCAACATCAGGCCACCTGCGTAATGGTTTGTTGCACGATCAGCTCTTTGCTGGGCGCCAGGACGCAGCCGCTGTTCTTGATCCGCAAGGCGCTGGGAATGTGTTCGCGCACGGCGGCGAGGTCATGGCAGACCACCAGCAGGGTGCGACCCGCGGCGTGCCAGGTGTGGATGTGTTTCCACAGCAGGGCCTGGCCATCCTCGTCGAGGGCGGCATGAGGCTCGTCGAGCAGCAGGATCGGTGCTTCGGCCAGGCTCATTCGCGCCAGCAAGGCGCGCTGCAACTCACCACCGGACAAGGCCATCAACGGGCGCTGTTCGAGGCCGGCCAGGCACCAGTCTTCCAGCACGGCTTGCAGGCGTTCGCTGCGTTGCTGCGGGGTTTGCTTGACGCCCCAGAATCCTGCGGCCACCAACTCTTGCAGGCTGATGGGGAACTGGCGGTCCAGATGCTGTTGCTGCGGCAGGAACGACAGGCTGCCGCGCCGTGGAACATCCAGGATGACTTTACCGGACATCGGTTTTTGCAGCCCGGCGATGACCTTCAACAAGCTGCTCTTGCCGGTGCCGTTGGCCCCGATCACGGCGGTCAGGCTGCCGGCGGGGAGTTCGAAATCCACGGCGGGAGTCAGGGGCTGGCCCGGGGCGCCCCAGCGCAGGCCTTGGCAACGGATCATGCCGGCCTCCAGTTCCAACGGCTCTCGGCCACCGCGTCATGGGCGTGCAGGCTTTCGGCGTGGACCACCCGCAAGTGGAATGCGCTGACCGCGTTGGAACGTTTGAGCGCCAGGTTGAGACGGCGTGCGGCGTCTTCGCAGAACATCAGGTTCTGGCCATTGGCGAGGGCGAAGGCCTGTTCGTCCGCGCGTTTCACTGCGGTCTGCACGGCGGTGCCGAGGGCAGCCTCGGCTTCGTTGATCAAGGCCTCGAAGGGAAAGTGACACGTTTTTTCATCCAGGCGAATCTGCAATTGTGCAATGCTGCGCTGGCTGTGAGGTGTGGCGACGACGCCTTGCGGACCGCCAAGCCAGTTGAGGATGTCACTCCGGTCCAGGGGCTTGTCGGCGAAATCGGTGATGAATTGCTGTTGGATCAACTGCCGGGCGAGGGCTGCCGAGCACGGACAGGTTGAGGAGTAGACCACGTCGATTTTTAGTTCCACGTGGAACACTCCGTTTTTCAGTTCGGCTAAAACACTGACCGGGTAGGTTTTCCAACCGGCCAGCGGACTGACCAACGCCGGGCGTTTGAGCAGCAGATCGCTATGGATGCGTAGGTAGGCGTTGCGGGAAAGTCCGTCGTGGCTGTCGAGAAATTGCTGCAATACTCCTCGTATCAGCGTGGGTGTCAGGTCGTCCTGCTCCAGTCGTTCCAGGGCCAGGTACAGACGTGACATATGAATACCCCGCGCTTCGCCATCGTCGAGGCTGACGCCAGCATCGGCTTTGGCACCGAGACGGTGGCCGTCAATCGAGACTGGCAGGGCAATGCCGCACATGCCCACCCACTCGAGGGGCAAGGCTTGCCGGGATGACTGCGCGGCGATATCCGGCAGCGTCAACGCATTCATGAGCAGGTCCATCGTCGAGGGTAAAATGACATGTTATATTATAACTAATCAGTCGACGATGCCTTTTTTGCTGGGGCTTTACACAGCGACAACGAGTACGGACGCTCCCTTATCTGCGGTACCTGTTATGCATAGACGTCAGTTGCTCAACTTTTTATTGGCTGGTTCGGTCGTGCTGCCGTTCGGCTTGTCGGCGGCGCAGATCCGGAATGCGCGGCTGTGGCGCGATGGCAACAAGCTGCGGCTGGTGCTGGACCTCAGTGGTCCGATTCAATACAAGACCTTTTCCCTGACTGCGCCCGAGCGGCTGATCATCGACCTGAGCGGTGCCAAGCTCACCGGGGATTTCCGCCAGTTGGCGCTGGGCAACACGGTGATCCGCTCGATCCGTTCCGGACATTTTGGCCAGGGCGATACGCGCATCGTCCTCGACCTGGCCGGCCCGGTTCAGCTCAACAGCTTCCTGTTGCCGCCCGAGGGCGCGCAGGGGCATCGCCTGGTGCTCGACCTGACCAGCAAAGGCAGCGCCACCATGACGCCTTCGGCCCTGGCGGCGGCACCGGCGGTCGTCGCGCCGCCGCCTGTGCGGCATGAAGAGGTGAGCGGTAAAGCCCATCGCAAGCGCGACATCATGGTGGTGGTCGACCCTGGCCATGGCGGCAAGGACCCGGGGGCGCTGGGTTCGAAGGGCGAACGCGAAAAAGACGTGGTGCTGTCCATTGGCCGACTGTTGGCCAAGCGCCTGAAGCGTGAGAAGGGCTTCGATGTACGCCTGGTGCGCAACGACGACTTCTTCGTGCCCCTGCGCAAGCGGGTGGAGTTCTCCCGCAAGAACAACGCCGACATGTTTATCTCGGTGCATGCCGATGCCGCGCCGCGTATTACCGCTTCGGGGGCGTCGGTGTTCGCCCTGTCGGAAGGTGGCGCGACGTCGACCACGGCGCGGTTCATGGCCCAGCGCGAAAACGGTGCCGACCTGCTGGGGGCGCAGAGCCTGCTCAACCTCAAGGACAAGGACCCGATGTTGGCCGGGGTGATTCTCGATATGTCGATGAACGCCACCATCGCCTCCAGCCTGCAACTGGGGCATAGCGTGCTGGGCAGCCTGGAAGGCATCACCACCTTGCATCAGAAGCGCGTGGAACAGGCGGGGTTCGCGGTGCTGAAGTCGCCGGATGTGCCGTCGATCCTGGTAGAGACAGGCTTTATCTCCAATGCCCGCGATAGCCAGCGGCTGGTCACGGCGCGGCACCAGCAGGCGGTTGCCGATGGGTTGTTCGAGGGTTTGAAGCGTTACTTCGAGAAGAACCCGCCGGCGGACAGCTATATCGCTTGGCAGCAACAGCAGGTGCAGGAAGGGCAGGTTTAAGGGGGCGGCAGGATTCCCCCTTGTGGCGTTCCGACAAACCCGCTCGCCAGAAAACCGCGTTCGGCTTAACTATTGCCCCTCACCACAGGGGCTTAGCACCCCACCATCCGGTCGCAGACAAACTTCTTGCTCAACCCGCCTGAACTGGAAAAACGGTTCTGGGTGGTCCAGCCCACCCGTCGGCTGTAACCGACCCAGGCTTCACCATCCGAAGCTATCCCGGTGAAAAACGTCAACTGCCCATAGCGACTGCTGGTCTGCGCCCAGTAGCGCTTGCCGATCACTTCAAACCCCTGCAGGTAAATCGTCTTGCCCTCGGTGGCGACGCCATAGGCGTTGCCCAGCGCATCTTTGCACGCCAGCAGGTTGGCGCTGCGGGTACAGCTCGTCTGGGACGTGGCCGGCACTTGGGCCTGGGCGTTCGCCGCCACCAGCAACAGGATCGGCAGCAGATAGTTCAGGGCAGTACGCATCGGCATTCTCGGCAACGGGATCAACGCCAGCATTGCGCCCTTCGTCGTGGCGAGCAAGCGGGGATTGGATTATTTGTACTGTTATAATATAACATTAAATAAATCGCGGACCCGATGTGCATCGAAGCCAAAGAACCTGAAGAGCTGCGCGAACGCCATAAACGGGCGCTTTGACCCGGCCGACCTGATGAGGAAAACCCCATGACCCAACGTCTACCCGTGACCGTGCTGTCCGGCTTTCTCGGTGCCGGTAAAAGTACCCTGCTCAATTACGTGCTGCGTAATCGCGAAAACCTGCGGGTGGCCGTGATCGTCAACGACATGAGCGAAATCAATATCGACGGTAGCGAAGTCCAGCGCGACGTCAGCCTCAACCGCGCCGAGGAAAAGCTCGTCGAGATGAGCAATGGCTGCATCTGCTGCACCTTGCGCGAAGACTTGCTGGAGGAAGTCGGAAAGCTGGCCCGTGACGGTCGTTTCGATTACCTGCTGATCGAATCCACCGGCATCTCCGAGCCGCTGCCGGTGGCCGAGACCTTTACCTTCCGCGATGAAAGCGGCCAGAGCCTGGCGGATGTCGCCCGGCTCGATACCATGGTCACGGTGGTCGATGGCATGAACTTCCTGCTCGACTACCAAGCGGCCGAAAGCCTCGCCTCCCGTGGCGAAACCCTGGGCGAGGAGGATGAGCGCTCGATCACCGACCTGCTGATCGAGCAGATCGAGTTTGCCGATGTGATCCTGATCAGCAAGATCGACCTGATCAGCAGCAGCGAACGCCTGGAGTTGATGGCGATTCTGCAGCGCCTGAACTCCCAGGCGGAAATCATTCCCATGGTGATGGGCGAGATCCCCCTGGCGAAGATCCTCAACACCGGTCGTTTCGACTTCGAGCGCGCGGCCCAGGCGCCGGGCTGGTTGCAGGAGCTACGCGGCGAGCACGTGCCGGAAACCGAGGAATACGGGATCGCCTCGACGGCGTACCGGGCACGGCGGCCGTTTCATCCCGAGCGTTTTTTCGATTTCATCAACCGGCCCTGGGTGAACGGCAAGCTGCTGCGTTCCAAGGGCTTCTTCTGGCTGGCGAGCAAGTACCAGGAGGCCGGCAGTTGGTCCCAGGCCGGAGGCTTGATGCGCCATGGTTTCGCCGGACGCTGGTGGCGTTTTGTGCCGAAACCGCAGTGGCCGCAGGATCAGGAAAGCGTCACGGCGATCATGCAGCACTGGACGCCGGAAACCGGCGATTGCCGCCAGGAACTGGTGTTTATCGGGCAGAACATCGACTTCGCGCAGCTGGCCGCGCGATTGGATAGCTGCCTGTTGAGCGATGAGGAAATGGCCCTGGGGGTCGAGGGTTGGAGCGCGTTGCCCGACCCGTTCGGTGCCTGGCATGAAGAGGAGGCCGCCTGATGCTGGCGCCACGCTGGAAGGCTTTGCCGACGATTCGACAGGTGCAGGGCGAAGCGCCGACGGTGCTGGGCGAGATTCTCGACGAGGGCGTCAACCTGGCGGTCTGGCAGCGTCGGTTGCCGGGGCATATTGCCGATTTCGCGACCTTGTTGTTGTCATTGGACGAGCCATTGGCCGAATCCCTGAGCCTGGAGATGGCGGATGACGAGGCGCTGCCGAATCTGCACGGCCTGGCCTCGGGTTTTGGTGACCTGGAGGGTTATGAAGGTTTTCTGAGCGACCTGTCCTGGTTGGTCAGTGCCTATGCCTGCCTGCTCGGTGCGCGGCGGATCGGCTTGCGTTTGCGGGTGCTGGACAAGGCCATGTGCCCGCGTTTTCACGTTGATCATGTGCCGGTGCGCTTGATCAGCACCTACGCGGGAGTGGGTAGCCAGTGGCTGGCGGAAGGGGCGATCGATCGTCGGCTGTTGGGCAATGCGGCGGCGGAGCCGGATGAGCCTGAGTTGATCCAGCAGGTGGACAGCGGTGCGGTGGCGCTGCTCAAGGGTGAGCGTTGGCATGGAAACGAAGGCTTTGGCCTGGTGCACCGTTCGCCGCCGCTGTCTGAGGGCGAACGGCGGTTGATCCTGACCCTGGATTGGCTGGCCTGATCCGGTACTCTCTGAAGTGTGGGAGCATTGGGACCAGTGATAGCCGTGGTTATGGGGTTTGCCACTGTCCGCCGCTTTGACTTTCACAAAACGGCTTGAGATACGCCGCGTCCGTCGCCACGCCGTAATAGTGGATACTCTGCCGATAAGGCATATTGGCCACTTGCGCGTTGCCGCACACGCCGAACGAACCGCCCGGGCACTGCTCGACGTACTCGACCTCGACTTTCTGCCCCGGCAGGTTCGGCTGGCAGAAGCCGTCGCTGAACAGCTTGGCCGGGATATTGATGTTTTCCTGGCAGACTTTGACGTCCAGCCGCTGCCCATGGCTATGCACCATGCAGGCCTGTGCCAGCACCTGGCCAGAGCCGAACAGCAACGCCAGGCAGATCAGGCGCATCATGCTTTCATCTCTTTCAGATCATCGGCCCTCTATGTTGCAGAACATTCCCACCCATGTCATCGCCGGCCCACTGGGCGCGGGCAAGACCACTCTGATTCGGCAACTGCTGGCGCAAAAGCCCGAGGGCGAGCGTTGGGCGGTGCTGATCAACGAATTCGGCCAGATCGGCCTGGACGCCGCGCTGCTGACCTTGGGCGACGATGGTATCGCACTGGGGGAAGTGGCCGGCGGTTGTGTCTGTTGCGTCAACGGCGCGCCGTTCCAGGTCGGGTTGACGCGACTGTTGCGCAAGGCGCGGCCGGATCGGTTGCTGATCGAGCCCTCCGGGCTGGGGCATCCGGTGCAGATTCTCAAGCAACTGGCCGAGCCGCCCTGGTTGGGAGTCCTGGCGTTGCAGCCTTGCGTGCTGGTGCTGGATGCCCAGGCCCTGGCGGCGGGCAAGCCGTTGCCGGATTCGCAGCAGGAAGCGCTTGGGTTGGCGGGGCTGCGGCTGTTGAACAAGTCTGAAGGGTTGGACGAGGTTGAACGGCAACGGGTGCTGGCCCGGCTGCCTGCAGGGCCCGTGCGCTGGACGGAGCAGGGGGTGTTGCCGTTGGCTGAGTTGCTCGCCCTGGATAATGCTCATCGCGAGCAGGCTCACACCTATAGTGATATCGCGCCCTCCGCAGGCACGCCGGTCAATGCCCCATTGCCCGCGATCTGGACCGATCCGGCGCAACCGATCTGCCTGGACCACGCCCAGGACGGCAACTGGAGCATCGGCTGGCGCTGGCACCCGAGCCAGCGCTTCGATACGGAAAAACTCCAGCGCTGGTTGTCCGGGCTGGATTGGTTGCGGGCCAAATTGGTTATCCACAGCCCGGGCGGCTGGGTTTCCGCCAATGCTGTGGATAACTCGGTGGTGCGGTGGCAGCCCAGCGAATGGCGGCGGGATTCGCGTATTGAGCTGATCTTCGGGGAAAAGCAGGAAATCGAGTGGCTAAAGGCGGGAGTTGCGCAGTGTCGTTTGTCGGGATGACAACGGTGAATGTGACATTGCCACCGCTGGCAAGCCGGCTCCCATAAGGTTTCGGGCCTGATGATATATTGCGGTGAAACCGTATTTTGTGGGGGCCGGCTTGCCGGCGATGGCGGCAATCAATCTTGCCGTGCAATCAAGGGCAAACCAATGCCGACAAGGTCACCAGGGCGTTTTCAGCGCCGCGAATTGGTGTGGTCCTTGCCATGATCCTGGCGCCATTGGCTCAATTCGATCACTTCGGCGCTATGCACGGGCGGCTTGGCTTCGAACGGGTAGGGTGCCAGCTCGATATGGGCGCTGTGGGCGCCGAACTGGGTGATGGTCCCGGCGTGGCGCTGCTCGCCGGTGACGGTGAACTCGAAGTTGTAGATCCGCGCCAGGCGGCGCCGGCCGTGGGCGTCGCGGACAAAACCGATGCGTTTGAGGGCGACGTTGCCATCCAGCAACTCGATGTCGAGCTTGGCGCAGTGCTGCTTGACCCGCTCCAGCGCTCGCTCGCGTAGGCCATGGTTGTGCCAGAGCCAGGCAGCACCGGTCGCCAGCAACATCAGCACGAACATATTTCCGAGGGTCAGCATGAACGCCACTCCAACAAAGTCAGCTCAGCTTAACTGGCTCCCCGGTCTGTCGTACAGGCTCCGTTTAGTCGCATACTCAGCGGCTTGAATCCACTGGCCTTTCTGGAATACGGAATGAAACGCACTCCCCATCTGCTCGCCATTCAATCCCACGTGGTTTTCGGCCATGCCGGCAACAGTGCGGCGGTTTTCCCCATGCAGCGCGTCGGGGTCAATGTCTGGCCGCTGAACACCGTGCAGTTCTCCAACCACACCCAATACGGGCAGTGGGCGGGCGAAGTGCTGGCGCCGCAGCGGATTCCCGAACTGGTCGAGGGGATCGCCGCCATCGGTGAACTGGGCAACTGCGATGCGGTGTTGTCCGGCTACCTCGGCAGCGCGGCCCAGGGCCGGGCGATCCTAGGCGGTGTGGCACGGATCAAGGCGATCAACCCCAATGCCCTGTACCTCTGCGACCCGGTGATGGGCCACCCGGAGAAAGGTTGCAGCGTGCCGACCGAGGTCAGTGATTTCCTGCTGGAAGAAGCGGCGGTCATGGCTGACTTTCTCTGCCCCAACCAGCTTGAGCTCGACAGTTTCTGCGGACGCTCGCCGCAATCCCTGTTCGATTGCCTGGCCATGGCCCGCAGCCTGCTGGCGCGGGGACCGAAGGCGGTGCTGGTCAAGCACCTGGCTTATCCGGGCAAGTCGGCGGAGAGTTTCGAGATGCTCCTGGTGACCGCCGAGGGCAGTTGGCACCTGCGGCGACCCTTGCTGGCCTTCCCGAAGCAGCCGGTGGGCGTCGGCGACCTGACCTCGGGGCTGTTCCTGGCGCGGGTGCTGCTGGGCGACAGCCTGGTGGCGGCGTTCGAGTTTGCTGCCTCGGCGGTGCATGAGGTGCTGCTGGAAACCCAGGCCTGCGCCAGCTACGAGCTGGAACTGGTGCGGGCCCAGGACCGCATCGCGCATCCGCGGGTACGGTTCGAGGCGGAGTCGATCAGCCTCTGATCGGCCGAGCGGTCAGTGCGCTCCCACACTCAAGTACCGTTCCCGGAGTGAGCGTGCTCAGTCCGGGCTGGCTCTACGGGTCCTGGGTTTCTCTTCGATCAAGGACCGTCGGCCTTGATTTCCTGGTAACGCTTCTCCAGCTCCTGGCGAATCTGCCGGCGCTGCTGTGCCTGCACATAGCGACGCTTGTCCTCGCTGCTATGTGGCTGCAACGGCGGCACGGCGGCCGGTTTGCGCTGGTCGTCGACCGCGACCATGGTGAAGAAGCAGCTATTGGTGTGGCGTACCGAACGCTCGCGAATATTCTCCGTCACCACCTTGATGCCCACTTCCATGGAGGTGTTGCCGGTGTAGTTGACCGAGGCCAGGAAGGTCACCAGTTCGCCGACATGGATCGGCTCGCGGAAAATCACCTGGTCCACCGACAGGGTCACCACATAGCGGCCGGCATAACGGCTGGCGCAGGCGTAGGCCACTTCATCCAGGTACTTGAGCAGGGTGCCGCCGTGGACATTGCCAGAAAAGTTGGCCATGTCCGGGGTCATCAAAACAGTCATCGACAGCTGGGCATTTCCGGGTTCCATAGCACGCTCGCGGTTGGGTAGGCAGGGATTGGCTCAGGCGCCTCTACGGGCGCTTCCTTCATTTTCACAGACACTCGATAACGGGACGCCGTCGATCGGGCCATCGTCACGCTTCAAGGGATCTGTTTCTACATATTGCACCGGCTTTTTGTCGGAAGTCGCGGTGTTAACCTTCAGAAAGCCATGCCATAGAAAATTCTCACAGCAGGAGCGGTGATTGCTGACAGCTCAAAAGGCTGTCCCATGGCCGCTTTTCGAACAGCAAGGAGCGCCACGTCATGCATGCCATCAGTTTTATCCAGGACCTGGCCGTGATCATGCTGGTGGCCGGTGTAGTGACCATCCTCTTCCATCGCTTCGAGCAACCGGTGGTACTCGGCTACATCCTCGCCGGCTTTATCATCGGGCCGCACACGCCGCCGTTCGGCCTGATCCACGACGAAGACACCATCAAGACCCTGGCCGAACTGGGGGTGATTTTCCTGATGTTCTGCCTGGGCCTGGAGTTCAGCCTGGGCAAGCTGTTCAAGGTCGGGGCCACGGCGTTTATCGCGGCGTTCCTGGAAATCGTGCTGATGATCTGGATCGGCTACGAAATCGGCCGCTGGTTCGATTGGAATACCATGGACTCGCTGTTCCTCGGCGCGATCCTGGCGATTTCCTCGACCACCATCATCGTCAAGGCGCTCAATGACCTGAAGATGAAGAACCAGCGCTTTGCCCAGTTGATTTTCGGCGTGCTGATCGTCGAGGACATCCTCGGTATCGGCATCATTGCCTTGCTGTCGAGCATCGCGGTCAGCGGTACGGTGAGTTCGGGTGAAGTGTTCTCCACCGTGGGCAAGCTGTCGCTGTTCATGATCGTTGCCCTGGTGGTCGGCATCCTGCTGGTGCCACGCGTGTTGGCCTACGTCGCCCGCTTCGAAAGCAACGAAATGCTGCTGATCACTGTGCTTGGCCTGTGTTTCGGCTTCTGCCTGCTGGTGGTCAAGCTGGAATACAGCATGGTCCTGGGGGCGTTCCTGATCGGCGCGATCATGGCCGAGTCCCGTCAGTTGCTGAAGATCGAGCGCCTGATCGAGCCGATTCGCGACCTGTTCAGCGCAATCTTCTTCGTCGCCATCGGCTTGATGATCGACCCGGCGATCCTCCTCGATTACGCCTGGCCGATTGCCGTGATCAGCGTCGCGGTGGTGCTGGGCAAGATGCTCTCCTGCGGGCTGGGGGCGTTTATTGCCGGTAATGATGGGCGGACGTCATTGCGGGTGGGGATGGGGTTGTCGCAGATCGGCGAGTTCTCTTTCATTATCGCGGCACTGGGGATGACCCTGCAGGTCACCAGTGACTTCCTCTATCCGGTGGCGGTGGCGGTCTCGGTGATCACCACGCTGCTGACGCCCTATCTGATCCGCGCGGCGGATCCTCTATCGCTGAAGCTGGCGGCGGTGATGCCACGGCGCCTGGCGCGGGTGTTCGGCCTCTACGGCGAATGGCTACGCAGCATCCAGCCCCAGGGCGAAGGCGCGCTGCTGGCGGCGATGATCCGGCGGATTCTGTTGCAGGTGGGGGTCAACCTGGCGCTGGTGATGGCGATCTTCCTTGCCGGGGGCTTCTTCGCGGCGCCGATTGCCGATTATCTGGCCGACTGGATCAATGAGCCGAGCTGGCACAAAGGTCTGATCTGGGGCGGGGCGCTGTTGCTGTCGTTGCCTTTTCTGATCGCGGCGTACCGCAAGCTCAAGGCGCTGTCGATGCTGCTGGCGGAGATGGGGGTCAAGGCCGAGGTGGCGGGGCGGCACACCCAGCGGGTCCGGCGGGTGATCGCGGAGGTGATTCCGCTGCTGTCGCTGCTGGTGATTTTCCTGCTGCTGTCGGCGCTGTCGGCGAGCATTCTGCCGACCAGCGAGCTACTGGTGCTGATCGCAGTGGTAGCGGCGGCGGTAGCGGCGCTGTTGTGGCGATGGTTTGTGCGCGTGCATACGCGGATGCAGGTCGCCTTGCTGGAGACCCTGGAGCAGAAGGGCGATTCGGCGGGGCACTGAGGCCCGGGCACCGATTTGCCGCTGTAGGAGCAGGCTTGCTCGCGATCCGCCACAGGCGGCCAAACGGCCATGGATCTTTGGCGCCTGTGAGATTGCCATCGCCGGCAAGCCGGCTCCTACATGGGCGGATCAGCTTTCCAGCCAGACATCCCGCGCCCAGTGCCATACCGACTCCCAGGACTCCTCGGTGATCAGCTCTTCTTCGCCGGACCACAGCACCACGGTGCCGTCTTCCTCGACGCAGTAGTAGTTGTCACCGTCCTGGCAGATCGGGATCAGGTCCCGTGGCACCCCGGAATCCCAGGCATTGGCGGCGACATCGGGCAGGTAGGTGTGCGACTGCGGATCCGTCACTGTCACCGGCTCCAGGCTGCCATACACCACATCACTGACGGTCAGCAGGAATTCCTTGAAAACGAAGGGGATGTTGATGAACAACTCCTCTTCGACTTCGACCAACTGATCCTCGTCGGGCAACTCCAAAGGCACCGGCACGGGTTCGTTGGCTTCACGCAATTGTTCAATGACTTCTTCCACGGCCTCAATCCTCTTGCTTTATGGCGCGGTTCGTATCACGGGTCTTATACAGTAGCTTGCAAAAAGTACAATTGTGAAATGCAAAACCCCGGACAGGTCCGGGGTTTTTGTAGCTTTTTTCAGAGCGAGCCGTGGATCAGCCGTTCTGGCGAATACCGGCCACCAGCCAAGGCTGGTTGTCGCCTTGTGGGCGCTCCATGTTCCAGCTTTCGCTGAAAGCTTCGCCCTGGTCGAAACGCGAGTTTTTCGACACACCGCTGAAGGTCAGGGTGGCGATGGTCTTGTCGGCGCGATCGTCCAGGCCGTCCAACTGCACGTGCAGGTTCTCGATGTAGGTGGACTGGAAGCCGTCGCCTTCGTTCGCCCGTTCCTGTTTCAGGAACTGCAGCATCTGCGGGGTGACGAACTCGGCGATCTTGTCCATCTCGTTGGCATCCCAGTGCTGCTGCAGCGCCTGGAAGTGGCTGCGGGCGGCTTCCAGGAAGCGCTCCTCGTTGAACCAGGCCGGTGCGTTGATCACGCGGCGTGGGGCGACGGGGGCGGAACCACCGAAGATCGCGTTCTGCGGCTGTGCCGGTTGCTCGAATGCTTCACGCTGGAACGGCGCGCCGGCCGGGGCCATGTGCTCCTGCTGCTTGCGTCGACGGGCGGCAATGAAGCGGAAGATCACGAAAGCGATGACCGCCATGATCAGGATGTCGAAGAACTGCATGCCCTGGAAGCCGCCGCCCATGAACATGGACGCGAGCAGGCCACCGGCGGCGATGCCGGCCAGCGGGCCCAACCAGCGCGAAGCACCGCCGGCTTTGGCGGCAGCGCCCGCGGCACCGGCGGCACCGGCAGTCGCGGCGGCACCGCCGACACCGGCGGAAGGCGCCATCTGGCTGGTTTGATGGCTCGGGGCAGAGCCCATGCTCTTGCCGCCGCCGAAGCGCTTGGCGTTCGCGTCGAGGCTCATCGTCAGACCGATGCAGAGCGCCAGGACGATACTGAGAAAACGTTGCATAAGGGTATTCCCGTTTGTGGAGTGCACGCGCGCCATACTGCACAGGTGAAATGTTACTGGCTAGCGCGAGAGTGTTTCCGGCTTTTGCCTGATCTTCCCATGCCCCACCTGAAGGTTTCATGAAAGGCCAATGCGCCGATACCGTTTGTTTCGTAAGACGAGTCGATAAACGCTGAGTGAAATGTTCCTGATTAGCGTCGGAGAGCCAGCATGACTACGCCGGCGGTAATCAGGCCGATGCCGCCCCATTGGCGCAGGTCGAGCTTCTCGCCCAGCAGCAGCACGCTGATCACGGCGACGAACACCACGCTGAGTTTGTCCACCGGGGCCACCAGCGAAGCCGGGCCGACCTTCAGCGCGCGGAAGTAGCACAACCACGACGCGCCGGTAGCCAGGCCCGACAACAGCAGGAACAGATAGCTCTTGGCGGAAATCGTACTCAAAGACTGATATTGGCCCGTTGCGTACAAAATCAAGGCCAGGCTGACCAATACCACGATGGTGCGCAGCAGGGTGGCGAAGTCCGAGTTGACGTTGTCGATGCCGATCTTGGCGAAGATCGCCGTCAGGGCGGCGAAAGTCGCCGAGAGCAGGGCCCAGAATGTCCACGAGGAAAAAAAGCTCGAGCCCATGGTATGTCGCGACCTCGATTGAATGATTAGGAGTACATGGCGTGGTGTCGAGGCTGGCGGACGGCGTTTCCACGCCAGGCGTGGAAACGCATGAACATCGCGATCAGACCGCTTCCAGCTTGGCGTAGCCGAGCATCAGCCACTTGCTGCCTTCACTGAAGTTCACCTGGACCCGGGCCTGGGCGCCGGCGCCTTCGAAGTTGAGGATCACGCCGTCGCCGAAGATGCTGTGGCGTACGGTCTGGCCGAGGCTGAAGCCGGTGTCCGGAATGTCGCTGCCGCCGAACAGGCTGCTGCTGACTTGTGCCTGGGCGCCGCCGAACGGTCGGCTGACACTGTTGGACAGGCGCACTTCCTGGATCAGCCCCTTCGGCACTTCGCGGACGAAGCGCGAGACCTTGTTGTAGGTCTCGCTGCCGTACAAGCGGCGGGTCTCGGCGTAGGTCAGCACCAGGTTCTGCATCGCCCGGGTGATGCCGACGTAGGCCAGCCGGCGTTCCTCCTCAAGGCGACCGGGTTCTTCCAGGCTCATCTTGTGGGGGAACAGGCCTTCTTCCATGCCCACCAGGAACACGTAGGGGAATTCCAGGCCCTTGGCGCTGTGCAGGGTCATCAACTGAATGCTGTCTTCATGCTCGTCGGCCTGGGTGTCGCCGGCCTCCAGCGACGCATGGCCGAGGAAGGCAGCCAGCGGCGTGAGCTCGGCGTCTTCTTCGGCGGCCTCGAAGTTGCGCGCGGCGCTGACCAGTTCCTCAAGGTTTTCCACCCGGGCCTGGCCCTTCTCGCCTTTTTCCGCTTCGTGGTAGGCAATCAGCCCGGACTGCTCGATAACCACCTGGGTCATCAGGTGCAGTGGCATTTCCCGGGTTTTCGCCGCCAGGTCCTCGATCAGCTCGATAAACCCCCCCAGCGCACCGGCGGCGCGTCCGGTCAGGCCCTTGTTGGCGACCAGTTGGCGCAGCGCCTCCCACATCGACAGCTCACTGTGGCGGGCGTGTTCGCGGATAGCCTCGACGGTTTTTTCGCCGATCCCACGGGCCGGGACGTTGATCACCCGTTCCAGCGCCGCGTCGTTGCCACGGCCTTCGAGCAGGCGCAGGTAAGCCATGGCGTTCTTGATTTCAGCCCGTTCGAAGAAGCGCTGGCCACCGTAGATGCGGTACGGGATGCGTTCGCGCAGCAAGGCCTCTTCCAGCACCCGGGACTGGGCGTTGGAGCGGTAGAGGATGGCGATATCGCTGCGGGCCAGGCCGGTTTTCAGCGCGCTTTCGATGGTTTCCACCACGTAGCGCGCTTCGTCGTGTTCGTTGAACGCGGCGTAGAGGTTGATTGCCTCGCCGTCGCCGCCGTCGGTCCACAATTCCTTGCCCAGACGCCCGGTATTGTGGGCGATCAGGGCGTTGGCGGCCTTGAGGATGCCGGCGGTGGAGCGGTAGTTCTGCTCCAGGCGGATGGTCACGGCGTCGGCGAAGTCTGCGGAATACTGGTGGATGTTCTCGATTTTTGCACCGCGCCAGCCGTAGATCGACTGGTCGTCGTCGCCGACCACCATCAGGCTGTCGCCGCCCTTGGCCAGCAGGCGCAACCAGGCGTACTGCACGGCGTTGGTGTCCTGGAATTCGTCCACCAGGATGTGCCGGAAGCGCTTCTGGTAGTGCGCCAGCAGGCCCGGGTGGTCGCGCCACAGGTCCAGGGCGCGCAGCAGCAGCTCGGAGAAGTCGATGACCCCGGCGCGCGCGCAGGCGGCTTCGTAGGCTTCATAGATGCTGCGCATGGTCGCCAGGAACAGGTCGCCGCTGGCCTGGATATGCTGCGGGCGCAGGCCCTCGTCCTTCTGGCCGTTGATGAACCACTGGGCCTGGCGTGCCGGCCAGCGCTGTTCGTCGAGGCCGAGGTCGCGGATCACCCGCTTGACCAGTCGTTGCTGGTCGTCGCTGTCGAGGATCTGGAAGGTCTGGCTCAGGCCGGCTTCCTGCCAGTGTGCCCGCAACAGGCGGTGCGCCAGGCCGTGGAAGGTGCCGACCCACATGCCGGCCGGGCTGATGCCCAGCAACTGCTCGATGCGATGGCGCATCTCGGCAGCGGCCTTGTTGGTGAAGGTCACCGACAGGATCGAATGGGACGAGGCGTTTTCGACCTGGATCAACCAGGCGATACGGTGCACCAGCACCCGGGTCTTACCCGAGCCGGCACCGGCCAGGACCAACTGACGACCAACGGGAGCGGCTACGGCCTGGCGTTGGGCGTCGTTGAGGGAGTTCAGCAAAAAGGAGAGATCATCGCGCATCGACGCATTCTAGGGGGCCGGGCCTGGACGGGCAAACCCTAATGCTGAGCGGCGCGCCGCAGGCCCTTGTAGGAGCGTGGGCATCGGCAGATAAAAAGATCGGCTGTGACGACCGGTCAGTCATCGGCTACAGGCGGCGTCGTACCTTGCTCTGGCCCTAGGCAGGGGGGCTCGTCACCGATCAATTCATTACATTTTATGACCCAGGGCAGTTTGGTCCGGCCGGATGCTTGTGTATGCTCCTGCCACGTTTATGGCTTAACCATTATAAGAATACTGCCCATGACCCAGAGCTTTGACGCGCTGAGCCCCTCGTTGGAGGCTGGGCGGGTTATCCGCAAACAATTCGCCACTGAGCTGGCGGTCGAGCGTACGCGCCTGCTGTACCAGGGTTCGTTGCTGCCGACGTTATTCATGTTGTTGAACGGTCTGGTCTGCGCCTGGTTGCTCTGGAGCCCGCAGCGCTATCTGCTGGTCAGCGTCTGGGTGGTGTGGTTGATGGCACTGGTGGCCTTGCGTGTGATCCAGGTGGCGGCGTTCGACTCGGCGATGCCCAGTCGTCAGGCCCAGCCGATCTGGCGGCGCATGTTCCTGCTGGGTTCGGCGGTCAGTGGTCTGACCCTGGCCTGCGCCGGCATCGCCCTGGTGCCCACCGACAGTTTCCTCGAACAGGCCTGGGTCTTCGGCCTGATCGGTGCCGCCACGCTGTCCGCCAGTGTGGCCTACGCCGTGAGCATCCCGGCGTTCCTGACCTTTACCTTGCCCTGCCTGTTGCCGGCCATCGGCTATCTGTTCTGGGGCGGCGGTGAACAACAGCAAGGCTGGGGCTGGCTCGGGCTGATCCTGCTGGTGTCGCTGAGCGTGGTTGCCCTGCAGGTCAATCGCCTGATCCGGCGCGGCCTGTTACGACGCTTCCAGAACCAGGCACTGATCGAGAGCCTGCAACAGACGCAAACCCGTAGTGAACAACTCAACCATGAGCTGGCGCGGGAAATCGAGCAGCGCCGCCGCGCCGAACAGGAACTGCGCGAGGCCCAGGTCGGCCTGGAAAGCCGGGTTGCCCAGCGCAGCCTGGAGCTGGACGCAGCGAACCAGGCCCTGAGCAAAAGCGAAACGCGCCTGGCCCTGGCGTTGCAAGCCAGCGAACTCGGGCTGTGGGACTGGAACCTGCAGACCGACGAGGTGCATCACACCCAGATCAAGGAGCTGTTCGGCCTCGACCCGGAATACGTGACCTCGATACTCGGCCATCTCAAGCCGCGCCTGCACCCCGCCGATGTGCCGGTGCTCAAGCACGCGCTGGTGGAGCATCTGAAGGGGCGTACCGAGGATTATCTGATCGAGTACCGGGTCCGGCATGGCGATGGCCACTGGGTCTGGATCGAGGACCGTGGGCGGGCGGTCGAGCGTACCGCCGGCGGGCGCGTGTTGCGCATGGTCGGCACCCGGCGTGATATCAGCGCGCACAAGGAGCAGGAAGCCCAGCGCCAATTGGCCGCGACGGTGTTCGAGGCGGCCAGCGAAGGCATCGTGATTTTCGACCCGAATTACATCCTGCTGGCGATCAACCAGGCTTTCAGCCGGGTGACCGGTTACCTGCCCGAGGACATGCTCGGGCGCAATGTGGTCGACCTGCCGTGCAGCCGCGATGCCCGGCGCCACTATGCAACCATCCACCAGGCGCTGGAGCAGCACGGCAGCTGGCAGGGCGAACTGGTCGAGGCGCGCAAGAGTGGCGAGTTGTACCCGCAATGGCTGCAACTGAATGTGGTGCGCGATACGCGGGGCAATGTCAGTCATATCGTGGGCTTCTTCGCCGATCTGTCGGCCCGGCGTGAATCCGAAGAGCGCATGCGCTACCTGACCCACTATGACGAACTGACCGGGCTGGCGAACCGTTCGTTGTTCCGCGAACGCCTGTATGAGGCCCATCAGCAGGCTCGCCAGGGCGGCCGCAGCCTGGCGTTGCTGCACATCAACCTGGACCGCTTCAAATTGCTCAACGACAGCCTTGGCCATGAAATCGCCGACCAGTTGTTGCAGCAGATGGCCCGGCGCCTGGTCAACGCCTTGCCGGAAGCCAACACCATCGCCCGTTTGTCCGGGGACGAGTTCGCCGTGTTGTTCGACGCCTACGGCAATCTCTCCAGCCTGGCCCGGGTGGCGACCCGCCTGCTCGCCAAGCTGCGGGTGCCGGTGACCATCGATGAACACGAACTGGTGGTCAGCGCGTCCATGGGTATCAGCCTGTTGCCGGACAATGCGCGGGAAATCCCGGTGCTGCTCAGCCAGTCGAACATCGCCATGCAGCATGCCAAGCACCTGGGCGGAAACAACTTCCAGTTCTACACCGACAGCTTGCAGGCCAGCACCCTGGAGCGTTTGCAACTGGAGAACCAACTGCGCAAGGCCATCGAAGAGCGGCAACTGAGGGTCTTCTACCAACCCAAGCTGTGCCTGGCCACTGGGCGGATGAACGCCGCCGAGGCGCTGGTGCGTTGGGAGCACCCGACCCTGGGCCAGGTGCCGCCGGGCGACTTCATCGGCCTGGCCGAAGAGACCGGCCTGATCGGACCAATCGGTGAATTCGTGCTGCGCCAGGCCTGCTGGCAGGCGTGCGAGTGGCAACGCGAAGGGTTGGCGCCGATCAGGGTCTCGGTGAACCTGTCGGTGCATCAGTTGCGCCAGGGCAAGCTGGTCAGCCTGGTGCGCCAGGTGCTGGAGGAAACCGGCCTGGCTCCGGAGTTGCTGGAACTTGAGCTGACCGAAAGCCAGTTGCTCGACAGCGTCGAACACATCATCGCCACCTTCCAGCAACTGCGCGACCTGGGGGTGAAGCTGGCTATCGATGATTTTGGCACCGGCTATTCGTCCCTCAGTTACCTCAAGCGCTTCCCGGTGGACTACGTGAAAATCGACCAGAGCTTTATTCGCGGCTTGGGCGAGGGCAGCGAGGACGCGGCGATCACCCGGGCGATTATTGCCATGGCCCACAGCCTGGAACTGAAGGTGGTGGCCGAGGGTGTGGAAAACCAGGAACAGCTGGATTTCCTCAGGGCCCAAGGCTGCGATGAGGTGCAGGGGTATCTGATCAGCCGGCCGGTGGCGGCGCAGGAGTTGATGCGGCTGCTGCGCCAGGGCTTTCCCTAGGCGCCGCAGTGGCTACATGCTCGCCGCGCTACGGTAGCGGGGAGGCTGGTTACGTAATGGAACGGGCAATTCGCGAATTCTTGTAGTATAACTACAAGACTGCTACATCCCAGGCGTTCGCCCATAACAATGAGTCCAGCCCTTTGAACCTGTTGCAACACATCGCCCAGTCTCGCAACCTGCTGCGTAAGTCCGAGCTCAAGGTCGCCGATCACGTCCTGCTCGATCCGGCGGCGGTGATGCACAGTTCCATGGCCGACCTGGCCCACAGCGTGGGCATCAGCGAACCGACCATCGTGCGTTTCTGCCGGGCCATCGGTTGTTCGGGTTTCCAGGACCTGAAACTGAAGCTGGCGCAGAGCCTGGCGGCCGGTGCCAGCTTCGGCCAGTTCGCGATTCACGAAGACGATTCGGTGGCGGACTACAGCCTGAAGATCTTCGACACCACCCTGCACACCCTGATGGACGTGCGTGAAAAGCTCGATCCGGCCGCGTTGCAACGCGCGGTGACCGCCATGTCGGCGGCGCAGCGCGTGGAGTTCTATGGTTTCGGCGCTTCCGGTGCGGTGGCGGCGGATGCCCAGCACAAGTTCTTCCGGCTGTTGCTGACGGCGGCGGCGTATTCCGACCCGCACATGCAGGCGATGTCGGCGGTGACGCTCAAGCCCACCGACGTGGCGATCTGCATTTCCCAGTCGGGCCGTTCCAAGGACCTGCTGATCACCGCCAACCTGGTGCGTGAAAGCGGCGCGACCCTGATCACCCTGTGCCCGAGCCAGACGCCGCTGGCCGAGCTGTCGACGGTGAACCTGGCCATCGACGTGCATGAAGACACCGAGATCTATACCCCGCTGACCTCGCGGATCGCCCACCTGGTGGTGATCGACGTGCTGGCCATGGGCGTGGCCATGGCCCGTGGGCCGAGCCTGGTGAATCACCTCAAGAGCGTCAAGCGCAGCTTGCGCAGCCTGCGCCTGTCACCCAAGTCGGTAAAAGCCCTCGACGACTGAGGTCCACTGACTCTCTGCATCAGACGGGCTTGTGTGGCGAGCGGGCTTGCCCACGCTCGACTGCCAAGCCGTCGAAAACCGGTCGTCTAGGTATGCCTGATAGGCCTCATTCGCCGGTTTTAGGGGCGCTTCGCGCCCCAGCGCGGGCAAGCCCGCTCGCCACAGGGTCAATTTTCATCTGCCTGTCACGTGGTTGCCGCCAAACCGTCATTGCCCCCGTCCACTCTGTAACTCCCGTACCCACCCTGGGAGACTCGAAATGGCCCGGCACCACGAAGAGCAAAGCAGCGTCAAAACCCGTCGGCAGCAGGAAGATCAGCGCCGCATGGAATTTCGTCGCGCAATCGAAGACCGCACCGAACTGCGCCAACTGCAACAGGAAATCGCCGCACTCAATTACTGGCAGGCGGACTCGGCATCCGACCGTCGAAGCGCTCAACCAGCCCGCTGATCTGTAACCGTTCACTGCGAATAAACCCCAGGAACGCATGGGCGACCGGTGACAGGCGTTTGTCCTTGGCCTGAACCAGGCACCAACTGCGATAGAGCGGCAGTTCTTCCACCGGCAGTTCTCGGAGCACGCCGGTCGCCAGTTCCAGGCTCAGGGCGTGGCGCGTCAACAGGGCCAGGCCCAGCCCCGCCACCACGCACTCGCGCTGCGCTTCGCCCGAGGTCACTTCCAGTGTCTGCGAGAAGTGCACGCGTTTTTCCTTGAAATACTCCTCGCACGCTATCCGTGTTCCCGACCCCGCTTCGCGGATCAACAGCGTATACGGCTCCAGGTCCTGCAAACGCAGCGGGCCGCCGTGACACAGCGGGTGATCGGGCGGCGCCACCGCGACAATCGGGTTGTTCAGGAACGGCAGGAATTCGAGCCCCATGTCCTGCGGCACCATCGACATGATCAACAGGTCGTCACGGTTGTCCGAGAGGCGCCGCAGCGCTTGCGCGCGGTTGACCACCGTCAGGTGCAGGTTGACCTCGGGATGCTGGCGCTTGAAGGCGGCAAACAGGTGCGGGACGAAATACTTGGCACTGGATTCCACCGCCAGTTTCAATTGCCCTTGCAACGAGCCCTGCATGTCCGAGAGCTGCATATCGAGGTTTTCCAGCCGACCGAAAATGTCCCGGCTGGCCCGCTGTAACGCTTCAGCCGCTTCGGTCATGTAGAGCTTTTTGCCGACATAATCGAACAAAGGCTGGCCGATAAGCTCTTCCAACTGACGTATTTGTAGGCTGACGGCCGGTTGCGTGAGAGACATTTCGTCGGCTGCGCGGCTGTAGGAGCGCAGATCACAGACCTCGTTAAAAATCTTGAGCTGACGCAATGTCATACGCATCAATGACTTACGCATTTTGTAACCACCCATGAAGGCCGCGAACCACTCAACTATAAGCTTTTGCTTATGAGTGACCCAATAATTATTGATTTTAGTTTATCGCTGGGTAGGGCTAGTGTGGACTACGCGACTGGCTTGAAACATTTAGTCACGCGCCGACCCGTTTTTTCGGTTGCACCCCAAGGGTTGTTTGTTCTAGCGGCTTAGGAATTTCCAAGTGATAAAAAAGATCCTGATCGCCAACCGTGGTGAAATTGCCGTACGAATCGTGCGTGCTTGCGCCGAGATGGGCATTCGCTCGGTCGCGATCTATTCCGACGCCGATCGCCATGCCCTGCATGTGAAGCGCGCGGATGAGGCTCACAGCATCGGTGCCGAGCCCCTGGCCGGCTACCTGAACCCGCGCAAGCTGGTGAACCTGGCGGTGGAAACCGGTTGTGATGCGCTACACCCCGGCTATGGTTTCCTTTCGGAAAATGCCGAGCTGGCGGATATCTGCGTCGAACGCGGCATCAAGTTCATTGGTCCGTCGGCGGAAGTGATCCGCCGCATGGGCGACAAGACCGAAGCCCGCCGCAGCATGATCAAGGCCGGCGTGCCGGTCACCCCGGGCACCGAAGGCAACGTCGCGGACATCGCCGAAGCCCTTGCCGAAGGCGACCGTATCGGTTACCCGGTGATGCTCAAGGCCACCTCCGGTGGCGGCGGTCGCGGTATCCGTCGCTGCAACAGCCGCGAAGAACTGGAACAGGCCTTCCCCCGGGTGATTTCCGAAGCGACCAAGGCCTTTGGTTCGGCGGAAGTCTTCCTGGAAAAATGCATCGTCAATCCCAAGCATATCGAAGCGCAGATTCTCGGCGACAGCTTCGGCAACGTGGTGCACCTGTTCGAGCGTGACTGCTCGATCCAGCGTCGCAACCAGAAGCTGATCGAAATTGCCCCGAGCCCCCAGCTGACCCCGGAACAGCGCGCCTATATCGGCGACCTGTCGGTGCGCGCGGCCAAGGCGGTGGGTTACGAGAACGCCGGCACCGTGGAGTTCCTGCTCGCCGAGGGCGAGGTGTACTTCATGGAGATGAACACCCGGGTGCAGGTGGAACACACCATCACCGAAGAAATCACCGGTATCGACATTGTCCGTGAGCAGATTCGCATCGCCTCCGGCCTGCCCTTGTCGGTCAAGCAGGAAGACATCATCCATCGCGGCTTTGCCCTGCAGTTCCGGATCAACGCCGAAGACCCGAAGAACAATTTCCTGCCCAGCTTCGGCAAGATCACCCGCTACTACGCCCCCGGCGGTCCCGGCGTGCGTACCGACACGGCGATCTACACCGGCTATACCATTCCGCCGTTCTACGACTCCATGTGCCTGAAACTGGTGGTCTGGGCGTTGACCTGGGAGGAGGCGATGGACCGTGGCCTGCGTGCGCTGGATGACATGCGCCTGCAGGGGGTGAAGACCACCGCGGCCTATTACCAGGAAATCCTGCGTAACCCGGAATTCCGTAGCGGCCAGTTCAACACCAGCTTCGTTGAAAGCCACCCTGAACTGACCAACTACTCGATCAAGCGCAAACCCGAAGAGCTGGCCCTGGCCATCGCCGCCGCCATCGCCGCCCACGCAGGCCTGTGAGGACTATTACAATGAGCAAGAAGATTCACGTTACCGACACTATCCTGCGCGACGCCCATCAATCGCTGCTCGCCACCCGCATGCGCACCGAAGACATGCTGCCGATCTGCGAGAAGCTCGACAAGGTCGGCTACTGGTCCCTGGAAGTCTGGGGCGGCGCGACCTTCGACGCTTGCGTGCGCTTCCTCAAGGAAGACCCGTGGGAGCGCCTGCGCCAACTGCGTGCGGCCTTGCCCAACACCCGCCTGCAAATGCTCCTGCGCGGCCAGAACCTGCTGGGCTACCGCCATTACAGCGACGACGTGGTTCGTGCCTTTGTCGCCAAGGCGGCGGTCAATGGTATCGATGTGTTCCGTATCTTCGACGCCATGAACGACGTGCGTAACCTGCGGGTCGCCATCGAAGCGGTGAAGGCGGCGGGTAAGCACGCCCAGGGCACCATCGCCTACACCACCAGCCCGGTGCATACCATCGAGGCGTTCGTGGCCCAGGCCAAGCAGATGGAAGCCATGGGTTGTGACTCGGTGGCGATCAAGGACATGGCCGGCCTGCTGACCCCTTACGCCACCGGTGAGCTGGTCAAGGCACTGAAAGCCGAGCAGTCGCTGCCGGTATTCATCCACTCCCACGACACCGCCGGCCTGGCCGCGATGTGCCAGCTCAAGGCCGTGGAAAACGGCGCCGACCATATCGACACCGCGATCTCCAGCTTCGCCTGGGGCACCAGCCATCCGGGCACTGAGTCGATGGTCGCGGCCCTTAAAGGCAGCGAGTTCGATACCGGCCTGGATCTGGAACTGCTGCAGGAAATCGGCCTGTATTTCTATGCCGTGCGCAAGAAGTACCACCAGTTCGAAAGCGAATTCACCGCTGTCGATACCCGGGTGCAAGTCAACCAGGTGCCGGGCGGGATGATCTCCAACCTCGCCAACCAGTTGAAAGAGCAGGGCGCCTTGAACCGCATGGGCGAAGTGCTGGCGGAGATTCCGCGAGTGCGTGAAGACCTCGGCTTCCCGCCGCTGGTAACCCCGACCTCGCAGATCGTCGGCACCCAGGCATTCTTCAACGTCCTCGCTGGCGAGCGCTACAAGACCATCACCAATGAAGTGAAGCTGTACCTGCAAGGCGGTTACGGCAAGGCGCCGGGCGTCGTCAACGAGAAACTGCGGCGCCAGGCCATCGGTAGCGAAGAAGTGATCGACGTGCGTCCAGCCGACCTGCTCAAGCCGGAAATGGTCAAATTGCGCGGTGATATCGGTGCCTTGGCCAAGTCGGAAGAAGACGTGCTCACCTACGCCATGTTCCCGGATATCGGGCGCAAGTTCCTCGAAGAACGTGAGGCCGGTACCCTGGTCCCTGAAGTGTTGTTGCCGATTCCTGAGGCCGGCGGTGTACGTTCGGCGGGCGGTGAAGGTGTGCCGACCGAGTTCGTTATCGACGTGCACGGTGAAACCTACCGTGTGGACATCACCGGTGTCGGCGTGAAAGCCGAAGGCAAGCGGCACTTCTACCTGTCCATCGATGGCATGCCGGAAGAAGTGGTGTTCGAGCCGCTCAACGAGTTCGTCGGCGGTGGCGGCAGCAAGCGCAAGCAGGCCAGCTCACCGGGCCATGTCAGCACCACCATGCCGGGCAATATCGTTGATGTCCTGGTCAAGGAAGGCGACACCGTCAAAGCCGGCCAGGCCGTGCTGATCACTGAAGCGATGAAGATGGAGACCGAAGTGCAGGCGGCAGTGTCGGGCAAGGTCACGGCCATCCATGTGGCCAAGGGCGACCGGGTCAATCCGGGCGAGATCCTGATCGAGATCGAAGGCTGATCAATAGCCGTCGACTAAAAACGTTTTTCCTCGGGGGAGCATGTGCTCCCCTTTTTTTTGCGCGAGGTTTGCCATGGAATAATGGTGGTATCTATTGATGTAACCCTCACTTCATAAGTCTTATAAAATAAGCGACGAGTACGCCCAATGGGTAACTTGGGCGCTTATTAACTTTTCGTTATATGGAGTGATTTATGTCAATGGACATTATCCAGGTGCATGATCGCATGCCTTCTTTCTGGACTGAAGGGATGGAGGTAACAATTGGTGATCTCGCGAGGCCGGCTGCTGTCGACCCTCATTTCAACCGTGTGCGTGATCTGACGGTTTTCTGGAGGGGAGAGGCGGAAATAGATGCTGAACGCGGGCAGCCGGCTTTTGTCAACACGCCTTTCTATAGTGTTGACTATCTTGGTTGGGGCAGCGAAAGGGTCAAGATTTCAGAAAATATGCGCGAAGAGTTTATGAAGCTCCGTGAGCTGATTGATGCCCTTGAAAATTATGCACCGGCGGAACATCGGGGGCTCATGGGTGAGCAGGTCCTCGCCAGAGGGGCGTTTGACAGGCTTGATGACAAGGTTGATGAAGTGCTTCCTGGCCTGGAAGAAAGCAATGGCATAGTGCCTAGCGAGGATGAACTCGTTGTCAATCTGTCGGATGCTTATAGCGAGTTTATCGATAACAACGTCGACTGGCGTCTTGAGGATGGCCCGCTCCCTTATATCCTGGATATGGCGGCGTAATCGATCCTCTCACCGCTTTATAAATAACCCGGTCAGTTTATTCACTTGAGCTCACCAGGAGCAGTGCCTAGGGGGCTGCTCTTCTGGTGTTTTGCGTGAGCGAAATACTATTCAAGGAAGTCAATGAAGCCCTTGACGACAAAACCTACGGCACCGTTGATAGAAGTGCTCGGGGAATATAAGAGTATTCTGATCAGCGTGGGGTGTTTCACCGCCTTGATCAATGTGCTGATGCTGGCCCCCTCGGTTTACATGCTGCAGGTTTATGATCGGGTTCTGACTTCGCAAAACCAGACCACGTTGCTCATGTTGACGTTGATGATCGTGGGATTTTTCGTTTTTATCGGGTTGCTGGAGACCGTTCGCAACTTTATCGTCAACCGTGTCGCGGGGCATCTCGATCATCGTTTCAACCTGCGTGTCTACCAGGCCGCCTTCGAGCGCAACCTGGTCCGTGGTGACGGGCATGGTGCGCAGGCGCTGGGCGACCTGAACCATATTCGCCAGTTCCTGACCGGTCCGGCACTGTTCGCTTTTTTCGATGCGCCCTGGTTTCCGATCTACCTGGCCGTGATGTTTATGTTCAGCTTCTGGCTGGGTGTCTTCGCCTGTGTGGGAGCCGTGCTGCTGGTGACCATGGCGCTGCTCAATGAGTGGCTGACCAAGAAGCCGCTGGCTGAAGCCAGTCGCCATTCACACGATGCCAGTCGTCTGGCCACCAGCCATTTGCGTAATGCCGAGACCATCCAGGCCATGGGCATGCTGGAGGTGTTGCGCAAACGCTGGTTCGAGCCCTACGCCCACTTTCTCTCGCAACATAATCGTGCCAGCGACACGGGCGCGCTGATGAGTCATCTGAGCAAAGGCTTTCGCCAGTGCCTGCAATCCCTGGTGCTGGGGCTCGGTGCGCTGCTGGTGATCGTCGGCGATATGAGCGTCGGGATGATGATTGCCGGTTCCATTCTGATGGGAAGGCTGCTGCTGCCCATCGACCAGTTGATTGCCACCTCCAAACACTGGAACGCCGCCCGGTCGGCGTATCAGCGTCTGGACGCGCTGCTCAATGAGTTTCCCGAATCGGCGGGGTCGATGGTCTTGCCCGCTCCCAAGGGTGAACTGGCGTTCGAGCAGGTGAGTGCGGGGCCTCCCGGCGCGCGGACCACAACCGTGCACCAGGTGAGTTTCCAACTGGCGGCCGGGGAAGTGCTGGGCGTGCTGGGGGCATCCGGCGCGGGCAAGTCGACCCTGATTCGCGTGCTGCTGGGCATCTGGCCGGTCCGCGGCGGGGTGGTGCGATTGGACGGTGCCGATATCCACCGCTGGGACCGCAACGAACTGGGCCCGCATATCGGCTACTTGCCCCAGAACATCGAGTTGTTCAGCGGTTCCGTGGCTGAAAACATCGCCCGTTTCGGCGAACCGGACCCGGACAAGGTCGTCGAGGCGGCCCGCCAAGCAGGTGTTCATGAGCTGATCCTGCGTTTGTCACAAGGTTATGACTCGGTGTTGGGGGACGCGGGCGCCGGTCTTTCCGGGGGCCAGAAGCAGCGTGTGGCATTGGCCCGGGCGCTCTATGGCCGGCCTCGTCTGGTGGTGCTGGATGAGCCGAATGCCAACCTTGATGTCGAGGGTGAAGCGGCCCTCACCCGAGCCATTGCCCAACTGAAAGCCCAGGGCAGTACCGTGATTCTGGTGACCCACCGTAGCAACGTTCTGGTCCAGTCCGATCAGTTGATGGTGCTGGAAGGGGGGAAAGTGCAGGCATTCGGTCCGCGTTCTCAGGTGCTCGAAGGTTTATCGAGAACCCGGGAGGCCAGTTTGAAAACCACCGTTCAATCGCCAGGGAAAACAGGCGCATGAGTTCAGATAGCACCGTGCAACATAACCCTGCGCTCGTCTCGTGCCCGCGGCGCGGGGCCGCTTTTTTCGTCAGGTTGGGTTGGATACTGGTGGTGTTCGGTGCCGGCGGTTTTTTCACCTGGGCGGCCCTGGCGCCACTGGATCAGGGCGTCAGTGTGCAGAGCACGGTCGTGGTGTCCGGCAAGCGCAAGGCCGTCCAGTCCCTGGGAGGGGGCGCCGTCAGTGAAATCCTTGTCAGGGAAGGGCAGAGGGTTGAGAAGGGGCAAGTACTGTTTCGCCTGGATCGGACTCAACTGTCGGCCGCTGTCCAATCCTTGCAGGCCCAGTATCGCCAAGCCCTGGCCACTCAAGCGCGTTGGCAGAGCGAGCGGGACAATCTGGCGCACGTTCGGTTTCCAGCCGAGTTGAGTGCTGATGCCGATCCGTTGTGGGCGGTGCTCCTGGAGGGGCAGCGGCAACTATTTGATAGTCGGCGCGAAGCCCTTTCTCGCGAGCAGGCGGGCATACGTGCCCGAATCGACGGGGCGACGGCCCAACTGTCCGGCCTGCGCCAGGCCCGCAACGACCTGAACGCCCAGGCCGGATCGCTACGCCGTCAATTGGAGAAGCTGCGCCCTCTGGCGGATGAGGGACATATTGCGAGCAATCGCCTGCTTGAGCAGGAGCGCCAGTTGTCGCAGGTCCAGCAGCAGATCGCGCGGAATAGAGGAGAAATCGGGCTGCTGAAACAGGAAATACTCGAATCGCAGCTCAAGCTTTCCCAGCATGTCGAGCAGTATCAGACAGACGTCCGCGGTGAGCTGGCAGAGGTGCGACTCAAGTGCCTGACCCTGGAACAACAGCTGGCGTCCGCGCGTTTTGACTTGCAGCACACCGAGGTCAACGCGCCGGCGCAAGGGATTGTCGTCAACTTGAGTGTGCATACCGAGGGCGCCGTGGTGCGTGCCGGCGACACCCTGCTGGAGATCGTCCCTCAAGGCCAGCCTCTGGAGGTGGAGGGACGTCTGCCGGTCAGCCTGGTGGACAAGGTCAGTCCTGCACAGTCTGTGGACATCCTGTTTACGGCGTTCAATCAGCGTGTGACGCCCCGTGTCGCCGGCGAGGTCAGCCTGGTGTCGGCCGACCAATTGCTCGACGAAAAAACCGGCGCGCCCTACTACGTAATACGCAGCACGGTCAGTGAGGCCTCCCTGGAAAAGCTCAATGGCTTGGTGATCAAGCCCGGCATGCCGGCCGAGATGTTCGTCCGTACCGGCGAGCGTTCATTACTCAACTACCTGTTCAAACCGCTGTTGGATCGCGTGAGCGCCTCATTGACTGAATAGGATGATGTTCTGCCTCATGAAAATATTTTTGATGCCTGTTGCCTTGTGCGCTTTGATCGCCAGCCTGGAGAGTCATGCCCTGGGACCCTTTCAAGTGTATGAGTCCGCTTTGTTGCATGACCCGGTGTTTCAGGGGGCTATGAAGGCACGCGAGGCTGGGCGTGAAAGCGATGCCCTTGGCCTGGCAGGGCTGCTGCCCCGGCTATCCTATAGCCACAACCTGGGGCGTAATGAATCCAGGATAACGTCGATCAGGGCGACGGGTAGCCGCCATGACCCGCGCCGCTACCGCAGTGCTACCTCGGCGCTGACCCTGCAACAACCGCTGCTCGATTACGAAGCCTATGCTGCTTATCGTAAAGGCGTCGCCCAGTCGCTGTTTGCCGATGAGGTGTTTCGCACCAAGAGTCAGGAGCTGTTGCTACGGGTACTCAGTGCCTACACCAGGGCCTTGTTGGCTCAGGATCAGATTGAAATTGCCCTGGCCAGGAAAGAAGCTTTTGAGCAGCAGTTCCAGCGCAATACCCGGCTGTTTCGCCAGGGAGAAGGCACGCGTACCGATATTCTCGAGGCGGAGTCGCGATTTGAACTGGCAACGGCGCAGCAGCTCGAGGCCCATGACGAACAGGAGGCCGCCCTGCAAGAGTTGGGGGCCTTGATGGGCGAACCGCGGATCGCTATCAACGATCTGGCGCCGCTGTCCGCGGCTTTCCAAGCCTTTCCCATGGAGCCGGCAACATTTGCTCATTGGCATCGAATGGCGCTGGTCCAGAACCCGTTGCTGGCTGCTCAACGCCAGGCTGTCGAGGTGGCCCGGCATGAGGTGGAGCGCAGCCGTGCCGGACATCTGCCCAAGGTCACGGCCTATGCCAGCCTGCGCAAATCGGAGTCCGATAGCAGCAGCACTTATGACCAGCGCAACAGCACCCATAGCGTTGGCATCGAGTTGAGCGTGCCGTTGTTCGCGGGGGGCGGCGTTTCGGCCTCCGTGCGCAAGGCCAGTCGGACCCTTGAGCAGACGGAGTACGAACTGGAGGCCAAGACTCGTGAGACGTTGATCGAGCTGCGCCGCCAGTTCAGCGCTTGTGTGTCGGGGGAGAGCAAATTACGCGCTTATCAGAAGGCCCTGGCTTCAGCGGCGTCGCTGGTGGATTCGACGCAAAAGAGCCTGCTGGGAGGGGAGCGCGCCAATCTCGATCTGTTGAATGCCGAACAACAGCGGTTCAGTACCCGTAGCGAGCTGGCCAAGGCCCGTTACGATTATCTGATGGCATGGGTGAGGTTGCGTTTCCACGCAGGCATCCTGAATGAGAGCGATCTGGCCAGGATCGATGAGGTCTTTGTTGCCGATATGGGTTGATGAACCCTATCTTTCCGTGACCAATAGCAAGCGATCTGAACGCTGTATTTTTTGCCTATATTGCCCGCCTGGCGCTAGATGGCTTTTGAACGGTTTCGGGCGGACGCGAATCGTTTGCCCTATATTCTGGCTGACGGCGGTTTGCCGACAGTCACGCTGAATCATCCGTTGATTGCCTTGAAAAGGCTTGATCAGCGCTTGCAGGATTGGGGGTTGAAATGACTCCCAGCCTGAAGTCCGTGCACTGCTGATTCAAGCCATTCAGGACGAGCTTGCCTAGGGCGCGATTGGCATCGGCGCGGCGGTCAGGCGCTTGCGTGTCGAGGTCACCGGTTTGCACCAGACTCAATTTGCACGGATGTGCAGGATTTCGTTACGGCCCCTTGTTCATATCGAGCACGAGGAGGGCAATCCGACGCTCAAGTCGTTGAATTCGGTATTCAAACCCTTCGGGTTGCAGATGGGATTGGTGTGACTTCGCAAGACTATAGGCTGATGCGCTGGCGTTGCCTTTTGCGGTTAGACCATGGTGCCAGTCAGCTAAGACCGAGCACGGTCCTTGTAGGCGTTGGCTTGCCAGCGATGAGGCCCTTGAGTCTTGCGGTGTCCATGCGGACGCCATCGCCAGCAAGCCGGCGCCTACAGGTGGTGTGGTGTTTTCAATATCCCATTTCAGCGAGGAGCTTGCTTAAAAGGTCAGCTTCCACTGCCCCATGACGCCATGTTTGCGGCTGTTGCCGCCAATTTCCCCGGTGTAGCCGACGCCGAGGCTCTGGCTGGGCGACAGATTCAGGTCCAGGCCGGCTTCCAGCAGCAGGCTGTCGCGGTCCAGGGCGGCGCCCTTGACCTTGAAGGCGTGATCGGTCACCGCAAGTTTTTGCTCAATCGTGCTGTCAACGTCGCCATACAAGTGTTTCCAGCCGGCACTCAGGCGCGGGGTCAGGCTCATTTTATTGTCGAGGGTGGTGATGGCGCTCGCGCGCAGGCCGAAGGTGCTGTTGAGGTTGCCGTGGGTCTGCGTGTCGACCTCCAGGGCCGCTTCGCCGCCACGCTCCTTGAAGCGGTCGCGGTGATAACGTTCGTAGCCGAGGCCGGCGAATGGTTCGATGTTCAGGCCGATACCGCCGAAGGTGTAGCCGAGTTCGGCGAAGGCTTGTTGGCTGTTGGCGTCGTAATCGCCTTTGAGACGATCACGGTAGCCGTTGAACGCCAAGTTGTGTTCGGTCTTGCCGGAATGGCTGCTGTATACCGCACCGAGTCGCAAGGCCAGCGGGCCGCTTTGGTGCAGGGCATAGGCGCCGACGTGCCAGCTGTCGAGGCCACCGGTAAAGCGTTGGCCTTTGAAGTCCGACTGCGACTGACCGCCAAGGATGCCGAGGCGCCATTCGCTGTCGAGTGCCCAGTCGGCACCCAATAGCAGGCCCCGGGTGCTCTGCCGCAGCCCATGGTGGCCGTGATTGCTGTCGAATCTGGCGGAATTGCCCAGGCCTTGAACCCAGAGCCGGTTGTGGCCGCCGTTCATGACTTGAAGTGTTTTGCCGCTTTGGTCGGGCAGGCCTTCCGTCTGTCGCAAGACTGTCAGCAGGCTGCTGCCCACTTGCCGGGAGCCGCTGAGCGTCGCGTTGCGCAACTGGGCATTGCTGCCGCCGGCAAGTTGCTCGAGCGCCTGTCCCGCCTCCACGGCGCTGATGTAGCGCAGGGCATGGCGCAGTGGCGAGTCCGCTGACGGTGGCGGCGCGGGCTGGTCCGATAGATCAATGTCCTGGTCTTTCTTGGCGACTGGTTCAGGCGGTGTAACCGTCGGCACTGAGGCGATGGGGTCGGCTGGTGTAAGGGGCGGCGCTGGAGCGCTGGGCTCGGGTGGTGTGATGACCGGTATTGAGGTGACTGGGGCAGGCGGTGTAATGGCGGGCACAGAAACTTCCGGAATCGTCGACTCATGCGGTATAGCCGGCACAACGGCGATAGGCGCTGGTGCCGGCGTGGGCGGCGCTATCCAGGGATTCAAGGCTCCCCCCACGTTCTGGCCATTCTCGGTGTCCCCGAGATCCTCCAGGTTGACCTCGTTGCGTTCGTAGGTGAGGTCCACTTGCGTCGAGGTGTAATGGGCCGTGGCCGTCATCAGCGCCAGATTGGTGCTGATGCTGGCGAATTTTCCTTCAATCTTGCCGGCCTTCACGATCACGTGCGGGTGGCTCGTCGGCGACTCGTTGGCGGTCAGCACATACAGTTGGGCACCTTCCAGGTAGGCGGTGCCGCCGACCTCGACGGTGGCGCTGCTGCCATCGGCGTCGATGCCATAAACGAGGGTCGCGCCAGGATCCAGGGTCAGGTGTTCCTTCACCTTGGCGGCGCCTTGAAGAGGATCAACCTCCAGGGTTCCGGCTACCCGCAGGTTGCCGACTGTCCCGTTGCCGCTATAGGTCGCCCCGTCGTTGACCTGTGTCGTCCCGAGAATGCCACCCTGGTTGATCAAATGGGCCTGGGCCAGCACCTCGGCGCCGGTGCTGAAGTCGTTCTTGCTAGTGAGGGTCCAGGTTCCCTGCTTGACCAGCAGGCGCTCGAAGTGGCGGCTGTTACCGAAGCTGCCGCCGTTGGCGTCATCGAAGATCACCTGATCATCATTGGCTTTGAGCGGTGTGTCAGGGTCGGCGCCCAGTAGAAAGTTCTCCAGATAATCGTCCGTGGTCCCGCCGTCTACCCAGCCGGAAAATTGGCTACCGCTTTTCACGATCAGGGTGTCGCTTTCCCCCCCCAGGTTCAGGGCCACGCCATTGCCGCCGCTGATCAGGCCGTTGCTGATCAACGTATCGGCGAACTGGCCGATCAGGCTGACGCCAAAGCCGTCGAGGCCGCGGATGACGCCGTGGTTCTCCAGCCGCAAGGGGGTTGTCCGCTGGTCGGCGAGCACACCGTTGTGTTGCCCCTCGATCTCCGCGCCCTCGTGGTTGATGAGGCGGCCACCGTCCAGGTGCACTCCCTCGCTGCTATGGCGTGGGCTGGCGGAGTCGCCGCTGGGTCGATGACCCCGGTCAAAGCCATTGGCCCCGCTGCCCGTGATTCGGCCATGGTTGTAGAGGTAGACTCCGCCCCCCCGGGCCCGCAGTCCGTCGGCATCGCTGTCCACGGCGGTGGTGGTTCCTGTCAGGGTGCCACGGTTGAGCAGATGGGTTCCGCCTTCGATCCGCAGGCCCGTGCCGTCCTGCGCTGCCAGATGGGCCTCGCGAAAAATTTCGATGCTGTTACTGAAAGGCGTCTGTCCGCTCAGGGACCAACGGCCTTGCCGGACCTCCAGTCGCTCGAAGTTGCGGCTGTCGCCAAAGCGGCCGCCCTCGGGGCTGTCGAGAATGACCTGGTCGTACCCCGTGTTGCCGTCGACGCTACCTTCGAAGCGACTGTTTGCCTGCACGATCAGTGTGTCGTCACCGCCGCCCAGGTCGAGGGCATGACCGTTGCCGCCGTGGATCAGTCCGTTATTGGTCACCCGGTCGGCCTGCTCGCCAATGAACTGCACGCCAAAGCCTTTCTGGCCGTGGATAGTGCCGTTATTTTCCAGTGTGGTGGATAGCTGCGCCGGATTCTGGTTGCCGTCGCTCACGACGATGCCGTGATCGGCGCCGCTGATGCTGCCCTTGGCATATTGGGTAATCGTACCGCCGCCGATGGCGATGCCTTCGCTGGTATGGACGTCGCCATATGGGTCCACGCCTCGGCTGCCTTTGCCGACAATCTGGCCGTCGTTATGGATCTCGGCGCTCGCCTTGATCCGAATGCCATCGCCGTCGGCGTCCATGGTGGTGGCATCGCCCGTGAGGCTGCCGTAGTTGGTGATCTTGCCACTGCCCGCGGAGTGGAAACCTGCGCCATTGAGTCCGCTCACCCGCTCTCGGTTTATAAGTTCTCCCTGGCCTCGAGTGCTGATGCTGTGACGCCCGCCCGTGACGACTTTGTTGTTGATCACGGCGACATCACTTGCCCCCAGTTCTATGCCGTTATGTTGTTCACTGGTGACTTTCCCATCGTTGACGATGCGGCCGGTGCTGCGTCCGCTGAGCTTGATGGCGCTTCCGGTAATCGCTTGGATCTCGCCGTCACGATGATTGGTGTAGTCGACTGATGCGCCGCTCAGCGTGACCGCATCCCCCTTGATGGCATGCAGGCTGCTGATATTCATGGAGGCCAGGCGAGCGCTGGCGCGATCCTGTTCGCTGGTGGCTGAAGAGGTGCCAACGGGGCTGGCTTGTGTGTCCCGCAGGATGATAGTGGTCAGTGCCAGCGTGATAGCGAGTGCTAAACGATGAGGAGTAGGGGGCATGCTTTTTCCGGCCTTGGATTGATTCAAGACCGGAAATGTATCTATGTATTTAGCCGATAAATGTCGGCCTTTTTACCTCCGTCAGGCGAGATAAATCAGCGCATCCAAGGGGTTAAAAACGCATCTTCCACTGCCCCATGAGCCCGTGGGTGCGGCTGTTGTTGCCTACTTCGCCGTTGTAGTTGACGCCAATGGAATGCCTGGCCGAGAGGTTGAGGTCGAGCCCGGCTTCGACGACCAGGCTGTCGCGGTCTTGAGCGATGCCTTTGGTATTGTAGGTGCTACCGGTTACCTGATGGGTCTGGGTACTGGTGCTGTCGATGGGGCCGTACATATGTTTCCAGCCGGCGCTCAGGCGCGGGGCCAGGCTCATCTTGTTGTCCATGTACTTGATGCTGGCGGTGCGCAGGCCCAGGGTGGTGCTGAAGTTGTCCTGGGTCTGGGCATCGGCTTTCAGTGCGGCTTCACCGCCTTTTTCCGTATAGCCCTTGCGTGAGTAGCGCTGGTAGCCGAGGTTGGCGAAAGGCTCGGCGCTGAGGCTGCCGCTGCCCAGGTTGTAGCCGAGTTCACCGAAGACCTGCTGGCTGTTGGCGCCGTAGTCGCCGGTGAGACGGTCCTTGTAGCCGCCGAACTCCACGTTGCGCTGGGTCTTGCCGTAGTGCTGGCTGTGGACCGCGCCGAGGCGCAAGGCCAACGGTCCGCTCTGGTGCACGGCGTAGGTGCCGACATGCCAGCTGTCCAGGTCGCCTTCGAAGCGATCGCCTTTGTGTTTCGACAGCGATTTCCCGCCCAGCAGGCCCATGCGCCATTCATCGTCCAGGGCCCAGTCGACGCCCATCACCACGCCTCGGGTGTTCTGTCCGAAGGCTTTCTGACCTTGCGGTTGATCGAAGCTGCTGGCGTTGTTCAGGGCTTGGACCCACAGGCGACTGTCGCCCGGCTTGATCTCCGAACGTCCTGCCAGCGAGACCTGGCCGGGCGTGTTGCCTTGCGTCGCGAGCATGCCGTTGCCGAGCTGGCGCATGGCCGCGAGGGCGCTGTTGCCCACCTGGGCGGCGCCGCTGAGCGTGGCTCGGCCCAGATTTGCGTTGGCCGCGCCGGAAAGCTGCACTCGCGCCTCCCTCTTCTCCACCGAGGTCAGCCTGTTCCAGGCTTTGAGCAGTGGCGATTCGATCGGCCTGGGGGTTGGCTGGCTGACATTACCGCCCTGGCCGGCCTTTGGGTCATCTGCCTGAGGTTGTTTTGGCACTTGAGTTACAGGTGCTTCAGGCGCAACGGGAGCAGCAGGCTTCGCAGGAACGACAGGTTTTTCAGGCGTGACTGGAGTTACAGGAGCAACAGGTGTCACAGGCGCAATGGGAGTAGCAGGCTTCGCAGGAACGACAGGTTTTTCAGGCGTGACTGGAGTTACAGGAGCAACAGGTGTCACAGGCGCAATGGGAGTAGCAGGCTTCACGGGAACTACAGGTATCTCAGGCGTGACCGGAGTTACAGGGGTAACAGGTGTCACAGGCACAATGGGAGTAGCAGGCTTTACGGGAACTACAGGTATCTCAGGTGTGACTGGAGTTACAGGGGTAACAGGTGTCACAGGCACAATAGGAGTAGTGGGTTTCACGGGAACTACAGGTATTTCAGGCGTGACTGGAAGTACGGGTACAACAGGAGTTGCAGGTTGCACAGGCGTAATCACATTATTCTTGTCGTTTTCACACGAGCAAGGTGCCGCGATGTAGTAAGACTCTTTACCTGTGTCATCTGTTTTTATAAGGATCGGCCGGGCCATGAGCTGGCCATCACGAGTGCGAAACTCACCATCGGCGTTAGTGAGATGGGGGGCGCCGGGAATCTGTGGGTATGGAGTTCGGAATACCTTGAAGTGGGTGCCCGGATCTTCCTTTTTCCACTCCGGGTCATTTTTATCGATCTCTTTCCATTTCTGCCCAGGATCCAATCTTGGCAATCCCGCTGGATCCAGCGGCTCTACAAAATTGGAAGCTGCTGCAGACTGTCCAGTGACGGGCAGAAAATTTCCATAGGTGTTGCCCCACTGGTTCGCACCGGCATATATGAAATTGTTACCCGGAGGCGGGCTGGGGCGCTGATATGGACCATCTTGTACATAATTATAGGTCGACCCTGTGTCGGTCCCAAGATAGCCATTTTGATAATAATTGGCTTGTGCCTGTGGGGAGAGGGTGCTGATCAACGCCAATGTGACGGCTGTTGAAAGAAGATTCTGTTTGGGGGACATTCCATTTCATCCTCAGAATAAATCGAGGCGGAAATGTATCTATCCATGTAATCGATAAATGTCGGGCTTTTTACCCGTTTTTTGCGAGATATGTCACCGGTCAGGCGACGATTAGAGGCGTGTTTGTGACTCTGTGGTCTTACGGTGGCCAATGCGTCAGCCACCGTATTTTCAAGGTGAGGGGCACTGCACTTTCAGGTTGTCCGCTTAACCCCGGCACTCGACCAGGGACTTGATTTGCCCGGCCGTGGTCAGGTTCTCTTCTGACAACCACTGCTCGAACCCGGCATTCACCGTCGGCCATTCCGAATCGATAATGCTGTACCACGCCGTGTCGCGATTCCGGCCCTTGACCACCATGTGCTGGCGGAATACGCCTTCGAATCTGAAGCCCAGACGCTCGGCCGCCGTACGCGAGCGGGCGTTGTCGTTGTTGCACTTCCATTCCAGGCGCCGGTAGCCCTGGGCGAAGACTTCCCTGGCCAGCAGGTAGACCGCCTCGGTACTTTTCGGCGAGCGCTGCATCGGTGCACCGAAGGTGACATGGCCGATCTCGATACGGCCCTGGGCCGGGACGATCGACATCAGGCTGAGGATGCCCTGGACTTCACCGCTGGCCTTGTCAACCACGCTGAAGAAATACGGATCGCTATTGGCCGCGTGGTTGTTCAGCCAGTCATTGAAGGCGCCGCGCTCCAGGAACGGACCGTAAGGCAGGTAGTCCCAGAGCTTGGGGTCGGCACCGGGACCGGTCAGGGCCTGCCAGAGATCGTCACCATGACGGGCCGGGTCGAGCTTTTCCAGGACGATGAAACGCCCCTCCAGACGCTGGGCCGAAGGCGCCGGTGCGCCTTTCCAGTTTGCTACGGATGTCGACATTACACTTTCCTCGAGGCTCACAACGCTTGGCGAAATTGAATGAAACCGGGGCGCTCGGCAATCCGTTCGTACAACTGGATGGCGGTGGCGTTGGTCTCGTGGGTCAGCCAGTGCACTTTACCGCAGCCGGCTTCGGCCGCCGTGGCATAGACATGCTCGATCAACAAGCGTCCCAGCCCAATTCCGCGCTGTCCGGGCGCCACGAACAGGTCCTGCAGGTAGCAGGAGTCCTGAACGCTCCAGTTCGACCGATGGTAGATGAAGTGCACCAGGCCCACGGCCTTGCCGTCCTGCCAGGCGAGGGCGGCATTCGTGGTTTCGGCAGGGTCGAGCAAACGTTGCCAGGTCGACTGGTAGACCGCGTCCGGCAGCTCGGTCTCATAGAATTTCAGATAGGCCTGCCACAGTGGGCGCCACACGGCCTGGTCGGCGGCGCTGAGCGGACGGATTTCGATGGAACTCATGCTGACTCCTTAACGCATCAATTGGGCGAGGGCTTGATCCTGGCTGTCGGCGCTGGCCGCCAACCCTTGTTGCACACCGGCGCTGTCGGCGGCGCTGCGGTTCTGGCTGAGCTTGCGCTTGCCTTCCAGGCGCTGGATCGGCAGGGCAAAACCGACAATCGCCTTGAGCATGCTGTCGATGTACGGCGCCGGGGCATCGGCGACTTTCCACGGCTTGTCGCGGCTGGCCTCATGCCGGTCGGTCAGAGCGCTGACCAGGTTGAGCAGGCGCTCGGCATCGTCGAACACCTCGGCCTCGCCGTAGGCATGCACGGCCACGTAGTTCCAGGTCGGCACGACCTTGCCGTGCTCGGCCTTGGACGGATAGAAGGACGGGCTGACATAGGCATCGGCCCCCGGAAAGATCACCAGCACTTCGCCACCCTCGGCCAGTTCCCGCCACTGCGGGTTGGCCCGGGCCAGATGGCCGTAGAGCGTTCCGTTGGGACCTTGCTCGGGGCGCAGCAGCAGCGGCACATGGATGGCTTGCAGGCCGAGCTTGCCATGGGTGACCAGTGTCGCCAGGCGGGTGCCCTGGATATGTTGCTGCAAGGTGAGCAGGTCTTGTTCGGAAAAGGCGCTGGGTGTGTACATGGAAATTTTCCTTGGCGAATACCTGCATCCTAGGCAGGCTATTGGTTGGTTGTAAGAGCCATTACCGACGATTTTCATAGGTCCAATACCATGCCCAGTCCATCGTTGCCCCTGCCGTTCGACCCTGCCGGGATCCACCTCGATCCGGCCAAGGGACTCAGTCGCCAGCTCTATCAGGCCCTGCGCCTGCGGGTACTGGACGGCCGCCTGGCCAGCGGCAGCCGCCTGCCGGCCAGTCGCGACCTGGCGAGCGCCCTGGCGATCTCCCGCAATAGCGTGGTGCGGGCCTATGACCAGCTGTACGCCGAGGGCTTTATCGAAGGCCGGATCGGTGATGGCACCTACGTCGCGCAACTGCCGGAAAAAGCCCTGCCGATCAAAAAGTTGTCCACAAAACTATCCACAGGGTTTTCAACAGGCTTACCCACAGGTTTATCCACAAAATCGACTGAAACTGCTGGGGTTACATCCAGTAAAGTTATCCACAATCTGGCCATGGAGCGCATCGAGAGCAACCCGATGCACAAGCCACCAAGCGGTCCGCCGCGGGCTTTTCGGGTCGGCGTGCCGGCGTTTGACCTGTTTCCCTTTGGCGTTTGGGCCAAGCTGCAGGCGGCTTTCTGGCGCAAACCGGACTTGCAGTTGCTGTGCTACGGTGAGGCGGCGGGGGAACAGCGCCTGCGCGGCCTGATCGCCGCCTACTTGCGCAGCTCCCGGGGCCTGTCCTGCACGCCTGAACAAATTGTGATCACCAGTGGCGCGCAGCAGGGCATTAGCCTTTGTGCACAGTTGCTGGTGGACCCGGGCGATGGCGTGGCGGTGGAGAACCCCGGGTACCGCGCGGCGCGTCTGGCCTTCGCGGTGGCGGGGGCTCATCTGCATGGCGTGGCGGTGGACAACGAAGGGCTGGATTGCGCCGAACTCGCGCAATTACCGGACTGCCGGCTGGTTTATGTGACCCCCTCTCACCAATACCCCACCGGCGTGATCATGAGCCTGGCCCGGCGCCTGGAGCTGCTGGCCTGGGCCGAGCGTAGCGGCGGCTGGATCGTCGAGGATGACTACGACGGCGAGTACCGCTACAGCGGCGCGCCGCTGGCGCCCCTGGCCGCGCTGGATCGGCAGGGGCGGGTGCTGTATGTCGGGACCTTCGGCAAGATTGCCTTTCCGGCGTTGCGCCTGGGTTATCTGGTACTGCCGCCGACGTTGGTCGAGGCGTTTTCCCAGCGCCGTGCCCTGGATATGCGGCACTCGGAGGTCAGTACCCAGGCGGTGATGGCCGAGTTCATGGCCGCCGGGCATTTCCAGCGGCATATCCGGCGCATGCGCCGGGCCGCGCTGAGTCGGCGTAATACCTTGTTGGCCCATTGGCCGGCGGCTATCCCGGGCTGTGGCGATTTGCCGGCGGTTGCCGCGGGCCTGCACCTGACGGTGCCGGTGGAGAGCCTGGCCAGGGAGCGAGAGTTGATCGCGCAGGCCGAGAGCGTCGGCGTTGAAATCAGCCCCTTGAGCAGCTACTGGATCAGCCAGCCGGAGCCGCCCGAAGACCGGCGCGCCGGCCTGGTCCTGGGGTTTGCGGCGGTACCGGAGGCCGATATCGAGTCGGCGCTGGCGCGCCTGCGCACGGCCTGGAAGCTTTAGTCGCAGGGCGGTATTAGCCGGCTACCGCAGGCCGGAGGGTGGTCGATGATTAGGTGTTCCTGGAACCCGAAACCAGGATGAATACCCATGAGATCCGCCCTCGCTGGCACCACCTTGAGCGAAAACCAACAGGCTTCGCTGGTCTACACCCTCAGTGACTATTTTGCCCGCCGCCCGAGCCTGGAAAGCGTCGCGCCGGGGCTGGTGCGGGACATGCTGGAAGATGAATTGCCGTCGTCCGGGGCGCGGCTGGTGAATGTCGCACTCATTGAGCCGGAACCCGGCAAAGACGACAGCGCCGGTGTGCAATACCGGATCTTGCCCCTGGCGCACCTGCTGATCGAGCGCTTCCTGGGTGAAAAGGAGCTGGTTCATCCGCCGGGCAGCTATCTGACGCTCTATCCGGGTGCCGAGTATCCGCAGAAGTTGCTCCTGGGCGTTGAAAAGGTCGAGACGCTGTTGAGCGAATGGGCGCCGTTGCTACTGGATGCGTATAAACAGGAACTGGTCGACTTCTGGAGCTTGCCGTTGGAACAGGATGTCGCGCCCTGGCAGCGGCTTTCCGAATTCTTCGCCGCGCAATTGCGCCAGGTGTGCGCGGCGCTTTCGGGCGATGAACTGGCCACCGTGCAGATGGTGCTCGACTATCCCGACCTGGAGGCGCGCCGGGTCAGGTTCGGCAGTGACTGCGCGCAGGCCTATATCCCGATCATCGATACCCGCGACAAGGATCCCGAGCCCTTGCATGTCCAGGCGCTGGTGTTGAGCCGCTGGGTCGGCCAGCGCCAGATCGTCTTGCTCTACAGCCTGTTCGGCGGGATCGAAGCGTTCGATTCCAGCGAAGCGCTGGAAGCCTCCCTGGGGTTGACCTTGAGCGGGCAGGGCTCGGATTTCAGGAATTATTCGCCGGACCATCATGTCTTCGATGCCCTGACCGTGAGCCTGCTGGCCCGCCAACTGGAGGCCATTGCGGCGATCAAGCCGGGCGACTTTCGCGATCTGTCGGCACTTGATCAGCGATTGCATGAGCTCAGCGGATTGCAGTCCCTGGTCGGTGCCTTCCGTTCCGGTCACGAGACGAAGCTGGGTCAGTTGCACGACTTGCTTCCCGGCTGGCTGCGCAATGCCGCGCCATCGCTTCGCACCTGTTATGGGGAGTATGTGGCGGCGCTGGCGTCGGTGCATCGACGGCATGCCGGCAAGGCGTTTCTCGACGGCATTCCCGATATCCTCGCTTTTGCGCGCCAGGCATTGCAGGCGAGTCTGGAGAAAGAGTATCCAAAGGCTGCGCCCGTGTCGGTCGGCGATATCGGCTTGACCTTGACGCTGGGCACGAACAGCGCGGTCGAACTGGCCAACAAAAGCTTCAACCCTGCAGGCTTTCGCGATGTGACACAGTCCCAGGACTATGCCGCCCTGGCGTTGAAGAACCTTGAGGCCTTTCCGTGCACGGCGTCCGCGCAGGTGCGCTACAAAGGTCAACCCGCGCCCGCCTGGATGACCTATGAGGCGCTGCGCACGGCGGTGAGTGACGTCGATATCGGCAGGACCTACCCCGATTTGCTCAGGCAGAAACTGCGATATGACCTGGCCGAGCGCACCCGGCAGGAGCGGCTTTTTACCGACTACCTGAGGGTGCTGTTGCCGATGTTGGCGCTGGAGTTGCGACTCAACCAGCAATTGAGCGAACCCGCCCAGCGTTATGTCGAAGCGCTGGTGACGCAAGACGTTGGCGTTCAGACGGTCCTGGGGCGGGACATTGTGGTCAGGCCGCTGGCTTTCCTGGTGCACCCGAATGCCACGGCGGACCGGGTGCGCAACATGTTTGTGATCGGTCCGCAGGCGACGGAGCAGGGGCCGCAGGTGTTGTTCTGCCCAGGCAGCGCCGCACCCTTGCTCGAATTCTCTTCATTTGATGGCTTGTTGGCGGCTATCAAGGTGGAAGGGGGTTTGCAGCAGTCGGTTCTCGCCGGCCTGGACCCGCTGGCGCGGATGATCTATGACCATGGCGGGTTCGAGGAACCCCATCTGGGTAGGGTGATTGTTTCCGATTGGGACGTACCTGAGACCCCACTGCCGGTTGCACTCGATACCACACCACTGTCCGGTTCGTTTGGCGCCGCACTGTTCGCCGCCAGCGTCGAGGCGTTGATCGCGCATGCCGAGGCGGACTCGGTATCCAATGCCGAAGACCGCTGGAATCGTTTCGTCGATCTGGGCTGGGCCCTGTTCGGCTTGCTGCAACCCTTTCTGCCCGGCCCGCTGGCGAGTCTGGGGTTGATCGTGCAATTGCTCTCCAGCCTCAAGACCTTCGCAGATCCCAATGCCGCGCAGCCCTGGGTGGCGTTCGCCGATGTCTTGCTGAACCTGGCGGTGGTGCTGGTGTATCACCGTCGGCCGTTCATCGCTAAAGCCGAGGTTGCTGCCGGGGCCGTGCGTCCCGGGCCGATCATCGACAACGCCGTGATCAAGGCGCCGGCGGTCAGCGTCGCGCAGCAGTTGGTGTTTGCCTGGACCCGTCCGGGACGTCAGTTCAGCGCCTCCGAACTGGTCCGGCTCGAGAAGTTCAAACTGCCGTTGTCCGAGGCTCCGGGCAGTGTGCTGGCTTCGGGGGAGTGGCAAGGCTTGTATCAGCGTGACGGCTTGCTCTATGCCCAGGTCGACGAGGCCTGGTTTCGGGTGGCGCGCAAGCTCGATGGGGTGGTGATCATTCATGATAGCCACCCGGCACTCCAGGGGCCTTGGCTGAAAAGCGACGGCGCCGGGCGCTGGCGCTTGGACCGCGGCCTGCGCCTGCTGGGCGGCGTGGGGGAGTTGAGTGTGCGCGCCGCGAAGAAGTTGAAGTCGCTGGAGAAGAAGGCCCGTGATCTGCTGGCAAGCGTGCCGGCGCTGCTGGCGGATGCCGAGCGCACGGCGAGCGTCGTGGCTTCGCCTCTCGACATCCAGAACATACTCGAGCTCAAGGCGCAGCCTTTTGAAGAGGCTATCAAGGAGTTAAGCGCGTTGACCCAAGGACTTTCACAGTCACCCCGGTCGCTGATTTCCGATCTGGAGCAGGCGGCAAACACCTTGGCCAACCAGGGCCTGAGCCTGCGGATCAGGTTGACCAAGGAAAGGTTGCCGAGCGCTGCCGCTGTCGGGTTTCTGCACGCGCAAGGGCAGATCACGATCCGCAAGCTGGGTGAGCGCCGGGATATTTCCCAGGGCAAGGGCACCGATTTTCTGGAGGAGTACGGCATCAGCGACAGGCAGGGCGGGTCGTTTTGGTTCGCGCACTTCCATTACCCGACGGCGACCACGCCGGCGGCCAGCTATGTCAAAGCGCACCTCAAGACCCGCGCGCAGCGTTATCTGGGGCTCGGGTTTCAGATCGCCCAGGCGAGCGCCGGGGGGAAAGTCCAGCCCATCTGGCGCGGGCCGATCGACCCCGAGACAGCAGGGACGCTGTTCCTGTCGTTGCGCGGCTGAAGACAGTCTGCGCCAGCGCAAAGACTGGGCGTGACGATATTTTGCTGGTGGAATGCCGAGCTGTGGGAGCCGGTGTTTGCGCGCAAAATATCGTCAAGCCCCGATCGCTGGGACGAGCCGGTGGTAATCCTCAGATTCCGGACTTGATCTTGGTCCAGGCCCGTGTGCGTGCCCGTTCGGCCTTCTGCTCCAGCGGCTGCAAGGTGTAGAGCGTTTTCATCGCCGCTTCGGTCGGGTACAGGTTGGGATTGCCGCGGATCGCCGGATCGACCATTTCGGTGGCGTCCTTGTTCGGGTTCGGATAACCGACAAAGTCGCTGATCGGCGCGATCACCTGGGGTTGCAGCAGGTAGTTGATAAAGGTGTAGGCGTCCTGGGTGTCCTTCGCCCCTTTGGGGATCGCCAGCATATCGAACCAGATCGGCGCGCCTTCCTTGGGCAGGCGCATGTCCACCACCACGCCGTTCTTGGCTTCCTTGGCGCGGTTGGCGGCCTGGGAGAAGCTGCCGGAATAACCGACGGCCACGCAGATGTCACCGTTGGCAATGTCGGCCATGTACTTGGACGAGTGGAAGTAGGTGATGTACGGACGGATCTTCAGCAGCAGCGCCTCGGCTTTTTCATAGTCCTTGGGGTTGTTGCTGTTGGGGTTCAGGCCCAGGTGCTGCAAGGCCAGCGGCAGGATCTCCGATGGCGAGTCGAGCAAGGCGACGCCGCATTGCTTGAGCTTGCTGATGTTCTCTTCCTTGAAGATCAGGTCCCAGCTGTCCACCGGCGCCTTGTCACCCAGTACCGCCTTGACCTTGTCCGGGTTGAAGCCGATCAGGATGGTGCCGTACATGTAGGGCACGGCGAACTTGTTGCCCGGGTCGTTGGCCTCGATCAGCTTCATCAGCTTGGGATCGAGGTGGTTCCAGTTCGGCAGTTTGCTGCGGTCCAGCGGCTGGAACACCCCGGCTTCGATCTGCTTGGCGAGGAACACGTTGGACGGCACCACCACGTCATAGCCGGAGTTGCCGGTGAGCAGCTTGGCTTCCAGGGCCTCGTTGGTGTCGAAGATGTCGTAGACCAACTTGACCTGGGTGTTCTGGGCCTTGAAGTCGTCCAGGGCCTTGGGGGTGATGTAGTCGAACCAGTTGTAGACCCGCAGGGTGCGCTCCTCGGCGTGGGCCGCGGTGCCGAGCACGGCGGCGCAGAGGGCTGGAGCAATAAGACGCTTGAGCTTGTTCATTGTTCTAATTCCTCATAGAGCGTATTGGAAACCTTCGAGTACGTTCACGGCATTGATGCCGATTTCTTCTACCGCGTAGCCGCCTTCCATCACGAACAGCGTCGGCTTGCCCAGGCGGGCGATGCGTTCGCCCATGCGCAGGTAGTCCGGGCTGTCGAGCTTGAACTGGGAAATCGGATCGTCCTTGAAGGTGTCCACGCCCAGGGAAACCACCACGACATCGGGGGCATAGCGTTCGATCTCGCCGCAGGCCTGTTCCAGCGCCGCGCTCCACTGCTCCCAGGCGGTGCCGGCGGCCAGCGGATAGTTGAAGTTGAAGCCCTCGCCGGCGCCTTCGCCGAACTCGTCGGCATAGCCGAGGAAGAATGGGAACTCGGCTTCCGGGTGGCCGTGGATCGAGGTGAAGAGCACATCGTCGCGCTCATAGAAAATCGATTGGGTGCCGTTGCCGTGGTGATAGTCGACGTCGAGGATCGCGACCTTCTTGTGGCCTTGGTCGAGAAACGCCTGGGCGGCGATGGCGGCGTTGTTCAGGTAGCAGTAACCGCCCATCAGGTCGCTGGCGGCGTGATGTCCCGGCGGGCGGCAGAGGGCGAAGGCGCTGCGGGCGCCGCGCTGGATTTCGGCCTGGGCGCTGAGGGCGACCTGGGCCGCGCTATAGGCGGCCTGCCAGGTACCGGCGGTGATCGGTGCGCCGCCGTCGAAGCTGTAGTAGCCGAGTTCGCCGTGCAGGTTTTTCGGGATCACCCGGCGCAGGGTGCGGGCCGGCCAGGTGAAGGGCAGCAGGTCGCCGTCATGGCCTTGTTCGGCCCAACGCTCCCAAGCGCCTTTGAAGAAGTTCAGGTAGGCCTCGTCGTGAACGCGGCGGATCGGCTCCAGGCCGAAGTCCTCCGGTTCGCACACCGGGCCCAGGGCCTGGTGTTGCACACGGGCCAGTATATGGTCGGCGCGCGAAGGCATTTCGAAGCAGGGCATCAATTGCCCGTCGATCAGTTCGCAGCGGCCGTGGTGCAGGTGGTGATCGTCTGAGTAGACCGTCAGCATTTATTGTTCTCCGGTAGCGTGGACGTGGCCTCATTCTTGATGCCTGGCGCTTTTGGGAGAACGGCGGGAGCGGCCAAAAGGGGACTGATATGGCCAAAAAATGTGTCCTTATTTCGCCCCTGAACGGGGCGTAGGGGCCCTTTTTGGGGGCGCAACACGCGGCCTCGGGTTGGCGGTGTTGGCGTGGGCTTGGCGCCTCAGGGGCGGAACTGGCTCGGACTGACGCCGCTCCAGCGCACGAAGGCATGGCGGAAGCTGGCGGTTTCACTGAAGCCCAGTTCATCGGCAATGCGGTGAATCGGTAGCTGACCTTCCCTGAGTAACTGTTTGGCCCGTTCGAAGCGCAGTTCGTCGAGCAACTCCTGATAGCTGCAGCCCAGGTCGTTGAGGTGCCGGCGCAGGGTGCGAGCCGAGCATTTCATCTGTTCGGCCAGGCCCTCCAGGCCTGGGGCGGTATGCAGTTGCGCGGCGAGCAAGTGGCGGATGCGCCCGAGCCAGGCCTGGCGACCGGTGAACTCCAGGTTGTGCTTGCGACAGCGCTCGGCCATGGCCTGGTGAGTGATGGCGTCCGCCAGGGGCAAGGGTTGCTCCAGCCAATGCTGGTCGAAGGCGAAGGCGTTGCTGCCGGCCGAGAACTGTAGCGGGCAATCGAAGCTGTTGCCGTAGTCGGTCTGATAGTCCGGCGCCTCGTGCTCGAAGCGTGCCGCCAGCAAGGGCAGCGGGTGCCCCAGCAGGTCGTCGCAGATGACTTTCAGCGAGGCCAGGCACAGCTCGGTGTTGAACACCGCCAACTGCGGGTTTTCCCGATAATCCGCGGCGGTGAACCAGATCCGTTCGCCGTCGGCTTCCAGGCTCAGTTCGAACAGTGTTCCCAATAGCGCCGGATAGCGCAGGGCCAGGCGCAAAGCGTCACCGAAGGTGGCACTGGTGAGCAGGGCATAGCCGAGGATGCCATAGGCCGAGACATGCATCCGGCGACCCAGTTCCAGGCCGATTTCCCGGCGCAGGGCCACGGCATTGCTGCACACCTGCATTTCCTGGTTGGTGGTGATGCGGGTGTCGGCGCGGCTCAGGTCGGCGGCGCTGATGCCGCTGCCGGCCAGCAGCGCATCGCTGGCAAAACCCTTGTCGCGGAAGGTGTTGAGCACCAGGGAAACCGCGTTGAGGGTGGTGAGGTGAGAGTGGAGCATGCTCGATTCCATCCATGGGAGGTATGGGAATCGAGCAAGTTGTGTGCCGTCAGGCTACAGCGTCGGCGGTGGGTTGCGACCCCGCCAATAAGGCATCGACCACTGCCCGGGCCATTTCCACCGAATGGACCATCGACCAGATCAGCCCGCGTTCGACGCCGCTGCCGTATTCGGTGATTTCATCGGAGACTTCTTCGGCGCAGCGCAGCATCAATGACACATGGATCAGCGCCTGCTCGGCGCTGATGCCTTCCTGCACGTTGAACAGCGAGAGGTGACGGCCGTCGTTGACGCAGCCGGGGCGGGCGGCGGTTTCTTTCAGGGCGGCCAGCAGCGGCGGTTCGTGGCGCTGACTGTTGAGGACCTGCAAGAGGTCGGCGTTGGCTTTCTTGAGAATGGCGGTGATCCGGGCGCGGGCGGTCCTGCTGGGCGGATCAGGGACGATTTTATCCATGCGATGACATCCTATTGATGTCATGGAGCCGTGCGCCTATTGAGCTCGGGCGACTAAACCCGTTCACTGCAATTGGGCAGTGACAAACGGAGACTAGTCACGTGGCTGGACAGGCGCAAGGCGTTGGGATTTTCTAGGAAATGTCGCTCAAGAAAAAGTGATTTGTCTGGTGTGTAGGCTAGTCAGCTCATGAAATTTGAAGCCGAGCGCGGTTTTGTGGCAAACCCTGGTGCCGTTCAGTCAAGGCAATTTGAAATCAAACGCGGACTTTTGGCGAGCGTGCTTGTCGGAATACCGCACCGCCGCTCTCGGCTGCGAAGCAGTCGTCAAACCAGGCACCTCGGTCTGCCTGATAGACAGAATGCACCGGTTTTAGGGCCGCTTCGCGACCCAGCGCGGGCAAGCCCGCTCGCCACAGTGGATCGCGTTCGGCTTCAAATTTCCTGATTTGACTAACTGGCAAGTTGAGCGGTGATTCAGCTCAACTCGCCACACAGATCCAGCTCGACCAACCGCCGCACTTCAGCCAGCTCCAGGCCCGCGCCCAGCAACGCATGCAGCTTGCCGAACAGCGCCTCGCGGGTCATGCCGCCGCCGGACAGTACGCCGACACCGCGCAAACGGCTACCGGCTTCATACACGTCCAGCTCGACGCCACCTTCATGGCACTGCGTGATCGCCACCACCACGACCCCCTTGTCCCGCGCCCGCTCAAGGCTGGCGAGAAACGCCGGGTTATCGCTCGGCCCGGTGCCGCTGCCGAAGCACTCCAGCACCAACGCCTGGATACCGCTGTCGATCATGCCGTCCAACTGAGCGGCGCCGATGCCCGGTACCAGCGGCAACACGCCGACGCTCGCCAGTTGCTTGCCCTGGCGATAATCCAACTGCGCCGGTAGCGCCCCGACCTTGGCCCCGCCGCCCGTGCGATTCAGTGCCGCAAACGGGTGCCGGCCAAAGCTGCGAATCTTCGCGCAACGGGTCGGCGAGAGCATTTCACCGTGGAAGTGCAGGTGCACGCCCGGCGGCAGGCCCAGGCCCAAGGCGACCAGCGCGCCGCAGACGTTCTCCCAGGCATCGCTGTCCGGCACGCCCGCCGGCAGCATGGAACCTGTGAACACCACCGGCACCGGCAGGCCCAGCAACTGGAAACTCATGGCCGCGGCGCTATACGCCAGGGTGTCGGTGCCGTGCAAGACCAGCACGCTGTCGCAGTGTTGCCCGTCCACGGCCTCAACCACCGCCTCGCGCAGGCGCTGCCAGTACTCGGGGGTCATGTTGGCGCTGTCGATCAGCGGCGCCATCTCGCGAAAACGCCAGTCCGGCACACTCAGGCCTGGCTGGCTGGAGAGCTGTTCGCGCATCCGTGTTTCGAAACCGGAAGCCGGGGCCAGGCCGTTGGCGCTGGCCTGCATGCCGATGGTGCCGCCGGTATAGAGCACCATGACGTGCTGCGCGGCAGGATAGGAAGCGGAAGTCATTGATGGTTCTCCTGGACGAATGCACCTTGCACCGCAGCATGCCTGCGCGCGCAAGGTGTGTCACGTCGAGTGGCAGGACGCCACTCGTTGGTCTCTGTCGCGTCGGGCGGCAGGGCGCCGCCCGCGGGAGCGATCAGCGTTGCGTGGCCGGCACGCCTTGGACAGCGTCTTGCTCGCGTGGCGCGGTTTTGCCCGGGGTCGGCCAGGCTTCGAGGTCCAGGTCCAGATCGGCGAACTTGCTCGAGTCGAACACCGGCTGGCTGACGCCGGCACGGCGTTGTTCGTCGTAGTCGCGCATCACGCGCAGGCCGATCTTGAACAGCAGGGCCAGGGCGATCAGGTTGACGAAGGCCAGGCAGGTCATGGTGATGTCGGCGAAGGCGAACACGGTCGACAGGTTCTGCACCGAACCCCATACGATCAGTGCCAGCACCAGGCCACGGTACACCATCAACACGACGCGGTTGCGGGTCAGGAACTGCAGGCTGGTCTCGCCCAGGTAGTAGTTGTAGAGGATGCAGGTGAAGACGAACAGCGACAGGGCGACGCTGACGAACACGCGGCCCCAGTCACCGACCACGGCGGCCAGGGAGTTCTGGGTCAGGACGATGCCGTCACCTTCGAAGCCTGGGGTGTAGAAGCCCGACAGCAGGATCAGCAGCGCGGTGCAGGTGCAGATCACGAAGGTGTCGAGGAACACGCTGAATGCCTGGACCACGCCCTGGGCACCCGGGTGCTTCACGGCGGCCACGGCGGCGACGTTCGGGGCGCTGCCCAGGCCGGCTTCGTTGGCGAACACGCCACGTTTCACACCCATGACGATAGCGCTGCCGAGCAGGCCGCCGAACGCAGGGTCAAGGCCGAAGGCGCTCTTGAAGATGGTTTCCAGCATGGCCGGCACGTGCTCGATCTGGCTGCCGATCACATACAGGGTGACGCCGATGTAGGCCAGGGTCTTGACCGGAACCAGCAGGTCGGAAACCGAGGCGATACGCTTGATGCCGCCGACGAAGACGATCGCCAACAGGACGGCCAGGGCGATGCCGGTGTGGTTCGGGGAGAAGCCGAAGGCATTCTGCAGCGAGTGGGTGACGGTGTACGACTGCAGGCCGTTGAAGGCAAAGCCGTAGGTGACCAGCAGCAGGACGGAGAACACCACTGCCATGCCTTTGAGCTTCAGGCCGTGCTGGATGTAGTAAGCCGGGCCGCCGCGGTACAGGCCGTCGCCATCGGCGCGCTTGTAGACCTGGGCCAGGGTGCATTCGAAGAAGCTGCTGGACATGCCCACCAGTGCGGTGACCCACATCCAGAATACGGCGCCCGGGCCGCCGAGGGTTACGGCGATGCCGACACCGGCGATGTTACCGGCGCCAACGCGGCCGGCGAGGCTCAGCATCAATGCCTGGAACGAGCTCAGTTGGCCTGCTTGACCGCGAAGGGACTCTTTGAAGACGGTGAACATGTGACGGAAATGGCGGAACTGGACGAACCGCGAACGGATCGTGAAGTAGCTACCGAGCCCGACAATGAGCACGATCAGTAGTTTCCCTGAGAGGAAGTCGTTGATGACCTCAAGCATGGAGTGGTTCCTCGCTGTTTTTTGATGCAAAGGCGGCTCGATTGAAAGATCGCGTTACACCCGATGTCACTGGGCAGTGTGGGCTGGCGATGCTTCATCCCGAGCTTTCGCGGGTTGTTTTTAGTGTTGTTTCGCGTGTTTCAGTGCCGCTGTACCGCGGATCGCTTACGCGAAGAGGGGCGGCACTATACCGATGAGCACCGCGGTCGTCTGTACTGGTTTGTAGGACAGACGACGAAGCGCAGGGTATTTCTTCTGAAGGCAGGGGGCGAGGTAGAGCCTTCTTCCTACTTCCGGGTGTAAAAAAAGGGCCTGAAGAGTGACCTTCAGGCCCTCAAAAGGTGAGAGGTGTCTAGTCCCTCGACCTGGTGAGCGTGTTGCAATCCGGCACCGAAGGTCAGCCCTTCAGTGGAACCAGACGCGGAGCAATCATGTTTTCCGGGCGCAGGATATCGGCGAGCATGGCGTCGTCGAGCAAGCCTTCTTCGCGCACCAGTTCCAGTACGCCGCGGCCACTTTCCAGGGCGATGCGGGCGATCCGGGTGGCGTTTTCATAGCCGATGTAGGGGTTCAGCGCGGTGACCAGGCCGATGGAGTGTTCCACCAGCTCGCGGCAGCGCTCTTCGTTGGCGGTGATGCCGACGATGCAGTGTTCGCGCAGCATGTCCATGGCGCGTTGCAGCAGGCGGATCGAGTCGAAGATCTTGAAGGCGATCAGCGGCTCCATCACGTTCAGTTGCAGTTGGCCGCCTTCGGCCGCGATGGTCAGGGCCAGGTCGTTGCCGATGATCTGGAACGCCACCTGGTTGACCGCTTCCGGGATCACCGGGTTGACCTTGCCGGGCATGATCGAGCTGCCGGGCTGACGCGCTGGCAGGTTGATTTCGTTGATCCCGGTGCGCGGGCCGCTGGACAGCAGGCGCAGGTCGTTGCAGATCTTCGACAGCTTGACCGCGGTGCGCTTGAGCATGCCGGAGAACAGCACGAAGGCGCCCATGTCGGAGGTGGCTTCGATCAGGTCGGCGGCGGGCACCAGCGGCTGGCCGCTGATGGTTGCCAGGCGGTCGACCGCCAGTTGCTGGTAGCGCGGGTCGGCGTTGATGCCGGTACCGATGGCGGTGCCGCCCAGGTTGACTTCGGTCAGCAGCTCCGGAGCCAGGGTCTTCAGGCGCGCCAGGTCTTCGCTCAGGGTGGTGGCGAAGGCGCGGAATTCCTGGCCGAGGGTCATCGGCACGGCGTCTTGCAGCTGGGTACGACCCATTTTCAGGACGTGGCTGAACTCTTGACCCTTGGCGGCGAAGGCCTGGATCAGGCTGTCGAGGCTGGCGAGCAGGGCGTCGTGGCCCAGCAGCAGACCCAGGCGAATGGCCGTCGGGTAGGCGTCGTTGGTCGACTGCGCCATGTTCACGTCGTTGTTCGGGTGCAGGTACTGGTATTCGCCCTTGCTGTGACCCATGGCCTCCAGCGCGATGTTGGCGATGACTTCGTTGGCATTCATATTGGTCGAAGTGCCAGCGCCGCCTTGAATCATGTCGACCACGAACTGCTCGTGGAAGTCGCCGCGGATCAGTCGGGCACAGGCTTCGCTGATGGCCGCGTGCTTGGCTTCGGTCAGGTGACCGAGCTCACGGTTGGCGTCAGCGGCGGCCTGCTTGACCATGGCCAGGGCCACGACCAGTTTCGGGTAGTGCGAGATCGGGACGCCGGAGAGACGGAAGTTGTTCACCGCTCGCAGGGTCTGGATGCCGTAATACGCGTCGGCGGGTACGTCGAGTACGCCAAGCAGGTCTTTTTCTGTGCGGAAAGATGCAGCGGAGGACATGATAGAAATCATCTCGATAAGAACCCGGTCGGTGCCGGAACGTTGGCAATGCTAGGCTTGGCCGAATTTTTGGGCCAATGCTGTTCAGCACTGGCCTATGCACAAACGGCATAATGTCGGTGTGACGCGTTGTATATGACGAGCGTGCGAACCAAAATGGTGCGCGTAGCGGGAGGAGCCGATGAATCTCGAAAGCAAATGGTTGGAAGACTTCAGTGCCCTGGCGGCGACCCGCAGCTTTTCCCAGGCGGCCGAGCGGCGCTTTGTGACGCAGCCGGCGTTCAGTCGACGCATCCGCAGCCTGGAGTCGGCGCTGGGGCTGACCCTGGTCAACCGCTCGCGCACGCCGATCGAACTGACGGCGGCGGGGCAGTTGTTTCTGGTGACGGCGCGTACGGTGGTCGAGCAACTGGGTGAGGTGGTGCGCCATCTGCATCATCTGGAAGGCGGGCAGGGCGAAGTCATGCAGGTGGCGGCGGCGCACTCGCTGGCGTTGGGCTTCTTCCCGCGCTGGATCGCGCAGTTGCGTAATGAAGGGCTGAATATCGCCACGCGGCTGGTGGCGACCAATGTCGGCGATGCGGTGCATGCCTTGCGTGAAGGCGGCTGTGACCTGATGTTGGCGTTCTATGACCCGGATGCGGCGTTGCAGATGGACGCGGAGATCTTTCCATCGCTGCACCTGGGGCAGACCGAGATGTTGCCGGTGTGCGCGACCGGCCCGGACGGCCAGCCGCTGTTCGACCTGGAAGGCGAGGCGAGCGTGCCGCTGCTGGCGTATAGCGCGGGGGCGTTTCTCGGGCGTTCGGTGAACCTGTTGCTGCGTCAGCGCAACCTGCGCTTTACCACTATCTATGAAACCGCGATGGCCGACAGTTTGAAAAGCATGGCGCTTGAAGGCCTGGGCATCGCCTGGGTGCCGCATCTCAGCGTTCGGGCGGAATTGGCGCGCGGCGAACTGGTGGTGTGTGGCGGCCCGCAATGGCATGTGCCGCTGGAGATTCGCCTGTATCGCTGCGCGCTGGTGCGCAAGGCCAATGTGCGTTTGTTGTGGCGCAAGCTCGAAGGTGCGGCGGCGCCGGGTTCTAGCTGAACGCCGGGTAATCAATGAGTTTGTGACGTGCTTGGATTGACCTGGAAGTCAGGTAAACCGGCCTTCAGCGGCAAAAGTCCGGTAAACGACAGATGGTCGGTAAAGGTGCGTTTAACGCGCTTTTTTCGGTATACTGCGCGGCCTTCGGCCGGCTTGCCCGGCCCCGATTCGTATGACAAGCCACGCCGGTCTCCCGCGTGGCTTGTTGTTTTTTGACGCGCCCGCGGGCGCCCAAGAGAAGAGGCACGACGATGAGTGCACTGGTTGGCGTGATCATGGGCTCCAAGTCCGATTGGTCCACCCTTAGCCACACCGCCGATATGCTGGAAAAGCTCGGCATCCCCTACGAGGTGAAAGTGGTCTCTGCCCACCGCACCCCGGACCTGCTCTTCCAGTACGCCGAAGAGGCCGAGTCCCGCGGGATCGAGGTGATCATCGCCGGTGCCGGCGGCGCGGCGCACCTGCCAGGCATGTGTGCGGCCAAGACCCACCTGCCGGTGCTCGGCGTGCCGGTGCAGTCGGCGATGCTCTCGGGTGTCGACTCGCTGCTGTCGATCGTGCAGATGCCGGCCGGTATTCCGGTGGCGACCCTGGCCATCGGCAAGGCCGGCGCGATCAATGCGGCGCTGCTCTCGGCGAGCATCCTGGGCGCCAAGCACCCGCATTTCCACGCCGTGCTGAAGAAATTCCGTGCAGAGCAGACAGACAGCGTGCTGGACAATCCAGACCCACGCGTCGCCTGAGGTTGATGACGATGAAGATCGGTGTAATCGGTGGCGGCCAGTTGGGCCGTATGTTGGCACTGGCGGGCACGCCGCTGGGGATGAACTTCGCTTTCCTGGATCCGGCGCCGGATGCCTGTGCAGCCGCCTTGGGCGAACACTTGCGCGCCGATTACGGCGATCAGGACCACCTGCGCCAGTTGGCCGACGAAGTCGACCTGGTGACCTTCGAGTTCGAAAGCGTCCCGGCGGAAACCGTGGCCTTCCTGTCGCAGTTCGTGCCGGTCTATCCGAGCGCCGAGGCCCTGCGCATCGCCCGTGATCGCTGGTTCGAAAAGAGCATGTTCAAGGACCTGGGGATTCCCACCCCGGCCTTCGCCGATATCCAGTCCCAGGCGGACCTGGATGCCGCCGTCGCCAGCATTGGCCTGCCGGCCGTGCTGAAAACCCGCACGCTGGGTTATGACGGCAAGGGCCAGAAAGTCCTGCGCAGCGCGGCCGATGTAGTCGGCACCTTCGCCGAACTGGGCAGTGTTGCCTGCCTGCTGGAGGGCTTCGTGCCGTTCACCGGGGAAGTCTCGCTGATCGCCGTGCGCGGCCGTGATGGCGAAACCTGCTTCTACCCGCTGGTGCACAACACCCACGACAACGGCATCCTGCGCCTGTCCGTGGCCAGCACCGACCATCCGCTGCAAGCCCTGGCCGAGGAGTATGCCGGCCGGGTGCTCAAGCAACTGGATTATGTCGGCGTGCTGGCGTTCGAGTTCTTCGAAGTCGACGGCGGCCTCAAGGCCAACGAAATTGCGCCACGGGTGCACAACTCCGGGCACTGGACCACCGAAGGCGCCGAGTGCAGCCAGTTCGAAAACCACCTGCGGGCGATTGCCGGGCTGCCGCTGGGTTCGACCGCCAAGGTCGGCGAAAGCGCGATGCTCAACTTCATCGGCAGCGTGCCGCCAGTGGAACAGGTGATCGCTATCGCCGATTGCCATCTGCATCACTATGGCAAGGCGTTCAAGGCCGGGCGCAAAGTGGGTCACGCAACCCTGCGCTGTGCCGACAAGGCGACGCTGCAGGAGCAGATCCTGCGGGTCGAAGCATTGATCGCCGAGTAAAGATAGTCAGTGCTGGCGGGAACCTATGGTTGCCGCCAGCCTCTGATGGCAGGATGTCAAAGTGCTGACTAGGCTTTGACTGTGCACACTCACCGAGAGGAAATGCCATGCACATTATTGCGACAATTTTTATCGGCCTCATCGTCGGCCTGGTGGCGCGTTTCCTCAAGCCGGGCGACGACAGCATGGGGTGGATCATGACCATCCTGCTGGGTATCGGCGGTTCGCTGGCGGCGACCTATGGTGGTCAGGCGCTGGGGATCTATCACGCGGGTCAGAGTGCCGGTTTTATCGGTGCGGTTGTTGGCGCGATTGTGTTGCTGGTGATCTACAACCTGATCAGAAAGAACTGACCCAGGTGATCAAACCCTCTCCGCCGCAATGGCGGAGAGGGCTAGAATGCGCGATACCCTTTCTGTTTTCGAGTCTCCCCATGCGCCGTCTTCTTTTGACACTTCTTTTCCTGGGCAGTGGCCTGGCCCATGCCGGCGAACTCCCGGAGACCGACTGGCTGGAACTGATGCCCAAGTCGGACCAGAAAGCCCTTGAGCAAATGCCGGAAATCAGCCACAACACGCCCGAGGGCGACGGTACGTTTACCGCCAAGGGCGGCTTGAAGCAGAGCAAGGGCCTGCCGGCGGTGATGTATTCGACCAAGACCGTGGCGGCCATGGACGGCAAGGACATCCGCATCGGTGGTTACCCGGTGCCGCTGGAGACCGACGCCAAGGGCCGCAGTACGCTGTTTTTCCTGGTGCCGTACCCGGGCGCCTGCATCCACGTGCCGCCACCGCCGCCCAATCAACTGGTGCTGGTGCGTTATCCCAAGGGCCTGAAGCTGGACGACATCTATACGCCGCTTTGGGTCACCGGCACGCTGAAGATCGAGAAGGTCAGCAATGACCTGGCCGACGCGGCGTATGCGCTGGATGCGGGAAAGGTGAGGGTGGTGAAGGAGTCGGATCTGTAAGATTCGAGATCTTCGGCGTTTGTAAGATCGCTTTCGCGGGCAAGCTCCGCTCCCACAAGGGCTGTGTCGTACACAAGCTTTGTGTGTGACTCAGGACTTAATGTGGGAGCGGAGCTTGCCCGCGAAGGGAGCGACGCGGTATCAAGCCAAGCGCTGGCTGCTGATAGTCACACCCAGCGTATGACTGGCCCCTGGCGCCAGCGTCACCACGTCATCCATCACATTCGCGGTCTCGATGCAGAGCATCTTCTGCCAGCCATCGTCGGCCATGTCGGCGAGCTGACTGGCCCGGTCGATCCACGGGTTCCAGATCACCGCCGAACGTGAGCCCTGGCTGCTCAGCTCGATACGCCGCTCCCAGGTCGGATCGACAATGCTCAGCCGCGCAGGCGCATTCGGGTAGATACGGTCGGTTTCACCGGCGAAGCGCAGTTCGCCTTGCTGGCGGACCTGCTTCCAGTCATCCGCGGTGTCGATGTAGGTCAGGCCATCCACGCCCTCGACGTGCACGTTGCGCACATCGCTGACGGCGAAGTAGGTGTGCAGCGCCTGGCTGAGGTTGACCGGATGATCATCCTGGTTTTCGCTGGTGAGCTCGATGTGCAAGGTCTCGCCCAGGCGGATACGCAGGCTCAGGCCGACCTTGTGCGGCCAGTCCGGCAGGCCGCCTTCGGGCAGCGGCAGGCTGAACGTCACATTCACTGCCTCGCCTTCGGCTTCAATGCCCTGCAGCGTCCAGTTCAGCGTCCGCACCAGACCGTGGGCCGTGGGCGCTTCGCTGCTCTGGCGCATGGCCTGGACGCTCTCCGGGTTGCGCGAGAGGTTGCCGAACCACGGCCAGCACACCGGCACGCCGGCCCGGATGTTCTTGCCTTGCTTGAGTACGGCCTCGTTGTTGAACCAGATCAGCGGCGGTTGCCCGGCCAGCTGGTAACTGAGGATCTGCGCGCCTTGTTGCGCCACCAGCAATTCCGCCTGGCCGTGGCGGATGCGCCAGCCGTTCAGCTCGTCCAGTTTTACCGTTTCAACATGGGGCGTGGTCATGGGGTTCTCGCAAGACAGGGAGTTGTAACGGGCCGCGCGCTTGCGGTCGGGTTAACGCCGTGGCACGGAGCGGGTGCGCCCGCTGCCGTCGATGGCCACGAACACAAACGCCGCTTCGGTGACCTTGCGCCATTCGCTGGTCAGCGGATCGTCGCTCCACACCTCGACCATCATCCGCATCGAACTGCGGCCGATTTCCTCGGTATGGGTATAAAAGGACAATTGCGCGCCGACGGCGACCGGGACCAGGAACGCCATGCGGTCGATGGACACCGTGGCCACCCGGCCACCGGCCACTTTGCTGGCCATGGCGGTACCGGCCAGGTCCATCTGGCTGACCAGCCAGCCGCCATAGATGTCACCGAAACCGTTGGCTTCACGCGGAAGCGCGGTGATTTGCAGGGCGAGATCGCCTTGCGGGATAGGATCTTCTTGTTCGAGTTCGATCATGCCGGGGTGCCTCTGACCCGTAACGCTACGTTGGTATTGCAGGTGAATAGCCGTCTTCAAGAAAAACGATTCAGCCCGAACATACTACGTTCGTTACGTTTCTCGTAAGCCGCACTAAGGGAAACTCTGCGAAAGCGGCTGGTTCGGCCCCAACGACGTTTTCGCACAATACCCCTCTAGCCTGCGGGTTTTACCTGGCGCAGGGCATGAGTATATCGGTCGGTAGACCGCGAGACGACCTCCCGGTTCTCATTTTTGCCGACGAATGCGCCGATCCATGTGCTTTTACAAACAATTTGCTATCGTGCCAGGCCTGCCCCCAGCCTGAGCCGAGCCTTGCGTGGCTCATAGACGTGCCCAATAAGAGAAGCCCATGACCACCGCGTCCACCCCGATAGCGCAATCCGCGCGCCCGTTGACCCGCAACGACTACAAGACTTTATCGCTGTCCGCCCTGGGCGGCGCGCTGGAGTTCTACGACTTTATCATTTTCGTGTTTTTTGCCGCTGTGGTCGGCAAGCTGTTTTTCCCCGCGGACATGCCCGAGTGGCTGCGCCTGATGCAGACCTTCGGGATTTTCGCCGCCGGCTACCTGGCCCGGCCGCTGGGTGGCATCGTGATGGCGCACTTCGGCGACCTGCTGGGGCGCAAGAAGATGTTCACCCTGAGTATTTTCCTGATGGCGGTGCCGACCCTGATCATGGGCCTGCTGCCGACCTACGCGCAGATCGGCATCTGGGCGCCGATCCTGCTGTTGCTGATGCGGGTGATCCAGGGCGCGGCCATCGGTGGTGAAGTGCCCGGGGCCTGGGTGTTCGTCGCCGAACACGTGCCGGAACGCAAAATCGGTTTTGCCTGCGGCACCCTGACCTCGGGCCTGACCGCCGGGATTCTGCTGGGTTCGTTGGTGGCGACCCTGATCAACAGCCTTTATACCCCGCTGGAAGTGGCCGATTACGCCTGGCGGATTCCCTTCCTGCTGGGTGGCGTGTTCGGCCTGTTCTCGGTGTACCTGCGCCGCTGGTTGCACGAAACCCCAGTGTTCGCCGAGTTGCAGCTACGCAAGGCGCTGTCCGACGGCATCCCGCTGGGTGCGGTGCTGCGTGATCACCGCGGGGCGATCCTGGTCTCGATGCTGCTGACCTGGTTGTTGTCCGCCGGCGTGGTGGTGGTGATCCTGATGACCCCGACCGTGTTGCAGACGGCTTATCACTTCGCCCCGACCGTGTCGCTGGAAGCCAACAGCCTGGCGACGATCTGCCTGACCCTGGGTTGCATTCTCTCCGGTGCGCTGGCCGACCGTTTTGGTGCCGGCCGGGTGTTCGTGTTCGGCAGCCTGGCGCTGATGGTGACCTTCTGGACCTTCTACGGCAGCTTGCCGTCCCACCCCGAGTGGCTGTTCCCGCTGTATGCCCTGAGCGGCCTGTTCGTCGGCACCATCGGCGCGGTGCCCTATGTGATGGTCAAGGCGTTCCCGGCGGTGGTGCGTTTCAGTGGCCTGTCGTTCTCCTACAACCTGGCCTACGCGATCTTTGGCGGCCTGACCCCGATGGTGGTCACCCTGCTGCTCAAGGAAAGCCCGATGGGTCCGGCTTATTATGTGGCGATCATTTGCAGCATGGGTGTGCTGGTGGGTGGTTATCTGTGGGTGAAGGGGCGTTGAGCGGCTGTTAACAAAGCGCACTTATGGGCTCTCCGGCGGGCCCAGGAAGTTGGGATCGAGGCTGCCCGCTGGTTGGCGCAGCAGTTCGCCAGCGCGGGATTTGCTGATCAGGCCTTCTGCCAAGCCACGGAATACCGGCGACTCGAAACGCTGGGGAGGCTTGCAAGGCATGGGCTCAGGTTCGGACTTGCGCCAGCCATTGGCGCTGAGTTGAATGGTGAGGGTCTTGTAGCCACTTTCGCTGAGCAGATTCAAGTCTTTCAGCTGGCGCAGCGCTGCCTGCATCGACAAGCCATAATGACGCTCGGCATTCAGCGCAATCAACACATGGTGGCCGTCATCGGTGGCGGCGCATGCCCCGTCGAAATCATCCGATCCCGATAGCATGGCCACCTTGATGCCGTGCTCTTCCAGTTGCTCGTTCAGGTGGAAGATGGGATCGCCGCCAAGCCCCCAGAACTCACGCAGCGTCTGGGCATCTTCGCCAACTTGCGAAATTCCAGGGGCGCCAAAGGAATGGGATCCACGCGGAAGAAGTACTCGGGGCCCACCTCAAGGATCTTTGCCAATTGCAGCAGGCGCGTGGAGCTCGGCGTAGTCAATCCGTTCTCGTATTTGCTGAGCGCTTGTTTGGTGATGTCACCCAACTGGAGGGCCAAAGCCTCCAGAGACATGCCGCGCAGCAAGCGGGCACGGCGGATTCGGTCGTTGATCATAAAATCCCCTCGGGTTGACAAAAATGTATTTTTTGCCAGCGAGGCGGTAGTGGGGGAGCCGAGCCTGTCTATAAAGGAAGAGGGTTTCAAATTGTTTCAGGGGTGACATGTTTCGGTGCCGCGTGACGGCGGCGTAGCCCGGTAGAAGCGGGCTTGCGCCGGTTTTTCCGCTTCAGGCCAACCTTTTTCCGCATGATGGCCATTCATCTAACTGTCACATACCAGTCATAGAGTGTTCATCCGGCCTGCTGATACTTGGCCCCGATCTGATAAACCCTCTCTGCTAGGAGCAAGGCATGAAACTGAAGCGTTTGATGGCGGCAATGACTTTTGTCGCTGCTGGCGTTGCAACTGCCCACGCGGTCGCCGCTGGCGTGGACCCGTCCATTCCGTCTTATACAAAAGTCACGGGTGTATCGGGCAACCTGTCCAGCGTTGGTTCCGATACCCTGGCTAACCTCATGACCCTGTGGGCCGAGGGCTACAAGAAAGAATACCCGAACGTGAACATTCAGATTCAGGCCGCCGGCTCCGCTACCGCGCCGCCCGCCCTGACTGAAGGCACTTCGAACCTGGGTCCGATGAGCCGCAAGATGAAGGACACCGAACTGGCTGCCTTCGAGCAGAAGTACGGCTACAAGCCGACCGCTATCCCGGTCGCGGTGGATGCCCTGGCCGTGTTCGTGCACAAGGACAACCCGATCAAGCACCTGACCATGGAACAAGTCGACGCGATCTTCTCCTCGACTCGTCTGTGCGGCGCCAAAGCCGAAGTCAAGACCTGGGCTGACCTGGGCGTGACCGGCGACCTGGCCAACAAGCCAGTCCAACTGTTCGGCCGTAACTCGGTATCCGGCACCTACGGCTACTTCAAGGAAGAAGCCCTGTGCAAAGGCGACTACAAGCCTAACGTGAACGAACAACCGGGTTCGGCTTCCGTTGTGCAGTCCATCAGCTCCTCGCTGAACGGTATCGGCTACTCGGGTATCGGCTACAAGACCGCCAGCGTGAAAACCGTTGCCCTGTCGAAGAAAGGCAGCACAGAGTTCATCGAAGACAGCGAAGAAAACGCACTGAACGGCAAATACCCGCTGTCGCGTTTCCTCTACGTGTACGTCAACAAGGCACCGGGCAAGCCTCTGGCTCCGCTGGAAGCCGAGTTCGTGAAACTGGTTCTGTCCAAGCAGGGTCAGGAAGTGGTTGTGAAAGACGGCTACATCCCACTGCCAGCCAAAGTTGCCGCCAAGGCACTGGCTGACCTGGGTCTGAGCGAAGGCAAGCAGTAAGCCTTCAGCCGGGACGCCAGTCCCGGCAGCAACACCAAGGCGCGGTTTGATTCCCATCGACCGCGCCCCTCATTCCGAAACCGCTGCCAGCCTTGCTGGGCGGCGGCTTCAGTGCGTCACTGCATTGTCATCTTTCTGTCATACAGGACCGCTAGGGTGTGCGCATGAACGATCTGGCCAATTCCACCATGACTACGACTTCTCCCCCCAAGCGCATTGACTTCAATACGCCTGAGCTGCAACGCAAGCGCCGGATTCGCGCGCTGAAAGATCGCCTGACCCGTTGGTACGTGTTCATTGGCGGTTTGGCCGTCCTCGGTGCGATCACGCTGATCTTCTTCTTTCTCGGTTATGTGGTCCTGCCCTTGTTCCAGGGCGCTTCGCTGACCGCCGAAAAAAGCATTACCCCGGCCTGGATCCAGGATGCCGGCAAAGCCCTGATGATCTCCCTGGAAGAGCAGAACCAGGTGGGCATGCGGGTTTCCGACACAGGCCAGGTGCTGTTCTTCAATGTCCAGGACGCCAGCGAACTGTCGCGGGTCAACCTGCCGATTCCGGCGGGCACCACGGTCACCTCGATCAGCAAGGACCAGCCGGGTATCCCGCTGGTGATTGTCGGCCTGTCCAATGGCCAGGCGCTGGTGTTCCGTCACACCTATAAAGTGACCTACCCGGACGGTAAGAAAACTATTTCCCCGGCGGTCGAGTACCCCTACGGCGATACGCCGATCATTCTCGACGACCAGGGCCGTGCGCTTGAGCATGTGAACCTGAACGCCGCCGACACGACCCTGGTCGTGGCCGGCTCCACCGGTGCCCAACTGCACGTGCTGGCGCTGAGCAAAGAAGAAAACATGATGACCGGCGAGGTCACCAGCGAGCAGCGCAGCATCGAGCTGCCGCAGATGACCGAGCCGGTCAAGGCAATCTATATCGATCCGCGCCAGCAATGGCTGTACGTGATCAACGGGCGTGCCCAGGCCGATGTGTTCAGCCTGCGCGACAAGAGCCTGAACGGTCGCTACAAACTGCTGGAAAGCGCCACTGCCGAAGTGACCGCCAGTACTCAACTGGTGGGCGGTATCTCGCTGATCATCGGTGACTCCAGCGGCGGCCTGGCCCAGTGGTTCATGGCACGCGATCCGGATGGCGAACTGCGCCTGAAAAATATCCGCGGTTTCCAGATGGGCAGCGCGCCTATCGTCGAAATCACCGCTGAAGAGCGTCGCAAGGGCTTCGTCGCCATGGACGCCTCCGGCAAGCTCGGCGTGTTCCACAGCACCGCGCACCGGACCCTGCTGGTCAACCAGGTGGTCGACGGCCAGGGCCTGTTCGGCCTGTCGCCACGGGCCAACCGGGTGATCGTCGAGCAAGGCGGCAAGATCCAGCCGTTGGCCCTCAACAACCCGCACCCGGAAGTTTCCTGGAGCGCGCTGTGGAGCAAGGTCTGGTACGAGAACTACGACGAGCCCAAGTATGTCTGGCAATCGACCGCCGCCAACACCGACTTCGAACCCAAGCTGAGCTTGTCGCCGCTGACCTTCGGTACCCTGAAGGCGGCGTTCTATGCCATGCTCCTGGCTGCACCGCTGGCTGTCGCCGCGGCCATCTACACCGCCTACTTCATGGCCCCGGGCATGCGCCGCAAGGTCAAGCCGGTGATCGAGTTGATGGAAGCGATGCCGACGGTGATCCTCGGCTTCTTCGCCGGCCTGTTCCTGGCGCCGTATGTCGAAGGGCACCTGCCGGGGATCTTCAGCCTGTTGATGCTCGTGCCGATCGGCATCCTCGTAGCCGGCTTCGCCTGGAGCCGCCTGCCCGAGTCGCTGCGCCTGCGGGTGCCGGACGGCTGGGAAAGCGCGATCCTGATTCCGGTGATCCTGTTCGTCGGCTGGCTCTCGCTGTTCATGAGCCCGCACCTGGAGACCTGGTTCTTCGGTGGTGACATGCGCATGTGGATCTCCCACGACCTGGGTATCACCTACGACCAGCGCAACGCCCTGGTGGTCGGCCTGGCCATGGGCTTCGCGGTGATCCCGAACATCTACTCCATCGCCGAAGACGCCGTGTTCAGCGTACCGCGCGGCCTGACCCTGGGCTCGCTGGCCCTGGGCGCCACGCCGTGGCAGACCATGACACGGGTGGTGATCCTCACCGCCAGCCCGGGGATTTTCTCGGCGCTGATGATCGGCATGGGCCGCGCCGTCGGCGAGACCATGATCGTGCTGATGGCCACCGGTAACACCCCGGTCATGGAGATGAACCTGTTCGAAGGCCTGCGCACCCTGGCGGCCAACGTCGCGGTGGAGATGCCGGAGTCGGAAGTGGGCGGTAGTCACTACCGCGTACTGTTCCTCTCGGCGCTGGTGCTGCTGCTGTTCACGTTCATCATGAACACCCTCGCGGAACTGATTCGTCAGCGTCTGCGCAAGAAATACTCGTCGCTTTAAGAAAGGTAGAAGTCTGTGAAACAGAACTCCCTGAACAGCTGGTTCAAGAGCGGCGCCCCTGGCGTCTGGATCAGCGGTGGTGCGGTATCCATCGCGGTCATCATGACCATCGGCCTGCTGGCCGTGATCGCTGTGCGCGGCCTGGGCCACTTCTGGCCGGCCGACCTGGTCCACGCCCAATACAACGTGCCGGGCCAGGCCAACCAGGTCGTGGTCGGCGAGGTGGTACAGAAGGAAGAAGTGCCGCGCGTGCGCCTGAAGACGGCCGGCTTGCCGGTGCCGGACGAAGGTCCCGAGTTCATGACCCGGGAGCTGATCAAGGTCGGTAACCGCGATCTGAACGGCAACGATTTCACCTGGATCGTCGGCGAGTGGTTGCAGGAGCAGAGTTATCCGGCCGAACTGATGACCATCGAGCGTCGCGAGTGGGGCAACTTCTACGGCACCCTGGTCAACGTCAAGGAAAGCGGCAAGGTGATCGCCGAAGGCGAAGCCGCCTGGCCCGAGCTGCAGGCCCGTGTCCAGCGTGTGAACACTTTGGCGGCGCAGATCAAGACGCTGGAGAAGAGCGACATCGGCGCCATCAACGCCGGCCTCGAGCGGATTCGCCTGCACGGCCGCAAGCTGGAGCTCGAAGGCCGTCTTGATGCCACCGCGCAAGCCGACATGGCCACCGAACGTGCTGAACTGAATGCCCGCTACCAGGATATCGAAGCACGCCTGAGCGATCTGCATACCCAGTTCAACCGCGACAGCCTGACGGCCCGCGATGCCAACGGCAAGGAACTGGAAATCAGCATCGGCAAAGTGGTGCACGCCTACCAGCCGAACGCCATGGGCAAGCTGACCAAGCTGGGCTTCTATTTCAGCAAGGTCTGGGAGTTCCTCAGCGACGACCCGCGTGAAGCCAACACCGAAGGCGGGATCTTCCCGGCGATCTTCGGCACCGTAATGATGACCCTGATCATGGCGATGATCGTGACCCCGTTCGGCGTGCTGGCGGCGGTCTACCTGCGTGAATACGCCAAGCAGAACGCGCTGACCCGGATCATCCGTATCGCGGTGAACAACCTGGCCGGTGTGCCGGCGATCGTCTACGGGGTGTTCGGCCTGGGCTTCTTCGTCTATGTCCTGGGCGGCTCGCTCGACCGACTGTTCTTCCCCGAAGCCCTGCCGGCCCCGACCTTCGGTACCCCGGGCCTGCTCTGGGCGTCCCTGACCCTGGCACTGCTGGCGGTACCGGTGGTGATCGTGGCGACCGAGGAAGGCCTGGCGCGGATTCCGCGCACCGTGCGCGAAGGTTCGCTGGCCCTGGGCGCGACCAAGGCCGAGACCTTGTGGAAGATCGTCCTGCCGATGGCCAGTCCGGCGATGATGACCGGCATGATTCTCGCCGTGGCCCGTGCCGCCGGCGAAGTGGCGCCGCTGATGCTGGTGGGTGTGGTGAAACTGGCGCCGTCGCTGCCGGTGGACGGCAACTACCCTTACCTGCACCTGGACCAGAAGATCATGCACCTGGGCTTCCACATCTACGACGTCGGCTTCCAGAGCCCGAACGTCGAGGCCGCTCGTCCGCTGGTCTACGCCACGGCATTGCTATTGGTGCTGGTGATCGCCACGTTGAACCTCTCGGCCGTATGGATCCGGAACCACCTGCGCGAGAAGTACAAGGCGCTGGATAGCTGATCGATTTTTAAGGCGTGTCGCCGGCCCGAACGCGAGGCTGGCGGCCCATTGAAACGAATGTGTAAGCGCAGGGAGTTACCCCATGCAGCATGAAACCCAAACCCATGGCATCAACATGTCCGCCCTGGGCCGTAGCAAGCAGAGCCTGGACCTGGCGAGCGAGACCGTCGCCATCGAAGTCCCGAAATTGAGCCTGTACTACGGCGAGAAGCAGGCGCTGTACGACGTCAGCATGAATATCCCCAAGCAGCGTGTGACGGCCTTCATCGGCCCGTCCGGTTGCGGCAAGTCGACGTTGCTGCGCACCTTCAACCGCATGAACGACCTGGTGGACGGTTGCCGCGTGGACGGTGAAATCAACCTCTACGGCAACAACATCTACCGCAAGGGCGAGGACGTCGCCGAGCTGCGTCGCAAGGTCGGCATGGTGTTCCAGAAGCCCAACCCGTTCCCCAAGACCATCTACGAAAACGTGGTCTACGGCCTGCGTATCCAGGGCATCAACAAGAAGCGTATCCTCGATGAGGCCGTGGAATGGGCCCTCAAGGGCGCGGCGTTGTGGGAAGAGGTCAAGGATCGCCTGCATGACTCGGCCCTGGGCCTGTCCGGTGGTCAGCAACAGCGTCTGGTGATTGCCCGGACCATCGCGGTCGAACCGGAAGTGTTGCTGCTCGATGAACCCTGCTCGGCACTCGACCCGATCTCGACCCTCAAGGTCGAAGAACTGATCTACGAGCTGAAATCAAAGTTCACTATTGTCATCGTCACCCACAACATGCAACAGGCGGCGCGGGTTTCCGACTACACCGCATTCATGTACATGGGCAAGCTGGTGGAGTTCGGTGACACCGACACGCTGTTCACCAACCCGGCGAAGAAACAGACCGAAGACTACATCACCGGTCGTTATGGCTAGGTGAGAGAGCTGCAAGTCGTCAGCGACAAGCGGCAAGCACGGACAGCCTGAGCATATTAATAATTCGGCTTGAAGCTTACAGCTTGAAGCTTGCAGCTTTCGCGGAGCGAAACAATGATTGATAAAGACGGTCTTACCCATCACATTTCCGCGCAGTTCAACGCGGAGCTGGAAGAAGTACGCAGCCACCTCCTGGCCATGGGCGGCTTGGTCGAGAAACAGGTCAACGATGCGGTGACCGCGTTGATCGAAGCCGATTCGGGCCTGGCCCAGCAAGTGCGCGAAATCGACGACCAGATCAACCAGATGGAGCGCAACATCGACGAGGAGTGCCTGCGCATTCTGGCCCGTCGCCAGCCAGCGGCCTCAGACCTGCGCCTGATCATCAGCATCTCCAAGTCGGTGATCGACCTGGAGCGCATCGGTGACGAAGCGACCAAGATCGCCCGTCGCGCCATCCAGCTGTGCGAGGAAGGCGAGGCGCCGCGTGGTTATGTCGAGGTGCGGCACATCGGCGACCAGGTGCGTAACATGGTCCGTGACTCGCTGGACGCCTTTGCTCGCTTCGACGCCGAGCTGGCACTGTCGGTTGCGCAATACGACAAGATCATCGACCGCGAGTACAAGACCGCCCTGCGCGAGCTGGCGACCTACATGATGGAAGATCCGCGCTCGATCACGCGGGTGCTGAGCATCATCTGGGTACTGCGTTCCCTGGAGCGGATCGGCGATCACGCACGCAACATCTCCGAACTGGTGATCTATCTGGTGCGCGGCACCGATGTCCGGCACATGGGACTCAAGCGCATGCGCCAGGAAGTTGAGGGCACCTTGTCCGAAACTGCTAATGTTCCCGGTGAAGCTGACGATAAGTAAGATTGCCCGAGAGAAACGCCCGGCCTAAGGTCGGGCGTTTTTGTTTGTGGCGCATGAATTTACGCGCACCCGCGAACGAAAAGTCCCGGTGTGACCAATCGCTGTTGGCAAATAGCCATTAGTCAGTATGCTAGCCGGGATTTTCAGAGGAATGGTCAATGAGTAAAGTCAGTGTGTTGGTGGTGGATGACGCGTCGTTCATCCGCGATCTGGTGAAAAAATGCCTGCGCAACTACTTCCCGGGCGTCCGGATCGAAGACGCTGTCAACGGTCGCAAGGCCCAGGCGATACTGGCTCGCGAAGCGTTCGACCTGGTGCTGTGCGACTGGGAAATGCCGGAAATGTCCGGTCTGGAGTTGCTGACCTGGTGCCGCCAGCAGGACAACCTGAAGAGCATGCCGTTCGTCATGGTGACCAGCCGTGGCGACAAGGAAAACGTGGTTCAGGCGATCCAGGCCGGTGTTTCCGGTTATGTGAGCAAGCCATTTACCAACGAACAGCTGCTGACCAAGGTCAAGCAGGCGTTGCACAAGGTCGGCAAGCTCGACACCTTGATGAACAGTGCGCCGACCAGGGCGAATTCGGCTTTTGGCAACGATTCCCTGAGCGCCTTGACCGGCGGCCGGGCTGAAGTGGTCAGTCCGGCGGCTGCGCAAGCCCCTGCGGCGGCACCGTCCAAAGGCCTGCTCAACAGCCCGCCGGTGCGTCCGAGCACCGCCGCCTCGCCGGCAGGCGCGGCTGCCTCGGGCGGTCGCGGCCAGGGCCAGTTGCGCCTGTCCAGCGGCACCCAGCAGTGCGTGATCAAGGCGCTAAGCATCAAGGAGGCCTTGTTGGTGGTGCGTCGCACCGAGGTTCTGCCGCAGGTCCTGGAAAACGCGGTGCTGGACCTGGAGCAAGGCGACAACGCCGAGATCGCCCGCCTGAATGGCTATCTGCATGCGATCGTCGCCCATGAACCGAAGCCGGACAGTGAATGGTTGCAACTGACCTTCCGCTTTGTCGACCAGGACGCCCAGAAGCTGGACTACATCTCCCGCCTGATCGCCCGTGGCACCGCCCAGAAGCACTTCGTTCCCGGGGCTTGATGCCCACCTGACGGCGTGGTGGCCTTGCCCATCGCGCCGTTGCCTGACCTTCCTCTTGTAACGACTTCCTGTCTTTGGAGCGCCTTTCGTCCGAATCCTCCCGCTCGGATTGTTTTATATCTGTTTCGATATAAGCTGCATAAAAGCCGTGTGAGTGGCGGCCTCGCAGCCAAGCCTTGAAACAACCTCGCCCGATGGAACTCCCATCCATTGATTAGGCTTTTCCTGTCAGCAACAGGAGAAGTCGATGGCAAGGCACAACAAGGATGTGGTGTTTGTTGGGAGTTCACTCAGGGATCTCAAGGCGTTCCCGCTGGATGCGCGCAGGGCGGTCGGTTTTCAACTGGACCTTCTGCAGCAGGGTGAAGCGCCCTGCGATTGGAAGCCTATGAAGACGGTAGGCAAGGGTGTCTATGAGATCAGGGTGAGTGAAGAAAGTGGAGCATTTCGGGTGTTTTACATGGCCAACCGGGCCGATGCCCTGTATGTCCTTCACGCCTTCAGGAAGACCACCCAGAAGACGCAAACCCGGGATATCGAACTGGCGCGAGCCAGACTGCAGGAGATAGGAGCAACACTATGACCGACCTGATCAAGACCGAACGTTTCGCCTCTGTCTGGGATGCCCTTGAGGACACCCCTCGGGAGGCGGCCAACATGCGCCTGCGCTCCAAGCTGATGATGGAGCTGATCAGCCGGGTGAACGCCTGGGAGCTGTCGCAGAAGGACGCAGCCAAGCGCCTGGGGATCACCCAACCTCGGTTGAATGACCTGCTGAACGGCAAGATCGACAAGTTTTCCCTGGATGCGCTGGTGAACCTGTCGGCGCCGGCCCAGTTGGACGTCGATTTGTGCTTTGGCCCCGGGGCCATCCGGCTGGCGTGATTCACACAAATGCCCTGGCCACCTGCTAGTCTGGTCGCCATGTTTTATTCGGCGACTCTCGCTTATGTTCCTGCGCCTGCTGCTTTCCTGTGGTCTGTTGATGGTCGCCACCTCGGCCGCGGCCATGACGATCTACAAGTACATCGACGCCAATGGGGTGGTCTCCTACAGTGACCGCCCGGCGCCCGGTGCCCAGGTATTTGTGTTTCGTGATCGGATGGTCGAGCACCTGGAGCGCCAGGTGCGCCTGGATATCCGCAAGCAGAAGGGCGGTGATGAAGTCTACGTGCGCAATGACCTGTATGCGCCGGTGCAGATCGAACTCGGTTTCGGTGCCCTGAGGAATGTCAGCGGTGCCCCGCAGTCGATCCGCAAGGTCCTGCCGGCTCGCAGCAACCAGCGCCTGGCGCTGCTCACGCCGCTCCAGGCCGGCGAGCCGATGCGCTACGTCCCCAGGTTCCAATACTTCCTTGGCGACCCTTCAGGGCAGGCCCAGGGCTATCGTTATCCGTTTCCCTGGCGCGGCGGGCCGTTTCGCCTGACCCAGGGACCGAATGGACAGTACAGCCACTTCGGCGCCAAGAGCCGGTACGCGATGGACATTGCCATGCCGGTGGGCACGCCGATTGTCGCGGCGCGGGGCGGGGTGGTGATCAAGACCGAGAACGAGCAGAGCGGCGGTGGCAAGAACCCTTCGGGCAACTTCGTGCGGGTGCTGCACGACGACGGCACCATGGGCGTGTACCTGCACCTCAAACAGGGCTCGGTGAGCGTGCGCGAGGGCCAGCGGGTGGAAGTGGGCAGCCCGCTGGCGCTGTCGGGCAATACTGGCAACAGCACCGGGCCGCACCTGCACTTCGTGGTGCAGCGCAATACCGGGATGGGGCTGGTGTCGATTCCCTATCAGTTCAGCCAGTCGCTGGAAGTGCTGCCGAATTTTGCCCTGAGGGGCAAGTGATGACTGGCGATTGTGGCGTTCCGACAAGCCCGCTCGCCACAGGACCGCGCTCGGCTTCAAATGGCATCGGGGCAAGTTCCCTCGCCACAATCCCCTGTCAGTCGAGCTTGAGGACCTTGGCCAGGATGATCTTCGGCCCTTTCATCTTCTTGATGATGATGCGCAGGCCTTCGACTTCCAGCACCTCTTCCTCTTCCGGCACCCGCTTCAGCGAGTCATAGACCAGCCCTGCGAGGGTTTCGGCCTCGATGTGGTCCAGGTCGATGCCCAGCAGGCGTTCGACCTTGAACAACGGAGTATCGCCACGCACCAGCAACTTGCCCGGCTGATAGGCGAGGATGCCGCGTTCGGTCTTGCGGTGTTCGTCCTGGATATCGCCGACCAGTACTTCCAGCACGTCTTCCATGGTCAGGTAGCCGATCACCTTGCCGTCGGCTTCTTCCACCAGGGCGAAGTGCGAGCCACCCTGGCGGAACTGCTCCAGCAGGCGCGACAACGGCATATGCCGCGACACCCGTTCCAGTGGCCGGGTCAACTCGGCGAGGTTGAACGACTCGGGAATATGGTCCAGGGCCGCCAGCTCCAGCAGCAGGTCCTTGATGTGCAGCAGGCCGACGAACACGTTGCGCTCGGCGTCATACACTGGATAACGGCTGAACTTGTGGCGACGGAACAGCGCAAGGATTTCCTTGAGCGGCGCATTGCAGTCCAGGGTCACCAGGTCTTCGCGGGAGTTGGCCCAGTCGACCACTTCCAGCTCGCCCATTTCCACCGCCGACGCCAGCACGCGCATGCCCTGGTCGCTGGGGTCCTGGCCACGGCTGGAGTGCAGGATCAGCTTGAGTTCTTCACGGCTGTAATGGTGCTCGTGATGCGGGCCGGGCTCGCCCTGGCCGGCGATCCGCAGAATGGCGTTGGCGCTGGCGTTGAGCAGGTAGATGGCCGGGTACATCGCCCAGTAGAACAGGTACAGCGGCACCGCCGTCCACAGCGAGAGCAATTCGGGCTTGCGAATCGCCCAGGACTTGGGCGCCAGTTCACCGACCACGATGTGCAGGTAGGAAATGATGAAGAAGGCGGTAAAGAACGACACGCCCTTGACCACTTCGGCGGAGTTCACCCCGACGGCGCTGAGCAGCGGCTCCATCAAGTGGGCGAAGGCCGGCTCACCGACCCACCCCAGGCCCAGGGAGGCGAGGGTGATACCCAGCTGACAGGCGGACAGATAAGCGTCCAGCTGGCTGTGCACGGTGCGCAGGATCTGCCCGCGCCAGCCGTTCTGGTGGGCAATGGCCTCGACCCGGGTCGAGCGCAGCTTGACCATGGCGAATTCGGCCGCAACGAAGAAACCGTTGAGCAATACCAGGATCAGAGCGAAAAGAATCATGCCGAAATCGGCGAAGAGCGAAGCGAGGGTCAAGCTACTAGGGGAAGGGTCCATGATGGGGTTTTACGGGTTCCGTATTTCAATTTGAAGTAGGTGTTCAGGTGCCTGAAAGGCAGGCATAAGTGATCCAATGTAGCGGCAGATGTGCCTGTTGCCTAGTGGCCCGGCTCGACGCTGTCCCGGCAAGGCACTAGGCGGGCTGGTTGTTGGTGCTTGAGCGCGTCACCTGGACCGGGGCGAAATGGCAGGTAAAGGTGCTGCCGTGGCCCAGGACGCTGCTGATTTCCAGGCGCGCGCGATGGCGCAGCAGTACGTGCTTGACGATCGCCAGGCCCAGGCCGGTGCCGCCGGTGTTGGAGTTGCGGCTGGAGTCGACCCGGTAGAAACGTTCGGTGAGGCGTGGCAGGTGCTTGTTGTCGATGCCGATGCCCGAGTCCTGCACGCTCAGGTGCGCGCCATGCTCGTCACCCCACCAGCGAATGCGGATATTGCCCTCGGCCGGGGTGTATTTGACGGCATTGAACACCAGGTTGGAGAACGCGCTGCGCAGTTCCGCCTCGCTGCCCTTGAGGCGAATGGCTCCGTCGGCTTCCAGGGTGATGCTCTGGTTGCGTTGCCCGGACAGGGCCTGGGCGTCGTTCTTGATCGACTGCAATAGGGTGTCGATGCGCACCGGCTGGTTGTCCGAGGGGTAGTCGGTGGCTTCCAGCTTGGCCAGCAACAGCAGGTCGTTGAGCAGGGTCTGCATGCGGCTGCCTTGCTGCTGCATCTGCTGCAGGGCGCGGACCCAGCGCGGATTCACCTCTTCGACGTTGTCGAGCAGGGTCTCCAGGTAGCCGGAGATCACCGTCAGCGGTGTGCGCAGCTCATGGGAGACGTTGGCGACGAAGTCCTTGCGCATCTGTTCCAGCTGATGGATGCGAGTGACATCGCGCACCAGCATCAGGTGCTCGTTGTTGCCGTAGCGGGTGATGTAGAGCTGGATACGCATCCGATCATTGGTCGGCGAGGGGATTTCCAGCGGCTCGGCGTAACTTTCCTGCTCGAAGTATTCCTTGAAGCGCGGATGACGCACCAGGTTGGTCACCGGCTGGCCGCTGTCCTGGGGGGTCTTGAGGCCCAGCAGGGTTTCGGCGGCGCGGTTCCACCATTCCAGGTTGCCGTCGCTGTCGAGCATGATCACCGCGTCCTTGAGGGCCGCGGTGGACTCCTGGACCCGGTCGATCACCGCTTGCAGGCGCCCGCGCACGCGCTGGTCGCGACGTTGCAGGTGGTAGATGCTGTCGAATACATCGCCCCACAGGCCATAGCCGTCCGGCGGTGCTTCTTCGGGTTTGTGCTGGCGCAGCCATTGGTGCAGGCGCAGCAGTTGCTTGAGGGTCCAGCCCAGGTAAAGCCCCAGGCCCACGGCCAGGCTCCAGCCGTAATAGCCGCTGGCCAGGCCGGCCACCAGGCAGCCGGTGACCAGCAACAACAGATGGCGGATCAGGGTGCCATGCCAGTTTTGATTCACTTCAACATGCGTCCTTGGAGGCGAAGCCGTTCCGAGCGGCGAGCTTCAACGCTGCAAGTTTGCAGCGGCTCGGTTACCGATGTGTTGCGGGTCGTTTGCAGCCGTTCTCAACCCTTGGTGGAGAAACGATAGCCGGTGCCGCGCACGGTTTGTACCAGATTCTCGTAGGCATCGCCCAAGGCTTTGCGCAGGCGGCGGATATGCACGTCGACAGTGCGCTCCTCGACATAGACATTGCCGCCCCAGACCTGGTCCAGCAACTGGCCGCGGGTGTAGGCGCGTTCCTGGTGGGTCATGAAGAACTGCAACAGGCGGTATTCGGTGGGGCCCATTTCAGCAGGCTTGCCGTCGATGGTCACCCGGTGGCTGATGGGGTCGAGCAGCAGGCCGCCGACTTCGATGGGCGCTTCGCCGTCGGTCGGACCGGCCCGGCGCAGCACCGCCTTGAGGCGCGCCACCAGTTCCCGTGGGGAGAACGGTTTGGTGATGTAGTCATCGGCGCCGACTTCAAGACCCTGGATCTTGTTGTCCTCTTCGCCCTTGGCGGTGAGCATGATGATCGGGATGTCGCCGGTCAGCTCGTCGCGCTTGAGGCGCCGGGCCAGCTCGATGCCCGAGGTGCCGGGGAGCATCCAGTCGAGCAGGATCAGGTCGGGTTTGCGATCGACGATGATCGCATGGGCCTGCTGGGAGTTTTCCGCTTCCAGGCAGTCATAGCCGGCCATTTCCAACGCCACGGCGATCATCTCGCGGATGGGCGCTTCGTCGTCGACGATCAGAATGCTCCTGCCAACCATATCCCTTCACCCTCTTGTCATTTAACTGTCTTGCGCCGCATTAGATAACGAAATTATTGCAGTCATGTGACAGCTTTTTACAGCAAGCCGCAATGGTCATATTCATGGGCTACGCTGGGAGTTCGAATCCTACAACCACAAAAGGAAGGTTCTCATGACTTACTCTTCGTTTTCGTTGAAAGCCTTGATGGTAGCGGCGGCGTTAACGCTGCCGACCCTGGTTTTCGCGGCCGAACCGGCCATGATGAAAGACGGCAAGATGGTCGATGGCAAGGGTATGACGTTGTACACCTTTGATAAGGATGCCAACGGCAAATCCATGTGCAATGGCGATTGCGCCAAGAACTGGCCGCCGATGATGGCTCCTGCGGACGCCAAGGCCGAGGGCAAGTGGACGGTCGTCAAGCGCGACGACGGCTCGATGCAGTGGGCGCATGACGGCAAGCCGATGTACAACTTCAAGATGGACGTCAAGCCTGGAGATGCAATGGGTGACGGCAAAGGCGGCATGTGGCACATGGTCAAGCACTGATCCACTGCCGTCCCTTGTAGGAGCAGGGCTTGCCCGCGAAGAGGTCCTTGAGACAGCTAAAAGCTTCGCTGGCAAGCCAGGCTCCTAGAGGTTCCGTTGTGTTCTCTGGAACGCGTGCCTGGTTGGCGAGCAGGGCTCAGCGCACCGCGTAATCCAGCACCACTCCGAGGAAAATCGCCAATCCCGCCCAGTGGTTGTGCAGGAACATCTTGAAGCAGAGCTGCGGGTCCTTGCTCCGGGTGACCCAGAATTCCCAGACAAAGCACAGCGCCGCGGCCAAAAGCCCGATATGAAACCAGCCCCCCAACTCGAACCGTGCCCCGGCCAGTAGCAGGCAGCCGAGCATCAGGCCCTGCAAGGTCAGGATAATCACCCGATCGGCCTCGCCGAACAGGATGGCGGTGGATTTCACGCCGATCTTCAGGTCGTCCTCACGGTCGGTCATGGCGTAATAGGTATCGAATGCCACCGTCCACATCAGGTTGGCGATATACAGCAACCAGGCCGTGGCCGGCAGGCTGCCGGTCTCGGCGGTGAAGGCCATCAGGATGCCCCAGGAATACGCCGCGCCCAGCACCACCTGCGGGTAATAGGTATAGCGCTTCATGAACGGGTAGCAGGCCGCTACCGCCAGGGCACCGAAGGACAACCACACCGTGGTTGCGTTGGTACAGAGCACCAACAGGAAACTGATCCCCATCAGCAGGGCGAACACCGCCAGGGCTTCCTTGCCGCTGATCCGCCCGGCCGCCAGGGGCCTTTGTTCGGTGCGTTTGACGTGACCGTCGACCTTGCGGTCGGCAAAGTCATTGATCGCACAGCCACCGGCACGGGTCAGGACCACGCCGAGGGTGAAGATCAGCAGGTTGCCCAGTGACGGCACGCCCTTGGCCGCGATCCACAAGGCGCTCAGGGTCGGCCACAACAGCAGGTAAATGCCGATGGGCTTGTCCATGCGGGTCAGCTGGAGAAAGTCCCAGGCCCGTGGATGCAGGCGATTCATGGATTTGAGCAGGTTCAGGTACATCAGCAGTTCTCCGCACAGGCACTGACGGCGTGCCACAGGCTCGGCAGGAAAATCTCCGCCACCAGCAGGCTCAGCGGCCCGCGATTGAAGCGTGAGCGGCGGCCCCAGAGGTCATCGGCGCGGTGCTCCGGCGGCAGCCAGGGGGGCGGGTAATGACAGACCTCGATGGCCTGGCGCTCGAACGCTTCATCGCAGAACAGCAGTTCGCCCAGCGAGCGGCTGCCCAACTCGTCCATATTCAGGCCGCCTTCGCGCAAGGCGCTCTGCGCCGCGACGCTACGGGCGAACACCCAGGGCTGGTCATGACCGCGCAAATACACTTCGCGCACCCAACCCAGGCTTTCACCTGGCAACTCCAGCGCGGCGCACTCGTCGTCGCGTAGTGCTTGCCAGCCTTCGAACAGCGGTGTGACGCTGAAAGAATTATCGGAAAGTGCTGTCAGGCGACGGGTGAGGGAACCTTCGTCAAATAACCAGTCGAGGGTTTGTGCGTCTGGCGGGAGGCTCAACCGGCTCTGCGTGAGCCAGGCGGGAGACGCTGGAACGGGGGCGTTGTGCGGCACGATGGGCAGTTGATTGGCAGCCAGTGAGGCGCCGAGCTTATCACAGGCGGTCCGGCCATTTAGAGCGCTCGGCTTATCAGCACTGTCGATCGTGCTTGCATCGGCGGGCTTCGATCAGTACAAAACGCCCTGAGCCGGGCGGCAACGCTGTACCCATCGACTGTCCGTGCCGTCAAACGCCTGGGATCCGAGGAAGTAACGAGATGAAGAAGTGGCAATGTGTGGTTTGCGGGCTGATCTACGACGAAAAAGACGGTTGGCCGGATGATGGCATCGCCCCCGGGACCAAATGGGAAGACGTCCCGGCTGACTGGCTGTGCCCGGACTGTGGCGTCGGCAAGATGGATTTCGAAATGATCGAAATCGGCTGATTGATCAATTTTTAAACCAATAGAAACGGAGCTGGAGAAAGGAATGAGCGCACCTGTCGTGATCGTCGGTACCGGGCTTGCCGGTTACAACCTGGCCCGGGAGTTTCGCAAGCTCGACAGTGAAACCCCGCTGCTGCTGATCACCGCCGACGACGGGCGTTCCTACTCCAAGCCCATGCTGTCCACCGGCTTTGGCAAGAACAAGGACGCCGACGGCCTGAGCATGGCCGAGCCCGGGGCCATGGCCGAACAGCTCAAGGCCGAGATCCGTACCCATACCCGCATCAGCGGCATCGACCCGGGGCACAAGCGCCTGTGGATCGGCGAGGAAGCGCTGGGCTACCGCGACCTGATCCTGGCCTGGGGCGCGGAAACCGTGCGGGTGCCGGTGGAAGGCGACGCGCCCGAGGCGATTTTTCCGATCAATGACCTGGAAGACTACGCGCGCTTTCGCGCGGCGGCGGCGGGCAAGCAGCGCGTCCTGCTGCTGGGCGCCGGGTTGATCGGCTGTGAGTTCGCCAATGACCTGATCCTCGGCGGTTACCAGGTGGAACTGGTCGCGCCGTGCGAACAGGTCATGCCGACGCTGCTGCACCCGGCGGCGGCCGCCGCTGTGCAAGCCGGCCTGGAAAGCCTCGGTGCGCGTTTTCACCTGGGCCCGGTGCTGACCCGCCTGCAACGCAGCGGCGAGCACCTGGAGGCGCACCTGTCGGATGGTGCTACCGTGGCCTGCGACGTGGTGGTCTCGGCCATCGGCCTGCGCCCGCGCATCGACCTGGCGGCGGCGGCCGGCTTGCAGGTCAATCGCGGGGTGGTGGTCGACCGTCACCTGAAAACCTCCCACGCCAATATCTATGCCCTGGGCGACTGCGCCGAGGTCGATGGCCTGAACCTGTTGTATGTCATGCCGCTGATGAGCTGCGCCCGGGCGCTGGCCCAGACACTGGCCGGCAATGCTACCGCGGTGAGCTACGGTGCCATGCCGATCACGGTGAAAACCCCGGTGTGCCCGCTGGTGGTGTCGCCGCCGCCGCGTGGTAGCGAGGGGGTGTGGACGGTCGAAGGACAGGGCGCCGATATCAAGGCCTTGTGCCGTGACACCAGCGGTCGGCTACTGGGCTATGCCCTGACTGGCGTCGCGGTGATGGAAAAACTGGCCTTGAACAAGGAACTTCCGCCGTTGCTGGCGTAAATACCGGTCCTTCTGTCGTAAACACCCGGTTCTTGCCCCTACAAAGGTCGTAACGAGACTGGCGCGGGGCCTTGCCTCGTGCCATCCTCACTCCCGTCTGCCGCAGAGTAGAGCCTGCGGCGCTTTGGGCGCTGTTCTGGAAGAACAGCACGGACATAACAACAAAAAACCGTCAAAGAGGCTTCATTATGCGTAAACCAGAACTCGCCGCTGCAATTGCTGAAAAAGCGGACCTCACGAAAGAACAGGCCAGCCGCGTGCTCAACGCCGTCCTTGAAGAAATCACTGGCGCGCTGCACCGCAAAGACAGCGTCACCCTGGTGGGTTTCGGCACCTTCCTGCAGCGTCATCGCGGTGCCCGTACCGGCAAGAACCCGCAAACCGGCGAGCCGGTGAAGATCAAGGCCAGCAATACCGTCGCGTTCAAACCGGGCAAGTCGCTCAAAGATAGCGTCAACCCGTAAGCGTCAGGTATCACTCCCGGAGCAACGGGAGGGCTGTAAAAAATGGGCACGCCGATTGGATCGGGTGCCCATTTTTCATTCTGGCGGTGCTGTCGCAAGCTCCGCTCCCACATCAGGGACGTGTTCCGCCATCAGAATATCGTCGTGCCCAGTCTTTGTGAGCGCCGGTTTGTCGGGACGCCGCGTCGCGGCGATGGTGGTATCAGGAGGGCGGCAGGGCGGCTAAGCAAGCGGTTGCCGCATCGACCACCGCTTCTAGCCGGCTTTCCTCGGTATCGGAAAAGTTGCCGTATTGCGCCATGGCCCGGCAGGTCGAGAGCCGTTCCAGGGCCTCGCGAACGTCGCCAGCGGCGCTGAGTTCAACGGCCTTGTCGATAAAAAACGGTACGGACTCGTTGCGGCTTTTGCGCAACTGCGCGATCAGCCTGTCCAGGGCGGTCAATAAAACGGTCAACGGCATTACCAGGGCACTCCCGGTCCGTGTAGAGGCAAGGCTGGGGCGATCGGTTGTCCATTTTTCATGCCGGCGATTCAGGGCATGCGCATCAGCGCCGTGCGCAGGCGCCGAATCAGGATCGGGTCGCCCAGGCATTGCGTGGGCGTCAGGTTATCCAGTGCCGGGACAGATTGCTCGAGCCACCACAAGCTTTCCTTGAGACCTCTCTTGCCATAGAGGATTACGGCCATGTCCAGATGTCCGTCCATGGCGGAGGCCAACTGCCGTGCCTGGTCGTCGAGATAGTCCTCCTCGTAGAGGGTGACCAGCGCTTGCCAGCTGGCATCGCCGGGATAATCGTTTTCCAATTGTTCCATGACTAGAACCCATCGAAGGCAATAAGGTTAGACCCGGTGGGATTTCGGGCAGAAGGGGCCAGTATTCCATCATAGCCGCTGGCCTTGGCCCAACTGCCCACCTGATGGGTCACGTCGTATTTGGAGCCGGTAATGTCTTTGAGTGACACGCCCAACTGATTGCGGACCTTGGCGTTGGTCAGGTCCAGTACATTGTCGAGTTGGACTTTCTTGCTCACCAGTATTCGTGTCGACAGGTCGACTTTCCAGTGGGTAACTTCCGCCATGGCGGTCTTGCGCGAGTTGGCCCCGTAGACGCCGCCTAGTCCGGCATTGGTGTAGCGGTGGGTCGCCGCAACGTTCCACTTGTGGGCCGTCCAGGTGGTGCTGACCCGGCTGGGTTCCTCGAAACGATACACGGTGCGTTTGACCTTTCGGCCGGGCGGCGGTGTACCGCATTTCATCAGCCCCAGCGGGTCGCTCCAGCCTTGCGGGTTGGGGGCATACTGGTAGGCATTGAGGCCACCGGCCAGGCCCATGGGATCCGGTGTGGTGAAGCGTCCTATATCCGGGTCGTAGAAGCGGAAGGTGTTGTAGTGCAGCCCGGTTTCACGGTCCAGGTACTGGCCCTGAAAGCGCAGGTTCTGCTCTTCGATGTAATAGGGTTCGCGCACTTCTTCGACGGTGGCGCCCCAGACCCGGTAGCGTGCCTGCCACACCATCGTGCCATCGGCTTCGGTCAGTTGCCGTGGCAAGCCGCTGGGATCATTCTGGTAGTAGCGCACCTGTTGGTGCGCGCCATGTCCATCCACCCGCGCCAGCGGCTCATAACTGTCGTCCGCGTAGAGGTAAAGGCTGCCCTGGTTGTTCTTGTGCTCCTGGAGCAGTCGGAGTCCATCCCAGGTGAAGTGAGTTTCACCGAGCAGGTTACCGTTGCGATCATGTTCGGTTTTGCCGATACGCCGTCCCAACGGGTCGTAGCGCATGCGCACCAAGGTTTCTCGCGTGCCCTCCTGGTTGCGCACCTCTGTCAAACGATGCTCGGCGTCATAGGTAAAACGCTGTATCCGATGGCCAGCGCTGCGTTTCTCGATCATCCGCCCGAAGGCATCATAGCGATATCGCTTGTCCTGGTAGCTCAGCAGTGTGTTGTGCGCCACTCGACCGGTCCCGGTCGGCGGGCTGTCCAGCAGGTTGGCGGCGGCGTCGTAGGCGAAAGTTTCGCGCAAGCCCTGGACGTTGTCCTGGCTTGCAACGATCCGGCCCGTGGCATCGTAATGCAATAACTGGCGGTGCTCGCCACCGGGTTGCCGGTCGATCCGGCCGATCAGGTTGTCACTGAGGTCGTAGTCGAAATGTTGTTGCACCGATGCCGGTAGTTGTGTGGGCTGTCCGGTTGGACGGCGCGACCTTGCGCGCAGGCGCCCACTACGGTCGTACTCGCTGCGGGTACTGAGCCAGCCCTGAGTACGTAGCACTTCGCGGTGCAGACTGTCGCGCTCGAAGTCGCTGATGAGCTGCCCGTCGAGGTTGATCTGGTGCAGATGGCCGCTGCCGTAGTACAGCCGATTGAGCCATCGGCCATCGGGTAGCTGCGTCTGGATCAGATTGCCCAGCTCGTCATAATGATGCTGCAGGCAGCCCGCCGCGCTCCGTTCTTCCAGCAATTGGCCGAGGGCATCATAGGCGAAACCGAGTGTTTGTTCGTTACCGTGGTTATCGGTAAAGGTGGCGGCACTCAGTTGGTCCAGTGGGTCATAGCTATACTCGGTGCGCCCGTCATCGGTGACCTTGGCGATCAGGCGCCCACAGGCATCACGCTCGAGCCGATGGATAACAGGCCTCACGAGGGGCGCCGGTACTGATGCTGGTTTGCCGCCAGGCGCGGGTATGAACTGCACGACGCTGACTTGGTTCAATGCATCGTAATCGAAGCGGCGGGAGCTGCCGTCCAGATCCCGTTGCTCGGTCAGGCGATTGCTGGAATCCCAGGTAAATTGGTAGCGCTCAGCGTTCTCGTTGGTCAGGGCCAGCAAACGGCCGTACTGGTCGTAGCTGAATTCGATCTGCCGTCCCTGCGCGTCGATCCGCTGGCACACCTGGCCGCGTCGGTCATAGCGGTAGTGCGTGGTGTGCCCTTCAGGATCGGTATAGCCACTCACCTGTCCCTCGGCATTGCGCTGATAATGATCGGTACGTCCGTCCGGCCACTGGCTGCCGAGCAAGCGGCCCTGGGCATCGTACCGATACTGGGTACGTTCACCGAGGGCATCGGTGACGGTGTCGAGCAAACCGCGAGCGTCATAGTTCAGCCGCGTGGGATGGCCTGTGCAGTCGATGTGCTCGACCACCTGACCGAAACTGTTCCAGCGCAGTTTCTTGCTCTTGCCGGCAGGGTCGATGATTTCCACCGTCTGGCCGTGGGCATCGTGACGATAGCGCGTGACTTGCCCCAACGGGTCAACTTCCCGTATGCAATTTCCACGCGGATCATAATGGTAGTGCCAACTGTTGCCGGCGCTATCGGTCTCCACTCGCGGCAGCGCCCAGTGTTCCAGCCACACGGTCGATTCGCTGCGCCCCAGTGGATCGACGGTTTCACTGAGGTTGCCGGCTTCGTCGTAACTGAACTGGTACTGTCCGCCCAAGGGGTCGGTCGCCCCGAGCAACTGGCGTTCATCGTTCCAGTCGAAGGACCACGTATGACCCAGCGCGTCGGTGTAGCGGGTAATCTGGTGCTGTGGGTTCCAGTGGCGGGTGCTGACTCGCCCCAGACCGTCGGTGACACGGGTGATACCAGCGTCCAGATCGTAGTCGAAGCGATAGTCATCGCCATCGTCGGTCCAGTGTCGGATGACGCGCCATTCCCGCTGCTGGACCCTGGCCCACTGGTAAAAACAGCGCAGGCCGACGGGCAGACGATGTTCGCTCAGACGCCGGTCGGCATCGTAGGCGAAACTCCGCTGTACGTGCCCGCTGGTATCGCGGACTTGCGCCAGATCGCCCTGCGCATCGTAGTCGTAATGCACCAGCAATTCGCGGGACTGGTCGAGGTGGATTCGTTCGATCCGGCTGATCCGGCGTGGCCATTGCGGCGCGTAGCTCAATTCCACCTGCACCAGGTCGAAGGTATCGCGTAGCCGCTCAAGACGTCCTGATTCGTCATAGTCGAGGAAGAGGCGGTTGTCGTTGCGGTCACCCAATTGACTCAGGCGCAGACGGCCAGGCTCGCATGGATCCGGTTCGAACAGTCGGTAAAGGCCTTCGTCGCTCTCGATCAGCAATTGGCCATTGCCATGGCGCCGGACGCTCAGGCCTTCACCCGGACTGAACACCGCGCTGCCGAGTGCAATCGAGCCCATGTCGATGCGGCGGGCCTGCTCGTCGATATAGATCAGTTGCTCGCCCCCTTCGGGGTGAGAAGTTATCTCGACACAAACTTCATACGGTACGCTCCAGCCCGCACCGAACAGCCCATTGCGGCGCTCGTCATGGCTGTTGTAGAACCTTTGCCACTCCAGAGGCAGCAGCCCCGGCAGGGCGAAATCCAGGTCATCCAGGCCACCCAGGACCTTGGCGCCGGTGGCGGCGTGTACCGGATTCGGCGAACCGGCGATGGCATTGGTCAGCGCGCCGATGGCCTGGCTGGTGACGAAGGAATTGACCCCGGCCAGCAGCATGCACGGCAGGTTGCTGAGGAACTTGCCCTTGCTGCCCTTGAGCATCATCAATGCGGTGATGGCCAGGCCGACGCCGGGAGTCTTGCCGCTGCGGATCTCGCGTACCACCACCGAGCCGCCGCCGATGGTGACATTGGGGGAGATCAGTCCAGACGATACGACGGTGGCATCACAGGTGCTGCGGTCGCCGCTGCGCACGGCGGGTTGGCCGTTGATGCTGACCTTTTTCGAACCTTCGGCGAGAAACTGCGGCGGCATCGGTGGATGCTTGGTGCAGGTCAACAGGTCCAGCGGTTTGGGCACGGCACCGGGGGCGGGCGTCGCCACCGTAGGGCGCCACATCTGGGCAAAGAAACCCTTGGCGATATCCAGGTAGCTGGCTTCCTGAGGTGGCTCGCTGTCCGGCGTACCGGCCGCTTCGACATGGGACGGCACGGCGCCGGCGGCGCGGGCTGCTGGAATCGAGTTGATCAGGGTGTTGCTGGAGCCGCTGAGGATGGTGGCCTGTACCGTGGGCGGGAAGAGCGCGTTGCCGATGCCCTCGCACAGCTTGCTCAGGCCCTTGTCGGTGCCGGTCTTGCTCATCGCCACGCCGACAATGACCCCGACCACGGCACCGAGCACACAGGCCCCAAGCCCACCGGTGGCGACGGTGATCCCGGTAGCGGCGACCACGGCGGCGGTGGCCAGCGCGGTGATTGCCACGTTGGCCGCGACTTCGAGCACGCCGCCGAGAATATCGGCCAGCATCGAGGTATGGGATAACGCGTCACCCAGGCGGGCCGCCCAGAGCGGGTCAGACATGAAAGGTCATCGACAAGTGGTCCATCATCAGGTCAAGAGCGGTGCGGAGTATGAATGATCTGATGTTGGCGGGAAATTATTCCTACTGTGATTGTGGGGGTGGATCACAGTTGTCGAGCAAATAGCGGGTGTACGTTCTCACAAACGCTGCACCCGCTTTTGTAGGAGCCGGCTTGCCGGCTCCTACAAGGGCTGCATTTCAGCCTGCGTTCACCTGAAGCAGCTGCAACGGTGCGTGTCTCTCGCCGGCCTCGATGAGCAGCCCATCGACCTTCTTCAGCGCCGTCAACAAGCTCCCCACGCTGCGGGCATTGAGCCGCACGCCATCGGTGAAAGCCTTGTTGATCGACACCATGACACTGGAAACGCTCTCGTCCGCCTGAGCTTCCAGCAAATTGTCCCGCAGGTGGGTAATCAGCTCCTTGAAATGTGGATCGTCCAGGGAAAGGGGGGCTCCCAGATCGTGCTTCTTCAGGGTGCTGATCAGCAACCCCAAAGCCACGCTGGCCCGCATCAACGCTCTTTCTCGTGCATCCATTCGCTGTCTCCTGTGTCGAGGTCCGGCTCTAGTGACGCCTGAAGGATAGACCACGCTGGGGATGGTGCTTTTGGCGGGTGCGAGTGAGCGACGACTGGCCGAGTTTTTATGCGAGGGTTAATTTTTCTCTAGCATTCGATCTTTTACCCACAAGGCATCACCACTTTCCTTGTCGATACAAACGACCTTATAGACCCGTTGGGTTGCCATCAGAGCTGCAACGCCTGCCGCCACCCGCAGCATCCTCAGGTAGGTTATCGAGGTGGGTGAATGGATGAGAGTAAGTGCAAACATCCATGAGCGTTTGCTCTGCTTCGACTGGCGCTTGCTGAAGAATTATCTTGGCAATGCCGCCGGCAGGCAGCTTGCACTTGGTAGCAAGGAGGTAAACATAGAGTACGGCAGCCTCTCGAATGCTGTGAACTTGGAGGCGCTCCGTAGGGGAGGCGATTTCGAGTGTCAATAAATATTTGCTCATCAGAATTCTATCTCGTTGCGTTTGGCAATGCGTTACCGACAGGATTAATCCAACCTTGCCCCGGCAAATGCTGTAGTGCTCCCCAGTCTTCCGGTCCAGGTTCTGACCCTGGAACTGCAGGGTCTATTCCGCGATATAGTACGGTTCGCGTATCTCCTCAAGGGTATTGCCTCAGACTCGATAGCGGGCCTGTTACACCGTGGCACCGTCCGCTTCCGTCAGTTGCTCGGGCAGGCCGCTCAGGTCGTTGTGGTAGTAATGGACCTTCTGCGACTCACCGCTGCCATCGACACATGTCAGCGACGCAAGCAATATATAATTTTTTGTAGGCATTTTCGTATTTGGCACACGGAGTATTTTTTCGAATCTTGTGCGTTGAATGATTATTTCGGGTCTGTCAAAAGGGAGATAAGCAGCTTTGAATATTCCGGCCCCTCGATGGTCTCAAGATTTTTAGTGTTGAAAATACCTCCCCGTTGAGTCGAGAAACTTTTCAGGCGCCGTTTTAATAGTGTATTGATTGAGCTGTCAGGCTGTGTCTCCATATAGGAAAGTGCTTTTTTTGCCCGTTCCGACAAATCTCTGAAGTAAATGTGTTGAGTGTCAGTCGGTGGAACGACTTCTTCAAGGTTACAATTTTTAAAAGTTACATATTCTAGTTTGCATTCCCCAAAGTCGACCTTCAGCAGGGTATTCGGTTGTTCTGAGGTAAAATTTACTTCTTGTAGCTTTCCAACTAATTTGCAATTTTGGATTTTTTTTGCATTGAATGTATTATCAATGATTTTGCAATTATCAAATGTGCAATTATTAAATGTGCAATCGTTGAAAGCTGTTTGACGGAAGTCACATTTTATGAAAGTGCAGCCATTGAATACGCTGTCATTCAGCCCCGTGCTGCGAAAGTCGACGTTTTTGAAGTCGCACAGGTTCAGCATGGTCATATTGAAGAAGCGAGAGTTGGAAAAATTACTGCTCTCGAATACGCAGTTTTCCAGAAGGCAGCCATCGAAAATTGGATAGGAAAGTTTTGAGTTTTTCAGTTTACATGCCTGAATTGACTCGCTTTTGAAAAGCGTCTTCTCAGAGAGAACCAAACCATCCTGTTCAAGACCCGATAATGTTTTAGACTCAATACGGTTACTCACCATGTCACTCCTTCATAACCATTTCCCCAGTCGCCATAGCGCCGCTGATGTGTGCCTCTGGCCCAGTCTGCCTTGGTTGTCAGATCCCACCAGGCTTTGCTTTTTGGATCATACACATCCGGTAGACGTTGACCTGATTTCGATACATTCAAGTGCGCAAGCGATGGATCAGCCAGCACTCGGCGTTTGAACTCGGCATCGATCCGCTGGCCGACATAGCGACGGTAGCGGGAGTGTGCCTGACCTAAGTCACCTCTATCGTAGGCTCGCTTTACCGCCGCCCTTTGTTTCATCGTCAATGAGCGCTGCGGGTTGCGGTACACGGCTTTTTTAGCTGCATTAGCATGAGCCTGAAGTTTTTTGGTTGTAGTACTGCATGGGGCCCATCCCCATGGATCCAGCCACCCAAACGGGTTCGGCGCATATTGGTAGAGGTTTAACCCTCCCGCCAATCCAATCGGATCTGGCGTGGTAAACCGCCCCACATCCGGATCATAGAACCGGAACGTGTTGTAGTGCAGCCCGGTCTCCCGGTCCAGGTACTGACCCTGGAACCGCAGGTTCTGTTCCTCGATGTAATACGGTTCGCGTATCTCTTCAAGGATATTGCCCCAGACCCGATAGCGGGCCTGCCACACCGTGGCGCCATCGGCTTCGGTCAGTTGCTCGGGCAGGCCGCTCAGGTCGTTGTGGTAATAACGGACCTTCTGCAATGCACCACTGCCATCTACCCGAGCCAGCGGTTCATAGCCGTCATCGGTATACAGATACAGGCTGGTCTGGCTATTGCGATGCTCCTGCAACAAACGCAGTCTATCCCAGGTAAAGCGCGTTTCGCCCAACGGATAGCCATGGTTGTCGTGCTCGATCTTGCCGATACGTCGCCCCAACGCATCGTAGCTCATGCGCACAAGCGTTTCCCGCGCACCGTCCTGGTTGCGCACCTCGATCAAGCGGTGTTCGGCATCATAGGCAAAGCGCTGCACCCGATGACTGCCGCTGCGCTTCTCGATCATTCGCCCAAACCCATCGTAGCGATAACGCTTGTCCTGATAGGTCAGCAGCTTGTTGTGCACCACCAACCCAGCACCCGCTTGCGGGCCGTCCAGCAGGTTGGCGGCGGCGTCGTAGGTGAAGGTTTCGCTTTGGCCCTGGACGCTGTCCTGGCTGGCGATGATCCGACCCGTGGCGTCGTAATGCAGTAACTGGCGTTGGTCGCCGCGTGGCTGGCGGTCGAGGCGGCCGATCAGGTTGTCGCTGGGGTCGTAGTCGAAATACTTTTGCGCGGGTGCCGGCAGTACCGGCGGTTGGTTGGACGGGCGGCGCAAACGCGAGCGCAGGCGTCCAACACGGTCGTACTCACTGTGGGTGCTGAGCTGACCCTGGGTGCGCGATACCTCGCGGTGCAGGCGGTCACGCTCGAAGTCGCTGATAACCCGGCCGTCCAGGTTGATCTGGTGCAGATGCCCGCTGCCGTAATACAGCCGGTTGAGCCAACGCCCATCCGGCAACTGCGTCTGGAGCAGATTGCCCAGTTCATCGTAATGATGCAGCAGGCTACCCGCCGCGCTCTGTTCTTCCAGCAACTGGCCGAGGGCGTCATAGGCAAAGCCGAGCTTTTGTTCGTTACCATCATTGTCGGTAAAGGTGATGGCGGTGAGCTGATCCAGCGGATTGTAGGCATACTCGGTACGCCCATCGTCGGTGACCTTGGCGATCAGCCGACCCACCCCATCGCGCTCCAACTGATGAACGATGGGCGCCACCGGCTTCGTCGGCACCAGCGCCAGTCCATTGCCAAACGGTGCCGGAACGTATTCCACGCGAGTCGCATTATCCAGCATGTCATAGGCATAACAACGGGCGCTGCCGTCGAGATCGCGTTGTTCGGTAAGACGGTCGCCGGCATCCCAGGCAAAGCGATAGCTCTCACCGTTTTCATTGGTCAGCGTCTGCAAACGCCCATAGGCGTCGTAGCCGAATTGCACCTGCCGGCCATGGGCATCGATGCGCTGGCGCACCTGGCCGCGCCGGTCGTACTGATAGCCGGTGCTGTGCCCGGCTGGGTCGACATACCCCGTGAGCTGGCCGCTGCCGTCGCGCAGGTATTGTTCGACGCGACCGTCCGGCAACTGGCTCTGCAACAGGCGGCCCTGGGCATCGTGCTGATAGGTCACGCGTTCGCCGAGCGCATCGGTGACCAGCTGCAGATGACCGCGCCGGTCGTAGCTGAAGGTGGTCGGCGATCCCGAGCAGTCCACATGACGAATCAGCTGGCCGAGGTCGTTCCACTGCAAGGTTTTGCTTTTACCCGTGGCGTCGATGATCTCGACCACCTGGCCCTGGGTATCGAAGCGGTATTGGGTGACTTGCCCCAGTGGATCGGTCTCGTGGGTGCAGTTGCCGCGCGGGTCGTAGCGGTATTGCCAGCTGTTGCCCGCCGCGTCGGTCTCCACCAGCGGCAACGACCAGTGCTCCAGCCACAAGGTCGACTCGCTGCGCCCCAGCGGATCGACGCTGGCGCTGAGATTGCCCGCGTCGTCGTAACTGAACTGGTGCTGCCCGCCCTGGGGATCGGTGGCGCCGAGCAACTGGCGCTCGTCGTTCCACTCGAAGTGCCAGGTGTGGCCGAGGTTGTCGGTGTATTCGGTAATCTGCTGCTGCGGGTTCCAACGGCGGCGACTCACGCGCCTCAAGCCGTCGGTGATACGGGTGGTGCCGCTGCTCAGGTCGTAGTCGAATAAATACTCATCGCCGTCATCAGTCCAGTGCCGTACTACCCGCCACTCAAGGTTCTCGATCAGCGCCCACTGATAGAAACAGCGCAGTCCGGTGGGCAACTGGTGTTCGACCATCCGCCGCCCGTTGTCGTAGGCAAAGCGCCGTTGCACTTGACCAAGGTTGTCGCGCACTGCGGCCAGATCGCCGCTGCTGTCGTAGTCGTAGCTGACCAGCACTTCGCGCTGCTGATCGAGGTACAGGCGTTCGATCTGGCCGACACGCCGAGGCCATTGAGCGCTGTAGATCAGCGCCACTTGCACCATATCGAAGGTATCGCGCAGCCGAACCAGCCGCCCCGACTCGTCGTAATCGAGGTAGATCCGGTTGTCATTGCGGTCGCCCAACTGGCTCAGGCGCAAGGTCGAAGGATCGGCCAGGGTCGGTTCGAACAGGCGATACAAACCGTCGTCGCTCTCGATCAGCAGTTGTCCATTACCGTTGCGCCGCACGGCCAGTCCTTCCCCCGGACTGAACACCGCACCGCCCAAGGGGATCGACCCCATGTCGATACGCCGTGCCTGTTCGTCGGTATAGATCAGCCGCTCGCCGCCTTCAGGGTGCGCCTCGATGCTCACACCGATTTCATAAGGCAGGCTCCAGCCTGTACCGAGCAATGTGTCGCGCCGCTCATCGCGGCTGTTGTAGAAGCGCTGCCAGTCGATGGGCAGGACGTCAGGTAGAACAAAGTCCAGCTCATCTTGACCGCCCAGCACCTTGGCGCCGGTCGCGGCATGCACCGGGTTCGGCGAGCCAGCGATGGCATTGGTCAGCGCGCCGATGGCCTGGCTGGTGACGAAGGAATTGACCCCGGCCAGCAGCATGCATGGCAGATTGCTGAGGAACTTGCCCTTGCTGCCCTTGAGCATCAGCAGCGCGGTAATCGCCAACCCGACGCCGGGTGTCTTGCCGCTACGGATCTCGCGTACCACCACCGAACCGCCGCCGATGGTGACATTGGGCGAGATCAGCCCAGCCGAAACCACGGTGGCATCGCAGGTGCTGCGGTCTCCACTGCGCACGGCGGGTTGCCCGTTGATGCTGACCTTTTCCGACCCTTCGGCAAGAAACTGCGGCGGCATCGGCGGATGCTTCATGCAGGTCACCAGGTCCAGCGGCTTGGGCACGGCGCCGGGGGCTGGAGTCGCCACCGTGGGCCGCCACATCTGCGAGAAAAAGCCCTTGGCCATATCGAGGAAGCCCGGTTCCTCGGCCTTGTCACCTTCAGCGGGTGCTGCTTCTTCGCTCTCGGGCGTACCCGCCGGGGCGACATGGGACGGCACCGCACCGGCGGCGCGGGCTGCTGGAATCGAGTTGATCAGGGTGTCGGTGGAGCCGCTGAGAATCGTCGCCTGCACCGTGGGCGGAAAGAGGCCGTTGCCGATGTCCTCGCACATCTTGCTCAGGCCCTTGTCGGCGCCGGTCTTGCTCATCGCCACGCCGACAATGACCCCGACCACCGCGCCGAGCACACAGGCCCCAAGCCCGCCGGTTGCGACCGTGATCCCGGTCGCGGCAACTACGGCAGCCGTCGCCAGTGCGCCGATGGCGACATTGGCCGCCACCTCCAGCACGCCGCCTAGGATATCGGCCATCATCGAGGTATGGGACAGTCCATCGCCCAGCCGGGCGGCCCACAGTGCGTCAGACATGCATGGCGCTCGTCACACCACCCGGTCGAACTGCAGCGATTGCTTGATCGTCGCCCAATGCGCCGCTTCGGCATCCCCCAGCTTGTCGGCCTTGACGTAGCTCAGGGCGAGCATCTTGCGGGTGCCCGGCAGTACCAGCGCGAGCTGGTACTGGAAGACCTTCTCCGCGCCCTTGCTGAACTGGCTGCGCAGCTCGATGCCGTCCACCGACTGATCGGCCCCCAGGCGGACGGCCTGGCCCGGCTGGTAGCGCAGTTCCTGGACCTGCTGTTCCAGGCGCTTGAGCTGGGCGTCGAAGTTGCTTTGCAGGGTTTCGCCCTCGGCCAGCTGGCTGCGGCTGACGATCAGCGAAGTGCCCAGCTCCGGGAACTTGAGGATATTGATCGAGGCATCGAGCAGTTCGCTCTCGGGCAGGGCGAACTGGAATTCATTGAGGCGGTAGGTCATGGTTCGCGGATCTCGTTATTTGGGCTTGGGGAACATCGCCTCGACGCTGGCGTCGATGCTGCCTTTGACGCCTTGGCCTTCGGGTGACGCGCCGGGGCCGCCGCCGTTGTTCAGGTGCAGGGTGCCGCCGGTGTTGAACTCGGCATCGCCCGAGGCATGGAAGCTGATCTGCACGCCGCTGAGGTTGATCTGGCCGCTGGCATTCAACTCCAGCACGCTTTCACCGCAGACCAGGCGCAGGTTTTCGCCGACCTCGATGACGTAGCTCTGGCTGATGCTGTCGGTCTTCTTGCGGCCAACCACCAGGATGTCGTCGTCCTTGACCGCGCGCAGGCGCACCGAACCGATGGTCACCGTCTCGTCGTGGCCGATGCTTTTGTTACGGTCGTGGCCCACCGAGTGACTCTCGTCAACCTCGACCACGATGTCCTGGTTGCGCTCGGCATGGATGTACAGCTGCTCGGCGCCTTTCTTGTCTTCCATGCGGATTTCGTTGAAGTTGGCCGGCGTGCCGCCCTTGCTCGACCGGCTTTTCATACCACTCTGGGTGGCATTCGCGGGCAGGTCGTAGGGCACCGTCTGTTCGGCGTTGTAGACCCGGCCGGTGATGATCGGCCGGTCGGGGTCGCCTTCGAGGAAGCTGACGATGACTTCCTGGCCGATCCGCGGAATCTGCATCGAACCCCAGTTCTTGCCGGCCCAGGCCTGCGACACGCGAATCCAGCAGGAGCTGTTTTCGTTGGACTGGTCGTGGCGGTCCCAGTGGAAGTGCACCTTGACCCGGCCGAATTGGTCGGTCCAGATTTCCTCGCCGGCCGGGCCCACCACCACGGCGGTCTGCGGCCCTTTGACGGTGGGCCGCGCGGTGTTCGCCAACGGGCGGAAGCTCTGTTGCGCGTCGATGCAACTCAGGCTGCTTTCGAACTGCGCGCCGGCCCCCGTCGCGCCGGATTCCAGGCTTTCCTGGGCGATGTAGTAACGCGCGCCGACGATCAGGTATTCGCGGTTCTGGTCCTGGCGACCGAAGCCGGTGAGGCTGAATAGATGCCCCGAGCCCAGGCCACGGGCGTTGCCGTTGAGCTCGACGCGTTCATGCAGGCTCTGGATCGCTTCGATACGGGTACGTGCGTAATGCTCGCCGTCCTGGCTCTGCACGTAGGTGCCGGGGTAGTCGTACAGCGGATAGTCGCCGGCGGTGTGCGGCCGTGGCATGGCCGAACGCACGTCGATCCGCGCGCTGGGGCGCTGGAAGTCGTAGTCGTTGAGCTCCAGGGAGCCGGGCTGGACTTCCTGGGCCAGGTGCCAGCCGTTGAGGTGGTCGCGCTCGCGATGCTGGCCGTCCGGCGGGTAGTAGGGCAGCGACTCGTAGCCCGGGGCGCTGTGATGGGCGCCGTAGGCGTCGGCCAGGACCAGCACGTGGCGGTCCTTTTCATGGCGGAAGTAGTAGTAGATGCCTTCCTGTTCCATCAGCCGGCTGACAAAGTCGAAACTGCTTTCGCGGTACTGGACGCAGTATTCCCATTCGCGATAGGGCTGGCTGAGGGCGTCTTCGAAGTCGGAGAAACCGAGGTCGCGGAACACCTGCTTGATGATCTGCGGGATGCTCTGGTGCTGGAAGATCCGGCAGTCGGAGGTGCGGGTCAGCAGCCAGAGCCAGGGCCGCAGGGTGACTGAGTAGCTGGCGAACTGGCCCTGGCTGACGTTCTGGCTGCAACGCGCGACGATGCCGTGGAAGTAGCGCAGGCCGCCCTGGACCTGCAACGACAGGCTCATGGGCTTGCCCAGCAACTGGTTGAGGTCCAGGGCGCCGTCGTTGGAGGTCAGGTGCAGTTCGTAGTCGAACAGCCGCCCCAGCTCCTCGCCGCCGCCGAAATCCTTGAGCAGCAGGACATCCGGCCCGAGAGGGCTGTTGATCTGGGCCAGGCGGGTGGCTTGGGTGAATAGCATGGGTTATCTCTGGGTATTGTGGTGTTCGGGCGGGCCTCTTCGCCGCACCGCCGCGAAGGCGTCGACTCAGGCGCCCGCGTCGCTGAACTGGTAATGCAATTCGTTATCCCGTTCACTGATCCGCACCCCCGCCAGCGCCTTGCCCTCGAGCATGCGCGTGAGGAATTCGCGGCTCATGTCCGGCAGCAGGCTGTTGGTCAGGATGGTGTCGATCATCCGGCCGCCGCTTTCGGTCTCGGTGCAGCGCGAAACGATCAGGTCGACTACCGCGTCGTCGAAATCGAAGGCCACTTTGTGGGTGCTTTCCACGCGCTTCTTGATCCGCCCCAGCTGCAGGCGGGTGATCGCCTTGAGCATGGTGTCGCTCAGCGGGTAGTACGGAATGGTCACCAATCGCCCCAGCAACGCCGGCGGGAAAATCTCCAGCAACGGCTGGCGCAGGGCCTTGGCGATCTCCTCCGGGTCCGGCACGTTGTCGGCGTCCTTGCACAGGTGCGAGATCAGTTCAGTGCCGGCATTGGTGGTCAGCAGGATCAGGGTGTTCTTGAAGTCGATCACCCGGCCTTCGCCGTCCTCCATCACGCCTTTGTCGAAGACCTGGAAGAAAATTTCGTGCACGTCCGGGTGGGCTTTTTCCACCTCATCCAGCAACACCACGCTGTAAGGCTTGCGCCGCACCGCTTCAGTCAGCACGCCACCTTCACCGTAACCGACGTAGCCGGGCGGGGCACCCTTGAGGGTGGAGACGGTATGGGCTTCCTGGAACTCGCTCATATTGATGGTGATGACGTTCTGTTCGCCGCCGTACATGGCTTCCGCCAGGGCCAGGGCGGTTTCGGTCTTGCCCACGCCCGAGGTGCCGGCAAGCATGAACACGCCGATCGGCTTGCTCGGGTTGTCGAGGCCGGCGCGGGAGGTCTGGATGCGCTTGGCGATCATCCGCAGGGCATGGTCCTGGCCGATGATGCGCTTCTGCAGGTGCTGGTCGAGGTTGAGCACGGTCTCCAGTTCGTTGCGGGCCATGCGGCCCACCGGAATGCCGGTCCAGTCGGCGACCACCGAGGCCACCGCCTGGTAGTCCACGGTCGGCAGGATCAAGGGGCTTTCACCTTGCAGGGCGCTGAGGCGCTGTTGCAGGTCGACCAGTTTTTCCCGCAGGGCATGGCTTTGTTCGGTGCTGATCTCGCTGTCGACCACGCCGGCGCTTTCACGCAGTTCGGCGCGGGTGGCGAGCAGTTCGTCGACCAGGGCCTTTTCGTCGGCCCAGCGCACTTCCAGCTTGGCCAGGCGCTCGCGCTCGGCGCCCAGCAGGTTCTCGCTGTTGCTGCGGCGCACGGCGGTATCGACGCCGATGGCATGCTCGCGGGCAATGATCTGCAACTCGGTTTCCAGTGCTTCGATACGCCGACGGCTGTCGTCGACTTCGGCGGGGACCGCATGCAGGCTGATGGCAACCCGGGCGCAGGCAGTGTCCAGCAGGCTGACGGACTTGTCCGGCAACTGGCGCGCCGGGATATAGCGATGCGACAGCTTCACCGAAGCTTCCAGCGCTTCATCGAGGATCTGCACCTGGTGGTGTTTTTCCATGGTCGAGGCGACGCCGCGCATCATCAGCAGGGCCTTGTCTTCCGACGGCTCGGCGACCTGTACCACCTGGAAACGGCGGGTCAGGGCCGGGTCTTTCTCGATGTGCTTCTTGTACTCGGCCCAGGTGGTCGCGGCCACGGTGCGCAAGGTGCCGCGCGCCAGCGCCGGTTTCAGCAGGTTGGCCGCGTCCCCGGTACCGGCGGCGCCACCGGCACCGACCAGGGTGTGGGCTTCGTCGATAAACAGGATGATCGGCTTGGGCGAGGCCTGGACGTCTTCGATGACCTGGCGCAGGCGCTGCTCGAACTCGCCCTTCATGCTTGCGCCGGCTTGCAGCAGGCCGACGTCGAGACTGCGCAGTTCCACATCTTTCAATGCAGGCGGCACGTCACCGGCAACGATGCGCAGGGCGAAGCCTTCGACCACGGCGGTCTTGCCGACGCCGGCCTCGCCAGTAAGGATCGGGTTGTTCTGACGGCGGCGCATCAGGATATCCACCAGTTGGCGGATCTCTTCATCGCGACCGACGATAGGGTCGAGCTTGCCGCTGCGGGCCTGTTCGGTCAGGTCCACGGTGAAACGCTTGAGCGCTTCCTGCTTGCCCATGGCGCTGGGGGCCATGGCGCCGCTGGCTTCGCCCGGCACCGCTCCGGCCGTGAAGCCGTCGCTGGCACCGAGGTTATTTTCCGGTGAGTCGCCGACGTATTCGTCGAAGCGATCGCTCAGGGCCTCGACCTTGATCTTGTCGAATTCCGACGACAGCGCCAGCAGGGCATGGCGCAGGCTCGGGGTCTTGAGGATGCCGAGTATCAGGTAGCCGGTGCGTACCTGGCTTTCGCCGAACATCAGGCTGCCGTAGACCCAGCCGCGTTCCACGGCTTCTTCGACGTGGGACGACAGGTCGGTGATCGAGGTCGAGCCGCGCGGCAGGCGGTCCAGCGCATCGGTCAGGTCGCGGGCCAGGCGCGCCGGTTCGAGATTGAACTGGCGGATCAGGCGGTGCAGGTCGGAGTCCTGCAGTTGCAGCAACTGGTGCAGCCAGTGGCTCAGTTCCACATAGGGGTTGCCCCGCAGCTTGCAGAACACCGTGGCGGCTTCGATGGCCTTGTAGGCGACGCTGTTGAGTTTGCCGAATAACGCGGCGCGGCTGATTTCACCCATGGTCCGGGCTCCTTGAATGGTGGGCCGAGGTGGCCTGATCGGCGTAATGCCGGGCCAGGATCAGGTCCTTGGCATCTTCTTGGGGTTGGCCGAGCCAGGTATTGAAACCCAGGCGGAACTGGCCGTTGAGTTGCAGCTTGGGCACTTGCGGCTGTTCCAGGACCAGGTTCAGGTCCCAGTCCAGCTCGTGCCCCAGGTATTCGGCGACCCAGGCCACCAGGTGGCGGAAGGGTTCACCGTCGGGCAGCAGGCCCATGTAGTCGGCCAGCTTGAGCGGGCCGACGCGGATGCGGAATTTGTGCTGGCGGTCCCAGACATGCCGGCCCAGGCAGAAGTCGATGCCCAGCTGGTGCGCGCTGACGCCGACGCGGCTGCGCTCGGGCAGGTACAGCCATTGGCCGACGTATTCCTCGATCTGCACCGGTAGCCCGAAATACTCTTGCAGGATGGCGCGCAGGCCATCCGGGTAGCGGGTCTGGGCGGCGAGATGGCCGCTGAAGTGCAGCTTGGCGGTGTCCGGGATCAGCCCCTGTTTCAGCAGGCTGGGCATGCCCCGGCCACTCAGGGCGGCCAGGCGCGCGGACCAGTAGTCGTCGTCCGGGCGGTCATGGCTGACGGTCGGCCGTGCTTCGGCCCAGGCCCGGTAGAACAGGCTCAGCAGGCGATGGTGGAAGATATCGAGGAAACGCTTGCTGGTGCTGTCGGCATTGTTGCGCTGGCGTTCGCGCATGTACTCGGTCAGGTGCAACGGCAACGGGCCGTTGGGCCCGCCGAGGCCGAAGAAGAACTGTTCGAGCCGCGCCGGGGTGGTGTCGCTGGCCGGTGTCATGGACGCCAGGGTGGCCGGGGCGAAGGCGCAATCGAGCTGCTGGCCGAGGCGCAACGGGTCGTCGGCCAGGCGCTGGGAGTGGCCGAAGCGCGGCAACTGCGGCGATTCGCACTCGATACGCCGCAATGCCTGGAAGAAATCGTATTCCCAGGGTTCGGCCTGCATCGCCGTGAGCGTGCTCACAGGGTCGGACGGCGTCCGGGCTTGGCTTTCCATCGCATGATCTCGCCGCGTTCGGTGGTACGGATCACCGTCTCGGTAAAACTGTTGATCGACACGTAGCGTGCCAGGAAGCGTTCGAACACCGCGCCGAGGAGGAACACCCCGGTGCCGCGAAACGCGTTTTCATCGAATTCCAGGGTGATCTCCAGGCCCCGGCCGAAGACGATCGGCCCGGGCATCGGCAGGCGCCGGGTGCAGGGCTTGCTGCTGACTTCGCGCAGGCCCTCGATCTGCAATTGCAGGGCGGCGTCGTTGCTCTCGCCATACAGGCGCAGCAGTTCGCGCAGGGCGGCGGCACCCTGGCCGGCTTCGCTCAATGACAGGTAGTTCAGCGACAGCTGGCTGATCAGGCGCCAGGCCTGGTTGTCATGGGCATGGCTGGCCTTTGGGCGACTGGGCCCGGCCAGGCAGCGGATCGCCGAGACCGGCGCGCTGTCGGCCAGGGTGAAGTCGCTCTTGCCGCCGCCGACGTTCATGAACAGCGGCAGGTCGCGGTTGGTGCACAGGGCGCTGACGCCCAGCTGGCGCAGGTCGTGGCCGTAGGGCGCCTGGCGATTGTCCACCAGGCTGATGAAGGTTTCACTGCCGACGTAGGTCGAGCGGGTGCCTTTGCGCCGTTGTTCGCTGGACAGCACCCGCGGTTCGCGGCGCAGGGTGTAGTAGGCCTGGTCACGACCATAGCGGGACGGATCGCGCACGGCATAGAACGGCAGGAACGGTTGGTCGGCCCCGGTGCCGTGGCCGGTAACGGCGGTCAGCGAGTGGATCTCGAAGTCCATGGGCCGGGTGCGGTCGGCGATCACATGGTGTTCGTTGACCCGCTCGGACAGATGGATACGGTCCACCCGGCGCGGGAACAGGTTGATCGCCGGGGTGCAGAAGGGGACGAATTGTGCGGCGCCGACGCTGCTTTCCAGGCTCGGGTCGAAGCGCTCGAAGAGCACGATCAGCTCCAGCTCCTGGCCGGCGCAGCGTTTGACCGCGCGGCCCAGTTCGGCGAACTCGACGAACAGGTAGCGCTGGGGCAGGGCGAAGTATTCCTGCAGTAGCCGATAGCCCTGGAATGCCTGGGCCACCACCGGCATCGCCGCTTCGCGGTCGTCGAAGCCGCAGGCGCGCAGGGCGTCGGCGGGCAGGCGTTCGACCCAGTCGCCGCCCGGGGCACGGGCGAACACCGCGCAGGCATTGCCCAGCAGTTGCTCGTAGAGGCGAAACGGTTGCTCGTCTGCACCATTGAGGTATAGCGGCAAGCTGTCCAGGTCGAGCTGATTGAACGGCAGCTCGGCGCCGGTACGCAGGGTCAGGCGCAGGCCGGCCTTGGCTTTCGGCTCGCTGGCGGCCAGGCGCCCGAGCACTGCCGATGGATTGCCGAAATACTCGGCCTGGCTGACCTGCAACGGCCACAGCGTCACCGCATGGGCCGTGCGGTATTCGCAGGAAGTCTGGGTGTCCTTGCCCAGGGTGGCGCGCAATACGCTGTCGCGGGGCAGGGTGAAACCGCCGGCCAGGGAGCCTTCGTCGGGGTCGGTCTGCAATTGCACCACGGTCATCGACGGTGTCGGTGCCAGGTAATGCGGGTAGGCGATTTCCAGCAGGTTGTGGGTGAAGGTCGGATACTCGGCGTTGAGCTTGAGCTGGACCCGCGCGGTGAGGTAGGCGAAGCCTTCCAGCAGGCGCTCGACGTAGGGGTCGGCGCAGTCGAGCCCGGACAGCGTCAGGCGTCCGGCGATCTTCGGGTACTCCTTGGCGAACTCGGCGGCGCTTTCGCGCACGTGTTGCAGTTCCTGGTTGTACAGGTCGAGCAGGCGCGGGTTCATGAACGTCTCCGTTGCTCGGCGGGCACCACCCGGACATGGCCGGATTCCAGGTCGAGGTCGGTGCGCAGCAGCAGCGGTAATGAGGCCGGCAATGCCCAGAGATCGCCTTCGATCTCGAAGCTCAGGGCGTTGTGGTTCATCTCGCCGTGGGCGACCTGGGCGCGGACCCGCAGCGTATGGCTGAGGATGCGCGGCTCGAAGGTGCTGATGGCGGTGTGGATCAGGCCTTCGAGTGCGACCACATCGATGCTCGACGCGCTGTTGCCCGCCAGCGCCGGCAGGCCGTAGTTGATCACCGAAGTGCCGGCCGGGGTGTGCAGGGTGGCGTCGGCATCGAGCAGGCTGGTGCTGTTGAGCAGCCAGGTCAGGTCACGCAGCACCGACGCCTTGAGTTGGCTCAGGGATAGCACGCGCTTGTCGCTGCCCTCCTGGAGATTGCCCGGCTCGTCGTCGGTCAGCCGGTCGAGCAGCGACGGTTGCAGGCGTTCGCGCAGGGTGAGGTCGCTCGACACGGTGCTCATCGCGCGACGTCACAGGGGCTGGACACTGCGCGGCGGCGGCGCCACTGAACGGGAAACGAAGGCTTGGCCATGCTCGGACACCGGGAATGAATCGAATTCGGGGTAACGCCAGATGCCCCCGACGCCGAGCGCCGGGGGCAGGTGGATCAGCGCTTGGTGTTCGAGCGGATGTTCCAGCCGAACTTGACCGGACCGCCTTGCTTGGAACCGTCGGCTTTCTGCTCCTGATACTCGACCATGACCTGGGCGAAGTTCAGGGTGACGTTTTCGGTCAGGCGATCATCGCTGCCCGAACCGCCGGTGCTCAGGGAAGTGACCAGCACTTCTTCCAGGTCGATCTTCATGTACTCGACCTGGCTTTCGCCACCGGCCTTGCGCACCACCAGGGTGACCTTGTCGATGTGCTTGCCGCTGGCGCAATGCATCATCAGGTTCGGCGAGGCCTTGTCGACGTACTTGGTCAGCGACAGGTCCTGGATATTGACCTTGCCGGCGCCGCCGCCACCGCCCATGTGCATGTTGCCGGACTGGGACATGCCCCAGCTCCAGTTGAGGACATCGATTTCCTCTTTGTGCGCCTTGTCCTGGGACTCGCCCTTGATGTCGCCGATCTTGATGAAGATATCAACAGCCATGTTTTCTCCAGTGTGGTCTTCACCACGATGTTGTTAGCCAGGACCCGCCTCGGTTGGCGGCGGGTTCGCTGTTGTGACGGATGGCGCGGTCCTTTGTAGGAGCCGAGCTTGCTCGCGATCGGCCGCGAAGCGGTCGTAAATCCTGAGTCCCCGGTCTTTCAGGAAGACCGTGTCCGCTGGTTTTGCGAGTGCTGCGCACTCGATCGCGAGCAAGCTCGGCTCCTACAAGGAATGGCGTTGCCCGCCAGGGTTGGGGGTTACGCCCCTTTCGCCGACGGCAGTTTCGAGACCAGGCGCAACGACACCGTCAGGCCTTCGAGCTGGTAGTGCGGACGCAGGAAGAACTTGGAGGTGTAGTAACCCGGGTTGCCCTCGACGTCCTCGACCACCACTTCTGCCGCCGCCAGTGGGTGCTGGGCCTTGGTGGTTTCGGTGGAATGGGCCGGATCGCCGTCGACGTAGTTGAGGATCCAGTCCTGCAACCAGCGCTGCATCTCGTCCTTCTCTTTGAACGAGCCGATCTTGTCGCGCACGATGCACTTGAGGTAATGGGCAAAGCGGCAGGTGGCGAACAGGTATGGCAGGCGCGCGGCCAGGTTGGCGTTGGCGGTGGCGTCCGGGTCGTCGTATTCGGCCGGTTTCTGCAGCGACTGGGCGCCGATGAATGCGGCGAAGTCGGTGTTCTTCTTGTGCAGCAGCGGCATGAAGCCGTTCTTCGCCAGCTCGGCTTCGCGCCGGTCGGAAATCGCGATTTCGGTCGGGCACTTCATGTCCACGCCGCCGTCATCGGTGGGGAAGGTGTGGGCCGGCAGGTTCTGCACTTCGCCGCCGGATTCGACGCCGCGAATCCGCGAGCACCAGCCGTAGTGCTTGAACGAACGGTTGATGTTCGCCGCCATGGCATAGGCCGCATTGGCCCAGGTGTACTTGGCGCTGTCAGCGCCGTCGGTGTCTTCTTCGAAGGCGAAGGCTTCCACCGGGTCGGTCTTGGCGCCATAGGGCAGGCGCGCCAGGAAGCGCGGCATGGTCAGGCCGATGTAGCGCGAGTCTTCCGATTCACGTAGCGAGCGCCAGCCGGCGTATTCCGGGGTGGTGAAGATCTTGGTCAGGTCGCGCGGATTCGACAGCTCCTGCCACGAGCCCATGCCCATCACGGTCGGCGAGGCGGCGGCAATGAACGGCGCGTGCATCGCCGCGCAGACCTTGGACAGCTCGCCGAGCAGCTCGACATCCGGCGGAGACTGGTCGAAGTAGTAGTCGCCCACCAGGCAGCCGTAGGGCTCGCCGCCGAACTGACCGTATTCCTCTTCGTACATCTTCTTGAAGATCGGGCTCTGGTCCCAGGCCGTGCCCTTGAATTTCTTCAGGGTCTTGTGCAGTTCCGGCTTGGCGATGTTCAGCACGCGGATCTTCAGTTGCTCGTCGCTTTCGGTGTTGTTGACCAGGTAGTGCAGACCGCGCCAGGCGCTTTCCAGCTGCTGGAACTCAGGGTGATGGATCACCTGGTTGACCTGTGCGGTGAGCTTGGCGTCGATGGCGGCGATGATCGATTCGATGGACTTGATGGCGTCGTTGGACACCAGGTCGGTCTGCGCCAGGGCCTGCTCGGCCAGGGTGCGCACGGCGCCCTCGACGGCTTCGCGGGCACGCTCGGTCTTGGGTTTGAATTCCTGCATCAGCAGGTTGGCGAATTCGCTGGGCTCGGTGGTGGTGCCGGGCAACGCCTGATTGTCTTGCTGCAACTGGGTCATGATCGTTCGTCCTGATTAAGCGCTGGGCTCGGAGTCCTGGGGCTTTGGCGCACTCGCCAGGGCCTGGAGCAACGCCGGATCCTTGATGGCCTTCATGATGATTTCTTCGGCGCCGGTCTTGCCGTCCATGTAGGTCAGCAGGTTGGCCAGCTGGGTACGGGCTTCGAGCAGCTTGTTCAGGGCGTCGACCTTGCGCGCGACGTTGGCCGGGCTGAAGTCCTCGAGGCTCTCGAAGGTGATGTCCAGGCTCAGGTTGCCTTCGCCGGTCAGCTCGTTCGGCACGTGGAACGCCACCCGTGGCTGCATGGCCTTGAGGCGCGAGTCGAAGTTGTCGACGTCGATTTCCAGGAACTTGCGGTCGGCGACCGCCGGCAGGGGCTCGGCGGGCTTGCCGGCGAGGTCGGCCATCACGCCCATGACGAAGGGCAACTGGACCTTTTTCTCGGCGCCGTAGAGCTCTACGTCGTACTCGATCTGGACCCGTGGCGCGCGGTTGCGCGCAATGAATTTCTGAGAGCTGGTGTTCGCCACGTTGGTGCTCCTGGTCGCTCAAGCGACGGTGTTGGCGTTATCGGTGGTTGCCGTTAACTAAGCGGCGCGGTCCCGGCGGGCTTATTCGCCCTCGGGACCGCGCAGGTTTTCAAATTGGGACAGACCGTCGGGAATCAGGTTGCGCACAATGGTCGCGAAGTCGGCGTGGACCAGGTTTTTCGCCCGGTTCAACAGCACCGGCAGCGGGCTGGAGGGCTCATGGCGGGCGTAGTAGTTCAGCAGCCGCTCGAGGCTGCGCAGGACGTCGTCGCGGTTGCCGATTTCGCCCGGCGGCGTGCTACGCGTGACAATCGGGGCGGCGCTATCGCTGCCGTGCAAGGCGGGCTCGGACTCATATTCGGCCGCGCTCGGTTCGCCGGTGTCGGTGCCGGGCGCGTATTCGCCGAGGATCTGCAAGGCCAGCTTGAGCGGTTGGCGCAGGGCGCCGAGGTCGACGCCCTCGGCCGAGCCGACCTGGTCGCTGACGAAACGCTCGATGGCATCGACGGCGCTGCGGGCTTCGGTCAGCGCGGCGCGTACGGCGGCCAGTTGCACGGCGTCGCTGTCGCGCAGGGCGCCGGACAGCCCGTCGGCATTCAGGCTTTCGTCGGCGAAGCCTTGCAGGCCGCTGGCATTCAGCGCGGCGCGCAGGGTCACGGTGCCGAAGGCCCGGGAGCGGGTCAGCACACTTTCGCGCAACAGGCGGATATTGGTCTCGCAGGCCAGCCCCGAGAGCGCGTTGATCCGCACCGTGGGGTCGTTGTCGTCATCGGCGTCGAGCAGCGGATAGAGTTCGCCCCAGTACTGCTGGAGCATCTCGCTGACCAGCGTCAGGGCGTTGGCGAGCCCCGGCAGGCCGTCGAGGGCCAGTGCGCTTTGCACGAGAAAATGGGTGATGCGCAGGTCTTTGCTGCGTTGCAGGAGCGCCGTGCTCGACTGCTCGATGGCGCGCCATGCCGGAGGTTCGGCCGCTTGCACCGAGTCGCCCATGATGCGCTCGGGTTTGCCTTGGGCATCACGCTCCAATTGCAAGAATTGCGCGTCATATTCCAGATCCTCGCCACAAGGCGAGTTCGCTGAAACAGCGGCGAGCAACAACGGCACATCCACCAAATTCGATCTCCTTATCGGCCTGCTGGATAGTCAGGCATTTGTTCCGAAAGTTCCTTCGGAAAACTCTCATATTTCTTGCGGGTATATACGCAGTGATATCATTGAGCTATCACTTGTAAACAAGAAGTTGTGCATTTTTGGTGTAGTAGTTATAGCTTGTCAAGGTAAGCTAGCGGCCCTTTGTTACCGTTGTGACACACTCGTCAAGGCTGTCGACCGCTGGGTCAGGGTGTGTGCGTTTTTCATAATTTTGTAGGTAGAATTCGCTAGAGTCGGCGAACTGGCTGAAATAGATAGGCTTTTTAGCGGATTTTGGTGGCCATGGCGGGGCCCGGTGCAAGGTGTTTGTGCCGGGTGGCTTGTGCGTGGATGTACTGCAAGGAGGCGCAATGTCGCTGTGTTTGACTATCACTAGTTATCACAAGATCACCCCTGGTCAATGTCCGGAGAAATCCATGGATACCGGGATGATGGCAATTGGCCGTAGTTCCGAGAATGACTGGGTTCTGCCTGATCCGGAGCGGTTGGTTTCTTCGAAACATTGCGTTATTCAATACAAGGACGGCCGTTACTATCTGACCGATAACAGTACCAATGGCGTGGAGTTAGTTCAGGCCGGTATTCGTTTGCGCAGAGGTAACAGCGAGCCGTTGCAGGACGGCGAAATCATCCGCATCGGTGAGTACGAGATCCGTGTGCGTATCGATTTCAACCTGCAATTGGCCCATGAGAGCCTGTCGGGGGGCGATTCGTCGAACAGTTTCGAAGCGCTGATGGGGCGGGCGGCGGCCGTGCCGGTCGCGTCGCCGGTGCCGGTGAGTACCCCGGCCGCGCATTTCCAGGGTGGTTCGGCGCTGGACACGCTGCCTGACCTGTTTGATTTCCTGGCCCCGGCGAGCGTACCTCCCGCGACCCAGTCGGACCATGTGCCGGCGCAGCAGCATGACTTTCGCCCACCGACGCCGGTGACCAGTCCGGCCCCCGTGGCAGCGCCGAAAGCGCCGGGCGCCGGGGTGATTCCCGAAGACTGGGACCTGCTTGGCGATACGCCCAAGGTGTCGCTCGGCGCGCCGATTGCCGCGCCTGTTCCGGTGGCGCTGGCCGAGGTTATCGTCGAGCCGGCAGCCACGCCGACACCGATTCCCATGCCTGCGCCGACAGTGGCGCCAGTTAGCCAGCCGGTCCCCGTGGCGGTGTCCAACGGCGCGCCCCAAACCGATCTGCTGCAAGCCTTCCTGCGCGGCGCCGGCCTTGACCAGCTGCGTATCGACACCGCCCAGGTGGAGGCGCAGATGGAAGCGATCGGCCGCAGCTACCGGCTGATGGTCGAGGGCTTGATCGATGTGCTGCGGGCCCGCAGCAGTCTCAAGGGCGAGTTCCGCATGCAGCAGACGCTGATCCGTCCGGTGGAAAACAACCCGTTGAAATTCGCCCCGAACGCCGATGAAGCGCTGCTCCTGTTGTTGCGCCACGGCAACCAGGCGTTCATGGCGCCGGACCAGGCGGTCAGCGACAGTTTCGACGACCTGCGGGCGCACCAGATGGCGGTGATGGCCGGGGTGGAGGCGGCGATCAAGCACCTGCTCAAGCGTTTCGAACCGTCGGAACTGGAGACCCGCATGGGCAAGCCCGGCGGTTTGTCGAACCTGTTCAGCGGTTCGCGCCAGGCCCAGTACTGGCAGCAGTTCACTGAGCTGTACACGAATATTTCCCGTGAGGCCGAAGAGGATTTCCAGGATTTGTTTGGGCGGGAGTTCAGTCGGGCTTACGAGGAGCACAGTGCGCGGTTGCGCAAGGGATAAGGCATTGAGAACGCCATGGACCTGTAGGAGCAGGGCTGGTCGGGACGCCGCATCGCCGCGAAGAGGCCAGTACAGGCACCACAGTTCTGAAGGTTGGTTGCAAAACAGGATTTAACGGAAAGCTCATAACGTCATTGAGGACGCAGGATGATTCACCGAGTTTTACTGGCCGCAGCCTTCACGCTGCTGCTCGGCGCATGTGCCAAGGACGCGGCTGCCCCAGCGCCCGTCGACGCCCCCGTGGCCGATAGCGCCACCGCTTCCCTGCATTTCCACGCCATTGGCGGGCTCAACCCCGGTGCCGACGGCGTGCCCGCTCCCGTGCGCGTGCGTATCTTCGAGTTGAAGAACAGCGCCAATTTCAACCGCGCCGACTACTTCGCCCTGGCCGACCGCGCCCAGGCGACCCTCGGTGCCGACCTGATCGACCAGGACGAAGTGCTGGTCCAGCCCGGCGAGCAACTGGACATCGAGCGAGCACTCAACCCGGCGACCCGCCAGGTCGGCCTGGTGGTCGGCTACCGCGAAATCGACCAGGCCCTCTGGCGCACGTTGCTGACTATCGCGCCCAAGCAGCTCAACGACTATCAGATCAGCCTCGATGTGCGCGCCGTGCGCAGTGCCATCGTCGTGACCCCAACCCGCATCGCCCCTTAGGCAAACGGAGAAGCCATGTCCTGGAACAATCGAGTGGTCTGGTCGGAAGGCATGTTCATCGGAACGCAGCACTTCCAGCAGCATGACCGTTATCTGGAAAACCTGATCGACGCGCGCAGCCGACCGTTGGCCGTCGGTGCCTGGGGTTTTTCCGAGCTGCTGATCGACCAGGGCCTGCTGGCCCAGGGCAAGCTGGCTATCGTCTCGGCCCGTGGCCTGCTGCCGGACGGCACGCCATTCAACATCCCACACGATGACCTGGCGCCAAGTCCGCTGAGCATCGATGCAAACCTGCGCGACGGCCTGGTCTACCTGGCCTTGCCGCTCAAGCGCGCGGGCTCGCGGGACACTGTCGACGAAGGTGAGGAACTGGGTGGTGCGCGCTATCTGAGCCAGGTCCGCGAAGTCCGCGACGACAATGCACCGTTCGAGAACCGCGCGCCGGTGGCATTGGGGTCGCGGGCCTTGCGCCTGTTGACCGCCGAGGACGGCCTGGGCGATTACGCGGCCATCGGGCTGGTGCGGGTCAAGGAGAAGCGCGCCGACCGCGCCCTGGTCCTCGACGACGGCTATGTGCCGCCGGTGCTCGATGTGGCGGCGAGCAAACCGCTGACGGCGTTTCGCAGCGAACTGCTGGGCCTGTTGCACCAGCGTGGCGAAGCCCTCGCCGGGAGGGTGGTGGCCTCGGGCGCCGGCGGTGCCTCGGAGATTGCCGATTTCATGCTGTTGCAGCTGGTCAATCGCGCCCAGCCATTGATCAGCCACCTGAACCAGATCAGCCCCTTGCACCCGGAGCGTTTGTACAGCGAGCTGGTAAGCCTGGCCGGCGAGTTTTCCACCTTCTCCAGCAGCGCCCGGCGCCCGGCCGCGTTCCCGGTCTATCAACACGATGACCTGGCGCTGAGCTTCGCGCCGGTCATGCAGGCCCTGCGCGAAGCCCTGTCGATGCTGATCGACAGCAAGGCGACACCGATTCCGATTGTCGAGAAAGCCTACGGTATCCACGTGGCGATGCTGGCGGACCGTAGTCTGATCGACAGCGCCAGCTTCATCCTCGTGGTCCGTGCCGATATCCCCAGCGAAACCCTGCGCGGGCGCTTCGCCCAGCAAAGCAAGGTCGGCTCGGTGGAGCACATCCGCGACCTGGTCAACCTGCAACTGCCGGGCATCGGCCTGCTGCCGCTGCCGGTGGCGCCACGGCAGATTCCGTTCCATGCCGGCTCCACCTACTACGAACTCGACCGCGGCAGCGAGCACTGGAAGCAACTGGTGAATTCCGGCGGTTTCGCCTTCCATGTCGCTGGCGATTTCCCCGGCTTGAACCTGGCCTTCTGGGCAATCCGAGGATAAGCCGCGATGAATGCCAATGATGATCCGTCGGGCCAGTCGTTGCCCGCCAATGACCGCACCCAGTTCATGCCGCGCCCCGGCGGTCGGGGGCCGGAAGCGGCTCGCGCCGAGCCGGTGGCACCGTTGTCGATGCCGGCTGCGCCGCTGCCGATCGGTCAGTCCCAGGGCCTGAATCCCCTGGAGAGCGCCGCCGGCCCCTTGCTCGCCTTGCTCACGCGCCTGCGCAACACCATTGCCCATCCGGCGCCGGCCAGCCTGCGGGCGCAATTGCTGGCCTACCTGCGCCAGTTCGAAGAGCGCGCCGAAGGCGCCGGGGTGGCGCGCAACGATGTGTTGCTGGCGCGCTACGCGCTGTGCACCGCCCTCGATGAGGCGGTGCTGAGCACGCCGTGGGGCAGTGCCGGCGACTGGGGCAAGCAAAGCCTGCTGATCACCGTGCACAACGAAGCCTGGGGCGGCGAGAAGGTTTTCCAGTTGCTCGACCATTGCCTGCAAAGTCCGCGCGAACGCCTGTACCTGCTGGAGCTGTTGTACCTGTGCATCTGCCTCGGATTCGAAGGCCGCTACCGGGTGATGATCGATGGTCGCAGCCAACTCGATGCCCTGCGCGAGCGCACCAGCGCGGCAATCCGTAGTGCCCGTGGCGACTATGAGCGCGAGCTGTCGCCGCATTGGCGGGGCCTGGCGGTGGTGCGTGATCGCCTGAGCCAGTTCATGCCGCCCTGGGTCGGTATCGCCATCGGCCTGGCGCTGTTGCTGGTGTTGTTGTTCGGCTTGCGCTTGAAGCTGGCCGCCGACGCCGAGCCGGTGTTTCGCAATATCCATGCCCTGGGCGAGATCCCGGTGCAGACCATCGACCGTCCGGTCATCCAGCCCAAGGTGGTGGAGCGGCCGCGCCTGGCCGGTTTCCTCGCCGAGGACATCAAGGCCGGCAAGGTTGCGGTGGAAGACAAGGTCGACCGCTCGGTGGTGACCATTCGTGGCGACGAACTCTTCGCCTCGGCCAGCTCCAGCATTGTCGATGACTACCAACCGCTGATGCTGCGCATCGCCGATGCCATTCGCAAAGTGAAAGGCCAGGTGCGGATCACCGGGCACAGCGACAACCGGCCCATCGCGACCCTGCGCTTCCCGTCCAACTGGGCACTGTCCCAGGCCCGGGCCGAGCAGGTGCTGCAGATCCTCGCGGCGAAGACCGGCACGCCTGCACGCTTCAGTGCCGAAGGGCGCAGCGACACCGAGCCGCTGGCCTCGAACGCCACGGCCGAGGGCCGGGCGAAGAATCGTCGGGTGGAAATCACAGTCTTGGCGGAGGGAGTCGAGTGAAGGCGTTTTTCGGTTTTGTCGTTCGCTGGGTGATCCCGCTGCTGGGGCTGATCGCCCTGAGCCTGATCATCTGGTTCGTCGGTCCGCTGCTGGAAGTGCTGGTGCCGGAAGGTCGGCGCTGGACGCTGATCATCCTGATCTTCGCGGTATGGATCGGCTACCGCGTATTCCGCCTGATCCAGGCCCGGCGCCAGGCCGCCAAGGTCATGCAGAGCCTGGCCGCGGAAACCCCGCCGGACCCCGCCAGTGTCGCCACCGCCGAAGAACTGGCGACCCTGCGCCAGCGCATGGCCGAGGCCCTGGCGTTGCTCAAGAAAGCCAAGCTCGGTGGTGACGAGCGCCGTAACCTCTACGAGCTGCCGTGGTACGTGATCATCGGCCCGCCGGGCTCGGGCAAGACTACCGCGCTGGTCAACTCCGGGCTGCATTTCCCCCTGGCCGCGCAGTTCGGCGCCGGGGCGATTCGGGGTGTCGGCGGTACGCGTAACTGCGACTGGTGGTTCACCGACGAAGCCGTGCTGCTGGACACCGCCGGCCGCTACACCACCCAGGACAGTCATGCCCAGGTGGACAAGGCGGCCTGGCTGGGCTTCCTCGACCTGCTCAAGACCCAGCGCTCGCGGCGGCCGATCGACGGCGCCTTTATCGCCATCAGCCTGTCGGACCTGCTGCTCAGTAGCGATGCCGAACGGGCCGCCCATGCCACGGCGATCCGTGCGCGGATCCAGGAGCTGTACACCCAGCTCGGCGTGCGCTTCCCGATCTACCTGATGCTGACCAAGCTCGATCTGGTGCCGGGGTTCATGGAGTTCTTCGACGCCCTGAGCAAGGAAGAGCGGGCCCAGGTCTGGGGCATGACCTTCGACCTCGACGACGGCAAGCACGCCGCCGGTCCGCTGGCGCGTTTTCAGGAAGAGTTCAGCGGGCTCGAGCAGCGCCTCAACGCGCGGCTGGTGGAGCGTCTGCAACAGGAGCGCGACCCGGCGCGGCGCGACCTGATCTACGGTTTTCCGCAGCAGTTCGGCGCGTTGAAGACCTGCCTGCAGGATTTCCTCGACGGCGTGTTCAAACCCAATGCCTATGAGGATCGCGCCTTGCTGCGCGGTGTGTACTTCACCAGCGGCACCCAGGAAGGCAGCCCGATCGACCGCCTGATCGGCGCCATGGCCCAGAGCATGAACCTCGACCGCCAGCAGTTGGCGCGCCAGAGCGGCAGCGGGCGCAGCTACTTTATCGAGAAGCTGTTCACCGCCGTGGCCTTCGCCGAGCGTGGCCTGGTGGGGGTCAACCCCAAGGTCGAACAACGGCGTAAATGGCTGGCGCGCGCGGTCTTGGCGACCACGGTCGCGGTGGTGCTGGTGGTGGGGACGCTGTGGTGGGTGAGTTTCCGTGCCAACGAAGCGTATATCGCCCAGGTCGACCAGAAGGTCGCGCCCCTCGGCCAGAGTGTGCAGGACCTCAGCCCGGCACAACGTGACGTGCTGGCGGTGTTGCCGTTGCTCAATGCGGTCAAGCACCTGGCCGGCGATGCGCCGGGCTGGGCCGAAGGCCTGGGCCTGTACCAGGGCGACATGCTCGAAGCCGAGTCCGCCAGCGTCTATCGCAAATTGCTGATCGCGGTGTTCGCCCCGCGCCTGCTGACCCGTGTCGAAGAACAACTGCACAGCGGCGGCAATTCGGACTTCCTCTACGAAGGCCTGAAAGCCTATCTGATGCTGGCCGACAACGAGCATTACGACCCGCAGTTCATCAAGGCCTGGATCGCCCTCGACTGGGACCGCAGCTTGCCGCGGGATCTGCCGCCGGAGCAGCGCGCGGCCCTCGGCGAGCATCTGCAAGCGCTGTTCGAACGCCGGCCACCGAATGCCCGGCTGGACGAACGACTGATCGACGACCTGCGCCGCCAACTGCAACAACTGCCGGTGGCGCAGCGGGTCTATGACCGGGTCAAACGGCAGAAACTGCCGGATGGCGTGGCGGATTTCCGCCTGAACGAAGCCGCCGGGCGTGATGCGGCACTGGTGTTCAGTCGCAAGAGCGGCAAGCCCCTGGGCGATCCGTTGAGCGGCTTCTTTACCGTCAAGGGCTATCGGCAGGCCTTCCTGCTGACCAGCCTGAACCAGGCCAATACCCTTGCCGAAGAGCAATGGGTGCTGGGTCGCGACGCGGCCGAACAGCAGAACGTCGCCAGCCTGGCGGCGGATGTGCGACGCCTGTATTTCCAGGACTACCTGCGCCAGTGGGATGCCTTGCTCGCCGATATCGACTTCGTGCCCATCACCAGCGTGGCCCAGGCCGCCGATGTGCTGCGGGTGATTTCCGGGCCGACCTCGCCGCTGAAGAAGCTGCTGCTGGCGGTGGCCAAGGAAACCGATCTGCAACAGGAAGAACGCCAGTTGGCGGCCCAGGGCAAGCCGGTCGCGGGCAATGTCGACCAGCTCAAGCAACGCCTCGGTTCCCTGCTCGGCCAGGAACAGGCGGCGGGCAACAGCGCGCCGGTGGAAACGCAGGACCCGGTCAGCGCGCACTTCGCCGAGCTCAATGCGCTGGTCAACAAGGGCGAAGGCGAGCCGGCGGCCATCGACGCCTTGCTGGCGGACCTGAATGCGCTCTATGTGCAGGTCAGCGCCATGTCCGGCGCCAGCGGCGATGCCCTGCTCGGCGAGGCGAAGAACCAGGCCTCGGCCGCCGCCACGCGAGTCAGCCTGAATGCCGAACGTCAGCCGCCGCTGGTCCAGGGGCTGGTCAAGTCGGTGGTCAGCTCGACCACCAACAGCATGATGGGCGGGGTACGCAACCAACTGAACGCGGCCTGGACCAGCGAAGTGGTCAATGTCTACCGGCAATCCCTCAGCGGCCGTTATCCGTTGGCGCCGGGCAGTGCCCGGGATGCGACGCTGGAGGACTTCGGCCTGTTCTTCGGGGTCGGCGGGGTGATGGACAATTACTTCCGCAAGTACCTGCAACCCTATGTCGACACCTCGGCGACCCCTTGGCGCTGGCAGCCGGGGGCGGCGCAGAAGCTCGGGATTGCCCCTGGCGTATTGCAGACCTTCCAGCGCGCCGCGGCGATTCGCGACGCGTTCTTCCGCTCGGGCGGTACCCAGCCGACCGTGCGTTTCGAACTCAAGCCGGTGGCGATGGATGCGTCCATCACCCAGTTCCAGCTTGAACTCGACGGCCAGCAGGTCGGTTATGACCACGGCCCGAGTCGGCCGGTGGCGATGCAATGGCCGAACCCGGGTAGCGTCGGCGTGGTCCGCTTGTCCATCTCGCCGCCGTCGGCCAGCGGCCGCTCGGCGATCACCCTGGACGGCCCCTGGGCCTGGTTCCGCCTGCTGGAGCAATCGGACCTGGTGGCCGGCAACGCGCCGGATCGTTTCAACCTGCGGTTGCGGGTGGATGGCGCGAGCATCTCCTACGAGCTGCGCGCCAGCAGTGCCTTCAATCCCTTCAAGAGCCGCGTGCTCAATGGCTTCAGCCTGCCGGAGCGGTTATGACGACGCTGGGTTTCTACGGCAAGCTGGCCAGCCGCGGCGACTTCGTCAGCCGCGGCCTGCCGCAGAGTTTTATCCAGCCCTGGGATGCCTGGCTGGCTTCGGGGTTGCTCGCCAGCCAGCAGCAACTGGGGGCTGACTGGCTGAACGTCTACCTGGTCAGCCCGCTCTGGCGTTTCGTGCTGGCGCCGAACGTTTGCGGGCCGGATGCCGTGGCCGGAGTGTTGATGCCGAGCATCGACCGGGTCGGGCGCTACTTTCCGTTGACCGTGGCCCAGCCCCTCGATCCCGGCCACGCCCTGGCGGCGGTGGTCGGTGGAACGGACGCCTGGTTCGAGCAGGTCGAAGGCCTGTTGCTGGCGACCCTGGAAGAGGGCGCCGGTTTCGAAGCGTTCGATCAGGGTGTCGAGAACTTGGGTGGTTTGCCGTTTACCAACAAGGCGCCTTCCAGCGACTTCGCCGGGTTGCAGCGCCTGGCCGCGCTGGATGCGCCTAGCCGCGCCAGCGCCCTGGCCGAGCAGGCCTGTGTCGGTAGCAGTCTTTGGTGGGGGCGAGGTTCGCAGCGCATCGAGGCGGGTTTGATGCGCTGCGCCGGCCTGCCGGCCAGCGTCGATTTCGGCAGTTTCCTTCTGGGCAAGGGGGCATCGATCTAGATGGCTCACGCACCTGCAATCACTTACCAGTCGGCCAGCTACAGCCATGTCGGCATGGTCCGCCAGATCAATGAGGATGCTTTCCTGGAACTGCCCGGCGCCGGGCTCTGGGTGGTGGCCGACGGCATGGGTGGGCACGCGGCGGGGGACTACGTCAGCAGCCTGATCGTCGACACCCTGCGCCGCGTGCCGCCTTCGGACGCCCTGGCGGTCTACACCGCGGCGTTGCGTACGCGGCTGGCCGAGGTCAATGCCGCCGTGCGCGAGGAAACCGCCAACCGTGGCGTGGCGATGATGGGCAGCACCGTGGTGCTGTTGGCGGTACGCGGGACCGAGGGCGTCTGCCTGTGGGCCGGCGATAGTCGCCTGTATCGCCTGCGCGACGGCCAGTTGGAGAGTGTTTCCCGCGATCACAGCTACGTCCAGGACCTGCAGGACAGCGGCCTGCTCAGCGAGGCCGAGGCACGGGTGCACCCCCGGGCGAATATCGTCACCCGGGCGATTGGCGTGGAAGCACAACTGGAGCTGTCGATGGTCGCGTTCCCGGTGCTGCCCGGGGATACCTATCTGTTATGCAGCGACGGCCTGAACAAGACCGCCGAAGACGCCGAGATCCGCGACGTGCTGGTGCATGCCGACCCCTACGACGTGGTCCGCAGCCTGGTGCACCTGGGCCTGACCCGGGGCGCTCCCGACAACATCACGGCGATAGTCGTCAAAGCCACCTGAAGACCCCCGACACCATGGATATTCTGATTCCCGGATTCGATATAGGCGAGGAGATTGGCGAAGGCGCCATGGCAACCGTCTACCTGGCGACCCAACGGTCGCTGGAGCGCAAGGTGGCGCTGAAAGTGATGGCGGCCGCGCTGGCCGCCGACTCGACCTTCTGCGAGCGTTTCCTGCGCGAAGGCCGGACCCTGGCGCGGTTGTCGCATCCGAATACGGTGACCATCCACGACATCGGCAATGTCGGCGAACTGTATTACATGGCCATGGAGTACCTGCCCAACGGCACGCTCAAGGAGCGGATCGCGGCGGGGCTGAGCCCGGAGCAGGGCCTGGTGTATGTCCGCCAGATTGCCTCGGCCCTGGGTTATGCCCATGCCCTGGGGCTGGTGCACCGTGATGTGAAGCCGGCCAACATCCTGTTCCGCGCCGACGGCGCGGCGGTGCTTTCGGACTTTGGTATCGCCAAGTCGCTGGACGACCGCACCCAGTTCACCCAGGCCGGGTTTGCCGTGGGCACGCCGAGCTACATGAGCCCGGAACAGGCCCGGGGCCAGGACCTCGACGGGCGCTCGGACCTGTATGCGCTTGGGGTGGTGCTCTACGAAATCCTCGTCGGCAAGTTGCCCTACATCGGCACCGATGCACTGTCCACGGCCCTCGCGCACCTGACCGAGCCGCTGCCGGAACTGCCGCTCCAGCATGGGCGCTACCAGGAGATCCTGCGCCAGTTGCTGGCCAAGGACCCGGCGGAGCGATTCCCGGATGCTGCGGCCTTGCTGCGGGCGTTGGATAACCTGCCGCCTGAGCCGCTGGAGTCGACCCTGATCCAGTCTCTGCCGCTGCCGACGGCGTCGCCCGAGCGCCCCGCGGCTGCCGACTTGGGCGGCTTGACGCCGGTATCGATTGAAATCCCCGCTCACACCCCGGCTCAACCGCTGCCGCCGTCCCGGCCGGTTCCTGGGGCGGCCTCGCCGGGGGGCTCCGACACCCAGCAGCGCCGGGGGCCGGTGCTGGCGTTACTGGGTGTTGCGATCGCTGCCGCGTTGGGCATTGCGGGGGCCGGTTACTGGTGGCTGGGCGTGGATACTCCGGCGAAAACAGCCGCGAGCACCCAGTCCACGGTCACTGCCGCTCCCCCTTCAAGCACGCCAGCGGTGTCGATCAAACCCCCATCCTCGGCTACGTCGAGCGTGACCGGCAATGCATCGGCGAGCACCACGCCGACGCTGCTCCCGACGCTCGGCGAGCCGGTGCCGGGCGAAGCCGATGGCGGTAATCGACCTTTGCTGATGGCGGGCAAGAAGACCCTGTTCCAACGTGTCCTGAGCCAACCCGGAGCACAGCTGTCCAGTTCGCCGGGTGGGCGGACCGACAAGACCTTGCCGGCGTTCTCGGTGCTTTATGTCTATCAGCGCAAGGTTGTCGACGGTGCCTATTGGGTACGTGTGGGCGCGGCCAGCGACGGGCGTAGTGAGGGTTGGTTGCCGAGTTCGAAAGTCAGCGAGTGGAAGCAGAGCCTGGTGCTGAAATTCACCGAGCGCTCCGGGCGGGCGCCGGTGATGTTCCTGCGTGACGCCGCCGATATCGACAAGCTGCTGGCCAACCCGTCGGCGGCGAAGAACCTGCTGCTCAATGCGCAGAAAAATCCGCAGGACGACCAGCGCGTACTGGCCCTGGAGCCGGCTGCCAGCGCGGTGCCGCAGAACCAGTTCTACCTGCTGCCGATTTTCGCTTCGCGCGAAAGCCTGGATGAGAACGGCCAGCCGGTGCAGTTGCTCAATGTCGCCTCCATCGACCCCGGCAGCACGCCGAAAGCCCTCGGCAACGGCGCCGCGCCGGCAGTCGCGGCCGATACCTTCCGCACCGCCATCGTGCTGGTGGTGGACACCACGGAGTCGATGCAGCCGTATATCGATCAGGTCCGCGACGTGGTTCATGAGCTGCAAAGCCAGATCGCCCAGCGTGGCGAGCTGGACAGCGTGAGTTTCGGCCTGATCGGCTTTCGCAACAATATCCAGAAAACCCCGGGCCTGCAGTACCTGACCAAGACCCTGGTGACCCTCGACCAGGGCCGCGACCCCGAGCGCTTCCTGGAGTTGGCGCGGGATGTGAAGGCGTCGACGATCTCCAGCCATTCGTTCAACGAGGACTCCTTCGCCGGGGTCATGCAGGCGGTCGATGGCATGGACTGGTCGGGCTATGGCGGCCGCTTGATCCTGCTGGTTACCGATGCCGGTTCGTTGCGCAAGAACGACCCCTACAGCAGCACCAAAATGAACGAAGCGGAGATCCGCCAGGCTGCGTTGGGCAAGCAGATCAAGATCTACGCGCTGCACCTGCGCAGCGATGCCGGGAAGAAGAACCACGCCTTCGCCGAGCAGCAGTACCGGACCCTGACCGCCGATGCCAACCCGCAGATCGGCGACCTGTATATCCCGGTCCAGGGCGGCGACGTGCACAAGCTTGGCGAGCGGGTCGGCGAGATCGGCTCGGTGTTCGCCAACCTGGTCCACCAGGTGCGCAGCAACCAGGCCCAGGCCGTGCCGTTGCTGGCGGCGTCGCCGAGCCTGGCGGACAAGTCGGCGGCCATCGGTTATGCGATGCATATGGATTTCCTCGGCCACAAGGCCGCCAGCCAAGCACCGCAGCTGGTCAGCGCCTGGACCGCCGATCGCGACCTGACCAACCCGGCGCTGCCGGCGTTCCAGGTCTGTGTGATGCTGACCAAGCTGCAACTCAACGAGCTGCAACAGTCGCTGAAACTGATCGTTGACGCGGCGCGCAAGACCCAGACCTCGCCCAAGGACTTCTTCCAGGAAATCGCCAGCGCCAGTGCTTATATGAGCCGCGATCCGCAGGCTTTGCGCAAGGGCGGCAACCTGGCCGACGGCGGCATCCTCGGCGAGTACCTGGAGGGCCTGCCGTACCGCAGCAAGTCGTTGAACATGACCCAGGATCTCTGGCTGTCGCTGAGCGTGGCCGAGCAGGAAGACTTTATCGACGAACTGGATTCGAAGATCCGCCTCTACGAAACCTTCCATAACGATGTGGCCAACTGGGTCCGATTCGGCGATGCCGAGCCGGGTGACGCGTTGTACCGCGTACCACTGTCGACGCTGCCGTGATGATCAGCCTGCGGGAGGTGCGCAAGACGCGGGGTGCGGGCGCCCAGCGCTACAGCCTGGAGGTGCCGCGCCTGAGCCTGGTGCCTGGCGCGCAATGGGCGGTGGTCGGGCCCAGCGGTTGCGGCAAGAGCACCTTGCTCGATCTGCTGGCTCTGGTCTTGGCGCCGGACCGGGCGGGACTGTTTGTCTTCGACGATTCGGCCGGTACGCAGGATATCGCCGCGCTCTGGCGCCAGGGCCGGCACGACCGCCTGGCGGAGCTGCGCAGCCGGCAGCTCGGCTACGTATTGCAGACCGGTGGCCTGCTGGGCTTTCTCGATGTGCGCGGGAATATTGCCCTGTCGCGCCGACTCTTGGGCCTGAAGGATGACGGCAGTGTCCAGCGGCTCGCCGAGCAACTGGAAATCACCGATCAGTTGGCCAAGAAGCCCCAGGCGCTTTCCGTGGGCCAGCGCCAGCGGGTCAGTTGTGCCCGGGCCCTGGCCCATGGGCCGCGACTGCTGTTGGCCGATGAACCGACCGCGGCCCTCGATCCGCTGAATGCCGGGCGGGTCATGCAATTGCTGTTGAGCCAGGCCCGGGAGCAAGGTGCCTGTTGCGTTATCGCGACCCACGACGAAGCCCTGGTGCGCGAACTCGGCGTGCCGGTATTGCGCATCGCCTGCCGGCGCGATGGCGACGGTGGTGTCACCGCGACCCTGGAGGTGACGCCATGACCCGCGCCGTCCTGGTCGCCGGCCTGGCCTGGCAGGATTATCGCCTCGACTGGCGGCTGTCGGCCTGTGCGGTGCTGGCGCTGGTGGCGGTGATCGCGCCGTTGCTGGTGTTGTTCGGTCTCAAGTTCGGCTTGGTCAGCAGCCTGACCGAACGCCTGGAGCGCGACCCGGCGGTGCGCGAGATCATTCCCCTCGGCGGCGGGCGTTTCAGTGCGGCGTTTATCGCCGGGCTGGGGCAGCGTGAAGATGTCGCCTTTGCCTTGCCGCGGACCCGACAGATCGCCGCGACCGCCGACCTGTCGAGCAGCGCCCAGGGGCCGGTGGTCAATGTGGAAATGCTGCCTACCGCCGATGGCGATCCATTGCTCGGTGCCTTGCCCGCGCCGGTGGGCCTGGCGGCGATGTTGCTCAGCCAGACGGCGGCGGAGAAGCTCGGGGTGAAAGCCGGTGACTGGTTGCAGGTGTCTTTCGGCCGGCAGGTGGCCGGTCGCCTGGAAAGCCGCCACACGCAGATCCAGGTGCAGGCGGTGCTGCCGCTGGAAGCCTTCGAGCGTGATGCGCTGTTCGCCCCGCTGGGCTTGCTGGAAGCCGCCGAGGACTATCGCGACGGTCGTGGCGTGCCGGTGCTCGGCTGGGCCGGCGAGCCGACGGGCAGCGCCGCGCAGCGGGTCTATCCGGGGTTTCGCCTGTATGCCCGCGGGCTGACCGATGTCGAGCCGCTGCGGCGCTATTTCGCCGAGCGCAACCTGCTGGTTTCAACCCAGGCCCAGACCATCGCCCAGGTGCAGTCCCTGAGTCGCAACCTGTCCATTGTGTTCTGGGTGATTGCCAGCCTGGCGCTGGCCGGTGCCTTCGCGGCGATCTTCGCCGGGGCCCTGGCGGCGGTCGAGCGCAAGCGCCGTGAGTTGTCGGTGTTGCGCTTGCTCGGCCTCGGCACCGCCGCGCTGCTGCTGTTTGTCGTCCTGCAAGCGCTGTATAGCGGCCTGCTGGCGGCGTTGTTGAGCGGCGCGCTCTACGGCGTGGCCGAGTGGGGCCTGAACCGTTTGTTCGTACAGGCGGCCGGCGAGTACGCCAGTCACCTGCTGTTGCCGCATTACCTGCTGGCACTTTTCAGCGTGTTGGCGGTCTGTGCTCTGGCTGCCGCCCTGGGGGGCTGGCGCGTGGCGCGGATAGAAGCTTCGGAAGGAATCAGAGATGTATAAGTTGCGCAGCGCGGCCCTGGCGGTTCTCGTCGCTTCCCTGTGCCTGGGGGCCTGGGCGCGGGCCGATGAGGGCAGCGAGAAACTCGACAACCCCAAGCCCCTGGCCGATGACATCAGCCTGCCGCTGCCCTGCGAGGGCGAGATGGTCTTTCGCGCGGTCTATGTGCTGGCGCGCGGCACCCTCGACGACCGTGAGATCAGCCTTGGCTATCCGTTCAGCGAGGACGAGCCGGGCTACAAGCAGTCGTTTATTTCCGGCTATCGCCGCGACTTTATCAACGGTCAGTTCACCCTCAAGGACCTGCCCGGCGCCTGGCAGAAATCCATTGCCCCGACCTTGCCGAAGACCGACGCCGACTCGCCGCTCAAGCCGATGTTCTATTTCATCGGCAAGTACCCGGTCACGGCGCGCCAGTACGCCCTGGTGATGGCCCAGGCCCAAGCCCTGGCCAGTGGCGAGCCGGCACCGGCCTGCGATGCGCCGAGCGGTGTCGCCGGGCGCCTGCCCAAGGTCAAGGTGTCGCGTTTTGATGCCGAGCGGTTCTCGGCGATCTACAGCGCCTGGTTGATGAAATATCACCGCGACCTGCTGCCGGTCAGCGGCCGTGGCTCGGCGGCCGAGGACGGCGGTCTGGGCTTTGTCCGCCTGCCCACCGAAGTCGAGTGGGAATTCGCCGCCCGCGGCGCCCAGGCGGTCAGTCGTCAGGACCTGGAAGGCCGCCTGTTTCCGCGGCGGGCCCCGGGTAGCGACAGCGACGGGCCGCTGTCCGACTATGCGGTGTTCAACCAGGTGGCGGGCGGTACCGGCCAGGCCGCACGGCTGGTGCCGATCGGCACCAAGTTGCCCAACCCCATCGGGATGTTCGATGTGATCGGCAACGCCGCGCAAATGGTCCAGGAGTCGTTCCAGCTGGTGCATGCCGGACGCCGCCAGGGCACCTACGGCGGTTTCGTGGTCAAGGGCGGCAACTACCTGGAAGGTGAAGGCACGCTGTTTACCGGCATGCGCCGCGAGTATCCGCTGTTCGCCGCCGATGGTACCGAGCAGAGCAACGAGACCACCGGTTTCCGGGTGGCCGTCGGCGCGCTTTCGGCGCCGCGTTCGCGCTACAAGGAACTGTTCAGCCAATGGCAGCAGGAAGGCCGGCTGGCGTCCCTGACCGACGCCATCGACGATGTCCAGGACCCGACCAAGCGCCTGGACGGGATCATTTCCGCCAGCACCGACCCGAAGCTGCAGGCCGAGCTGGGGCTGGTCAACGAAGAGCTCAAGCGCAATGTCTCGTTGATCGCCCGCCAGCGTGAAGAGGCGGCCGGCAACCTGATCCAGTCGGCGGCCCTGGTGGCCGAGACCGTGAATAACTACAACATTCGCCTGACCAATCTGAAGAAGAGCCGCCAGCAGGCCATGGATGCCAAGGACGAGGCCGCCGCCAAGCTGTTCGCGCTGGCCATCGAGAACGGTACCAGCGCGCTGGACGGCGCGGTGGCGATCTATATCGACAACCTGGCAACCGCCACGCGCTACACCGATGCGGTGATCCAGGCGCAGTTCCAGCGGGTCAAGGAAGAACTCAATCGCAAGCCCGTGCTCGGCAATAGCCTGGTCGCGCGGGCGACCTTGTTCGTTCGTCATGTCGGGGATTACCGCAAGCAACAGCGGGCCGATCCGGCGGCGATATTGAAAGCGTTACTCGCGTCGACCGCCCAGCAGCCATGAGCGGTCGGTATCCGGCGAGTGTAGAGGGGACTCGGACGGCAGGGTGCCGTACCGGGCAAGTCAAACCAAAAAAGGGAACATGAACATGATCTTCTCCAGCAAACCCCTTGTTTCGACCTCCAAGTGCCGTGCCGCGCTGTGGGTTGCCGCCGGATTCAGCACCGTGCTGATGGGCGGTTGCGCCACTTCGCCGACCTCGAAAGTCGGCGCGACCACCAAGGTCGAGTACTACCCGACCTGCTACGAGCCGGTGCAGCACCTGCGTGCGACTGACTCGGACATGACCAAGTCGGTCGCCACTGGCGCGGTGCTCGGGGCGTTGGGCGGTGCCGCCCTTGGCGCGCTGACCGGCGACGACTCCGCCAAGCGCGGGCGCAATGCCGCCATCGGCGCGGCCGGCGGCGCGCTGGTGGGTGGTGCGGCGGGCTACTACACCGAGAAACAGAAACAGATCACCGATGATAACCAGCGCATCGGCTCTTATGCCCAGGACATCAACAAAAGCGCCGCCGACATGGATCGCAACACCGCCTATGCCAAGGCCTCGCAGAGCTGCTACCAGCGTGAGTTCGCCAGCCTGGTTTCGGCGCGCAAGGCCAAGACCATCGGCGACGCCGAAGGGCGCAAGCGCCTGGCGGAAATCGTCGCCGGCCTGAAAGAGTCCAATGACCTGATCGTCGCCGTGAACGGGCGCACCGCCGAAGACCTGAACAACTACACCCAGGCTTACGAGAAGGACCTGCAGCAGGTCGGCGTACAGCGTACCGACGTGGTCACCGTGGCGACCGCCGACACCAACCCGGTGGTCGCGCCGACCACCGGCAAGGGCAAGAAGGTGAAAGTGGCGAAGAAGGCGGCGTTGCCGACCGTGCCTAAAGAAGCGGTGGCCACCGAGAGGACTATCCAGGACGCCAACGCCAAGAAAGCCGCGAGCCAGGACGTGGCCACCAGCGGCCAGTCCCAGGTCAACAGCATGTGCAAGAACCCGGACCTGGGCGACTGGGCACCGGTTCCTTGCCCTAACGCGTGATGGGCGGATCGTCTGACAATTTGTTGGTATAAGCGTTAAACGCCAGCCGATCTCCTGGGTAAAGCGGGAGATCGGTGGCGTTCTTCAGGTAAAGCGCTACACTGCGCCGGCTGTTTATCTTTTCTGCCGAGGCTGTGTGCATGAAATTTCGCTTTCTTCTCTGGGCAATGGGCCTGTTGATGGCTCGGGCCAGCCGCAATAACCCCGCATTCCAGCAGCAACTGGCCGACAAGGCCCTGGTGTTCCAGCTGCAGACCCTGGACGGTAAGGTGGCGCGTCACTTCATCGTCAAGGATCAGCGCATCGGCAGTCGATCCGGGGTGTATCCGGAGCCGGCGTTTGCCATTGCGTTCAAGGATGCCGCCTATGGCTTCGCCACGTTGCAGGCGAAGAACAAGCAACTGGCGTTCATGACGGGGATTCAGGACAAGTCGATCCAGATCAAGGGCAATCCGGCGCTGGTGATGTGGTTCCAGGGCTTGATGAAGTACCTCAAACCGCGGAAGAAGAAGGCCTGAAGTTTTATATTGCAGGGTTTGCTGCGGGGGCAGTTGTGGCGAGCGGGCTTGCCCGCGTTCGGCTGCGCAGCAGCCGCAAAACCATGATCCCCGTTATTTCTGATACACCGCGATTGCAGGGTTTGGGGGCGCTTCGCGCCCCAGCGCGGGCAAGCCCGCTCGCCACAAGGGGAGTACTGTCCACCGAGGGGGCTCAGCCCTGGCTGAACTGCGAAGCCAGTTCGCGCAACAGCACTTCAGCTTCCAGCACCTTGTTCACCACGTCATCGGCCTTGTCGCGGGTCAGCCCCAGGCGTTCAAGCAAGGCATCCGGGATCTCTTCGTCCGGGCCCGAGCCGATATTGCGGCTGCGCAGCAGGCGCACGGCCAGGCACACCAAGTTCGGATAGGCGGCATAGTCGCCGTCGTAGCTCGGGTCGTGCTGGAAGCGCAGCGCGGTGGACAGCTCATCCGGCATATCCCAGTAGCGCATCAACCAGGCACCGATCTGCTCGCGGCTGATACCCAGCAAATGCTGCTCGATATAGCTGTGGCACAGGTGTGGGTTGACCTCCAGGTGTCGGCAGATCAGCGAGAAATGCGGCGGGAAGACGTGGGCCAGGAGCAGGTAGCCGAAGTTGTGCAGCAACCCGGCGAGGTAGGTCAGGCCGGCTTCCGGGCGCTGGGCACGCGGCATGGCACGGGTCAGGCCTTCGATCACCGCGGCGGTGTAGATCGATTGCTGCCAGTAAGGCGTGCTGTGTTGCGGGTGGTCCTTGGGCAGGCTCAGGGTCTTGCCCAGGGCCAGGCCCAGCGCCAGGTTGATCACCAGGTCGAAACCGAGCACGCGGACAATCGCGTCTTCCACCGAACGAATCTTGCCCGGCGAGGCGTAGTAGGGCGACGCCGCCCAACTCACCACCTGGGCCGCCAGCGACGGGTCGGTTTCGACCACGCCGGTGATGTCGTCGATGGTCGCGTCGGGGTCGACCCGCAGCTTGATGATCTTCTGTGCGGTTTCCGCCAGCGGCGGAATCTCGATGGTCGCTTCCAGGCGCTGCTGGATCCGCCGCGCGGTGAAGGCTTGCACGGCCTGGGTGATTTCCTCGCGGTCATCGTGCGGGCGGTCGAGGTTGGGGCGGATATCGACCACCGGCTCGCCGAAACTGGCGGCGCTGGCTTTGCTCAGCATGCCCTTGAAATCGTCGCTGGAAATTTCCAGCAGCAGCCCGGCTTCGCCGGAATCGATCAGCAGGTTCGGTTCGCGCAGCAGTTGCTCTTCGTACAGGCACGGCGAACTGGTCAACCCCGGCAAGCCCGGCAGCAGGTGCAGGCTGTGTTTGCCGAGCATGCGTTCCATGCGTTCGGTGGGCACCGCTGTCAGGCGCCGGCCAGTCAGTTCGGTCAGGCGATTGAGGTCGAGCAACTGGTCCTGGGGAAACAGGACCATGAGTGCGCCGACTGCATCGTCGAGCAGCACGGCCTGGACCTTGCGCGCGGCCGGCAGACCAGGATGGTCGAGGACCTCGCTATAGCGGATGGCGAGCTTGTCGAGCAGCAGCCGGACCACAGACGGGGTGTGCGGGGTTGCATCGATGAGGGCAACTTCTGTCATGGTCTGTATCCGGGTTCCTACAATTTTCCCAGTATAACCAGCTTGGCCATCCTAATGGTCTGTAAACTGTGAGGTCTATCACACTTGGCCGTATTGCTGGCCGTGGCGCAGCCAGCGTTCGAGCAACGGGCTGACATGTTGCGGCCAGCGTGCCATCAGGGCTTGCGCGGCATCGCGGACCGCCGGCAGCAGATCGGCGTCGCGCATCAGGTCGGCGACCTTGAATTGCAGGAGCCCGGTCTGCCGGGTGCCGAGCATTTCCCCCGGGCCGCGCAGCTCCAGGTCCTTCTCGGCGATGATGAAGCCGTCGTTGGTCTCGCGCATGATGCCCAGGCGTTGGCGACCGATCTGTGACAGCGGCGGATGGTAGAGCAGCACGCAGTGGCTGGCGGCGCTGCCGCGGCCGACCCGCCCGCGTAGCTGGTGCAGTTGCGCCAGGCCCAGGCGCTCGGGGTTTTCGATGATCATCAGGCTGGCGTTGGGCACGTCGACGCCGACTTCGATCACCGTGGTCGCCACCAGCAGTTGCAGGCCGCCGGCTTTGAATTCGGCCATCACCGCCGCCTTTTCCGCCGCTTTCATGCGTCCGTGGATCAGCCCGACGCGCAGTTCGCCGAGGGCCGCGGTGAGTTCCTCGAAGGTGGTTTCGGCGGCCTGGCAGGTGAGCTCTTCGGATTCTTCGATCAGCGTGCAGACCCAATAGGCCTGGCGGCCTTCGGCGCAGGCGGCGCGCACCCGTTCCACCACTTCGAAGCGCCGGCTGTCGGTCACCAGCACGGTGTTCACCGGGGTCCGGCCCGGTGGTAGCTCGTCGAGGATCGAGGTGTCGAGGTCGGCGTAGGCGCTCATGGCCAGGGTTCGCGGGATCGGCGTGGCGGTCATGATCAGTTGGTGCGGGCACATCCGCCCGCCGACGCCTTTCTGGCGCAGGGCCAGGCGCTGCTGGACGCCGAAGCGGTGCTGTTCGTCGATGATCACCAGGGCCAGGTTCTTGAATTGCACTTCATCCTGGAACAGTGCGTGGGTGCCGACCACCATCGGCGTGCCAGCGGCAATTTGCTCCAGCGCGGCGACGCGGGCCTTGCCCTTGAGCTTCCCGGCCAGCCAGGCGGTTTCGATGCCCAGCGGCGCGAGCCAGCGCTGAAAGTTGAGGAAGTGCTGTTCGGCTAGGATCTCGGTCGGCGCCATCAGCGCCACCTGGTAACCCGCTTCCAGTGCCTGCAAGGCGGCCAGGGCGGCGACCACGGTCTTGCCGGCGCCGACGTCGCCCTGGATCAGCCGCAGCATCGGCTCCGGCTGGCTGAGGTCGTAGGCCACCTCGTTGCCGACCCGTTGCTGGGCGCCGGTCGGCGGGAAACCGAGGTTGGCGAGAAACTGCCCGGGCAAGCGTTGCGCTTTCGGCAGGGCTGGCGCGCGCAGCGCCCGCAGGCTTTCGCGCAGGCGTTGTTGGGACAGCTGGTGGGTGAGCAGTTCTTCGAAGGCCAGGCGGTGCTGGGCCCAGTGGTGACCGAGGGCGAGTTCGTCGACATCGGCATCGGCGGGCGGTTGGTGCAGGTAGCGAATGGCTTCGTCCAGCGGCGCCAGTTGGTAGTCGCGGGCCAGTTCCTGTGGCAGCCAGTCCGGCAGGCTGCGTGGGCCGAGCATTGCCAGGCTTTGCAGGCAGAGCTGGCGCAGGCGCTGCTGGGTCAGGCCTTCGGTCAACGGGTAGATCGGTGTCAGGGTGGTGTCCACCGGCGGTGGTTCGTCGCCGCTGATGGCGCGGTATTCCGGGTGGTAGATTTCCAGGCCGGAGGCACCGGGACGGGCTTCACCGTAGCAGCGCACGTGGGTGCCGCGCTTGAGGCCATCCTTTTGCGCGGTGCTGAAATGGTAGAAGCGCAGGCTCAGGCTACCGCTGCCGTCGTTGATGCGCACCAACAGGCTGCGGCGCTTGCCCATGACCACGTCGGCGCCGCTTACCACGCCTTCGACCACGGCGTCCTGGCCCGGGCGCAGGGCGCCGATGGGCACCACCCGGGTACGGTCCTGATAGCGCAGGGGCAGGTGGAACAGCACGTCCTGGAGATTCTCCAGGCCGACCTTGGCCAGCTTCTCGGCCATGGCCGCGCCGACGCCCTTGAGCGCCGTGACCGACACTTGCGACAGTTCAGTCACGTCGCTCAGCTCGCTGCGGGAGGCTTGGCCACCGAGCACAGGCGGATCGAGTCGGCGAGGATTTCAATTGCCTTGGGCCGTGGGAAGCTGGCGCGCCAGGCAATTGCCACGGTGCGAAACGGCACCGGCGGTGTCAACGGACGCACTTCGATCACGCCGGGGGCGTAGTGATGGCTGTCCACCGCCGACAGCGGCAGCACCGAAATACCCAGGCCGGAAGCGACCATATGGCGGATGGTTTCCAGCGAGCTGGACTCGACCGTGGTGTGCTTGGCCGCATCGCCGCCCTTGGCCAGGGTCGGGCAGGCTTCGAGGACCTGGTCGCGGAAGCAGTGGCCTTCGCCCAGCAGCAACAGGCTCTTGTCATTGAGCAGGGCGCTGTCGATGGTTTCCTTCTTGGTCCAGGGGTGCGAGGCCGGCATCAAGACGTAGAACGGCTCGTCATAGAGTGGCAGGGTCAGCACGTCGGCTTCGTTGAACGGCAGGGCGATGATCACCGCGTCCAGTTCGCCGTTGCGCAGCTTGTCGCGCAGCACGTGGGTGAAGTTTTCCTCGATGTACAACGGCATCTGCGGGGCGACCCGGTGCAGTTGCGGGATCAGGTGCGGGAACAGGTAGGGGCCGACGGTGTAGATCGCGCCGACTTTCAGTGGCGCGGTCAGCTGGTTCTTCCCGGCCTGGGCCAGCTCACGGATGCCCTGAGCCTGTTCGAGGACCTTCTGCGCCTGGGCAACGATGGTTTCGCCGACGGGGGTCAGGCGCACGGCGCTCTTGCTGCGCTCGAAAATCAGCACACCGAGTTCGTCCTCGAGCTTTTTCACGCCTACCGACAGGGTCGGCTGGCTGACGTGACAACGCTCGGCCGCGTGGCCAAAGTGTTGTTCCTGGGCGAGAGTGACGATATAGCGTAGTTCTGTAAGAGTCATAGCGAGCGTCCATGAGGTTGCCGGGCCAAGCATAACGGCTGCAATCGATAGACGCACGTTATCAGACGCAGGAAGAACGACGATTGTCGTTGATGTCGGTTTCAGTGGGTTTTTTGTTCGGGCGGTAGGCCCCGATATTCTGGAGGGCGGAGCTTTTGTGGGAGCGGAGCTTGTCGGATCGCCGCGAAGCTGTTGGCGGCCTCAAGGGCCTGTTCGCGGGCAAGCTCCGCTCCCACGGGTGTCTAGCGGTTGCGCTTGTCGATGGAGTAGACGAAGGGCGCGACGATCTCGATGCTGCCATTGGTCAGCATATCGGCCGGCGGCTTGGGTAGCGGCTGGGCGCGACGGATCATTTCCAGGGTGGCCCGGTCCAGGTCGGCGTTGCCCGAGCGTCCCACCAGCTCATAGGAAAGCACCTTGCCTTCGGCATCGACCACGAAGCGCAGGCGGTTCAGACCTTCCTTGCCCCGTGACTGCGCAGCCGGCGGGTACTTCTTGTACTTGCCCAGGTGGGCCAGCAAGGTGCCTTCCCAACTGGCCTTCGCCGCTACTTGCTGGGGCGAAGGGCCGGGCGCCGGGGCCGCGGATTTTTCCGGTGGCGTGTTGGTCGGCGGCGTATCGGCAGGTTTCTCCTCCGTCGGCTTTTCCTTCACCGGCTCCGGCTTCACCTGGGGCTTGGGCGGCTGCGGCCTGGGTTTCGGCTTGACCGGCTTGGGCACCGAGATCGTCGGCTTCGGCGCTTCGGCCAGCTTCGGCAGCGGCAATTCTTCCACCGGCGCGGGCGGCTGTGGCGGGGTGATCACCTTGGGCGGTGCCGGCGGTGGTGGGGCTGGGGGCAATGGCGCCAGCTCGATCATCATCGCCTGTGGCGGTAGCTCGATGGGCTTGGACACCGACCAGTTCAGCGTGGCGATGATCGCCAGCGCGTGAATGCCCAGCACCAGGCCCAGGCTGGCGCCGTAACGCGTCAGCTTTTGGCGCGTATTGATCATTTCTTGGCTGCCGTCTCAAGTCCGACCAGGCCGACCTTCAGGTAACCGGCGGCGCGCAGGGCATCCATCACGCGCATCAGGTCGCCATAATCCACGCCTTTATCGGCCTGGAAGAAAATGGTCGTGTCCTTCTTGCCGTGGGTCCGGGCGTCGAGGGTCGGGCCCAGGACCTCGGCCTTGACTTCGTCTTCACCGAGGAACAGGCGCTGGTCGGCCTTGACGCTGAGGAACACCGGCTTTTCCGGGCGCGGCGCCGGCTTGGCGCTGGAGGCGGGCAGGTCGACCTTGATGTCCACGGTGGCCAGGGGCGCGGCGACCATGAAGATGATCAGCAGTACCAGCATCACGTCGATAAACGGCGTGACGTTGATTTCGTGGTTTTCGGCGAGATCGTCACCGCTGTCGTTCAGATGCAGGCCCATGGCTGATTACCCCACTTTCACCATATGCGGCGTTTGCGTGGCGCGCTCGGGCGGCAGGTGGTCGAGATCACGGCTGACCAGCAGCAGGACCTGGGCCGACGCGTCGGCTACCTGGGCCCTGTAGCCGGCAATGGAGCGGGCGAAGACGTTGTAGATCACCACGGCGGGGATCGCCGCGACCAGGCCCAGGGCGGTGGCCAGCAGGGCTTCGGCGATACCCGGAGCGACCACGGCGAGGTTGGTGGTCTGGGTCTTGGCGATGCCGATAAAGCTGTTCATGATGCCCCACACGGTACCGAAAAGGCCGACGAAGGGCGCGGTGGAACCGATGGTGGCGAGCACGCCGGTGCCGCTGCTCATGTTGCGACCGCAGGCGGCGACCAGGCGCTCGAGGCGGAAGCTGACGCGTTCCTTGATGCCTTCTTTCTCGCGGCTGTTGACCGAGAGGTGCATTTCTTCCAGGGCGTCATGCACCAGCAGGTGGGCGAGGGTGCCTTCCTGGTTGGCGGTTTCGCTGGCGTCGTTGAGGGTGCGGGCTTTTTTCAGCGCGAGCATCTCACCGCGCAGGCGACGCTTGGCGCCGAGCAGTTCGAAGCCTTTGGCAATCCAGATGGTCCAGGTGATGATCGAGGCGATGGCCAGGCCGATCATCACGATCTTGACGATGATGTCGGCGTTTTTGTACATGCCCCAGGGCGACAGGTCGTGGGCCATGCCCAGGCTGTTGTCTTCGACCGGCAGCGCGTCGGCATCGGCCGGTGCGGCATTGTCGACCTGGACTGGAGCTGCGTCGGTGGGGGCGGCGACAGGCACGGTATGATCGGCTGGGGCTGGGGCTGGGGCTGGGGCTGGAGCGACAGCGGCCGCGGGGGTGTGCGGTGCTGTTTCGTCGGCGAATGTCAGGGTCGGCGCCAGCCACAGGCTGAGCAGCAACGCCGCTGCCGAGCGCCAAGCGCGCGTTGGGCTGTGGGGCTGGGGTGACGAAGCGAGGCGTTTATTGCGTGTCATGCTGGCCGGACCTGAGAGAAGATAGAAGAGGGTCTTGTCCTTCCAGGCCTCGTGGGGCCGAGAACAGTTGGTCGTGCATTATTGCAAATACTTCTTGTTAACAAAAGTAATAGCTTCTCTTTTTTTCTTCCATTGCTAACTGCTGGTCAATTATCAGCGCTGGTTCGTGGCTTTTTCCATGGAGATCCGTGATGTCTGCTCCTTCTGTTCTGATTGCCGGTTGCGGCGATGTCGGTAGCCGCCTGGCGACGCAGTTGCTCGCTCAGGGTTGGCAAGTCCACGGCCTGCGCCGTTCGGTCGCGCGTTTGCCGGAGGGGGTCCTGGGCGTGGCGGGTGACCTGTTCGCCGAGCAGCGGCCTGCTGCCTGGCCGAGCGGCCCGCTGGATTACCTGGTGTATTGCGCCGCCGCGACCGAGCATGACGAGGCCGGTTATCGCGCAGCCTACGTCGAAGGCTTGCAGCATGTATTGAGCTGGCTCAGGCAATCGGGCCAGCGGCCACGACGCCTGCTGTTCGTGTCCAGCAGCAGTGTGTATGTGCAGCAGACGGGCGAGTGGGTCGACGAGACTTCGCCGACCGAGGCCGAGGGTTATTCCGGGCGCCTGATGCTGGCGGCCGAGCAGGTGGCGCTGGACAGCGGCATCCCGGCGACCCGGGTGCGCCTGACCGGTATCTACGGTCCGGGTCGCGAGTGGTTGTTGACCCAGGTCCGGCGCGGTTATCGGGTGGCGGTCGAGCCGCCTTTATATGGCAATCGGATTCATGCCGACGACGCGGCCGGGCTGCTGGCGTTTCTGCTGGAGGCTGATCGTGCCGGCAAGGTGCTGGAGGATTGTTATATCGGTGTCGATGATGCGCCGGCGCCATTGGCCGAGGTGGTGGTCTGGTTACGCGAGTACCTGGGGGTGACCGAGTGGGCCGAGGACGCCAGCGTTCGCCGTACCGGCAGCAAGCGCTGCAGCAATGCCCGGGCGCGGGCCCTGGGCTGGGCACCGCGTTATCCGAGTTTCCGCGAGGGCTATGCGGCGATTCTTGAGGGGCGCTGATAAGTGCTCATGGAGGCCTCACCCCCTCTGTGGCGAGCGGGCTTTTCGGGACGCCGCACCGCCGCTCTCGACTGCGCAGCAGTTGCAAAACCAGCCATCTCGGTCTACCTGATGCACTGTATGCGCCGGTTTTAGGGCCGCTTCGCGGCCCAGCGCGAGCAAGCCCGCTCGCCACAGGGGGGGGCTCCGAAGATCGTGGGTCTTCCCTTACTTCTCCAGCAACCACTGGCGCGGACCGGGGTTGAGCTGCGGCTGCTCATCGGGCTGGGCCGAGTTCAGCGCCTGGAGGATCTCCAGTTGCTTGCCCTTGCGCACGAAGATCCAGGCGCTGCCCTTGCTGCCTTGCTGCAACCAGATGCTGTCGTTCTCACCGCTCATGGAGGCGCAATCGCCAGCCAGGCACAGCGCGTAGCGGTCGGCGCCGGGTAGGCCTTCGAGGCGTCCGTCCGGGAGGAATTTCACCTGGCCGCCGGCGCCCGGGCCGCTGCTGATCTTCCAGTCGCCACCCATGTAGGCCGCGTACAAGGCCTGTTCGAAACTGGCGCCCACCGGCGCATTGGCCGGCAGTTCGGTTTCGGCGCGCACGAACGGCTGTTCAGGCTCCGAATCGCTGGCGGCCTGGATCAGTTCCTTGCCGTCGCGCGTCAGCGCAGTGCCGGCGCTGCCGTAGAAGTCGACATGCCATTGCTTGCCGTCCGCGCGCACGTGCCCCTCGGGGCGCTCGAAACCGTTGCTGTAGCGGGCCTGGCCATTATGGGTGTCGATGCTCCATTCCAGGTTCGGCCCATAGGTTTCCAGGGCTTCGCGCAAGCTGCCCTTTTTAACGGCGGCATCGATGGCGGCCTGGTTGATCCAGGTGCCGCTGATATCGTGTTTGGCGGGGTCGCTGGCGCAGCCGCCGAGCAGGAGGGCAAACACCGGGAAGGCAAGCGCTTTGCGCATGGTGGAATCCTTTGCAGACGAAGCTGGTGCAGCAAAAGAAGCTGCACCAGGCAGTGCGGGGTTGTTCGAGGGCGGCGTGGCTGGCAGTTACTCGAGGACCAGGATCGCGTCCATCTCGACCTGCGAGCCGCGTGGCAGGGCGGCAACACCGATGGCGGCGCGGGCCGGATAAGGCTGTTGGAAGTACTTGCCCATGATCTCGTTGACCTTGGCGAAGTGGCTCAGGTCGGTGAGGAAGATGTTCAGCTTGACGATGTCCTTGAACGAACCGCCGGCGGCTTCGGCCACGGCCTTCAGGTTTTCGAAGACCTGTACGGTCTGGGCTTCGAAGCCTTCCACCAGTTCCATGGTCTTCGGGTCCAGGGGAATCTGGCCGGACATGTAGACGGTGTTGCCGGCCTTGATCGCCTGGGAGTAGGTGCCGATGGCGGCTGGGGCTTTGTCGCTGCTGATAACGGTCTTGCTCATGAACAGGTTCCTTGTAATGGGCGGCTACGTAGACGGGCTATTGAGCTATGCGCGCATGCGGGTGATGCGGATTACCCCGGTCAGGGCGCGCAGTTTCTTGATCACGCGGGCCAGGTGCACGCGATCGTGCACGCTGACCACCAGTTGGACCACGCTGATGCGACCATCGCGTTCGTCCATGCTGATTTTCTCGATATTACCGTCGGCGGCATTGACGCTGCTGGCCAGCAGGGCGATCAGGCCGCGCTGGTGTTCCAGCTCGACGCGCAACTCGACGTTGAATTCGCCGGTGACATCCTTGGCCCAGGAGAGCTGGATGCATTTTTCCGGGTTGTGGCGGATTTCGCTGATATTGCGGCAGTTGTCCAGGTGCACCACCATGCCTTTACCGGCGGACAGGTGGCCGACAATCGGGTCGCCCGGGATCGGCGTGCAGCACTTGGCGTAGCTGAGCACCAGGCCTTCGGTGCCGCGGATCGCCAGCGGACCTTCGGGGCTGGGCAGCTGTTCGCCTTCGCCGAGCAGGCGGCGGGCGACTACATAGGCCATGCGGTTGCCCAGGCCGATGTCTTCGAGCAGGTCCTCGATCAATTCCAGGCGGTATTCGTGGAGCATGGCCTGCACGCGCTCGGGCGGAATCTTGTCCAGGGCGCTGTCGAAACCGTTGAGCACCTTGTTCAGCAGGCGTTCACCAAGGCTGATGGACTCGGAACGACGTTGCAGTTTCAGGGCGTGGCGGATATGCGTGCGCGCCTTGCCGGTGACCACGAAGTTGAGCCAGGCCGGATTCGGGCGCGCGCCCGGGGCGCTGACGATCTCGACCGTGGAGCCGCTTTGCAGCGGTTCGGACAGCGGTGCGAGACGGCGATTGATCCGACAGGCAATGCAGCTGTTGCCGACGTCGGTGTGTACCGCGTAGGCAAAGTCCACCGCCGTGGAGCCTTTCGGCAGCTCCATGATCCGGCCCTTGGGCGTGAACACGTAGACCTCGTCCGGGAACAGGTCGATCTTCACGCTTTCGATGAACTCCAGGGAGTTGCCGGCGCGTTGCTGCATTTCCAGCACGCCCTTGACCCACTGGCGGGCCCGGGCATGGGTGCCCTTGGGTTGCTCGTCGCCGCTGGACTTGTACAACCAGTGGGCGGCAATGCCGTTGTTGGCCATCTCTTCCATTTCGCGGGTGCGAATCTGGATCTCGATCGGCACGCCGTGCATGCCGAACAGCGTGGTGTGCAGCGACTGGTAGCCGTTGGCCTTGGGAATCGCGATGTAGTCCTTGAAGCGTCCGGGCAGGGGCTTGTACAAATTATGTACAGCGCCGAGGACCCGATAGCAGGTGTCGACCTTGTCGACGATGATCCGGAACGCGTAGACGTCCATGATCTCGTTGAAGGCCCGGCGCTTGCCGCGCATCTTGGTGTAGATGCCGTACAGGTGTTTCTGCCGTCCGCTGACCTCGCCCTGGATTTCATCGACGGCCAGGCAGTGGCTCAGGGATTCCTCGATCTTGTTGACGATTTCCTTGCGGTTGCCCCGGGCGCGCTTGACCGCCTGGTAGATCCGCGCGGAACGCATCGGGTGCATGGCCTTGAAGCCGAGGTCTTCGAATTCGATGCGGATCGCATGCATGCCCAGGCGGTTGGCAATGGGTGCATAGATCTCGAGGGTTTCCTTGGCGATGCGCCGGCGCTTTTCGCCGGAGAGCACTTCCAGGGTACGCATGTTGTGCAGGCGGTCGGCGAGCTTGACCAGGATCACGCGGATGTCGCGGGCCATGGCCATGGCCATTTTCTGGAAGTTTTCCGCCTGGGCTTCGGCCTTGGTCTCGAAATTCATCTGGGTCAGCTTGCTGACCCCGTCGACCAGTTCGGCCACGGTTTCGCCGAATTGCGCTTGCAGCGCTTCCTTGGCGATCCCGGTATCTTCGATCACGTCATGGAGCATGGCGGCCATCAGGCTCTGATGGTCCATGTGCATGTCGGCAAGAATATTGGCCACCGCCAGCGGATGCGTGACGTAGGCTTCGCCGCTGCGACGGCGTTGACCGTCATGGGCTTGTTCGGCGTAGAAGTACGCCCGGCGGACCAGGTTGACCTGGTCGGCGCCGAGGTAGGTCGATAAGCGATCGGCGAGGGCGTCTATGCTCGGCATGAGGTTTCCCCCGGCCGAAGCTTTGTCCCCTGCGCCGTGCTACGTCGACCAGGCATAGGCTTAGACGGCCTCGTTGGACTCGTCCTCGAAAGCCGCGAAGACTGGGTCTTCATGGACGATGTCCTGTTCAGCGATGAACGCATCCGTCACATAGCCTTCGGCGATTTCCCGCAGGGCCATCACGGTTGGTTTGTCATTTTCCCACGCCAGCTTCGGCTCTTTGCCGCCGGTCGCCAGTTGACGAGCACGCTTGGTGGAGAGCATGACCAGCTCAAAACGGTTAGCCACATGTTCTAGGCAGTCTTCAACGGTTACGCGGGCCATGGTGTTCCTCGTAGCAAATGCGGTAATCACGCTACCCGGATGGGCGAGCGGACTCAACAGTTTAAAAAATCACCAGCGTTTAGGGAAGCGCTGATTTTTCCAGTCGGTTCGCCAATGCGCCACGAGTACCAATGTAAAGCCCTCGCGGCGCTTTTGGGAAGTGTTGCTTATGCCAGCAATTCACTCAAGAGTTGGCTGAAATGCTGCTGTTGCGGGCGCTGTTGCAGGCGATTGGCGCGGAAAATCGCCTTCAGGTCATCCAGTGCGTGGGCAAAATCGTCGTTGATGATCAGGAAATCGTATTCGACGTAGTGGCTCATTTCGCTGACCGCTTCGCGCATCCGCCCTTCGATGATCGCGTCGCTGTCCTGGCCACGGTTGGTCAGGCGCTGGCGCAAGGCCTGCTGGCTCGGCGGCAGGATGAAGATGGAGCGGGCCGCGGGCATTTGCCGGCGGACTTGCTCGGCGCCCTGCCAGTCGATCTCCAGGATCAGGTCGTGGCCTTCGTCCAGGGTCTGCTGCAGGTGGCTCTGGGAAGTGCCGTAGAGGTTGCCGAAGACTTCGGCCTGCTCGAGGAAATCACCGTGCTCGACCATCCGTACGAACTCGGCGCGGTCGACGAAGTGGTAGTTCACGCCGTTGGCTTCGCCCGGGCGCATGGCGCGGGTGGTGTGCGAGACCGAGACGCGGATCTGCGGCTCGGCATCGATCAGGGCCTTGACCAGGCTGGTCTTGCCTGCGCCCGACGGTGCGGAAATGATGTAGAGGGTGCCAGTGCTGTGGGTCATGTCGGGTTAGCCTTACTCGATGTTCTGTACTTGTTCGCGCATTTGCTCGATCAACACCTTGAGGTTGACCGCCGCCTGGGTGCTGCGCGGGTCGAAGGCCTTGGAGCCGAGGGTGTTGGCTTCGCGGTTGAGTTCCTGCATCAGGAAGTCCAGGCGGCGCCCGGCCGCGCCGCCGGACTTGAGTACCCGGCGGACTTCGATGATATGGGTGGCGAGGCGGTCGAGTTCTTCGGCCACGTCGCTTTTCTGCGCCAGCAGGACCATTTCCTGCTCCAGGCGGGTCGGATCCAACTCGGCCTGCATGTCGGCGAAGCGGTCGAGGACTTTCTGGCGCTGGCTGGCGAGCATCTGCGGAACCTGTTCGCGCAGGGTCGCGACATCGCCTTCGATGGCGTCCAGGCGTTCGACGATCAGGCGGGCCAGCTCCGCGCCTTCGCGCTGACGGCCGTTCTTGAGCTCCTTGAGGCCCAGGTTGAACAGGGCCAGGGCCTCATTGTTCAGGGCCTGTGGGTCGCTGGCGTCGGCCACCAGCACGCCGGGCCAGGCGAGGACTTCCAGCGGGTTCAGCGCGGCGGGCTGCTTGATCAGGCTGGCGACGGTCTCGGCGGCGGCGATCAGTTGGGTGGCGCGCTCGCGGTCGATCTGCAGGGCCTTGCCGGTGGTTTCCTCGGTAAAGCGCAGGGTGCATTCCAGCTTGCCCCGGGACAGGCCCTGGCGCAGGGCTTCGCGAACCGCGCCTTCAAGGTCGCGGAAGGATTCCGGCAAACGCAGGTGGGGTTCCAGGTAGCGACTGTTGACCGAGCGCAGCTCCCAGCTCAGGGTGCCCTGGCTGACGGCGCTTTCGACGCGGGCGAAGGCGGTCATGCTGTGGACCATGGAAGTACCTCGCGATTCAGGCCTGCCGCCGTGCGGGCGGGGCGGACCGATGAATGAATTAAAGCCGACAGGCAGCAAAGGCGCAGGATTGTAGCGCAGTGCGGTCGCAGTCCCCAAACCTTGTGGGGGCGGAGCTTGCCCGCGAAGGGGGGGCGCCGCGGTTATTCAGATACACAGCGTTATCGTTCTTCGCGGGCAAGCTCCGCTCCCACATTTCAAGTCCGCGTTTGGTGCTTCAGGGGCTTTGGTGTGGCTGTAATCTTTTTAGGCGTGCCCAGAGCGGGTCATGGCCTCTATAATGCTCGGTAGATTTCCGTCCTCGTACAGGTATTCCCAATGAAACGTCCAAGTGGTCGCGCCGCCGATCAGCTTCGCTCGATCCGCATCACCCGCAACTACACCAAACACGCCGAGGGATCCGTACTGGTCGAGTTTGGTGATACCAAAGTGATCTGCACGGTCAGCGTCGAGAACGGTGTGCCGCGTTTCCTCAAGGGCCAGGGCCAGGGTTGGCTGACCGCCGAGTACGGCATGCTGCCGCGCGCTACCGGCGAGCGTAACCAGCGTGAAGCCAGTCGCGGCAAGCAGGGCGGTCGGACCCTGGAGATCCAGCGTTTGATCGGCCGTTCGCTGCGGGCCGCGCTGGATATGTCCAAGCTGGGCGACGTGACCCTGTATGTCGACTGCGATGTGATCCAGGCCGACGGCGGCACCCGCACCGCGTCCATCACCGGTGCCATGGTCGCGCTGGTCGATGCCCTGGCGGTGATCAAGAAACGTGGCGGCCTGAAGGGCGGTAGCCCGCTCAAGCAGATGATCGCCGCGGTATCGGTGGGCATGTACCAGGGCGAGCCGGTACTCGACCTGGACTACCTGGAAGACTCGGCGGCCGAGACCGACCTGAACGTGGTCATGACCAGCACCGGTGGTTTCATCGAAGTCCAGGGCACTGCCGAAGGCGCGCCGTTCCAGCCTGAAGACCTGAACGCGATGCTGGCGCTGGCGCAGAAAGGCATGAATGAGATCTTCGAATTGCAGAAAGCCACCTTGGCCGACTGAGGATTCGAAGGGTTTTCAGCATAAGGAGCGCGCGATGAATGACGATCAGCTACCAATAACCACCCCAAGCCAGGAAGTCAGGCAGTGGGCGATGTTCTGTCATTTGTCGGCGTTTCTTGGCTACTGGTTTCCGTTCGGTAGCCTGATCGGGCCGCTGATCCTGTGGCAGATGAAGCGCGAGCAGGACCCCTTTATCGACGCCCAGGGCAAGGAAGCGCTGAACTTCCAGATCACCGTGGCGGTGGCGGCGATGGTCTGTATCCCGCTGATGTTTGTCCTGATCGGTATCCCGCTGTTCGGTCTGCTGGTGATCGCGGCGGTGGTGTTGACCATCATTGCCGGGGTCAAGGCCAATGAGGGCGTGGCGTACCGCTATCCCTTCACCTGGCGCCCGATCAAGTAGCCCCGGGCAGCGCTGCGTCAGGCGCTGGCACGCAAAAAAGCCGACTTGGCGTCGGCTTTTTTGTCACTGCGAAAAGACGCTTAGATGGTCAGCGTCCAGTCGTAGTCGACGATCAGCGGCGCGTGCTGCGAGAAGCGCGGCTGGCGCGGCAGGCGTGCGCTGCGGACGAAACGGCGCAGGCCCGGGGTCAGCAGCTGATAGTCGAAACGCCAGCCGAGGTTGAGCATCTCGGCCTGTTCGTTATCCGGCCACCAGCTGTACTGGTCGCCTTCGCGGCTGACTTCGCGCAAGGCATCGACATAACCCATGTTGCCGACAATCTCGTCCATCCAGGCCCGTTCCGGCGCCAGGAAGCCCGGGGATTGCTGGCTGTCGCGCCAGTTCTTGATATCCAGCTTCTGTTGCGCGACGTACAGCGAGCCACAGTAGATGTATTCGCGCCGTTTGCGCCGCTGTTTATCCAGATAGCGGGCGAAGTCGTCCATAAGCTTGAACTTCTGGTTCAAGTCTTCATCGCCGTTCTGCCCCGAGGGAAGCAGCAAGGTCGCGATGCTGACCTTGTCGAAATCGGCTTGCAGGTAGCGCCCGTAGCGGTCTGCCGTCTCGAAACCGAGACCGCTGATGACAGCCTTCGGTTGCAACCGCGAATACAGAGCCACGCCACCCTGGGCGGGGACTTCGGCATCGCAGGCATAAAGGAAGTAGCCATCCAGTTGGAAGGCTGGGTCGTCCAGTTCAAAGGCGGAGGCGCGGGTGTCCTGCAGGCAGATGACGTCGGCATTCTGAGCTTGCAGCCAACTGAGCAAACCACGCTCGACTGCGGCCTGAATACCATTGACGTTCACACTGATGATCCGCATAAATGGCCCCAAAAATCACGTGCGTGTATGATACCTCAAGGTCTACCTAATTAGCTAAATCCGTGGTATTTGGGGCTTTTTTCATGCAGGCGTATCAACGCGATTTCATTCGTTTCGCCATCGATCGCGGGGTTTTGCGCTTCGGTGAGTTCACTCTGAAGTCCGGGCGGACCAGCCCTTACTTCTTCAATGCCGGCTTGTTCAACAGCGGTTCGGCCCTGGCCCAGCTGGGGCGTTTCTATGCCGCGGCGATCGTCGAGAGCGGCATTTCCTTCGACGTGCTGTTCGGTCCTGCCTACAAGGGCATCCCCCTGGCGGCGGCCACCGCCGTGGCCCTGGCCGAGCATCACGGGCTGGATCTGCCCTGGTGCTTCAACCGCAAGGAAGCCAAGGCCCACGGTGAAGGCGGCAGCCTGGTGGGCGCGCCACTGGTGGGTGATGTGCTGATCATCGACGACGTGATCACCGCCGGCACCGCGATCCGCGAGGTGATGCAGATCATCCAGGCCCAGGGCGCCAAGCCTGCCGGCGTGCTGATCGCCCTCAACCGTCAGGAACGCGGCAACGGCGAGCTGTCGGCGATCCAGGAAGTCGAGCGTGACTTCGCGATCCCGGTGGTCAGCATCGTTTCCCTGACCCAGGTCCTGCAGTTCCTGGCCGACGATGAGCAGCTCAAGCAGCATCTGCCTGCGGTCGAGGCTTATCGCGCGCAATACGGGATCTGACGCCCCTTGCGCCGTGGCTATCGGTGGTTGCCCCTGATGCTCTGCGCGTCCTTTGCCGTACAGGCCGAGGACACGTCCGGCGTGCTGCTGTATCGCTATGTCGACAACAGGGGCGTCACGGTGCTCGACCGCCAGGTGCCCCCGGAGTATGCGGGCAAGGGCTATCAGGTGCTGAACTCGCGCGGTCGGGTGCTGCAGACGGTCGCGCCGGCGCCGACGGCCGAGGAGCTGGCGCGCTTGCAGGCGCAGAAGGCCCAGGCTGAGGCGAATGCGCAGCTGTTGCAGCGTTATTCCAGTGTCAGTGAGGTCGACAAGGCCCAGGCTCGAAAGCTCGCCGAGCTGGACGCGATGATTGCGAGCATCCAGACCAATCTGCAAGCCTTGCTGGCGCAGCAGGCCAGCCTGCAAGGCCAGGCGGCGGAGCAGGAGCGGGCGGGGCACGAGGTGTCGCCGCAGTTGCTCGGGCAACTCGCGGGGTTGCGGGATGAACAGGCGCGGCTGAGAGCGGAGATTGCCCGGTACCAGGCGGCACGGGTCCAGGCGCAGCAGGATTTCGCCGCGGATCGGGCGCGGGTGGAGCAGTTGACGCACTGAGGTGTGGTCAACGCGGGCCCTGTAAATACTGCCTTGCCCCTCGACTCGTAGCTACGGTCGACGCGGTCCCTGTGGGAGCTGGCAAGCCAGCTCCTGCATGGGCTTTGTTGCGTTTTCGAATCCGTGTTTCGGCTTGATCAGTGACGCTTGCGGTTGCTGATCAGGGTGCCCATGCCGGTATCGGTGAAAATCTCCAGCAGCACCGCATTCGGCACGCGACCGTCGATGATCAGCGAGCTGCCGACCCCGCCCTGTACCGCTTCCAGCGCACAGCGAATCTTCGGCAGCATGCCGCCGTAGATGGTGCCGTCGGCGATCAGGTCGTCGACCTGGGTGGTGCTCAGGCCGGTCAGGACCTTGCCTTCCTTGTCCATCAGGCCGGCAATGTTGGTCAGCAGCATCAGCTTCTCGGCCTTCAGGGCCTCGGCGATCTTGCCCGCCACCAGGTCGGCGTTGATGTTGTAGGACTCGCCATTGGCGCCAACGCCGATCGGCGCAATCACCGGGATGAAATCACCCTTGACCAGCAGGTTCAGCAGATCGGTGTTGATCCCGACCACTTCGCCGACCTGGCCGATGTCGATGATTTCCGGCTGGGTCATTTCCGGGGTCTGGCGGGTCACGGTGAGCTTTTTCGCGCGGATCAGCTCGGCGTCCTTGCCGGTCAGGCCGATGGCACTGCCGCCGTGGCGGTTGATCAGGTTGACGATGCTCTTGTTCACCTGGCCGCCGAGGACCATTTCCACCACGTCCATGGTCTGCGCGTCGGTCACGCGCATGCCGTCGATGAAGTGGCTCTCGATGGACAGGCGCTTGAGCAGGTCACCGATCTGCGGGCCACCGCCGTGGACCACCACCGGGTTGATCCCCACCGCTTTCATCAACACGATGTCGCGGGCAAAACCGGTTTTCAGCTCTTCGCTTTCCATGGCATTGCCGCCGTACTTGATCACCAGCGTCTTGCCGACGTATCGGCGGATGTAAGGCAACGCTTCGGAAAGAACCTTGGCGGTATTGGCAGCGGCATCGCGTTCGAGGGTCATTCAGGGCTCCGGTGGAACAAGTGGTCGGACAGTGCAAAGACTACGCTTTTACACCGTCCAGAGGTCAGAACGGTAGTTGGAGATCAGGCGCAACACGTTTCAATTGGGCGTGGAACACGTCCTTGATGCGCTGCAATTCGGCTTCGCTGTCGGCCTCGAAGCGCAGCACCAGCACCGGTGTGGTGTTGGACGCGCGGACCAGGCCCCAGCCCTGGGGATAGTCGACCCGCACACCGTCGATGGTGGTCAGGTTGGCGTCGCCCCAGTCGGCATCGCGTTGCAGTGCATCAATGATGCTGAATTTGCCCTCGTCGGTCACATTGATATTGATTTCCGGCGTGGAAATATCGTTCGGGAAGGTCGCGAACAGCTCCTCGGCCGTGGATTTCTCCTGGCTGAGGATCTCCAGCAGGCGCGCGGCGCTGTAGATGCCGTCGTCGAAACCGAACCAGCGCTCCTTGAAGAAGATATGGCCGCTCATTTCGCCGGCGAGCAGGGCGCCGCTTTCGCGCATTTTTTTCTTGATCAGCGAGTGGCCGGTTTTCCACATCACCGGACGACCGCCGTATTCGCGGATCAGGGGGGTCAGGCGGCGGGTGCACTTGACGTCGAAAATGATGTCCGCGCCCGGGTTGCGCGCCACCACGTCCTTGGCGAACAGCATCAGCAGGCGGTCGGGGAAGACGATGTTGCCGGTGTTGGTCACCACGCCCACGCGGTCGCCGTCACCGTCGAAGGCCAGGCCCAGGTCGGCATGGCTTTCCTTGACCTTGGCGATCAGGTCCACGAGGTTCTCGGGCTTGCCCGGATCCGGGTGGTGGTTGGGGAAGTGGCCGTCGACCTCTTCGAACAGCGAGATGACCTCGCAGCCCAGGGCTTCGATCAGCTTGGGCGCGATGACCCCGGCGGCACCGTTGCCGCAGTCGACCACGACCTTGAGCTTCCTGGCCAGCACGATGTCGTTGCGGATCTGCTCGAAGTAAGGGGTGAGGATGTCGACTTTCTCGACGCTGCCCTTGCCGCTGCTCAAGTCGTTGGTCTTGAGGCGGGTGTGCAGGGCCTGGATCTGTTCGTTGGCCAGGGTGTCGCCGGCGATGACGATCTTGAAACCGTTGTAGTTCGACGGGTTATGGCTGCCGGTGAGCATCACCCCGGACTTGCCGGCCAGCACGTTGGCGGCGTAGTACAGCGCCGGGGTCGGTACCAGGCCGACGTCGCTGACATGGCAGCCGCTGTCGTGCAGGCCCTGGATCAGTTGCTGGACCAACTCCGGCCCGGACAGGCGACCGTCACGGCCGACCGAGACGTTGGGTTCGCCCTGGGCCAGGCTCTGTGCGCCGATGGCGCGGCCGATCCAGTAGGCGGTTTCGCCGTTCAGCGTCTCCGGGATCGTGCCGCGGATGTCGTAGGCGCGGAAGATGCTGTCAGGGAAGCTCGGGATGGCGGGTGCGCTGCTGTTCATGGTGTGGGGGGGCTCCGTTCCCAGGAAATCCTGGTGTTCGTCGAGAATATCGATATCGAGAATGTCGGTATCTTGGAACAGCGGATCGGCCCAGACGGCACTTGGCGTCACGGGCTGGATCGGTGCTGGGGCGCTGCGGATCGCAAGGCCTGGATCACTGCCGGGCGGTTCGGGATGACCGTTGCGCAAGGAAAAGCGCGCCAGTTCCTGAGCCAGTCCATTGAGCGCCGGCAGGCTCAAGCCGAAGGCTTTGACGGCTTTCCCGCCGGAGAGTTCGCGAAACAGTTGTTCCAGCTGTCGGGCGTCGCCGTCGAGGCGACTTTGCAGGCGTTTGTGCGGCAGGTAGATGCCCAGCAGGGCGCCGCCCAGGGCAAGCAGGGCGGCGAGTGCGGTCAAGGCGTAGGCGCTCAGCGGGTAAGGCAGCTTGAGCAAGGGGCCGGGGCTGAATTTCAGTACCCAGTTGGGGTTGCCGGTACCAAAGGGATAGCTTTCGTCCGTTGCTGCCGTTCCGCGTTGGTCGAGCATCTGTTCTGGGCTGCCGAGGACACTTTGCGTCAGGCGCAATTCACCGGTCTCCGGGTGCCAGGTGCTGAAGGGCTGCAGCAGGCGTTGCAGATCGAAGACCAGCAGCAAGGTGCCGCCGCTCTGGGGATCGGCGGCGGCCTTGAGCGAGGCCACGCTATAGACCAGCCAGCGTTGGCCGATCTTGTAGGCTTCCGGTGCCGGACGGGTGCCCCGTTCGGCGCGGGTGATCAGGTCGAGGGCGGAAAAGTTCAGCGGCGCGGCGCGGTCGGTGCTCGGTTGGGCCTGGCCGGGCAGGTAGAGTTGCGCATCCACCAGGCCGTTGGCGAGGCGCAGGCCATTTTCCGCCGCCTTGACCTGATCGACGTTCTGGCTTTGCAGGGCCTTGAGCAGCGAGGGATCAAGGGCCGCGGCTTCGGTCTGGGCGATCAGGTCGTGGGTCGCCTGGCTCAGGCCCGCGGCCGCCACGGCGCCGGGATACTGCGCCAGGCTGCCGCGCAGCATCTGGTTCCAGGGGGCGACTACGCCAAACCACAGGAGCGCAGCGGCCAGGGCCAACCCACCGAGGGCAAGCTGCAGCCCTGGTAGCAGCGGGTTGCTGGCGTCGCCTGGAGGCGGATGGCCGTTGCTTTCGTGACCGCCGACGGTCTTGGCACTGCGCTTGAAGCCTTTCAAATACTGCCTCCGAGAGGATCATCCTGAAATTCAACGCGCACCGTTCGGACCGGGCCTGGATCAGCTTAGGTCAATGGCTGCCCGAATGCCCGAAGCCGCCGGCGCCGCGCTGGCTTTCGTCGAAGGTTTCGACCAGTTCGAAATGCGCCTGGACCACCGGCACCAGCACCAGTTGGGCGATGCGCTCGCCGACAACAATGTTGAAGGCGGTCTGGCCACGGTTCCAACAGGACACCATCAGTTCGCCCTGGTAGTCGGAGTCGATCAGGCCCACCAGGTTGCCCAGCACGATGCCGTGCTTGTGGCCCAGGCCGGAGCGCGGCAGGATCAGGGCGGCGAGGCCCGGATCGCCGATGTATACCGACAGGCCGGTGGGGATAAGCAAGGTCTGGCCGGGCTCCAGTACGGTGTCCTGCTGGAGCATGGCGCGCAGGTCGAGGCCGGCGGAACCGGGCGTGGCGTACTGCGGCAGCGGGAATTCGCCACCGATGCGTGGGTCGAGGATCTTGGCTTGCAAAGCGTGCATGAAAATTAAACCTGGTTCAGTCGTTCGGCGATAAAGGACACCAGCTGGCGGGCAATCTTGCCCTTGCTGGTCTGGGCGAAAAGGGTCGCGTGGAGCTCGCGGTCGATCACGCTGCAGGCGTTTTCCTCGCTGTTGAAGCCAATGCTGGGGTTGGCCACGTCATTGGCGACGATCAGGTCGAGGTTCTTGTCCTTGAGCTTGCGTGCGGCATAGTCGAGCAGGTGTTCGGTTTCGGCGGCGAAACCGACGCTGAACGGCCGGTCGGCGCGGCTGGCGATAGTGGCCAGGATGTCCGGGTTACGCACCATCTGCAGCAGCAGACCGTCACCGTTCGTAGGGTCTTTCTTGAGTTTTTGTGGGGCAACGACTTCAGGGCGGTAGTCCGCAACCGCGGCCGAGGCGATAAACAGGTCGCAGGGCATGGCCGCTTCGCAGGCGGCGAGCATGTCGCGGGCGCTGACCACGTCGATGCGGGTCACCCGGTCCGGGGTCGGCAGGTGCACCGGGCCGGTGATCAGGGTCACCCGGGCACCGGCTTCCACCGCGGCTTCGGCCAGGGCGAAGCCCATTTTCCCGGAGCTGTGGTTGGTGATGTAGCGCACCGGGTCGATGTTTTCCTGGGTCGGGCCGGCGGTGATCAACACGTGTTTGCCGGTCATGGCCAGGTGCTGGAAGCAATCGGCGGCGCATTGCGCCAGGTCCGTGGCTTCGAGCATGCGCCCCAGGCCGACGTCGCCGCAGGCCTGGCTGCCGGAGGCGGGGCCGAAGACTTTCAGGCCGCGGCTTTGCAGCAACTGGGTGTTGGCCTGGGTGGCCGGGTCGCGCCACATGGCCTGGTTCATCGCCGGCGCGATGGCCACGGTGGCATCGGTGGCGAGTACCAGGGTGGTCAGCAGGTCGTTGGCGATGCCCTGGGCCAGGCGTGCGATCAGGTCGGCGGTGGCCGGGGCGATCAGCACCAGGTCGGCCCATTTTGCCAACTCGATATGGCCCATGGCAGCTTCGGCGGCCGGATCGAGCAGGTCCAGGTGCACTGGGTGCCCGGACAACGCCTGCATGGTCAATGGGGTGATGAACTCGCTGCCGCCACGGGTCATGACCACGCGCACTTCGGCGCCCTGGTCGAGGAGTCGGCGAACCAGCTCGGCGCTCTTGTAGGCAGCAATGCCGCCGCCGACGCCGAGAACGATGCGTTTCCGATACAGCCGCTGCATAGGCCTGCCTTTTAGTCCGGTGATGGCTACCCCCGATGACGCCTCCCCAGGCCAGATCAGGGGTAAAAATGATGGGCTAAGATAACACAGCGACCGCCAGGGAACAGCGGCGCCCAAAGGACAGGGAGGTGCAATGAGTATTCGTGATTGGCCGGCGGCGGAGCGGCCGCGGGAGAAGTTGCTGGAGCAGGGCGCGGCGAGTCTGTCGGACGCCGAGTTACTGGCGATCTTTCTGCGTACCGGCGTCTCCGGCAAGAGTGCGGTGGACCTGGCCCGGCATTTGTTGAGCCGCTTCGGCAGCCTGCGCAAGCTGCTGGAGTCCGACCAGCAGACCTTTGGTCGCCAGTTGGGCCTGGGGCCGGCGAAGTTTGCGCAATTGCAGGCGGTGCTGGAGATGGCTCGCCGGCATCTGGCCGAGCGTCTGCGCCGCGATTCGGTGCTGGAAAATCCCCGGGCGGTGCGCGATTACCTCAAGGCGATGTTGCGCCACGAGCCCCATGAGGTGTTCGCCTGCCTGTTTCTCGACAGCAAGCATCGGGTGCTGGCGTTCGAGCCGCTGTTTCATGGCTCCATCGACAACACCAGCGTCTATCCACGGCAGGTGGTCAAGCGGGCGCTGGCGCACAACGCGGCGGCGTTGATCCTGTGTCACAACCATCCTTCGGGGGTTGCCGAACCCAGCCAGGCCGATCATGTGCTGACCAAGCGGCTGAAAACGGCGCTGGAATTCGTCGATGTGCGGGTGCTCGATCACTTTATCGTCGGCGAGGGCGAGCCCTTGTCGATGATGGAGCGCGGCTGGATGTAACGGGATCGGGCGGACACCGCGATCCCTTGTAGGAGCCGAGCAAGCTCGGCTCCTACAGGCCGTGCCCGCCATCGTAATGTGTGGCAATCAGGGCTTTACGCTGACCCTGGAAAAATCCTGCCGACCGAACGGACTGACTTCATAGCCGTGGACGTTCTTGCGCAGCAAGGCGAAGGCCGTCGGATGCGCCAGCGGTACCCACAACGCCTGTTGCTGGATCTGCGTCTGGGCCTGTTCGTACAGCTTGCTGCGCACCCCTTGCTCGCTGGTGGTCTTGCCGGCGCTGATCAGCTTGTCCAGGCCCGCATCGCAGTAGCGGGCGAAGTTGGTGCCCGATTTCACCGCGGCGCAGGAGAATTGCGGGGTCAGGAAGTTGTCCGGGTCGCCGTTGTCACCGGCCCAGCCCATGAACAGCAGGTCATGTTCACCGGCCTTGGCCCGGCGGATCAGCTCGCCCCATTCGATCACGCGGATCTGTGCCTGGATGCCGACTTCGGCGAGGTCGGCTTGCAGCAACTGCGCGCCGAGACTCGGGTTGGGGTTGAGCAGGCTGCCCGACGGGCGTGTCCAGATAGTGGTCTGGAAACCGTCCTTGAGTCCGGCCTTGGCCAGCAGGGCCCTGGCCTTTTCCGGGTCATGGGCGTAGCCGGGCAGGTCCTTGGCGTAACTCCAGGTGTTGGCCGGGTACGGGCCGTTGGCGGCCTCGGCGGTTTCTTCGAACACGGCCCTGAGGTAGCTGGTCTTGTCGACGGCGAGGTTGATCGCCTGACGCACTTCCGGCTTGTCCAGCGGCGGATGCTGGCTATTGATGGCGACGAACGCGGTCATGAAGGCCGCGGTTCGTTCCACCTTGAGCGTCGGCTCTTTACTGGCGGCCGCGACATCCAGGGGCTTGGGCGAGAGCGCGATCTGGCATTCATTGCGCCGCAGCTTTTGCAGGCGGACGTTGGCATCCGGGGTGATGGCGAAGATCAGGTTGTCGACCGCCGGCTTGCCGGCGAAGTAGTCCGGGTTGGCGCTATAGCGGATCGAGGCGTCTTTCTGGAAGCGCCCGAACACGAACGGGCCGGTACCTATGGGCTGGCTGTTGAGTTTTTCCGGGGTACCCGCGGTCATCAGCTTGTCGGCATACTCCGCCGAATAGATCGAGGCGAAGCCCATGCTCAGGGCGGCAAGGAAGGTCGAGTCGGGATGATCGAGGGTGAAACGCACGGTCAGCGGGTCGCTGGCCTCGATTCGCTTGATCAGGCTCGGCAGTTGCAGCGACTGGGCGTGGGGGAAGCCGCTCTGGGCGATCTGGTGCCACGGGTTGGCCGGGTCGAGCATGCGCTCGAAGCTGAAGCGTACGTCGGCGGCGGTCAGGTCGCGGCTCGGCTTGAAGTAGTCGGTGTGATGGAATTTAACCCCCGGATGCAGCTTGAACTCGTAGATCAGGCCGTCGTCGGACACGCTCCAGCTGTCGGCGAGGCTGGGCACCAGCTTGCCGCTGGCGGCGTCGAAATCCACCAGGCGGTTCATCAGCACGTCGGCCGAGGCGTTGGTGGTGGTCAGCGAGTTATACTGCACCACGTCGAACCCGTCGGGGCTGGCTTCGGTGCAGACGCTCAGGGTGCTGGCGGCCTGGGCCGGCAACCCGAGGAAGGGGACGAGCAATAGCGGTAGGGCAGCGAGACGCATATTCAGTATCCTTTGCAGGTCGTTGTCCCATCTGCGAGTGCAGTCTGGAAAAGTCCTACCCTAGAGGTATGGACGGTAATTGACTATCCCGTTTTTACCAGGTTTTTCAGTTTTCCTGCTTCCCCGGTATTTTCAGTGCACGCTTTGGCGGACCTTTTGGGCCGGCGCCCGATGTTGTGCGACGAGCGGCCTTTCAGGGCGCCAGCCCCCGTTGCTGGCGTCCTGACCGCTCGTTTGCGCTGCGCCGCCGAGGTTTTAATCGCACTTGATGTTGTTGCACCTGAGTCTTTCTGGTATAAAGCAGCGCTCTTTTCTAGGGGCCCGGTTCCTTCGCTTGTAGGTGTAGCCGGTAAGACCCTTAAAGAAACGCGGCGCCTGGCGCCAAATGACTGAGAGATTAAGCGGCCAACCCATGCCGGGTTGGGCATGTGGTTTTAGAGGGCTGAGGCATGTCTAGAGTCTGTCAAGTTACCGGTAAGGGTCCGGTGACTGGGAATAACATTTCCCACGCAAACAACAAAACCCGTCGTCGTTTCCTGCCGAACCTGCAGCATCACCGCTTCTGGGTCGAGTCCGAGAAGCGTTTTGTGCGTCTGCGCGTATCCGCCAAGGGCATGCGTATCATCGACAAGCGTGGCATTGATGTCGTGCTGGCCGAACTTCGTCGCGATGGCAAGGTATAAGGGAGCTAAATCATGCGTGAATTGATTCGTTTGATCTCGAGCGCCGGTACTGGTCATTTCTACACGACTGACAAGAACAAGCGCACTACTCCGGACAAAATCGAGATCAAGAAATATGATCCGGTTGTTCGTAAGCACGTGATCTACAAGGAAGGCAAAATCAAGTAATTGATTTTGTTTTTCAAGAAAAACCCCGACTTGTTCGGGGTTTTTTTTCGCCTTTTTTCGGCCTGCTCCCGCCTGTTGCGTGCCTGATTCCTACATTTTTCCCGTTGCACCTTTCCTAGACTGGGCTGAACACCGAAAGGATGCGGATGTGGAGAGTGCTCATGCTGATTGCGAGAATGTGTGGAATCCTGCTGTTGGTGGTATTGGCGGCGGGCAGTATTGCGGTTCAGGCCCAGGAGAGGGCCGGTACCGAGGCCTATGTGCGGCGCATGACCGAGGCGACGGTCATGGCTTGGCCGATGCTGGCAAAAATGTTCGAGACGACCCAGGTGTTTGCCGATGTCCAGTTGCTGGTCAGCGACGGGCAGCGGGCATGGCTGATGAATGCCCGGGGTGGCCAGGAACTCGATATGCCGGCGGTCGAGGCCCTGGGGCTGGCCTTCGAATACCGGCGTTTCGAAAAAATCGAGTGGCAGGGCCGTCCGGCGGTCTTTATCGGCCTGGGGCGGGATTTGCCTGAGGTCGAGCTGCAACGGCTCAAGCACCCGGAAGCGGTACCGGAACTGTTCGACCTGGCGACCCATGAAGCCTTTCATTTCTACGCTGAAGACGATTGGGCGCGCGGTCCGCTGTCCGAGCGCAGCACCCTTTACCCGGCGGTCGTCGAGCCGCGCTTGTACCGCAACCGGGTCATTCGCCATTTGCTGGCCGCGACCCGGGGTGAGCTCGATGCGCTGGGGCGCGCCAGTTATTGGTATCGCCGCTGGTTGAACGAGTTCGCCGATGAGGCCGAGCGTATCCGCGATACCGATCGCACCGAGGGGAGTGCGCGTTATGTCGAGTCGGTCGCGCAGTTGCTGGCGATGGGGCTCGAACCCCGCAGTCCGGAGTGGGAGGCGCGGCTGTTGAGGCAACTGAGCCCGTTGGGGCGTGCCGACTACCTGGCGGTCGATCATGAGAGCTATACGCTGGGCCTTCTGGCCGGATACCTGCTCGATCGTCGGCGGTTGGACTGGCTGCCCCGTGTCGCGCAGGGGGAAACGCCCCTGGGTCTGCTGCTGGGGCCGGTTGCGCCGATCAGTGATTCGCCTGATGAGTTGTTGGGTCGGCGCATCCAGGAGTCCCTGGATGGGGTGAACGATCAGGCGGCGGAGCTGCTCGAGCCGTTCCTCCAGCGCTTCAACGATCCGGCAAGCCGGCATCTGCTGGTGCCGGGCACGGCAATGAAAGGCAGTTTTGGCAGCGGGCATTCCTTCCGCCTGGCCGGGATGGCGGAGACCATTGAAACCGGGGTTGATGCGCTGTTTGCGCTCAAGGGCGGGCGAATCGGCTTCCGTGCGGCGACGGTGGCGACCCAGGTCAAGGCCAGCTGCGGCCGGAAGGATCTCTATTGGTTGCTGGCGCTGACCGAAGCGGATTTCCAGGGCGGCGCCCATGGCCGTCTTCGCGTCAGGCGTGACGGCCTCGACGTGGATATTCCCTACCCGGCGCGGGCTATCGATAGCCCGCGGTCCTGGTGCGTCCAGGTCTGATCAGGCCTTCTGTTCGAACACCACATAGATCTTGCGGCAATGTTCCAGCACTTCCCAGGTGCCTTTGAAGCCCGCCGGAATCACGAAACGATCGCCGGCGCGCAAGGTCTTGGCGTTGCCCTCCGCGTCGCGCAGCACCGAGACGCCCTGGACGATTTCGCAGTATTCATGCTCGGTGTAATTCACCGTCCACTGGCCTGGCGCACCCTCCCAGACGCCGGCATTCAGCTGTCCGCAGGGGCTGGCGTAGTGGTTGTAGATCGTCTGCTCGGGATCGCCCTTGAACACTTTCTCCGCTGCCGGGCGAAAGCGTTCCGGCGTGGGGGGGGCTTCGCTGAAATCGACGATGTCCTGGATACTCATGGTGCTCTTCCTCTGCGGTGATAGGCCTTGGCGCGGAAGCTCCGAGTCTATGTTTATTAAAACGAACATGGCAACGGCGTTTGCCGAGCTTGTGTCAAATATATTGAAACATCGGGTGCCGCTGGTTTAGGGTGGTGGCTGTCATGGGCCCGAATCGGCGCTCATTGGGCAGAATTCCGAACGGTGCTGGCGCAAGAGCGCACGGCTCCAGTATTTCAATAAGAGGAGGACACTCGAATGACCACCCTGACTCGTGCTGACTGGGAACAACGTGCCCGTGAGCTGAAGATTGAAGGCCGTGCCTACATCAATGGTGAATACACCGCCGCGGTCTCGAATGAGACGTTCGAGTGCATCAGCCCGGTCGATGGCCGCCTGCTGACCCGCGTCGCCAGCTGCGATGCGGCAGATGCCCAGCGCGCCGTCGAGAGTGCCCGCGCGACCTTCAATTCCGGGGTCTGGTCGCGGCTGGCCCCGGCCAAGCGCAAGTCGACGATGATTCGTTTCGCCGCGTTGCTGAAGGCCAATGCCGAAGAGCTGGCCTTGCTGGAAACCCTCGACATGGGCAAGCCGATCAGCGACTCCCTGGGCATCGACGTGCCCGGCGCGGCGCAGGCCCTGAGCTGGAGCGGCGAGGCCATCGACAAGATCTATGATGAAGTGGCCGCCACTCCGCATGATCAGCTGGGCCTGGTGACCCGTGAACCAGTGGGTGTGGTCGCGGCCATCGTACCGTGGAACTTCCCCTTGATGATGGCCTGTTGGAAGCTCGGGCCGGCGTTGTCCACGGGTAACTCGGTGATCCTCAAGCCATCGGAAAAATCCCCGCTGACCGCGATCCGCATTGCTGCCCTGGCGGTTGAAGCCGGCATTCCGGCGGGTGTACTGAACGTGTTGCCGGGTTATGGTCACACCGTCGGCAAGGCCCTGGCCCTGCACATGGATGTCGACACCCTGGTGTTCACCGGATCGACCAAGATCGCCAAGCAACTGCTGATCTACTCCGGCGAGTCCAATATGAAGCGCGTCTGGCTCGAAGCCGGCGGCAAGAGCCCGAATATCGTCTTTGCCGATGCTCCGGACCTGCAGGCCGCCGCTGAGTCCGCGGCCAGCGCCATTGCCTTCAACCAGGGCGAAGTCTGCACCGCCGGTTCGCGCCTGCTGGTGGAGCGTTCGATCAAGGAGCGCTTCCTGCCGCTGGTGATCGAAGCGCTGAAGGCCTGGAAGCCGGGCAACCCGCTGGACCCGGCGACCAACGTCGGTGCCCTGGTGGATACCCAGCAGATGAACACCGTGCTCTCGTACATCGAATCGGGTCATGCCGATGGCGCCAAGCTGGTGGCCGGCGGCAAGCGCACCCTTCAGGAAACCGGTGGCACCTACGTCGAGCCGACCATCTTTGACGGCGTGAGCAACGCGATGAAGATCGCCCAGGAAGAAATCTTCGGCCCGGTGCTGTCGGTGATTGCCTTCGACAGCGTGGAAGAGGCGATCAACATTGCCAACGACACGCCATACGGCCTGGCGGCGGCGGTCTGGACCGCAAACATCTCCAAGGCACACCTGACCGCCAAGGCCCTGCGCGCCGGTAGCGTGTGGGTGAACCAGTACGATGGCGGCGACATGACGGCACCGTTCGGTGGCTTCAAGCAATCGGGCAACGGCCGCGACAAGTCGTTGCACGCGTTCGACAAGTACACCGAGCTGAAGGCGACCTGGATCAAGCTGTAAATCGGTCCTGGGCACTCCACAGAACCTGTAGGAGCCCCAATAGCACAGCCGGACTCTCCGCAAGGAAGTCCGGCTGTGTTGTCTTGAACAAAAATTCGCCACAGGAGCGTGGAACATGCGTTGGGCGACTTATTTCGCCGTGCTGGCTTCGGTACTCAGTGTCGGGCTGGCACTGGGCGTGAGCATGCCGTTGGTGTCCCTGCGCCTGGAAAGCTGGGGGTATGGCGCTTTCGCCATTGGCGTGATGGCGGCGATGCCGGCCATCGGCGTGTTGCTCGGCGCCAGCGTCTCCAGCCATCTGGCAGCGCGCTTCGGCACCGCCCGGCTCATGGCTCTCTGCCTGTGGGCCGGGGCCCTGTCCATCGGTTTGCTGGCGCTGCTGCCCAGCTACCCGGTGTGGCTGGTGCTGCGCCTGATGATCGGGGTGATCCTGACCATTGTCTTCATTCTTGGCGAAAGCTGGATCAACCAACTGGTGGTCGAGCAATGGCGCGGGCGCCTGGTGGCGCTGTATGGCAGCAGCTATGCGCTGAGCCAACTGTCTGGTCCGCTGCTGCTGGCCGCCGTGGGCACCGAGGGCGATTACGGTTTCTGGGTCGGCGTGAGCTTGCTGGTGGCCGCGCCGTTGCTGTTGCTGGGGCGTAGCGGTGCGCCCAGCTCGGAGCCGAGTCGCGTGACCCTGATGGACTTGCTGGGTTTCTGTCGGGGTTTGCCGGCCATTGCCTGGGCCATTTCGCTGTTTGCCGCCTTCGAGGCGATGATTCTGACGTTGCTGCCGGTTTACTGCCTACGCCAGGGCTTCACGGCGGATATTGCCCTGGCGATGGTCAGCACCGTGGTGGTGGGCGATGCCTTGTTGCAGTTGCCAATCGGGGCCTTGGCCGACCGGCTGTCCCGGCGTGCGCTGTTCATCGGTTGTGCCCTGGCGCTGATGCTGTCGAGCCTGGCGGTGCCGCTGTTGCTCGACACCTTGCTGATCTGGCCGTTGTGGGTGCTGTTCGGCGCCAGCGCGGGAGGCCTGTTCACCTTGTCGTTGATCCTGATCGGCGAGCGTTATCGCGACGACGCGCTGGTGCGGGCCAACGCCCATGTGGCGCAGTTGTGGGGCATTGGCTGCCTGATCGGGCCGTTGGTGGCGGGGGCGGGCAGCCAGTGGATCAGCGGGCACGCCTTGCCGCTGTTCATGGCGGCTGGAGCCTTGGGGTTGTTGGTGTTGGCGTTGCGCCAGGGTGCCTTCGGCACGGCACAGCCGGCCCCGCCTTTGCAGGCGTAGGGTTGGTCCGCGAAGTGGAGCTTTGCATCACCACGAAATACAGTGGCGGCCATGGCCGTTACGAGCGTTCAGAGCATGCGCTCCAGCCCGATATGGTTGGCGAACCAGGCGTTGAAGCGGCGCCACCAGTTGCCCGGCTCCTGGTGCAACTCGTGGAGCTGCCCGTGGTCCTCGGTGACCCAGACAATCTGCCCCTGTTCCAGGCGCGGCTGGTAGCTCAGGGCCGGGGCCATCCCGCGCAAGGCCAGGGTTCGAACGTGTTCCGCCAGCTCCGGACTGTCCACCAGGACGCCGACTTCGGTGTTCCACAGCACCGAGCGCGGGTCAAAGTTGAATGAGCCGATAAAGGATTTCTGCCGGTCGAAAATCATCGCCTTGCTGTGCAGGCTGGAGTCCGAGCCCTTGTAGGACGCGCTATGAAACAGGTGCGGCCCGCTGCCGCCACGCTCCCCGGGCTGGCGCCGCAGTTCGAAGAGTTTCACGCCGTGTGCCAGCAAGGCCTTGCGATAGGGCGCATAACCGCCGTGCACGGCCGGCACGTCGGTGGCCTCCAGCGAGTTGGTCAGCAGGCTGACCGAGACCCCGGCGTCGGCACGTCCGGTCAGGTAGACCAAGCCCGGCTGACCGGGCACGAAGTAGGCGGAAATCATCATCAGTTCGGTATGAACGTTTTTCAATTCCGGCGCCAACTGTGTGGTCAGCAGCAGTCGTGGATCTGGCTCGTCCCTGGCCAGGACCTTGCTCGGCGCGTCCCACAGCGCCTGGCTCCAGGCCCAGGTCAGTTGGCGGCGCCAGATGTCCATGTGGGGTTCGCTCTTGTAGGCTCGGAGCTTCAGGTACAGGGCGGTATTGTGCTGGCGATCGCTGCCCAACGAGTCGTTGAGCTGCCGCCGGGCCCTGGTCAGTTCGGCCGCGGACGCGGAGCTGGAGAGGAAGTCGCCGATGGGCGCGCTCAGGGCGCTATTCCAGTACTGGTCGAAGCTGTGCCCGAGTTGCTCGGCCACGGGGCCGAAGCCGAGCAGGTCGATATCGGTGAAGTTCAGGTCGGGCTGGGCCCCGAAATATTCGTCCCCCAGGTTGCGCCCGCCGACGATGGCTGCGCTGTTGTCGGCCAGCCACAGTTTGTTGTGCATCCGTCGGTGTTGCTGCGACAGGTTGAACAGGCGGCCCAGGGCGCGGGTGGCGCCGGTGCTGCGACCCAGGTTCAGCGGATTGAACAGGCGAATCTGGATATTCGGATGCGCGGCCAGCGTGCCGATGATCGCGTCGAGTCCGTCGCTGGCGGTATCGTCCAGCAGGATACGCACCCGGACGCCGCGATCGGCGGCCTTGAGCAACTCATCCACCAGCATGCGCGTGCTCAGGCCGTCATGGACGATGTAGTACTGCAGATCCAGGCTGACCTGGGCATTGCGGATCAGTTCGGCCCGGGCCCTGAACGCTTCGCTGCCGTTGGGCAGCAGGCGAAAGCCCGAGCGTCCCTGCCAGGGCGCGGCCTGGGCCTGGATCGAACGGCCGAAGGCCGACTCACCCGCCGGCAGGGCCTGGCTGGGAAGCCGTGGGGCCTCCAGGGAGGCGCATCCGCTCAACAGCAGGACAATGAGCAGCAAACAGGCTTTCAACGGTCATCGCCCCGGGTCATGGCAGGTGTCGGCATATGGACGCTGTCTGGCGGGTAAAGGTCAATCGATACCGCTCTCGGTTTGTGCCAGTAATTTGCTCGCGGCCTCGCCGACTTTGCGCACGGCCTCTTCGATCAGTGGCGTTGGCTTGGCAGCGTAGTTCATGCGCAGGCAGTTACGATATTTGCCCGAGGCCGAAAAGATACTGCCCACCGCGATCTGCACGCCCTGGTCCTGCAACGCGCGGTTCAGGCGCAGGGCATCGAAACCTTCGGGCAGTTCGACCCAGAGCATGAAGCTGCCCTGGGGACGGCTGGCCCGGGTGCCGGCGGGAAAGTAGCGACTGATCCAGTCGATCATCAGGTCGCGATTGCGCTGGTATTGGCTGCGCATGCGCCGCAGATGCGGCTCGAAGTGGCCGTTCTTCAGGAAGTCGGCGATGGCCAGCTGCGGCTGCGGCGCCGTGGAACCGGTGCTGATGTACTTCATGTGCAGCACCCGTTCGAGGTAACGCCCGGGTGCGACCCAGCCGATGCGCAGGCCCGGGGCGAGGGTCTTGGAGAAGGAACTGCAGAGCAATACGCGGCCGTCCTCATCGAAGGACTTTATGGTGCGCGGACGGGGGTAGGTATAGGCCAGTTCGCCATACACATCGTCCTCGATAATCGCCACGTCGAAGCGCTGCGCGAGGGTCAGCAGGGCCCGCTTGCGCGACTCCGGCATGATGTAGCCCAGTGGGTTGTTGCAGTTGGGGGTCAACTGTATGGCCTTGATCGGCCACTGTTCCAGGGCCAGTTCGAGGGCGTCGAGACTGATGCCGGTGAGCGGGTCGGTGGGGATTTCCAAGGCCTTCATGCCCAACCCCTTGAGGGTCTGCATGGCGCCATGGAAGCTCGGCGAGTCCACCGCGACGATATCCCCCGGCTCGCAGATGGAGCGGATGCTGGTGGACAGGGCCTCGTGGCAGCCGGTGGTGATCACCAGGTCGTTGGGGCCGAGCTGGCAGCCCGAGTCGAGCAGCAGTCGCGCCACCTGCTCGCGCAGTCCGAGGTTGCCGTGGATATTGTCGTAGGCCAGGCCGGGCATGTCCTGGCGGCGGCTGATCTGCGCCAGGCTGCGCAGCAGCGGTTTCAGGGTCGGGCTGTCGATGTCCGGCATGCCACGGCCCAACTGTACGGTATCCTCGCGAGGGACGGCGCGGATCAGTTCCAGCACTTGTTCCCACTGCGAAATATCCACGGGGCGCTGCGCCGGCCGCCCGATTACCGGCAACGCTGGCAGTTCGCGGCTTACGGGCACGAAATAGCCTGACTTGGGTTTCGGTTGGGCCAGCCCGCTGTCTTCCAGGACACGGTAGGCCTGCTGCACGGTACTCAGGCTGACACCGTGTTCCACACTCAGCGCCCGTACAGAAGGCAGGCGATCACCCGGACGATAGAAACCCTGTTCTATGCGGGTTCCAAGCAGTTCGGCGAGGTTGACGTAGAGGGTCATGGCACGATTCTCGGGTGCGGTGGAAAGCGTTGGCCGGTACAGATAGGGTGAAAATACAGGATTCAGTCGTACTTTGGCGATATCTGTATTGAATTAATAAAAATTGATTGAATCTGTAATGGTTTTGGTCGTTCGCCCATCCTGTGTACTCATGGCAACCGAGTAACAAAGGAGCAGAGGTAATGAACGGCATGAGCGATGTGCGTCTGGTGTTGCGCAGTCAGGAACTGATGATCGAGCACGAGCGGGTAGTCATGGCGTCTTCCGCCCGTGCCTGCGCGCCGGCCTCCGGTCGCATGGGTCTGTTCTGGCATCGCCTGCGCACCCGCAAGACCTTGCTTGAACTCACGCCCGAGCAACTGCGCGATGTCGGCCTGAGCCGGGAGCAGGCGCGGGAAGAAGGCCTGAAACCGTTCTGGCGTTCTTAGCGCGAAACGTGTGGGGGCCCGGCTTGCCGGCGATGGCGGCCGACCAGGCGATGCTGGGTTGACTGGTCTCATCGCCGGCTAGCCGGCTCCTACAGGGGGGTGTGCAGATGAACAGGTTTGCTGCCGGGAGCGGTCTTTTCAGGCAAAATCCACGTTCACTCTTCTTTCCGGTCGTTATTCGATGAGCTGCAACAGTCAGAAAATCCGCTTTCTGCGCCAGCAGATTCCGTCTTTCGAATGCGTGCCGGGCTGTCACGACTGCTGCGGCCCGGTGACCACCTCTTCCGAGGAGATGGCCCGCCTGCCGCGCAAGACCGCCGCCGAGCAGGAAGCGGCGCTCAACGAGCTCAATTGCGTGCACCTGGGACCGAACGGTTGCACGGTGTATGACGAGCGCCCGCTGATCTGTCGTTTGTTCGGGACGACGCCGACGCTGCCTTGCCCCAATGGTCGCGGTCCCGTGGAGATGATTCATCCACGGGCCGAGAAGCAGGTGCACGAATACATCGCCAGTACCCGGCAGGTGCTCGTCTAGCTTCAATCCGGAATCGGCAGGTTCAGGCTCTCTTTCACTTCCTCCATCACGATATAGCTCTTGGATTCCCGTACATGGGGCAGCTTGAGCAGGATGTCGCCAAGCAATTTGCGGTAGGAGGCCATCTCGGAAATCCGCGCTTTCACCAGGTAGTCGAAATCCCCCGAGACCAGGTGGCATTCCAGCACATGGGGCAATTTCAGCACGGCACGTCGGAACTCTTCGAAGGTGTCGCCTGATTTGTAGTCGAGGCTGATCTCGACGAACACCAGCAGGCTGCCCTTGAGGTGCTGCGGGTTCAACCGGGCGTTGTAGCCCATGATGATGCCTTCGCGCTCCAGCCGGCGCACCCGTTCGGTACAGGGCGTGGTGGACAGACCGACCTTTTCGCCCAGCTCGGTGAACGAGATGCGCCCGTCGGCCTGCAGGATGCGCAGGATATTGCGGTCGATCTTGTCCAGCTCGCGTTTGGTCTGATGGTTGGTTCTCATTAGGGAATGCCCCTCCGTCAAAAGCGATAGTGCCGAGAATTCTCGCCAAATATAGGCACTTATATAGTGAAAAGCACTGGCTATTGTTTTTTAAACTGCGCGCATCTTGGCTTTCAACACTAAACACCGGCGGCTGGCCGCGGATTGAGGGATAGACACATGCGAGTTCTGGTCTTGGGTAGCGGCGTCATTGGTACCGCCAGTGCTTATTATCTGGCCCGGGCCGGTTTCGAGGTGGTGGTGGTCGACCGTCAGCCGGCGGCCGCCATGGAAACCAGTTTTGCCAACGCCGGCCAGGTCTCGCCCGGCTATGCCTCGCCTTGGGCCGCCCCGGGCGTGCCGCTCAAGGCCATCAAGTGGTTGCTGCAGCGCCACGCGCCGCTGGCGATCAAGGCCACCGCCGATATCGACCAGTACCTGTGGATGGCGCAGATGCTGCGCAACTGCACCGCCAGCCGTTATGCCGTGAACAAGGAGCGCATGGTCCGCCTGTCCGAGTACAGCCGTGACTGCCTCGACGAGCTGCGCGCCGAAACCGGGATTGCCTACGAGGGCCGTAGCCTGGGGACTACCCAGTTGTTCCGCACCCAGGCGCAACTCGATGGCGCGGCAAAAGACATCGCGGTACTGAAAGAGTCCGGCGTACCTTACGAACTGCTCGACCGTGCCGGCATTGCCCGGGTCGAACCGGCTTTGGCCAGTGTCACTGATATCCTCGCCGGGGCCCTGCGCCTGCCGAACGACCAGACTGGCGACTGCCAGATGTTCACCACCCGCCTGGCCGAAATGGCCGTCAAGCTCGGTGTGGAGTTCCGCTTCGGCCAGGACATTCAACGGCTCGACCACGCGGGCGACCGCATCAACGGCGTGTGGATCGACGGCAAGCTGGAAACCGCCGACCGCTACGTGCTGGCGCTGGGCAGTTATTCGCCGCAGTTGCTCAAGCCGCTGGGGATCAGGGCGCCGGTCTACCCGCTCAAGGGTTACTCGCTGACCGTGCCGATCACCAACCCGGCGATGGCTCCGACTTCGACTATCCTTGACGAGACCTACAAGGTCGCGATCACTCGCTTCGACAACCGCATCCGTGTCGGTGGCATGGCGGAAATCGCCGGTTTTGACCTGTCGCTGAATCCGAAACGGCGCGAAACGCTGGAGATGATCGTCGGCGATCTTTATCCTCAGGGCGGCGACCTCGAGCAAGCCAGCTTCTGGACCGGTTTGCGCCCGACCACGCCCGACGGCACGCCGATCGTGGGGGCCACCTCTTTCCGCAATCTGTTCCTGAACACCGGTCACGGCACGCTCGGCTGGACCATGGCTTGTGGCTCCGGTCGCCTGTTGGCTGACCTGATGGCGAAGAAAAAGCCACAGATCAGTGCCGAAGGCCTCGATATTTCCCGTTACGGCAAAACGCCCCAGGAGACTGCAAAACATGGCAATCCAGCGCCAGCTCACCAATGAACGTCTGAGCCAGATCGTTGTTCACAGCGGTACCGTGTATCTGGCGGGGCAGGTTGGCGACAACATGAGCGCCGGGATTGAAACCCAGACCCGCGAAGCCCTCGGCAATATCGAGCGTTTGCTGGACCTGGCGGGTACCGACAAGAGCAGGTTGCTGTCGGTGACGATCTACCTGAAAGACATCGATGCCGACTTCGCCGGCATGAATTCGGTCTGGGACAAGTGGCTGCCCAAAGGCGTCGCGCCGGCCCGTGCCACGGTCGAAGCCAAGCTGTGCGAAGCTGAAATCCTGGTCGAGCTGTCGGTTGTGGCCGCTCTGCCTTAAGTACGATCCCTCTCCCGGTGCGATGCTGGTCTCACTGCTTTTCGCACCGGTTTTTTATTCCCCGTTGACCGTCCAGAAGTTTGCCGCCATGCGTCCTGCCCGTGCCCTGATCGATCTTCAAGCCCTGCGTCACAACTACCAATTGGCCCGCGAGCTGTCGGGCGCCCGAGCCCTCGCGGTGATCAAGGCCGATGCCTACGGTCATGGCGCGGTGCGCTGTGCCCAGGCCCTGGAGGCCGAGGCCGACGGTTTCGCCGTGGCCTGTATCGAGGAGGCCCTTGAACTCCGGGCTGGCGGGATTCGCGCGCCGATCCTGTTGCTGGAAGGCTTTTTCGAGGCCGACGAACTGCCCTTGATCGTCGAGCACGACTTCTGGTGCGTGGTGCATGCGCTCTGGCAACTGGAAGCCATCGAGCAGGCGGTGTTGGCCAAACCGATCAACGTCTGGCTCAAACTCGACTCGGGCATGCATCGCGTGGGTCTGGAACCGGCCGATTATCAGGCGGCTTACCGGCGCCTGCAGGCCAGCGGCAAGGTGGCGAAGATTGTGTTGATGAGCCACTTCGCTCGCGCCGACGAGTTGGGCAGCCAGCGCAGCGCCGAGCAGGTGGCGGTCTTCAACGCCGCGCGCCATGGCTTGTCGGCCGAGGTCAGCCTGCGCAACTCCCCGGCAGTGCTTGGTTGGCCGCAGATTCCCAGCGACTGGGTGCGTCCCGGCATCCTGCTGTTCGGCTCGACCCCCTTTGAAGAGGAAAATCCTGTGGCCGCGCGTTTGCAGCCGGTGATGACACTGGAGTCGAAGGTCATCAGCGTACGCGAGCTGCCGGCAGGTCAGCCGGTGGGTTACGGAGGCCTGTTCGTGACGTCCAGGCCGACGCGGATCGGCGTGGTTGCCATGGGTTACGCTGACGGCTATCCGCGGCATGCACCGACCGGCACGCCGGTACTGGTGGCGGGTCAGCGCAGTCAGCTGCTGGGGCGGGTGTCGATGGACATGCTGTGCATTGACCTGACCGATGTGCCCCAGGCCGGACTGGGTTCGACGGTGGAGTTGTGGGGCAAAAACATACTCGCCAGCGAGGTCGCCGCCCGCGCCGAGACCATTCCCTATCAGATTTTCTGCAACCTGCGCCGGGTACCACTGCTCTACGCCGGGAGCTAGCGGGAAACCATGCCGCGCCACAGGTCGTCCCGGCGAAGCGGATTCGGGCTCGTGTGTTGTAAATACTGAACGCTATGCCATGATATCGCTCAATTACAACATCGCCTGAATCCCTGGGAGACTGCCGTATTGGACGTCGGTGAACGACTGCAATCCATCCGTAAACTGAAAGGTCTGTCTCAGCGTGAACTCGCCAAGCGCGCGGGCGTCACCAATAGCACCATTTCAATGATTGAAAAAAACAGTGTCAGTCCCTCGATCAGCTCGCTGAGAAAGGTGCTTGGTGGCATTCCGATGTCCATGGTCGAGTTCTTTTCCGAGGAAATCCTCCAGGAAAAACCGACCCAGATCGTCTACAAGGCCAACGAGCTGATCGATATCTCCGATGGTGCCGTGACCATGAAGTTGGTCGGGCGTGCCCATCCGGGCCGGGCCATCACCTTCCTCAACGAGATCTATCCTCCGGGCGCCGATACCGGCGAGGAAATGCTCATCCACGAAGGTGAGGAGACGGGCATTTTGTTGGAAGGTCGACTGGAATTGGTGGTCGGTGCAGAAACTTTCGTCCTCGAAGCGGGCGACAGCTACTATTTTGAAAGCACCAAGCCGCATCGCTTCCGTAATCCGTTCGATACCCCAGCGCGACTAATCAGCGCAGCGACACCGGCGAATTTTTAACAGCGAGAGGCGCCAGGTCAGGGATTTCAAGGCGCCCGGCAGTATTGATCAGCCACTCTTAATATCCCTGTAACTCTAGGGGTTGTTTCGCAGGGGCAGTCGAACCGCTATACTCACGCCCGCCTGCGAAACCGTGGTTCGCGGCGTGATTAGCCACCATTGAGGGTGTACGCGTGAATCCAATTATGAAAATGCTGGCCGTACCAGCAACCGTAGTCGCCCTGTGGGCAATCAGCGCTCAGGCATCGACAATCAATGACGACATCGCCAAACGCCTGGAGCCGGTGGGCAAGGTGTGTGTCCAGGGCGAAGAGTGCAAGGGGATGGAAGTGGCCGCTACCGTGGGTGGTGGTGGCGGAGCCAAGACACCGGATGAGGTGATCGCCAAGCATTGCAATGCTTGCCATGGCACCGGCCTGCTGGGTTCGCCGAAAATCGGTGACGCCGCGGCCTGGAAAGACCGTGCCGATCACCAGGGCGGTCTCAGTGGCCTGCTGGCCAAGGCCATCACCGGTCTTAACGCGATGCCGCCAAAAGGCACCTGCGCCGACTGCTCGGATGCTGAGCTCAAAGGTGCGATCGAGAAAATGTCCGGGCTGAAATAAGACCGATCTTCTGTGAAAAAGCCGCTTACGAGCGGCTTTTTTGCCTTTGGTGAACACGGGACCTGTGGGAGCCGGCTTGCCGGCGATGAGGTCCTTGAGTCAGGAGCTGCATTCACGGACGCCATCGCCGGCAAGCCGGCTCCAACAAGGACGGTGTTTCGGCGCGAGGAATGGGGACGCCATGATTCGCACAGGCTCGGGCTGTCATTTTGAGCAAATTCCCGGCAAGCTCGGGCCAACCTCAATTCACGGAAAGCGAGGAGGGTCCGATGGTGCTGTGCTGTTCTATCGAGCGTGCGGTCGACGACGTGTTGGCGCGGCTGCCGGCGCATATCCACATGGCCAGCCCCTTGGGCCTGGGTAAACCCAACCGTTTTATCAATGCGCTCTACCAGCGCATCAGGCAATTGCCGGAACGTCGGCTGACGATCTATACGGCCTTGAGCCTCGGGCGCCCCTCCCTGGGTGACGGCTTGCAGCGGCGCTTCCTCGAACCCTTTGTCGAACGGGTGTTCGGCGATTACCCCGAGCTGGATTTCCTCGCCGACCTGCGTCGGGACGGTCTGCCATCGAATATCCACGTCCAGCAGTTTTTCATGCAGCCCGGTAGCCTGTTGCACAGCACCCAGGCCCAGCAGGACTACGTCAGCAGCAACTATAGCCATGCCGCCCGCGACATCAACGCCGCCGGCCTGAACTTGATCGCACAACTGGTGGCCGCGGCCCCGGAGCAACCCGAGCGCCTGAGCCTGAGCTGCAACCCGGATATCACCCTCGATCTGCTGCCGATGGTCGCCCGGCGCCGCGCCGCCGGGGAAACCATCCTGCTGCTGGCGCAGGTTCACAGCGACCTGCCGTACATGCCCGGGGATTCGGAGCTCAGTCGTGACTCTTTCGATCTGCTGATCGACGAGCCGGAACGCAGCACCCTGTTCTCCACCCCGAACATGCCGGTGGATACCCAGGATCACTTCATCGGCCTGCACGCCAGCACCCTGGTGCGCGATGGCGGCACCCTGCAGATCGGTATCGGCGCCATGGGCGACGCCTTGACCGCGGCCTTGCTGGCCCGTCAGGCGGACAATGAGGGCTACCAGGCCTTGCTGGCGGATGTCGACCTGTCGCCCTGGAAGTCCCTGCTCGACAAGGAAGGCGGTATCGAAGCCTTTGCCCAAGGGCTCTACGGTTGCAGCGAGATGTTCGTCAACGGCCTGCTGGTCCTGGTGGACGCGGGCATCGTGCGACGCAAGGTCCATGCCGACCTTGAACGGCAACGCCAGGCCAATGCCGGTGTCGTGCAAAGCGGTGGCGTCATGGTGCATGGCGGCTTCTTTCTTGGGCCGCGCAGTTTTTACCAGCGCTTGCACGAGCTGTCCCGGGACAATCTGGGGGTGTTCAACATGACCGCCATCAGCTACATCAACGAGCTGTTTGGTCAGGAAGAACTCAAGCGCCTGCAGCGTATCGATGCACGGTTTATCAACAGTGCCTTCACCATGACCCTGCTCGGTGCGGGAGTGGCTGACCAGCTTGAAGACGGCCGGGTGCTCAGCGGTGTTGGCGGACAGTACAACTTCGTGGCCCAGGGGCATGCGCTGGAGGGCGCGCGGTCGATCCTGATCCTGCGCAGTTGGCGCGAGGCAGGCGGCGAGGTCAATTCGAACATCGTCTGGGAGTATGGGCATTGCACCATCCCTCGGCATCTGCGCGATATCGTGGTGACCGAGTACGGCATTGCCGACCTGCGCGGCAGGACCGACGCCCAGGTCATAGAAGCGTTGCTGAATATCGCCGATTCGCGCTTTCAGTCGGGGTTGATCGAACAAGCGCAAAAAGCCGGCAAGCTAGCGGGGGATTTCCGTCTCGATCCACGCTTTGCCGATAACAGCCCGCAACGTTTGCAGACGATTCGCACACGTCATCCGCATCTGTTCCCGGAGTATCCGCTGGGCAGTGATTTCAGCGTGGAGGAGCGCGATCTGCTGCGGGCGCTGAACTGGCTCAAGAGCAAATTCAAGCTCACCGAGATGCTCGAGCTGGGCAAGGCGGCGCTGGATGCGCCCGAGCCGGCGGCGTTTGCGGCGCACCTGGAGCGCATGGGCCTGAGCCAGCCGGAGGGGCTGAAAGAGGAGCTGTTTCAGCGGTTACTGCTGGCGGGATTGCAGGAGACACTGCCTGACTGAAGCCCCGCGAAAGCGTCAGTCCTGGCGCCGCAATACTTGAGGGCCCCATCGCCGGCAAGCCGGTATCTACAGCTATCCGCGTTGACCGTTGTTGCAAGTCAACGGGAAATGCTGGTGTCGAGGTTCGGCCTTATTCGATAAAGGTCACGACACCGCCGGCCAGGGACTTCACCCGGGCCAGGGACTCCACGCGATAACCCTGGGCGTCCAGCTCGGCACGGCCGCCCTGGAAGGATTTCTCGATGACGATGCCGAGGCCCGCCACGGTCGCGCCGGCCTGCTTGATGATCGAGATCAGCGCCTGGGACGCTTTGCCGTTGGCCAGGAAGTCATCGATGATCAGCACGCGATCGCTGCTGGTCAGGTGGCGCGGGGAAATCGCCACGGTGTTTTCCACCTGCTTGGTGAAAGAGTACACCGTCGCCGACAGCAGGTTTTCCGTCAGGGTCAGGGACTGGTGCTTGCGGGCGAAAATCACCGGCACGCCGAGATTCAGCCCGGTCATGATCGCCGGGGCAATCCCCGAGGCTTCGATAGTCACGATCTTGGTAATGCCCGAGTCGGCGAATAGCGTGGCGAATTCGTCACCGATCAGTTTCATCAACTGCGGGTCGATCTGGTGGTTGAGGAAGGCGTCGACCTTCAGGACCTGATCGGAAAGCACGATGCCTTCTTCGCGAATTTTCTTGTGCAGTGCTTCCACGGAACGTCCTCGAATAGCGCCTTTGCGCTGAAGATAGATTAAAAAATGCTCAAGTCTAGCGCTTTAACATCGCGCGTATATCCGCCAGCGCCGAGTTGCCGCGTACGGCTTTCACTTCGGTCGGCGTGTCGTCGTTGCCTTCCCAGGCCAGGTCGTCCGGCGGCAGTTCATCGAGGAAACGGCTCGGCGCGCAGTCGATGACTTCGCCGTACTGCTTGCGCTTGGCGGCAAAGGTGAAGGCCAGGGTCTGGCGGGCTCGGGTAATGCCGACGTAGGCCAGGCGCCGTTCTTCCTCGATGGTATCGGCCTCGATGCTGGAACGGTGCGGGAGGATCTCCTCCTCCATGCCCATGATGAACACGTAGGGGAATTCCAGCCCCTTTGACGCATGCAGGGTCATCATCTGCACGCCTTCGGCGCCATCCTCTTCTTCCTGCTGGCGCTCGAGCATGTCGCGCAGCACCAGCTTGCCGATGGCATCCTCGACGGTCATATCGCCGTCTTCGTCTTTTTCCAGGGTGTTCTTCAGCGCTTCGATGAGGAACCAGACGTTGCCCATCCGGTAGTCCGCGGCCTTGTCGCTGGAGCTGTTGGTGCGCAGCCAGTTTTCGTAGTCGATGTCCATGACCATGCTGCGCAGGGCGGCAATCGGGTCTTCACCGGCGCACTGCTCGCGCACCCGGTCCATGAAGCGCTTGAAACGCGCCAGGCGGTCGGTGAAGCGGCTGTCCAGGTGTTCGCCGAGGCCGATCTCGTCGGTGGCGGCGTACATCGAGACCTTGCGTTCGGTGGCATAGTTGCCGAGTTTTTCCAGGGTGGTCGAGCCGATCTCCCGGCGCGGGACGTTGATCACCCGCAGGAAGGCGTTGTCGTCATCCGGATTGACGATCAGGCGGAAGTAGGCCATCAGGTCCTTGACTTCCTGGCGTCCGAAAAAGCTGTTGCCCCCCGACAGGCGATAGGGAATCTGGTGGTGTTGCAGCTTCAGCTCGATCAGCTTGGCCTGGTAGTTGCCCCGGTAGAGGATGGCGAAATCGCTGTAGGGCCGGTCGGTGCGCAGGTGCAGGCTGAGGATCTCCATGGCCACGCGCTCGGCCTCGGCGTCCTCGTTGCGGCAACGGATCACGCGGATTTCATCGCCGTGGCCCATTTCGCTCCACAGCTGCTTCTCGAATTCGTGCGGGTTGTTCGAGATCAGCACGTTGGCGCAGCGCAGGATACGGCTGGTGGAGCGGTAGTTCTGCTCCAGCATCACCACTTTCAGGGACGGGTAGTCGTCCTTGAGCAGCATCAGGTTTTCCGGCCGCGCGCCGCGCCAGGCGTAGATCGACTGGTCGTCGTCGCCGACCACGGTGAACTGGTTGCGCGTGCCGATGAGCATTTTCACCAGCAGGTACTGGCTGGCGTTGGTGTCCTGGTATTCGTCCACCAGCAGGTAGCGGACCTTGTTCTGCCACTTTTCGAGGATGTCGGCATGTTCCTCGAACAGCTTCACCGGCAGCAGGATCAGGTCGTCGAAGTCCACCGCGTTGAACGCCTTGAGCGTGCGCTGGTAGTGGGTGTAGACGATGGCCGCGGTCTGCTCCTTGGGGTTACGCGCATTCTCCAGGGCCTGGGGCGGCAGGATCAGGTCGTTTTTCCAGGAGCCGATCATGTTCTTGATCTCGTCGACGCCGTCGTCGCCCGAGTATTCCTTCTGCATGATGTCGGTCATCAGGGCCTTGACGTCGGCCTCGTCGAAGATCGAGAAGCCCGGCTTGTAGCCCAGCCGCGCATGCTCCTTGCGGATGATGTTCAGCCCCAGGTTGTGGAAGGTCGACACCGTCAGGCCGCGGCCTTCGCCGCCCTTGAGCAGGGTGCCGACGCGTTCCTTCATTTCCCGCGCGGCCTTGTTGGTGAAGGTCATGGCGACGATGTACTGGGCGCGGATACCGCAGTTCTGGATCAGATGGGCGATCTTGCGGGTGATCACGCTGGTCTTGCCGGAGCCGGCACCGGCGAGCACCAAAAGAGGGCCGCCGACGTAGTTCACGGCTTCTTGCTGCCGGGGATTGAGTCGGGACATGACGGAGTCAGGAGTCTGTTGCGAAAAGGGCGGGCATTTTAACAGGCTGGAAGGATTCTGCTGCGTCTCTCCGACACTGTGACGTGCGCCGCTATCTAAATTTGCCGGTTTTGTTACTTTGCCGCAGGATGCGCAGCATATTCCCGGCTATTGTTCTGAATTGTGTTACACAAAAAAGCACTTGATAATCAATCGTACTTAAGTCTCCTGAGCGTGTCGCAATGTTGATCGCCAACGTTTTTTGCAGAGTCTAGGGAGTCAGCTTGTCTAAGCCTGTCGAACCCTTGCGTTTGCTGCTACTGGCCGATGAGCCGCAGTGGCTGGCCTTGTTGCGTGAGTGTCTGGCTCCGCTGGGCGACTCGGCGGTGCTGATCCATGCGCCGTCCTGGGAGGTGGTCAGCCGCCTGTTCGAGGCCGACCGCACGGCGCTGTTGTTGACGGTGCCGAACCTGCAACCGGCGCCTGGACGCTGTAGCTTGCCGACCATCCTGTTGCTGGAAGAAGAACCGTTGATCGCGCCCTTGGGGGTCAGTGACTGGCTGGTTCGCCAGGGCCTCGATGCGCCGACCTTGCGCCGCTGCCTGCGCCATGTGCGTGAACGCGGCGTGTTGGAAAACACCTTGCAGCGCCTGGCCGAGCAGGACCCGCTGACCGGTATCGCCAATCGCCAGGGTTTCCAGACCTTGCTGGCGGCGCGGCTGGCCGAGAACGAAGGGCGCGGCCTGGCCCTCGGGCACCTGGACCTGGACAATTTCCGCCATGCCAACGACGCGCTGGGGCATCAGGCCGGTGATCGGCTGATCCTGCAGGTGGTGGCGCGTCTCAAGAGCCAGTTGGAGGCCGGTGATCAGCTGGCGCGCCTGGGCAGCGATGAGTTCGCCTTGCTGATCGACACCCGCCGCGCGCCGGAGCGGGCTGAGATCGTGGCCGAACGGATTGTCGAGGTCATGGCCGAACCTTACTGGGTCGACGGTGAGAGCCTGTTGATCGGTTGCAGCCTGGGCATCGCCCATACCCGTGCGAACGCTGGTGCCGACCCGTTGATGTGGTATGCGCATATCGCCATGCAGCAGGCCAAGAGTACCCAGGGTTGCACCTTTCACATCTTCAATGAGCGGATCAATCGCAACGCCCGCAGCCTCGCCGACCTGGAAAGCGAACTGCGCCGGGCCCTGCGCCGCGACGAGCTGGAACTGCATTACCAGCCGCGCCTGGACCTGCGCAGCGGCCAGATCGTCGGCCTCGAAGCCCTGGTGCGCTGGCGGCATGGCGAGCGTGGGTTGTTGCCGCCCAGCGAGTTCGTGCCGCTGGCCGAACAAAGTGGCCTGATCGTGCCATTGGGCTACTGGGTGATTTCCCGGGCGCTGCGGGATATGCAGGCGTTGCGCGCACTGGGGCTGGCACCGCTGCACATGGCGGTCAACCTGTCGTTCCGGCAGTTCCAGGACAGCCAGCTGCTCTCGACCTTGAGCCGGCTGATTGCCGAGCGTGGCGTCGAGGCGCGGTGGTTGGAGTTCGAACTCACTGAAACCGCGGTGATGCGTCGCAGCGACTTGGTCAAGCAGACCATGGATGCTCTGGGGCGGCTGGGGGTACGCTTTTCCCTGGACGACTTCGGCACCGGGTTTTCTTCCTTCGTGCACCTCAACAGCCTGCCGATCGCCTTGCTCAAGGTGGACAAGAGCTTTGTCGGTGGCATGGAGTCGCGTGAGGAAAACCGCAAGTTGGTGCACGCCATGGTCAACCTGGCTCACAACCTTCATCTGGAAGTGGTGGCCGAAGGGGTGGAAACGCCGGAGCAACTGGCGCTGCTGCACGAGTTCGGCTGTGACCAGGCCCAGGGCTACCTGATCAGCAAGCCCTTGCCGCTGGCGGAGCTGGTGGAATACCTGACCTTTGGTGCCGCTCAGCCGACGGTGCAGGAAGTGGTATGACGTCGCGGGAGGCCGCCGCTCGATTCAGGCGGCATCCATGACGCCGTGCAGTGGGCTTGGCGCCCTAGGGCGTCCGAGCATTCGTTTCATCCGCCATTCAAACGCCAGCGTCAGGCTCACCGCCGAGCAGGCCAGGCCCAGTGCCAGGCCCCACCAGACTCCGGTCGGCCCGCCATTGAAGTCGAACGCCAGCAACCACGCCGCCGGGGCACCGATCAGCCAGTAGCAGGCGAGACCGACGAGGAAGGTGGTCTTGGCGTCTTTCAGGCCGCGGATCGCGCCCATGGCGATGGTCTGGGTGCCGTCGAACAGCTCGAACCAGGCGGCCACCGCCAGCAACCTGACGGCCAGTTCGACGACCGGCTGGAACGCCGGGTCGTGGCGATCGAGGAACAGCCCCACCAACTGGTTCGGTGCCAGCCAGAACAGCGCGGCGAAGGCGAGCATGGCGGCGGCGCCAAAGGCGATCCCGACCCGACCGGCCAGGCGCGCCTCCAGCAACTGTCCGGCGCCATAGTGCAGGCCGATACGCATGGTGATGGCGTAGGAGATCCCCGCCGGCACCATGAAGGCCGCCGAGACGATCTGCAGGGCGATCTGGTGCGCCGCCAGTTGCGTGCTGCCCATGGTGCCCATGCACAGCGCGGCAAAGGCGAACAGCCCGACCTCCACGGCATAGGTGCCGCCAATTGGCAGGCCCAGGCGCCAGAGTTCGCGCAGATACTGCCAGTCGGGCCGCGACAGCCCCCGCAGCAAGGGGTAGTTACGGTACGCCGGATGCTGCTTGATATGCCAGGCGAGCGCCAGGGCCATGCCGCTGGCGACTAGCGCGGTGACCAGGCCGATCCCCACCAGGCCCAGCTTGGGCAGGCCGAACATCCCGGTGATCAGGGCGTAGTTGAGGGCGAAGTTGGCCACGGTCCCGCACAGGCTGATCACCATCACCGGGGTGGCGCGGCCCAGGGCGCTGGTGAAACCACGCAGGGCCATGAAGCTCAGATAGCCGGGCAGGGCGAACGGCAGCACCGTCAGGAACTGCGTGGCGGCGTGCACGTTGCTGGGGGTCTGGCCGAACATCAGCAGCAGCGGCTTGAGGTTCCACAACAGCAGGCCGGCCACCAGGGCCATCGCCCAGGCCAGCCACAGGCCGGCCTGGGTCAGGCGGGTCGCGCCTTCGATATCGCCAGCGCCCTGGCGAATCGACACCAGGGTGCCGACCGCCGCGATCACGCCAATGCAGAAAATCGACACGAACGAATAACTCGCCGCGCCCAGGCCGCCGCCGGCCAGCGCCTCGGGACTGAGCCGGGCCATCATCAGGGTGTCGGTCAGCACCATCAGCATGTGCGCCAACTGCGAGGCGATCAGCGGCCCGGACAGCCGCAGGATGGCCCGGAGTTCGGTGCGTGCTGAATGCTTCATGATCATCAGGCTCGACAGGTGAAAGGTAGTGAGAACCGTTGATTCTCAGGGTTCCCGGGCATTTGCGCAAAGGGATAAAACCGATTGCTCGCATGATAAAAACTCATGCAAGGCGGTTTCTGCTAGGGTTGACGCATTGCGTTATCGGAGCGTTCCGCATGTCCCGTCGTCTGCCTCCCCTGTATGCCTTGCGCGCTTTCGAAGCGGCGGCCCGCCACAGTTCGTTCACCCGGGCGGCAGAGGAATTGTCCATTACCCAGAGTGCGGTCAGCCGGCACATTCGCACGCTCGAAGAACACTTCGCCTGTCGGCTGTTTCAGCGCAACGGGCGCAATCTGCAACTGACCGAATCCGCGCGCTTGCTGCTGCCGGGTATCCGCGAGGGTTTCGGTGCCCTGGAACGTGCCTGCAATACCTTGCGCGCCGAAGACGACATTCTGCGCATGAAGGCTCCCTCGACCCTGACCATGCGCTGGCTGCTGGCGCGGCTGAGCCGTTTCCGGCATTTGCAGGAAGGCAATGAGGTGCAGCTCACCAGTGCCTGGATGGATATCGACAGTGTGGATTTCAACCAGGAACCTTTCGATTGCGCGGTGTTGCTCAGCAACGGCCATTTCCCGCCCGACTGGGAGGCCAGCTACCTGTTTTCCGAGTGGTTGATTCCAGTGGGAGCACCTACGCTGCTCAATGAGCAGCCTTGGGATGCCGAGCGTCTGGCCAGTGTCGAACTGCTGCACCCGACGCCCGATCGGCGCGACTGGCGCAGTTGGCTGGCGCGCATGGGCCTGTCCGAGCGGATCTCGCTCAAGGGCGGACAGTTGTTCGATACCCTGGAGCTGGGCATGATTGCTGCCGCGCGGGGTTACGGGGTGTCCATGGGCGATCTGCTGATGGTGGCCGAGGATGTGGCCCAGGGCCGTTTGAGTTTGCCCTGGCCGACCGCCGTCGACAGCGGCGAGAAATATTACCTGGTCTGGCCGAAAACCCGACCGGGTGGCGAGCGCTTGCGGCGGCTCAGCGATTTCCTCCAGGGCGAGGTCGCGGCCATGGTCCTGCCCGAAGTCGAGCGTCTGGGCTGATAGGTTGTTTTCGTTGTTCACTGATATCCGTCCAAATAACTCAAGTATTCGCCGACGCCGCCGAATCTACCGACATGGAACCGCAGTCCCAAGCGGCTCGCTCATACCTTGTCCATTGGAAATGTTTCCGCGCGGCCTGCCAGTACCCACAGGATTCGCCGCCGGCCCAGGAGCCGTATCATGTCTCGACCTCGTGCCCGAATTGCCTCGCAACTGGGGCTGGCGCTCGCCGTTATCCTGGCGTTGGTGATCAGCGGCAGCACCGTGTTTGCCCTGCGTTCGCTGGACGCCGCCAACCTCGACACCCGCGAAGAACACCTGGCCAGTGAAGCGCGTTTGCTCGCTGATCAACTGAACACTTTCCACAGCACCCTGCGCGACAGTACCCAGCGCCTGAGCGGGTTGTTCGAAAAGCGTTTCAGCAGTGGCTTGAGCGTGCGCCCCGGGGAGTTGGTCAGCGTGGGCAGTGTCCAGGCGCCGGGCCTGTACCTGGGTAATGAGCTGCTGAACAACAACTTCACCGAAGTGGACGCCTTCAAGCAGATGTCCGCGGGTGTCGCGACGTTGTTCGTGCGTAGCGGCGAGGATTTCGTCCGGGTCAGCACTTCCCTGACCAAGCAGGACGGCAGCCGCGCCATCGGCACCTTGCTCGATCACCAGCACCCGGCCTACCAGCGTTTGCTGGCGGGCCAGGAGTACGTCGGCCGGGCGTTGTTGTTCGACCGTTCCTACATGACCCAATACACGCCGGTACGCGATGCCGACGGCAAGGTGATTGCGGTGTTGTTCGTCGGTTTCGACTACACCGATGCGCAGAATGCGCAGTTCGACAACCTCAAGCGTTTCCGCATCGGCACGGCCGGTTCCCTGGCCTTGCTCGATGAGCAGAAGCATTGGCTGGTGCCGCCGGCCGGGGTGACGGAACCTGCACAGGCGATCCCGGTGATTGTCGATCTGGTCCGGCAACCGGGCCACGGGCGCTTCTGGAGTGACAAGAGCGAGGACTTCTACAGCGTCGCGGTGACCTTTGACGGCGGGCCGTGGACCGTGGTGGCGAGCATGCCCAAGGCCGAGATCCGCGCGGTGACCTGGAGCGTCGGCATTCAACTGGTGATCGGCAGCCTGCTGGCGATGCTGCTGGCCGTCGGCGCGGCGATCTGGCTGCTGCGCAGCAAGTTGCGGCCGCTGGGCGACCTGGTACGCCAGGCGCAGGCCCTGGGGGCAGGGGATTTGAGCGTGCGCCTGGACGTGTCCAGCCATGACGAGATCGGCCAGTTGGCTGACAGCTTCAACCAGATGGGGCAGGCGCTGTCCTCCATGGTCGAGCACATCCGCAAGGCGGCTGCCGAGGTCAGCGCGCGTGCCCATGTGCTCACCGGTTTGTCCGGCGGAGCCTATGAAGGGATCGAGCAGCAATCCGGCGAGATCAACAGCATGGCCGGTGCCGTGGAGCAGTTCAGTGCCACCTCGCTGAATATCGCCGACAACATGGGCAATACCGAGCGGCTGGCCCAGGAAAATGCCCGGCAGACACGAATCGGTCGCACCGCCATGGAGGAGGCTTCGGCCTCCCTGGAGCAGATCGCCGGGTCCCTCGGTGGCACGGCAGAGGTGATCAACGCCCTGGGGCAACGTTCCGAGGAGATCGGCGGGATTGTCGGGGTGATTACCTCGATTGCCGACCAGACCAACCTGCTGGCGCTGAACGCGGCTATCGAAGCGGCCCGTGCCGGCGAGCAGGGCCGTGGCTTTGCCGTGGTGGCCGATGAAGTGCGTAGCCTGGCGGGGCGTACCCGTGAAGCCACCGACCAGATCTCCGGGATGATCCAGAGCATCCAGCAACAGACCGGTCACGCCATCAGCACCATGGAAGAGGGCAATCGGCTGATGCAGGAAGGCTTGTCGCGCAACGCCAACGTGGCTTCGGCCCTGGCGCAGATCGACGAGCAGAGCCGGTCGGCCGGGCAGCAGTTTGCCGTCATCACCAGCGCAACGCAGGAGCAGAGCAACACCGCGACCCAGCTCAGCGGCAACCTGCAGGGCATTGCCCTGGCCAATAGCGAGCAGCGCGAAGTCGTCTCCAACCTGGCGCTCACGGCCCGGGAGCTGGAGACCCTGGCGACGGAGCTGCGCCAGGAAGTGGATCAGTTTCGCTGAGCACGGTGCGGCTCAGTTCAGCGTTGCTGGTGTATCGACAAAGGCCTGTTCCACTGCTCGGGCAATACGCTCGCCCAAGTCCGGCCTTTCGATAAATAGCGGGTAACGCTTGATCAGCTTATTCGAAAGGCTCCCTCCGTTCTGACGCACTGCCCGGATGATCTGGTCGAGTTCGTTGTCCGGAGCTTCCATGAATTGCTTTATCGCATGCCGAGCGTTGTCATTGGCCTGTAAGAAGCGGGCTTCCAGGCGCATCTCCTGAGAGATGGTGTCGTCGATGACTCCGGCCAGGTAGAGCGTGTGCCGGGTCAGGTCCGGGTAGCGCCATGCTGGCAGCGCCTCATCATAGGCGCTGAAGTGAAGGTTGTAGTGCACGCCGTCCTCGGCCTGAAGCGTTTCGCCGAAGCGTGTGTGTTCGGCGTACCGGCGCATCAGCGGTCGTGAGAAGGTTTCCAGTACTCGATCATATGCGGCCTTGTTCTGTGCGCTATGGGTGATACTGGCCGAGACCGGCAGGATAAGAGGGGCGGCCAGTACACTGTCGCGGCGTAAGACATCGTTGATCAGGAACCTTGAGATGCGTCCATTACCATCCGCCATGGGATGGACATAGACAAACCCGAAGCAAGCGACGGCTGCCCTGACTATGGATGATTTGCCCCGGCTTTTCTGCAGGAAGCTGCTCAGCCCTGCAAGCATTGGGCGAGTGTGATCCCAGTGGGGGGCTATGTAGTCGACGACGGGTTGGTAACGTGCTGTATGGCCGACATAGACGGGAGAGCGACGAATACCGTAACGCAAGGCTGACTTGCCGAGAATTTCGCGTTGCAGTACTTCAAGTGTGCCTGGGTCGAAAGGGTTGTCATGTACACCGCACTCATTCTCCATCACAGCGGCGAAACGTCGAATCCGGTCCTCTTGATCCTGTTCATGCTCTATCAGGAAGCTGGCTCGGCTTTCCTTGATCGTGAACCAGACAGTGCTGCGTAGTATCAGGTCGATGCCGAAGTCGATTTCGAGCTGTTCGAGGCGAGAGCCGATGTCGTAATCCTCTGCCTCCCTTACTCCTTCCACGCGCCGGATTGTTGGGCAGTAATCGCATGTGCCGGGAAGATTGTCACGCACTCGCCAGCGTCGATTGTTGATAGCTGCCCCGACGAAATAGTCCTCGGGGTTCAGAGCGTCCACATAATTGCCTTGGGTGCAGTCTGGTACCGCGAGCTGCTCATTGGGCATCAACCATTCATAGAGGAAGCATGCTCTGCGTGCGAAAGCTCCTGTGGGTTCACGCAATGCCCACTGTTCCAGTGCTTGTTTGGTTTCCACCAGAGCGTACAGTCTGGCAAGAAATTCAAGATGAATCCCTTCGTACTTGAGGGCAAAGGCGAGGTGGTCGCTCAGATTGTTTGCAGGTCGGTATGACTCTGGATAGACCTCGTTGCGGACATCGTCGATACGGGTCGTTGAGCGGCTTTTGCCCACCTTGCTGACTACCGGGAAGGGGTGTACCGGTTCGATCTGGAATTCGCGCGCCAGCCAGTCATATCCGATAGTAGGCATAGTTTCGATGACTCGTCATAAAAACGATTAAAAAACCATGGTTGGCCAAAAAAACGATTAATGCAATCATGGTTGAGCGTTTTTTGATCGGAGTTAAAATTTGGCAGGTGAGTGTAAAAACGATTATTCACGTTCAAAAACGATTAAAAATTAATATTTTTTTAAAAAACGATTAAAAATCGCCTTAATAGTCATCGATATGGCGATTTGATCTCATGGCTGACGCTCGATCACGCTACGCGCTCATCGTGTTAGCAAATTTGTCTGGCTGACTTGCTGAATCGTTTCATCAGCGCTATAAAAGTCGGACAATTCCAATAAGGACAGCCCATGACTTCCCTCCGCTTGCTCTTCGGTGTCACCGCCCTGACCGCTGCTTCCCACGCCATGGCCTGGGACTACGTGCTGCTCGACAGCGACACGCCCGCGCAGAACCGGCAGATCACCAGCCAACAACTGGGGATCAAGACCGACAAACCTTTTTCCGTGACGATGCGCACATTGCATGGCGGCCGCCAGGAAGGGGTCAGCATCGTCGATATCGACAACGGCACGATGAAACTCTCGGTGGTCCCGACGCGAGGCATGAACGTCCTGCACGCGTCCGTGGGCAATGTGCGCCTGGGCTGGGACTCGCCGGTCAAGGAAGTGGTCAACCCGGCCTTTATCGAGCTCAACGGCCGTGGCGGCCTGGGCTGGCTGGAGGGCTTCAACGAGTTGGTGGTGCGTTGCGGCTATGAGTGGGTCGGGCATCCGGGGCTCGATAACGGTGAACTGCTCACCTTGCACGGGCGGGCGGCGAATATTCCGGCCAGCAAGGTCACGTTGCATATCGATGAGAAGCCGCCTTATGCCATTCGTTTGCAAGGCGAGCTGAAGGAGCAAGCGTTCAAGAAAGTCGACTTCTCGGTGGTCACCGAACTGTCGACGGTGCCTGGGAGCGTGAGCTTTGCGCTCAACGACACGCTGACCAACAACGGCGACTATCCGAAGGAATACCAGGCGCTGTATCACAGCAACTTCAGCACTCCGTTCCTGGAGCAAGGCGCGCGCTTCGTGGCGCCGGTGAAGCAGGTCTCGCCATTCAACGACAAGGCCAAGGGTGATCTGCCGGACTGGCAGACCTATCGCGCGCCGACCAAGGACTATGACGAGACCGTCTACAACGTCGTGCCGTATGCCGATGCCAAGGGCGACACCTTGGCGGTGTTGCACAACAAGGCCGGCAGTCTCGGGGTTTCGCTCGGGTTCAATACCCAACAGTTGCCGGTGTTCTCCCTGTGGAAAAACACCGATACCCAGGGCCAGGGCTATGTCACCGGGCTGGAGCCGGGTACCAGCTTCTCCTATAACCGCCATTACCAGCGCCCGCTGGGCTTGGTGCCGACCATCGAAGCCGGGCAGAAACGCCAGTTCCAGATCAGCTATAGCCTGCTGGCGGACAAGGCCGCTGTGGATAAGGCGGTGCAGCAGGTGACGCAGATTCAGGACGGGCGCAAGACGGAGGTGCGGGGCACGCCGTTGGTGGATTTGAGTAAGGAATAACCCGGTGGGGAGCGCCTGGCCGATGATGGGGTGTTGCGGCCAGGCCTTGTTCAAGTGATGCCACTTCTATTGAGACACTGGCCGATACTGCAACGCTTCGGCCAGATGCTCGCGGCTTATGTTTTCCACCTGTTCCAGATCCGCCAAGGTGCGCGCCACCTTGAGCAGTCGATGGGCTGCCCGTAGCGAAAGCGTCAGCCGTTCACACGCAGTTTCCAGCCACTTTTCATCGCCTGTGGATAACTTGCAGTGCGCGCGCAGCGCCGGTAAATCGAGAAACGCATTGGCGCACCCTTGGCGCTGTTGCTGACGTTGTCGGGCTTCGGCAACCCGGGCGGCGGCCTGCGCGGTGTTGTCACCGTCTTGCTGGCTGGGGCTGAGTGCCGTGGCTTCGCGGGCGACGGTCAGGTGCAGGTCGATGCGATCCAGCAGTGGGCCGGAGAGTTTGTTGCTGTAGCGCTGGATCTGTTCCGGGGTGCAGCGGCAACGTCCACTGGGGTCGCCAAGATATCCACAGGGGCAGGGATTCATCGCTGCCACCAGTTGGAAGCGTGCGGGGAAGCGCACCCGGTCGCGGGCGCGGGAAATCACGATATGGCCGGACTCCAGCGGTTCGCGCAAAACCTCCAATACCCGGCGGTCGAATTCCGGTAGTTCATCAAGGAACAGCACGCCGTGATGGGCCAGGGTGATTTCGCCGGGTTGTGGTCGCGATCCGCCCCCCACCAGCGCGGGTCCCGAGGCCGAGTGATGCGGTTGGCGAAAAGGCCGCTTGGGCCAACTGCTCAGCGGCACGTGGCTGGCGACCGATTGGATGGCCGCGACCTCCAGGGCTTCCTGTTCGTCCAGCGGCGGTAGCAATCCGGGGAGACGGCTGGCGAGTAGGGTTTTGCCGGTACCGGGCGGGCCGCTGAACAGCAGGTTATGCGCCCCGGCGGCGGCGATCAGCAGGGCGCGTTTGGCGGCGAGTTGGCCTTGCACTTCGCTCAGGTCCGGGTAGGGCTTGCTCAAGTGCAGCAGGCCGTTGGATTCGAAGGGTTTGATCGGCGCATGTCCATTGAGATGGGCCACCAGTTGCAGCAGATGGTCGACGGCAATCACTGTTAGCCCGGAGGCCAGCGAGGCCTCCTCGGCGTTGGCTTGTGGCACCACCAGCGTACGTCCGGCGGCGCGAGCGGCCAGTGCCGCCGGCAGCACGCCTTGCACCGGGCGAATGGCGCCGGACAAGGCCAGTTCGCCCAGGCATTCCAGGTTGTCCAGTGTCAGGGCGGGCACCTGCACGCTGGCGGCCAGGATGCCGAGGGCAATCGCCAGGTCGAAGCGTCCGCCGTCCTTGGGCAGATCCGCCGGAGCGAGGTTCAGGGTAATGCGTCGTGCCGGAAAATCGAGGGCCGAGTTGAGGATCGCACTGCGGACCCGGTCCTTGCTTTCCTTCACGGCGGTTTCGGGCAGCCCGACTAGCGTCAGCATTGGCAAGCCGTTGGCCAGATGGGTTTCGACGGTGACGGCGGGGGCTTCCACGCCCACCTGGGCGCGACTGTGGACGATGGCCAGGGACATGTTCTTTCCTTGAGCGCGAAGGGGCCGCTTCCTGCGGTTCTGGAAGACTAGTTGAGTGGGGGAGGGGCTTGGGGGGCTTTTATGTGTCCAGACGATTCGCTGTCTGGTTCATAGGAGGGGCGTTCGCCATGCCAGGGCTGTTGGAGATTTCTGAGGCGAACGATGATCAGGGAAGGCGTCCGTCCAGGAGGGCTGAGTAAAAGTGCAATTAAATTGGTATCTAGGCGTCAATATAGCAAGAATAATTGCACTTTAGTGGCGCCGGTGAAGTGCTATTATTCTTGCACTTACTTCGCTTAAGTGAAGGAATAACAGCATGGCCAAGAAAACTGCACCGCTTCTGCCGGCAACCGAACGCCTGCTTGCTGACCTCGGCGAGCGGCTTAAGCTTGCCCGGTTGCGACGCAAAATCACGGCCAAACAGGCCGCCGAGCGCGCCGGTATGTCCCAGATGACCCTTCGCGCCCTGGAGCACGGCTCGTCCGGCAGCACCATCGGTGCCTACTTGGCAATAATGCAGGTGCTGGGACTTGAGAAGGACCTGGCCAAGCTCGCTGGCGAGGATGAGCTTGGCCGCCATCTTCAGGATGTGAGTCTTCTTCCGGGCAAGAAGAAAACACTTACCGCTGTACGAGCCCCAGGCGAAGCGCCAACGCCTCAAAGGAGCACGCCGCAGGATCCGTTGGGGAAAGTCGCGGCTCACAAAGTGCGTGCCTCCGAGAAACCGGCGGCCTCCCAGGTTGTAATCCGAAGCGACAGTGGAGCAATCAGTAGCGACTCACTGGCGGCCTTGATCCCGCCTCGTCGGAGGACTGACAAGTAATGAGCATCATGATTGGGGTTTACGCCGACTGGGACGGGCTGGATGGGCCGCAGCGTCTCGGCTGGTTGCATGCCCGAAAAACTCGTCAATAGCCCTGGGCCTTTCGCAGCGTGAGCAAGACTACATGGCCCCTGCCTTCGCTAGAGCGCAAGGCTAGCTCGTCATTCCCCATAGCTCGATTTGTTAGCCTATAGGCATACAAAAATCTACTTTTTGTACGCCTGTAGGCTAACGATTTTAGCGATGGACCTAGGGGGAACATCTTGCCGTCTGGTCCACGGCTGATTTATTTGCGCCGATCTACCGGGCATCGAGTGGCACCGCCTGTTCCGGCTCCCCTGTATCACTTTCGAACAGCCGGGCCAGCTCCAGGCGGGCTTCCTGCGCGGTCTGCCTGATCTTCGAGGTGTCGTCGCGTACCAGCCGTTGGGCTGCCAGCACCTGTTCATCATGTGCCATGAACTGCTGGATCCGGTGCTCGGCCTGGGTTGGGGAAATACCGAGCCCTTCCAGGGTGCGGCGGGTCATCTCCAGACTCGAATAAAAGGTCTCTCGCACGGGCTCGGCACCGGCATCGAGCAGTAGGTGCACGTGCTGTCGATTGCGGGCCCGGGCCAGGACTTTGACCCGTGGATACAGGCGCTGCACCGTTTGCGCGGTCTTCACGGCTTTCTCCGGGTCGTCCAGGGCGACGATGAAATATTCGGCCTCGCCGACCTTGGCGGCACTCAGGATTTCCGGGCGCAGGGGGTCACCATAGAACACCGGCGCATGCTCGAAGCTGCGGGTCATCTCGATGGTATCGATCGAGGTGTCCAGCGCGACGAAGGGAATGTCCTGCGCATGCAGGATTCGCGCAATGATCTGGCCGACGCGACCCATGCCGGCGATGACCACTCGTGGCCCTTCGCTCTGGATCGCCTTGAGATTTTCCGGCACCTCCCTGGTCGGCAGTGGACGAGTCTTCAGGCCGCGCGCGCAGGCCAGCAGCAGCGGAGTGACGGCCATCGACAGGGTGATGGTCATGATCAGGGTATCGTAGGTGTGGGCATCGAACAGCCCCAAGTTCTGGCCAAGCTTGAATACCACAAAGGCGAACTCCCCGCCGGCGGCCAGTACCAGGCCCAGGCGCAGTGCCGCGATGCGCGACAGACCACCGGCCATGCGTGCGACGAACATCAACAAGGGTAGCTTGAGGGCGATCAGCAGGAGAGTCAGGCCGACGATCAGGCTGGGATTCTCGAACAGCAGCGCCAGGTTGGCGCCCATGCCCACGCTCATGAAGAACAAGCCCAGCAGCAGACCCTTGAATGGCTCGATCTGTGACTCCAGCTCATGGCGATATTCCGAGTCGGCCAGCAGCAGGCCCGCAAGGAATGCCCCCAGCGCCATCGACACTCCCGCCAGTTCCATCAGCCAGGCAGTACCGAGCACCACCAGCAGTGCGGTGGCGGTGGCGACTTCCGGCAGGCCGGTGCGAGCCACGGCGCGGAACAACGGGCGCAGCAGGTAGCGACCCCCCACCACCACTACGGCGATGCTGCCGAGCACCTTCAGTCCGTGGGCCAGGCCGCTCTCGTCGGTGGCCTGCGCGCCGGTGACCGCCAGCAGTGGTACCAGGGCGATGAGGGGGATGGCGGCGATGTCCTGGAACAGTAGGATGGCGAAGGCGAGCCGGCCGTGGGGGCTGTTCAATTGGCGGCTCTCGGCGAGGCTCTGCAATCCCAGTGCCGTCGATGACAGGGCCAGGCCCAAGCCAAGTATGACTGCCGCCTGGAGGGTCTGGCCGAAGGCGACGATGGCCAGCATGCCGATCACCAACCCGGTGAGCAGCACCTGGGCCAGCCCGACGCCGAATACCGCCTTGCGCATCAGCCAGAGGCGCTTGGGCGATAGCTCCAGGCCAATGATGAACAGCAGGAATACCACCCCCATCTCGGAGAAGTTCGCGACGTTTTCCGCGTTGCCCAGCAATTTCAGCGCCTGTGGGCCGATGAGTACGCCAGCCAGCAAGTACCCGAGGACGGCACCGAGCTGAAGGCGCTTGGCCAAGGGAACGATGATGACGGCGGCCATCAGGAGAATGACCGAGGCCTGCAGCAGGCTGCCTTCATGTGACATGGGAGAACGCCCTTGCTTCTGGAAGATACAATGCAAGCCCGCCAGCATGCAGCCTGGCGGGCAAATTGTCGGGAGAATCAGCTCAGGGTGCGCTGCGGTGCGTTGTGCACCATGGTGTAGGCGTAATCCACGCCCATACCGTAGGCG
>NZ_JALLIY010000016.1 GCF_023242315.1 Pseudomonas sp. MWU13-2105
GTCATTTCGTGCATTGGCGGGAAACACGGGTAGACCGAGCAGACAGAGCCCCCGGCAGAACAGGGTAAAAATCCTGATAGATTGAGTGCTTTGTCGTTGATCAGTTGGCATCACTCAACGAAGCTTTAAATACCGCCGTCAGAAAGCACGGCACTGTAAAATCCAACCTGACTTTCCAAAACAGACTCTCCTACCCTTTTGCTATCCTTCCATCCGCCTCACCCTAAACGCCCTGCCGACGCATACTCAGTATCGCCGCACCAAAGCCAATAAAGGTCGAACCCACCACCCGATTCACCCACTTGGAAAATGCGGGACGGATCAGCAGGCCCTTGGCACGAGAAGCCAGTACGGCATACAGGCTCAACGAAGTCAGCGACAAGGCCATGAAGATCACCGTGAGGATCAGAAATTGCGGCAGCAGCGCGGCGCTTTGATCGATGAACTGCGGGAACAACGCGGTGAAAAATATCGTCGCCTTGGGGTTGGTGGCGGCGGTCAGGAACGCCGATTTGTACAGTTTGCTACGCGACGGTCTATTACCGGTTGGCTGGCCTTGAGCATCGCTTGCAAGCACCGGGGACTTTTTCAACAACTGTTTGGCGCCCAGATAGAACAGATAACCGGCACCGGCGATTTTCACCGCGTTGAACAACCACTCGGAACTAGCCAGCACCGCCCCGAGCCCGAGCATGGCCGCAGCCGACAGACAGAACAGGCCACAGGCGTTGCCGAGTGACGACCAGAGGGTGGAACGCGCGCCGTAGGCAACGCTGTTGCTCAATGCCATCAAGGTCGCAGGACCAGGACTGGCGATGGCAATACCGGCGACCAGGGTGAACGCAAGAATCGAGTGAACATCCATTTTTCTGACTCGTTGGCGATTAAAGGACGGATGCTACAAGGGTAATTGGAATGCCTCATCCAAAATCGAGCAAAAAAGCTACGAATCGCAGCCGCTTCTCGCCAGTTGTACAGCGTATTGCTGTTCACCGGTCCAGCACGATAGAGTCGCGCCCCGATCAGGCCAAAAGGGCCGGACGTTCGTGCTGAAAAGAGGTTGCGGTTGAACGAACAGACATTGTCCATGCGCCTGGAGCGCGTGGCGGCGCATGTACCAGCAGGCGCGCGCCTGGCCGATATCGGCTCGGATCACGGCTACCTGCCGGTGGCGTTGCTGCGCCGCGGTGCCATCGGCGCGGCAGTTGCCGGCGAGGTGGCATTGACACCGTTCCACTCGGCCGCACGCACCGTGCGCGAGAACGACCTGCAACAGCAGATCAGCGTGCGCCTGGCCAATGGCCTGGCGGCGATCGAGCCGGGAGACGGAATCACCGCGATCAGCATCTGCGGCATGGGCGGCGAGACGATCCGCGACATCCTCGACAGCGGCAAGGCGCGCCTGAGCGGTCAGGAGCGTCTGATCCTGCAACCCAACGGCGGCGAGCAGCCACTGCGCCAATGGCTGATGGAAAATGGCTACCGTATCCTCTGCGAGGAAGTGCTGCGGGAAAACCGTTTCGACTACGAAATCATCGTCGCCGAGCGCGCCGGGCCGGTGATGTACAGCGCCGAGGAGCTGTACTTCGGCCCGCTGCAGATGCAAGCCCGCAGCCCGCTGTTCCTGGCCAAGTGGCAGCGCATACTGCGCGAGAAGCAGAAGACCCTGAGCAACTTCGCCCGGGCGCGGCAGGCGGTGCCCGAGGCGAAGCTGCAGGACATCGTGCGGCAGGCCCGCTGGATCAGCGAGCTGCTGGCTTGAGCCCGACCCGGGGTTTCTACGAAAAATCGCCGGGCGTCGACCCAGCCGCTATCGCCAGGCCGGCGTCAGACGCCGACCTTCCATTCAGCACTCCCGATCAGCCGGCGACCCACGCTGGCAGCGCCTCAAAAATACCTTAAAGGTATTCAGCCATACTTCGTCAATATTAGACACCACAAACCAAAGGTAGGAAGCTAAAACACACCACAATAATACTTAAAGAGCATCGCCATGAACCCAGCCCGCGAAAGCGTTCCTGCTGCATTCCCCTCAACCTTCCTCACGTTGATCGGGTCATGAACATGCAGCCCAACTCTTCCTGGATCGTCCTGTCCATCACCGCCTTCTACATGCTCAGCCTCGCGCTGATCAGTTTCGGTGTGCGCCGACATTCTCGTAGCGCCAATAACTACACCACCGGCGGCGGACACTTTCCGGCGTTCCTGATCGGTTTTCTGATGCTCTCGGAATTCATCGGCACCGCCGTCAGTATCGGTACCGCGCAAACCGGCTTCAAAACCGGGATCTCCGCCGCCTGGAACCTCTTCGCCCTGGCCTTGGGCTTTGTCCTGTTCGCCTGGCTGCTGGCGCGTAAATACAAGGACCTGGGCGACAACACCATCTCCGGCGTGCTGTCGCGCAACTACGGGCAGAACACCCGTTTCGCCACGTCGATCATCACCATCTTCGCCCTGGAAATCGTCGCGGTTTCCATCTATGCCAGCGGCGGCGCGGTGCTGGCCAGCGTGCTGCAAGTCGATCGCACGCTGGCAATCGTCATTGTCGGTGTGGTTTCAGTGCTGTACGTCAGCATCGGCGGCATGCGCTCGGTCATCTATACCAACTTCGTCCACGCCAGCCTCAAATACCTCGGCGTCGGGCTGGCGCTGTGGTTCGGCTTGAAACAGGTCGGCGGCATCAGCGCCCTGCGCACTCAACTGCCGCCCGGCATGTTCGACTGGACCGCCATCGGCTGGGGCCAGATCATCGCCTGGATGATTGCCGGCATCGGCTCGATCTTTTCCACCCAATATGTGATTCAAGCGGTGAACACGGTCAGTGACGCGGGCAAGGCGCAACGGGCCTGTTTCTATTGCGCCGGCCTGATGATCCCTTTCGGTATCGGCGCGGCCTTGATCGGCATGTGCAGCGCCGCGTTGTTCCCCCAGGTTGACTCGCTGCAAGCCTTCCCCCGCCTGATCGCAAGCATGGATCAACTGACCGCCGGCCTGGTGGTCGCGGGCTTGGCCGGCTCGCTGTTCGGCACCATCTCGGCGGTGAGCATGGGCTCGGCGACCTTGCTGCTGCGCGACTTCTACGAACCCTGGTTCAACCCGGAAAAAAGCGATGTCAAATCCCTGCGCTTTGTCCGACTGGCAACCGTCGTCGTCGGCCTGCTGCCGATCGCGCTGGCCCTGACCTCGGACAAGGTGCTGATGATCGCCTTCCTCGGCAAAGCCCTGCGCGCGTCCCTGGCGGTACTGGTGTTGATGGTGTTCTACGCGCCGAAATTCGGCACCCCGAAAGCCGCGTTCCTGAGCATTATCGCCTCCCTCCTGGCGACGGTCGGATGGTTCCTGGCCGGCAATCCGTGGGGTATCGACAATGCTTATATCGCGCTTTTCACGCCGCTGCTGATCATGACCATCGGCCACCTCACGCGACGCGGCACGCCGCCCGAGCCGATTGCACCGAAGGCTGACGACGGGATGAAACAACAGCGCGCCTGACCCTTGTAGACGCAGGCCTGCCCTTCTTGCCCAAGGTTCAGTCCTTGACCAGGTGACTCCTGTTCCACCCAACGCCCGATGCGATGCATCGGGCGTTTGTCGTTCAAGGACCGGCGCAACCGACAACGTTTCGGCCAACACAGCGCCAGGCAGGGAAGCGATGGTCGCCGATTGAATGCTCGAGGCGTTGGCGCTGGAGGATATCCGCTATCGATCCCGATGATTTCCGCCGCGCCGGCGCGGACTCGCAAAATCGAATCCTCCTCCGTATTGATCAAGGACTACGCCCATGTCAGCTGCTACGACTGCGACACTCCCTTTGCGCAATGACGTCTGGTTGCATATTTTCGCCGGCTTGTGCGCGAGCCTGGTCAGTATCGGCCTGGCGCGTTTTGCCTATACCCCGCTGATCCCGCAACTGATCCAGGCACACTGGTTCGTGGCGACGGACGTGGTCTATCTGGGCGCCGCGAATCTCGCCGGGTACCTCATCGGAGCGCTGCTCGGACATCCCCTCGGCAAGCGCCTGTCCAATCCATTCGTGCTGCGGCTGATGCTACTGGTCGCCACGTTGTCCTTCTTCGCCTGTGCCTGGCCTTTGTCCTTCAGTTGGTTCTTCGCTTGGCGTTTGCTGTCGGGGATCGCCGGCGGCGCCATCATGGTCCTGGTCGCCTCCACTGTCTTGCCACACGTGCCGGCGGCGCGCAGAGGCGCGGCCAGCGGCGCGATCTTTCTCGGCATCGGCCTGGGCATCGCCGGCTCCGGCACACTGGTGCCGGCCCTGCTCGAATGGGGCCTGCGCGATACCTGGATCGGCCTGGGGCTCGTCGCCGCGCTGCTGACCGCGGCCAGCTGGTTCTGCTGGCCGCAGAGCCCGCCCGAGCCTGGCGTCGCAGTCGGCGCCAGTACAGCGGCAAGCCATGCCGATCAAGCCTCCAACAGCGGTTTGCGCCTACTGCTCGCCCAGTACGCGTTGATGGCCACAGGGCTGGTACCGGCCATGGTCTTCCTGGTGGATTACGTGACTCGCGGTCTCGACGCCGGCCCCCGTGTGGCGGCGCTGGTCTGGGTGATGTATGGCATCGGAGCAATCTTTGGCCCGATGGTCTACGGCATGCTCGCCGATCACCTCGGAGCCCGCCGCAGTATCCGCTGGGTGCTGATCGTGCAGGCGCTGACGGTGGCCACGCTGAGTGTCGCCAGCCAGCCGTGGCTCCTGTGCGGGCTTGCGGTATTGATCGGTTCGTTTCCGCCCGGCATCGTGCCGCTGGCCCTGGCCCGCGTGCACGAACTCAAGCCCCACGCCCACGCCCAACAGGTCGCCTGGAGCCGCGCGACGGTTGCTTTTGCCAGCTTCCAGGCGTTGGCCGGGGCCGCCTATTCGCTGATCTTCAATGCCAGCGGCGGGCATCATCAGTGGCTATTCATGATCGCGAGCATCGCGCTGCTGCTGGCGATCGCCCTGGATATCGCCACCCGTCGGCTACGCTAGTGCACCTCGCCCAGCGCCCCCGCCGGCAGCGCGAGGAAAAACATCGGGGCCGCGGCGGCGACCTGTACCAGCGCCACGGTCATCGGACTGGCCGACAACAAGGTCATCAGCCGGCCGGCGCCCACCTCGTGCATCCAGGTGCCGATGTTCGAGGTGATACTGGCCCGCCAGAGCCCGCGAAACAGGCCATGGCTCGGCGGGCTCCAGGGCGAAAGGGAGGCCGTGGCATGGGGGTTATCGAGAGTCTGTTTCATGGCGGTCCTTGAGTCGGGGCCGCGGTTTGAAGTCCGGGCCCGGATGCCGAGAGCGAAAAGTACGGCAAACGACTATCCCTGCCCACGAACAAGCTGCCTTGTAGGGTTGTGCTCTACGCCGCTGGGGCAGCAAGATCGTGGTCGACGGATCAACTAGCGCAGCAGCGCCTGCGCCACGCTCCTTGGCTGAACCAACTGCGACGCTTCGCTCACGGTCGAGGTGACCATCGTCGCAATAATCGACTTGAGCGCCAGTTGCCCCACGGGCTGGCCCTGACTGTCCGTCACCACCAGCTCATCGAGTCCCGCTTCAACCAGTCGTTTTACCGCCGATTCGAGTGAGGTCCCCAGCGGCACCGTCAGCGTTGCGCCGGCCTTCACCGACACAAACGGCCGCATGATCGCCTCGACGCCAATCACCCGGCCGCGATTCACTTCCTTGACGAAGTTGGCGATGTAGTCGTCGGCGGGGCTCATGACGATCTCCTGGCGGGTGCCTTGCTGCACCACCTCGCCGTCCCGCAGGATCGCGATGCGATCACCGATGCGCAGTGCCTCATCAAGATCATGGGTAATGAACACGATGGTCTTCCTGATCTCTTTTTGCAGGTCCAGCAGAACCGATTGCATGTCCATGCGGATCAGCGGATCCAGGGCCGAGAACGCTTCATCCATCAACAGGATCGGCGCGTCGCTGGCCAAGGCCCGGGCCAGGCCGACGCGCTGCTGCATGCCGCCAGACAGCTGATTCGGATAGTGCCGCTCGTAGCCCTTGAGGCCGACCCGCTCCAGCCAGCCCATGGCGATCTCGACTTGCCGGCCACGGGCCATGCCCTGGATCTCCAAGCCATAGACGGCATTCTCGAGCACGGTGCGGTTCGGCAGCAGCGCGAACTTCTGGAACACCATGGAAATGCTGTGCCGGCGAAACTCCCGCAACTCGTGGGGGCTCATCTTCAGCACATCCACGCCACCGACGATGACTTCGCCGGCCGTGGGCTCGATCAAGCGGTTGATATGGCGGATCAAGGTCGATTTGCCCGACCCGGACAGCCCCATGATCACCTGGATACCGCCGGACGGCATGCTGATGTTGATGTCCTTCAGGCCCAGCACATGACTGTGCCGGCTCAGCAGCTCGGCCTTGCTCATGCCCTGTTTGACCCGCTCGATGCTGGCCTGCGCCTGGTAACCGAAGATCTTGTAGAGATGCTTGATTTCGATGCCGAAGTCATCGCTCGGATTAGTGGCCATGGACCCGCTCCAGATGCTTTTGCAGTCTTCTGCCGTAGGCCTGGCTGACGCGGTCGAAGATCACCGCAATGCCGACAATCGCCAGGCCGTTGAACATGCCCAGGGTGAAGTACTGGTTGGAAATAGCCTTGAGCACCGGTTGCCCGAGCCCCTCGACCCCGATCATCGAGGCGATGACCACCATGGCCAGGGCCATCATGATCGTCTGGTTGATCCCGGCCATGATCGATGGCAACGCCAGCGGCAGCTGGACATTTTTCAGTTTCTGCCAACTGGACGAACCAAAGGCGTCGGCGCACTCCAGCATCTCGGCATCGACGTGGCGGATGCCGAGATTGGTCAGGCGGATCATCGGCGGCAAGGCATAGACCACCACCGCAATCAGCCCGGCAACCTTGCCGATACCGAGCAACATCACCACCGGAATCAGGTAGACAAAGCTCGGCAGCGTCTGCATCACGTCGAGCACCGGGCTGATCAGGTTGCGCAGACGATTGGAGCGGGCCATGGCAATCCCGGTGGGCAGGCCGATGACGATGGAGATAACGGTGCAGACGAAGATCATCGACAGGGTTTTCATGGTGTCGGTCCACATGTCCAGATAACCGATCGCCATCAGCGTGAACACGCACCCCAGGACGATTCGCCAGCTGCGACTGGCGAACCAGGCAATCAACGCCACCAGCACGATGATGATCGGCCACGGCGTGGTGGTCATGAACCGTTCGGATTGATTGAGGAACACTTGCAACGGTTGGAAAAAAGCTTCGAAGCCATCGCCATAGGTACTGGTGAAATGGCGAAAGGCCCCGTCGATGAGCTTTTTCAAGGCGCGGAGTCTTTCGTCATCCATATGTGGAAAGCTGAGCAACCACTCCATGACATTCCCCTTTCGTAGAAGACCGTAAGAACGCTGGCAGGTCATTTCAATACATGGGTGTTTTTATTGTTGTCGCCGCCAATGGAGTAATGCAGCCCGTCGCAACGGACTGCATGGCTCAGACGGATTACAGCGCGGCCTTGATCTTGCTCGACGCCTCAGGGCTGACCCACTGGCTCCACAGCGCTTCGTTGTTTTTCAGGAAGTACTTGGCGCCCTCCTCGCCGGTGGCCTGGTTATCGGTCATCCAGGCGATCAGCTTGTTCACCGTGGTATTGGACCAGGCGCGCTTGTTCAGGTAGGCCATGACGGTGGGCGAGCGCGCGGCGAAGGACTTGGTGGTCAAGGTATAGACCCGATCGATCGGCCAGCCGTTGGGTTTCGGATCAGGACAGTCGGCGACCGTGTTGCAGCGCTTCCACTCCGCCGGGTCGACGGCATGGCCATTGTCCAGTTTCACCATCGGGTACTTGCCCAGCAAGGCGGTGGGTGCCCAGTAGAAGCCCAGCCAGGGCGCCTTGCGTTCGTAGGCCTTGGCGATGGAGCCGTCCAGCGCCGCCGCCGAACCGGTATCCACCAGCACGAAACCGGCCTTCTCGAAACCGTAGGCCTTGTAGAACTGGCTGGTGACCACCGTGCCGCCCCAGCCTTGCGGGCCGTTGTAGATCGCGCCTTTCTTGGGGTCGTCCGGGGCCGGAAACAGTTCCGGATGCTTCTTCACATCATCGAAGCTCTTGATGTCCGGATGGGCGTCGGCGATGTATTTCGGAATCCACCAGCCCTGCGAGCCGCCGTCGGACAAGGAGTTCGCCGCCTGAATCAGGTTACCACTCTGAATGCCCGTCCTGACGACCTCGGGCACCAGGTCGATCCAGCCTTCCGGGGCGATGTCGGGGCGGCTTTTTTCGGCCATCGAGGTGATGGTCGGCACCGTATCGCCGGTGACCAGGCTGGCATTGCAGCCGTAGCCGGCATTGAGGATCAACTTGTCGACGTTGGCCATCACCTCGGCCGATTGCCAGTTCATGTTGGCGATGGTCACATCGCCACATTCCGCCGCTGCCGCCCAGCCACTGCAGGCGACGATCCCCAGGGCAAGTCCCGTCTTCGAGAAAGACTTTATATTCATAAACGCTAACCTCGATTGCGGCCAGAGTTAGGAAGGGCCAACTACCGCGTCATCGGACCTTCTTGGGTGTCAGCAGAATGGACAAATGGCCCCATGGCGTTGGCGACCGAGGCCGCCGAATCCAGACCTGCTTTTATTGTTCTATCGAAGCCGCCGGCAATCATGGCTTCAAGGCCCGCGGCGGTGACGCCGCGGTAACTGATCAGTGTCTGCAAGAGTTCATCGACGCTGTAGCCATGGCTGATCAGTTGGCTGGCATCCACCACTACGGCGTTTACCGCACGCTGGGCAATGGCGGCAGGCAGACCAACGCCCAGGGCATGTTCGAGCAGGCTGCGCGCCAACAACGCCGGGTAGGCCGGCCCGGTTCCCACCAGCGCCGTCAGGTAATTCAGATGACCTTCGCTGAAGACCTGATCGGCGCCGCCGAAGGTTTCGAACAGCCGCTGAGCAAAGGCTTTCTGCGGGTCAGTAACCGCCTGCGCGGCCAACCAGGGGGTGTAGGACTTGCCGATTTGCGCGGCGGCATTGGCCATGGCGCGAATCACCTGGCGGCTGCCGGTCAGCGCCATCACCTCAGCCATGGGCACACCGGCCATCAGGGAAATCACCAGGCGGTTTTCAGCGAAAATCTCCACCTCGGCAAATTGTTCGGGGCGTACGGCAAGGATGATCACCGCGCAACGCTCCACCAGGGCCTGGTTGTCACAGGTCAGCATCACCTGCGCACGCCTGGCGCCCGCTAACGGGTGGCGGCCGCTACGGTTCGAAAGCAGCAACGCCTCGGGCCGGACAAATGCCTTGTCGAGCAGCGCCTGGGCAATCGAGCGGCCAAGCCATCCCGATCCACCGATAATGCCTATCGTGGGAGCTTCGAACATATGAACCTGCCTTCGTCAGTCAGAAGTCGCGGTCATTGCGGGTTGGGGGGTGACGCGTCATCCGTGACATACCCATGGCGGGCATAGAAGCGTTTCAACTCGCGCTCCAGGGGTTCCTGGCCGGTAAAGATCTTCACGTACTCGGGAATCCGCCGCATGCGCTCGCCGATGTCCTCCCGGGTGTTGGTGCTGATGTAGCCGATCTGCGTCAGGTAGATCGTGCGCGCCCGCACATCGGCGGCGTCGAAGTCGTAGTCGAAACCCATGAACATCCGGATCAACGCTTCCCGTCGGGCGATGTCGGCGACCCGGATATGTTCGGCCACTTCAGCCGACTGCAAGGCCCAGCTGCGCATGGCGAACTCGAACTGTGAATCGAACAGGTCGGGGTTCAGCCAACAGTCGAAAACATTGAGCATCGCCTCGGCAATGCTCTCGGCATAACACTCGGTCTGGGCGATCAGGTTGCCGGTGTTCTTCACCCGCCAACGTTCGATCAAGGCGCCGAGCAGTTCTTCGCGATCCTTGAAGAACCAATAGAAACTGGTGCGCGACAGCCCCAGCTTCTTGGCCAGCGGCATCACCCGGACCGTGTCGACGCCGCACTCGGTCAGGCTTTCATACGCGGCATTGAGCCACCCTTCCAGGGAGCCTCTCCAGCCGCTTTCTACTGCTTTGGATTGTTCGTTCATGGCTCGATCCTAATCGCTCATCCGACGCTGCGCAAGTAAAATGTACACCTATGTCCAGCTTGTTGACACAGGTGTACATTTCGCCCTACCGTAATTTCAACTTAGGTCCTGCCCTGTTCCGGAGAGTCTTGACGATGCTGAACGATCCGCTCCTCCAGCCCTATCAGTTGAAGCACCTGACTCTGCGCAACCGCATCATGACCACCGCGCACGAACCGGCCTATCCGGTGGACGGCATGCCCAAGGAGCTGTATCGCGCCTACCATGTGGAGCGGGCGAAGGCCGGCGTGGCCCTGACCATGACCGCCGGGTCGGCCGCGGTTTCCCGGGACAGCCCGCCGGTGTTCAACAACATCCTCGCCTACAAGGATGAGGTGGTCGGCTGGATGCGCGAGCTGGCCGACGCCTGCCACGAACATGGCGCCGCGGTGATGATCCAGTTGACGCACCTGGGTCGGCGCACGCGCTGGGACAAGGGCGACTGGCTGCCCGTGGTGTCGCCGTCGTTCGAGCGCGAGGCCTCGCATCGCTCCTTCCCGAAGAAGATGGAAGACTGGGATGTGCAGCGCATCATCAAGGACTATGCCGACGCCGCCGAGCGGATGCAGGCCGCCGGCCTGGATGGCATCGAGCTGCAAGCCTACGGGCACCTGATGGATCAGTTCTGGTCACCGCTGACCAACGACCTCGATGCGCCCTATGGTGGCTCCATCGACAATCGTCTGCGCTTTACCTTCGACATCCTGCGCGCCATTCGCCAGCGCGTCGGCCAAGAGTTTATCGTCGGCGTGCGCTACACCGGCGACGAGCAGATGCCCGGCGGGCTGACCCAGGCCGATGGCCTGGACATCTCCAGGCGCCTGAAAGACAGCGGTATGGTGGACTTTCTCAACGTCGTACGCGGGCATATCGACACCGACGCCGGCCTGACCGACCTGATTCCGATCCAGGGTATGCGCAACTCACCGCACCTGGATTTCGCCGGGGAGATTCGCGCCGCCACCCACTTCCCGACCTTTCACGCGGCGAAGATCCCGGACGTGGCCACCGCCCGCTACGCCATCGCCTCGGGCAAGATCGACATGGTCGGTATGACCCGTGCGCACATGACCGATCCGCATATCGTGCGCAAGATCATCGAAGGTCGCGAAGAGGATATCCGCCCCTGCGTCGGCGCCAACTATTGCCTGGACCGGATCTACCAGGGCGGCGCCGCCTACTGCATCCACAACCCGGCCACCGGTCGCGAAACCAGCATGCCCCATGACATCCCCAAGGCACCGCGCAAACGCAAGATCGTGATTGTCGGCGCCGGTGTCGCCGGGCTGGAAGCGGCGCGCGTGGCGGCCGAACGCGGTCATGAAGTGCTGGTGTTCGAAGCCGCCAACCAGGCCGGCGGGCAGGTTCGACTGACCGCGCAATCGGAACGGCGACGGGAAATGATCAGCATCGTCGAGTGGCGCATGGCCCAGTGCCTGGCGCGCGGCGTGAGCTTTCGCTTCAATACCTGGGCCGAAGCCGGCAGCGTGCAGGACGAAAACCCAGACGTGGTGATCATCGCCACTGGCGGCCTGCCCCACACCGAGATTCTCTCGGCCGGCAATGAGCTGGTGGTCTCGGCCTGGGACATTATTTCCGGGGATGTGAAACCCGGGCGCAATGTCCTGCTGTTCGACGACGCCGGTGATCATGCCGGCCTGCAAGCCGCCGAGTTCATCGCCAAAACGGGCGCGAAAATCGAAATCATGACCCCGGACCGGACCTTCGCCCCAGAAGTGATGGCGATGAACCTGGTGCCCTACATGCGCTCGCTGCAAGCGCTGGATACCACCTTCACCGTCACCTTCCGCCTGCTCGCGGTCGAGCGCGAGGGCGCCGAGTTGCTGGCGACCATCGACAGCGACTATGGCAGCGCGCGCAAGGTCCGGCGCGTCGACCAGGTGGTGGTCAACCACGGCACCCGACCGCTGGACGAACTGTATTTCGAATTGAAACCAACTTCGAGCAATGGCGGCGTGGTTGAACAGCAGGACCTGATCGTCGGTCACCCGCAACAGCTCGTGAGCAACCCGGACGGCCGCTTCCAGCTGTTCCGCATCGGCGACGCGGTGGCGGCGCGCAATACCCATGCCGCGATCTACGACGCCTTGCGACTGGTCAAGGACTTGTAAGCCAACCCGCTCCCAGGTGAAGAACATGCCAGACAATGAAGCCCCCTCCTGGAAAATCAGCGCCAGGAACGGCATTCAAGGCCCGGTCAGGGGCTCGCTTTATCATTCGTCCACCACTGATGAATGGCTGCCAACAGCGGCTGAAGGCTTTTGGATCAAGCCGCTGTTCGAGGACCCCGAGCGCGGTGAAAAGACCCTGTTGATGAAGGTCGATCCCGGCGCCCAGGTCGCCAGCCACACCCATGCCGGGGAGCTGGAGCAGCTATTCGTACTACAAGGCTCATTCTTTGATCAGGATCGAACCCTGAATGTCGGCGACTACTGTTGCCGCGCGCCGGATGCGGCACACAGTGCGGGTTCGGTACAGGGGGCTATTTTGCTGTTGATTTATACTCGCCGGTGAATAGAGGTTGCAGCAGCATCCTCCAGTCAGCGGTGGCCGAGTCGTCCAATGAAAAGCACGCCTTGAGATCACAGCGTCCCGGCGTAAAACGTGGTCAACTTGCCGGGTGCGGCGTCCACATACTTGGGAACCCAGTAGGTTTCGATATGCGTGGCGCCATCGATAATGAACAACTCCTTGTCCTTAGTGCCCGTAGCTTTGGGGAACGCGTCCTGGGTCATGTACAGGCTGTCGGCCTTGCTGCCGGCAATCATCAGCAACGGCTGATTGATCAGGTCGATCTGGCTGGTGGCATCGAAGCGCATCAGGTCCAGGAGACTGCTCGTGGTGTACTTGAAGGTCGAATTGGGGTGCGCATGCGTCTTCCAGTAGTACTCGTAACCCTGGCGATACAGGTCGAACGGCAGTTTGGCGATCTGTCCATCGGTGAGATTGGCGTCCCCCCAATACAGCACTTCGCCGCCGGCCGCTTCCTGGGCGCGGGCCGCGGAAGCCTGTAGTGTGGATCCCTCCGGGGGTCAAGCACTGGCACGGTGCCACAGCCACCACCGGCATGAGCCATATCGCCATAGCCGAAGCACTTGATGGCAAGTCAGTGAGCTGGATGGAGAAAGTTTCCAACGAGCAATACCGACAAGCCGTGACAGCGCGGGCGTCGGCGCAATAGCGCTACTTGCCTCTGCAATCGAGCCAATGGCATCCCAGCCCAGTCCCGGATCAAAGCCATCTGCATCCGTACTATCACCACACCAGATAAATATGTATATTCGAATATACGAATATTCATATATCTTACGAGGCAGCGCCATGAGCCTTTCCCCCGCCACTGTCTTCAAGTGCCTCGGTGACGAGACCCGCGCTCGAATCATGCTGATGCTCTGCGAACAGGGAGAGCTTTGCGTCTGTGAGCTCATCTGGGCACTGGACGATAGCCAGCCGAAAATTTCTCGTCATCTTGCGCAGCTACGTACCAGCGGACTGCTGGAAGATCGCCGCCAAGGGCAATGGATCTATTACCGCCTGCACCCGCAGTTGCCGGAGTGGGTCGGGGAGACTCTCCAGGTGACCCTCAAGGCCAATCGAGCCTGGGTCGAGCGGGGCACCGACCGCCTTGCCTCCATGGCAGACCGCCCCGTCCGCCAGGCCGCTTGCTGCTGATCCGACGCCCGAGACAATCAAAGGTTGGCCGCCCGCCCTCACTCCCCACCCGCTCATGAACCTGGCCACCAGGCCCCGCGGTTGAGCATCCAAGCCCAGGAGCAAATAATGAAAGTTCTGTTCATGTGTACCGCCAATAGCTGCCGCAGCGTGCTCAGCGAAGGCCTGTTCAACCTGATGGCGCCTGAAGGGATGACGGCAGTCAGTTCCGGAAGCTTCCCGAGCGGGCGCTTGAACCCTCGCGCGGTGAGTACCTTGCAAGGGCTTGGCGTGGACACTTCGGGACTCTATAGCAAGGGCTCGGAAAGCTTTGCCGACGCTCCGCCGGACCTGGTGATCACCGTGTGCGACAAGGCCGGCGGCGAGCCCTGTCCGGTGTACTTCGGTCCTGCCATCAAGAGCCACTGGGGCCTGTCCGATCCGTCCGAGGTCAGCGGCACTGATGAAGAGGTCCAGGCCGCCTTTGACGCGACGGTTGCGCACATCCGCCAGCGATTCAGCGCCTTTTTCTCTCTCGATTTCAAAGCGCTCAACTCTACGGAATTGAAGCAGGCGCTGGACCGGATTGGTGAGCTCTGATGAACGACTTTACCCAGGAAAACCCCAGCGACGCGCCGAACCTGGACCTGTCACTGTTCGATGTACCGAGCGATGAGCGGCTCGCCCAGTACCTCCCGCCCACGCACAAGCCGCGTATTCTTTTGCTTTATGGATCAACTCGCGAACGCTCCTTCAGCCGCTTGCTGACGGAGGAAGCGGCACGCATCCTGACGCTCATGGGCGCCGAGACGGTCATCTTCGATCCGTCCGGCCTGCCCCTGCCCGATGACGCGCCCGCCGACCACCCCAAGGTGCGGGAACTGCGCGAGCGGGTGATGTGGTCGGAGGGCCAGGTCTGGTGCTCGCCTGAACGCCATGGCTCGATGTCCGCCGTGTTCAAGGCGCAGATCGACTGGATTCCCCTGGCGCTGGGAGCGCTGCGACCCTCCCAGGGCAAGACCTTGGCGGTGATGCAGGTGTGCGGCGGCTCGCAGTCGTTCAACACGGTCAATCAGCTTCGCGTGCTGGGCCGCTGGATGCGCATGGTCACGATTCCCAACCAATCCTCCGTGCCCAAGGCGTTCCTGGAATTCGATGAGGCCGGGCGCATGAAGCCGTCGTCCTACTACGACCGCGTTGTCGACGTGATGGAGGAGTTGATGAAGTTCACCCTGCTGTTGCGCGGCCGGGAGGAATACCTGGTGGACCGCTACTCCGAGCGCAAGGAAAGCGCCGCAGCGCTCTCGGCGCGAGTCAACCAGCGATCCATCTAGGACAGCCGCTTTGCCAGATAGCGGGCGGTGGACGGGCAAAGGCTAGGGAACTCACGCTCAGGCTCGCCAAGGTCCGCGTAAGGCATGCCCTCGGCAAGCAGCGACTCCGTCAGTGAGTCAAGGTTCTCAAGCGGGATCATCTCGATGGATTGGGAAACGGACATGAAACATCACCAAGAGGTTAGAGGATGAGCATCACGAGTCATATCAGGGTAGCGACCCCATCGGATGCAGCAGCCATCCAGGCAATCTATGCACCGATAGTCGAGCTTACGGCAATATCCTTCGAACTGGAGCCCCCGACCGTTGCACAGATGGCACAGCGCATCGAGTCGACGCTGCCAACCTACCCATATCTTGTTGCGGAACGCGACGGACAAGTCCTTGGTTACGCCTACGCAAGCCAGCATCGGGCTCGGGAAGCCTATCGCTGGTCGGTAGACGTGACTGTTTACATCGCCCCAACCGCGCACCGCACAGGTATCGGGCGGACACTCTATGAGCACTTGTTGCCTATTCTTGCGAGCCAGGGCTTCCACGCGGCCTATGCCGGTATAGCGCTGCCAAACGTTGGCAGCGTGGGTTTGCACGAAGCGCTGGGCTTCGAACACATTGGCACCTACGCGCAAGTCGGCTTCAAGCAAGACAAATGGCATGACGTGGGATACTGGCGCAGGTCGTTGAGTAGCGCCACACCTCCAGCCCCGATCATTCCGTTCAGCGCCTTGCAGCCCGCCACGAGTACGTAGCCCTGGGTATTTGGCACGGCATTTCAAACAACGCTTGAGATGCCTGAAATTATTCCTCATGGACGCAAATCCTGCCGCTGATGGACTATCCCGCTCCATGCGGCGCAGGCTGGCGATGCAGAGCCGTTGGCCCCATCAGGCTGCCCCGTGTGCGCATGTCCTTCAGCCACGCAGGAGCCGAGCATGAATATCGCCAACTGGCTGGACGAAGCCGGCCTCCGTTACCCCAAGCGCGCGGCCTTGTTCGAGGGACGACGGCAAGTCGCCAACTATGGTGCCTTTCTCGACCTGGTCCGGCACCGGGCCGCGTATCTGATCGACGAGCACGGCATTGCCCCCGGCGACCGGGTCGCACTGTTCATGAAGAACTGTTGCGAATACCTCGAGCTGCTCTACGCCATCTGGTGGGCCGGCGCCGTGGCGGTGCCGATCAACGGCACGCTGCACCCCGTCGAGGCCGGCTGGATCGTGCGTAATGCCAAGGCCAGGCTGATCTTCACCGATGGCGGCCAGGTATTCGCGCCCGGTGCCCTGCCCCAGCCGTGTCGGGAGCTGGATCGGGAGGACATGGGCGCACTCACCTCGATCACTTCACCGCCAGACACCCCCTATCCGCGTCACGCCGCTGACCTCGCCTGGCTGTTCTACACCTCCAGCAGCACAAGCGATGCCAAGGCGGTGATGCTCAGCCACGGCAACCTGATGGCCATGTCGCAGGACTGTTCGCCCGATGGCGATCCCATCGACAGCGATGAGGCCGTGGTCTATGCCGCGCCGATGTCCCACTGCGCCGGACTCTACAGCCTGATCCATGTGCGTCGGGCCGCTCGCCATGTCGTCCCGGAGTCTCGCGAATTCAAGGCCGACGAACTGTTCGAGCTGGCGAGCGGGTTCGGCAATATCACCTTGTTCGTGGCCCCCGCGATGTTCACCGGCATGGTCGAGCAGGGCCGCCGCCAAGGCTACGACGGCGGGGGGATCAAGACCATCATCTATGGGGACGCGCCTATCTACCCGACAGAACTGCGCAACGTACTGCTCAAGAACAGCTACGGCGAGCTCCTCAAGACGGAGCTGCGCCTGTGGTTGAAAGCCAGCGCCAATGACACCTGTGCTCACTGAGGGGCATCTTCGACACTGCGCTTGGAGCGGCTGCGGACAGGTCGCTCGGCGCGCTCATGCAGCCGCAGGCCGACCACCGCGCTCAATGCCTGGTCCGACAACTCGGGGTTATTGACCGCCAGCCGTACTTCGAGGAGATCCTCGAAACCGGGAAAAATGCTCAAGCCGTTACGCTCGGCCGCCTCGCGGGACACCATGCCGAGGCCGTCCATCTGCGTAATCAGCGAAAGGGTCAGGGTTTCGCTGCCGGAGTAGATCATCCGCTGGGCGCCCCCATAGTTTCCAAGGCCCGCGTCGAGCAAGCGCAAGAAACTACGGGAATACGGACAATCGTCCGCCGGACGCACCAGAAACCTGTCCCCCAGCAGCAGCAACGGATCGCTCTCATGACCGCAGTGGGCGCCCACTACCTGAATCTGCACATTCGGCAGCACGATGCTCGGCACGCCGGGCCTTGGCGGGCCGATCAGCACGGCCAGGTCGAAGTCTTCATTCTTGAGTTTGCTGAGGTTTTCCATCGACTCGGCGTAGCTGAATTCCAGCTGATACTCGGGAAACACTTCAATCAGGCTCCCGACCATTCTCCGATTGAAGTCCTCCGACAGCGTGGTATTCAACGCCACCTTCAGCGTGCGTTGTCCAGGCACCTTCAGGGCGTTGACCTTTTCTTCCAACTGCCGCGTGGCGACCAACACTTTGTCCATATAGGGCATGAGCTCCGCGCCCTGCGGGGTCAGGGTCAAGCCCTTGTTCGAGCGTCGAAACAGGCGAAAACCAAACTGCTCCTCAACCTTGTTCAACTGCGCGGCCAACGCCTGTACCGTCAAACTGGAATGCTCCGCGGCCGCCGACAACGAGCCGGTCTGCACAATGCGCATCAGGTTGTGCAAGGTTCTACTATCCATGGGCTGATGCCCTCTAAAGTTGACTGGCAATAAGTAAGAATAAATTGAGATGACCGTTCGGCGCTTTTTCTGGCGAGATCAGAAAACCATATCTAGGGTTACGTGACTGGCGAAATGCCAGTTTGCGAGCGCCAGAAAGGCCGCCGCCACCGATAGCAATACCAAAGAAAACCAGGGATGGCTTGTGCTTGCAACTATGTATGCACCCGCCCTCAGTGACGAGTTGATCCCAGCGTTTCGTTGTTTTCTCTCAAGGATAGAAAGATGACCAACGTACAACCGACGCACTCTTTTTTCTTGAATCCACGCCTGGCCACCGATAAGCACAATCCGGCAACCAGCAGGCCCCCAAACATCTCAAAGTCAGCGTGGGCAACTCAAAGGCACGATTGAATCGTCGCCCATTGCCTGTGTCTTCGCTAACACGCAGTTGCAAGCAGCCATTGTCGACTGGCGGAACATCTCCACGCTGATGGGCCAGCTTGCGTAAGGGCGCCCTCCTTCCCGCAAGGAGGGTATTGGCAACACCACGGAAGGATCCATCATTATGAGCCGCTCCACCCCTCACGCCTCCCCTCCTTATGGGAGCGCCATCCACGACGCAATCGAGGAAGGCAATCTGCAACAGATGAAGACTTTGTTGCAGCAACGTGACTCAACAAAGCCACAACCGAAAGACCTGCAAACCGCGTACGAAAAACTGGCCAGGGAAGTTTCCCGTTTAGAGAAGCTTTAGGGCCTTTCTCTCAATGCAATGGAGGCAATAACTATGTCTGATTCTACTCAGCAATTTGTCGGCTTGTTTCCGCTCAGTTATCGAATTGGCACCTCGGCCCCGGGGGCACAAAGCCTGGTGCTCAATCTGCTGGTCTTTACGCCCGAGCAGAGTGTCAGTGGTACTGCCGTCGTCACCCAGGCAATCAACCCGCCGCTCGACCTGCAGTCGGATGTCTGGGGTGAATATACCTACATGACGGTCATGTCACCGGCCGTCAGCAAAATCCTGATTACCGCGCAAGGCAACCACGGTGGCCCAAGCTCGAACTCTGCCGTGAACTTCAAGTTGCACCTGGTGGTGGGCAGTGACTGGAAAGACGGCGTGGCCAGCTACCAGTACCTGGATGGCCAGCGCTGGGTCAACGTCCAGAACGTCCCCGCACACCTCGAACAACCGGTGCAATCCAACTTTTTTCCAGCGATGGGCCCTGGCCCGGTCATCCTGCCCTACCCACATATTATGCCCCTGTACGCGGCGCCGATTCAGAGCGCCATTGCCAGCGGCGACCTGGCCCAGATGAAACACCTGGCCGGCCTCGCCAAGCAGCAACTGGAGCAACAACCCCAGTTGCAGAGCGCACTGGAAGCGGCGAGAAGCGAAATCAGCAGGCTGGAACGTCGCTGACTGGCAGCTCGACCAGACTGAACTGTCCGCATACAAACAAGGGAGTTGCACCATGTCGACTGGACTTTTTCACACCCGCCTCATCACCCATACCCCACTGCTGGGTGCTCCGGTACTCACCCTCGACCTGCTGGTCGATACCGTTCGCAAGACCGTCACCGGAGTGGCCAGTGTTTTCGCCAGTACCTACCCAACGGTTAATTTCCGCGCCCGGGTCTGGGGCAATTACTCCGAGGCCAAACTGACCGCCTCGGTCGAGAACCACATTGTCCTCACGTTGGCGGGTGGCCCAGGCAGACCGCCCAGCCAGATCGCCGAGACCTTTCATCTCAAGGGTATCCTCGGAGCGGATTGGGCCAGCGGGTTTGTCGACTATAACTACGTCGACCAAGGCCAGGAGCATTACGTCAGGCACGTAGCGGTCAGCCAGGCCCCGGTCTCGCAGCACGAACCCGTGACCCATCAGAAATTGCCGCTCTACGCCGTGGCGGTGCAACAGGCACAAGCCAGTGGCGATCTGGCGCATCTGAAATCCGTTGTACGCCTGGGAGAGCAGCAACTGGCGCATCAAGGTGTACTGCAAAGTGCCCTCGAGCAATTGAACGCGGAAATCGCGCGCCTGGAAGCACGCTAATCCGTTTTGCCCGGGCGAGGCCGATCCGGGTCTCTCCCGGGCATTTCCAACCAGAGGCAGATCCAGTCGCGCCATCGATACCAGGGACGGCGCGAACACTTCGATGGACTCGTATCGCGCCCGTGCCCGCGCACAAGGATTTTCCATGTCAGACAGCCGCCCTGCCCGCTATCTCACCGAGACCGACCTCAAACGCTACGTGCCCGTGCATGTGGTCTGGGAAATCACCCTGGCCTGCGACCTGAAATGCTTGCACTGCGGCTCACGCGCGGGCCATCGGCGTCCCGATGAACTGAACACCCGGGAATGCCTGGAAGTGATCGACTCGCTGGCGGCGCTCGGTACCCGGGAGATCACCCTGATCGGTGGCGAAGCCTATTTGCGCAAGGATTGGACGCAACTGATCCGAGCGATCCACGATCACGGCATCTACTGCGCCATCCAAACCGGTGGACGCAACCTGACACCTGCGAAGATGCAGGCCGCGGTCGAGGCCGGCCTCAATGGTGTCGGTGTTTCACTCGATGGTCTTGCCCCGCTACACGATGCGGTACGCAATGTGCCGGGCTCTTTCGACAAGGCCGTGGACACTTTGCGACGGGCCAGACAATCCGGACTCGCGGTGAGCGTCAACACGCAAATCGGCGCGGCCACATTGCCTGATTTGCCGGCGCTCATGGACACCATTATCGACCTGGGTGCCACTCACTGGCAGATCCAGCTCACGGTCGCCATGGGCAATGCCGTCGATCACCCGGAACTGCTGCTGCAGCCCAGCCGGCTGCTTGAGGTCATGCCGTTGCTGGCGAGGCTTTACCGGGAGGGGGTCGATCGTGGCCTGCTGATGAACGTGGGCAACAACATCGGCTACTACGGCCCTTACGAACATATCTGGCGCGGCTTTGGTGACGAGCGCGTGCATTGGAGTGGCTGCGCCGCCGGCCAAACGGTCCTGGCACTTGAGGCCGATGGCACGGTGAAAGGCTGCCCCTCTTTGGCCACCGTCGGCTTTTCCGGCGGGAACGTGCGCAACATGAGCCTGCACGACATCTGGCATTACAGTGAAGGCATGCACTTCGGGCGCCTACGTGGTGTCGAGGACCTCTGGGGCTATTGCCGCAGCTGTTACTACAACGATGTTTGCCGTGGCGGCTGCACCTGGACCTCGCACTCCTTGCTGGGCAAGCCGGGCAACAACCCTTACTGCCATTACCGTGCGCTGGACCTGGAAAAACGAGGACTGCGAGAGCGAATCGTGAAAATCGAGGACGCCCCGCAGGCCTCCTTCGCGGTCGGGCGTTTCGACCTGATTACCGAGCGCATCGACACCGGTGAAAAAGTCAGCAGCGTCAGTGATAGCGGTCAGGTGATCAAACTGGCCTGGGCCAATCAGGGGCAGAAATCGCCGGATGAAGGACGTATTCCCGTGCAACTGGCGCTGTGCCGTGCCTGCCTGCAATACATCTATGCTCACGAGTCGACCTGCCCGCACTGCCAGGCGGATGTTGCGGCTGCGCAAGCAGAATATCAGGCCGACCGCGCCAGGCAGCAAGCGATCATGAATACCCTGGCGGGGATCCTGGGGATTGCGCCGACTACCTTGATGTAGCTATTGCGCAACAAAGTGCTTGCTAAATGGCGGGTTGAGAAGCGTTGCCAAGATGGCGGATGGCTGCGCGCCGCTGATTACCGTCTCGCCTGACTTGATGGCCGGTGTCAGGCGTCCACACCATGCGCCGGTTTCGCGTTCAGCCTCCACAAGAGCCTTGACACCGTCTTCGCTGCGCAGAAAGTTCATGGCCAGTTGCCGCTCTTCGGCGTCTTGCGGGAGCAATGCGACAAGCGCCGCTGGATCGTTTATGTCCTTGCCCTCGCAAAAAAGCGCATGGTACACGCCTTCAAACAGGGTTTGGGGGCATTGACCCCTATCCCTCTGCCACTGCATGAGCCGAAGCGCGCGTTCCGTATCCGGCATCGTGCCGATCCGGCTGAAGTCCAATGAGATACCGAACTCCGCGGCAGCAAGGCAAAGGGCTTCTTCATGGGCTTTGGCTTGGCTGCCGAAGCGATTTTCCCGGTAGGTGCGATAGTCCATGCCGACCTGGGCCGCAGGGTGCGACCGACACGCCTGGTAGTCGACAGGCAGGCTTACCCCGGTGCTGGCCATGGCTTGGCGCAGGCGTTTTTCACCGACCCAACACCAGGGATTGAGGAAATCAAAGGCCAAGGCGATGAACGTGTTTTTCATGTGGGTCAACCGAAATATCCAGTGACCCGACTTTAGGTGAAATGACCCGATCCGGGTAGATATCCGCAGCGCAACGCAGTGTTGCGTGGGCGCTGTCATCACCTTCAGTAGCTGAGGATTTCCTCGAGAAAGGCGATGAAAACCTTCACCCGGCTGGATCCTCGATGGTTTGGCAAATACAACACGTTGATCATGCCATTGGCCTCGCCCGGGTTGACCTCGTAGTTGGCGAGCACGCGGGTCAGACGTCCTTGGCGCACATCCTCGGCCACCAGCCAATCCGCCAGCAACGCCATGCCCCTGCCGTCCAAGGCCGCCTCACGCAGGATATCGGCATTGTTGCTTTCAAGCCGTCCCTGGACATTGAGGCGAATGCAATCTTCCGGGCTGCGAAAAACCCAGCCCTGATGCATGCCCTCGTAATCGAAGCGCAAGCATTCGTGATGCAAAAGCGCCTGTGGCTGCAAGGGAATGCCGGCTCCCGCCAAATAGTCGGGGCTTGCAACTATCCAGCGTTCGAAGCGGCCAATCGGTTTACTGATAATGTCTTCGCTGGCCAATGAGGAGCCCAAACGAACGGACAGGTCGATTCGCTCCTTCAACAGATCGGTCATCTGGTCGCTCAGCGACAGGCTCACGTCGAGTTCCGGATACTGGGCAAGCAAGCGCCCTATATGCGGGGCTATGACCCGCCGGCCAAACTCGACCGGTACGCTGACCCTCAGGCGCCCGCGGGCCACGGCGTTGCGATCGGCAACGGCCGTGTCTGCCTCAGCGAGGGCATCCAGGATAAAAAGAGCTTTTTCGAAGTACGCTTGTCCGGCGACCGTGGGATTGGTGTTACGAGTCGTACGATTGAGCAATGACGCGCCCAACTCCGTTTCCAGGCCGGCGACCTGGCGAGTGACGGATGAGGTTGAAACGCCGAGTTTACGCGCTGCAGCAGAATAGCCACCGCAGCGCACGGTTTCGACGAACATAGTCAGCGCAAGCAGTTTGTCCATGGCCCAAACTCCGATGTTGTGAGCGACTGGACCCAGCGGCTCAACCGATATACCTGGTTGGACGCATTCTGAACAAGTCTTGCGCATTTGCCTTGAATGGTTGTGCTGGTAAGCCTCACGACTTCGCACTGATGCGCAGGCGGCTGAAAAACAGCAGGGCCGCCAAGGCGGGTATCAAAGCAGCCAGGCAGACGAACAGACTCCATCCCAAGCGCTCGTAAAGCGGGCTTGCCAGCACTGAGCCCAAGGCTCCGCCGAGGAAAATGCTGGTCATGTAGACCGCATTCAAGCGAGCGCGACTGTGTGGATCAAGAGCATAGACCTCACGCTGTCCCAGCACCATGTTCAGCTGAACGGCAAAGTCCAGCAGCACGGCGCTAACCACCAGCCACAGGTAACCCGAGGCTGGCAGTGCCGCGATCAATAGCGATGCCGGTGCCAGTATCAGGGCGATGACGGTACCCCGCGTTGTATGACCGGCATCCGCCAGGCGTCCTGCAATCGGCGCCGCTATCGCCCCGACCGCGCCCACCAAGGTAAACAGGGCTACCTGTGTTTGGCTGAAATGGTGATGACGGATGAGTTCGACAGGGGCAATCGTCCAGAAGATGCTGAAACTGGCAAAGAGCAATCCTTGATACAGAGAGCGCTCGCGAAGCACGGCGTAACGGCGCGCGAGGCTAAAAATCGAACCGATCAACGCCCCGTAGCTGGCACGGTGAGCGGGCATTCGTTGCGGCAGGGCAACCCCCATCAAGAGGGCAATCATCGCCATCAGGGCGGACGCAGCAAAGAACACCCCATGCCAGCCGAACGACTCGGTGAGCGTACTGGCGATAGGGCGGGAAAGCAGAATCCCCAACAGCAAGCCACTCATGATGTTGCCCACCACTTGGCCGCGGGATTTTTCCGGCGCCATGTGCGCCGCCAACGGCACCAGGATCTGCACGGCCACCGATGTGAGGCCGATCAGCAACGAACAGATCAGAAAAGTTGAAGGTGTCTGGCTCAGTGCCGCACCGGCCAGGCACAAGGAAGCCGCCAGCGAGAAGCCAACCACCAGTCGGCGATTTTCCATCAGGTCGGCCAGGGGTACCAAAAAGAACAGCCCCATTGCATAGCCGAGCTGAGTCAGGGCAACGATGAGGCTGGCGTGCTCGCTTGCCAGGCCAATCTGGGGCGCTATCAGCTCAACGATGGGCTGGGCGTAATACAGGTTCGCGACGACGGCGCCACAACAGAAGGCAAGCAATACGACCATCGTGCTGGACAGGGTTGGCGACGTAACAGGAGTCGCCTTCGGATCAGACGTTGTGGAGCTGCCAAGGGACATGGCCACACCTCATTGGGGGTTGAATGGATGTCGCTAGCCTAGATGCCTGTTTCCAACTCAGGAATCAGGCGGCGGAGCAACACTACGATGCGCGAGGCGCAATGCTCGGCGGGCATGCAGTTGGCGCAACACACTTTTGCGCGGCGAGGCGATACCCCGTCTCTGCCTGTCTGCCTACCCTTCCCGCTTCGAGTACAACGCTGGCGCAACGCCGCGGCCACTGCGCCACGGTCAGGGCGCCGGGGCTATCGGAACGCGCTTCAGACTGGCGAAGGATGAGCAAGCATGAACAAGAAAGGTCTCTGGCTAGGCGGATTTACCCTCGCCATCTGTGGCGCCGCTTTAGCCGGTGCGCTGATGTGGCGGCCATCCCTGCCCCCGGTCAAGCAACATGCGCCACAGAATGCCGAACAGATCCGGCGCGGAGCGCTGGTGGTCGAGACCGGCGATTGCGCGGTCTGCCATACGCGCCCGGGTGGCGATTATCTGTCCGGCGGACTGCCGCTGGTGACCCCCTTTGGCACGCTCTACAGCACCAACATCACACCCGACGAGCACAACGGTATAGGCGGATGGTCTCTGGAAGCGTTCGAGCGGGCCATGCGTCACGGTATATCCCGTGATGGGCATTTTCTTTATCCGGCATTTCCCTACGCCCATTATCGCCGCATGAGCGAAGACGACCTGAAAGACGCTTATGCCTATCTGATGAGCGGACCGCCGGTGGACTCGCCCGCCAGGCCAAACCAGATGAACTTTCCCATGAACATCCGGCCGCTGGTTTCATTCTGGAACCTGCTGTTTCTTCATGACGAACAAGCACAACCGGAGTCCGGGAAAACGGCGCAATGGAATCGAGGGCGGTATCTGGTCGACGGGGCCGGGCACTGCGCGGGATGCCATTCACCGCTCAACCTTCTGGGCGCCGAAAAGTCTGGGCAATCACTGGCCGGCGGCACGGTCGATGGCTGGGAGGCGCCTTCCCTGCTGGGTCTGGCCCAAGCACGCAAGCCCTGGAGCAACCAACAGCTGATGGACTATCTACGCGGTGGAGTGGCCACCGACCACGGGGCGGCAGCGGGTCCGATGAGACCGGTCAGCCTGAGCCTGGGGAAAGTACCCATCAGTGATGTGCAAGCCATTGCCGAATACCTGCTGAGCCTGGATGCACACGCTCCAGCTGAAACACCCTCGCCGACGCCTGAGGCCAAAGCGCTCGATCCGACGGCAGGCAATGAAGGGGCAGCCCTCTTCCAGGCGGCCTGCGCAGGTTGTCATGGCGCGGGCGCCCCCATGCGCTCGATCGACGGCCGTCCTGAACTTGCAGACACCTCAGCCATGCGCTCGGCCAGCTCGCGCAACTTCGTGAAAACGGTACGGGAGGGCATCGCCCTGACCCCGGGCGCTGCAGGTCCTGGCATGCCGGCATTTGCCGCTCTTCTCAACGAAGCCCAACTCACGGTGCTGGCGACGTACCTGCGTGCTCGCGCAGAGCCGGATCATCCCTGGGCCGACCTCTCAGAAACTATCGAAGACTTACGCGAGGATGCGCAATGAGCCGCATGACCCTGAATGTCAATGGCGCGTCCCACCTGCTGGACATCGACGCCGACACCCCCCTGCTTTATGCCTTGCGCAACCAGCTTGAACTCAATGGCGCAAAGTATGGCTGCGGGCTTGGCCAGTGTGGCGCCTGCACGGTGATCGTCGACGACAAGCCGATATTTTCCTGTATCACCCCTTGCTCAAGTGTACAGGGCAAAAAAATCCGTACCGTGGAAAGCCTGGGTACAGCCGCTCAACCCGGTGCATTGCAAAAGGCCTTTATCGAAAAACAGGCCGCACAATGCGGCTACTGCATCGCCGGAATGTTGATGCGTGCCCAGGCGCTGCTGGAGCGCAATCCCAATCCCGACGAGCAGACAATCACCACTCACATGGCGCCGAACCTCTGTCGTTGCGGCACACACTTGCGAATCATCGGCGCCATCCGTGCCGTTGCCGCGTCGGGAGCACAGCATGAAGAGTAACGCTAAGGTCGACCTTGGGCGGCGCGCCTTCCTGCGCAACGGCTCCCTGCTGGTGGCGTTCTCGCTGCTACCGGTTGCAGGCAATACATGGGCCGACGCCGAGGTGGATACCCTCGGCACGCTGGTCCTGGCTCCAGACCTGGCCGGCAGCTTGCGCAGCAACCCTTACCTGGATGCCTGGATACGCGTCGATGCGCAGGGAATAACCGTCTACACCGGGAAGGCCGAACTGGGTACCGGGGTGAAAACCGCCTTGTTGCAGATCGCCGCCGAGCGCCTGGAAGTCGCACCCAGCGCCATAAACATGCTGACCGCCGACACCGCGTTGACCCCCGATGAAGGCTATACCGCGGGGAGTCACACCGTCGTCGACAGCGGCACGGCGTTATTCAATGCCGCGGCCCAGGTGCGCCAATTGCTGGTGGAGTCCGCGGCCAGGCGCTGGCGCGTCGAGCCTGATCGGCTGGTGACCCGTGATGCGCTGATTCAAGGGCCCGACGGACAGCGCATGAGCTACTTCGAGGCCGTCGGCAGTGTGGATCTGCATCGCCATGCGCTGCCGAAATCGCCAACAAAGGCTCCTGGAGAATTCAGCCTGATCGGGCACTCGCTGCCTCGCCTGGACATCCCGGCCAAGGTCAGTGGCGGTGCCGCATTCGTACAAGACATGCGTTTGCCAGGCATGCTGCATGCCCGACTCATCCGGCCCCCCAGGCCAGGTTGCCAGCTGCAGTCGTTTGATCCCGACGCCTTGCAAAGCCTGCCTGGCGTGGTGCAGGTCGTTCGTGACGGCAACTACCTGGCCGTCGTTGCGAAGGACGAATGGCAAGCCGTGAAGGCGATGCGCGCGGGGTATGCGCAGGCGAAATGGAGCGAAGGCGTTGCGCTGCCCGACGCACGCACCATCCATGCGTTGCTCCCGAGCCTGCCGTCGCGCCGTTACCCCATCAGCCACACGGGCAGTCCGGCAGCGGTCCCCGGATCGGGTTATCGGGCACGGGTGACCAAGCACTATCTCATGCACGGTTCTATCGGCCCGTCCTGCGCGGTGGCCTGGTTCAAGGACGAAGTGCTCACTGTCTGGACCCACTCCCAAGGTGTCTACCCGCTCCGCGCGGGTATCGCACAAATGCTCGGGTTACCCCTGGAACGGGTTCGCTGCATCCATACCGAAGGGGCCGGCTGCTACGGCCATAACGGCGCAGATGACGCGGCGGCGGACGCCGCCCTGATTGCCATGCGCGTGCCCGGCTCTCCCGTGCGGGTTCAATGGATGCGCGAGCAGGAAAACCTCTGGGAGCCCTACAGCTCGGCCATGATCACCGAGGTGCAGGCGAGCCTGGATCAAAACGGCCGGATCCAGGATTGGGCATACGAACTGTGGACCACCCCGCACAACGAACGCATCGTCAATGCCGGTCGCTTGTTACCGGCACGCTTGCTCTCCAAACCGTTCACCTCGGCCCCATCGGTGCCTATCGCGCAACCGGAAGGCGACGGTGACCGTAACGCCGTGCCCCTGTACCGCACTGCCTCGACCCGTATCGACATGAACTTCATCACCCAGATGCCATTTCGCACCTCGGCAATGCGCTCTTTGGGTGCACACATCAATGTCTTCGCGATCGAAGCCTGCATTGACGAGTTGGCGGCGCGGGCCGGTGTGGACCCCGTCGCTTTTCGCCTCGCCCATTTGGATGACCCGCGCGCTCGAGCGGTGATAGAGCGAGTGCGGGACAACTTCGGCTGGACAACCCAGCCCATCAAGCCGGGCGTGGGTGTCGGCTTTGCCTTCGCGCGGTACAAAAACATCATGGGCTATTGCGCCCTCGCGGTGCAGATCAACGTTCACCCTCAGACCGGCGACATCGTGGTTGATCGGGTGGTCACGGCGGTGGATGTCGGACAGATCGTCAGCCCGGACGGCCTGCGAAACCAGATAGAGGGCGGGATTGTGCAATCCACCAGTTGGACCTTGTTCGAAGCCGTCGATTTTGATGTCGCAGGCGTCCGCAGTTATGACTGGAGCGGTTATCCGATCCTGCGTTTTGCGCAATTGCCACGGAATGTCGAAGTGCATTTGCTCGATCAGCCAGGGCAGCCATTTCTGGGGGCAGCGGAGATCGTACAAGGCCCGATGGCGGCAGCCCTCGGCAATGCCCTGACCCGCGCCACTGGCCGACGGCCTTCGCAACTGCCCCTGACCCGGTCGCTTTGAGCGCGGCAACAATGACCAAGCGTGAGCGCGCTCATTGTTGCCTGTACCCAGATCGGTGTTGCAACTCACGCAATACGGCTTGGCGAAGAGTGCGGATTATCAGAGTCCGGCCCTGCCCTTAGAGTAGGTCGAAAAGGAGGACCTACCATGGGCACGTTTACAACTCACCCTCAACGATCTCCCGGGGCACCTCGTGCCCTGGTGATTGGCGGATCATTGGGCGGGCTTTTCGCAGGTAATCTGCTGCGCCAGGCCGGCTGGGACGTCGATATTTTCGAGCGTTCTTCCCATGAGCTCGACAGTCGAGGCGGCGGCGTAGTGCTGCAGCCGGAGGTGGTCGACGCGTTTGGCAAACTGAACGTTCCATTGACCCACCTGGAGATGGGCGTTCGTTCGCAGTACCGCACCGTGCTGTATCCGGACGGCCGTGTCCAGAGCAAGACCTTCGCCCCGCAAGTCCAGACGTCCTGGTCACTGCTTTACACAACCTTGCGTCGGGCCTTCGGCAATGAGCGCTACCACCAGGGGAAAATCCTGGTTGACCTCAATCAGCCAGAAGCCGGCCGTGTGGTCGCTGTGTTCGAAGATGGCGAACGCATCGAGGCTGACTTGCTCGTCGCCGCTGATGGCGGGAACTCGCAGGTACGCCAGCTGCTCTGGCCAGAATACCAGCCTGGCTACGCCGGCTATGTTGCCTGGCGCGGCCTTCTACCGGAAAGCCGTTTGCCTGAGTTGCCTACCCAGGTGTTGGCGGGGGACTTCGGTTTCGCGAATGCCGGCGGCTCGCACATCCTGGGCTACCTGGTGCCAGGTGAAAACAACGATATTCGTCCCGCTCGACGCTACTACAACTGGGTTTGGTATCGGGTTGTCGAGGAGCAATTCATCGGCGCTCTCATGACTGACGCCAATGGCCACAAACGCGACTATTCGGTACCGGAAGGACTTCTCGCGCCGACGTGGCGCGAACATGTCCGGAGGGAAGCCGACAGCCTGCTGCCCCCCGCCTTTCGGGAAGTGGTGCACGCCACCGAACAGCCTTTCGTGCAAAGCATCCGCGATTTGGCGATGCCGCGGATGGTTGATGGCCGGGTGGTTCTACTCGGCGATGCGGCCGCCATTCCCCGGCCGCACACCGCCGCCAGCACCTCCAAGGCGGCATTCAACGCACTCGAACTCGCCCGGTGCCTGAGCCAGACCCCAAACGACACGGATCGCGCCCTGGCGAACTGGGAGCCGGCACAGGTTGCCTTGGGCCAACGCCTACTCGCCCAGGGCCAAGCCATGGGCGATCACCTGATGTTCCACCGTCCGACCCTTCACGCTGGCTGAGCCCAGCCGACTCAAACTGGAGAAAGATCATGAACCCCCTGTTCCAACCGATTGCCATTGGCCCGTTGCAACTCGAACATCGCATCGCGATGGCCCCCCTCACACGCTCGCGCGCCGGCCAGCCGGGTGATGTGCCTACATCCATGAACGCCGAGTACTACCGTCAGCGCGCCAGCGCTGCCCTGATCATTACCGAAGCGACCCAGATCTCTCGACAAGCACAAGGCTATGCCTGGACGCCGGGCATCTACAACCAGGAACAGATTGATGGCTGGCGCGTAGTGACCGATGAAGTCCATAAGGCCGGCGGACAGATTTTCATGCAGTTATGGCACGTCGGACGGGTTTCGCACCCCAACTTCCAACCAGATGGCGGACTTCCAGTTGCGCCGACATCGATGCCGGTTCCGGGTAGAACATTCATTGTCGACGAACAGGGCAACGGCGTGTGGGGAGAGATTCCTGATCCTCAGGCACTGACAATCGATGGCATCAGGACAATCGTGGAAGACTACCGTCGCGCTGCGCGTAACGCCATTGAGGCCGGAATGGACGGCGTTGAAATCCATGCGGGCAATGGTTACCTGCTTGACCAATTCATCAATAGCGCCAGCAACCAGCGAAAAGACGCTTACGGTGGCAGCATCGAAAATCGCAGCCGCATGTTGCTCGAAGTCGTAGCCGCCGTAGCAACGGAAATCGGAGCCGCGCGAACAGCCGTGCGCCTGACCCCCATGGGGCGCTTCATGGGGATGGGTGACGACACGCCTGAAGACACGTTCGGCTATCTGGTCAACCGACTCAACGATTGGCCGCTGGCCTATCTTCACCTAGTTGAGCCTGCCATCGTCGGGACTGTACGAGATGAGCAACTTGACCCCCGCTGGGACGCCATCATCAAGCAATTGCGGAGCACATGGCACGGGGTGCTGATGCTTGCCGGCGGTTATGACCCGACCAACGCCGCCCGGGCAGTGTCGGAAGGCCGCGCCGATATCATCGCCTTCGGTCGCCCCTTCCTGGCCAACCCTGATCTGCCGCGACGTATCCGCGAAGGGCTGCCACTCAATCCAGCCGACCCTGCCAGCTTCTTTGGCGGCGATGCGCGCGGGTATACCGACTATCCCGTCCATCCGTAACCATCGTTCGGCGACAGATACCTGTGTTCTTGAGCAATCCAGGCCCGCAGCGTCTGCACTTGTCCTATCCTTCCATCCAACCACCCACTCCGGACATCAAAATGCCCGCCCCCGAATCCAACCTTCTGCAAAGCTGGCACCATAACGCGCAATCCTGGATCGAAGCGGTCCGTGGCGGAGCGATCGAAAGCCGCCGCCAGGTCACCGACCAGGCCATCCTGCTGGCGGTGCTGGGTCGCCAGCCCGAGCGTGTACTCGACCTGGGCTGCGGCGAGGGCTGGCTGTTGCGAGCGCTGGAGAAACGCGGCATCAACGCTGTCGGGGTGGATGGCGATGGAACGCTGGTCGAGTCGGCGCGGGCGGCGGGCTCGTCGCAAGTGCATCTGGCCAGCTATGCAGCGCTGGTGGAGGCAAGGGTGGACATCGGCAGCCACTACGACCTGGTCTGCGCCAACTTCGCCCTGCTGCACCAGGACATCATCCCCCTGCTCGCCGCCATGAACGCCCTGCTCGCCCCCGGCGGCGCGCTGGTGATCCAGACGTTGCATCCGTGGACTGCGGCAGCGGGTGACTACCAGGATGGTTGGCGAAAAGAGACCTTCGATGGGTTCAAGGGCCAGTGGCAACCCATGCCATGGTATTTCCGCACCCTGTCCAGTTGGCTCAACGCACTGGACATGGCCGGTTTTCGCCTGGCGGGCCTGCAGGAGCCGCAGCACCCGCAAAGTCCCGTGCCGCAGTCGTTGTTGCTGCAGGCTGAGAAACGGGACTGAGCGACGCATCTGCGGGTATTCCTAGTTGCCCGTGTTCTCGACCACGCCCTTACCCTGAAAGCCCAGAGAGTATTTCAGAGCCCGTTGCTGCTGGGTGCGGGGATCCGGCAAACCTATGGTCTCCGGGTTCGAAAAGCCGGTGGTGCCCTTGGTATTGATCGCATCAAACAGGAAGCTGAAACCTTGTTTCAGTACGCTCTGCGAGGCGCCATGACAGCCCATGCAGCCGCCCATGGTCTGGCTTTGAGTGCTGTGATCAAAATCCGGGACCTTGATGTTAGCCATGGTGCGCATATTGGTCAGGGTGTTGTCCTTCGGAACGGGGAATATGTTGGTTCCGCGAAACAGCTGGATCCCTGGTCGGCTGCTTTCGAGCATGATATTGGCCAAGTAATAATCCGGGTCGGTTTCAGTGCTTGACGGGATGGCCTGCACCCCTTTGAGCCGGTAGTGCTTCCAGACCGAATTGTTGAATTCGCTGCTGCCGTCCATCAACTGCTTGACCTGGTTGTTGACCGCAGTGACTTCGGAAAAGATGGTTTGCGGTTGCACGACACGGATCGGACCGGCCTGCCCCTCGGGGATGCCGTTACTGCCGGAGTAGATGGGCGGATTTTGGTTCCGATCCGCAATCTTGCCCTTGGGCAGGGTCACCGTATGGATTGTGTTGCCGTCAGAAAATCTAGCGATCGGCGCTGGATCGTTATTCGGCGACTTGGAGTAGGCGATATTGTTGTAGTTGGCGATATAGTAAAGCCCGCTCGGCGATTTGTCGGGCAACGTCAGGGCATCCTCCTGCTCGAATGTGGCGAATATGAAGGTCGGGTAGTTGGCCGTCTTATGGATGATATGCAAGGCCACCAGAGCATATTCTTCGTTGTACGCCACCGGCGCCTTATCGTCGCCGTGATAGGTCACAACTGTCGCCGTATAGTAACGCGCACGCTGTGCGGTCGGAATGTCCGCCAGCTTGCGCCACGCAGCCTTGACCTCCACCGCGCCGTCGGGCAGAACGATATGATCCGGGTAGCGGCTCAGGCTTTTCGCATACGCGTAAACGACGGGATTGGCCTTGGCCTCGAACAGGATCTGGCTGTCGTTCGAAGGGGTGTAGTTGCTCCCTTTCATTGCCGCCTGCGGAGGGTTGACCGGGAAAAATATCGCGTTTTGCCCTATCTGAGTCGCCTCATCCAGGTTGTTGTAGTGAGCAAAACTGGCGCCTGCGGCCAAAGGCGCACCGTTGGGGAAATCGATATAGCTGTATTGCGGGCTGGAACCAAACGGACGCGTCGGGCCGCCTACGGCGTTTTTCCCTAGCGCCGGAAACAACTCGGTGCGGTGGGCGAAGGTTTGCCACAACAGCGGGCTGGAAGATTGTGGCAACTTGCCCGAATCGGCAAAGCTGCTGGCCGGATTGCCGACGCCGCGGTTAGCGGGCAACGGCGTATTGGCCGCGTTGTTCAGTGCGATAAAGCTCCGCCAGGCGAAGGTTGCATAGTCGGTATGGCTAAGGCCCGTGGCCAGATCCGCGGGCAGTTGCGGGTTGTCCGTGGTTAAATCGTTCGCAGTAATCGCGTAGGAAACGCCCAATCCCGACGGATAGACGAAGCCAGCATTCCCAGTGAAACGCTTGGCGAAATACGGCGCCCAATGCAGCCCATCGTCTGAATAAAACGTATTGGCGCTGCTGCTGATAAACACACGCTCACCGATCATCGTTGCACTATTCAGGAAGCCCTTGGGCGCCTGGTTGGTTATACCCGCCAGTTCTTGCCTCGCGCCCCACTGGCCGGCCCGGTCGTAAGTACGGGCGAACATGGCGCCATTTTCAAAAGCGTAATAGACCCATAATTTACCGTTATAAACGACAGGTACCATTGTCAGAATCGAGTCGGCACCTTCCTGGAATCCCAGGTTTTCCCGGCTCCAGGCAAGACCGTCATTCGAGCTGACATAATAGATGGCCTTGCCTGAGTTTTCGCTATACAAGACAAATAGTTGTCCATTATACACCACGGGCTTGTTATTGACGGCCTTATGCCCGGTATTGATAAAACTGGCCTGGGACCAGGCGATACCATCAACGGAACTGATGGTTTTCAAGCGGCTCTGGGGATCGGAAAAGGTCAGTACCAGCTTTTGCTTGAACACGCTGACTGAGACATCACCCAAGACGCTATCCACGCTAATGGGCTGTGCGGCGGACCAGTTTTTCCCTTCCGTCGAAGTGGAAAAATAGATATGTTTTTGGTCATAATTATTGGACCAAAACATATAAACCTTACCTTTGAACGACTGCACCGATGGTATATAGAATGCTGGCAGGGTGAATCGCACCAGACTCGTCGAAGACGGCTTGCCGGTTGAAGCTTCCGGATGGTCAAAGACATCCACCGAAATCCCCACACCTTGTTGCGGTGTCGCTACGATGACGCTCTCCGCACCCGCCGACGAGACCAGTAACACACCACATAGGCACAGTATCAGTCGACTGATCATTGCTCTGACGTTCATATCTCACTCCATTGAGTTAGTTACCACTACAGGCCGTTTAGGCGCCCTGTAGTGGCGCAGCTGTTCCATTGCTGAAGCGCGATGTTGATTGGCCGCGAGGTGTCCAGCCTCAAGAAACCTTGCATGCCTCCCTGTTGCAACTCTACTTATCTGCCGATTGCTCCATTGCAGCGGCCATGTTTTCCACGGTGGCGCCGACCGAATTCCCGGCAATGGTGTACAGATAAAGTGACGTGACAAACCCCGGTGAGGCCCCCAGGGCAACGTCGACTGGAGCACCGGCGCTATTCGGCAGCAACTTGCCGCTGGTATCCTGCTCTTCATTCAGCGCCTGCTCCACCTTCAGGCTATAGCGGGTAAACTGGAGAAATTGAGGGTCGGTTATCGCGACGGCCGCCAGTGGATCCCAAAAGTACAGATAGTGGCCGATACCAGGCGCGATGGTCGAGCTCTGCAGCACCTGCGTGAGGAATTGAGCAACCGGGTTGGAAATACGCGAGAGTTGGTAGAGGAAATTCTGCGTAAGGGGAATCTGGTTACAGGCATTCAGCGCAACCAACTGCACGGGAATGCCGCCATCAAAGACATATTGGGCGGCCAGCGGATCAAGGAAGATGTTCCATTCGGCAACCTGATTGGTGTAATAAGGTGCGTCGCCCAGGGCGTCAATAATATTGCCAGCCGCACCAGGCTTGACGTATTCCGACAACAAATTGCCGCCCATCATAACGATGCGCTCTACTTTTCTGAGTAACAGATTTTTCAAGGCGTTGTCGGTTTCAGCGTGCTGGAACAAGTGACCCCAGGTCGTACCGCCGCCGATCATTAATACGGTAAACTTATGATCAGACTTTTCCAGTGTTTCCCTTAAGAACGCGAGCGTATCGGCTCGCGTGGGATTTGGGTTTTTCCGCGGAAACTCGGCGTCGTAATGGTGATCCGCCGCCTGGCGCGTTTCAAAGGGAAAGGTATTGCTGTAAAGCATCGGCCGTTGAAAACCGGCGACGACGGGGATGCGCGCTATCTCAGGATCATCGAACAACGTGAGGTAGTTACTGATATTTTCAGCGCCATGACTTAAGTGAACAGCGCCCACTCCGGTCACGGTGATACCTTCGACCTTTACCGCGTGATGCTTTAGCAAATACGAGATAGCCATATAATCATCAAAATCGACATCGGTATCTATAAGCAGGTGCTTGAGTGATTGTACAGACATATCGTTAGCCTCCTGGCTAATGAAGAATTCACATCCAATGTCAGGCGCTACCGAACGCTCCAGCTTTCCCGGGTATAAGTCTAACAGTAGCGATTTTCAGCGTAGGCGGCCATTTAATATCTGTCTAGTGACCCGGGGCGGTTAATCTATTTATCCACTGATAACAATAAGCTATGCATCCAACCTGATGGATTTATTATTCGCATGACCCGGTCGCAGCTCCCCTCCCCTCACGTTAACCTGAAGGATGGCACTTTCCTGAAAATGACCTACACCTGATAGCTAAGGAAGAACGGCTAGCGAACGACAGGAGTCGATCGGCAATCCCCTCGCATTCCCTGCGCACAATCCGCTTCCTCTCTTTTGATCACTCCTGGCAAATCGGCGGGGGTTTGAACTCATTCGTCCGGCATTGCCGAGGAGGTAGACCACCGCATACCCAATACCCCCGTTCACCTGTGAAGCCTGTCCCGGCTATCGAGCCGAGACCCTGATTAAGAATAAAGGAAGCCCCCGCATCCGCGGGCACAAGCCCAAACGATGCCAGGCGTTTTCCCTATCAAGGAGATGATCGATGAAGCACCCCCAAGGAAAGATCACAGCATTCGCGGTGACCGCCGCGTTGTTCAGCGTCGCGGCCCAGGCCGGAACCTACCCCGACTACGGCTACGCGCCACCCGCCAGCTATACCGGCGCCAAATTCGTACTCAGCCAGAGTTATCCCAGCACACCGCCCGGCGGTCCGCTGCCGGCGTTCTTCAAGAAGTTGCCGGTCAAGCGCGACAATAACTTTGAAACCTGGCGTGCCTACATGGACGACGTGAAAAACTATTGCCTGGAAGGCAACGTCGACGTCAATTGGGACGTTCAGAAAAACAAGGTTCGCCATTGGTATCACATGCCGTGGCAGCACTACGGTCCACTGGGACGTGAGGGCATCCATGGCTTGACCAAGGAAGCGCAGATTCAGGCCAAGCAGCTGGCGCCCACGCAAACCGCCACCGGCCAGACTTACGCCGTGGGTATTTACAACGACATCGGCGCCTACACCATCGGCCAGGTCTGGAAAGACCCGCAGAACCCCGATCCGTCCTACACCTCGCAGCCCAACAGCTTCCCCAACGGTACAGTCGTGTGCAAGGCGCTGTTTGCCGACATCGATCGCAACAGTGTGCCGTTTCTGGTCAACCCGGTTTTGTGGCAGGGCTATATCACCGACACCTTCACCTCCGCCAATCGCAAGGTGAAGGACGTCGCCCTGATCCAGATGGACATCGCCGTACGGGATACCCGCATGAGCGAGACCGGTTGGATCTTCGGCACCTTCCAGTACAACGGCGCCAAGACCGGCAAGCCCGGTTGGGACAACCTGGTGCCGGTGGGGATCATCTGGGGCAACGATCCGAAAGAAACCGGCAATGACTTCACCAACCCGACACCGACCGTCACCAGGATCAACCCGGCGCTGCAACAGACCGCCATCAACGCCAACACCAAGGAGCTACCGCCGACCCACCTGGGCTGGAACGGTCGCCTCAACGGTCCGGTGGACAACCCCAACAGCTCCTGCCAGAGCTGCCACATGACGGCCGAGTCGCCGCAGGTGGCGATCATGAATCCGCTGTTCCAGAAAAATCCGCCGGCGGTGGGTTCGCCGAAATGGATGAAGTGGTTCCGCAACATCCAGGCCGGCCATCCGTTTACCCCGGGCGCCCAGAGCACGGATTTCAGCCTGCAACTGTCAGGCGGACTGGTGAATTTCTACCAGTGGAAGTGTGACATGGGCGGGATCTACGAGAACGGCATCAACGCTTGCGCGAAAGCTGCCGGCATGAAGTTGAAGATGATGAAGTCCGGCGATACGGCGCCGCTGCCAATGCAGCGGGTGATCCGCGATCCAAGCCTGGAACAACTGCTCGAGTAACAGGCGACAACCACCGGGCACTGGTTGCCCGGTGGTTGACTCAGGCCATCGGCAACAGTTGCGGTGTTCAGGCCTGTTGAAGCCTCCATGGCCCGCAGATTTCTTGACCTGCGCTTGAAAAGCCCTGACAATCCCGCGGCTTTCAAGCTGTTTACTCAGGATGAGCATGAAGTTTTCATGGATGATTTAATTAGAAAGTTGGACTTGGTTTCATTACGTTTATTTGCCGCCGTATGCCAGGAAGGTAATATTTCACGTGCCGCGGAGCGCGAGTTTATTACGCCATCGGCGGTAAGTCGCAGGATCTCGGAAATTGAAGCATTGGTTGGGCTGCCGCTCATTCTCCGGCATGCTCGTGGTATCAGCGTGACGCCGGCTGGAAATGCAGTATGGCAAAGTGCGCTGAGTGTCGCTGACAACATCCAGGAACTGGGTGCCGAGCTCTTGCAATTCAAGACCGGGACGAAGGGAACCGTCCGTGTCGTTGCAAATCTATCCGCCGTTGTGCAGTTCCTGCCTGAGGACATTGCAGCGTTCGAGCAGCTATTTCCAGAAATTGATGTTGAACTGGAAGAACAACCCAGCCTGCAAGCCATGCGCACTATTGCCGCGCACGGCGCCGATTTCGGTATCTGCAACGAAGTTGCTGGTCTTGATGATTTTGACGTAGTGCCCTATCGAAAGGACCAACTGTACGTAATGCTGCCAAAACAGCATCCTCTTGCGCAGACCCGTTCATTGAGCCTTGCAGACTTGACCGGCGAGAAGGTGATTGGCCTGAAGTTGGACACCTCATTAATGCAACTGTTGAAACGAGAGTACGCAGCACTCGGCGTCCTCTTTACCCCACGCATTCGGGCAGGCAGTCTTGAGGCCATGTGCCGCATGGTGCAGGTTGGTTTGGGTATCGCCATCGTTCCAAAGCTTGTCGGTGAAATGTATGTTGATGTGCTTGATGTTGCGCTGCGGCCTTTGAGCGCGGCGTGGGCAACACGACAATCATTCCTGATTTCCAATGGCCGGCATGGACTCAGCGCATCGGCCAGTACGCTTGCCAGCTTTTTGACCGATGGCAAAGATTTTTTCCGCTCGAATGTTCATTGAGCAAGCGGCGATGCATGGACACTGTCCAGAACATCGCCCTTGCCAACCAGGCTATCTACGTCAAGCCTGAGTCTCATTTCCCTCGGGTGAGGTGATTGCCTTTATGCCCGCGCAGAAAGCGAGAACATCTTCTCGCTTGGAGAGTGGGCTGAAGGATACCCGCAGTGTGGCGCTCATTTGGGCAGGTGTAAGCTTCATGGCGCTCAACACCCGAGAGGGCACAGGGGAAACACTGCTGCAAGCGGAGCCTTTGGAAACGCAGATGTTCCGTTGCGCAAGAAATTTCATCGCCTTGCCCGCATCCAGCCCAGAGAAGCACAGCGAAAGCACATAACCCGAGGTTTCAGCGTCCAGTGTATTGAGGGCAAATGCAACTTCCAGATGTGTCAGTGTCTCGCGAAGGAGAGCGTTTAACTGTTTCACATGGTCGTGGTATTCAACTGCATTTTTTTCATGGTGGCGAAGCGCTCGGTATAAGGACTCGACGCCATACAGGTTCTCGGTTCCGGGACGAATCCCGGACTCTTGCTCGCCCCCGAACTGAGAAGGAAAGAGCCTGAGGCGATGACTCATGAAAAAAAAGCCTATCCCTTTGGCGGCCCCCAGTTTGTGACCGGAACCAATCAAGGCATCAACATAGGTCAAGTCAGGCGTCTCAACCTTTGTAACCATTTGAACGCCATCGCAAACAACGGAAATTTTCGGATCGAATGCCTTGACTCTTCTGGCGATATCGTTGACAGGCTGGCACACGCCGGTTTCATTGTTGACGCCCATGATCAGAACCATCGCCGTGTGTTCGTTGAGCAGGTCATACAAACAGGCGCTCTCGATGACGCCGCGACGGTCAACCGGTATGACATGGACAACAAAGCCAAGCTGCTGCATATGCTTGACGGTATTGAATATCGCCGGGTGCTCGATGGCACTGATGATTATCTGATTGCGTGGCGACTGGGTCGTCGTTAAAAAATTGCAGTGCCCCTGGATAATAAGATTCGCCGCTTCAGTGGCGCCGGAACAAAAGTAGTATTCGCCCGGCCGGCCGCCGAACAGCGTGCTCAACTGTACCCTGGTTGCTTCGATCACAGCTTTGGCGGCATGGCCTGCCGGATGATCACTGGACGGATTTCCTGGCGCGGGATAGAAACTGACTGCGTCTTCGAAAGGCAAAGCAGAAGCCGCGTTATCGAGATAAACCATTGGCAATGTCATTTACACGAGCTCCATGTTATTACTACGCAGTACATCCTGTACTTGTTCGATAAAGGCGACGCTGTCCAGATTGAAAGTACCCACGGCGCTCTTTTCAACAAAAGAATATTCGATCTGTTGTTCCTGATTGACGATAACTTGTGCGCAGTTCCTGGAGAACTCTTCAATCAGTATATTGGCAGCGACAACGCCACGACCGATTTTTTCACCGATGAATTCGTCATCGCTCCTTGCGTACACGGCAATATGGTCAGTGGTATTGTCAAATTGGCAAAGCAGACCGCCGTAGGTCGCGGGGCATAGTACCCGCCCTCCAGTCTCATAGAGATTGATCAGCGGATTTTTTTTCAGGCGGGCCAACGGACAATGCTCCAGGTCGCGCTGATTTATCGAGCCGTGATCCTTCCACCAGGCCCCACCAAAGTAGGCGTCTTCAGCCTGGGTATCATAGAGATACGGCGTCGTCAGCGAGAACATGCCCTGATTTTCCGTAGAAAGAAAAAGCGCATTGGTTTGCTGAAATGTTTCGTGGACGTAGCCTGGGTCGACGGCCTTGAGTTGCTCAATGCCCGAACGCGTGCGACGCAGGATCTTTTTAAAGAGATCGTTGCCCCTGGACTGCAAAATGACTTTTACCCTGTCGAGCGCTACATCATAAGCATCGAGGATCTGCCGGTAGGCAGCAGGAATATAGGTAGACTTCTGTTCACCCTGTAGGTCTTGGGTGATTTTTCGGCGCTCATCATTCCCGCCCTTGATGCCAATGAGGTCAGACAGGCAGAGGTTCAGCAGGACGTTTTTATTCGTCCGTCGTAGTGCCTCGTATATCTCGACCCCTAACTTGAAAGTGAGAATCTCTGTCTCGCTCGGAGCTCCCTGTATGCCGAATCGATAACCTTGATCAGACGAAAAAATCGTGGTGTGCCCGCAGTCGATGACAATGTTCTCCCGAAATTCCTTTTGTAAGGTGATTACTTGAACGATCGACTTGATATCCATAGGCTGTACTCAGTCCAGATTGAAAACTCTTCTTCTTATGTAGGCCCTGTAGAGGCCATAGGGCCTACCCACAACACCCGCGATGACACAAAATATCAACGCGGCCTTCAACGCCTGCATGAGCGACGCACCGCTAATGCTCATATTGATCATATAGAGTGGCAGCTCAAATGACAGATAAGCCAAGGTGTCCACAACATAGGGTTTCAGCCCAGTATCACTTGCTGAAATCCTCATCTTCCGGAATACAAAATCACGCCATATTCCAAACGGACGGGCGGTGCTGGTAATGATAAACAGCCCAATCAGCCTGGCAGTCAAATGAGTACTCAGCGTCATCTGCGCGAAGCCAAGCTCAATCGGTATTGAGATCAGATAACAGAATGTATTGAGGGCAAAAGTGTCAGCCCAGAAGTTCTTTAACTTCTGAGCATTCGATGTGACTTTTAATTCATTATCTATAGAGGACATGGCGGGCCAAAAAAATGTTTGCCACGATCATCACGGCATTATTTAAATTAATCCTGGAATGATACGAGATTTCTATCTGCCCTCCCTATCTTGTTTGCACACGGCAGGCATTCCCGATGGAGATGGCTGGGGCAAGCCTCGGAGAAAACCTGCGCCACCTGATCGATACCGAGCTGGAAGCGCAGGTATGGCCGCTGATCCCGGCCAGCAAGCTCAAGCCGGTGATCTTCCAGACGTTTATGCTCGAACAGGCTCGCCAGGCGCATGAACTGATCGACAGTGGCCGGCATATCGGCAAGATTGTCCTGACTTCGCCACACCCTGGTTGAATGACGGGCGAGTCCATCTCGCCTGTGAATCTCAGCAGCCGTCCTGGCCGGAGCAGGCGGCAAACAAGAAACCACGAACGGCCGGCGCTCCACGTCCAGGATCCATGCTCTGGGCGCTCCCATCCCGGTCATTTATCGATAAGTTCTCGTACAGTGACCGCCAGTTGACTACCCACCTTCGCTTTCAGCGCCTCGATGAAGTGGGTTATTTTCGCATCGACAAACTGTCGGGAAGTGTAAACGGCATAAACATTGCGCTCGTAGGTATGGTACTCAGGCAAAACGCGCACGAGTTTCCCTGAACGCAGATCGTCGATGGCTGAGAACCCCGCCAGCAAACCGATCCCCGCTCCGGCTCGAATAGCGACGGCCATTGCGTCCATATCATTCACGCTGAAGCTTGCCCCACTGGGCACGAAAGTGGCTGTGCCGGTCCTGCTCTTCAGATGCCATTCATCCCGCGCGTAATCAACGGTCCCCAGCAACAGGCACTGATGATCGTGGAGATCTTCTGGCGCTACTGGCGCCGAATGCAGTGCCAGATACTCAGGGGATGCGACCAACACACAATGACTGACCCCGATTTTTTGGCTGACGTACGCTGAATCCGGCAGTGTCCTGGCGATCAGAATCGATACATCCAGTTGGTCTTCCAGCAAATTCGGCATCCGCTGGGACAGCAGCAAATCCACAGTGACTTCCGGAAATTCCTTACGGTACTCAAGGACGGTGCGGGTCACCAGATGACGCGCAAGGCCAGGCACGCAATGCACACGCAGCGTGCCCTTGGGCTCCAGGATCGAATTACTTGCTTCGGCTTCAGCGTTTTCAAGATCGGCCAGGATCGTAGTACAGCGCTCGTAAAACCGTCGACCTGCGTCAGTGACTGAAAGACGCCGAGTCGACCTTTGCAGCAAGCGGGCATCGAGCATGTTTTCGAGCGCGGAAACAGCACGGGACACATTGCCGACTGTCGAGTCGAGATGATTTGCCACCGCAGTAAAACTGCCCATCTCAACGACTTTTACGTACACAGACATGTTTGAAAATTTGTCCATCCCTACCGTCCTTTGCGGCCTGCTTCACAGCTCAAGTTGTAGTGCGATTTGTACAGCCCCAGCCCACTCTCGCCAAGGCTGTTCATTGCCATCGAGGCAATGCCAGACAGCGACACCGCATGATCGCCGCCGATAATGAGGGACGCAACCCACCTCCAGCACGCGATATTACCTCTACGCACAACAATGATTCCCTCCTGGCCAGCTAAATCAAATTCGTCCTTCTCCATAGACTTGGTTGCACAGGCCGCCTGAGCCGGCTTCGCCGAAAGGCCATTGAAGCGTTGCCGCAGGCGACACGCCTCAATCGAATTCCTGACCACCACATGAAGGCCAAATCCATGAACATGCCATACGACTCGCTTTATCTTTTCATCGACGGTGAATGGATCAGCGCGGAAGGACGCGCCACTGCTGCCGTCATAAACCCGGCCACCGAAGCTGAAATAGGACGTGTACCACTGGCCACCAAAGGCGACCTTGATCGTGCCCTAGAGGTTGCCCGAGACAGCTTCGACACATGGCGTCGGACGGTGCCTGATCAGCGCGCGAAGATTCTCAAACGCGCTGCCGATCTCATCCTGGAACGTGCACAACACATCGCATCACAGATGACGATGGAGGAAGGCAAACCGCTTGGAGAGAGCCTGGATGAGGTCACGCGTGCCGCGGAGTATTTCGAGTGGTTTGCCGAAAGCGCGCGCCGTATCGATGGCCGTGTCGTGCCGGCGAATCGCCCGGGTGTTTTGCAGATGGTGAAGCGCCAGCCAATTGGTCCGGTCGCCGCCTTCACACCGTGGAATTTTCCGGCCATTACTCCCGCCCGCAAGCTGTCGGCCGCTTTGGCGGCAGGTTGCAGTGTCATTCTCAAGCCCGGCGAAGAAAGCCCCTCTACGGCGCTGGCGCTCGCTCGCGCCCTTGATGATGCGGGTTTGCCAAAAGGCGTTCTGCAAGTTGTTTTCGGAGTACCCGATCAAGTCTCCAGCCAACTGATCGCATCACCGATCATTCGCAAGGTGACATTCACCGGTTCAGTGCCGATTGGCCGACTGCTGTCGGCCAGAGCGGCCGAGGGTGTCAAACCAATCACGCTTGAGCTGGGCGGTCACGGCCCGGTACTGGTATTTGAAGATGCCGACGTTGAAAAGGCCGCGGTAGAAGGCGTTGCGAACCGGTTTCGGGGCACCGGGCAGGTCTGCATCTCATCGACACGCTTCCTGATCCAGCGTGGTGTTTATCAACAGTTCGTCGATCACTTCGTAGCGGCAACCAAGGCGCTGAGAATCGGCGATGGCTTGCATCCTCATACCCAGGTCGGCCCACTCGCCAACCCAAGGCAGTTGGCGAAGATGGAGGAGCTGGTAGCCGACGCGGTTGCCAAAGGTGCGCGGGTGCTTACCGGCGGGGCCCGCCTGTCAGGGCAAGGCTTTTTCTTCGAGCCGAGCGTTTTGGCCGATGTGCCCATGAACGCCCGGGTCATGCATGAAGAACCCTTCGGCCCAATCGCTATTTTGATGCCCTTCGACGCCTTGGCAGACGGGCTGAAAGAGGCCAATCGCCTGCCCTACGGCCTGTCCGCCTATGCGTTCACCTCTAGCGCACGAACCGCCATCGACGTCGCTGACGGCCTCGAGGCCGGAATGATCGGGATCAACCAATACCGAATCGTGGCCACTGAACTTCCCTTCGGCGGCATGAAGGAAAGCGGTCACGGCTCAGAGGGCGGGATCGAAGGCATCGAACACTACCTGACCAACAAATTCATCAGCCAAATCTAAGGACGCCGCAAATGTCGAAGATCAATTTCAGCAGCCCTCGTGAAGCTGCCAGAGCGTTCACCCCAAAGCTGTCGCAGTTCGTCGACACCACGCTCTACCCGCAGATCTGGAGCGATCCGGCACTGTCCCCGCGCGACCGCAGCCTGATAACAGTGGCCGCACTGATTGCCGGCGGTCACGCAGAAGAACTGCCAGCCCACCTGCGGCGGGCGGTGGGCAATGGAGTCAGCCATGACGAAATTTCCGCCGCGATCACTCACCTGGCGTTCTACGCGGGTTTCCCCGCCGCAATTACCGCGTCCGCTATCGCCAATGCCACATTCACTCAATCGGAGAGCAAACAGCCATGAAAGCCATCACCCTCGAAGAGTTTGGCGACGCCGACGTACTGAAGCTGAACGACGTGGCCAATCCTGAAGTGCGCCCGACCGACCTGCTGGTACGTGTCTACGCGGCCGGTGTCAATCGGGCGGATCTGACACATCGCACCGGTGGCTACGGGCGTCCGAATTTCGGCGACTCTCCTGTCATCGGTCTTGAGATTGCCGGTGAGGTGCTCGAAAAAGGCAGCGCCGTTATTGGTTTCGAAGTCGGTGATCGGGTAATGGGCGTCGTAGGTGGCGGAGCCTATGCCGAGCTGGCACGCATTGACCACCGCATGGCCATGCACATCCCGACACAGTTGGACTATGTGCACGCGGCGGCGATTCCCGAGGTGTTTGTCACCGCTCATGAAGCGATGATGCATCTGGCTCGGCTCAAATCGGGGGACTCGGTGTTGATTCACGCTGCTGCCGGGGGGGTGGGCTCTGCCGCCGTGCAACTCGCTTACGCCACGGGTGCAACCGTTTATGCAACCACTGAGGGCAGTAAGTTGTCGCGCGTCGAGCATTTGGGCGCTGATGTTGCCATCGACTACAAGACAAGTGATTTCGCCGAAGTCATCGCCAACAAAACCGCTGGTCGAGGTGTAGATGTCATTATCGACTTTGTCGGCGAGCCTTACTTCGCACGTAACATCGCTTCACTCGCCAACGGCGGTCGACTTATCCAGGTCGGCATCCTCGGCGGTGGCGGTAAAGTGACTCTGGAGCTGGAACATATTCTCTACCGTCACCTGCAAATCATCGGTACTGTCATGAAGTCCCGTACCCAGCCAGAAAAGCACGACATGATCAAGCGGTTCCGCGAGCATTGGCTTGAACGGTTCGAAGGCGCAGGAAGCCTGGAGCCGGTAGTCGACAGTACCTTCCCTCTTTCACGTGCCGCAGATGCCCACCGCAGGATGGAGTCGGCCGAAAACGTCGGGAAGATCATTCTGACGATGCAGCCTGAAGACCTGCTCTAAGTCAAAGTCAGGCCCACCCATTGTTTGCCGACACATCGCTACGAAGTGGATAGGATAGAGGCGCCCCTTTGGATCAGGAGGCGCCTTTTTGACATCGGCCAAGGAATACCAGCTTTCGCGCAATGATCAGCGTTTGTCGCTGCACGCGCCTGAAGGCCGAAACTGCCTGGTTGTATTCGATCAAGGCGGCCAGGATCGAGTCGAGAGCAGTCCCATTCCAACCTTCGCCATGGATAAAACACGTTTTCAGGAGAAAGCCTGCCATGATAAATAAATCTGCCACCTGACAGTTGAAGCTCTGAAAATGCCCAAGACCAAGCCGACGGCTAGCGCGGCAACAACGGCTGCCGATATCGAAAGATCCATCCAGGCGCTGAACAAAATGGCCGAACGCCTTTGGGGGGATGGCAGGGAGACCGAGGCAAAGGCCCTCCTCGATGCCCTCGACGCGTTGAACCGGGCGCTGGACAGGATCCGGATCGGCGAGAGTCGCCGGGTGGTGACGCTCCATTGAGCAGCCGGCGCCCAACAGAAAATAGATCGGCCCGGTATTCGCCCACTGATAACAGGCCTCAGCGCCCCGTCCCGACCCGGCCCGCGCGGTAAACCGAGAAACCGTAGAACGCCAGCGCCAGGCCCGCCAGCACGCCGCCGACCACGCCGACATAGGCAAATCCGAGTTGCCGCCCCACCCAACTGCCCAACAGTGCTCCACCACCGATACCGATGTTGTAGATCCCCGAGAACAGCGCCATCGCCACATCGGTTGCGTCCGGCGCCAGTACCAGCACCTTCGACTGCAACGACAGCCCGAAACCCATGATCGCCATGCCCCAGAACACGCTGAGCGCCCCCAGCGTCGAAACCTCGCCGCTCAACGGCAACAGCAACGCCAGGCACAGCACCAGCAATGACGTGGCGGCCAGCAGAAAGTACTGCGGATGCTGCCGATTGAATCGACTGAACAGCAGCGAGCCGAAAATCCCCGCGCCACCGAACAGCAGCAGGATAAGGGTCACCACCTCGCCACTCAGGCCGGCCACGGTTTTGATAAACGGCTCGATATAGCTATAAGCCGTGAACTGCGCCGTGATCACCGCAGCCGTCAGGCCGTAGACCGCCACCAGGACGGGGCGCTTGAACAGCACGGGCAGGCTTCTCAGGGAACCCGAGTTCTGGCTCGGCAGCAGCGGCAAGCTTCGGCCAAGCCAGAGCAGCAGGGCGCCGGCCATCAAGGCAATCACCAGAAAGGTGATGCGCCACCCCATGGCTTCACCGAGCAATCGACCCAACGGAATTCCCAGTACCAGGGCCATCGACGTCCCGGTCGCCAGCAGGCCCAGGGCCTGCACCTGCTTGCCGGGCGGCGCCACCCGCACTGCGAGGGACGCGGTGATCGACCAGAACAGCGCATGGGACAAGGCGATGCCGATCCGGCTCACCAGTAGGACACCAAAGCTTGCGGCCAGACTGGACAACACATGGCTGACAATGAACAGGCCGAACAACACCATCAACAGTCGGCGGCGCTCGATGTTGCGGGTGAGCAGCATCACGGGCAGCGAGGTCAGCGACACCACCCAGGCATAGATTGTCAGCATCAACCCGACCTGCGCGCTCGACAGGTCGAAGCTGTCGCCAATGGCACTCAACAGGCCAACCGGCACGAATTCGGTGGTGTTGAAGACAAAGGCAGCCAACGCCAGCGCAATGACCGGTTGCCAGTTGTCGGCGTTTTCAGTGGCGGGGGTAGTCATTTAAAAATCCGTTATGCGCCAGCGAAGAGCAACTGGCTGGTGATTCAGAGGTCAGGCTTCGCAGCCCTGTGGGGCCGCAAGTGCCTCAGGTCGGAAAAGGCCGTGAGTATCGGAATCACTCCAACTTTCATGCAGCACTCCACAAGCAGAGGGTGTCCGTGCTGTCGTCGCGGTTGTCCCCTAAATAAAATACTACGGCACAAACAGCTTACATTAACCTCGGAGCGGCTGGCGATCTCGGTCTCGACGGGCGAAAGCAGACATTTTGGATCTGTGCCGTGATGAAGCCCGGGCGCAGATCCGTTTCCAAGCGGCCATGGGTTTGCCGGGACAGGCACAGCAGGCAGCTCACAAGCGCTGTTATTTATCCTCTGTCTTCTCGAAGAACCGTCACTTCTTTACCTTCCGTATTAGACTTTCCAATCAAAGGAAACACGTTTGTCATGGGGGTTGTCAGCGTATACCCCCCGACCTCTCTCGGCGCACCGGTGGTAGGCAATATGATGCCATTGAGCTCTTCATCAGCAAATTTGACACCCGCCTTTAACTTCCCTTTCATCGTTGTGCGAATACTATGCGCTATCCTTTCAAGATGACTGACCTCTTTTTCCTCGGCCGTTGGATTGCGCAAAAACTCCACCGCCGTTTTAGGCTGCCTTGACAAGGCCTTTTTTCCTCTCGTCCCAGAGTCCAAACGTTCAGCGGTAGATTCAAGCTCAACAGCCATTAGCAAGCGATCCTCACTATCCCCACTGACGGTGACATGCTGAGGCTTCTGATACATTCGAATATTTTGAATAGACTCAACAGAAAAATGTTGATTAAATTTGTCCAGAGCCGTTAACAAACTATCACTCGACGCTCCAGCACTCGACGACGCCGCCCCTGACATCCCCTGCGAGGCAGATGAGGTCTTGGTTTTTACCGACTCCAATTTTCCGTTATTATTTCTAAGTTTTGGCCACGTCTCGTCGCTCCTTCCTTCCCGCATCATGACAGCCGCTCTAGACTTGACCTCCATCTCTATCTTCGTCAACTCACCCGCCATAGGTGCGCTGGCAATTTCAATAGGTAGACTAACACTGCTGCCCCTCAATAACTCTTCAATACAGCTCATTACATTATCCAGTGCCAAGCTATATTTTTCATTCTGCAGAAGAGGAGTCCTTTTAAAATAGACCAGCAACGCTTCTAATTCTTTTTTCCTCGGCCCTTGCGCCTGCGCATTCGACGATTGACTTTTCTTATCATCACGCTCCCTTACCCGCGTGCCCTTAAGTCTCACAGCAATATGACCGCCTTCAGTCTCCGTACCCCACTTATGACCCTTTTGTTCCCCACGAACAGAATCCGGCCAACCCGCATAACTCGTGACAGCATCACCTTCGCCCTTATAAGGCTGCCCTCTAAGCCTCAGCAAAGTAAACTTGCTCATCTTTTTTTTGAGCATCTTATCATTGCCTACCAACAGGGTATCCCATTCCTTTTTTATTACGTCCCATTCAACACTACCAATTTTGCTAACCAGATCATGATTATTCCAGTCATCCTGCAGAATCACTTTTGCAATCCAGGCAGAAGGTTCGTCTCCTTCTTGCGGGGATGAAGATGCTGCTTCCATTGATGACAGCATGACCCCTGAACCTAGAGCCACACCCTCCTCCTCAGCTTCAACCGACTTTCCTGAAGATGACATCGGCGGAGCTGAGGTAGAAACTCCCACTGATGAGCGCATCGACTCTGGACCTGGAGCCGCCTCCTCATACTTCGCCTCAGCTTCAACTGACTTTCTTGAAGATGACATCGGCGGAGCCGAGGTAGAAACCCCCATGCCTACGTCTAACCGCTGTTTTTCACCCGAAGTTGATGCCGCCGTATCCGATAAAGACAATTGGGAATAGTCAAATAGCTGAGCGGGCATTTCAGCAGAAAAACTCACCTTATAACCGCCTGACAACGCTTTAACCACTATCCCTACTCTCCCCACACCTTCCCCCGAGACAACTTTCACTTTCGTCCCAGGCGACAACCCTATACTGACCACCCGCTGAACAAAACTTGATGACGGCCCCTCAAAAATCAAGGGTCTTGAATGTTCTTCCTTTTTGCCTTGCACGGTAGCTGCAGACGGACTGACGCGCATTTGCGCAGCCATGCGCCCCATCACATCCGCCTCTTTCTCCAGCCCGGCGTCGTCATTTACCGGCGTGCCAGCCTTCATTTGCAGCGTCGGTTTCACCCGTCCCTGCTTTTGCTGCACCACATGCCACGCCTCATGGGGCAGATGCTTCTCCTGCCCCGACGCCAAATGGATATCCGTCCCTTGCGCATAGGCATGGGCGTTAAGTTGCGCAGGCTTATCGGAGTTGTAGTGGACTTTCACGTCCCCCATGGAATACCCGGACAAGCGTTCAATCCCAGACTTCAATTGATCAGGCAAGCCGCTATTGTTTACCCGCCGATTATCTTCAAGGGGAAGAGCAGCGGGGTAATCATGTTTCTGAACAATAGCCTCCGACTTCACGCCTTGAGCCACTGATCCAGTTCGATTGTCCTGAAGAACAGAAGGAGGTTGAGGCGTTCCCCGTCTTTGAGCGGCTGCATCATCGCCCACATGCGCCTTGTGCTCCTTGATTTTATCAGCGTCACTGTACACAGCCTTTCCCCCCTCGCTTTTGAGGCGCCGCATGAAGTACTTCGTAACCTCGGCATAGCCGGACGAAGTAACCCTCGAAACAGTAGCACTCATTGCAGAACGAGGATCGGATCCGCTGGCCCCGCCCAAAACTACTTCAACCGCCCCGCCCCAGCCAACCAAGCGGGCACGCCTTTCTGCAACCATTCAGTGGCCGCGGGATTGTGTTTGACGCGGCTATCCAGAAACGCCACGCCAATGGCCTGAATCGCCGCCACTTGCTTGGGATCCGGGGCCGGCTCGCCCTGCATCGGGCCATGGAAGCCGCCGCCGGATTTGGCGCCGCGCTTGTGCCCTCGGCTTTTCGGAGCCTCGCCGGGCTGATCACCGCCCTTGTCGGCGGTCTTCAACGACCGGTTGAACAACTCGGTACCGGACAAGGTCTTGTGCGTTGCCTTGTTCAGCTCCAGCTGAACGCTGCCAGCCACCGTCACCGACTCGCCCAGCACTTGTCGCTGGCGATAAGAACTGACCCAGTTGAACGGATCTTCATCCTCCCGGCTGGTCATCGACAGCACGGGCGCCGACATCTGCGCGAACACCTCGCGTCGGGCATCGGCTTCCACATAAGGGCTGAGCAGCAACACTGCTTTGGGCTGAATCGCGACGCCCGACCTGGCGCCGGGTTCCAGCGCCCCGGCCAGTGCTTCAGCGGTCTGCGCCCCTAGATCAAAGCCGGCCACCACAACCTGGTTCCAGTCGATGGCCGCCAGTTGCGCGTCCCCTTTCGCGGCCCGCGCGCGAACCTCAGTCAGGACTTTCTGCAATGTCGACAGCCTGTCGCGCAAGGCAGCGGCGGTGTAATGACTGCTCGCCAGCCCACGGAAGTTGCCATCCAAGGCCTGCGTCGAGGCAAAAATCGACTGATCATCGGAATGCCCCTGGACAGACAGCACCGCATAACCGGCTTGCGCCCAAGCCTGGCGCCAAGCCACTCCGCCGGAGGCCGGCTCACCCAACCCCGGCAAGTAGATAATCAGCGGCAAGCGCTCATGGGTAACCGGCGCCAACCACGCCACAGCCACCGCTTGCTGGTCGAGTTGCCAGGTTGCGCCCCAACCGGCCGTCTCGTTGTGGGACGGTTGATAGGCGCCGGCCAGGTCTTTATTGACCCGCTCGGTGAATTCGATACCCGGATCTGGCGGATCGCCCGCACAACCCGAGATCAATCCCAGGCTGCCCAGCAAGGCGCCCACCGCTAGCCAGTATTGAGGTTGGAAGTTCATTCGATTCGCAAAGCCGTCAAGATCAAGATGGCTGGCAGCGTAACCGAGCTTCTGGCGAACGAGGCGCCAGGGCAGGTAAAGAATGGGTAAAGGGTGAGGTCAGACTGACACCGCGTGGGTCGGTTGTGGCTCACGCCACATACCGGACCCAACCAAGAAGCCGCACAGCACCCATGCCGATCAGCGATCGGCTCAGCGCATCAAAAGAAACCCAGCGGATTGATGTCGTAGCTGACCAGGAGGTTTTTGGTCTGCTGGTAGTGGTCGAGCATCATTTTGTGGTTTTCACGGCCGACACCGGATTTTTTGTAGCCCCCGAACGCGGCATGCGCCGGGTACAGGTGATAGCAGTTGGTCCACACGCGACCGGCTTTGATCGCCCGTCCCATGCGATAAGCACGGTTGATGTCACGGGTCCAGAGACCAGCGCCCAGGCCGAACTCGCTGTCATTGGCAATCGCCAGGGCTTCAGCTTCGTCCTTGAAGGTGGTCACGCCCACGACGGGGCCGAAGATCTCCTCCTGGAACACGCGCATTTTGTTGTTGCCCTTGAGCAGCGTCGGCTGGATGTAGTAGCCGCTGGACAGATCGCCTTCCAGATGTTCCGCCGCGCCGCCGGTCAATAGCACCGCACCCTCCTCCTGGGCAATCTTCAGGTAGGAAAGAATCTTGTCGTATTGCTGCTCCGACGCCTGGGCGCCGACCATGGTCTCGGTATCCAGGGGATCGCCGCGTTTGATCTTGCCGATCTTCTGCATCACGACGGCCATGAACGCATCGTAGATCGATTCCTGGATCAATGCCCGCGATGGGCAGGTGCAGACCTCACCTTGGTTGAAAAACGCCAATACCAGGCCTTCGGCGGCCTTTTCAATAAACTGTGGTTCAGCCTGCATGATGTCTTCGAAGAAGATATTCGGCGACTTGCCACCCAGCTCCACAGTGCTTGGAATGATGTTCTCGGCCGCGCACTTCATGATATGCGAACCCACCGGCGTGGAGCCGGTGAAAGCGATCTTGGCGATACGCTTGCTGGTGGCCAGGGCCTCGCCGGCTTCACGACCAAAGCCATGGACGATGTTCAAGACCCCCGCCGGCAGCAGGTCGTTGATCAGCTCGGCGAAGATCATGATCGACAGCGGCGTTTGTTCGGCCGGTTTGAGCACCACGCAGTTACCCGCCGCCAGCGCGGGCGCCAGTTTCCAGGCCGCCATCAGCAGCGGGAAGTTCCACGGAATGATCTGCCCCACCACGCCCAGCGGTTCATGAAAATGGTAAGCCGTGGTCAGTTCGTTGATCTCCGCGGCGCCGCCTTCCTGGGCACGGATGCAACCGGCGAAATAACGGAAGTGATCGGCCGCCAGCGGAACGTCGGCATTCAGGGTTTCGCGCACGGCCTTGCCGTTGTCCCAGGTTTCGGTAACGGCCAGCACTTCAAGATTCTGTTCAATGCGGTCGGCAATGTTCAACAGGACCCGCGAACGCTCCTGTACCGAGGTCTTGCCCCAGGCATCGGCGGCCGCATGCGCGGCATCCAGCGCAAGGTCGATATCAGCGGCGGTGGAACGGGGGAACTGGGCAATCACTTCGCCGTTGATCGGCGAAGTATTGCTGAAGTATTCGCCATTGACCGGCGCGACGAACTCACCGCCGATGTAATTGCCGTAGCGAGGTTTGAAAGAAACGACAGCGCCTGGGGTTCCGGGTTGTGCGTAAATCATGATTGAGGCCTCTTTGCCGATCGTTGCCGGTTGGTCGAACACGCGATGAGCAGATGTTAGAGAGCCTGCGCCGCCAAACGAATGCGCCCTTGGCAGGGGTCACCTTGTTATTTAGTCGTAGTTGGCGCCCGGCTGAAAAGCCGCACGCACGCGACAACCGGTACTTTGGTACGGCTTTACCTGACTATCGTCGCATTCACAAAGCCTGGGTAGTGGCATGTAATGCCCCTACTACAAGAAAGGAATCGCCCCTTATGCCGCATACCCTGCCACTTTCCCTGAACAACAGGTACGCCCAGCCGCCACACCGCCATCAAAAATAAATAGGTGAAAGGCCATGTACAAAATTCTGATTGCCGATGATCACCCGTTGTTTCGTGAAGCCATCGCCAATGTGATCAGCGACGGTTTTCCAGGCAGCGAAGTGATGGAAACTGCCGATCTGGAGAGCGCGCTGGCGCTGACCCGATGCCATGACGAGCTCGACCTGATTCTGCTCGATCTGAATATGCCGGGCATGCACGGCCTCAATGGCCTGATCAATCTGCGCAACGAGGCGCCCACCATCCCGGTGGTGATTGTGTCCGCCGAACAAGACAAACAGGTTGTGCTGCAGGCCATTATGTATGGCGCGGTGGGCTTTATTACCAAGTCCTCGCCACGGGCGCAGATGATTGAAGCCATCGAGCAGATCCTTGACGGCAAGGTCTATCTGCCTGCGGACATCATCCACGCACAAAAGACCGGTACCCGGCGCAGCATGAACAACGCGCCGAGCTTTACCCCTGAGTTACTGCAGGCCCTGACCCGCAAGCAATTGCAGGTCCTGGAACGGATGACCAGGGGCGAGTCGAACAAGCAGATCGCCTACACCCTGGAAATCGCCGAAACCACCGTCAAGGCGCATGTCTCGGCGATCCTGCGCAAACTCAACGTGCATAACCGGGTCCAGGCGATTCTCAGCGCCGGGGATATCGATTTCAGCTCCTACCTGCGGCGCTGATTTGATCCACCTGCCGACTATTTACCCAGCAGATGACTGATCGCCGTTTTGAGTTTCATCGGCCGCACCGGTTTGTGCATCAAGGTATGGCCCAGCTCACGCATTTGCAGCTTCAGCTCATTGCTGTAGTTGGCCGTGATCATCAGCGCGGGCAAGGGTGAGCCACGTCGGGCGTTGATCGTTGCCACGGCATCGACACCGTTCTGCTCATGGTCCAGGTGATAGTCGGCAATCAACAGGTCGGCATCGGCGTGATAGTTCTCCACCTGCCGCGCCAAGTCCTGCTCTGACAGCGCCGTGACAACCTGGCAACCCCAGCTTTCCAGCAGCGTGCGCATCCCCGCGCAAATCGTTGCGTCATTGTCCAGCACCCAGATCCGTGCCCCACGCAGCCTTTCGAGCATGGGCTCAGTCATCGGTAACTGGACCTGCGGCTTGGGCGCGCTAAGGGCCAGCGGCACTTCGACGGCGAACATCGAGCCCTTGCCGGGGGTCGAGCGCACGCTGATCTTATGCCCTAGTATTCCGGCGATTTTTTCGACAATGGCCAAGCCCAGACCCAACCCGCGATCCTGATGCGGCCGTTGCACGTCGCCACGTTTGAACTCCTGGAAAATTTCCTCCAGTTTGTTCTCGGCAATCCCGATACCGGTATCCCAGACCTCGATGGACAGGCGCTGGCGATGCCGACGACAACCCAGTACCACTCGGCCAGTGGTGGTGTATCGGATCGCGTTGCTCAGCAGGTTGCGCAGAATCCGCGCCAACAACTGGATATCGCTACGTACCAGCGCCGAACACGGTACGAACGCCAGGCGCAGGCCCTCGCTGCTGGCCGCCTGGGTGAACTCGGCCGCCAGGTTTTCCAACAGTTCGCTCAGGGCAAACGGCGCAATATCGGCCTTGATCACCCCGGCATCGAGCTTGGAGATGTCGACCAGTGTGCCGAGCAGGTTCTCCACGTCCTCCAGCGAATTACTGACATTACGTACCAGGATCGCGTTGGCCGCCGGCTCGCGGCGCTCCAACAAGGCACTGGTAAACAGGCGCGCGGCGTTGAGCGGCTGCAGCAGATCATGGCTGACGGCGGCGAGAAACTTGGTTTTCGACAGGTTGGCCTGCTCGGCTTCGAGCTTGGCTTCACGCAGGCGCGACTCGACCCGACTGCGCTCGTCGATCTCGCGCAGCAGTTGGCTGTTCAGGGTGGTCAGCTCGGTCGTGCGTTCACGGACTCGCTGTTCCAGGTTCTGATAAGCCTGGTGCAGCGCTTCAGCGGTACGCCGACGTTCAGTGATATCGCGGATCAGCACAAAAATACCGATCACTTCACCATTGGCCAGGCGATTGGGCACATAGGAGCGCAGCATGTAGCGCTCCTGATTGTTGATATTGATTTCCGGGCATTCGAACGTCACGCTTTCCCCCGCGAGGGCGCGCTCGACATAGCTTTCCAGCCGCTGGTAGTGCTCTTCGCTATGGACCTCGCGCAGGCTCTGGCCGAGCATCACCCCACGCGGCCAGCAGTACCACTGCTCATAGACCTTGTTGGTGAACTCATAGACCAGGTCGGCATTCAGATAGGCGATGAGCGCGGGTACATGGTCGGTGATCAGGCGAATCCAGCGCTCGCTCTCGCTGAGGGCTTCAGCATGCCGGTAGCGCTCGGTGATGTCCGTGAAGGTATTGACGAAACCGCCGGTAGGTAACGGATGCGTGCGGATTTCCAGAACCCGGCCATCGGATAGGCGCTGCTCCCGCTCGTGGATCACCCGGCCGTTGGTGTCGCGGCTGGCCGGCGTCAACAGCTCCAGTTCGCTGTCGGCGATCACCTCGGAAAAAAGCCGGTGCGCGGCAACCGGGGCCAGTCCGCTCAGTTCCAGAAACCGCCGATTCCACAGTTCCAGGATGCCCTCGGCGTTGACCATCGCAACGCCCTGGGACAGGTTGTCGACGGCCCGTTGCAGCAGGTGCGACTTCTGCGCAACGGCTTTCTCGCGGCGCAGGGTTTCGCTGAGTTTGACTTCAGTGATATCGGTAAACAGGATCACCCGCCCCCCCTCGCGGGTCGGCCGCTCGCTGACCTGCAACCAGCGGCCATCATTCAGGCGATACAACAGGTGTTCGTCGGCGCTGTGGCGCGGCTCTTCAATAAACAACCCGGTACTGGCCATCAACCGCTTGACCTCAGTCAGGCGCATGCCGCCGATGATCCGTACCCGGCTGTTGGCCCAAAGCGCTTTGAAACGGCTGTTGAACAGCACGATGCGCTGGTCCTCATCGAACAGCACGAATGCATCGGAAATACTTTCAATGGCATCGACCAAATGCTGATGGGCCGTTTCCGCCCGCAGGCGGGCATCACTGAGCAGATTGTTGCTGGCCTTGAGCTCGGCCATGGCCTGGTTCAAGGCATCAGTACGCTCCCTGACCTGCTCGGCCAGGACCACCGAGTGCTGAAAGGCCGCATAGGAATCATTGCCCCGCGCGGTACCGGACTCGACCCGTTCAATCAGCGCCGTATTGATCCGCCGCAGCTTTTGATTATCCCGCTGCAGTCGTTCGATCTGCTCAAGCAGCTCAGCTGGAGATGACGGCACGGCTGCGTCCAATGGCGACACCGGTGAAGGTCTGGTTGATGTGCATGCCATTGAACTGTTCTCCGTAGGTATTGAAACCTATCACCCGATGCTCGCGCAGGACCGCGCCGATCTGCTGGACACTGCCATCGTCTTCCAGCTCCAGGCGCCGTAGGAAACAGTCGCAGCCGATAGTCAGCAACAACGAACCCAAGCGCTCCCGCAAGCCGTCGAACAGCGTCTGCAGGTTCGGCAGCAAGGGGCCAGGCGTCATGGCCGTGAGGACGATGCCGTTCTCCACCGCACAATAAAAACTCAGGCTCAAGTCAGGATTGACCTGTTGAATGGCCCTGACGTAGTACTGGTCGTTGATCCGAACAGCTAACGGGTGGGCGGCAAAAATCTGGTGATTGAGCTGCGCCACGGGCACCCCGATGATCTGCGCGTACTCTTCGGCCGCGGGCTCTGCATTGAGTTCGTAAACCCGTCGCATGCCGCTGTCGACGCGCGTGACCACCAGCTTTTCCGCACGCGGCAAAATGTGGTGCGTGGTGAACACTTCGAAGTCCAGCCAGGTATTGACCAACAGCACCACGGCCGCGCCGCTGTGGAATTCGCCGCCGAAGTAGACATGGGTATGGGTCAGGTAGTTATCGTCGCCGGCAGAACCGCCAAAGTGCGGGATATCGCCCAAGGCGGCGCTCAGCGCGGCAAGGACCATTTCCTCGCGGCTGGACAGGCCGTCGAGTAGCGTCAGGGCGAAACTGTTGCCCTTGATCGGCGCCAAGGTATTGCTGCGACAACCGCCGACCAGTCGCTCGACCATTTGCTGGGCGTCGATCAGGCTGAAACGCTCCAATTCGTCGATCAGTTCCGCGGCAATGGAGAAATGCCGATGATCGAAACCCACCGCGGTCACGCAGCCCCGGCCATAGCCCTCGGGGGTGATTTCCCCGGCGCTGGTACAGCCGACCACGCGAATGCCGCCAAAGCTCTGCTGCAATGCGCTGCCCAGGGCCCGCAAATCGTATTCGACCGAACAAAAGAACAGTACAAAACCCAAGTGCGGGTGCAATAGCTGCCGCGCCAGCTCCTGTGCCACCTCTTGCGCCTCGGTTGCCATCGACATCGCGCTGACTACGCCATCGGTTTGGGTGTGTTGCATAGCCGCCTCCCGCAAAATGCGCTGTCTGTCGGCTCAGTCTACGAAGACTGGGCCCGGGTCCCTATCCTACTTGGGTAGGGGGTAACCACTGCGACAGGATGAAATTGCGTGCCACTACGACCAAAGACCCCCATTGCGCGGACTAAAGGACCATTTAAGCGTCACGCCCTCGCTCCTAGGATGAGTCCATCTTGATGAGTGCACTACCGGCCGTTCGGGCCAATAATCACAATAATGAGGGCTAGTCATGAGCAGCACGTTCTTCATTCCGTCCGTAAACATGATGGGCATCGGCAGTCTCGATGAGGCCATGGTCGCCATTCGCAAATATGGCTTGCGTCACGCCCTTATCGTGACCGACGCCGGGCTGGCAAAGGCCGGGGTCGCCGACAAGGTCGCCAAGCTGCTGGCGGCGCAGGACATCCAGGCGACAATATTTGACGGGGCCAAGCCGAATCCGACCGTGAGCAACGTCGAAAACGGTCTGGCGCAACTCAAGCTCAGCGGTGCCGACTTCATCATCTCCCTCGGCGGCGGCTCCCCCCATGACTGCGCCAAGGGCATTGCCTTGTGTGCCACCAATGGCGGGCATATCAGTGACTACGAAGGCGTCGATCAGTCCGCCAAGCCACAAATGCCACTGATTGCCATCAATACCACGGCGGGCACCGCCAGCGAGATGACCCGTTTTTGCATCATCACCGACGAAACCCGCCACGTAAAAATGGCCATCGTCGACCGTAATGTAACGCCACTGCTGTCGGTCAACGATCCCTCATTGATGGCCGCCATGCCCAAAGGCCTGACCGCCGCCACCGGCATGGACGCGTTGACCCACGCCATCGAAGCCTACGTTTCCACCGCGGCCACGCCCATCACCGATGCCTGCGCGCTCAAGGCCGTGGAATTGATCTCCGCCAACCTGCGCAACGCGGTCGCCAACGGCGGCGATATGCAGGCGCGGGAAAATATGGCCTATGCACAGTTTCTGGCCGGGATGGCGTTCAACAACGCCTCCCTTGGCTACGTACACGCCATGGCCCACCAACTGGGTGGCTTCTATGACCTGCCGCACGGTGTCTGCAACGCGATACTGCTGCCGCACGTCGAGAGCTTCAACGCCAGCGTTTCCCAGGCTCGCCTGACGGACGTCGCCAGGGCGATGGGGCTCGATACCCAACATCTTGACCACGAGCAAGGCGCCGCGGTGGCGATTGCCGGCATCCGTCAATTGTCCCTGGACGTTGGCATTCCTGGCGGTCTGGCTGAATTGGGCGTCAAGCTGGAGGACATTCCAACACTGGCGGCCAACGCCATGAAAGATGCCTGCGGCTTCACCAACCCGCGGACGGCGGAGCAGGCGCAAATCGAAGAGATTTTCCACGCCGCGATGTAATGAAAAGGCGATGAACGGGAAGCGAGAATTCCCGTTCATAACGCTAGCGTTTCATCCCAGCTCACGCTTGAGCTCAGCAATATGTCCAGGGCCGATTCCACAGCAACCGCCGAGTAGGCTCGCACCCCGCTTGCTCCAGTCCTTGGCCCATGCCAGATAGCCTGAAGGACCGAGATCCTCGCGTAACTCATCGAGACCGTCGTTGGCGGTAGCTTCCTTCGGCTGGGGCGGGAAAGCATTGGCGTAGGCGCCGATAGCGATGTCCGCGCCCAGACGTTCGATGGTCGATCTGGCTACATCAATGGCAGCCCCCATGACCTCTGGCTGGCTGCAGTTGAACAACAAAGCTTGAACACCCATGCCCACCACAGCCGCAGTGGCATCGGCCACTGTTTCTCCCGAGCGAAGACGCGGTACATCGTCGAGCTCTTCGTCTTGCAGAGTGAAAGACACCCAAAACGGCTTGCCGTCAGAAGGCAGGTGCGAATGTATGGCTTGCACCTCGGCGATCGCGCTCTGGGTTTCAGCCAGCCATAGATCTACGTAGGGGGCGAGCCCCTGGAGCAAGGGGGTGAGCACCTCCGTGACACGCTGCGGCTGGAACAGGTCTGGTCGATAGGAGCCGAACAACGGCGGCAGGGAGCCGGCCACCTGAACGGGTTGCGCGCTGGCATCCGCTGCGGTACGTGCCAGTCGGCCGGCGGTCATCGCCAGGTCGCGCCCTTCACTGGCAAAGCGCTGCTCACCAATATGGAAAGGGACAACGGCATAGCTGTTGCTGGTGATGACCTGCGCACCGGCCTCGATGAAGGCGCAGTGAACGGCAATGACCGCCTCCGGCGCTTCGGTCAACGCCAACGCCGACCACTCCGGCTGCCGGAAGGGGGCGCCACGCCGTTGCAGCTCCCGCCCCATGCCACCATCCAGAATTACCATGGATCGCTCCTTCATATAACTTTCCTATATATGCTTATGAAAAAAATTCACTATGTGCTTTTCTTTTATAACTATTAAATATCATAAATCCATTATCTCTAACTTTTCAGGTACTTTCATGCGTTTTCCTTCCCTGCTCGGCGTGGGCCTCCTGGTACTTGGTGCCACCTCTCAGGCTTTCGCGGGCGCCACTCTGGAGCGCGTGGAGTCGCGCAAGGAACTGGTCAATGTGCTTATGGAGAGCTATCCACCGTTCTCCTTCCTCAATGAACAAAACCAACTCGACGGCTTCGATGTGGATGTCGCCAAAGCGGTGGCGGAAAAGCTCGGCGTCAAACTGCGCCTGGAGACACCATCCTGGGATGTCATCGCCGCCGGTCGCTGGAGTGGTCGCTACGACATCTGCATTTGCTCGATGACCCCAAGCAAGGCCCGCGCCGAGGTATTTGACTTCCCCGTGGAGTACTACGCCTCCCCCGCGGTGATCGTGGTCAATGCCAAGGATGACCGCATCCACTCGGCCAAGGACCTCGAAGGGCGCAAGGTCGGCCTTACCAGCGCCTCCAGCTACGAGAGCTACTTGAACAAGAGTCTGGTGATCGAGGGCGCCGAGGACAAGAAGATCGAATACCCATTCGACGTCGTCCAGGCCGCCCCCTATGACACCGACAACGTCGCCTTCCAGGATTTGGGCCTGGGCGCCGGCGTGCGTCTGGATGCGATCCTGACCAATCTGGTGACCGCACAACCGCGCCTGGAGCAGGACAAACGCTTCAAGTTGGCAGGAACACCGCTGTATGAAGAACCCAACTCGGTGGCCATCGAGAAAGGCGATCCACAGTGGGACGCCAAGGTGCGCCAGGTGTTTGCCGAGCTGAAGGCCGACGGCACGCTGGCCAGGCTATCGCAGAAGTGGATCGGCGCCGACATCAGCAAATGAGTGCCTATCAACCCGCCCCCAAACCCGCCGTCGCCGCGACGGGTTCGCGCCTGTTCGGCTTTCGCACCCGCCTGTACCTGACATGGCTGGTGTTGTTCCTGCTGTTCGTGGGCTTCTTTCTCAGCTTTGACTTGAAGTTTTCGATCATCGTCGAAAAATTTCCCAACCTGGCAGGCTTCAAACTTGGCCCCAACGGCTTCTTGCAAGGCGCCGCGCTGACCTTGTTCCTGTGTCTGTGCTCAATGCTGGCCTCAGTGCTGCTGGGCTTTGCCGCAGCGTTGGCGCGGCTGTCCAACAGCGCGGTGCTGTTTGGCATAGCCAGTTTCTACACCTCGTTCTTCCGCGGCACACCGCTGTTGATCCAGATCCTGCTGATTTATCTGGGCTTGCCGCAACTGGGCTTGGTGCCGGGCGCGATTGTGGCCGGGATCATCGCCCTGTCGCTCAACTACGGCGCCTACCTGAGCGAAATTTTCCGCGCGGGAATCATTGGCGTTGCTGTAGGCCAGCGCCAGGCGGCGCTCGCGCTTGGCATGCGCGCGGGGACAATCTTCTGGCACATCAGCCTGCCCCAGGCCATGCGCACCATCATCCCGCCCTGCGCCAATCAGTTCATCTCCATGCTCAAGGACTCCTCGCTGATCTCGGTAATGGGCGTCTGGGAAGTTATGTTCCTGGCCCAGTCCTACGGTCGCTCCAGCTATCGATACCTGGAGATGCTGACCACCGCGGCCGTCATCTACTGGGTGCTGTCGATTTCTCTGGAGCTCGTGCAAGCACGCCTGGAAAAGCATTTCGGCAAAGCCTATCAGCGCTGATGCAGAGCCGAAGCACACGCCCGGAACACGTTCTGCAATGCCTCGGGCTGCTGCTCTGGCTTGATCACGGCTATCAGCAGCTTCTGTTGAGAAAGCCCACGACCAGCGCGTTGAACACTTCGCCTTGATCATCGTGCACATAGTGACTCACGTCCGCGACCTCCACCGTCCGAACGCAAGGGTTGCTGGTACTCATGAGCTGCAGCATCGCATTGCGCTGAATAAATATCCCTCCCTGGCCGGTATTGACTCATCTTTCGTATCAATGCAGGCCAACAACGCACCTATCCTATCTCGCCCGGCTCCGCCATCGTCCTCATAAGCGCGGTGCAGGACGGCATCAAATTTTGAACTGCCCCACCAGCAGGCCCAATCGCCGCCCGAGGTCCGCTAGACTGCGAGACGTCTGCGCCCCCAGTTGGGTCTCATCGGCCACGCTGTCCACCGCCACCGCGATTTGATGCACACTGCGGTTGATCTCTTCGGCAACGGCGGTTTGCTCTTCCGCCGCGCTGGCAATCTGCGCGTTCATCGAATTGATGGTACTGATCAATTGCGCCATGGTATCCAACGAAACACCGGCTTCATTGGCCTGGGCCGACGTGCCATCGCCGGCGTCGCTGGAGCGCCGCATGGCATCCACTGCCTTGTGCGTACCCTGCTGCAGACGGTCGATCATGCCCTGGATTTCCTGGGTGCTCTGCTGGGTCCGGCTGGCCAGCGCCCGAACCTCGTCGGCCACCACCGCGAAACCACGACCGGCCTCACCGGCCCGGGCGGCTTCGATGGCCGCGTTGAGCGCCAACAGGTTGGTCTGCTCGGCGATCGAGCGGATCACATCCAGTACGCTGACAATCGACGAGACGTCCGTCTGCAGACTGTCCAGTGAAGTGCCGCTGGCGCGGATATCGCTGACCAAGGCATGAATCTGCCGGATGCTGCCGTCCACCACCCGCTTGGCGGTCTGTCCTTCTTCGTCGGTCTGCTGGGCAGCTACCGCGGCGCCCTGGGCACTACGGGCCACTTCCTGCGCCGCCGAGGACATCTCGTTGATGGCGGTGGCCACCTGATCGGTCTCGTGACGCTGACGCTCCATGGCCTGTTCCGAACGATGGGCCTGATCGGACACCTGGCTGACCAGCCCGGTCAGTTGCGTCGTCATCTCGGCGATCTGGCGAACCAAGCCGTGGATCTTGTCGACAAAGCGGTTGAACGAACCGGCCAGCTCACCCAGCTCATCCTGGCTGGTGATCGCCAGACGACGGGTCAGGTCCCCCTCGCCCGCCGCGATGTCATCCAGATTGGCTTTCATCAGATTCAGCGGCCGCAGCATCGTATTGGCCATCAGAACGCCCACAATGGCAATCACCGCCAACAGCACCAGCGCGATACCCAGAATGCTCAGCAATACATCCCGAGTACGCTGGTGTACCTTGGCTTCAACTGCCGCCACCTGGGCGTCGATACCATCGATATTGATCGACGAGCCAATAATCATGTCCCATTTGGGCAGGTACTCGCTGTAGCCCAACTTCGGTACCCTCACGTCGCTGCCAGGTTGTGCCGCGTTGTACTCCACATAATGACTGCCGGCCTTGGCTGCTCTCACCAACTCACGGTTGACGTACACACCGTTGGCGTCGCGGTTGTCCTTGAAGCTTTGACCCACGCCATCCGGGCTGCTGCCCTTGAACAAGCGAATGGTCTCGGAATCAAAACCGAAGAAGTAACCGTCCTTGCCATAGGTGATGTTTGATAGCAGTTTGATCACCTCGGCCCGAGTGGCCAGGTCACCCGAGGTGGCGGCGTCGTACAGAGGTTTGATTGTGGTGAGCGCCACGTCGACGTAATTCTTCAACGTCAACCGGGCTTCTCCAAGCAGACGTTGCCGAGTCTCTTCAAGCTCTTTTTCCGCCTGCTGTTGGAGCATCAGAACTGTCGTCAGACTGATTACCAGTGCAAACAGTAAAACCGGTAAGACTGCGATGGACAGGACTTTGGCCTTCAGACTTAGGCGCATGGGATGTTCACTCTTTGTTTTCATTGGGGTGATGGATCGTTAAGGACAGGTCGGAGCAAAAGCGATGACCTGCCTGTGATCGCGGGGCAGTCACGCGGTCTGGCGACTCGCGATTTCGTCGTCAGGCCTCTTTGACGATGACCCGCAAGATGCAAGTCAACACAGCAGCCAGACCCAACATACCGGCCATGCCCAACAGGCCAGCGGTGAATGAATGGGTAACGTCCTTGAACCAGCCGACACCATAAGGCCCTACCAACCCGCCGAGGCTGCCAACCGCGTTGATGAAGGCAATGCCGCCAGCCGCCGCGTCCTTGCTCAGGAAAGTGGCAGGAATACTGTAAAAGCAAGTGCGCACCGAACTCAGCCCGATCAGAGCGACGGTCAGGCCAATCAAGGCCGGCAGTAAATCACTGTAGATAACCGAAAAGAGGAACCCGGCGGCGCCGACCCCACAGGTAATGGCCAAATGTTTGATATAACGCCGCTTGCGTGCCAACACCTTGGCCCAAAGCAACATGGCGACGCTGGCCACCAGATAAGGAACGGAGGAGACGAAGCCAATCTGCATCGTGCTCAAGTCGTGACTTTTCAGGATCTGCGGTAACCAGACGCCAATGCCCAATATGCCGATGATGTAACAGAACAGGATGGCCGCCAGTAGCCAGACGCGCACGTCCTTGAGCGCTTGGCTAAAGTTCAGACTGCTGCGCTGCTGATGCTCGGCATCTAGCGCTGCCTGCAACACAATCCGCTCTTGCGGGGTCAGCCATTGCGCCTCAGCGGGGCGATCGGACAGGACGTTCAAACACAGTAGTCCCAGTGCACAAGCCGGCAGGCCTTGCAACACCAGAAGCCATTGCCAGCCAGCCACATTCAACCAGCCATCCATTGCCAGCATGGTCGCCGACAAGGGCCCGCCCAAAACGGATGACATGGGAATCGCAAACAGAAACCAGGCCATCATCCGGGTGCGGTAATGCGCAGGGAACCACAGTGACAGGAAAAAGATGACGCCGGGAAAGAAGCCGGCCTCCGCGATGCCGGCCAGCAGACGAATCACGGCATAGCTGATCGGACCCTGGGCAAGCGCCGTGGCTGCCGCGCAAAGGCCCCAGGTAATCATGATGCGTGCCATCCAGCGGCGAGCGCCAAACCTATACAGCGCCAGGTTGCTGGGGACTTCGAACAGGCAGTAACCGATGTAGAAAACACCGGCGGCAAAGCCGAATTGAGAGGCGCTCAAGCCTAGATCCTGATTCATCGTCAGGGCGGCAAAACCGATATTGGTGCGATCCAGGTAGTTGACGAAATAGGCGATGGCCAACAGTGGGATCAATCGTATTGCCGCCTTGCGGCAAGCACTCGACTCCACGTCGCCGCACAGGAGGTCCTGCGCACTGGTCATTGTTGTCATGAGTCGTCCGTTTTTATTCTTTTGAGATTCGACGCGGCCGAGCATATGCCAGCAGCGTCCCTCCCGACCAAGACCTTTAGGCCATACGTACTCATGCCAGCGGAGCATACCCTGAGACGTGACAGGCCCTTTCAAGCATCCCTGCCGATGATGCCGACCAAGCATGGGTACCCATGTTGACATGGTATTTGTCATTCGCCGCAGGCTGTCCTGACACTGCGATCGCTGTCTGCGTATCGAGTGTTAAACCAAAACAACAAGGACTCCCCATGAAAGCAAAACAGACTCGACTCCTGTTGGTGCTCACTGCCTGCCTCAGCGCCCCCTTGTTCGCGACGGCGGCGTCATCCCCCGTCAACCGAATAACGGTCAACCAAGGAGCCATCAAGATAGAGGCTTACGAGCAGGGTACGGGCAAGACCATCGTCATCCTGCCGTCCCTGGGGCGCGGAGCACAGGATTACGATGACGTCGCAGGCTACCTGGCCCAGGAAGGATTCCGAGTCTTGCGGCCGGAGCCACGGGGCGTGAACGGCAGCCAAGGCCCATTGAACAACCTGACGCTCCATGACTTTGCGGCGGATGTCGCCCTGTTGATGGACCATGAAAACACCGGCCCGGCCGTCGTGGTCGGTCATGCCTGGGGCAGCCAACCCGCACGCGTGCTCGCCGTGGATCGCCCCGACCTGGTCAAAGGCGTGGTGATGGCGGCGGCCTCGGTAGGGAAGTTCCCCCCAGGTTATTCGGAAAAGCCCTATGGCAGGATGGTTGAGGCCATCACCGGCTCGGGTAATTACGCCCTGCCCGAAGCACAGCGTCTGAAGTATCTGCAGCAAGCCTTTTTCGCCCCCGGCAATGACCCTCATCCCTGGCTGACCGGCTGGTATGAAGCCACACACAAGGCAGAGGCACAGGCACGCGATGCAACCCCCGTCGACCTGTATTGGTCGGCGGGCTCCAGCGTACCGATCCTGGACCTTCAGGGCAGCAATGACGCAGTGGTCATACCCAATATTCTGAAGTCGATGTTGGGTGATCGGGTCGAGGCCCGGACGCTAGCGGGAGCCGGACACGCCATGGCGCCCGAACGGCCGCGAGAAATGGCACAAGCCATTGCCGAGTTTGCAAAGCGTGTGTACGCCGACACTGCCGTGCCCGGCCAGGTGAAAGGAGGCTGAGCAATCAGCGACTGACAAGGTAGACGATAGAGCTGCTGATCATTCGTCAGACGCCAGCCAGACAGCCGCATCCTTCCAGGCCCCCTGAGTCACCAGAAACCTCAGGTGGGTGATCAACAGCGTCTCCCAGCTGGCGGCCAGCCGGCTGGTGCGACGCTCACGCAACGTCGTCAAGGTCACAGTGGAGCGAATGGCGGGACGCTCGATGGAGTGGGCGACCAGCTTTTTCTGAGCGATTTCATCCTGCACCGCAGCATTGGCCAGGATCGAGTAGCCGAGACCGGCCTGGACCAGGCGCTTGGTCAGATCCACGCTGTCCACTTCCACTTCAATTCTAAGCCTGACTCCACTCTGCACGGCAGCCTGTTCGACCAACCGTCGGTTACTGTGCGGCAGGCTCGGCATGATCAACGGCAGATCCGCCAATTCATGGATACGAAACGCACGAGCCGGCTCACCGACCGGGCCAACTACCACCATGGGCTCGCTGAACAGCGGGCGCACTTCAAAGGCTTCAAGCAGTGGTTGGTTATAGACCACTGCCAGGTCCACCCGTCCATCCAGTACCCACTCCTGTAAAGAACTGCTGAGCCCTTCACGCACATGCAACGAGGCCTTGGGCCAGAGTTCGCGGAAGCTCCTGATCAATTGCGGGCCGATGACCGCGCCGATTGCCGGGGGAAGGCCGATTGCCAGATGCCCGCGTTCCTCCTGCGCACTGTTGCGCACGTGATCGGTGGTTTCCTGCAGGTAGTGGAGCATCATTTCCGCGCGTTCCAACAGCCGCGCGCCGGCAGCCGTCAACTCGACACCGCGACCATGACGGGTCAGCAACGTAACATTGAGCTGGTCTTCAAGCTTGGCGATCTGACGGCTAAGCGCCGGTTGGGCGATATACAGATCGCGCGCTGCGCGGCTGAAGCTGCCCGCATGTGCGACCTGAACGAACGTGCGCAGCTCTCGAATATCCACGACCCCACCTCCCATGCTTTTAAAGCATAGATTGCTATCAATAAAAGGTTTTTGTCTAGTTTTTTAGGGTTCTCTATGCTGAACACAAATAGGAGAACAACAATGAACAACTCCAAATGCCTGACTCCAGTCGTACCGCCCTGCCCACTCTCGACAAGCGCATCATGAACGGCGCGCTGTTGCTTGTGCTGATGCAACCCCCCTCCTCCCAGGAGGAGGAGTTCAACGACTGGTATGACACCGAGCACTTCCCGCAGCGCCTCGCGCTGCCGGGCTTTCTCGACGGCCGGCGTTGGGTGTGCAGCGAAGGCTGGCCGCGCTACCTCGCGCTCTATGAGCTTGAGAACGAAGACGTGTTGAACTCCGCGCAGTACCTGAGCGTATCGGGCGCACGCTCCACCCCCTGGAGCCGTCGCATCTTGCCCAGAACCGTCGGGCGTCAGCGGATCGTACTCAAGACCCGCGCCGAAGCGGGTCGTCCAGGCCAGGCCGCCTCCCTCCTGCTGATGAGCTGGAACCTGCCGGCTGACGTCGACATGGAAAGCTTCATCAGCGCCGTTGACGCCCAGATCAACACGATAACTGGCGTCTTAACACTGCAGTGGGGTGAAAACCTGGCGCCCCTGGTTGACCACGGACGCAGCCTGTCTCTGATTGCGACCTTCGACTACTGCATTCCATCGAGTGCCCTGGATGCCATGCGGCGACCACTCGATGTGGGTTGTACGCAGTTCAATCTCTACCTTCCCTACTGCCGTTGATCGCCTGGAGAGCCATCCGAACAAACTGTGCCCGCCTACAAAAATAATGACGCCCACCGGGGCGAGGACTACCGATGAAACACTTGAAGAAGCTGCATGTACAAGTACTGGTCGCGCTGGTAGCGGCCGTGTTGCTGGGGCTACTGGCGCCCACTTGGGCGATCGCCATGAAGCCCCTCGGCCAGGCGTTTATCGCCCTGCTGAAGATGATGCTCGCGCCCATCGTGTTTTTCACCCTGGTGCACGGCCTCGCACACGTCAAGGACATGCGCAAGCTGGGCCGCCTGGGCATGAAATCCCTGCTGTACTTTGAAGTGATCAGTACCCTGGGGATGGTCGTCGGCCTGGTGTTGGTCAACCTGATTCAGCCCGGTGCCGGGTTGCATGCGGGCAACCTCAACGAATCAGCAGAAGTCATCAAGGCTACCGCGAGTGCCGGCAGCATTTCGGTGATCGACTATCTGTTGGGCCTTATCCCGCACACCTTGGTCGATGCCTTTGCCAAGGGAGACATCATTCAGGTGCTGATCATTTCGATGCTGGCCGGGATGGCGATCAACCGAGTCGCCGGGCCGGACTCCTTGATCGTCAAGGGGATCGACGAAGCCCAAAGCGTGTTGTTCAAAATGCTCGGCTTCATCATGAAACTGGCTCCGCTGGGTGCCTTTGGTGCCATGGCCGCGGCGGTGGGCAGTTACGGCGGCGCCACGCTGCTCTACCTCCTGAAGTTGATTGCCGTCTATTACGCAGCCTCGCTGTTCTTCGTCTTCGGTGTACTGGGAACCATCAGTTGGTCCATCGGCCTGCCGTTCTGGACTGTACTCAAAGTCATTCGCGAGGAAATACTGCTGGTGCTGGGCACCGCCTCCGGTGAGGTAGCCTTCCCGAGACTGCTGGAAAAACTCAAGCGTACTGGCTGTGACGAAGTGGTGGTCGGCTTTGTGCTACCCGCCGGCTACAGCTTCAACCTGGACGGCACCTCCATTTATATGGCCGTCGCCATCGGCTTCATCGCCCAGGCCACTGACACGCCCTTTTCGATCTGGCAGCAGATCGGCCTGCTGGCGATTCTCAGCCTGACCTCAAAGGGCGGGACCACGGTGGCCGGCGGCGCCTTCATCAAACTGGCAGCCACCCTGCAATCGGTGCAAAGCCTGCCCTTGGGTGGCTTGGGCCTGTTGTTTGGTATCGACCGGATGATGGCCACGGCCACCGCCCTGGTGAACATCATCGGCAACACCATTGCCGTGTACGCCATCGCTCGCTGGGAAGGCGCCTTCGATGCCGAGGCGTTCAAACGCGAGACTGGGCGCAGCGCCGGTAAAAGCCTGCTGCGCGCACCGTCCGAACCCGGCGTGCCGCCCAGCGCGCACCGCCAGCCCCACTCCCAGAATCTTTGATCAGGAATCCGCCCATGAATCGTTTGAAAGCGATAGACCCCGAGCATCTGAATCAAGCCCAGCGAGTCATCTACGACGCCATCGCGAGCGGCCCGCGCAAAGGCGTGCGTGGCCCACTCGCCATCTGGCTGCACCGCCCGGAGCTGGCCCAGTGCGCACAAAGCCTCGGGCGTTACTGCCGTTACGACAGTAGCCTGGAGCCACGCCTTTCGGAGCTGGCCATCCTGCTGCTCGGCCGCCACTGGCTGGCGGAGTACGAGTGGGCCGCGCATAAGCCATTCGCCCTGGAGGCCGGTCTGTCCACTGCCGTGATCGACGCCATTCGCGATGAGCGGCAACCGGTTTTCGAGCACGAAGACGAAGCGCTGGTGTACGCCTTCATCCGCCAGTTGCATGCCACCCGCCAGATCGACGACCAGCTGTATCAGGACATCAGCCGAGTACTGGGCGAAACCGCCGTGGTCGACCTGGTGGGCATCGCCGGCTACTACACGCTGATTTCCATGACCATCAAGGTGTTCGAGGTGCCGCCACCGGCAGGCGTGACTCCTGAACTTCCCACCCGTCTTTCCTGAGGATGCAAGCATGACTGAACTCAATACTTCGAACACCCGTCTGCAAGGCAAAGTGGCCATCGTCACCGGTGCCGGCTGCGTAGGGCCTGGCTGGGGCAATGGTCGCGCCGTGGCCGTACTGTTCGCCCAGGCCGGCGCGAAAATCTTTGCGGTCGACAAGAACCTCGATGCCATGGAGGAAACCATCCGCCGCATCAAGGACATCGGCGGGGACGTCGTGTCGCTCGCCTGCGACGTCACCAACAGTGAATCCGTCGCCGCGATGGTTGCCACCTGCAAGGAGACCTATGGGCGGGTGGATATTCTGGTCAATAACGTCGGTGGCTCTTCAGCCGGCGGTGCCGTGGCGCTGGACGAGGACAAATGGGACGCGCAGATCGCCTTGAACCTCAAGAGCGTCTACCTGACTTGCAAGCATGTGCTGCCGATCATGGACGCCCAGGGCAGTGGCTCGATCATCAACACCGCCTCGACTTCCGGCATCCGCTGGACCGGTTCGGCACAAGTAGCCTATGCCGCCAGCAAGGCCGGTGTGATTCAGCTATCGCGAGTAACAGCGGTCGAATACGCCAAGAAAGGCATCCGCGTGAACACCGTCGTCCCCGGCCAATTGCATACCCCGATGGTGGAAGTACGCCTGGCCGGGCAACGTACCGGCGGTGACATCGACAAGCTGCTCGATAGCCGCCTGGCACGAATTCCCCTGGGCTTCATGGGCGACGGCCGGGACACCGCGAACGCGGCGCTATTCCTGGCCAGCGACGAATCCCGTTTCGTGACCGGTACCGAAATCATCGTCGACGGCGGCATGACCGCTCGCTGCGACTGATCTGCACGCCCGGCCTTCATTGGCAGGGCTTTTCCTGATTCGAGCCGATGACCATGCATACACTCCTTCCAGCAGGCACGTGGGATTGCCATACCCACATCTACGGTCCGTGGGACCAATTCCCGCTGCCGGCCAAGGCCGCCTACCACCCCGCGCCCGCGCCGTTCGAGGCGCTGCTTGAGCTGCATCGACGCCTGGGTATCGATCACGGGGTGCTGGTGCAGGCCGCGCCCTACGGCACCGACCATTGCGCCATCCTCTCTGCCATTGCCGCCGGCAACGGACGCTATCGTGGCATCGGGTTGATCGACGACAGCACCACCGACGATCAGCTCCAGGCGTTGCATGAGGGTGGGTTGCGCGGCATCCGTTTCAACTTGATGGGACATCTTCCCGGCAACCGTGACCCGGAGTATCTGCGCCGACTTGCCGAACGCGTCGCGCCCTTGGGCTGGCACGTGCTCCTGCACGGTGAAATTGACGTTCTGCTGCCCGTGCTCGACGCCTGGAAAACCCTGCATACGCCGCTGGTCATCGACCATATGGCGCGCCTGGACCTGAGCAGGCCGGTCGAAGAGGCCCCGCTCAAGGCACTGGAGCAGCATCTGAAACGAGCGGACCGCTGGATCAAGGTGTCGGGCATCGACCGCGCCATGCAAGGCGCTGCTGGTCCTTGGCCACAAGGCTTGTCCTGGGTCCGACGGTTCCTCGAATGTGCCCCGGACAGGACGATCTGGGGTTCCGACTGGCCACATCCGAACGTCAAGGGCGAGGTACCCGACGACGCCCTGTTGCTGGACTTCGTGCTCCAGGCCTGTGCCGACCCCGCGGTAGCACAGGCGGTTCTGGTCACCAATCCAAACACCCTGTACCGCTGAAGCCGACCTTCTGGAGAAACCGACCGTGTCCGACTTTCCCTGGCAACCCAGCCTGCGAACCCCCGACCCCGCCGTTCGCGAACTCGACCCGCGCTTCAGCCATTATCGGCTGGCGCATGCCAAGATCGAGCGCGTCGCGGGCGACCTGCGTTGGGCCGAAGGGCCGGTGTGGTTCGGTGACGCTCGCCATGTGCTGTTCACGGACTTGCCCAACGACCGAATCCTCAAATGGGACGAGCAAAGCGGCGCGCTCAGTGTATGGCGCTACCCGTCGAACCAGGCCAATGGCATGACGCGCGACCGCCAGGGCCGGCTGATCGTCTGCGAGCACGGCGGCCGCAGGGTCACGCGTACCGAATATGACGGCAGCCAGACGGTACTGGCCAGCCATTTCCTGGGGCTGCCGCTCAACTCCCCCAATGACGTGGTGGTCAAGTCCGACGACTCGATCTGGTTCACCGACCCACCCTTCGGGTTGGCAAGCGACTACATGGGGCAAAAGGGTTGTGCGCAACTTCCTGCCAACCTCTATCGCATCGACCCGCTCAATGGCGAGTTGAGCTGTGTCGCCGAAGGTGTGCAAGGTCCCAACGGACTGGCCTTTTCACCGGACGAAAAAACCCTGTACGTCGTCGAGTCCCGCGCACGACCGCGCACCATCAAAGCCTTCAACGTCAGCGAAGGCCAGGTACTCGATGGCGGAAAAGTGTTGATCGATGCCGGTGTCGGTACGCCTGACGGTTTCCGTATCGATATCGATGGCAACCTCTGGTGTGGCTGGGGTAGCGGCGAGGCAAGCCTGGATGGTGTGCGCGTGTTCGCCCCGGACGGCACCGCCATCGGTCATATCGACTTACCAGAGCGCTGCGCCAACTTGTGCTTCGCAGGCCCCAAGCGCAACCGGCTGCTGATGGCTTCCACCACCTCGCTTTATTCGCTTTACGTGAATACCCGCGGCGCCACCTGAGAGGTGTCGACCGTTGATCTGCAACCCCCAACCCCAAAAGGTACAGTCGTGAAAAAAACAACAAAAGCGTCGCTTATGGTATCCGCTGGCCTCGGCAGTCTGCTCGCTGTCAGCGCCCAACTGCAGGCCGCCGAGTTGCATGTCATTGCCACCGGCGCACTCAAGGGTGCCATGCAACACCTGCAGCCGGCCTACGAGAAAGCCAGCGGCAACAAGCTGCTGATCAGTTGGGGTCCATCGATGGGCGAGTCGCCAGATTCGATCCCTCAGCGGGTGCTGCACAAAGAGCCCATGGATCTGGCGATCATGGCCGCCGAAACACTGGAGCAACTCTCGGGCACTGGCTCATTCGAAATGACCACTCGCACGCAGATAGCCTCCTCTCGGATCGGAGTTGGCGTCCCCAAGGGCCAGCCAAAACCCGATATTTCATCGGTGGACGCTCTGCGCCAGGCACTCCTGAACGCCAAGCGGGTCGCGTATTCGCAAGGCGCCAGCGGCGTCTACATCTCGACGACCCTGTTCAATCAGCTCGGCATCAGCGAACAGATGAAATCGAAAAGCGTGGTGATTGAAGGCAAGGAACTGGTGGGGACGGCCTTGGCTCGCGGCGATGCCGAACTGGGCATGCAGCAGGTCAGCGAGTTGAAAGTCACCCCCGGTGTCGACTTCGTCGGCTCGCTGCCCGACAAGGTTCAAAAGATCAGCCTGTTCACCGCCGTGGTGGCCAAACAATCGACTCAATCGGCCGCCGCCAAATCCTTCATCGAATACCTGACCAGCAAGCCGGCCATTCAGTTGCTTGAAGAGAGCGGCCTGGAACCCGGCAAGACCCTTTGATTTTTCAACGACACCGGAGAATAACAATGAAAAAATTCGCCTTGAACCTCTGCGCGGTGGCCATGCTGAGCGCCTGCGCCTGCGCATTTGCCGGCCCTGCCCTGCAACAAGACGTAATCAAGTACGGCAACATACAGATCGACGTAACGTCCCAAGGCAAGGGTCCCGTCATTGTCATGCTGCCCTCCCTCGGTCGCTCGGGACGTGACTACGACCAGGTGGCGGCGGATCTGCAGGCCAAGGGTTTCCGGGTGGTACGCCCTGAACCGCGCGGCATCGGCAAAAGCGTCGGCCCCATGGAGAACCTCTCCGTTCATGATTTTGCCAAGGACGTCGCCGCCGTCGTCGAACATGAAAAATCCGGGCCCGTGGTGGTGGTCGGTCATGCCTGGGGCAACTTCCCGGCGCGGCAGTTGGCCGCTGATCGTCCTGACCTGGTCCGCGGCGTTGTGCTGGCTGCCGCTTCGGCCGGCAAGGTACCACCAGGTTCGACAGAAAAGCCCATCGGTCCGGAAATGCGCAAGGCCATCGACGGTGCCGGCGACCTGTCCCTGTCAAAGGAGCAGCGCCTGATCTACCTCAAGGAAGCGTTCTTTGCACCGGGCAATGATCCGACTGGTTGGCTCGACGGATGGCACGAAGCGACACATGAAGCTGAATCCCATGCGCGCAACACCACTCCGGTGGACGACTATTTTGCCGCTGGCAAGGCGCCGATTCTTGACCTGCAGGGTGAAGATGACGCAGTTGCACCCCGCCGATTCTCACAGGTACTGAAGAACATGCTCGGGGACCGGGTTTCGGTAGTCGTGCTGAAAAAAGCCGGCCATGCCATGGCTCCCGAACAACCACAAGCCATGGCGGATGCAATCGCTTCCTTTGCCAGCAAGACCTATGGCCTGAAAGCCAAATAACCCATACCCACCCAGGCGCGGCGTCGTTCAAGGCCCGCGCCTGATCCTCCTTGAGGTGCATGACGACACTGTGCCCATGAACGTCTTGCCCCTGCCGGGCAGGCTCGATCGCGGCCAAGGCCGGCTGGCGCGGCCTTTTCGCCCTGGACTTGCGACGGTCCAGTCACCCGCGATCTGCTCGGGCTCATCCGCCTGCGCGATAGGCGCCTGGAGAAAGTCCCGGGGAGACGCCGTAGCCAGGAACCGGTCCGCTGCCAGAGAAACACCCCATCAACGCCTCCAACCCCATCGGCCTGGCAAAATAATAGCCCTGGGCCTGCCCCGCGCCCATTTCGCGCAGCAACTCAAGCGTCGCGGCGTCCTCGACCCCTTCGGCCACCACGCTCAGGTCCAGGGATTCGGCCATCCGCACAATCGCCCGGACAATCGCACGACTGCGGGAACTGCTGGTCAGTTCGAGGATAAACGACTTGTCGATCTTCAAGCCGCTGAAACGGTATTGATGCACATAACTCAAGGATGAAAACCCCGCACCGAAATCATCGAGCACCACCGACATACCGTTGTCGGCCAGTTGTTGCATGGTGCGTCGAGCCATCGCCGGCTCCGCCACCAGGGCACCTTCGGTCAGCTCCAGGCAGATCCGCGACGGCGCGACCTGATGCTGCGCCAGCAATGCAAGCACTTCGTTGGCGAAGTCCGTGCGCGTCATGCTGTAGCTGGAGCAATTGACGTGCACCGGCGGCCAGTTGGCGTGCTGCGGTTGGGCGAGGATCACGGCAACGCGGCTCAGCATGTACAGATCCAGTCGACCGATCAGGCGCAAACCCTCGAAGTCCGGCAGGAACTCGCCCGGCGCAATCACCCGGCCGCCCGGCTGATGCCAGCGGACCAGCGCTTCCAGGGCCAGCAGTTCGCCGCTTTCGACACTGACAATCGGCTGGAAATACGGCAGCAGTTCGTCGGTGCGCTTGAGAGCGTTGCGCAAGGCCCCTTCACGCTCAACCTGGTCCGAGACTTCACGGCGCACTTCCTGGTTGAACACCGCGTAGCTGTCGCGCCCGGCACTCTTGACCCGGTACATCGCCGCATCGGCATCACGCAGCAGGTCGGCCGGCTCGTGGTGGAACTGGCTGTCGGCGCTGACAATACCGACGCTGCAGGACGAAAAAACCTCATGGCCATTGATGAGGAACGGCAGGTCAAACGCCACCAGGATCCGTTCGGCAATGTCGATCACCACGTCCAGCGGCGCCTCGGGAGCGAGCACGGCGAACTCATCGCCACCCAGGCGCGCCAGCAGGTCGGTGTCGCGCAGGCAGGCGCGCAAACGGTCGGCGGCCTGCATCAGCAGCAGGTCGCCAAAATGATGGCCGAGGCTGTCATTGACCATCTTGAAACGGTCGAGGTCGATAAACATCACCGCCAGGTGCCCGCCTTCGCTGTCGAACCGCGACCAGGCCTGGTTGAGACGCTGTTGCAGGTAGGTACGGTTCGCCAGCCCGGTCAGCGCATCGTGGGCGTTTTCATGTTGCAGCTTGGCATTGGCATGATCGAGTTCGCGGGTACGGTTCTGCACCCGGGCTTCGAGCATGAGGTTGGCGGCGTGGATCGCTTCAGCGGCCGTGCGCCGCGACAGCGCCGTGTCGATGTGCCGCGATACGAACGTCAGCAGTTCCTGGTCACGCAGGGTGTAGCGCACCTGCGAGGTGTAGCTTTGTACGGCAAGCACGCCCCGCACCACGTCGCCATCGAACAATGGAATGCCCAGCCAGGAGTAGGCGCGGACGGACTCATGGGCCCTTTCGGTTTCGCCGCTCGCCGACAAACGCTCGGACTCGGCGGCGTCGATCAGGCACGGGCGCCGCTGACGGATAACGTACTCGGTCAAGCCCCGGCGCCCGCGCCGTGCCTCCGGGCAGATGGCCTGTCGCTCATCGACATAGTACGGGAAGGTCACTTCGCCGGTCGCGTCGTCGAACAGCGCAATGTAGAAGTTCTGCGCGAACAGCAGCTCGCCGACGATGCCATGCAGGGTTTGAAACAACTCGGCCATGTCGCCAGGTTGGCTCGACAGTTCGGCAATCTGGAACAGCGCGCTCTGCAGATGTTCGGCGCGCTCCCGGTCGAGCACTTCCTGCCGCAAGGCATCGTTGAGCGCCGACAGCTCCAGGGTACGACGCAGCACCGTCTCTTCCAGGTCGGCCCGGTGCAGGATCCGGTCCAGGGCCATGGCCACGTGGCGGGCCACCACCAGAAACAGCGCGCGGTCTTCGGCGCTGTAGATACGGGCAACGTCGTAGACCTGCATCGCCAGCATGCCAAACACCTCATCCGAGGCATTTTTCAACGGTGCGCCCATCCAGAACTCGGGACGCTCACCCACGCAGTGGAAACTGCCCCAGGCCTGGGCCGCGAGAATGCCGGCGGAGTCGATCAACAGCGGCTGGCCGCTGGTCAACACCTGGCCGGTCAAGGACAGGTGCGCGGGGTCAAGGTATTCGTAGTTCTCGGCCTCCAGGGCATCCACGTCGATAATGTCGACGTAGTACGGATAGTCGATCTTGCCACTGAGCGGGTCATAAAGCGCGAGGTAGAAGTTCTCGGCGTCGATCAGGCTGGCCAGCAGTTGGTGAACCCCCACCAGGAACACCGAGCGGTCGCGGGTCGAACTGGCCAGGTAGGTAATCTCATACAGCACGCGCTGAGTGATCTGTGCACGGGCCAGGGTGTTGGTCTGCACCTCAATGCCCAGGCGCCGGGCAAACTCGGCGAGCGCCGGTTCCGCGGCATCCTTGACCGGCGCGAGCAGCCAACCCAGCACGCTTTCGCCTTTGCCGGTCGGCCAGCGGTGCAGCTGGTGGCTCAGGCAAAAGGCGTCAAACGCTTCATGGGCAATGCTTGAGGGCCAGTACAGCGACGGGTCGCCCTGCCCGACCCGGTGCATTTGTTCTCCAGCGCGGTAAACCACCCAGGCGGTGGTATGGGCCCAGTTGCGCGCGGAGTCCAGCAAGTGTCCGATCGTGCCTTCGTTACCCACGTAGGCCATGCCAGGCGTATCCGGAGTCCCTTGCAGTTGAGAGCCGATAACATCGCAATCGTTCGATTGCTGCGGGGAGTCGGTTAATGGATGAACACTCATCAGCGATCCCTGGGCCAAGAATTGGAAACACTCAATGACTGATTACTAGCAATGTGCCTTGCAAGTAAAGCCTATAGCGTTTTTTTCAATCGTTTATTTGCTTTGCTGCCAAGCGTAGCTGAAGTGACCCCAGATTGATGGCATACTGCCTTCACTGATTCAAGGCTCTTCCATTTCCCCTGACAATAGACAACAGGACGTCTTATGCACGCTTCGAAAACCCTTCTGCTGACCTGCGCGCTCGTCATTGCCGGTTGCGCCAGCCAACCTGCGCTGCCTCCGCCGGTATTTCCGGGACTCGAACAATCCGACAAAATCAGCATCCAGGACTTGCGCCCGCATAGCGAGAGCGAAAAGGAAATCTTCAGCCTGCTGGTCACCAGCAGCGCCTATGCCATTTATCGTGTAGCGGACGGCTCGACCAAACCGACAGGCGTGCGCCTGCTGGCCCACCGCGCCTATGAGAAGTTTCCGCAGTTGAGCAGCCAACCGACAATCAAGGTGCTGCACTTTGTGACCTACGCCAACCTGCAGTCGCAACTGCGCAAGAACGCGCTGCTTGCCGGGTTCACCGGACCGATCGGCGTTGTGCTCATGGCGGATAAGCAGTTCCCTGCCGGAGAAGTCCTGACCACCCGCATCGACAGCACGCAGCTGGAAAAAACCGCGGGCGATGAGGAATACACCCGTGCGTATTTCAGCGAGGAGGAGAACCCGAAAAAGGCGCCGGTGAATCTCATCTATATCGATACGGAAATGCTTGGGCAACGTGTGGCCACCCGCTGCCTGGTACCGCCCGTGGCGTCCAAGCCCCACCTGTTCCTGGTAGAGGCGATCGATATGTGCATCGCCAATCATCTGGCGCTGTATGACAGCGCTGGCGCGCAAAAGGAGACGGCCGCCAAGTGATGGGGTGAGGGCTTTGGGTCGGTTGCCGCCTTTTGTGACAGGCGGCAACCGGCCAACAGCGGATGACAAGCACTGCCTGATGCCTGTCAGTTGAGAGCAATCTCAGGTCGGGTCAAGATTTGTGACGGTCACACCAGATAAATCAGAATCGGTTTTCAAGGCATCGGTCGCTTTATCACAGCCACCCAGCAACAACGCTCTCCACTCAACCATGGGCAAACCGCCGCATGCTGCTAGCCGCTTGCCCGACTGCCGCCGGGACGTCCACTTCAACCCCTAGCAGGCTCAGCAACCGTGCCCGGATCGCCTGGAAACCGTCCTGACCCGTGTCCCGCACCCGAGGCAAATCGATGATCAACTGCTCGGCAATCTTGCCATCGGCCAGGACAATCACACGGTCGGCCAGCAGGATCGCCTCGTCAACGTCGTGGGTGACCAGCAGCACGGCCGGCGTGTGTTTGCGCCACAACTCGATGATCAACCGATGCATCTTGATCCGGGTCAAGGCGTCCAGCGCGGCGAAAGGTTCATCCAGCAGCAGCAACTTGGGTTCGCGTACCAGACCACGGGCCAACGCCACGCGCTGGGCCTCCCCACCCGAGAGTGTCGCCGGGTAGGCGTCCAGCCGATGGGCCAGCCCCACCTCCGTCAACGCCTGCACCGCGCGCGCCTTGGCGTCGGGGATGCGCAGGCCAAGGATCACGTTTTTCCAGGCACGCTTCCAAGGCATCAACCGCGGCTCCTGAAACACTGCCGCCCGGGCCTTGGGCACGCGTAACTGGCCACTGTCGATGCTGTCCAGCCCGGCCAGGCTGCGCAGCAAGGTGGTCTTGCCGGAACCGCTGGCGCCCAGCAGTGCGACAAACTCTCCGGGGGCAATGTCCAGGTCCAGGCCGTCGATGACCCGTTGCTGGCCGAACTGGCGCACCACATTACGCAACTGTACCGGTGCCGCTAAAGTCTCGATATTCGACATGTCAGTTCCTCACGAAAGATGGGCGCCAGGCCAGGGCGAAACGCTCCAGGGTGCGGATCAGGCCATCGATCAGCAGGCCGAGGACGCTGTAGATCAACAGGCAAATCACAATCACGTCGGTGCGCATGAAGTCACGCGCATCGCTGGCCAGGTAACCGATGCCGGCGGTGGTGTTGATTTGCTCGACAAACACCAGGGCCAGCCAGGAAATCCCCAGGGAATAGCGCAGGCCGACAAAGAACGAAGGCAACGAGCCCGGCAGGATCACATGCCAGATCAGCTCACGCCGATTGAGCCCCAGGGTGTTGGCGGCCTCGATCAACTTGGGGTCGATGTTACGGATACCGGCGAACAGGTTGAGGTATACCGGAAAGGTGGTGCCGGCGACGATCAGCGCGATCTTGGTGAACTCGCCGATGCCGAACCAGAGGATGAACAACGGCACCAGGGCCAGCGAAGGGATCGTGCGCAGCATCTGCATCGGCGAATCGAGAATCACCTCGCCGCGCTTGGACAGGCCGCTGATCAGCGCCGCCAGCACGCCGATACTGACGCCGATGCTCAGGCCCAGCAGCGCCCGCTGCAGGGACACCAGCAGGTGCTTGCCCAATTCGCCGGAAACGATCATCGCCCACAAGGTGCCACCGATCTGCGACGGAGCGGCGATGACCCGTTGCGGGATCAGACCCAGCTCGGAGGCCAACTCCCACAGCAGCAGCAGCATGATCGGGCTGAGTAACCGCAACAGCACCTCGGGGGTGCGCCAGTTGCGCAGCCACAGGGGGATCAGCCGCGCTACGCCTTCAGGCTCGCCCTGCAAGCGAGCCGCCTTGTCGACGGAAAACGAGCTGGCATTGAGGGGCTTTTCATTCATCAGGCTTCCTTCCTCGTAAAGAACACGGCCAGGAGCGCCGCTGCAGTTTCATGCTATTCGCATAAAAAACCACAGTGAAATTCTTTTTGGGAATAACCTAATATGATTATAAATCAGATAGAAAATACACAAAATAAATTATTTACATAATAAAGCCTCACAGGCCGCAGCCCTCGCCGCTCACGCTTCCTCACCAGCACAAAATGCGCACTTCTGATAATTTCATATCTTTAAAATTCTACAAATTAATAATTAACTTAGAACAAAACGGCATTTTACAGCCCTGCCCCCCGCCCCTATTTTCGAACCCTGCAGACCAGACCGCTGCCAGGCTGGCCTATGACTTCTGATCCATCCGTCCCTCACAAGGAACTGACCATGAGCATTGAATTTATCGGTTATATCGGCGGCCACCACGCTTCGGAGATCCATCCCCGTAGTGGCCCGATCTTGCAACCCGACTACGTCGAAACCGTCGCTCGCGCCCACGAAGCCGCCGGTTTCGACCGTGCCCTGGTAGCCTTCCACTCCAACAGCCCGGACAGCACGCTTATCGCCGCCCACGCGGCCAGCGTGACAACAAAACTGCAGTTCCTGATTGCCCATAGACCCGGATTTGCCCAACCGACCCTGGCTGCCCGCCAGTTCGCCACCCTGGACGTGTTCAACGGCGGGCGCACTGCCGTCCACATCATCACCGGTGGCGACGATCGCGAACTGCGGGCTGACGGCAGCCATATCGGCAAGGACGAACGCTACGCCCGCACGGATGAATACCTCAGCGTGGTGCGCCAGGAGTGGACCAGTGAGCAGCCCTTTGACCATCACGGCACCTATTACCAGGTCGAGGGCGCGTACTCGACGGTAAGGTCGCCGCAACAGCCGCATATCCCGCTGTATTTTGGCGGTTCTTCAGCGGCGGCTATCGCCGTGGCGGGCAAACATGCGGACGTGTATGCGCTGTGGGGTGAAACCTACGAGCAGGTACGCGAAGTGGTGACCCAGGTACGAGCTGAAGCAGCCAAACATGGCCGGACGATTCGCTTCAGTTTGTCGTTGCGGCCGATCCTGGCCGAGACCGAGGAATTGGCGTGGGCGCGTGCCGAGCAGATTCTGCAACAGGCTAGCGCCTTGGCCGAGCAGAACGGTTTTGTGCGGCGCGAACCGCCGAATGAGGGGTCTCGTCGTCTACTGGCGGCGGCGGCCCAGGGCGCGAGGCTGGACAAGCGCCTATGGACCGGAATTGCCGGGTTGCTGGGCGCGCAAGGCAATTCGACGTCACTGGTGGGCACCGCTGAACAAGTGGCACAGGCTCTGCTCGACTATTACGACCTCGGTATCACGACCTTCCTGATTCGCGGCTTCGACCCACTCAATGATGCCATCGACTATGGCGAACGCCTGATCCCCCTGACCCGTCAGTTGGTCGCGGAACGCGAGAGGCAGGCCGCTGAAAGGGCCGCATAGACCGGCTATTGGAAAGGCCCGGGGTTGAAACCACTACAGAACCCACCCCTCCGCCAAGGAAGAGGGGTGGACATCCACTCACCCGTGGCTTATCAGGCCCAGCTCAATTTTTGTAGTCGGTATCGGTACGCTCCAACTGTCGAATCAGCGCATTCCAATGCCGCGCCACCCCCGGCCCATCCCCGCTCTTGAACACCTCTGCCTGCTGCTCGACCTTGGCCACCACCTCGGCTGGCGGGAAGATCAACTCGGCATTCCCCGCCGCCTGCGCCGCGATCTGAATATTGCACGCCCGCTCCAACCCATGCAGCTGCTGGAATGCATGTTCGACACTGATCCCGGCCGTCAACAACCCGTGGTTGCGCAGGATCATCACACTCTTGTCCCCCAGATCCGCCACCAGCCGTTCACGCTCATCCAGATCCAGGGCCACCCCTTCATAGCCGTGGTAAGCCACCCGCCCGGAAAAACCAATGGCGTGCTGGGAAATCGGCAACAACCCATCCTTCTGCGCCGACACCGCAATGCCATCACGGGTATGGGTATGCAACACCGCTTGCAGGTCAGGACGAGCACCGTGAATGGCACTGTGGATCACATAGCCGGCATAGTTGATACCCAGCCCGGTAGGGTCGTCGACCAGGGTGCCATCGATGTCCACCTTGACCAGGTTGGAGGCGCTGATTTCATCGAACAGCAATCCGAAGGCATTGATCAGGAAATGCTCCTCGGGGCCCGGTACCCGGGCGGAGAAATGGGTGTAGATGTGATCGGTCCACTTATACAAAGCCGCCAGCCGATAGGCAGCAGCCAGCTTGACGCGGACCTCCCACTCTTCTGGAGTGACCCGCAACCGGAGATTGTTCGAGACGCTGGATAACGGACTGACATTGCTCATGGCAAAACTTCCTGGATGGCCTTAAGGACTTCCAGGCAAGCCTATGGGATGGAAAAAAATAATAAAAAGCACATTTTAATCTAAGCTAATTATCATTTTTTTTCATATTTAACATCGAAATCATGCCGCGTTTCTAATTTTCTGCAACGATGCCGCCACCAGCTTGCCAAAGGCATCCACCGGCCCTTGCAGATTGCCGAGGAAGTGCGGGTAGATCAGCCACAGGTCCATCACCGGTTTGAAGTCCTTGAGGGGCATGACCGCCAACTGCTCGCGGTGGACGCTGCGTTCCAGCAACGGCCGTGGTACCAGGCCCAGGCCCAGGCCGTCAGCCACCAGGCCCAACTGCAACTCGGTACCGAAGGTTTCCAGGTTGACCCGCAAGGCCAGCCCCTGATCCGACAGGGTACGTTGCAGCCCGGCGCGGAAGCCGCAGCCATCGGGGTTGAGGATCCAGCCGTTCTGGTAGACATCCGCCAGCTTGCAGGAGCGCTTGGGCAACTGGGCCTTGGTACACACCACCACCAGCTCCATCTTGCCGATGGATTCGCCGACGATGTTGTCCGGGAAGATCTTGCCCGCCGGAAACAGTGCCGCCGCCGCGTCCAGCTCACCGCGCTCGATCTTGCCGACCAACTGGCTGCCCCAGCCGGTGGCCACCTGCGCGCGCAGGTCGGGGTATTCGCCGCGCAAGTGCTTGAGGGCGTCCAGCAGCACCACATCGCCGATGGTTTGCGGCACGCCGAGGCGCAACAGCCCGCTGGGAGGGGCGTCGGTGGCCACCAATTCGCGCAGCGCATCCATCTCTCGCAGGATCAGACGGCACTGTTCATAAACCCGGGTTCCGATCAACGTCGGCTTGAGCGGTTTGGTGTTACGGTCGAACAACTCCACTCCCAGCGCCTGCTCAAAGTTCTGCACGCGACGGGTGATCGCCGGCTGGGTCAATTGCAACGACTCGGCGGCATGGCTGATGGACTGGCAACGAATCACTTCGACAAAGGCATCGATATCGTCAATTTTCATTTGGGCCGCACATAGAGAACAGTCATTAAGATGTGTGAAAAGCATAGTTCCATTAGCAACGCCTGGATAGCCCACCCGCCTATCGATAACGTCTAACGCTATTCAGACCAGTTCTAAATTACTTTCAGCTATAACCTAATCATTAAAAAATAGCATATTAACTACAAACATTATGCTTATATAGCCCCACCACCATGAATCACACACGATGGAAATCGTCATGACCCAGGCGCGACACCCGGAGAGACTCAGAGCATTCATAGGCGCCCTGGCGGAATTGATCGACGGCAACCCTCGCGAGGGCGATCTGCTGCACCGCGGTGGCAAGCTATTGGCGCAACTGGTCAGCCATGATGACTGGTTGCCAGACGAGTTTGCCCAACCCAGCCCGGAGCGCTATCAGCAATTTCTGCTGCATGCGGATTCTCGCCAGCGTTTCAGCATCGTCAGCTTCGTCTGGGGGCCGGGGCAAAGCACGCCGATTCATGATCATCGGGTGTGGGGGCTGATCGGCATGCTGCGCGGTTCCGAGTATTCCCAAGGATTCCAGCGCAACGCCGACGGCGGCTTGATCGCCGAGGGCAAGCGGATCCAGCTGAAACCGGGCCAGGTCGAAGCCGTCTCGCCGAAGATCGGTGACATTCACCAAGTCAGCAATGCCTCTGATGATCAGGTGTCGATCAGCATCCATGTCTACGGCGCCAATATCGGTGCCGTGCGCCGTGCGGTGTATCAGCCCGACGGCAGCGAGAAACTGTTTATCTCCGGTTATTCCAACGCTTTTCTCCCGAACATCTGGGATTTGTCCAAAGAGAGCCCTGCCCTATGAGCACTGTATCGAACCGCACCTTCGCCCAGATTCGCCAGGCACTGTTGGACCATGAAGAAGTCGCCCTCGTCGATGTGCGCGAAGAAGCGCCCTTCGCCGAATCCCATCCGCTGTTCGCCGCCAATATCCCGCTGTCCAAACTGGAGCTGGAGGTTTTCTCGCGCATCCCCCGCCGTGACACCCAGGTGACGCTCTACGACAACGGCGAAGGCCTGGCGAACATTGCCGCCCAGCGCTTGCAGGCGCTCGGCTACACCCAGGTCAGCTTGTTGGCGGGCGGTCTTGACGGTTGGCGCAGCGCTGGCGGTGAACTGTTTATCGACGTAAACGTCCCCAGCAAAGCCTTCGGTGAACTGGTGGAAAGCCAGCGCCACACGCCGTCCCTGGCCGCTGAAGAGGTCCAGGCGCTGCTCGACAGCAATGCCGACGTGGTGGTGCTCGACGCCCGCCGTTTTGATGAATACCAAACCATGAGTATTCCCACTGGCATCAGCGTCCCCGGCGCCGAGCTGGTGTTGCGCGTCCGCGAACTGGCGCCAGACCCGACCACCCGAATCATCGTCAACTGCGCCGGGCGCACCCGCAGCATCATCGGCACCCAGTCGCTGATCAATGCCGGTATCGCCAACCCGGTATCCGCCCTGCGCAACGGCACCATCGGCTGGACATTGGCCGGCCAGACACTGCAGCACGGTCAATCGCGCCGCTTTGCCCCCAGCTCGGAAGAACATCGCCAAGTCGCCGCCAAGGATGCCCGCCGCGTCGCCGACAAAGCCCGCGTGGGCCGCGCCACCCTGGCCGACCTGAAGCGCTGGCAGCAGCAACCGGCGCGTACCACCTACTTGTTCGATGTACGCACCCCGGAAGAATTCGAAGCCGCTCACCTGCCCGGCGCCCGTTCGACACCGGGCGGCCAACTGGTGCAGGAAACCGACCACTTCGCCAGCGTGCGCGGCGCGCGCCTGGTGTTGGCCGATGATGATGGTGTGCGGGCCAATATGTCCGCCTCCTGGCTCGCCCAATTGGGTTGGGAAGTACACGTGCTGGATGATCTGCAACCGGCTCACTTCAGTGAACAAGGCCCGTGGCAGGCGCCGGTCCCGGCACCTCGACAGGCCGAAGTCATCAGCCCGTCGACCCTGGCCGAATGGCTGACCCATGGCGACACCAGCGTGCTGGACTTCACCAGCAGCGCCAACTACGTAAAACGCCATATCCCCGGCGCCTGGTGGGTCCTGCGCGCGCAATTGCCGCAAGCCCTGGCCAAGCTGCCGGAGACCCGACGCTATGTGTTGACCTGCGGCAGCAGCCAGCTGGCACGCCTGGCGGTGGCCGAAGTCGAGGCACTGACCGGCAAGCAGGTGTTCCTGCTAGAAGACGGCACCGCCAGCTGGATTGCCGCACAACTACCACTGGAGACCGGCGAGAGCCACCTCGCCTCACCGCGCATCGACCGCTATCGCCGCCCCTATGAAGGCACCGACAACCCACGGGAAGCCATGCAGGCCTACCTGGACTGGGAATTTGGCCTGGTGGGGCAATTGGCCCGCGACGGCACCCATGGCTTTTATGTGATCTGAGCACTCCGGGCTTCTGCACCGTATACCGGGCAGCGCCGTTCGATACGCCCTACGTTGAATTCAGCCCGACCCCTTTCTCCAGGCGGAGGTGACACGAAATATCAAGGTTCGCCTGGAGCACGCTGTCATGCGCTTTACCCCACCGCTCAAACATCTGCTGTTCAGCATCGCCCTCACGTTCGGCGCGGCTAGCCACGCTGCCGACCTGCAACCGCTGTTGGTGGCCAATCAAAAGTCGACGATCAAAGTGCTGCTGGAGGTGTCCGGCGAACTGAAAGACATGCCCTACGATATCCAGTTTTCCGAGTTCCCCGCCGCCGCCCCGCTGGGTGAGGCGCTGAATGCCGGTGCCGTGGATATCGGCGCCTTGGGCGATGCGCCCTATGTCTTCGCCCTCGGTGCCGGTGCGCCGCTGAAGGTGGTGAGCATCATCCACGCCGAGGGGCGCTACACCACCGCCATACTCGCGCTGAAGGATTCGCCGCTGAACACCGCCGCCGACCTCAAGGGCAAGCGCATCGTCACCACCCGCGGTTCCATCGGCCACTTCCTGGCGATCAAGGCACTGCGCAGTGCCGGCCTGACCACCAAGGACGTGCAGTTCATTTACCTGCTACCCAGTGAATCGCGCATCCTGCTGGACAACGGCAGCGCCGACGCCTGGTCGACCTGGGACCCCTACACCACCATCGCCACCACCCAAAGCCAGGCCAAGGTCCTGGCCAGCGGTGACAGCCTACTGACCAACCACTTGTACCTCGCGGCCACCCGCCAGGCCATCGCCGGCAAGCGCCAGCAACTGGACGACTTCGTCGCCCGGGTCGACCGTGCCTATCGCTGGAGCAATACCCATCCCGAAGAGTATGCCGCCGCCCTGGCCAAGGTCACCGGCCTGCCCCTGGCGGTGCATATTGCCGTGGCCAAGGCCACCCATATGCAACCGGTGGAGATCGACGACGCGGTGATCAGCGGCCTGCAAAGCACTGCTGACATCTACCAGGAAGAAGGGATTCTGACCCGACACATCGACGTATCCCAAGGCTTCGACAAGAGCTTCAACGCCAAGCGTACCCAACTGACCCAAGCGTCTCGATAAACAGCCGTCGCGCTGGAAGGAGTGAGAACATGAGCAAACGCCAACTGAAACTCGGTGCGATGGTCCATGGCGTCGGCCATGGCTGGGGCGAATGGCGCCATCCACTGGCCCAACCCAACGCCAGTGTCAACTTCGGTTTCTACAAGCAACAGACACAACTGGCCGAAGGCGCGAAGTTCGATTTCGTGTTCATCGCCGATAGCCTGCATATCCATGAAAAGTCCAGCCCTCATTACCTCAACCGTTTCGAGCCGCTGACCATCCTTTCGGCCCTGGCGGCGCTGACGTCGCACATCGGCCTGGTGGCGACCGTGACTGTCAGCTATACCGAGCCCTTCCAGGTAGCGCGTCAGTTCGCCTCCCTGGACCATATCAGTGGCGGCCGCGCCGGCTGGAACGTGGTGACCTCCTGGCTCAGCGGCACCGCTGACAACTTCGGCAAGGCCGAGCACCCGCCCCATGCCGTGCGTTATCGCATCGCCAAGGAGCACGTGGCGGTGGTCAAGGGCCTGTGGGACTCCTGGGAGGACGACGCCTTCGCCTACAACAAGCAAAGCGGCGAGTTCTTCACCCCCGGCAAGCTGCATGCCCTGGAACACAAGGGTGAGTTTTTCTCGGTCAAGGGCCCGCTGAATATTGCCCGTTCCCGCCAGGGCCAACCGGTGATTTTCCAGGCCGGTACCTCCGAAGCCGGGCGTAATTTTGCCGCCGAGAATGCCGACGCGATTTTTGTCCACGCCGAGAGCTTCGATGAAGCCCGCGCCTATGCCCAGGACCTGAAAAAGCGCGCGCGTAATTTTGCCCGCGATGCCGATCAGCTGTCGATCCTGCCGGGCATCCGACCGATAGTCGGCCGCGATGCAGCCGAGGTGGAAAGCCGCTACCAACAAGCCGTGGAACTGGTGACCGTCGAGGACGCCATCGTCGCCCTCGGTCGACCATTCAACGACCATGATTTCAGCCAGTACCCGCTGGACGCGCCGTTCCCCGAGCTGGGCGACCTGGGCTCCAATAGCCAGAAAGGCGGCTCTGACCGCATCAAACAATTGGCCCGGGATGAAGGCCTGACTCTGCGGGAAGTGGCACTGCGCTTTTCACGCCCCAAACGCGACTTCGTCGGCACGCCGGAGCAAGTCGCCGATGCGATCCAGACCTGGTTCGAAGCAGGGGCAGCCGATGGTTTCATCATCAACTCGCTGCTGCCGGATGGCTTGCAGTATTTCACCGAGCAGGTGGTACCCGTGTTGCAACAGCGCGGTCTGTTTCGCAGTGAATACAGCGGCGCCACGCTGCGCGACAACCTGGGCCTGGATGTTCCGGCCAACCGCTACAGCATTGCCCCTGGGACAGCACAAAAGCTGGAGGCCCTGGCATGAGTGAATCCCTCGACCGCCCGCTGGGGCACACCGCCCTGCCTATCGCCATCTGACCGGGGCCTGACCAAGATGAACACGATCATACAGGGACAGCTCAATCGTCGCGGCTTCCTCACCGCCAGCTCGATAACCTTGGCCGCGCTGGGACTGTCGTCCCTGGTACCGCGCGCGTTGGCTGGCACGGCAAAACTCTCGGAGCTGACCCTCGCCGTCGCCACCTACCGTGGCCAGGACTCGTACTTCACCGACGACGCCGGCACCTCCAATACGCCCTACAAAGTCGACTATGCAGAATTTGCCGGCGGCAACCTGATCGTCGAAGCCTTGGCTTCGGGCAGCCTGGACATCGGCGGCATGAGTGAAATCCCGCCGATTTTCTCGATCCAGAGCCATCGCGAACCCAAGCTGATCGCCGTCCTTCAAGGCGACGTGAATAACCAGGTGATCCTGATCCCCAAGGATTCGAAACTGGAATCCATCGAGCAACTGAAGGGCAAGCGGGTCGGCTATGTACGCTCGACCACCTCCCACTACTTCTTGATCAAGGTCCTGAAGGAACAGGGGCTGACCTTGAACGACATCAGCGCCGTACCGCTTACCCCACAAGATGGTTTCAGTGCGTTCCAGAGTGGCCAGCTGGATGCCTGGGTGATCTACGGCGTGTTTATCCAATTGGCGAAGTTTCGCAGTGGCGCCCGGGTGCTGAAAACCGCCCTGGGCTACCTCTCGGGCAACTACTTGATCGCCGCCCGCCCCGCCGCCCTGGAAGACCCGCTGCGCCAACAGGCGATCCAGGACTATCTGCAGCGCCAGGCGCGCACCCTGGAGTGGATGAACAACAACCCCGAGCCCTGGGCCGTGAAATCGGCGCAGTTGCTGGGGGTCGACAAAGCCGTGTTCCTCGACATGTACAACAGCCGCAGCCAGCCCTACAAGCTGCTCGAGGTGAATGAACAGGCCATCGCTTCGCAACAGGAGGTGGCGGATCTGTTTTTCAGCGCCGGGGTGTTGAGTGAACGCCTGGATGTCAGCCCGTTGTGGGATCGGCGGTTCAAGCTGCTGCCGATATAAACACTATTATGATCGAGTGAACCGACCATGAGTCTTTCTTCTCAACAACCGCCCCTGTTGCGCTCGGTGGAAGTAGCCAATTTCGAAGCGCTGCTGGAACGCATCAGCCGCCAGCTTGCCTCCACCGCCCATCTCTACGACGAAAGCGGCGCCTTCCCCAAGGACAATTTCACGCTACTGCACCAGCACGGCCTGGTGGCCCTGACCGTGCCCAAGGCCCTGGGCGGTGGCGGCGCCAACCTGGCCCAGGCGCGCAAGGCGATCAACGCCATCGCCAAGGGCGAACCTTCCACCGCCTTGATCCTGGTGATGCAGTACCTGCAACACGCCCGTTTGCAAGACAGCAAAACCTGGCCCCAGGCCTTGCGTACGCAAGTGGCCGAGGACGCGGTGCGCAATGCTGCGCTGATCAACGCCTTGCGCGTCGAACCCGATCTCGGTACCCCGGCCCGTGGCGGCCTGCCGGCGACCATCGCTCGACGCACTTCTGCCGGCTGGCGAATCAGCGGGCGCAAGATCTACTCCACCGGCAGCCATGGCCTGACATGGTTCAGCGTCTGGGCCCGCAGCACCGATGAAGACCCATTGGTCGGTGCCTGGCTGGTGCACAAGGACACGCCCGGTATCAGCATCATCGAGGATTGGGACCATCTGGGCATGCGCGCCACTTGCAGCCATGAGGTACTGTTCGACAATGTCCTGGTGCCATTGGATCACGCCGTCAGCGTCAGTCCCTGGAGCGCACCGCAAGCCGAACTCGATGGCGAAGGATTCCTCTGGATGTCGGTGTTGCTGTCATCGGTCTACGACGGCGTCGCCCAGGCCGCCCGGGACTGGCTGGTGGACTGGTTGGAACAACGCAAGCCGTCCAATCTCGGCGCGTCGCTGTCGACCCTGCCGCGCTTCCAGGAAATCGTCGGGCACATCGACACCTTGCTATTCGCCAACCGCAGCCTGCTGGATGCCGCCGCCGAGGGGCACACATCGGCGGGTAACGCCGCGCAACTGAAATACCTGGTGACCGGCAACGCCATCCGCGCCGTCGAGCTGGCCATCGAGGCGTCCGGCAACCCCGGTCTGTCACGCCACAACCCACTGCAACGGCACTACCGCGATGTGCTGTGCAGTCGCGTTCATACACCGCAGAACGATGCCGTGCTGCAAGGCGTCGGCAAAGCGGTCTTCGCCCAGCGCCAGCCAAAGGAGCGCCCATGAGCCGACTTGTGATTGCCAGCCAATTGGATGAAGACTTCAACGAGGTGATCCGCCAGCGCCTCGCGCAATCGCACCCCGGCACCCGCCTCATCGGCGTACCAGCCGGGGTGCCCAGCGACCTTGCGCCGGAGGTCAGTATTCTGCTGGCGCGGCCGATCAATGTACGCGGCTACCTGGCGCCGGACACACCACCACCGGGCTGGCCCTATGCTTTGAAATGGATTCAGGTGGTGTCTTCCGGTATCGACTTCTACCCTGGATGGTTCTTCAACGGCCCACCGGTGAGTACGTCGCGGGGCAGCGCCGCCGAGAACATCGCCGAATTCGCCCTGGCGGCGATCTTCGCCGCCGCCAAGCGCCTGCCGGACATATGGGTGCATGACTCGCAGTGGAACTTCACCGCGCTGACACCGCTCAAGGGCACCACCCTGGGGATTCTCGGCTTTGGCGCCATTGGTCGCAGCCTGGCGGCCAAGGCCCATGCCCTGGGCATCAACGTGCTGGCGCTGCGTCAGAGTCGGACGCCGTTCGAGGTCGAAGGCGTCGAGGCCGCGCGCGATATCCATGACCTGTTTGCCCGTGCCGATCACCTCGTGCTGGCCGCGCCCCTGACCGGCGCGACCCGGCATATCGTCAACACTGCCGTGCTCGCCAGCGCCAAGCCCGGCCTGCATCTGATCAACATCGCTCGCGGTGGTCTGCTCGACCAGGGCGCGTTGCTTGAGGCGCTGGAGAACGGAGCGATCAGCCTGGCCTCGCTGGACGTCACCGAGCCCGAACCGCTGCCGGACGGACACCCCTTCTATTCCCATCCACGGGTTCGTTTGTCACCGCATACCTCGGCGATTTCCAGCAACAGTGGTCACGAAATTGCCGACAGTTTCCTGGCCAATCTCGAGCGCTTCCTCAGCGGTTTGGCACCGGAGAATCTGGCGAACGTACAACGCGGGTATTAGCGACCAGCGATCGACTGTCATCGCGGGCAAGCCAGGCTCCCACAGGTTATGCATCATGTGTGGGAGCGTGGCTTGCCCGCGATTGCGTTTTAATCACCCGGAAAACATCAGAATTACGCATTTAAATAGAATGTTTAATGTCCATTTTTTATAATTAACTTATAGCTAATCGGACTTTTACAACCCCGTATTATGCAAATATTGTTACATCCATCACCGACCCCTGACCAGGTGGAGGCCCAAGAAACTCTACGTTTTTCTGGCCGACACCACTCCACGGTCAACCGCCACACCCACACCTGAAACCGGCTCAAACCACCACGCCATGGCTTTCGGAGCATGGCCTCGGCAACGCTTTGGGCAAAAAAAACATAACACCGCCAACGCTGCATCTACACACCTGGGGTTCACCATGCACGACACTTTCAATTCAAACCGTCTGACGCTGGCCGTATCCTTGGCCCTGTTCGGGTTGTCGGCCCACGCCGAAGAAAACACCAAGGATGGTGCCCTCCCCGTTGTCACGGTCACCGCCGAACACCACACCGAGGACTTGCAAAAGACCCCGCTGGCGATCTCCGCATTCGACGAAAAAGCCCTTGAGGACAAGCAGATCAAAAGTATCCGCGACCTCTCCGGACAAGTGCCGAACCTGACCCTGAGCCGCCAGTCGATCTCCTATAGCGCGCAGACCTATGGTATTCGCGGCATCGGCGAGACCGATCCGATCCAGGAGTCTGCCGTCGCGGTCTACGCCGATGACCTGTACATCCCGCGGGCTATTTCCTCGATGCTCGACTTCAACGACGTCGAGCGCGTCGAAGTGTTGCGCGGCCCTCAAGGTACGCTGTACGGGCGCAACAGCAGTGCCGGGGCCATCCGGGTGATCACCCGCGATCCGACCCAGGAAACCCGAGGCTTCTTCGAACTCGGCGCCGGCAACTACGACGCCCAGAACGCACGCCTGCTGATCAGCGGCCCGCTGGTGGACAATGCGTTGTTCGGGAGTTTTTCGGCGATTCGCCTGAGCCGCGACGGCACCGTCTCCGATCCGACCCGAGGAAAAGACGTGAACAACGTCGACATCCAGTCCTACCGCGGCAAACTGCGCTTCAATCCCGTTGATTCGCCGTGGGACGTACAACTGACCCTGGCCGGCACCTTCGACCGTGGCGACACCACCAGCTACACCCCCTTTGACGCCAACGGCCACTTCGACAAATTCAAGAGTTACAGCAGCCTCGACCCAAAGAACCGCCTCGACCAAGGCAGTTCGGTACTGCGCGCAATCTATGCGATCGATGACCACTTGAACTTCAAATCGGTGACCGCCTATTCCGCGTTCAACCAACCCGTGGACTATGACAACTCGGGACAAGCCGCGCTGATTCAGAACAACCTGATCACCTACAACCAGGACTATACTACCCAGGAATTCCAGCTCAACGGCAACTACGACGATTTCAGTTTCAGCACCGGCCTATACCTTTACCGCGAAAAGTTCGATGCCGAGCGCGACAGCCTGACCTACTCGATTGCGCGCAATCAAGTGATCGGCCAGGGGCAATACAGCACAACCACCACCGAAAGCTACGCGCTCTATGGCCAGGGCAGCTACAAAATCACGCCCCGGCTGTCGCTGATCGCCGGGCTACGCTTTACTCGCGAACACAAGAACTTCGACTACACCAACTACGCCATCAATACCAACCGGCAGATCACTGGCATCAACTTCACTGCCGACGCGAGCAAGTCCTGGCAATCCACCAGCCCGAAACTCGGCTTCGAGTACGCCTGGACAGCGCATCTGAATCAGTACGCCTATGTCGCCAAAGGCTTCAAGGCCGGCGGCTACGATAACCGGGCCCCCACCCGGACCGCCGCCGAACAGGCCTTCTCCCCGGAAGATGTCACCACCTGGGAAACCGGCTTCAAGGGCGACTTCTTCGACCAACGTCTGCGGGCCAACGTCGCCCTGTTCTACAACGACTACAAGGACCTGCAGACCAACGCCTACGATCCGGCGCTGGGCGTGAGCCTGCGGACCAACGTCGGTCGGGCCCACACTTACGGCGTCGAGCTGGAAACCCTGACTGCGCTGACCAGCGACCTGCAACTGAGCGCCAACCTCGGCTATCTGCAAAGCAAGTACGATGACTTCGAGAATGCTGGCGGTGCCGGTGTCGATGCCAATGGCAAGCAGTTGGTGTACTCGCCACGCTGGAACGCCAGCGTCGGCCTCAACTACACCATCCCGGCTGGACTGCCCGGCACCTGGCTGGCCGGTACCGACGCGCAGTTCCAGACCAAATCCTACGCCAACGCACTGAACGATGATATCCAGGAAATTCCGACACAAACCTTCTGGAACGCCCACACCAGCTACATCACCGGCGACGGCCACTGGACCACCACGCTTTCAGTGAAGAACCTGCTCGACCGGGCCTACCCGCAATCGGTCGGTTATGTGCCCTCCAGTGGCGCTCGCTACTACTCAATCAATGACCCGCGAACCCTGTTGCTGTCGGTGCGCTACGACCTCTGAGTACTGCTCTCTCGATCACCATGAACCACGCCGTAGGACAGCTGTGCTATGGCGTGGTAAACACCGGCTCAGCCAGATTTCACAGCGATCGATTGGCCCGGGCGAAAATCGAAATCACACAAGAAAACTCATGGTGCGATGAACCTTCGAAGCGTTTCAGATACCGATTACCAGCTCTCGCCCAACCCGAGCAAGCCCATAATCTGACGGCGCAGGTCTACCAGGTAAGGATCGTCGCGATGACGCGGATAAGGCCGTTCGATGGTCAGTTGTGCCTTGATCGTTGCCGGTCGGTCACTGAACACTATCACTCGATTGGCCAGCAGCAAGGCCTCTTCGACATCGTGGGTAACCAGCAGCGCGGAATAGCCCTGGCGTTGCCACAAGTCGATCAGTTCCTTCTGCATGGTGATGCGGGTCAACGAGTCCAGCTTGCCCAACGGCTCGTCCAGGATCAGCAGGCGCGGCTCGTTGACCAGTGCCCGGGCCAATGCGACACGCTGGGCCATACCGCCTGATAACTGTCGAGGATAAGCCCGGGCGAACTGACTGAGACCGACTTTTTCCAGTGCCGCATCGACCTTGGCGAAATGGGTTTTCAGGATACCCTGAGCTTCCAGGCCAATGGCAACGTTGTCCCATACACGTCGCCACGGGTACAGCGTCGGGTCCTGGAACACCACGACCCGACTTGGATCAGGGCCGGTAATGGCCGCACCATCGGCCAGCAACGTCCCCGAGTCGGCGGGTTCCAGCCCGGCCACCAGCCGCAACAGCGTCGACTTGCCGCAACCCGAAGGTCCGAGCAACGCGACGAATTCGCCGGGCGCCACATGCAGGGAAACCCGCTTCAGTACCGGTAGGTGCTGCCCATCCAGGGCAAAACCATGGCTCAGGTTGTCAATCTGCAAGGTCAACCCAGCTGAAGCAGAAGCCGTTATTGCCGGTGCCGGCGTTACCATTTCATCGCTCCTTTTTGCCAGGCCAACAATCGATCGCGGACCAGGAACAGCGCGCAGATCAAGCCCGAGCAGGCCAGTGCCATGACCAACAGCGCCGCGTACATATTGGCGTAGGCAGCCCAACCCTGAGCCCATTGCAAGTACCAACCGATACCGGATTTGACCCCCATCATTTCCGCGACCACCAGGGTCGAGAATGAAGCGCCCAAGCCCATGAACAACCCGACGAACACGTGGGGCAACGCCGCCGGGATCGCCACGTTGAAAATCAGGAACCCCTGCTTCGCCCCCAAAGTCCGCGCCACGTCGTAATAGGCCTTATCGACACTGGCAACGCCCGACCACGTCAGCACCGTCACTGGAAACCAGGTTGCCAGGGCGATGAGAAACACGCTGGCACTCCAACTGGAGGGAAACAAAAAGAAGCACAGTGGCAACAACGCCGTCGAAGGCACGGGTCCAAGAATGCGCAAGACCGGATGCAGCCAATAGCCGATACGACTCGACCAACCGATGGCCACCCCGGCCACGAAACCGGTCGCGGCACCCAGCACGACTCCGCTCCCCAGCAACACGGCCGAATGCAGCAAACTGTCGATCAGACGCGGCCAGTCTTCAAGGTACACTGCAAGCAACGCTTGCGGCGGTGCAAAGAATGGCACCGGTAGCAGGCCCAGCTTGGCGGTCAGCAGCTCCCAGATCCCCAACAGAATCGGCAAGGCAATCAACCAGGCCCCCGCTCCCCGAACCCGCGCGGCAACCTTCGCCGACCAATGACCGACGAGGCCCAGCAGGCCGATCAAGGCCGCCACCGCCAGGCACAGATTCGCCAGCCCCTGGGTCATCGGCCACAGGCGCATGGCATTGGGCCAATAACTGACCAGCAGCGCGACCGCCACCCATGCCGTCACCGCCGACGCGCCTTGGCGCCAGCCCTTGAAGTTCTGCCGTGTCAACGACCTGGTCAGCGTTGTCGTTTCAACTGAAGACATCGGCGGTGATCTCCTTGGCGAACCCGCGGGCGTCGGTACCCTGGCTAATGACTTCCACGGTTTTCAAGTCGCTGACGTAGGTGGTGATTTCTGTCGTCAGCAGCGCCCCAACGGCATGATGACCATGGGTATGGTCGTGCAAGATCGCCTCGACCTCTTCGACGGAGGTATTCAGCGCATAAGCCTGGAACCCCTTGGCCACGGCCCGGGGATTTTTCACCGAGTAATCGTGAGCTTCAAGAATCGCCTGGGTCAGGGCCGCCGCCACGCGTTTTTCTTCACGCACCAGTTTTCCGGTAACGCCGACCACACAGCAACTGAGGTTGGCGTACTCTTCAACCAGGTTGGTGGACAGCTCCCGGGCTTTGCCGGTATTGATCAGGCGATACATGAACGGGTCACTGCCGCTGACCGCCTGGACTTCGCCACGCTCCAGCGCCGTGCCCAGCAAGTCGGCCGGGTACAGCCGCCACTGCACGTCGCGTACCGGATCGATGCCGTGTTTTTTCAGCAGGATCGAGAAGAAATTGCGGTCCGGGCTGGCCATGTCGGTAACGCCAATGGTTTGGCCTTTGAGGTCGTCGAGCTTATGCACGTTGCCGTTGACCGCACTGAGCAAACGCAGGCACCCCCCGTGAGTACCGGCGGTGAGCTTGACGTCAAAGCCCTGCTCCAGCGCCTTGAGCCAGCGCAGCGCCATGCCGACGCCAGCATCGGCCTTGCCCGTGGCGATGGCTTCGAGCAGCACTTCGGTGGAGTTGCCAAAGTTGACCAACTCGACATCGAGGTTGTGCTTCTTGAAAAAACCTTGTCCGTGCGCGATGACCACCGGCGCCAGGCATACCGCGTTCAGATTGACTGCCAGCTTCAGCGCGCGAGGTGTGTCCAGACGGATGAAATCCCCCGTGCCCGTGGGCTCGGCGCCGAGCTCGGCAGCGTGTCCCGCGTGCTCGTCGGCAGCCCGACTGAAGCGCGGCAACGCCATCAGCAGCGGACTCGCCAGGGCAACGCCGGCCAACCCCAGCAGATGACGGCGGGTCAATCGTTCAGAAACAGCCATTCAAATATCCCTTTGGTTAATGGAGGAACTCGATCTTTCAGTTCGCCGAGGCCTGCACAGGTACATGGAGCGAACGATCACACCGTCCTGGCCGCTATCGCCTCGACTTCCACCAGGGCACCGGGCAGTGGCAAGGCCACCACTTGCAAGGCAGTACGCGCCGGTTTGTTCGGCTGCTCGGGTGTGCCGAAAAACTGCGTGTACCCGGCTTGCAGCCCGGCAAAGTCGAGCTTGCCGCCAGTCTCCTCGGCGCCTACCAGGAACACCCGCAACTGCACGATATCCCCCAGGTCCAGATCTTGTTGCCGCAGGATTTTGCGCAGCTTGCTGAACACCGAAACGGTCTGCACTTCGGTATTGCCATAGGCCGCCGGCGTACCCGCCGGGGCCTGCCGGTCAGCGAGGTCCGGCAAGGTGCCACTGACGAACACCAGGCTGGCGGAGGCCGGTACGGTCACGGTTTGCGAGATAGGGAAGTCGCCGACGCTGGTACGTTGAATGCTGTTGCTCATCTGTTCTCTCCTTCAATGAATAAGGGGCGCTGCCTGTCGCTGCCGGATAAGCCGCTCGGCCAACTGCCCGACCACATGACGCGCCGAATTGGCGGCCGACTCCTGCCAGATGCCAACGCCGCTTTGCACAAGGCCGTCGCCGGCGAAGTACACCCGGCCATGCGGCTCTTCCAGCAGGGCACTGGCATCGGCGGGAAAGTGTTCACGTTGCAGCCACGGACCTTCGCTGTACGGGATCTGTTCCCAGGACACCGCCAGGGGATGGCGCAGTTGCCGGGAGTACCCCGGATGCAGCAACTCAACCGCCTCCCTGGAGGTCGCGTACTGCACGTCGAGGGGCTGCTCGCCAAAGGCATCGGCGCCAGGCCCCGTGACATACCCGGCCACCAACAGCCCCTCGCGGGTATTCAGGTCGTTGCTGGGGTACCAGAGCAAGCGCGCCGGGTGTTCGATCCAGGACAACCCGCCGTAGGTGCGGTAATCGGTTTCCCAGAAGCGCGGGGATTGCCAGGCCACCTTGGTCGCCTGATCGTTGCGAGTACTGCGCAGCGCCGTCTTGACCGGGTCGCTGAAGTCGGTGTCCAGTTTGGCCAGCAGCGGCAGCGGCAAGGTCGACACCAGATAGTCGGCACGCACCACCTGTTCGCGACCACTGTGCTGATCGTGATAAGTCACCGCCACACCGTCCTCAAGCTGACGGATACGGCGCACCCGGGCGCCCAGTTGCACCTGTTCGGTCAGGCGCTGGTAGAAGGCATCGGTGATGCGATCCATGCCGCCCACCGGCTGGAACATGGTCGCCGAGAACTCGGGAAACTCACTGTGCAGCAACGCGCCCCAGAGTTCCGGATGCAGCAGCCGCTCCAGGGCCACCGGAGTCGGGCTAGCAGGCAATGCCCCCGGGTGCCGGGGCGACTCCAGGTGACCGGAACGAATGCTGCCTTCGAAAGCCAGTTCCTGTGACAGGTCACCATAAACCCGCAGGAACGCCAGCAAGCGGCTCCTCTCTTCGTTGCTCAGTACGTCATCCAGGGCATCACGCTGCACGGCGGTCGCCAACAAACCCGACAGATGCCCACGGGTATCGTTGACCGCCTGGCCGACGGTGAACGCCGGCTGTTGCAGGTCCGGGCGCACCTGGGCGCCATGGCTGCTGTTGACCAATACTTCCAGCGGGACACCCAGCTCACTGCAGTAATCGAGTAAAGTCCGATGTTGACTGGGGATCCGCGCCGGGCCTGCGTTGAAATACAGGCCCGAGTCAAAGACCACGGCCTGTGTGCGTCCATCCTTGTAGTCGACCCGATCGCCGTTGCGCAGGGTCCAGGTACGTCCCCCCACACGGTCACGGGCCTCCAGTACTTGCACCTGGAACCCGGCCCGGGTCAGTTCCAGGGCGGTCACCAGTCCGGCAATCCCGGCACCGAGTACCAACACACGAGTGCCCTGCCCCAGCTCCTTGTGCAGTTTCAAGGGCTGCGGCCGCCGGTGCGACGAAGGCCCCAGGCCCAATACGGCGAGCACATCCTTGAGCGCTTTCTCGCCCCCCACGGCAGCGATGCTGGAAAACGCCTCACGTCGAGTCAGTCCCATATTCATTGTTCCCTTGAAGGCTTCAATCCGGCAAACCGGGTGGGTTGATCCGTGATGTGTCGATGCGCTCCACATCCAGGCCCCAACGTTTGAGCACCTGTTCGTATTGGCCGCCGGCGATCGCCCCTTCAAGCGCGGTATGGATCGGTTGGACCAATCCATTGTCCTTGCGGGTAGTCACGGCAATATCGGCCCGCAGTGGCCAGCCACCGTTGACGATGCCCACCAGCTTGATGCCGCCGGTAATGGCAGCCGAATAGGCAAACACCGAATTGGGGCCAAAAAGGGCGTCGCTGCGTCCCGACTGCACCGCCAACTGCGCGGCGGCCTGGTCATCGAAGTACTGCAACAGCGCGGGCGCAATGCCGGCCTTTACGTTGGCGTCGTTCCAGGCCAGCAGGACCTTTTCCTGATTGGTGCCGGAGCCGACGATGATCTTCAGCCCGGCGATGTCCCGAGCCTCCTTGATGGCGACAATCTTGCTGGTGGTCTTGACATAAAACCCCAGGACATCCTGGCGATAGGTCGCGAAGTCGAAGCGCTTCTTGCGCGCCTCGGTCACGGTCACGTTACTGATCACCGCGTCGTACTTACCCGAACTGACGCCCAGGGGCCAATCCTCCCAACTGGTCTGCACCACGTTCAATTGCAGGCCCAGGCTGTCGGCCACCAACTGCGCGGTGTCGGCCTCACTACCGATGGTGGTTTTGTCATCATTGGCCAACAGCGCCAGGGGCGGCCCGGCCACCCCCGATACGGCCACGGTAAACTTGCCGGGCTGGGCGAACTTGAAGCCCGCGGGAATCTGCGCGATAGCGGCTTCATTGCGCGGTGCGCGGATGCGCTGGCGGTCGGGGCTCAGATCAACCTTTTGCACAGCCGGCGCGCCGCTGCTTTCAGCCGCCAATACCGGCAGGCCGAAGCTGACGGCAAGCGCCAGCAAGGTTACACGGGCAATCTTTACTGACATGGGCAGTCACTCCTTTAACCAGGGAAAAAATTCACAGCACCTTGCCGAGGAAGGCGACAGTGCGTGGATGACGGGGTTGTCGAAAAATCTGTTCCGGCGGCCCTTGTTCGATCAATTGACCATCGCAGAGAAACACCACGTGATCCGCCACCTCCCGGGCAAATCCGATCTCGTGGGTGACGATGACCAAGGTGACGCCCAGGCGGGTGAGCCCCTTGATCACGTCCAGCACCTCGCCCACCAGCTCAGGGTCGAGGGCCGAGGTGGGTTCATCGAACAACAGCACCTTGGGGTCCAGGGCCAGGGCCCGGGCGATGGCGACCCGCTGTTGCTGGCCTCCGGAAAGCTGGCGTGGATAGGCATCGACCTTGTCCGCCAGGCCGACCCTGGCCAACAGTTCCCCGGCCTTGCCCCTGGCCTGGGCCTTGCTCCAGCGCTTGTGGGCCAACGGTGCTTCGGCGATGTTTTCCCAGGCCGTAAGGTGCGGGAACAGGTTGAAGTTCTGGAACACGAAACCGACCTCGATCCGACGCTTGAGAATTTCCCGTTCCTTGAGTTCATAGAGCAGGTCGCCCTTGCGTCGATAGCCGACATATTCACCGTCGATGGTGATGTAGCCGCTGTCGATTTTTTCCAGGTGGTTGATGGTGCGCAGCAGCGTCGATTTACCCGAGCCGGAGGGCCCGAGGATCACCGTGACCTTGCCCGGTTCGATGGCCAGGTCGATATCCTTGAGCACCTGCTGATTGCCGAAACGCTTGCCGACGCCCTGGATCTGGATGCGCCCGGCGCGCACCTGGGTGGCGGCCTCACTCATGGGATTGCTCCTTGAGCCAGCGGCGCACCCGCTGCAATGGCGTGGGTGGCAAGACCCGCGCCGTGCCGCAGGCAAAGTACCGTTCGACGTAGTACTGGGCACTGGTCAGCACGGTGGTGATGATCAGGTACCAGACCGTGGCCACGATCAACAACGGGATCACCGCCTGGGTGCGGTTGTAGATCACCTGCACGGTGTAGAACAGCTCCGGCAGGGCCAGCACGTAAACGATGGAGGTGCCCTTGACCAGGCCGATGATTTCGTTGAAACCCGAGGGCAGGATCGAGCGCAGCGCCTGGGGCAGGATGATCCGGAAAATCCGCCGCGACGCCGGCAACCCCAAGGCCGCGGCCGCTTCATGCTGGCCCGCGTCAACACCGATCAGGCCACCACGGATGATCTCCGCCGCATAAGCTGCCTGCATCAGGCTCAGGCCCAACACCGCCACGGTGAATTGGCTGAGCACGTCGACCGTCGACCATTGGGCGAGCACCAGATCGGTGAACGGCACGCCGAGCACAATGTGGTCGTACAGATAGGCAAAGTTGTACAGGATGATCAGCACCAGCAGCGCCGGCATCGAGCGGAAAAACCAGATATACCCCCAGGCCAGCGCCGCCAACAGTGGCGAGCCGGACAGCCGTGCCAGCGCCAGCGCGGTGCCGAGGAGGATGCTGAACACAGTGCTCAACAGCGTCAGCAACAGCGTTTGCGTCAAGCCGCGCAGCACCGATGCAGAGAGGAACCACTGACCAAACACCCCCCACTCCCAGCGCGGATTGGTGGCCAGGGAATGCACGATGGCAAACAACACCAACGCGGCGAATAGCGACCCGCCCCAGCGCCAGGGATGGCGGGCCGGCACCACCTGCAAGGCCTTGACCGCAGTCGGTGTACGGCTCTGGCGAACCGGGTAGGCATTCACTTCATCAATCAGGTCGAAGGGTTTGGCGACAACGGGCATGATCTATTCCTCGCACGCAATAACACATCATGGTGTTTTCAGGGGGGACCGAACGGTGTCGGCGGCGCCTGCCTAGAAAGGCGCAGGTCAGTCGGATGTGGTAGCAACCACCGGAAAACGCGCACGATGGAGCGTGTCCCGCACGGGGGTCAGGCTATGTGTATGAAGGACAGCCAGGAGGCGGCTGAGGTGTTGCAGAACGCCTGTCAGGGACAAGACGGGAGGAGAAAAATGCACGGCAGAATTGAATGAGCAACATACGTCGAACTCCCTTCCAACGATTCTGTGCCGGGGATCAGTGGTTGATCACCCTGTCATGCCGTGCAGGTTTGGATGATAGGTCCGACCTGCGCTCCGCGGCATGCCCTGCAGAATCTTGATCACAGTGGGTACCATCCGAGGTCAGGGGTAGGCTGTAGAACCCAAACATAATGAAATCAATATCAAAAATATAATTCTATTTAGCTATAACCTAATATTATTATATTTTATATAAATTAATATTTAACTCAAAATAATTAATATATTTAACAGCGAAAAACCAACCATGAAGACGCTGCTCATCGGCCGAAGAACGGCCATCTCTTGGACCTTGTGACGCTCCCCGGTCGAGTCGTGCCCGATATTCCAGGTTTGATCATTCTCGAAAAGCATTCAAGAACTCAACGAGTTCGCCGACACAGGAAGTCGTTACCTGCGCCTCGAAAAAGGCGAATCCAATGAACGGCTTCCTATGGACGCCTTCTCATGGAATCGATGCCCCTCCTTACAAAGAGATGAACGCCATATGGAAGGGTTAAAAACCTTTTTCATCGACGCTTCAGTCGATATGCCCTATGTGCACGGCTCCCACAATTCGGGCCTGGTGCTGCTCTCGATTCTGGTGTCGATCTTTTCGGCGACGATGTCATTGCAAACCGCGCAGATCGCACGCAAAGCTGAAAACGCCTGGTACCGACACGTCGCCATCAGCACTGGCGCAATCGCCTTGGGCGGCGGCATCTGGACCATGCACTTCATCGGCATGCTGTCATTCGATCTCCACACTCACGTTCACTACGCCACCGCCCCGACCCTGCTCTCCCTGCTACCCGCCTGCGTGGCGTCCTGGTTCGCCTTGCTGATGCTGACAAAGCGGGAAGTGACGCTGCCGCATCTGATCATGAGCGGTAGCCTGGTGGGTTTAGGCATCGGCACGATGCATTACATCGGGATGGCCGCGATGCAAACATCGTTGCAAATGCGCTATGACCCCCTCACCTTTGTCCTCTCTATCGTGCTGGCGATCGGCCTCGCGGTGTTTGCGTTGTGGGTCAGTTACGGGCTGCAACACACCGCGCTCAACTCAATCAGGCGATTACTGATCAGTGGCACGTTCATGGGCTCGGCGATCGCCGGCATGCACTACACCGGCATGGCCGCCGTACGCTTCATCGGTACCCCAGACAACGCCAGCACCAGCGTACTGATCAATGCAACCTTCGCCTCGTTTGCGCTTTCCACCTTCACCGTCACGGTAACCGTGCTGGTGTTTGCGCTCAATGGACTGATGCACTCACGCAAGCTGTACCAGACGATGGAGGAGAACAACCTCAAGATCGAGGAAAGCAAGTCGCGCATGCGTGCCATCCTCGATACCGCCGTCGACGGCATCATCACGATCGACAGCCATGGATTGATCCAAAGCTTCAACCACTCGGCGGAGCGGCTGTTCGGCTGGACGGCCGAGGAAGTCTTCGGCCGTAACATCAAGATGCTGATGCCCGAACCCGACCAGTCCCGGCATGACGGCTACCTCCACAATTACCAGACATCCGGCACGCCGAAGATCATCGGAATAGGTCGAGAAGTCATGGGCTTGCGCAAAGACGGTAGCCTGATGCCGATGCGCCTGGCCGTCGGCCGTGTTGATCTGCCCAACGAGCTGCTGTTCGTCGGTTTCGTGACCGACATTACCGAGCGCCATACACTGGAGGCGTCGCTGCGCGAGACCGCTGAACGGGCCGAACGCGCGGCTACGGCCAAAAGTACCTTCCTGGCCAATATGAGCCACGAAATCCGCACACCGATGAACTCCATCATCGGCTTCACCGAGCTCTTGTTGCAGGGGGATCTGACATCGATCCAGCGCAACCACCTGAACACCGTACGGCAATCATCTAGATCCCTGCTCGGGTTGATCAACGACATCCTCGACACCTCGAAGATGGAACACGGCAGCTTGACACTTGAAGCCATAGACTTCTCGCTCAAAGGCCTGGCACTGCAGATCGAGTCCTCCCTGCGACTGGGGGCACACGCCAAGCATCTGACCCTCTCCACGCACTACCCGAGCGACATGAATGAATACTTCTGCGGCGATCCGCTGCGCATCCTGCAGATACTGACCAACCTGGTCGGCAATGCCATCAAGTTCACTGAACACGGTCGCGTCGATATCTCGTTCAGCCTTGAGCACGACGGGGTGCATGTGAAGGTCAAGGACACGGGCATCGGCATGACGCCCCAGCAGGCCGAGTCGATATTTGCGCCCTTTACCCAGGCCGATGCCTCCATCAGCCGTCGTTTCGGTGGCACCGGGTTAGGCACCACGATCGCGCGCCAGTTGGTCGAGCAGATGAGCGGCCGTATTGAGGTCGAAAGCGCGCTCGGATTCGGCAGCACCTTCCACGTGCAGTTGCCCCTGCCCATCGGACAGAAACCGGCGCCCATCAAACCCGCGGCCTACCATCAGGCACTGCCGCCCCTGAAGATCCTGATCGCCGACGACGTCGCCCAAAACCTGGAGCTCCTGACACTGACACTCGGCGCTGGCGGCCACACCATCGTGATGGCTCACGATGGGGATGAAGCGGTGGATAAATTCAGGACTGAACACTTCGACCTGGTGCTGATGGACGTACACATGCCTCGCACCGATGGTTTGCAAGCCACTCGGTTGATCCGCCAGTACGAACGCACCCACTCTCGTCCTCATACCCCCGTCATTGCACTCACCGCCAGCGTGATGGCCGAGGACCGGAAAACCGCACGCCAGGCCGGGATGGACGGTTTTGCGGTAAAGCCACTGGACGCGCCACGGTTATTCGATGAGATCGCGCAGGTGCTGAACCTCGAACGTCTTCCCCCCGCCTCCCGCGAGCAGGGTCAAACCGCACCGCCCTCCCAGCAGATCGATTGGATCGCCGGCATTTCGCTCTGGGGCAGTAAAACCAGATTGGCCAAAGCGCTTGACCAGTTCCTGAGCGCAACGGCGGTCAACCATCCACTCCCGGAGGCTGCAGACCGCTCAGTTGATTGGGAGGCGACACTGCTCAGTCTCCATAGCATTCACGGCGCAGCGGGTAATCTCGCCCTACCTGCCGTGACTGAGCTGGCCAGCACACTGGAGGACATGGTCAGGACAGGATGGCGCGAGGAAGCACGACCTCAGATCGCCGAGCTGCGCATCTTGCTGGAGTCAGCCGCCAAGGAACTACAGGCCAGTGGGGCGCTCGTCGTCGATGATGAAGTACCTCAGCTTCCAATGCTGGAGCCCGAACTCCTCGCCCACATGCAGATTCTGCTGACATGCTTTGAACACAGTGAATTGAACGACGCGGTACTGGAGAGGGTTTGCACGAGCCTGGAAAGCCTGGGCGAACGCGCGCATGTCCAGGCTTTGCGGACCGCGGTTGATAGCTTTGAGCTGGACCACGCTCACACGCTGCTGCTGCAGCTCATCACCAACCATGCCACGGAACCCCAAGCATGAGCCGGCTATGAAGCGAATGACAGACCCACGCCCGACCCTGCTGCTGGTCGATGATGAAGCGATCAATCTTCAGGTTCTGCGCCACACGCTGCAGGATGACTACCGCCTACTGTTCGCCAAAGACGGGTACAAGGCCCTGGAGCTTGTACGCGCCGATCGTCCAGAGCTGATTTTACTCGACATCATGATGCCAGGCCTCTCAGGCTACGACGTCTGCGCAGCGCTCAAGCAAAATCCCTGCACGAGCGCCATCCCGGTGATCTTCGTCACCGCGCTGAGCGAGGTCGACAACGAGACACGCGGCCTGGAACTGGGCGCGGTCGATTACATAGGCAAGCCCTACCATCCCGGTATCGTCAAAGCCCGCGTGCGTACCCACTTGTCGCTGGTGCAGGCACAGGAGCTGCGCGATACACGCTTGCAGATCATCCAGCGCCTGGGCACGGCGGCCGAGTTCAAGGACAACGAGACCGGCCTGCACGTCATACGCATGAGCCACTATGCGCAGACGCTGGCCCTGGCCGCGGGCTATAGCCGCTACGCAGCGGATGATTTATTGCATGCCGCGCCAATGCACGACGTCGGCAAGATCGGTATCCCCGACGCCATCCTGCAAAAGCCAGGCAAGCTCACGGACGATGAATGGCTGATCATGCGCCAGCACACCGTGATCGGCGCCAAGATCATCGGTGATCACCCTTCAGGGCTGCTGCATACGGCGCAGATTATCGCGCTGAACCATCACGAAAAATGGGACGGCAGCGGCTACCCCAATGGACTCGCCGGTGAAGACATCCCCCATGTCGCCCGAGTGGTCGCCTTGGCCGATGTGTTCGATGCCCTCACGAGTGAGCGGCCCTATAAACGCGCCTGGTCGATTGAGGACGCGGTAGGACTCATACGCCAGCAATGCAACCAGCACTTCGACCCTGAATTGGTAGGGATATTTCTGGACTGCCTACCTGAAATCCTCAAGATACGCGAACGCTGGGCCGATGCTGAATCCTGACCGTGGACAGGCACCCGCATGGGCTCCGGCGCTGTGGCGAGCTCGGTAATCAAAATCGCCTGGCTACCGGAGCCGGGTCTGCCGCTTCGATTGGCGGCAGTTCCCAGCGGGAGATCAACGTGATCAGGCTTTTTTCCTTTTCAGTCGGGCTGCGGGTTCGACCCATTCGAAGGAAGGAGCCCCGCGCCTGCAAAACAAAAGGCCCTATCGGTACTTCCCGTGCGGTATCAGCACAAGGTGTCCAGCAGCCCTTTCAGGTAGGTGCAACCTTGAGCATCGAGCGGTTGAAGTGGAAGGCGGGGAGCGCCGACGTCAAGGCCCTGCAATTTCAAACCGCCCTTGATAGTGGTCGGCAGGCCACGACGCGTGATGTATTCCAGCATTTCATACTGGCGATAAAACAATGTCCGAGCCTCTTCCATCTGGCCGTTCTGAACAGCATCCCACAGCGCCAGGTTCAGCTTGGGAATGAGGTTGGGAGCGGCGGTACACCACCCCGTCGCACCAGCGACCAAAGCCTCCAGGGTCAATGGGTTGCAGCCGTTGTAGAAGGCCACCTTGCCATCTGTTGCCTTGAACAGACGGTGCATGCGTTGAATGTCGCCGGTGCTTTCCTTGACCATGGTGACATTTTTCACTTCGCTCAAAATGCGCAGGATCAGATCGACCGACAGGTCAGTACCGCTGGTGCCTGGGTTGTTGTAGAGCATGATCGGCAGGTTGATGGCAGCACCCACAGCCTTGTAATGATCGACGATTTCCGTATCAGTCAGCTTCCAGTAGGAGACTGGAAGCACCATCACAGCAGTGGCGCCACAAGATTCAGCCAGTTGGGCACGCTGTACGGTACGCGCAGTGGTCAGGTCTGAAACACTGACCACTGTCGGAACTCGGCCAGCAATTTTCTCTTGGCTGAAGCGGACAACCGACTCCCATTCGCTATCAGAAAGATAGGCCCCCTCCCCGGTGCTCCCCAGGGGGGCGATGGCATGCACGCCGGAAGCGATCAGCTTATCGATAGATTGCCCCAAGGCAGCCAGATCCAGTGAACCGTCGACCGCGAATGGCGTGATGGTATAGCCGATAACGCCGCGAATTACAGAAGTAGACATACAGGCACCTTTGCCGTTTCCATGAATGAGTGTCGGTACGATCAGGCCAGGCAGTCGCCATGGGCACGCAGTGCGCGCCGTGCGTAGTAGCTGAATGCGGCGCCGTGACGTTTCGCAGTGGAGATCCAGTCGTGAGCTTCTTTGCCCAATGCTTCGGGAATGGGCCGAATTTCCCCTGCGCTCATGGCCAACAATTGCATCCTGGCCGCACGTTCGAATAACAGCGCGAGCACGCAAGCTTCCTCAATCGAGCCACCCGCAATCAGCAAGCCATGGTGAGAGAGCAAGATGGCGCGCTTGTCACCGATGGCCTTGGAAATAATCTCGCCTTCTTCATTGCCCACCGGAATACCCGGCCAATCCTTGAGAAAGGCGCAGTCGTCAAACAGCGGGCAGATGTCCATATGGGAAACGGCCAGCGGCACTTCCAGCATCGACAGCGTGGCGCTGTGCAGTGGATGCGTATGAATGATGCAATTCACATCCGCGCGGGCCCTGTAGAGCCAGCTGTGAAAGCGATTGGCAGGGTTTGCCATGCCCTGGCCTTCAAGCACCTTGAGGTCCTCATCGACCACCAGCAGATTCGACCCGCAAATCTCGTCAAAACCCAGGCCCAGGCGCTGCGTATAATAGGTGCCTGGCGCTTCGGCACGGGCAGTGATCTGTCCAGCCAGCCCCGAATCATGACCGCCGTCAAAAAGAATTCGGCAGGTGAGTGCAAGCTTCTGTCTCGGGGTATATTCGTTATCGATCAGCGCGGTCACCATTTGCTTCTCTGCGAGGGTGACAAGCTGATCCTTCGGGGTGTGCATGGTCGTGGTCACGGTCAGTACCTGGTCGAAAACAGTTAAATTTGCCAAGGAGTCGCTGCAACGACTCTCAAAGGACACAGGACGATCTTAATGACACTTTGTGTCATAATCAACCCGAGTGTCATTACTTTTCAAGGAATGGCGTTGGATGGCGGTGCAGCTGAGAATTTTGCGTAAGAAGATGGGGATAACCCTGGAGCAGCTTGCCGGGCAAACCGGATTGACCAAGAGCTATCTGTCGAAGGTGGAGCGAGGTGTGAGTTCGCCCTCCATTGCGGTGGCGCTCAAACTGGCCAAGGCCTTGAATGCCCAGGCTGAAGAGTTGTTCAGCACCGAGGCGGTGCCCGCAGAAGGCTACAGCCTGGTTCGACGCCAGCAACGCGAGGCCGATGATGCCGGCGTATCGGCGGCTCATGTACCGCTGGCGCGCCATATCGGCCATCGGGCATTGCTGCCATTTCTGGTCTACCCGCCACGCTCGTTTGGCCACTCCGCCTTCAAAGAGCATCTTGGAGAGGAGTTCATCTATGTGGTTCGTGGACGCGTCGAAATTGATTTCGGCAACGAACGACAGACACTGGATGAAGGCGACGCCCTTCATTTCAATGCGCAGAAATCTCATCGCCTGCGCACCGTTTCTGATGAGCAGGCAGAGTTGTTGGTCGTCGTCCATAGCTCGGATTAGGTGCTGGGATTCGATCAGACCTGGGTGTCACGCGGCGGCGGCGCAGTTGGAAACGTTCAGCATCGACAGGTGGCGTGTTCGGTTTTATTGAGCAACATCAGTTCTACTCTGGCCGTCATGCTCTAGGCTGCTCTTGAGCCCTAGCCGTCCGCGGGGCGTTCAGGAGTTTTTATGCCAACATCCCCGGTTCAGGTCACCATCAATGGAGAACTGATCGAAACCAGCGCACTGCGTTCGATCCTGGAAGCCGTTATCGACTCGGGACAACCGCTCATCGACGCTGTCGGCTGCATGGGCCAAGGCGTCTGTGGCTCGTGCCGGGTGCTGATCCGGCGTGCCGGCGAACGTGAGGTCAGCACCGCCCTGGCCTGCGAAACCCGGGTCGAGCAGGGTTTGCAGATCAGCTTCCTCGACCATCTGCCCATGAACCGGCACCACACCTACAACCTCCATGACTGGGATGACACCTGGAACATCTCGGAGCGCATTGCCGCCACCTTTCCCGAAGCCAGTCATTGCCGGCACTGCGGCGGTTGCGACCGCGCCTGCCCCAAGGGCCTGGAGGTGCAGAAAGGCGTCAACCTGGCCGCCGTCGGGGATCTGTCGGCGAGCCAGGTATTCGACGAATGCATCATGTGCAACCTGTGCACCATTGCCTGCCCCGAACACATTTCGCCGAACCATCTGGGCCTCTACATACGCCGGATGTCAGCTTCCGTGGGCTTTCGACCGGCGGACCTGATGCAGCGCCTGAGCCAGATCAACCGCGGCGTGATGAGCGTCGACCCCAACGTGACTGTGGAATAAGGAACACGACATGCCCGGTATTCCTTATCCGCAAGCCCTGGCCCAACTACGTGCCAGCGCTTGCGAGCCCGCCTCTGAAGCATTCGATAAACAGACACTGCTGCACGCCTTCCACCCGGACTATCAGGTTGGGGCCAATACGCCGCTGCGGGTGGGCGTGAATCGCGGGGACAATTGCCCGCGCGAACTGGCAGAGCGCCTGCACAGCAACGCGCAAATTGATGACGCGGCCTTGGCCGGCGCCCCGGTGGTCAATACCGGCGTGCTGATTATCGGCGGCGGCGGTGCCGGTTGCGCGGCGGCGCTGACCGCCGTGGAACATGGTGCGCATGTCATTCTCGCGACCAAGCTGCGCTTGGGCGACAGCAATACGGTGATGGCCGAGGGCGGTATACAGGCGGCCGTCGGCGAGGATGACAGCCCGCAGATGCACTTTGAAGACACCCTGCGCGCCGGCCACCTCTGTGCCGATCGAACGCTGGCGGCGCGCCTCGCCCAGTCGGGGCCGGAGAGTATTCGTTGGCTGATCGAGCGCGGCATGCACTTCGACCTCGCCGAGGGCGGCCTGATCGGTGGCAAGCTGCTGCGCAAGAAACCCGGCGGCGCCAGCCGTGCGCGCATCCTCTCGTTCAAGGACTACACGGGTCTTGAGATGATGCGGGTGCTGCGCGAGGCGGTGGAACTGGAAGAACGGGTGAGCGTGTGGAACCGCTGCCCCCTGGTCGAGCTGCTCTCCGACGAAAGCGGCACCTGCGTGGGCGGCGTACTGTACAACCTGGAACGGCACAGCTTCATCCTCGTGCGCGCCAGCCGCGTGATACTCGCCACCGGTGGTGCCGGGCGTCTGCATCTGAATGGTTTCCCCACGTCCAACCATTATGGCGCCACCGCCGACGGCTTGATCCTGGCCTATCGTCTTGGCGCTCGCTTGCGCGAAATCGATTCCTTCCAGTATCACCCCACCGGATTGGCCTGGCCGTCGCATCGTGTCGGCGGGCTTGTTTCCGAAGCCGCGCGCTCGGCCGGCGCCTATCTGGTGAACGGCCTGGGGCAGCGTTTCATCCCCGAGCTGCAAACCCGCGATGTGGTGTCCGCCGCGATCCTCAAGGAATGCGCCGAGGGCCGTGGCGTCGAGCGTGACGGGCAATTGGGCGTCCTGCTCGATACGCCCGGGCTGGAACGCCGCCATCCGGGGATTCTCAAGGAGCGCCTGGTGAGCCTGGGGCATGTCGCGGCCCAGTGCGGTATCGATCCAGCCGTGGAGCCGCTGATTGTCCGGCCGACCCTGCATTATCAAAACGGTGGCGTGGCCATCAACGAGAACGGCGAAACCTCGGTGCACGGGCTGTACTGCGTCGGTGAAATCAGCGGCGGCATCCATGGACGCAATCGCATGATGGGCAACGCCCTGGCGGAGATCATCACTTTCGGGCGCAGGGCTGGAGAGCACGCGGCACACAACGCCGACCCCACGCCCGCGCCGAAGGTCGGCCTGTCCCACGTGTACGACTGGCAACGCCAGTTGATCGCCGCCGGCTTGCCACTGGACGTCTACGGCCCCGAGCTGTTCCCCGGGTACGGCAACTTCGACCTGCGCCAGCACAGCACCGTGCCCCACCGGGGCAAGGGTGCACTGCCGACCACTCACGCCGACTCGCTGCCTTACTGAGATGTCTGAGATGAAGACTCAACACGTATTACTCGCCCCCGCCGTACAAGTGGGCGCCGACCTCAATGCCTGGTTCACCCAGGGCGGCGGTGAAGGCTTGCGCACCGCGCTAAGGGATCCGGGCGGCATTCTCCCGACCCTGGCCGAAGCAGACCTGCGCGGCCTGGGTGGCGCCGGTTTCCCTACCCATCGCAAGTGGGCCGCCGTGGCGGAGCAACCTGCAGAGCTGGAAAAATATGTCCTGTGCAACGGCAACGAGGATGAGCCAGGCACCTTCAAGGATCGCGAGTTACTGGAGAAATCGCCGCATCAAGTGATCGAAGGCGCGCTGATTGCCGCGCTGGCCACAGGGGCCAATCACGTTTATCTCTACGTCAACCCGCACCAGCACTGCGCAGTGGCCGTTGTGCGCCAGGCCGTCGAACAATGGCGGGGCTCTACCCTCCTGGCCGAAGTCGCCCGGCAGCAGAATCGCCCAATCGACCTTGCAGTGGTGGAAAGCTCGGGCCTGTATATCGGCGGCGAGGAAACCGCGGTGATCGCCAGTGTCGAAGGTGGCTTCCCCTTCCCCCGGCAAAAACCGCCCTACCCCGCGCAAAGTGGCGTGCATGGCCAACCGACGCTGATCAACAACATCGAAACCCTGGCCCATGTTGCCCATATCCTGCGCCATGGAGCCGCCTGGTACCGGGACCTGGGCCTGGGTAACGCCTGCGGGACCAAGCTCTACTCACTCTCCGGGGACGTACTCAGGCCAGGCCTGTACGAGCTGCCGATGGGCACCTCGTTGCGCACGCTGATTTTCGAGCACGGCGGTGGCATGTTGTGCGAACGCGCCTTCAAGGCGGTATTCACCGGTGGTCCTTCCAATACCCTGCTGGGCGCGGATGACCTGGATGTGCCCTTGGACTTCGATACGCTCAAGGCCCGTGGTTCAAGCCTGGGGACCGGGGCCATGATCGTGATTTCGGAGGGCACCAGCATCGTGCGCAAGGTGGCGGAGTACGTCGACTTCTTTGCTGCGGGCTCCTGCGGCCAGTGCCCGCCTTGCAAAGCCGGGACCTATCAGCTCTCGCGGTTACTGCGGCGAATCGATACCGGCACGGGTCTGCCCGATGACCTGAAGGCACTGGAGAGTCTCTGCCATCTGCTTCCGGGCAGTGGCCGCTGTGGCCTGATCGATGGCGCAGCAACGGTGGTCCTCAGCTCCCTGAAGCAATTTCGCAACGAATACGCCGCTCAAGTCATTGCAGTGGGTTGATGACGTCCAATCCCCTTCGATCGCATTCAGCCCCCGGTATTATTAGGAACTCGATAGTGCGTAATCTCTGGACATTTCTGCTGCCACCTTGCGTAGCGCTGGTGCTCGCCCTCCTGCCGGCACCGGCCGGACTGGCCCCTCATGCCTGGTATTTTTTCGCCCTGTTCGCCGGTGTGGTCGTAGGGCTTATTTTCGAACCGCTGCCGGGCGCCGTGATTGGCCTGATCGGGGTCGCGGTCGCGGCGGTGCTGGCGCCCTGGGTGCTGTTCAGCCCGGAACAACTGGCCAGCGCCAGTTTCAAGGTACCCGCAGAGGCCTTGAAATGGGGCCTGTCGGGCTTCGCGAACAACACGGTCTGGTTGATCTTCAGCGCCTTCATGTTTGCCCTGGGCTATGAGAAGACCGGACTGGGGCGGCGTATTGCGTTGCTGCTGGTCAAGCGCATGGGCCGCAAGACCCTGACCCTGGGCTATGCCGTCATGCTCGCGGACCTGGTGCTGGCGCCCTTTACCCCGTCCAACACCGCTCGCAGTGGCGGGACCATCTACCCGGTGATTCGCAACCTGCCCGGACTCTACGACTCCAAACCGAACGACCCCAGCGCGCGGCGCATCGGTTCCTATCTGATGTGGGTAGCCATCGCCTCCACCTGTGTCACCAGCTCGCTGTTCATGACCGCCTTGGCGCCCAACCTGCTGGCATCGGCCCTGATCGAAAAAATCGCCGGCGTGCATATCTCCTGGGGCCAGTGGTTTATCGCCGCGGCACCGGTCGGCTTGCTGTTACTGGCCGTGCTGCCCTTGCTGGCGTACTGGCTGTATCCGCCGCAGATCAAGAGCAACGAAGAAGTGCCGGCCTGGGCGGCCCGCGAACTGGCCGATCTGGGCCCACTGTCAGGCCGCGAAAAGATCCTCTTGGCGTTGGTGGCGAGTGCGCTCGGACTGTGGATATTCGCGGGGGATTGGCTCGACCCGGCCCTGGTGGGCATCCTCGTCATCGTGTTGATGCTCCTGACCAATGTCATCACTTGGGATGACGCATTGGGCAACAAGGCCGCCTGGAACACCTTCGCCTGGTTCGCCACCTTGGTGGCCCTGGCCGACGGGCTGACCCGGGTGGGCTTTGTGCCGTGGTTTGGTCAATTCGTCGCGGCGCACCTGAATGGATTTTCTCCAACCGTTGCCATGCTGTTGCTGGTGGTGGTGTTTTATCTGGCCCATTACCTGTTCGCCAGCTCCACCGCCCACACCACCGCGCTACTGCCGGTGATGCTGGCGGCCGGAATGGGGGTGAGCGGCATCGATCTGCAAGCCTTCGCGCTGCTCCTGGGTACGTCCCTGGGGCTGATGGGCATCATTACGCCCTATGGCACGGGGCCGAGCCCGGTCTACTACGGCAGTGGCTATCTACCCAGTGCCGATTACTGGCGCCTGGGCTCGATCTTCGGTGGGTTGTTTCTCATTCTGCTGCTGGGCCTGGGCGCGCCCTGGATCCTTGCGTTGTCTTAGAGTCGCGGCGTCAACGACCTGAGAAAGCTTGTGACCGTTGGTTTTTTGACAGTCCTCTGCGGCGTGTAACGCTGACGCTACTCCAAAACCAAGATTGAGAAACCCAATGTAGTGCCCGGCTCAGTTGGACCACTACAGTCAACGCCCAGCGCAGCAGACACAAAAGCCCGCATAAGGCGGGCCTCTGCAAAAGGATCGTTCAATTACCGGTTAAAGCGCTCAACCAATGAGTATTGCGTGAACGCGGTCTTGGTCAGTTCTTTGTTCAGGTCCGCCGACTGATGTGCCTGTTCCGAGGTTTGATCGGCCAGATGGGCTATCGTGGTGATGGTACGACTGATTTCTTCGGCAACGGCGGTTTGCTCTTCAGTGGCCGCGGCAATCTGGCTGGTCATATCAGTGATGTGAGAGACCGCTTCGCTGATACCCACCAAGGCTTTGTCCGCCTCGAGCACCCAAGTCACCCCTTCTTCGGCCTGACGATGACCGCTCTCCATGGTCTGCACGGCGTTGTTGGACGAGGTCTGGAGTTTGGTGATCAGGGCATGGATCTGAGTGGTGGATTGCGAGGTACGCTGGGCCAGTTGGCGTACCTCATCAGCCACCACCGCGAAGCCCCGGCCCATGTCGCCGGCGCGCGCGGCTTCGATAGCGGCATTCAGTGCCAGCAGATTGGTTTGATCGGCAATACCTTTGATCACGTCAACGACGGTCCCTATTTCGTTGCTGTCCTTAGCCAACTGAGCAACCGTCACACTGGTCTCGCCGACAACGGCGGAGAGGCGCTCAATAGCCTCGCGGGTGTCTCGTGCCACATCTCGGCCACGACTGGTCAGCAGGTTGGCCTGTTGGGTGGCATCAGCCGTACGCTGGACGTGGCTGGCGACTTCCTGGGTGGTCGCGGCCATCTGATTGACTGCGGTAGACACCTGTTCGGTTTCGACGCGCTGGCGATCAAGGCCATCTGAGCTGCCAGTGGCAAGCACATCGGATTGTCTCGCCAATGCACTGAGTTGTTCGGCGGTATCTTGCAAGCGTGTTAAACAGGTCTTCAGGCGCAAAGTCTGGCTGACGAAGGCCGTTTCCAGGCGCCCTTCAGGTCCAAGTGCATCGCTGTACATCTGGGCAATCAACGAGTCGGAGGTTGAGGGCTCAGCCATCTGCAACAGGCGCAGCGTTCCTCGCCTCTGCCAGCGTGAAGAAAGCAAGCCCGTCGGCACAGCTATACCTACCGCCATAGCGATCGCCACGGGTGTGCTGAAGAACAGACCGCCCATGGCACCCGCCAACCCCATAGCCAGGTACGGCAGGCAATCCAACAGAACCGGCAGCCATGTGTCTTGACGGGGGATGGCCGGCTTTCCCTGGCTGATGCGTTTATAGAGGGATTCAGCACGGCGAATCTGATCAGCCGTCGGTTTGACTCGGACCGATTCAAAGCCCGCCACCTGGTCGCCTTCAAATATCGGCGTGACGTACGCGTTGACCCAGTAGTGGTCGCCATTTTTGGAGCGGTTTTTGACGATACCCATCCACGGGCGGCCTTGCTTGAGAGCGCCCCACATATGGGCAAACACGGCAGGCGGGACATCAGGATGACGGACAATATTTTGCGGGGCGTCAATCAGGTCAGCACGATCAAAACCACTGATCTCCACGAAGGCATCATTGCAGTAAGTAATAACGCCTCGGGCGTTGGTCGTCGAGATGAGTTTCTGCTGCGGTGCGAGTGAAATCTCACGCTGCGTAACGGGTTGATTATTTCTCATTCCTACCGCTCCTATGTCCTTAAAAGACTATCGGCAGACATCAGTAAAAATCGATGTATTTTCTTAAAATTCCTTTTAATAACAATGAGTTGCATTAATATCTCTTAATGCAAAATGGATCTAATCTTGAGCTTCCCCGTATCTTTGATTGCTTTAGAAAACAGATTTCGGAGCGAAAGGAATCTGCATGTTAAACAGTAAAAAACCTGCTTTGGGCACATCAGCCAAGCCTCCAACGCTAATGGCCACGGTGTCAGGTTAGCTGGTAATGGCGAGTTATCACTTTTTAAGAAGCCCCGCCACTGCTGCGGCCGCGGTAGGGATGACAGTTAGCTGCCCCATCGCACAGAAAGTGGCCTGCGACGTAATGGATATTGAGTCCATGACTTGAAGGTATGAGGTTTTTTGAAAGGCCATTTCACACTGTTTGAATACGCGCGTGGCTCACGCCGCCTAGCGGGCCCGACTAAAAAACAACGCCGCCTCAATGCCGATAGCATGGGTTGAAGCGATGCCCAGATCAAAATCGACGATGAAAGATGGTGGCATAAAAACACTCGCCCCCTCGTTTGGCATTGTTAATCATAAAGATAACAGACCGTTCGATTTAACGTGGTTTATAACGAATTTTAGACCCAGTAGAGTGATTCGCATATCGCCCACAAGCACGAATCACACAGGGAAGCACTCATGAATCCACACGCCACTCCGGTTAAAACAGCCATCGTCTACCACTCGGGCTATGGCCATACCACACGTATGGCAATCGCTATCGCTGAAGGCAGCGGCCCCGACGCTGTGCTCGTTGCAATCGACGCCGAGGGGAATATTGCCGAGGATGCCTGGCAAATTCTCGCTGGCGCCGACGCGATCCTGTTTGGTTCGCCTACCTACATGGGAGGCCCTAGCTGGCAGTTCAAGAGATTCGCGGACGCCTCCTCGAAAATCTGGTTTGAGGGCGGATGGCAAAACAAGATCTTTGGCGGCTTCACCAACAGCGCCAGCATCAACGGCGACAAGCTCAATACCCTTGAATACTTCTTCCTGCTCGCCGGGCAGCACGCCGGCATCTGGGTGGGCATGGATATCAAGCCGGCGAACGTCAAGGCGTCGAAGCGCGATGACCTGAATCGTATGGGCTCCTATATCGCGCCGATGGCGCAGACACCCGCCGATGCATCCCCTGAAGAGATGTCGTCAGGTGACCTGGAGACCGCACGTCTCTATGGTGTGCGTGTCGCTTTGATTGCCGGATATTTGCGATCCGGAAAATCTCAGAGCGCCTGAAATCTCAGCACCCTCCGGTTGGGGACGGACGAAAAAGTTCGTCTCGCTATTCCAGATACGGCGTCAGCACCTCTTCGACCCATTTCATGAATACGCGGACCCGGCGCGACAGATTGTTCCGATGTGCTACGACGAGGGACACGGCGAGCGCCCGGCGACGCAAATCGGGGAGGATCTCTACAAGCGCGCCACTCTCCAGGTATCGACCAATCCCCAGGAGTGGCGCCTGAATCAGGCCCAGACCGGCGAGGGCAGCCGCTTCGTAGGTCTGCGCGCTGTTGACGTGTAGCGCGCCTGGCAGCTGAAGCGTCGCGTAGCTGTCGCCGTCCGGATATTCCCATCCATAGGGTCTTGCACCCAACATCGTCGAAAAATGAATGATCTGATGTCCCTGGCGCTGGAGATCGTCCAGCGTTCGAGGGACGCCATAGCGCGCCAGATAGGCAGGGCTCGCTGCGTTGACCATGCGCAACTGGCCCAGTGGGCGGGCAATCAGCGTCTCGTCCCCTATGGGGCCAAGCCGCAATACACAGTCGAACCCTTCTTGAACCAGATCGACTTGCCGATCCGTACTCGACACCTCCAACTGCAACTCGGGATAAGCCGCCATGAAGGCCGGCAAGGCCGGTACGATAGTCGCGCGCGCCACCTCGGTCGGAAAATCGACCCGTAAACGCCCGCGAAGTGTCACGCGATCATCTGCGAACATCGAGTGCAGGTCATCGACTTCAGCAAGCAGGTCGCGGGCACGGGCATGAAATGCGCGTCCATCCTCCGTCAACTGCACGCTGCGCGTCGTCCGGTGCAGGAGCCTGACACCCACCTCCTCTTCCAGCCTCCGGACCGCCGTTGAGGCCCTGCCCTTTTGGATGCCCAGGCTATCGGCAGCACGGGTGAAGCTGCCCATTTCCGCCACCGTTATGAATATGAGGATGGGGTCGAGATTCTGCATTTTCGTGCCTCGCATTGTTCACCACAGAGAGAACAGTACGTTCACTTTGTCAGTGCTTATAACATCCCGGAGACACAGTAAGCTTCGAAACTGAATAATCCCAGCGGAGAATGACAAGTGTCCGAAGCTATGAAGCTGCGTCAGCGGCCTGAAACCATGACCTCGCATCGCGTCCTGTGGGCCGGTCGGATAATGAGCGCGTTGGTCGTTCTCGCCCTGGTGACAGACGGCACCCTTCAGCTGTTCGCGCCGGCGCAGATGGCGAGCATGCTGCAGGAAACCGGGTTCGCGATGGACCTGACCCATGTGATGGGTCCGATCATACTCATCTGCGCCATCCTTTACGCCCTCCCGGCCACCGCCGTCCTCGGCGCGATCCTGGTGACCGGCTTTTTGGGAGGGGCCATCTGCGCCCATGTTCGCATTGGTGAACTGGGGTCGCCGCCGGAAATCATTTCCCTGCTTCTGGGCGCGATGACATGGACCGGCCTCTACGCGCGCGATCCCCGAATCCGGGCCATTCTGCCGCTCAACCGAATCAAGATCGCGCCGAGGCGCTGACCTACTCACTGGCGCTCACGCCACTGGCCTGGGACAAAGCAGTGCGGAGCAATCAGCACCGATGTGATTCAACCTATGAAAGTCGGCTGCTGGAGATGCTGTCGGGCTGTTTTATGTCCGCAGAAAACGCTCATGACGGAGATGGATCGGCATGCCGAGTCATTCCAGAAGCGAAACCAGGCGAGGCTCGATGGAGGTTTCGAGCACCTCATGCCTGCCGATGTCGCCGGCATGAATGATTCTTTCGCAGCCCTTCAGAGCGGCAAGGGCCTCGGGACGGAGAAAGCCGTGAGTATCGGAAATCACTCCAACTTTCATGCAGCGCACCGCAACGGACTAGAGGTGGATAGCCAGTGTACCCACAAGTACCTCGGGCGTTTATGGGATAGCTGACCCGTGCTACGACTCGACAATCGAGTGGCAGTACCGCTGCTTACCGGGATCGAGGGCAGTTTGCCCTTGAGGGCTGGCTCGAGATCCCTTACTGGTCAAGCCAGATGACACGTCAGGACTTCGTGCGAGCGACGAGCGACGTGCCGCACCGACATCAACACGCGTGGCCAGTACCTGGTTGAGCTGGCGCAATTACCCTGAAGTCAGTCCGGCGTTCATGCCCATGCGCAGATGAACCGGCAGTCGCTGTCAACACCCGGTAAAGTGGGAAGCATGCCCACGGCGACCAACTCACACCTCGGGGAATCAGTTGACCGCGTTGAAGCGCCGATTAAATGCAATCACCTCATCATGTGAAGGTTTTTTGGCGAAGAGTACAGGGAGCTGTGTATTGAACGCCTCCCGCTTCTGCGCTGCCGCGCCCTTGACTGCGGCACTCAACGCCGGACGCATCTGATCCGCGGTGTAATCGCAGCAGTATGCTGGAGTGCACGGCTGTTGACGCCACGAGTCTTCGAGGCTGCCACTGTCGACCGGCTCAAATCCAACTTCATCGACGAGCTGCATCACGAGACGTTTATGGCCTGCATCATCGCCAGCAACGGCGACTCCCAGACGGCCCTCTCCACCTTTGGGCTTACCCAGATTCTCTAGCGAATAAGCCAGGATATTGTTGAAGGCCTTGATCACCGGTCGACCGAGCTGCTCGCTAACCCACACACTCTCCGTTTGACCATCTTCCAAAGCCGGGATGCGCTCATCTCTCAAACCTGGGTAATAGTTACTGGTGTCGACTACAGGAACCGAGGCTGGTAGCGCAGCCAGCAGGTTCTTTGGGAGAGCCGCCATGGCTGGCTGGGGAATGGAAAGAATCACAGCATTGGCGTCGTTGAAGACATCTTTGAGGTCAGAAGGAACGGCGCCGGCCTCTTTGGCAAAGGTGCTCACCGCCTCCTTTCCCCGAGAGTTGGCTACACGAACCTCGTGGCCAGCCGTGACTAACCGACGGGCAAGAGTTCCGCCAATAGATCCGATACCAACGATCGCGATTTTCATAATGCCTCCCAGGATTCAAAGTCCGGATACGGTATTATCAATGCTGCAACATTCGCAAGAACCGACGTTTTTGTCTGTAACCCACCAAAAGGTAAGTATCAATGGCGCGCGAATGGGAATGTGAGAACCCTTTAAGGCGGCAAGCTTGGTCTGCCGCCATCAACGCTACGCTTCGTGTTTTGGAGGGCAAGTGGAAGATCGTCATCATCAATGAGCTGATGGCCGCAAAAGGTCGGCCGCTTAGGTTCTCCGAATTGGAAAAGCTGATTCCCGATGTCACGCAGAAGATGCTTATCCAGCAGTTGAAAGGACTCCAGCAAGACGACATTGTTCAGCGCACCCTGTACCCAGAAGTACCTCCGAGGGTGGAGTACGCGTTGACAGCGCTTGGTCATGCGCTCGGCCCTGCTATGACAGCGCTTATCGACTGGGCCGAGCTCCGTCACCAGCACGAAGCCAAGCGCCTTCAAGCGGGAGCTCTATAGCGCCAAGAAGATTTCGGACCAGCTAATTCGGCCTGTGGACTTCCCCGAGCTCAGCCTGCCCGCCTGATCGCCGGCGTTTTCTCAGTCACCCAGGAGAGGCGTTCGGAACGGTCGACTTGTGACCATATATCTTATCGGTCACAAGTTGTCAGTCCGCTATAGGGTGAGTAAGCTGTTCTCATGAATCAGCCATCGATATCTTCGCCCAGCGCCCGTGGCCCAGCCGATCACGACATTCGCAACCAAATTGTCGCGGCGGCCAACGAGCATTTCAGTCAGTACGGCTACGGCAAAACCACGGTTTCCGACCTGGCTAAAGCCATCGGCTTTTCCAAGGCCTATATCTACAAATTTTTTGATTCCAAGCAGGCGATCGGCGAAGCCATCTGTACAAATTGTTTGGCAGAAATCGTTGCGACTGTTGAACAGGCCATCAATGTAGAGACCCTTTCAGCAACAGAGCGCTTTCGACGGCTGGTCAAAACGGTGATCGCCACAGGTGTGAACCTGTTCTTTAATGATCGGAAACTCTATGACATTGCGGCGTTTTCTGTATCGGAGCGTTGGCCCAGTTCGCAAGTTTATGATGCACAGATCAAGCAATTTATTTTGCAGATTGTGCGTGAAGGGCGAGAGGTCGGTGAGTTTGAGCGCAAGACCCCCTTGGACGAGACAGTAGAAGCTATACATCTTGCCCTGCGGCCATTCGTCAATCCTCTACTGCTGCAGTACAACCTCGATTTTGTCGAAGAGGCACCCACGCTCACCTCCAATCTCATCTTGCGCAGCCTCATGCCTTGATCTTCGGCTAAGGCTCGACTACCTGCCGGTCTGAGCGAGACATCACCCAATCGGTCTTTCACTTTGCCCTTCCTCCAACCGTCGAAGGGCTTTTATTTACCCATGATGTGACCATTGACTAAAATGGTCACATGAATAAATATGACCCTCCGTTGCTTCTGCTGTTTTATCTCGGTGATAACCATAGAGTTCCAATAATGAAAAAAATATTGCTCATGAGCCCACTTGGGCTCGCCATTGTGCTCGCCTCTTCCAATGTGTTTGCGAGCGGCTTCGCTCTCAATGAACAGAGCATCAGCGGGATGGGCTCTGGATTTGCCGGCCGTTCCTCCTCTGCTGAAGATGCGAGCACGGTCTTCGGTAATCCGGCGGGCATGTCACGCTTGAAAAGAGAACAAATCAGCGTAGGGGCCGCGACGCTTTTCGCGAAGTCCGAGATAAGCCAGACCCGCAGTACATTCGGAGGCCAGGAAGACGGCGACATGGTGCCCACGACTACGGTGCCTATGGGTTACTACGTCAAACCTATTGATGAGCACTGGGCGTTCGGCGTTGGGTTTTATGTGCCTTTCGGCCTGATTACCGATTATGGCAGCGGCTTTGCGGGGCGTTACTACGCGAACAAAAGCGAGATCACGACACTTACGTTCCAGCCCACCATCAGCTATGCCTTCAACGACAAAGTTTCGATCGGGTTCGGTCCCACCATCAATCGTATCAGCGGCGAGTTGTCCGGGATGGTGCCCAATCCGCTCAGCCCTGGTCGCAATGACGGAAAACTCAAGAGTACCGGTGACGATACAGCCCTCGGTTTCAACGCCGGCATTCTGGTGCAGGCTACAGATCGAACTCGCCTCGGATTGACCTACCACTCCAAGGTCAGTTACCACCTGGATGCCAAGACCAAGGTCACCGACGGCATCTTTAGCTTGTTGGGGGTTAGTGGCCAGAGCTATGACGCTTCGCTGGATGTGGATACGCCGGAGTCTGTGGACTTCTCGATCACTCATCAGCTCAGTAATGACTGGACTCTATACCTGGGGAGCACTTGGACCCGCTGGAGTCGCTTCAAGGAATTAACCATCGAGAACAAGGGGTTACCACCTTCATTGAGCGGCTCGCTGGGCACTGTTACCGAAGAACAGAACTGGCATGATACCTGGGCTCACGCTATCGGTACGGCGTACAAACTGAACGAGCACTGGGTACTTCGTGCAGGCTTGTCAGTCGACCAGTCGCCCACCAACAACACCAATCGTGGACCCCGTATTCCAACGGGCGACCGAAGGGTTATCAGCTTCGGTGCCGGCTGGACTCCGGTGGACAATGTCACGATCGATATTGCTTATTCCTATCTGTGGGAAGAGAGCGTGCAGGTCAACGATACCTCCGCGACCCGGGGCGCATACAGTGCCAAGTACAAGAACAGCGCGAGCGGACTCGGCACTTCCGTTAGCTATCGTTTCTAACATAGAGCGTCGTTCTACGATAATTGTCCGGCCGGGAGTTATCTCCCGCCCGTTTAAAGTTCATTGCCCTCGGGGGGGCAGCCGCTTGGTCGCCACTCGCACGCCCATAACGAGCGACATAAGCCCCTGATGAAATCGACGTGGCGTGGCCCAAGTCAAGACGGTGATAGCCTTGTTGCCAAAACCTGGCACGACACTCATACGTCCGGTTTGCAGCGCACGGATCTACTTGCTCAACGATGACCTCAACGCCGAAACGTTCGCGCAACTCCGCTGATAGCGCTTCGAGCCTGCTCAGCCGGCGTGCCACCAAGACGAGTGATTTCCCTTGTGCTGCGTATTGCCGCGCTTGAGGCTCCGGTGATGAGAACCCAGGAATTCTCGCTCGTTTTCATATCGCTGTTCTCTGGTTGGTTGAGCAGTTTCGGCAGTTGACCGCAGCGCAATCAGAGCGACCGGGATCAATGGGCGCCAGTCGACCAAGCGACGCCCGCTCTGGATTTGGTAGTAGCGTGCGCGCATAAAGCACCACGTCGCCTGATTAAGTCATCGAGTCGCCACGGACCTGGCGTCGGGAGGTTGCCAGCCCCCACCTAGCGCCTTGAATGCCGCGACCGCGGCCCGCGCCGATTCCGTTCGCGCCTGCGCTCGCGCATCGGAAGCCCGCAGCATCGTTTCGTCGGCGTACAAGACATCGATCAGGCTGGCCGTGCCTTTCTCGTAGGCAATGAACGACGATTGGCGAGCCTGTGTCAGAGATGCCTCGCCCCCCGTCAGAGTGGTTGCCTGAACTTCCCGATTCACCAGGGCGGAGAAGGCATTCTCAACATCCTCGGTAGCGCGTAATACGGACTGGCGGTAAACGGCCAGGGCTTCGGCTTCCTGCCCCTTGGCTTGATCGATTTGAGCGTTTATGCGGCCAAAGTCGAAAAGCCTCCAGCGCAGCCCCAGTACACCCGCCGACTGATTGGCGCCGCCGGTGAAAAGGTTGCCGCCGGATACGGCCGTGGCGCTACCCAGCAATGCGCTAAGGGAGAGTTTCGGGTAGTACTCGGCAATCGCCACCCCGATGTGTGCATTGGAGGCCGCCAGGCGGCGCTCAGCCACGATGAGATCCGGCCTACGGCGCAGCAGATCGGCCGGCGTTCCCGTGGCCTTTATCTGCGGTGCAAGAGGAATGCTCCCTGCATTTTCCAGTTGCGTGCGATGAGTACCTGGCGGTGTACCGAGCATTACATCCAGTGCATTCATGGCAGCATCCAGACTAGTCTGCAGCTCCGGCACTGTCGCTTGGACCTGCGACAGCGCGCCCTCAGTCTGGTGAACCTGATAGTGGGCAGCGAGGCCCTTGCCGTAGAGCAAGCGGACTTTCTCTAACAGTTCCTGCTGCGTTTTGACTTGTCGGTTGGCAATGTCCAGCCGGGCCTGCAATCCGCGGAGAGTGATGTAGATATCGGCGGTTTGCGCAGCGATGGCCAGTCGTGTGGCAGCGGCGCCCGCCTCAGAAGCCTGGTACTCGGCGAATGCGGCTTCGCGCCCGCGTCGCAGGCCGCCAAAGACGTCAAGCTCCCAGCCAGCACCAAGGTTAACCTCGTAGGAGCTTCCATACCGATCATAGCCAGGTGTTGAGTTCAATACCTGGCCGAGCGGGGTCTCGACTGACTGGTAGGAACGCGCGGCCTGACCACTGATGTTCCCCGAGGGCAGTAAGGCAGCATTTGCGGCCCCCAATCCTGCCCGCGCCTGCGTGACTCGCGCCGACGCCTGCGCCAGATCCAGGTTCTGTTCAAGAGCCTTGGAGACAAAGTCGGTCAGCACTGGATCACCAAAACCTTCCCACCACGCCACAAGACTGGCCGGTGTCGCGACAGGCCTCTGCTCGACAGCAGGCTGACCCTGATAACGATCCGAAAGAGGAGCGTCCGGACGTTGATAGTCCGGACCGACCGCGCAGCCTGCCATCAAGCTGGCGCTCACCAAAAGAGCAATGGGACGGAGGGGCGGCATTGAGGTTCCTTCAATCGAGGACATTTGTGACCATATTACTCAATGGTCACACACTGTCAATAAACGCCGTTTGATCAGGCCACAACGACCGCTAATGAATAATGAGAAAACCTGCGTGGTCACGGGGAACCTGAACATCCAATAGAATGTGACCATTGACAGATATAGTCACTAAACTGAGAATGTGCTGCATGTCCTATTGTTTAAGTAAGGGAACCTATGCGCCGGCTTCGACCTGTCCCTATTGCTGCTTGCTTGCTACCTCTAGTCCTGACGGCGTGTGGCGACTCATCCACCGTTGAAGATCCCCGCACGCATGCTCCTCTGGTGAGGTCCTCTGCGGTTCAGGGTTCGTCCGACGTTTCACGCTCTTTCACAGGTGTCGTGGCTGCCCGCGTCCAGGGTGACCTGGGTTTTCGGGTATCAGGCAAGATACTTGAGCGTCTAGTTGACACGGGGCAGACCGTTAAGCGGGGTCAGCCGCTCATGCGTCTCGACCCAATCGACCTCGGCTTGCAGGCGCGAGCACAGCAAGAGTTGGTCATAGCCGCCCGGGCCCGGGCCAAGCAGACAATTGATGACGAGGCCCGATATCGCGACCTGGTCGCCGCCGGGGCCATTTCTGCATCGGCGTACGACCAGGTCAAAGCCGCGGCGGATACTGCAAAAGCGCAGCTCAGCGCTGCTGAAGCGCAGGCTGACGTGGCTCGCAATGCTTCTGGTTATGCGGTGTTGTTGGCTGATTCCGACGGAGTGGTGGTGGAGACGCTCGCCGAGCCCGGGCAAGTCGTCAACCCGGGGCAGCCTGTGGTTCGACTGGCGCGGGCCGGGCAGCGCGAAGCCATCGTGCATCTGCCCGAGACGCTACGCCCAACAGCAGGATCCACCGCGCAGGCGACGCTTTACGGCAACACCATGGGTACTGTTACAGCGAAACTGCGGCTGCTTTCTGACTCGGCCGACGGTATGACACGCACCTTTGAGGCGCGGTATGTGCTTGAGGGCGCGTTGGCCAATGCGCCGTTAGGTTCGACCGTCACTCTTCGGATCGCCGAACGCAGCGCAAATGGACAGGTGCTACAAGTGCCGATCGCTGCTGTTTATGACCCAGGTAAAGGCACTGGCGTGTGGGTCATTACTGGCGAACCAGCGAAGGTGACCTGGCGACCTGTTCGGGTCTTGGGCTTGAGCGATGACGCGGCGCGAGTTGCAGGCGATCTCAAGGTCGGCGAACAGATTGTCGCGTTAGGTGCACATCTACTGCGCGATGGCGAGGAGGTGAGACTGGCCCAACAGGGTAACGTCAAAGTCGCCGGGAGCCATCCATGAGCCAGGGGCGTTTCAATCTTTCGGCGATCGCCGTTCGCGAACGCTCGATCACGGTATTCCTGATCTTCCTGATCGCTGTCGCAGGGATCCTGTCGTTTTTCCAACTGGGGCGTGCGGAAGATCCCCCGTTTACGGTCAAGCAACTGACGGTCATTACCGCGTGGCCGGGCGCTACGGCACAGGAGATGCAGGACCAGGTCGCAGAGCCACTTGAAAAACGCCTGCAAGAACTGAAATGGTACGACCGCACGGAAACCTACACCCGTCCAGGTCTCGCCTTCACCATGGTGACACTGCTCGATCGCACACCGCCCTCCCAGGTGCAGGAGGAGTTCTATCAGGCGCGTAAAAAGCTCGACGACGAGGCCAGCAAGCTACCGGCGGGTGTCATAGGCCCGATGGTCAACGACGAGTTTTCAGATGTGACATTTGCGCTTTTAGCCTTGAAAGCCAAAGGCGAGCCGCAGCGACTGTTGGTGCGTGATGCGGAGTCGTTGCGCCAGCGCCTGTTGCATGTACCGGGCGTGAAGAAGGTCAACATCATTGGTGAGCGGGCCGAACGCATCTTTGTTTCCTTCTCCCATGATCGGTTGGCCACCCTGGGCGTATCTCCTCAGGACATCTTTGCCGCGCTGAACAATCAGAACGTGCTCACGCCTGCTGGCTCAATTGAAACCAATGGGCCGCAAGTCTTCCTCCGTCTCGACGGTGCCTTCGACAAGGTACAGAAGATTCGTGACACACCTCTGGCGGTTCAAGGTCGAACACTGAAGCTCTCGGACGTGGCGACGGTCGAGCGTGGTTATGAAGATCCGGCCACCTTCCTCGTGCGTAATAACGGTGAGGAGGCCCTCTTACTGGGGATCGTCATGCGCGAAGGCTGGAACGGTCTTGACCTGGGCAAGGCACTGGACGCGCAGAGGAGCAAAATCAATGAAGGCATGCCGCTGGGCATGACACTCACCAAGGTCACCGATCAGTCTGTGAATATCAGTTCCGCCGTCGATGAGTTCATGATCAAGTTCTTCGTCGCCCTGCTGGTTGTGATGCTTGTCTGCTTTCTCAGCATGGGCTGGCATGTAGGTATTGTGGTGGCGGCGGCTGTGCCGCTGACGCTGGCCGTGGTGTTTGTGGTGATGGCGGCCACTGGAAAGAACTTTGACCGTATTACCCTCGGGTCGCTGATTCTGGCGCTTGGACTGCTGGTGGACGACGCCATCATTGCTATCGAGATGATGGTGGTGAAAATGGAGGAAGGCTACGACCGCATCAAGGCATCGGCGTACGCCTGGAGTCATACGGCCGCACCGATGCTTTCCGGTACGCTGGTGACCGCTATCGGCTTTTTGCCCAACGGCTTCGCACAGTCGACAGCCGGCGAGTACACCAGCAACATGTTCTGGATCGTGGGCATTGCCCTGATTGCCTCCTGGGTGGTTGCGGTGGCCTTTACCCCATATCTGGGCGTGAAGATGTTGCCGAAGATCAAGACGGTCGAGGGGGGTCACACGGCCATCTACAACACCCCTAATTACAACCGCTTCCGCCAGATTCTGACACGCGTCATCGCCCGTAAATGGCTGGTGGCCGGCACTGTTATCGCTACGTTTACCGTGGCGATCCTCGGCATGAGCCTGGTCAAGAAGCAGTTCTTCCCCACCTCGGACCGTCCAGAAGTCTTGATCGAAGTGCAAATGCCCTATGGAACCGCCATTGAGCAGACCAGCGCCACCACCGCCAAGATCGAGGCCTGGCTGCAAAAGCAGGCTGAAGCAAAAATCGTCACGGCCTATATCGGGCAAGGTGCGCCACGCTTCTACCTGGCGATGGCGCCGGAACTCCCTGACCCATCGTTCGCGAAGGTTGTGGTGCTGACGGACAGCCAGGAGGCACGTGAGGCCCTCAAGTTCCGTATTCGTGAGGCGGTGGCCGAAGGACTTGCCCCAGAAGCGCGTGTCAGGGTTACGCAGCTGGTGTTTGGTCCGTATTCACCTTTTCCTGTCGCCTATCGGGTGATGGGACCTGACCCAGCAAAATTGCGCGAGATCGCCGACCAGGTACAGGAAGTGATGCAGGCGAGCCCCATGATGAGAACCGTCAACACTGACTGGGGCCCGCTGACGCCGACACTGCATTTCACCCTGGATCAGGACCGCTTGCAGGCGGTGGGGCTGACGTCCAGCACTGTCGCGCAGCAGCTGCAATTCCTGCTCGCGGGGGTACCGATCACGGCAGTACGTGAGGACATTCGTTCGGTGCAGGTGATCGGGCGTGCTGCGGGTGATATCCGGCTCGACCCTGAAAAAATAGAAGGCTTTACGCTCGTGGGCACGGCGGGCCAGCGGATTCCGCTGTCCCAGGTAGGAGAAGTCGACGTCCGCATGGAGGATTCGCTCCTTCGGCGTCGTGACCGCACGCCGACCATTACCGTGCGCGGCGACATTGCCGAAGGTCTGCAGCCACCGGACGTCTCGAGTGTGATCATGAAGGAGCTGCAGCCGGTTATCGACAAGCTGCCTGATGGGTATCGTATCGAGCAGTCGGGAGCCATCGAGGAGTCGGGCAAGGCCGGCCAGGCCATATTGCCGCTGCTGCCGATCATGATTGCCGTCACGCTGCTGATCATCATCCTGCAAGTCCGTTCGATCTCGGCAATGATCATGGTGTTTTTTACCTCGCCGCTGGGATTGATTGGCGTGGTGCCGACATTGCTCATCTTCCAGCAACCGTTTGGTATCAACGCCCTGGTCGGCCTGATCGCACTTTCGGGCATTCTGATGCGTAATACGCTGATTTTGATTGGACAAATCCATCACAACGCACAAGAAGGACTGGATCCGTTCCATGCAGTGATCGAAGCCACAGTACAGCGTGCTCGCCCGGTGCTGCTGACAGCACTGGCAGCTATCCTGGCGTTCATCCCCCTGACTCACTCTGTCTTCTGGGGGACCCTGGCCTACACACTGATCGGAGGTACGTTCGTCGGAACCATCGTGACGCTGGTGTTCCTGCCGGCGATGTACTCAATCTGGTTCAAGATCAGCCCTGTCAATCAGAGGCAAACTGAAACAGCAGACTGATATAGCACGCGAACCGATTTGAAGAGAGGACGCCACCCCGTCCTCTCGTCGTTCACCTCATTACTCACGCACTCTCAATAGGTTTGGATTCGGTGGAGCTTGACGCGCAGTCTTGGCAACCCACCAATCAGCATAGCGTTGACCTTTTCGCCAATATTCGCTTGAACGCTACGAGTAAGCACCCGTTGGGGAACAAGCGATTTAATATCTGTCTTTCAATCTGGCTTTTAAGTACAGCAGGCATATTTAGAGAGTCGCTTACTTTCCCATATTTTGACTCATCAAACCATCCAAAACAGGCAATTGATTGGCCGCTTGCCATGCGCGAAAGTTTTTACAGCCTTCCACATTCACTTCAGCAGTATTGCTGCGCGAATCACAGATCATGGACCACTTCCGCTGCAACGTCGGATACTTGACGAACGCATCTTGGGTGGGTGGCTGGCAGCCGGACAAAGTGGCAACTGACATGATGACGGCGGCTAATTTCCAAGCCGTTGAATAATGTTTTTTTAATATCATGATTATCAGCACTCCAACCAAGGAGGCTCTCCAAACCTTGTTGGACGGATCTAACAACTGTCTCCAGTCGTTGAGGGCACATGAGAATCCTACGAACTGAATGGCTCTATTGCTAGATCCACTTTCAGGTCATTTGATAGATCCATTAAATTAATGGATTTCCCTCAAATACATGTCGCTCTCTCTGGAGCTGACGCTCAATCTGGTGGAAACGGCCCCAGCGGTACCGTATCAGGCCACCGCGCCGACCGATTTCTGATCACCGACGTCACCAATCAGAGCAAGAGGCTGTCGCCCCTGCAACTCACGTTCGAGAGGACAGCCTGTGACCTCCATGGGATCTGGATCGCCCCTGGAAGGCCAGGCCTATGTCAGTGTCGCGGTAATAACGGCCATCTCCATGAGCCAGCCGGACGCTGCTATCGATAATGAGCAGGAGTGCGTTGATCAGTGCAGTACGCCGGGCATTCATAGGCGAGGACAGGCGTCACTCCCTCACCGACCGAATGCTCGATTTTCACACTGACGGACGCTTGCTGCCAGGCAATGCCTCCGGACAAATGATCGATTGCAGGAGATACGATGAAGTCCTCAAAACACCTGGATAACGCGCTCGAGGCTGCCGGTTGTATTGAAGAAAAACTCAAGGCTGCGGTAGAGGCATGGCGGGCCGACATTGACCGTTTCGCTTCAAGTTATGAACTGAAGGGGGTCGATCACGAATTAAGGTGTCAGTACCGATGCAAAACTGACAATCGTATAGAACGTGATAGGGCCAAAGAGCAACGGCCTGACAGAATCGGAAAATGGATGGTCATTCTGATGACCACGGTGATAATAATTCTAACTGTTTTTAAACTACACATTGAAAGCCTTTAAAATTTTGGCAGTCCCTGCTGGTGCCAAGACCACCTGACATCAAGGTTTCAAAAACTCAACGTCAGTCGGCAAGCTTGTCTCTCTTGATCTGCGCTCACACCGTACACAGCAGTGAGCATTTGTGGGACGCGGCAAGGACGCCGCCATGGCCCCCCCTTCCCCTCGAAGCCCTCATGTTAAAACAATGTTTCCATGAGGCACACCCTGTGACAGCACGTGCGATACAAGAACACTACATCCAGAACTGAGAGCAGAGCCCCCTGCTCTCTGTACGACTGTGCGCGGCATACGTGTAGTTGCGCGCAATGAGCTAGGCCGTTTCCTACATTTTCACCGGAAGTGGCTGGCTATCTCACCCAGTGAGTTTGGATCGATGATTTGACCTGGTTAGCTGTCGTTGGCAGCACCTTCCCAAGTGGTCGTGATCTTCGAGGCCACGGTGTGCAGATAGCACATTGATCATCCCTAGTTCGCCCAGCATTCGGAAGCGCGAACAGTCGTCGACACCCTCGCCGATCGAATGCCCCAACCCCACCGTGACGGAGACCTACCGTCAGGTGGTGCCTCCTCGTCACGTCTGCATTGAGTAGGAGACACCATGAGTAGATCTATGGCTTTGTATAACGCGCTGTCAGACATCAGCGTACCACCGGAAAAAGCCAAAGCCGTCGTAGAGGCTTGGGAGGCCGAAGTGCGAAACATAGCAACGAAATCCGACTTGGTACGAGCGGAGAAGCAGTTGATCCAAAAAACCGTCGATCTGGGTCGAGAGCTGCGTGGCTCGACCCAAGAGATTAGCGACACGGTCAAAACCCATGGCGGGCAGATAAACACACTCAGCCAAGCGATTGTTACCCAGGGGATCGAGCTTCGTGCTGAGATCAAGGAGCAGGGCAACGATTTTCGGCTTGCGATGGAAAAACAAAGCAATGAGCTTCGCGCTGAAATCAAGGAGCAAGGCAGCGAGTTTCGACGTGCAATAGAAACACAAGGCCATGAATTCCGATTGTCGATGGAAAAGCAAGGCCATCAAACTGACACCGCAATCAAAGCACAGGAAACAGCACTAAACCAAATGGCTGTAAAGCATGAAAATGCTCTTGAACAGCAAGGTATCAAACTAGAGGCGGCCATCAAAAGCGTCGAGTCAAAATTCAAGTACGTGCACTGGCAGCTCAGCGTTATCGTCACTGTTGTCGTGGGTATAGGGATAAAAGTGGCTAATGATTTCCTCATTGGGAAATAGCTTCATGAGCCAAAGCTGTACTGCTCTGCCGGCAGGTTTCGGCCTGTGGTTTAAACGCTTTAAGACGTGGGCACTGTCCGCGTTGCTCTGATACACCACACTTTCTGCCCATGCGGGGAACACTCCCCGTCCGGGCGCAGTGTCTCTCCGTTTTGGGCTTTTCTGGAGAGACCTATGAAACTGGATTCACTCACACCGCAACAAGAAGCACTGCTCGACCTACCTGTCGTTTTCACGATTAAGGCTTGGAATGAAAGTGTTTACATAGCAAAGCCACTGAACATCGCCGAACAGGGCTGTCGCCTGACTGCTGTACTTCAGGCCATTCACGAAACCATCATCCAGGAGGCGTGGGACGATGAGCCTTTGTTCTTTGACGCCCCAAGTGCTACTGACAAAAACTGACGATCGTGTTTGTTACCCTTTGGCCTACGAGGAAAAGCCCCTTAAATATTTATCAATGCCGTCAGAGAAGGACACTCTAATGACACGTGCCATTACTATTCTCACCGAGAATTTTTCGGATTGGGAAACAGCCCTGATCAACTCCACCGGTCGTGGCTACTACGGCTTCGATACACGCTTCGCGACCTCAGGGGGCACCCAAGTCACCTCCTCTGGTGGGATGATCGTCACCCCACACCTGGCGATCGAAGCCATACAGCTCGATGAGCTCGACCTGCTGATCATCTGTGGGGGTACCGTTTGGCAGACCGATCAGGCCCCGAATATCACGGACCTGGTTATCGCGGCCCATGAAAGAAACATCATCCTCGCCGGCATTTGCGACGGTACCCGCGTGTTAGCACAATCGGGCGTGCTCGATAACCTGCGTCACACCTCCAACTCGGCTGAAAACCTGTCGAAACTGAATTACGGTGGAGCGGCTTACTATCAGGATGCCCCCTATGCGGTCGCCGATAAGCGCGTAATTACGGCGCCAGGTACCGCTCCGGTCAGTTTCATGGCTGAAATCCTATACACCTTGGGGATCGGTGACGAAAACCTCAAAGCCTACCTGGCAATGCACGCTGCCGAGCACCGCCGGCCCGCCTGGATATTGGGTACTTCAGTAGTAGGTGTCAGGCTCAAACGATAGAGGAACGCCTTGGAAGAGATCGTATTGGCCCATCCAAAATGGGTCTTGAGCAAGCGCGGCTAGGCACGTTCGCGCCGCTATAGTCGATTCTATTGCCGACCGTACTTCCAGGAGCTTTTCCCAGTGCCCGACATGCCGACCCATTTCGCTTACACAAAGCGCTTCAACGCCGTGCTCGCCTACATTGATGCCAATCTCGAAGGTGACCTGTCGGTGAGGACGTTGAGCCATGTGGCGAACTTTTCGGCGTTTCACTTCCATCGACAATTCACCGCGTTCGTTGGCGTGCCCGTCTCACGTTATGTGCAACTGATGCGACTACGACGTGCGGCACATCGCCTGGCCGCCCTCGCTGATCACTCGGTACTGGACGCCGCACTCGGTGCCGGCTTTGAAAGTCCCGAGGCATTTTGCCGGGCGTTCAGACGGGCATTCGGTACGACACCGAGTGCGTTCAGGAAGGAACCGAACTGGCAGGTCTGGAATGCGGTGTTCGCCATCCCTCACTTTTCCAGGACTATTGTCATGCAAATACGAATCGCAGATTTCCCTGAGGTCAAGGTAGCCGCGCTCGAGCACTGCGGACCACCCGGGCTCGTCAATGAGAGTGTGCGCAGGTTCATCGAGTGGCGCATGCAGAGCGGACAGTCGCCGGTAGCATCGAGTCGCAACTTTGGCATTCCCTATAACAACCCCGATACGACACCACCAGAAGCTTTCCGCTTCGCAATCTGCGGCGAGATTCACGAGGCCGTGGCGCCGAATGAGTTCGGCGTGCACGAGATCGTCATTCCTGCCGGTCGCTGTGTCGTGGTGCGGCACGTAGGGTCACCGGATCACATCGGCGAAACGATCTATCCGATTTACCGCGATTGGCTTCCTGCCAGTGGAGAGGAGCTTCGTGACCAGCCGCTGTTCTTCAATTACCTGAGCGTCTATCCCGAGACACCGCAGGATCAATGGCAAACAGATGTGTATGTTCCACTGCAATAGCAGAGCCAGCAGCCTTCGACCCTGAGCGGACGTTGACGAGTGTCCGTTCAGGGTCGCAAGCAGCTGGTCGTGGTAGGCAGCAATCGGCCGATGCTGTTGAAAACAGTAGCTCCCCTAGCGTTTGGAAAGTTTCGCCTTGGAATGCTATTTTCCAAGGCTTACTTCGCGAATCCCCACCCCAAAAATCCTTAATAAATAGCCGCCAATGGTCTTATCGGTTAGCGCCGATCTAGCCGTTCATACGCTGTTTTTTTACTCGATGGCAATGACGCCATTATCTCAGCACGGCAAGTTTCCAGTATTTCATCCGCGAGAGAGGAGTCATCCGGACACGCCCGCGACAACATGACGGCACCGATTGCATGGGCTAGCAGGTCGATCATTTTCGCTCGAACCTCTTGCTTCGTCGCATCCTGACCCGCGGCGTATTTTTCTTCGAGTACTGCGAGCGTGTTTTCAACGCCATTGGCAAAGGTCGCCTTCAAATCATCTGACTGACGGGCGGCGTCACCACACAGGGCGGCCATGGTACAACCCTCTCCCCGGCCATCTCTGTGATCCCTCGACACGTACAGATTTACAAATCCCGCAACGTCGAGATCGCTGGTACTCGAAAGGGATTTTGAAAGGCTGTTTTCCGCCGCTTCGGCCATCAAGTCTGCCTTGGAGCCGAAATGTTTGTAGAAGCCGCCCTGGGTAAAACCGGCAGTAGCCATGAGCTCCGCCACCCCCACACCATCGTAGCCACGCTCACGAAACAGCTCTGACGCTGTGTCCACGATATGAGCCCGGTTGGCGAGTGATTGTGTCTTGGTGATCTTCATTTCGAGCCCCTGCGCCTCCTGAACAATGGCCTGAATATACTATGATGTCGATCATAATCAAAACCATTGACAGCTTTGATTATGATCGACATCATAAAACCACGACCGCCTATCTCTGCGGTCATGCGGCGCAGATCGCCGTCTCTGATCAACGTGTATGGAATCGATATGAACGACAAAAGCTTGTTTGAACCCTACACACTAGGCTCGCTGACGCTTTCTAATAGAATTGTAATGGCGCCACTGACGCGAAATCGCGCGGGGACAGGCTTTGTTCCGAGTGAGCACGCTGCAACCTATTACAGCCAGAGAGCGTCGGCCGGCCTGCTGATTTCCGAGGCAGCCCAGATCTCGCAGCAAGGCCAGGGCTATCAAGATACGCCCGGTATCTATACACAGGCGCAGATCGAGGGCTGGCGCAAAGTCACCGACGCAGTTCATGCCAAAGGCGGACGCATTTTCTTGCAACTGTGGCATGTCGGGCGCGTATCCCACGTCGACCTTCAGAAAAACGGTGCTGCTCCGGTAGCGCCTTCTGCCCTGCAAGCCGCGACGAAGGTATTCGTCAACAACAGCTTCGCAGATGTCTCAGCCCCCCGAGCGCTAGATATCGAAGAGTTGCCTGGAATCGTTAATGACTTTCGCCGAGCGGCGGCAAACGCCATCGCTGCGGGATTTGACGGCGTAGAGATCCACGGCGCAAACGGCTATTTACTGGATCAATTCCTCAAGGACGGCTCCAACATTCGCACGGATACCTACGGTGGCTCGGTTGAAAACCGTGCGCGCTTGCTGCTCGAAGTTACTGCGGCAGTGGTGGACGAGATCGGTGCTGATCGAACAGGAATCCGTATTTCCCCAGTGTCACCCGCCAATGGCGTTTCAAGCAGTGATCCGCAGCAGCAGTTTGATTACGTCGTCGATCAGCTCGACGCCTTGGGCCTGGTTTACCTGCACGTGATTGAAGGTGCAACTGGAGGGCCGCGCAACGTCGCCCCTTTTGATTTTGGCTCCCTACGCCGGCGCTTCAAAAATACCTACATTGCCAACAACGGCTATGACCTGAATCTGGCGGCATCCCAACTCAAAGATGACAAGGCTGATCTGATTGCCTTCGGACGTCCGTTTATTGGCAACCCTGATTTGGTAGAGCGACTCAAGAGCAACGCGACCTTATCCACATTCGACCCTACGACGCTGTATGGCGGCGGTGCAGCGGGCTATATCGACTACCCGACGCTTGCCGAATCCAGCTCCGCACAGGGCTGAACAGCCATAGGCACTGAATCGCTTATCGACATCCATTCAAGAGCATCTATTACGGCATTTTTGAATGCCTGAACACCTTCGGCTCGTCTTATAGCGGCACGCTGGGGTGCGCATGTTGCCATCCCATTGAAACCATGAGAACTGAATCATGAAAGCCTTCCTGATCGACCGTTACGGCAAGAGTCATGGACGTATCGGCGAGGTACCGGAACCGGAACCGGGAATCAACGACGTCCTGGTTGAGGTGCATGCCAGCAGCGTCAACCTGCTGGATTTGAAGATCAGCAAAGGTGAATTCAAACTGATCCTGCCGTACAAATTCCCGCTGATCATGGGTAACGATTTAGCCGGCGTCGTCGTTCGCGTGGGGTCAGGCGTGCGCAACTTCAAGCCCGGTGATGAGGTCTATGCCCGCCCGCCCCAGGCGCGCATCGGAGGCTTTGCCGAGCTGATCGCGATTGAGGAAAGTGCCCTCGCACTGAAACCCCAAAATACCACCATGGAAGAAGCTGCTTCCCTGCCCCTGGTTGCGCTGACTGCCTGGCAGGTGCTGGTTGAAACAGCACGGTTGAAGAAGGGGCAAAAAGTCTTCATCCACGCAGGTTCCGGTGGAGTCGGCACAGTTGCCATCCAGCTTGCAAAACACCTGGGGGCTTTCGTTGCGACGACGACCAGCACCCGTAATGTGGATTGGGTCAAGGCGTTGGGAGCAGACGTCGTCATCGACTACAAGCAGCAAAACTTCGAAGAAGTCTTGCACGACTACGATGTTGTATTGAACAGCCTCGGCCCTGTCGAGCTGGAAAAATCACTCAGCATTCTCAAGCCTGGTGGTCAGCTTATCTCCATCTCCGGGCCACCGACGGCAGAGTTCGCAAAAGAACAAAAGCTGTTCTGGGGATTGGGTTGGGTAATGCGTCTGTTGAGCAGCGGCATACGCAGAAAAGCCCGCAAAAAAGACGTCAGATATGCGTTCGTGTTCATGCGCGCGAGCGGCGCTCAATTAGAAAAAATCACTGCGCTTGTCGAGTCCGGTGTGATCAAACCGGTGATCGACCGAACCGTCCCTTTCGAGTCAACGGCTGAGGCCTTGAGTTATGTGGAACGGGGCAGAGCCAAAGGCAAGGTGATCATCAAGCTCATATGACGACAACGGGCACTCGATCACTGAAGCTCAGGACGAGGGCGCATATCTCTTTCAGTTAGAGGTATGCGAGCAAGCTATAACCGAAAGCGACTCACGGACACACTGGAGTATCAAATGAAAACATCTTCCGAAAGAACCGCGATAGTGACCGGTGCATCATCCGGTATTGGTCAAGCTACTGCCGAGGCTCTGGTGCGTGCAGGGTATAGGGTATTTGGCACGAGTCGGAAGGCGGGGGGCAGTCCAACGCAGGTGTCCATGCTCACTTGCGATGTGACGGATGCTGACTCTGTCAATGCTCTCGTATCTACTGTGCTCTCGCAGACCGGGCGGATCGACCTTTTGGTCAATAATGCGGGGGTCGGCTTGCTGGGTGGTGCGGAGGAATTCTCGATCTCACAGGTGCAGGCATTGTTCGATGTCAATTTGTTTGGCGTCATCCGGATGACCAATGCGGTATTACCGTCGATGCGAGACCATAACCAAGGCCGCATCATCAATATCGGATCGATTCTAGGGTTGGTACCCGCGCCCTACTCCGCTCATTATTCAGCGGTCAAGCATGCTCTAGAAGGTTATTCGGAATCTCTTGATCACGAGGTACGTGCCTTCGATATTCGCGTCTCGGTCATCGAGCCCGCATTCGTGCGCACCGTCTTCGATCAAAACGGCGTTGAACCGGACTCGCAGTTGAAGGAGTACGATCAGGCTCGAGCCGGGTTCAGGGCATTGCTGGGCGAAGTGATGCCAAAAGCCGACCTTCCAGAAGTCGTGGCGGCGGTAGTAGTGAAAGCGGCGACCGATGTCCGCCCTCAGCATCGCTACACTGCCGGCAAGACAGCACAACAAATCAGTCTGTTGCGCCGCTTTGCCCCCGCAGGATTCTTCGACAAAACCTTACGTAAGCAATTCCGCCTTCCGGTCTGAAGCAAAAGGCCTGCGTTCGCCCAGACAAGGCATAGACCAGGGGTTTAAATGAGAAATCAACGGTGTCACCGTGTTGCAAGCTGTTCGGAAAGCAAACCAGCCAATCTTTTTTACCTTCAGGGCTGATTACCAAGCTTGCCAGGTCTCTATCGACTTTTTGAAATCACACCACTCATGTATTGATTTAAATCGCGCAGATCCTGAATCCTCCAAGCGAACGGCGATAGTTTCACACCATTCTCTCGCAATATTTTTGGAATCAAGTCGCCATTGGGGCGAAGTATTATCGATGAGACAATAACACCCGGATAATCACTTAGTCGTTTTTTGAAAGTCGATGTTGTGAGGTCGGCTGCAGGAGGATTGCTTTTATTAGCCAAGGGTCCTGTTCCTTTGAGATCTGCTCCGTGGCACATAGCACATCTCTGTGTATAGAGATTCTTCCCATTGGCATTATCGGCAAAGGACAGTGACGTTTGAATGAGCGATAAAATGCCTAGCGAAGCGACGAATAATATTTTCACTTTCATTTTTCATATGACCCTGTTGTATAAATCAGATCTGAATCGAGGGCACACCCGGAGGTGCCACTGCAACACTCAATTCTCTCAATCATCCCTTAAGAATCGCCGTCACCTGACGCCCCCCTAGCGCCACGGAAAAGATCGACAACAACACCAGCGTTGACCTGCGCCCGGATGCTGACCGGCACAAAGGTGGCGATTTTCTACAAGGAGCGCATTGGATTCAAATCATTTCACCTTGCTAGCAAGGCGGCGGGTGCCTTCATCGATCGGCTCGCACAGGCGGGGTTCGAGCGACAAGACAAGACCATTCTGCTCGCGAGGTTTCTGACCTCGTTTTTGCTTGCCATCTGGTTCATTGCCTAATCTCGGGAAAGATACATCCGCCATTGCGGACTAGCACCTTCAGCTCTTCGCTCACCTGCTTGGGGTTTTGACTTATCCGAGTAACGAACTCCTCGAGGTGCCGTGCGTATGACTTCGAATCGTGCTTCGCGCTCCAAAGCACGATGTTGAGCACGATGGGAATGAGGTCCAGGCCCTTCTCGGTCAGCGTGTAGAAATCCTTGCGCCTATCATCGGGATTGGGTGCCTTCGAGAGAATGCCTTGCCCCTCAAGAAAGGCAAGGCGGGAAGCCAGGACATTAGACGCGATTCCCTCTTCCGATTTCAGGAACTGGCCATACGTCTTCTTACCCACAAAAACGATGTCGCGAATGATCAGGAGCGACCAGCGGTCGCCGAAAATCTCCACGCCATAGTTCACTGCGCAATGGGACCGAACGTCTTCTTTAGAGGTTGTTTTCATGGCCTGATCCTAACATCGCTTGCATAGAGCAAGTAAACCCCTGCAATTCACTTGCTTTTTGCAAGTAAAACGACCAGCATGATTCGTACGCTGAGCGCAGTAGCACCAGCACGTTTCGTTTCTCACTGCTCAGAAGGGCCAATAACATGCTTGTTTTCGTCACTGGCGGCACCGGCCACGTCGGTTCGTACGTCATCCCCGACCTCATCGCAGCCGGTCACGAGGTTGTCGCCCTGGCAAGGTCCGACGCGTCCGCGGCAGCGGCGTCCGCGCTCGGCGCCAAGGTGCGTCGTGGAGATCTTGCCGACCTCAAAGGGCTCAAGGCGGCGGCGGTTGAGTGCGACGGCGTCATCCATCTCGGATACCGGGCCGAACTGCTTCCGTCCGGCGGGATCGCCGCCTTGGCCGAATCGGAACTCACGACCGTCCTCGCGTTCGGCGAGGCGCTGGCGGGCACGAATAAGCCACTGGTCGTTGCAGGCAGTATCGGCACGCCCATGAACGTGGGCAGGACGGCGCCTATCGGCGCACCGGTCAGTCTGGGCCGCCCGGCGACCGAGGATGATCCCGCGCTACCCAGCGGCCCGATCGATGCAGGCACTTTGTTGGCACGCAATATCGTGGAAACCGCCGTCGTGGGCCTCGCCGAGCGAGGTGTCAGATCGTCGGTCGTGCGGATTCCCACGCTCTTACACAGTGCGACCGGTCGCCTGCAGTTGATCATGCTCGCGAAAACAAAGGGTTTCGCCGGCTATCCGGGAGACGGCAAGAACCGCTGGCCCGCCGTGCACGTCCGCGATCTTGCCTCCTTGTTCCGTCTGGCGCTCGAGAAGGGGGCCGCAGGCAAGACCTGGCACGCGATCGGCGACGAGGGAATCCCGTTCCGCGAGATCGCCGAGGCTATCGCCGCTCGCCTGGGAATACCCGCCGTGAGCATCCCCGCGGACGAGCTGATGCTGCCCGGCTACTTCGGGTTCCTGGCGGCAGTGGCCACGCTAGACCTCCCCGCGTCGAACGCCATCACCCGCCAGGCTCTTGGCTGGGACCCCGTTCAGCCCGGTCTGATCGAGAACCTGGACAACGGCCATTACTTTCCGCCGGCTGACTTGAGCTGACGGCGGGGCACTGGTTCGCCAATGCGCCCGGCACAGTCCCCTAGCACCTTTCCCGCACCCCATCACCCACGAGGAGCACGCATATGCGCGTTTTTGTTACCGGCGGCACCGGCCATTCCGGTCCGTACATCATCTCCGATCTTATCGCCGCCGGCCATGAGGTCACGGCCCTGGCTCGGTCCGACAAGGCCGCCGCGGAGGCGGCTGCGCTCGGCGCCAAGGTACATCGCGGCAACCTCGAGGATCTCGACGGGCTCAAGGAGGCGGCCGCAGCCTCGGACGGCGTCATCCACCTCGCGCACCGGCAGGACTTGATTCCAACCGGCGGGATCAACGCCGTTGCGGTCGCGGAGCTTGAGATCATGCTCGCCTATGGCGAAGCACTGGCCGGAACCGGAAAGCCGTTGGTCGTGTCTGGAAGCGTCGGCTCGCCCGGGTGGGAGGGCCTGGGTCGGCCAGCCACCGAGGAGGATCCACCCCTTCCCGGCGGCGATCCGTACAAGAATACCCTGCGGGTTCGGAACATCGTGGAAACCACGGTGATCGGTCTCGCCGAAAAGGGCATACGGTCTTCGATCGTAAGGATTCCTGAGATCATGCACAGCTCCACCGATAACGCCGGTTTCCTTCCACTGTTGATCGGGCTGGCCAAGGAAAAGGGTGTCGTCGGCTACCCCGGAGACGGTGCCAACCGTTGGGGAGCCGTGCACGCCCGTGACCTCGCCACCGTGTTTCGCCTGGCGCTGGAGAAAGGCGCCGCGGGCAGAAGCTGGCATGCAATCGCCGACGTGGCTGTCCCGTACCGCCAGATCGCCGAAGCCATTGCCAGCCGGTTGAATCTGCCGGCCGTGCCTATTCCCGCGGACGTGCTGATGCTGCCTGGCTACTTCGGGTTCCTTGCGAATCTGGTCACGCTGGACACCCCGACATCGAACGCCATCACGCGCCGGGTTCTTGGCTGGGAACCGACCCAGCCCGGACTCTTCGCCGATCTTGATAACGGTCATTACTTCCCGGCCGTCTGATGAGGTGACGGCACATCGCTGGGTCGCACTGCACCCGGCGGGTGGCCGAGCCGAGACGGCGTAACCCGTCCAGAAAAGACGAAAAATACCTGATTTCAGAACGGAGACTGCACATGAGCACTATCAGCATCATCGGTTCCGGAGGCATGGCCACGGCGATCGCCGGCCGTATTGCCAAGGCCGGACACACCGTCGAGGTATTCAGCCGCGATCCCGCCAAGGCGCAGGCGTTTGCCGACAAGCTCGCATCCGGAGCGATCACAGGGGCTTACGGCGCCACTCCGGCGGGCGAGATCGTCATTCTCGCCGTACCGTACCCCAGTGCGGTGGCGGTACTGGCCGACTTCGGGAAAGCGCTCGATGGTAAGGTGATCATCGATATCACCAACCCGGTCGCTCCCGATCTCTCAGGCCTCGTTACCCCCCACGGCAGTTCCGGTGCGCAGGAGATCGCCAAGGGCGCCCCCGCCAGCGCGCATGTCGTCAAGGCGTTCAATACCCTCTTCGGCCAAGTACTTGCCAAGGACAAACGCCTCGACGCGTTCATCGCGGCGGACGATGCGCACGCCAAGGCGCGCGTCTCGACCTTCCTCGAGAGTCTCGGGCTGCGTCCGTTGGATGTCGGCGGCCTGCAGATGGCTCAGACGCTCGAGGCGCTCGGCCTGTTGATGATCGGCCTGGCCAAAAACGGCGCCGGCACCTGGGACATCGCCATGAAAGCCGATATCGGCTGAATCACCGACACCACGTCCTCACCAGCAGGTCCACGACGTGTCCGATCTGATCGGACACGTTCCCAGGTAAAGGAAATGGAGAGATTTCGATGAACACACAAGAGAATGTCCAGGCTGTGTAGAGTTTCTTTGCAGCCATGGGCCACGGCAATAAGCCAGGTCTGCTGGCGTTGTCTGCCGAAGATATCGACACGCAACGAGATGGCGTGAGCTGTTGGCGCTGATTGAAAACTGGCCCAGTCCATTCAAGAGATGCCGGGACCTACGGCTGAGCAGTCCAAACCGCCAACTCATAGCCATCTGGATCAATGAAGTGGAACCTGCTTCCGCCAGGGAACGAAAAGGTTTCGCGGGAAATAACAGCTCCCAAGGCTTTGAGCCGCTGCTGCGCCCCATCGAGATCATCCGAGTACAAGATGATCAAAGGGCCGCCGGGCCGAACGGGCTCTCCCGTAGTGAAGCCACCCGTAAGGCGACCATCACTGAATTCTGTATAGGCAGGGCCGTAATCGACGAATGTCCAGCCGAACGCCTCGCCGTAGAAGGCTTTGCTACGGGCGATGTCAGCGACATTGAACTCAATGTTGTCGATCTGTCGGTCTTTACCACGAACGCTCATGGGTGCCTCCTTGGCAGATGTCGAAAAGACGATAATAACGCATCGACCGTTGATGTAGCGTTGGAACACAAGTCCGAGTCGTTCACTACCGACCATGGCCGCGAAGCCATGCTGGTCATGGTCGAATGCAAACAGGTGGTCATGACAGTTGCCTCGGCGGCTCATGGCTGCACGCCTCTGGAGCGCTCAATGCCGCCCATCATCACGCGCCTGCTGGCGCTGCTTGTTCTTTGCCTGACGCTTGAGCCACCAGCCCAGGCCGACGCCTGCCCAACTGGCGAGAAACAGGTGTGCCTGGATGGCTGCCTCTGCCTGCCAGACCTGGGACCGCTGCTCGGCCCCCTGCCGGATGGCATCTACCAGATCGCGGCACCTGCCCTGGCGCTGTGGCTGACCCAAGCCCGCGCTGAAGCAGCCAAAGCCGACACCCACCCCATTCCAGCGCACATCCGGGAGCAACTGCTGCGCTGGTACCCCCCCAGCGTCCTCGATGCCGCGCTCTACAAAGTTGGCGACAGCGGCCAACTCAGTGCCGCCACGGCCATGCTGCAAAACCCCGACGTCGGTGCCGTGACGCTGATCGACATCATTATCTTCCGGGACGCTGAAACCGCAGAACAGAACGTCGCGCTCTGGGCTCACGAATTAAAGCATGTGCAGCAGTACCAGGAATGGGGGGTACAAGGATTTGCCCAACGCTATACACAAGACTTCAATGCGGTGGAGGCGCCGGCTTATGCCATACAGGCGCAGGTCAGACGGATGCTGCGCGAAGGGACTGACTGAAGGGTCGCGAAGCTACCAGTCATTTGTATCCATAAAATCATGGGAAGATCCCGAGATGAAAAAACCTGAAGATGCACCCGGTGCGTTCCAAGCGGCCTGGAACGACCACGACATGGCGGCTCTCAGTAGCCTGTTCGATCAAGAGGCGACGTTCGTGAATCGCTTCGGCCACTATGTCCGGGGCATTGAAGAGATCGTGGCGCTCCACGCGCCCATTCACGAAACGATCTATCGTGACTCTACGCTCCAGAACGAACTCATCGATATTGCTCATATCGCCGACGGGGTGGTTGTCATGCATTTCTGGAGTCGCCTGACGGCCGGCACCGCTCACCCGGCCGGACCACACAGGGTGGATACGCTGATTCTCGCGGTGCTGACGAGACAGAACGAGATCTGGCGCATTCGAGCGCTGGAGAATGTGACCCTGACAAACCCGCGGACCGGTGAGGCGATCCTGCGCGATGGATGAACGCGGACCAACTGCGGTTCCCAAGGAGTAGTCAATGAAACCCCGCAGCTTGGGCGCCAGCCGACAAACTGGGTCGCGGTCACGCGCGCTCATTGCTCGATGGGTTGAGTGTAGCGATCCTGGATGCGCTTCAGTTCGCCCGAGTGGCGTAGTTGCTCCAGAGCGCTGGCCCAGGCAGCTACCAGCTTGTCGTCACAGTCGCGGCTGAAGGCGATGTATAGCGATGAGCGATAGAGCTCGATGGGAATCTGCCGCAGTGTGCCCGGGGCGATGTTCAACTGGCGACTGTAGTAAGCCACCCCCGCAGCGGTGTCGCCGACGATGATGTTGGTGCGCCCGGCGAGCAGCATGCGATAGAGCTGCCGACTCTCGGTGGCAGCTTTTTCGAGGTTGTTGAAGCCCCGCGACTGCAGAACCTCGGGTATCAGGCCTGCCTGTCTCGTGGTAATCCGGGGCGCGTGCCTAAGCTCCTCCAGGGAGTTCACCGGCTGCTGAGCATTGGCAAGCTGATAGGGGTAAATGGACTCTTCCACGATCGGCCCGACCCACTTGTATAGCGGTTCGCGCTCCGCCGTGCGGAATAGGGAATACATGATGGTCTTGGGCCGGGTCGTCAATGCGCGGGTGCTTCGCATACTGGGCAGCAGCAGCACCTCGAAGTTATCCCCGGTCAGCGCCATGATGCCCCGGACGATCTCCGTGGACATGCCCGTGAGCTGATTGTTTTCCTGATAGTTGTACGGCGCCCACTCCTCGGTAACGACCTGATACTGCTCGGCCCTGACGGGACTGCCGAGTAATAGCCAGAGCAGCGCTGCAGTGAGTGTCGAATGCTTCACGTGTTCTGCCTGGTGGACTGTGCGCTGATCTGGGGTGGATCAGGTTGAAAGGGTAAAATCAGTATAGCCCCTGACACACGAGCAACGCCTGATGCAGTCCCGTAAATCGTCAACACGGCGATTGAAGCCTACCTCGACAAGCGATTCAGGATAATAAACAACCGCTATCAGTTCGAAATTGGCGCTATTCAAAAACGGCCTAACATACGCTGATGATTGGCTGGACGAGCCAATTTTCGTTGCTAGTGTTACCCGTAGAGATACACTCCAAGGCTGCCGTACCTCTGCAGAAGCACAAATACCAGCAGTAAAAACAGACTGGCACATAAAAACCTACTTATCGCCTTTTGCCAATGCCATTCATCCTTGAGTAAGCATCATAAATAGACCGCTACGTTTTCATTAGTTGCAACCGGCACACAAAAAAAACCAACAGTTCGCCATTTACTTTTGGAAAAGACCAAGGAGTAGGTTCATGGCAGCGTCTAATGGCAAAAGGACCAAGACTGACCTTTTCAAAGAATCGCATTATAGATCACGGGGACGGGCCCTGCTGCTGGCAGCAGTACTATTGCTGGTCAATATCATAGGCCTGTGGTTCATCTGGGCGGTGGCCGAACTTGATGGCAATATTTTATTGCTTGTGGCGGTACTCGCGGCCTTCACCACGCTAATCGCTGGCACCCCGCTCATCATGTTTCTGAGCCTAGGCTGGTTTTCCCGCTACAACGAATTCCAGAACAGCTTGAAAGGTGGCGCCCTGGCGGCCTATCTGCAACGGTTCTGGTCGCCTGACCTCATCCATTCACTTCAGGACAAAGGATTGCTGGATGAGAATGTCCCAGGAGATCGTTGGCGAGTATCCGCCGATGAGAACCCGTTACTCTGCGAGCGTCTGTTTGCGAGGATATACCACGAACAATATGGACTGGTGCCATTTATTGTCCCCTTCATCATTCTCCTGGCGGTAGCGTATGCAGCGGCCGCGGTGGTGGCCAGTAATTATGTCACCCAGAACTGCCCGCCCACGCTGCAAGTTGCATGCATCTATAATCTTGGCAGTCCACTGCTGGTGAGTTCGCTGGCGGGCGCTTTCATGTTTGTCGTCAGCGACTCCGTTCTTAGCATCCGCCGCAAGTCCTTGAACACTTCCGATGTGTATTGGTATTCCCTACGCTTGTTTCTCGCCATACCGATTGCCTTGGTGATCGCAAATACTGGCGGAGAAAAGAGTACACATATCGTCACCGCCTTTGCCCTCGGTACCCTTCCGCTGGATACGCTGATGAAGATCGTGCGCAGAATGGGCTTCCCACAACTCACCGAACAGGACAAGCAGGACGGCAGCTCGGATAAGTTGCTGGTCCTGGAAGGTGTGACCCTGCCAGTGGTGGCAACGCTGGAAGCAGAGGGCATCAACTCCATCGAGCAGGTCGCCACGGCAGATCCGGTGTTGCTCTCAATCCGCACGGGATTCCCCTTCAGGTTCACATTACGCCTGGGGTCCCAGGCCATCGTGCGGCGCCATCTGGGAGAGAACGCCGCCAAACTGCTGCCAGTGGGACTGGCGGATGTCGTCCCGGTCTACCTGCTGGTGCAGGCACTCGGCACTGAGCCAAACGCCGGCTCCCCCGGGCCGTTTCCGTTGATTGAGACACCCGAACTGATCATCCAGAACGCTGCCGCCCGCCTCTTCCCCGATGAAGACGAGGCCCAGCGTCAGGCCATTACCAAAATGAAATTTCGGCAAATTGCGGCTGAGGAATACACGGCGATGCTGGCACGGATCACGCCACCCGATATCGGGCTGTAGGGAGCGTGAGAAGGCACTTCGCAAGACAGACAATTGATCACTGACGGTGAAAACCATGAATCAAATTGAACATGTCGTCGTTGTCATGCTGGAAAACCGCTCGCTGGATACGATGCTCGGCTGGCTCTACCCAAATGACCGCCCACCGGCGCATGTCTTGCCGGCGACCAGCGCCGCTCAATTTGACGGCCTGCAACCTGACATGTTCAACCCCTGCTCGAACTCCACGCCTGCGCGTCATGTTGCAGTGACTCCGCAGGCCAGCAGTTTTCAGGTTCCAGATCCCGACCCGCAGGAAACCTTTGCCAACGTCACCTACCAGTTGTTCAGAGACGGTTCAGTCAGCGCCGACAATACGCCGCCGATGGGTTTTGTCGACAATTACGCCACCACGAAAACCGCCAACCCCGATCAGATCATGCAGTGCTACAGCCCGGCGCAGCTGCCGGTATTGGCCGAGTTGGCACGCGCTTATGCGGTTTCCGATGCCTGGTTCGCCTCCGTGCCCAGCCAGACCTGGCCTAACCGCGCCTTTGCTCACGCCGGGACGTCCAATGGCAATGTGGACAACGGCACGCCTCCTGACCCATTCGCCTGGGATGTGCCGACCATCTTCAATGTCCTGGGATCGATCGGATGCAGTTGGGGCGTCTACAGCAATACCATCCTGACCCCCTCGCTGACCCGGACGATGTTCCCGAAATTGTGGGACCCCATGCTGAGTCCCCACTTCAGAGGTTTTTCCGCGTTTCTGGATGCGTGCCAGACCAACTCGCTGCCACGCTATTCGTTTATCGAGCCCAGCTTTCTGGTCGACCCTAACGACCAGCATCCCCCTCACGATGTTCAAGCGGGTGAAGCCTTTCTGTATTCAATCTGGAACGCCGTCAGTACGTCGAAGGGCTGGAACCAGACCTTGCTCATCATCACATACGATGAGCACGGTGGTTGTTTCGACCATGTCACCCCGCCATTCAATGCAGCGCCACCTGATCAGGCCCGCCCGCTCGACGGCAGTGGCTTCGACTTCACGCGTTTTGGCGTACGCGTGCCAGCAGTGGTGATCTCACCCTATATCCGGGCCGGTACGGTATTCAGATCGGACACCCCGAATGCACCGTACGATCACACCAGCATTCTGGCCACCTTGCGCGACTGGATCGGCATCCCGGCACAAGAGATGCTCACCAGCAAGCGGATCGCGAATGCGCCGACGCTCAATCAATTGCTCACCCTGAGTACACCTCGGGTTGATTTACCCTCCATACCGGCGCCGACGGTCAACACCTTCGCGCAGCCATCGCTGGCTGTGGCACTCAACGACCTTCAAAAAAGCCTGATCACCGGTTCCGCAAAACGCTTCGGGCTCGACCCGGCAGCGACACTGCAGACGGTTGCTACTCGACAAAATGCCGTTGATTTCTTCACAAGACGGATCACTCACGCACATTCTTAGAGCGACCAATGGGCTCGGTGCCGGATGGGCAAGCCGTCAATGGCGGCGGTTGACAGGGCTCTGATATTTGAACGGGAAGCAGTGCTTCCCGTTCCGCTGGAGGCATGCCTGCGACAGCGCATGATCTTCGCAGGTTGACCCGGCCACAGCCACGCTCAAAACACCAACTTGTACCCGATGGAAAACAGCATGACCGCCAGGAACGGCCGCAGGACACCATCGGGCACTCGTCCCGCCAGATGGCTGCCGATATAGATCCCCGGCAGCGAACCCATCAGCAGGAAGCCCAGCAGCTCCCAGTTCATATTGCCCATGCTCGCGTGCCCCAGGCCGGCAACCAGGGTCAGCGGCACCGCGTGGGCGATTTCCGTACCCACCAGGCGCCGGGTCGGCAGGAACGGATAGAGGATAAACAAGGCCACCGTGCCCAAGGCACCGGCGCCGATGGAGGTCAGGGCGACCATGGTACCGAGGGTCAGGCCGGTCACTAGCGTCAGCCCGTTCAACTTCGAGTCACTGATCTGCGCATGATCGACACCACGTCGATGAGCAAACGCCAGCAACTTGTTCTTGAACAGCACCGCCAGTGCTGTCAGCAACAGTACAAAACCCAGCGACTGCTTGATGACGCTGTTCAAGGCTTCAGGCGCGGTGTGCAAGCTGCTCAGGAACCACAAGGTCAACAACACCGCCGGTACGCTGCCCAGGGTCAGCCAGCCGGTAATCTTCCAGTCGATATTGTCGTTCTTCCGGTGGACCAGAACGCCGCCGGACTTGGTGATCGCGGCGTAGAGCAGGTCGGTGCCCACGGCCGTGGCCGGGTTGATACCGAACCACAGCAGGATCGGCGTCATCAACGAGCCGCCACCGACGCCGGTCATCCCGACAATAAAACCGACCACCAGGCCTGCAACGACAAACCCGAAATTACCGACATCCATTAGCTAGCCCTGTGAATTCAGCGCGACCACAAAAAATCTGGCGGGCAGCATAGCGGCTAACGTTATGACTCTTTATATAAATATAATCTAACGTTATAACCATCGTGCCATGCGAACGGTGTGGATCACCCATACAGATGGGTGCAGAGGCATTCCGTCAGCGTCCCGGCTGCCACTCCGAATGCTCGATCACGCCCTCATAACGCAGCCAGGGCACATCATGGGATACCCAGATGTGATGCTCGGCCACTACGCCCGGATCGTCATCCAGGGTTGCGACACGCACAATCACCACGGGCAGGTGCAGCCTTTCGGCCATCAGATGCGAGCCGCACCGCGAACAGAAATAGCGTAGCTTGCCTGGCGAGGATTCATAGGCGGTCAATGCGTCCTGGCCCTTGAGCCAGCGAAAATACTCGCGTTTGACCCCGGCAGTGGTGGTAAACGCCGCCGCGTGGGTCTTGCGACAGGTACGACAATGACAATGCCCGATCGGCATATCGATAGCGTCGACTTCATACTCGACGGTCCCACACGCACAACTGCCCTTCATACCCGCTCCCTGACCATGACCTGCGACAAGACACGATCCTAACCAGCGGGCATCAAGCTGGCCAGCCGGTATCAGTCCAGGCGCATGCAGCGATAGGCTTCGGTCCGGTAAGGAAAGGCAATGGTCGCTTGGCCGCGCAAGGCCGGATGGGTGTTGATCAAGGCATGCAGTTGCTCGGTGACCCGTGCCTTTTCCGCCGGGGGCAGTGCCGCGATGAAGCTGACCGATAGAAAGCGGTCGATGATGACTTCCTCGGGCGTGCCCACATGGCTGTACTCAAAGCAACTCAGCTCCGGCACCGAGAAGTAGTCACCGTTGAATGGCTTGCGCCAGGCCCCGGTGTGAAAACGCGGGGTATCGCCCTCGTAAGGGGTAATGATCCGGGTAATGGCCGCCACCCAGTCAACCGACTCGTCACGCACATTCCACACCAGTCCAAGCCGTCCGCCCGGCTTGAGCACCCGGTGAATCTCGGCGAGCGCCGCTTCATGGGCAAACCAGTGAAACGCCTGGGCACACAGCAGCGCATCGCCAATCTCGGAGGCCAATGGTATTGCCTCGGCAGTCCCGGACAGCGCCCGAACCGCCGGCAGGCGTGCGACCAACTCAGCCCGCATCGCCTCGACCGGCTCGATGGCCGTCACCGTGGCGCCGGTTGTCGCCAACAGCCGGGTGAACTTGCCAGTACCGGCCCCCAGGTCGACAACCTGCGCGCCCGGCCCGATAGCCAGGCTGTCACGCAACCACGACAGCAGCTCGGCCGGATAGTCAGGACGCCCGTGGGCATAGGTCTTGGCTTCGGCGCTGAAGCCAACTTGTGCTGCCTGGTGAACGCCTGACATGACCATGACCTCTGATGAATGGATTCCGATGAATACTACCGTGCCTCAGTCTTCCAGATCCTTGGGCGGTGCTGCCGGTTTGTCGGCCTTCCCGGCCTTGGCACCTTTCGCCCCCTTCGCCGGCTTGGCTTCCGCTGCCGGCGGTGGCGTAGGCGCAACGGCGGCCTTCTCCGCGGCCGGCAAGGCATCGACCGCACTGAACACGTCCTTGAGCGCAATCGGCCCGTCGTGTTCGAGGATCTTCTGCTCGCCGTCCTTGCCGACCAGGATCACCGTGGACTTGCCCTCCGGTGTGACCCCCAGCTTGAGCCCGCGGATCAGCGCCATGGTGGCCGGTTGTTCCATCCATTTGCCCGCACGCTTGCCGACCGTCTGCGCCACCTCGTAGAGCACCAGTTGACGTTCGTCGATGTCCTTCTTGTTGGCCGGGTCATCGATCGCCTTCTTCAGGCTGACCAATGTAGGATCCGCCGTACTCGGCGCAATCACGATCAACGGACGGTTTTTCCCCAGATCCTGGGCCAGCGGAGACAGCTCATCGGCCGCCCAGGCGGGACTTGCCGCAACGATGGACAGTACAGCGAGGGTCAAAGACCGGATGAACATACACACCTCCTTCGGATATTCATGGGGTAATGATTGCGCATCGCTGGAAAAGGTCCACACGCAACGCAGTTATTTTTCGAAATTCAAGTAACTTAGTCTTTCCTCCAGCAACACATCAAACAATGCCTGGGCCGCCGCCGACAGCTCATGACCAGGTTTGGTCAACACGCCAATGGCCCGTTCGACCACCGGATCGCGCAAAGTAATGCAGCGCGCCCCCAGCTCGCGCATCTGTCCGACGCACAATGCCGGCACCGCACTCACCCCCAGCCCGCTGGCGACCATGCGCCCCACCGTGGCCAGTTGATGACTCTCGAACTCCACCGGCAAACTCATGTTCCGTGCCCGCAGATGTTCCTCCAGCATCACCCGCACGGTGGACGGGCGCTGCAAGGTAATGAAGGGTTGCGTGAGCAAGGTCGGCCAATCGATCTCCGCCAGATCGACCCAGGGCGAATCGGCCGGCACCACGGCGACGAAACGGTCGATATACAGCGGCGTGAAAGCCAGCGACGAGCCCTGCGGCGGTTCGAAAGCCACGCCCAGCTCCACCTGGCCATCCCGCACCATCTCCAGGACCTGCTCGTTGATCACATCGTTGACCGTGACGTTGACCTGGGGATAGCGTGCACGAAAGGTCTTGAGGATCGGTGGCAGCAGGTTACCGGCGAATGACGGCATGGCGGCCAAGGTCACGCGCCCACGCTGCAAGGTGAAACGCTGGCGCAGTTCGTCCTCGGCATTGTCCCAATCGGCGATCAGACGCCGGGCCAGGGGCACCAGGACCTCGCCTTCCGGGGTCAGCGCGACATTGCGGGTATTGCGGCTGAACAGCCGTCCGCCCAGACCTTCTTCGAGGGCCTTGATGGTCAGGCTCAGGGCCGATTGCGACAAATACAGACGCTCGCCCGCCACGGCAAAGCTCAGGCTCTGGGCAACGGCAAGAAAGGCCCTAAGCTGTTTAACGGTCATGGACGAGGTCTCGACTGAGGAAAAAATCATTCTTGATCTTTATCAATCAATCGACCTTAAAAATCAACTTAACAAATATATCTTCCGGAGCAACACTCACCTCCAACGGCGAGTCCGACAAACAACAAGAGGATGGTGCATATGGCAGGTTTCGATAAACGCGTGTCTTCCTATGAAGAAGCCCTGGCCGGGCTCGAGGATGGCATGACAGTCCTGAGTGGTGGCTTCGGCCTGTGCGGTATCCCCGAAAACCTGATCGCCGAGATCAAGCGCAAGGGCACCCGCGACCTGACCGTGGTTTCCAACAACTGCGGCGTCGACGGCTTCGGTCTCGGCGTGCTGCTGGAAGACCGGCAGATTCGCAAGGTGGTCGCCTCCTATGTCGGCGAAAACGCTCTTTTCGAGAAACAACTGCTCAGCGGTGAAATCGAGGTGGTCCTGACCCCGCAAGGCACCCTGGCCGAGAAAATGCGCGCCGGCGGCGCCGGTATCCCGGCCTTCTTCACTGCCACCGGGGTCGGCACCCCGGTCGCCGACGGCAAGGAAACCCGTGAGTTCAATGGCCGTCCGTACCTGATGGAAGAGTCCATCACCGGCGACTTCGCCATCGTCAAGGGCTGGAAAGCCGACCACTTCGGCAACGTTATCTACCGCCACACCGCACAGAACTTCAACCCGCTGGCCGCCACCGCCGGCAAGATCACCGTGGTCGAAGTCGAGGAAATCGTCGAACCCGGCGAGCTGGAGCCATCGCAGATCCACACCCCGGGCATCTACGTCGACCGGGTCATCTGCGGCACGTTCGAGAAACGCATCGAACAGCGCACCGTGCGCAAGTGATCCCCGGCCCTTCCCTCGACTAACGGAGAACAAGAACATGGCACTATCCCGCGAACAAATGGCCCAGCGCGTCGCCCGCGAAATGCAGGACGGCTACTACGTGAACCTGGGCATCGGCATTCCGACCCTGGTCGCCAACTACATCCCCGCCGGCATGGAAGTCATGCTGCAATCGGAAAACGGCCTGCTCGGCATGGGCGCCTTTCCTACCGATGCTGAAGTCGACGCTGATATGATCAACGCCGGTAAACAAACAGTCACCGCCCGTATCGGCGCGTCGATTTTTTCCTCCGCCGAGTCCTTCGCGATGATTCGCGGCGGCCATATCGACCTGACGGTGCTCGGCGCCTTTGAAGTCGACGTCGAGGGCAACATCGCCTCCTGGATGATCCCCGGCAAGCTGGTCAAGGGCATGGGCGGCGCCATGGACCTGGTGGCCGGCGCGGAGAACATCATCGTCACCATGACCCATGCGTCCAAGGACGGCGAGTCGAAGCTGCTGTCGCGCTGCAGCCTGCCGCTGACCGGCGCGCGCTGCATCAAGCGCGTGTTGACTGACCTGGCCTATCTGGAAATCGAGAACGGCGCGTTCATTCTCAAGGAGCGCGCGCCAGGGGTCAGCGTCGAAGAGATTGTCAGCAAGACCGCGGGTAAACTGATCGTTCCCGAGCACGTGCCTGAAATGCAGTTTTCCTGATGAGGAATGAAGCGATGCAAGATGTAGTGATTGTGGCCGCCACCCGTACCGCGGTAGGCAGTTTCCAGGGTTCGCTGGCCAATATCTCCGCCGTCGACCTGGGTGCCGCGGTGATCCGCCAGTTGCTGGAACAGACCGGCCTGGACGGCGCACTGGTCGATGAAGTGATCATGGGCCAGGTACTCACCGCCGGTGCCGGGCAGAACCCCGCGCGCCAGGCCGCGATCAAGGCCGGCCTGCCCCACGCCGTGCCGGCCATGACCCTGAACAAGGTCTGCGGTTCGGGTCTCAAGGCCCTGCACCTGGCGACCCAGGCCATTCGTTGCGGCGATGCCGAGGTGATCATCGCCGGTGGCCAGGAGAACATGAGCCTGTCCAACTACGTGATGCCCGGTGCCCGCACCGGTCTGCGCATGGGCCACGCGCAGATCGTCGACACCATGATCAGCGACGGCCTGTGGGATGCGTTCAACGACTACCACATGGGCATCACCGCCGAGAACCTGGTGACCAAGTACGACATCAGCCGTGAAGCACAGGATGCGTTTGCCGCCGCCTCCCAGCAGAAAGCCGTTGCCGCCATTGAAGCCGGGCGTTTCGTCGACGAGATCACCCCGATCCTGATTCCCCAGCGCAAGGGCGACCCGGTGGCCTTCGCCACCGACGAACAACCGCGCGCCGGGACCACCGCCGAGTCGCTGGGCAAGCTCAAGCCGGCGTTCAAGAAGGACGGTACGGTCACCGCCGGCAACGCTTCGTCGCTGAACGACGGCGCCGCCGCCGTGATCCTGATGAGTGCCGCCAAGGCCAAGGCCCTCGGCCTGCCGGTGCTGGCGAAGATCGCCGCGTATGCCAACGCGGGCGTCGACCCGGCGATCATGGGTATCGGCCCGGTCAGTGCGACTCGTCGTTGCCTGGACAAGGCTGGTTGGTCCCTCGACCAGTTGGACCTGATCGAAGCCAACGAAGCCTTTGCCGCCCAGGCCTTGTCGGTGGGCAAGGAACTGGGTTGGGACGCGGCCAAGGTCAACGTCAATGGCGGTGCGATTGCCCTCGGTCACCCGATCGGGGCCTCGGGTTGCCGGGTGCTGGTGACGCTGTTGCATGAAATGCTCAAGCGCGATGCGAAAAAAGGCCTGGCGACCTTGTGCATCGGCGGCGGCCAAGGCGTGGCGCTGGCGATCGAGCGCTAGTTCCCGACAAAGCCGGTGATGGCGGTGAATCTTACATCGCCATCGCCGGCAAGCCGGCCACAATCTCTGTGCCGAACCGAAAGTCTGCATGCAACCGGAAACCTGTGGGAGCACACCGTGTTGCAACATATCCTACAGGCTTCATAGCGTTATCCGGCACGGCCAGGTAACGATCCTGCTGCTATCCTCGATCTTTACCCCGTAGAAATCGAGCCGCCCGCATGATCCTTGTCCTGCTCCCCCACTCTGACTACGACCCCACCGAAAGCAGCGTGCCCTGGCAGGCCATGCGTCGGGCCGGGATTGAGGTGCGCTTTGCCACCCCCTTGGGCGTCCCGGCCTACGCCGATCCGCGTCTGGTGGAGCAAGGCTTCGGCCTGCTGAATCCCATGCTGATGACCCGCGACAGCGATTTGCAAAGCTACAAGACGATGATTGCCGACGAACACTTCCGCCAACCGCTGGCCTACGCCGATGTCGACCCCGGGCAATTCGAAGGCTTGCTCGTACCAGGCGGACATGCCGAAGGCATGCGCAGCCTGCTGGAGTCCGACGAGGCCAAGCGCATCGTCCTGCACTTCTTCAAAACCGGCAAACCGGTCGCCTCGGTGTGCCACGGCCCGCTGCTACTGGCCCGCACCCTCGACCCCGACAACGGGCGCTCGGTGCTCCACGGGCGCAAGGTCACCGCGCTACTGTCCACCACCATGGAACTGGCCGCCTGGCTGATCACCGCACCATGGCTCGGCCGTTACTACCGGACTTATCCGCGAACCGTCGAGTCCGAGATCAAGGCGGCACTGGCCAGTCCAAAAGACTTCTCCCAGGGCCCACCCGCGCTGCTGCGCGATTCCGCGGCCAAGCCGGGCCGTGGCTTCGTGGTCCGCGACGGCAACCTGCTGACCGCGCGCTGGCCGGGGGATTGCCATCGCCTGGCGGCCGAGTGGATCAAGCTGCTGAGATCCGCACAAGCCGCGTAGAAGCCAATTGGCCGGCGCTGACTGTCAGCTCAAGCCAGCCGGGTTGCAGAACAGCGATGGATGAAACGAAGGTTATAGCTGAATCCATCAGGGCTGCGCGGCCCCTTGCGCCCCGCGCGAACGAAAACTCCCGGGACTCTCCCCCGTCCACTGCTTGAACGCGCGGTGAAAGGCGCTGGGCTCGCGAAAGCCGACTTCCTGGGCGATATCGGCAATGCTCATGCTGGTACTGCGCAAGCGCTCGAAGGCGATGGCCCGACGCACCTCGTCCTTGATTTCCTGATAGGAAAAGCCCTCGCGCTGCAACGCCCGGCGCAGGCTGGCCTGGTGGATATCGAACTCCACCGCCAGTTGCTCCAGGGTCGGCCAATGGTCGTAGCCGCAGGCGCGCAAGCGCTGGTGCACCCGGGCGCTGAAACCCTCGCGATTGCGGAAACGGATAAACACCGACTGCGGTGCGTCGCGCAAAAAGGTGTAGAGCGACTTGCGGTCCTGCAGCACCGGCAAGCGCAGGTATTCGCGCTCGAATTCGATTTCGGTCACCGCCGCATCGAACTCCACGTAGGCCCCCCACAACAGGTGCTCGTCGCCATGGGGCGGACGGGCATGGGCGAAACGGGCGCGGCTGATGGGAATGCGCCGCCCGGCCAGCCAGCACATCAGGCCGACGATCAGGATCAGGAAGGTTTCGGTGATCACCGCTTGCAGGTAGGGATCCGCGGTCTCGGTGCGCATAACCACGACCACCCGCTTGCCGCGGACCTGCACCTGGGCCTGGATATCGCGCAGGAACAGGGCGAAATACTCCAGCGACAGGTCCAGGGCCTTGCCCACGGTTGGCGCCTGGATCAGTCCCCGGCAGATCAGGGCGAAGCTGCCGATGGGCATGCCGTGGGAGTCGAAGCCGAAAAACTCGTCGCCCAGCTCGCGGATCACCGTCAGCCAGAGTTGTGCCAACAGCTTCGGCGCGACTCGCTCGCCCAGTTCATCCAGGGAACGCTCGACAAAACCCGCCGCCTGCAACAGCTCGGCAATGCGCTGCGGCCGGTCGCGAAAACGCACCAGCAAGGCTTTGATGAAGTAGGACGACACCGAATGTTTTTCTTTCATGAATCCCAAGCTGCGTATGGCAAAAAATCACAGGTTTACTGAACAGTTTCGGCATAGGCCGAGTGGCCGGGCACGTCCTAGACTTGCATCACTGGATGCATTGCCTGCGCCTCAACCAGGATCATGCAGGCCGATCCCCACAATAATCAGGACTGCCCCCATGTCAAAGCCCGAAGTGTATATCGTCAGCGCCGCCCGTACCGCCATCGGCACCTTCGGCGGCGCGCTGAAAGACGTTCCCTTGAGCGAACTGGCCACTACCGCGGTCAAGGCCGCCCTGCAACGCAGTGACGTCGATCCGGCGCGGGTCGGCCATGTGGTGATGGGCAACGTGATCCCCACTGACACCCAGGACGCCTACCTGTCCCGGGTCGCCGCGATCAACGCCGGTATCCCGAAGGAAACCCCGGCCTACAACGTCAACCGCCTCTGCGGTTCGGGTTTGCAGGCGATTGTCTCGGCGGCGCAGACCCTGCTGCTCGGCGACGCCGAGATCGCCATCGGTGCCGGCGCCGAATCCATGAGCCGCGGCCCCTACCTGCTGCCCTCGGCCCGCTGGGGCGCGCGCATGGGCAATGTGCAGGCCATCGACTATATGCTGGGCATTCTCCATGACCCGTTCCACGGCATCCACATGGGCATCACCGCCGAGAACATTGCCGAGCGCAACGGCATCACCCGGCAGATGCAGGACGCCCTGGCCCTGGAAGAACTACTGCGTGCCAGCCGCGCCATCGAGGAAGGCCGTTTCACCTCGCAGATCGTCCCGGTGGAAGTGCGCAGCCGCAAGGGTCCGCAACTGTTCAGCGTCGACGAGCACCCACGGGCCACTTCGCTGGAACAGCTTGGACAAATGCGCACCGCCTTCAAGAAGGACGGCACCGTCACCGCCGGCAATGCCTCGGGCCTGAATGACGGCGCCGCCGCCCTGCTGCTGGCCACCGGCGCCGCGCTGCACAGCGACGGCCTGAAACCCCTGGCCCGCCTGGTGGCCTACGCCCATGCCGGGCTGGAACCGGAACTGATGGGCCTGGGCCCGATCCCGGCCACGCGCCTGGCGCTCAAGCGCGCCGGCCTGACGGTGGCCGACCTTGATGTGATCGAAGCCAACGTTGCCTTCGCCGCCCAGGCCTGCGCCGTCAGCCAGGAGCTGGACTTCGACCCGGCCAAGGTCAACCCCAACGGTTCCGGGATTGCCCTGGGCCACCCGGTGGGCGCCACCGGCGCGATCATCGCCACCAAACTGATTCACGAACTGCATCGCACCGGCGGCCGCTACGGCCTGGCCACCATGTGCATCGGCGGTGGCCAAGGTATCGCCGTCATCTTCGAACGGGTTTAAGGACTACAGAGCATGAGTATTCAACGTATCGCCGTGATCGGCGCCGGCATCATGGGCAACGGGATTGCCCAGGTCTGTGCGGTGGCGGGTCTCGAAGTGTCGCTGATCGACGTTTCGCAGCAGGCCCTGGACAAAGGCCTGGCGACCCTGACCGGCAACCTCGACCGGCAAGTGCGCAAAGCGGTGATTTCAGAAGACGACAAGCAGGCCGCCCTCGGCCGCATCAGCCTGAGTACCGACTACGCCGTGCTGGCCCGGGCTGAACTGGTGATCGAGGCGGCCACGGAAAACCTCGAGCTGAAAAAACGCATTCTCAAGCAGGTCGCCGAAGTGGCCAGCACCGAGTGCATTATCGCCACCAACACTTCATCGCTGTCGATCACCGAGCTGGCGGCGGCGATCGACCAGCCCGGACGCTTTATCGGCCTGCACTTCTTCAACCCGGTGCCGATGATGGGCCTGCTGGAAGTCATCCGTGGCCTGCAGACCGACGATGCCACCCATGCCCAGGCCGTGGCCCTGGCCGAACGGATCGGCAAGACCGCCGTCACCGCCCGCAACCGTCCGGGCTTCGTGGTCAACCGCATCCTCTGCCCGATGATCAACGAAGCCATCTTCGTGCTCCAGGAAGACCTGGCCAGCGCCGAGGATATCGACGCCGGCATGCAGTTGGGCTGCAACCAGCCGATAGGCCCGCTGGCCCTGGCCGACCTGATCGGCCTGGACACCTTGCTGGCAATCATGGAAAGCCTGCACTCGGGCTTCGACGAGCCCAAGTACCGCCCGGCGCAGTTGCTCAAGGAAATGGTTGCCGCCGGCTATCTGGGCCGTAAAAGCGGTCGCGGCTTCTACACCTACGAGCGCTGATTGCCATGCCCCGCAGCGCCCTCGCCGCCATGCCTGAAGCCGAGCTTCAGGCCAGGACCTCGCGTCATCTGGAAACCCGCGAAAAAGCCGTGGCGCTGTTTGCCCGCCGCGGCTTCGCCCAGGTGGGCCTGCGGGAGCTGGCCGGGCACCTGGGCATCCAGGCGGGCTCGATCTACAACCATATCGAGAGTAAGCAGGCCTTGCTCTTCGAACTGATCGAGAGCCTGCACCTGGAGCTACTGGGGATCGTCACGCAACCGGTGCGCAGCGCGCGCTCGGCGGAGAAACGTCTGAACGAGTTGATCGCCGCGCACCTGGACCTGCATCGCGCCAAGGGCGATTTCTTCCGGGTCGCCGAACATGAGTTCCACTGCCTGGAAGCGGCGCACCAGGCGGCGATCCTGGTCTTGCGCAGGCGTTATGAGAGTCATCTGGTCAAGTTGCTGGGGCCGTTGGGGTTGTCAACCGATGCCAGCCTGGCCCTGACCACCGTGCGCACCTTTCTCTGCCTGCTGAACAACCTGCCGGCCTGGACCGAGGAAGCCGGGCTGGATGCGGCGACGTATCGGGCGTTGATGCACAATATCGCGCTGGGGGCGGTCAAGGGCGCGCTGATAAAGCCGCCGCTGTAGGAACTGCCGGTCGACGCTCAATTGCCGGCGATGGCGACCGAACAGGCGACGCAAGACTCACGGGCCCCATCGCCGGCAAGCCGGCTCCTACAGGGGTTGCGGTGTATCCAAGACCGGGGGCGTTACAGGCAGGTCGCCACCGCCGCCAGCCTTCTTGCGCCAATCGGCTTGCTGGTGGTCGCGTAGTAGTCGACTACCGTGCCCTCGCCCTCCTGGCGTATATCGGCAAAGAACTCCGAACCCCGGGTATAAACGGTCGAGCCGCTCTTGTAGCCGGGTTGCAGATAAGCCGCCGCATCGACACCGAATACCGCTTCTTCCTGCCAGGAAAACTGGATGCACTGGGCAACGACATTCTCGGCCTTGCTCGAGGTGAAGCTCTTGGTCGGCCCGGTGCTGCGGGTCTGGTTCATGGCCGGGCCCATGCAGCCCGCCAATGCCAATACCGCCAACGCCCCGATTAACATCCGCATGACCGTTCCCTGCCGAAAAAAGAAGCGACTTTAGCACTGTGGCGGTCCAATACGAATCACTACTCGTGCAAGACCGTCGTTCAGGCATCCTCGAGAATCAGATCCGCCCCCTTCTCCGCCACCATCAGCACCGCCGCATGGGTATTGCCCGACGTCACGTTGGGGAAGATCGACGCATCGACAATCCGCAGCCCCTTCATCCCATGCACCTTCAGGCGCTTGTCGACCACCGACACCTGCGGGTCCGAACCCATCGCGCAGGAACCACACAGGTGATAGATCGACCCGCTGTTCTCGCGAAAATACTCCAGCATCGCCGCGTCGTCATTCACCGCCTTGCCGGGCAACACTTCATCGACCGTGATCGCCCGCAACGCTGGCGCCTGCATGATCTTGCGAATCAGCCGGCTGCCCTGCAATACCTCGTCGATGTCCTTCTCGGTGCTCAGGTAGTTCGGGTCGATCAGCGCCGCATCCGTCGGGTTCTTCGAGGCGATCCGCACGCTGCCGCGACTGGTCGGCCGGCAGGGGTTGAAGCACAGCAGGAAGCCCGAATAGGGTTCCGGCTTGAGACTCGCCTTGTTGTTCTTCGGAATCTGGTACGACAAGGGGTTGAAGTACATCTGCAGGTTCGGATGCGCCTGCTCTTCATTGCCACGGAAAAACCCGCCGGCCTGGTTCACGCTCATGGCCAACGCGCCCTTGCGGGTCAGCAGGTATTGCAGGCCCAGCTTGAGCTGGCCGAACAAGGAGCCCAGCTCATCGTTCAAGGTCGGGATATTGGCCTTGTAGTAGTAGCTCACACACAGGTGGTCCTGCAGGTTCTGCCCCACCGCAGGCAGGTGCTTGACCAGCGGCACCCGGTGTTCGCTGAGCAGTGTCTGCTCGCCGACCCCGGACAGTTGCAGGATCTTCGGCGTATCCACCGCACCGGCACACAGGATCACTTCCTTGTTGGCCTTGAACGAACGCGCCACGCCGTGCTGGCTGATGGAAATGCCGATGGCCCGCAGGTCGTTGTCGAACAGCACCCGGTCCACCAGCGCATGGTGCTCGACGGTGAGGTTCGGCCGACTCAGGGCCGGGTGCAGGTGGGCGAAGCTGCTGGAGCTGCGCTGGCCGTTGCGGGTATTGACGTCGTAGACCCCCGCCCCTTCGAACTTCGGCCCGTTGAAGTCGTCGCTGCGCTGGTAACCCAGTTGCTCGCAGCCCTTGAGGAACACATCGCAGATCGGGTGCGTATGCCCCTGCATCGGCGTGATGCTGATCGGCCCGCTGCCGCCGTGGTATTCGGTATCGCCCAGCGGGTGATTTTCCAGCTTGCGGAAATACGGCAGCACATCCTTGAACGCCCAGCCGTCATTGCCGTTGGCCGCCCAGTCATCGAAGTCATGGGCCTGGCCACGCACATAGACCATAGCGTTGATCGAGCCCGAACCGCCCTGGACCTTGCCCCGGGGGGCGTAGATTTCCCGGTTGTGCAGTTGCTTCTGCGGCTGGCTGTAGTACATCCAGTTGAAGGTCGGGTTGTAATACATCTTGGCGAAACCGACCGGGATCTTGAACCAGAACGAGGCGTCCTTGCCGCCCGCTTCCAGCAACAGGACCGTGTATTTCCCCGAAGCCGACAAGCGGTTGGCGAGGATGCAACCGGCGGCGCCCGCGCCGGCGATGATGTAGTCGTATGTCATGCAGGTTACCGCTGATTCGTTGAAAACGCCGCCCTGTCCCAGGGCGGCAGGATGGCTCAGCCCCTGGCCGGCGACGTGTCTTTCACATCGGCGGGGGTCGGCGCCATTTGCAGGTGCAGCCGCTGGCCGGTGTAGGGCGTGTGCTGGCGCACCACGTCCATGTTCAGCTCGACGCCAAGGCCCGGCTCGCTGGACGGGATGATGTAGCCGTCTTCCCATTGCAGCGGCTTGGTCAGCACTTCGGCGTGGAAACCGCCCCAGGTCATGATGCTTTCCTGGATCAGGAAGTTCGGCGTGCAGGTCGCCAGCTGGAAGCTGGCCGCGGCGCCGATCGGGCCGTTGTACAGGTGCGGGGCGATCTGCGCGTAGTAGGCCTCGGCCATGCTGGCGATCTTCTTGGCTTCCAGCAGGCCGCCGCAGCGCGCCACGTTCATCTGCAGGATCGACGCGCCGCCGGCCTGCAGCAGCTTGAAGAACTCGTACTTGGTGGTCAGCCGCTCGCCGGTGGCAATCGGGATCGTGGTCTTGGCCGCCACTTGCGCCATGGCTTCTTCCTGGCCCGGCGGTACCGGCTCCTCGAACCACAGCGGATCGTATTTTTCCAGGCGCTTGGCCAGGCGAATCGCCGAGGACGGCACCATCTGCCCGTGGGTGCCGAACAGCAGGTCGCACTTGTCACCCACCGCTTCGCGGATCTTGCGGCAGAAGGTTTCGCAGCGCTCCAGCACTTCCAGGGAAATCTGGTGGCCGGAATAGGCGGTGTAAGGCCCGGCCGGGTCGAACTTCACGGCGGTGAAGCCCAGCTTCATGTTCTCTACCGCGCATTCGGCGGCCAGGTCCGGGTCGTCGTAGTCATACTCGCCACGGCTGTTGACCGGGTACAGGTAGGTGTAGGAACGCAGACGCTCGTTGACCTTGCCGCCCAGCAGCTCATACACCGGCTTGTTCGCCGCCTTGCCGATGATGTCCCAGCAGGCCATCTCCAGGCCGCTGACCACGCCCATCATGGTCAGATCCGGACGTTGGGTGAAACCGCTGGAATAGGCCTGGCGGAAGAAGCGCTCGATATGGTGCGGGTCCTGGTCCTGCAGGTAGCGTTCGAACACGTCCTCGATGATCGGCACCATGGCCTTGGGCCCGAAGGTGGCGGCGTAGATCTCGCCGACGCCCTCGATGCCGCAGGCGGTCTTGAGCTTGACGAACAGCCAGTACATGCCGCCGATATGCGGCGGCGGTACGGCGACGATATGGGTTTCCAGGGAGACGATTTTCATATCAGGCACCTGCCTTTTTATTGACCAGCGCACGCAGCGCCAGGGCCGCCAGGGTTCCAAGCCCGCCGATAAAGGCGATGTAGCCGAAATAGAGCTTGTAACCCAGGGCGCCAGGGAAGTTTTCCGTGAGATAGCCATTGATCAACGGGATAAAGGTGTCCGGCAGGTAGCCGACCACCGAGACAATGCCGATGGCCAGGCCGGTGATCCGCAACGGGATCTTGCAGGTGTCGAGGATCGCCCAGTACAACCCGCGAATGGCGTAGGTCATCAGGCCGATAAAGATCACCGTGGCCACCAGCAAGCCGATACTGCCCAGTACCGGGAAGACGATCAGCCCGAGGATGCCGAGGGTCGCCAGCAGCAGCGCAAGGATCAACACCGAGATATTCGAGAACTTGTCACCCAGGTAGCCGCCACCGAGACCGCCGATGGGGCGCATCCACAACTTGATGGTGGTGATGGTGCCGGCCATGACCGCGGTCATGCCGCTGCCTTGCAGGTAGTCGGAGAAGCTGTAGGTGGCCCAGAAGATGTGATAGCCGCAGAACACGATGGCGGTCACCAGCCACAACTCGGGGATCTTCACCAGGAAGGCCAGGTCGCCGAGCAGACTGTGTGAGGCCTTTTCTTCCCGGGTTTCAACGGCCGCCACGGACTTGGGGTCCTTGAGCGAAACCAGCACGCAACCGATGGCGATACAGGTAAAGGAGTACAGGTAGACCACATGCTTGAAGCCTTCTGCCGCCGACTCGCTGCGGGTTTCGGTGGCGTAGGCGAACAACCCCAGCGCCACGGTGGCGAGCATGGCTTCCACCAGGCCGCGACCGCCATCGAGGATGCCGAAGAAACGCCCCTGCTCGGAGGCCTCGGCGATCATCTTGACCCGCTTGAGCACCGAGGCCCAGAAGGTCAGGCCGGTGGTCAGGCCCCAGCAGCCGAAGATGATCATCAGGCCGGTCATCGGCGGTGCGGTGGAGTACCAGATCCCCAGCAGGCCGGTGGCCACCAGCGAGAAGAAGATCAGGAAGCGCGGTGCCAGGCGATCCGCCAGCCAGCCGCTGGGCAGGTAGCTGAGCAGGAAGATGGTACCGAGCATCGAGTACAGGTAGCCCAGCTCGCTGTGGTTGATATGGAACACTTCGAGCATGGTGGTCTGGTAGACCTGGCGCAGGTAGAGGATCGGGTAGATCGCCCCGGCGGCCAGCACCAGCAACATCAGTTGGAAATAACGACTGCCCTTGTCGCTTTTGGCGGACGTGGCGGCGGCGTGAACCTGGACAACAGCAGGCTTGGACATGAACGGGGACCTCGGGCGATCCGGCAATGCACGGTCGCCCCTCTCTATCGATTGTTGTTATTGGAATAGCGTGTCGGGTAAAGCCTGTCTCAGTACTTCATGACCACCAGTCGGGTCTGGGTGAATTCAAGCATGCCGTGCTTGCCGTCATCGCCACCCAGGCCGGAACGTTTCCAGCCGGCATGGAAACCCTGGTAGGGGTCGGCCGGGGTACGGTTGACGTAGAGTTCACCGGACTCGATGGCATTCGCCACTTTCATCGCCGTGCGGTAGTTCTCGGTATAGAGCACCGACGACAGGCCGAACTGGTGATCGTTGGCCATGGCCAGCGCCTCATCGATATCACGGTACTTGAGCACCGGCAGGACCGGGCCGAAGATTTCTTCCTGGACGATCTCCATGTCCTGGCGGCAACCGCTGAGCAGGGTCGGCGGGTAGAAATACCCCGGGCCCTGGGGGATCACGCCGCCCGTCTCGAGTACCGCGCCGTCGGCCACGGCACGCTCGACCATGGCGTGGATATTGCGCCGTGCGCTGGCATTGACCAGCGGTCCCATCCGGCTGGCATCCACGGCGCGGTCGCCAAACCGCACCGCGCCGATCTTCTCTTTCAGCAGCGCGAGGAAACGGTCGTGCACGCTTTCGTGGACATAGACCCGTTCCACCGCCGTGCACAATTGGCCGCAATGAGTGGTCTTGGAGGCGACGATGGCACTGGCGGCCTGTTCCATGTCGGCATCGGCCTCGATGATCGCCGGGGTCTTGCCGCCCAGCTCCAGGGACGGCTTGGCGATATTGGCCTTGCAGTAGTCGAGCACGATGCGCCCGGCGTTGACGCTGCCGGTGAGGGTGATCAGGCCGACGGCCTTGTGGGTGCAGACACTGGCGGCGGTGTCGTGGTCCATGGTGAGGATATTCACCACCCCGGCGGGCAGGCTGGATTGCAGCACGGCCCGGGCGATTGCAAACGCCGAAATCGGTGTGTTGTTGCTCGGGCGCACCACCACGGTATTGCCGGCGATCAACGCCGGGGCGACCTTGCGCAGCAGGGTGTAGACCGGATAGTTGAACGGAATCAGGCAGGCGACGACACCGATCGGCTCGCGCTGCAGGAACAGGTTTTCGTCCGGGGTATCGCTGGGAATGACCTCGCCTTCGATGCGCCGTGCCCATTCGGCGTGGTAGCGGGTGATCTGCGCGGCATAACGGGCTTCGTTGCTGGCGTCGGCAACGCTCTTGCCGGACTCCGCCGCCAGGGCCTGGCCAATGTCTTCGGCGCAGGCTTCCAGGGCGCTGGCCAAGCTGCGCAGATGCTCGGCGCGTTCGATGCTGGTGAGCTTGCCCCAGAGCTTCTGGGCGGCGGCGGCGGCCTCGACGGCCTCGACCGCTTCGCCGCAGGTGGCGGCCGGGACGTGATCGATCAGGGTTTCGGTGGCCGGATTGTAGACCGCGATCCGGGCGGTGCCGGCGGGCTCGACGAACTGACCGTTAACAAAATTGCGCTGGGTGGACATCTACGGGTTCTCGTACTTTTCTTATCTGAGAACCAGCAGTCTTGTCATCCGGAGCGGGATGAACAAACGATTAATTCAAGCGGCAAACATTCAAAAAATGCAGGTTACCTGCTATGTCATAGATAAATCGCACTTGTGGCGAGCGGGCTTGCCCGCGCTGGGGTGCGAAGCGGCCCTGAAACCAGGCAATTCAGTACATTCAGACAGAATGCGCCAGACGGTTTTACGACTGCTTCGCAGCCGAGCGGGGGCAAGCCCCCTCGCCACAAAAACAGCCCTGCCCCCCTCTTTAACGGGCAGGCATGATCACCGGGGTAGAAGGCTCCAATTGTCGCCGCGCCAGTTGCAGTTCTTCCTGCAACCACTGGCTGAAAATCTGCAACTGGGGGATCTGCGTCTGCTCCTGGCGCGTCACCAGCCAGTAAGACTGGTGACCGTCGACATGTACGTTGAGCACCTGGGTCAACTGCCCGCAGGCCAGTTCGCCGGCGACCATGTGCCAGTCGGCGATGGTGATGCCCAGGCCGTCGATGGCCGCGCGGATCGCCAGGTCCAGCAGGTCGAACTCATAGCCGCTCAAGGTATCCACGCCACTGATCCGCGCCGCGTCCAACCAGTGTTTCCAGGTCAGGTAGCGCTGGTCCTCCTTGGCCAGCACATGCAGCAGGGTCAGGCGGTTCAGGTCGATCTCTTCCTGCCCGCTCAACTCTCGGGCATACAGGCTCGGCGAACACACAGCGATATGCCGCTCATGCATCAGCAGCGAGCTGTCCAGGCCATCCCATTCGCCGTCGCCGAAACGAATCGCGCAGTCCAGGGTGCTGGTCTCGGCCAGGCTGTCCTGCAGGCGGGTAGTGATGCTCAACTCCAGCCCGGGATGCTGCTGGCGCAAACGCCCCAGGCGCGGCAGCAGCCAGCGGCTGGTAAAGGTCGGCGGCGCATTGATGCGCAGGCGGTTGGCGTGGTTTTTCTCCTGGATGCCGCGCACGGTCATCTCGATCTTGTCGAAGGACTGGTGCAGCGCGCGCAGCAACACCCGTCCGGCACTGGTCAATTCGAGATGGTGGTGACGGCGCTCCAGCAGGCTTTCACCCAGTTGCTCCTCCAACTGACGAACCTGGCGGCTGACAGCGCTCTGGGTCACGTTCAACAGCTCGGCGGCGCGGGTGAAGCTGCCGGTGCTGCCAGCCACTTCGAAGGCTTTGAGCGCGTTGAGCGCGGGCATTTTGCGTTTCAAGAAAAGACACTCGGCAAGGGACGGACGGCCACAGCATCGCATGGGGCCGGGGCCGGGTAACATTCCTTTTTGTCTATCGTCCTACAAAAATCAGAATCTGCTCCGTCGTCTCAAAACACAAACCTGCCGCGGATCCAGAGCACGACACACATCCTGCAGAAGCCTGGCTTGTCGGGACGCCGCAGCGCAGGGAAGGAGCCCTCAAGATCGCCAAAAGCTTCGCTGGCAAGCCAGGCTCCAGGTTCCGTTGTGTTCTCAAGATCAGCGACCTCGGAGTTACGATCAAATGTCGCTTTTGTAAGAGAACCGTCGCTGCGAGATAAATAGCACGAGTATTTCGCACTGCCCTCATGAGTATTCAGCACTGGTTCTTTTCAACTTATAAACGCTACCCTGCCCTGTAACTTTAAACACAAACTCCCAACGCACTTACATTGGGCGCCACCGCCACTTTCGCCCCATTGTGTTGCACCTCATCCAACAACTTATTTTTTCGGGTCGCGCAATGACAGTCATAAAAAACACCCCAACAAGAGCCCTCGGCCTGCTCGCTTTTATATTCACCTGCTGCAATGCCAGTACCCACGGCTTCAGCATCTTCCTTTATTCCGCCTTGTTACCCGAGATCCGTCAGCACTTCTCCCTGAGTTACAGCCAGGCCGCCTCTATCGCCGCCTTGCTGCAACTCTTCTATATGGGTGCGTCGATTGCCAGCGGGATCGCCGCCGCCTGGATCAGCCCCTTGAACATGGTGCGCCTGACCATGCTGCTCAGCCCGCTGCTGCTGGCGTTGGCTGTCGCCACGCCCTGGGTCCTGCCCTTTGCCCTCTGCCTCGCACTGGTCTCGGCCTGCGCGGTGTCCAACTGGAACGCGATCGCGGCGCTGGCCGGCGAGGTGATTCCGGCGTCCCACCGCAGCCGGGTGCTGGGCCTGGCCTCTTCCGGGGCAGCCTTCGCCATCTGCCTGAACGGCATCCTGATCGCCGTGCTCCAGGGCATTTCCCTGGGGGCTTTCTGGCTGATCTGCGCCGGGCTCACATTGCTTGTCAGCCTGCTGACCCTCTGGGCCCTGGCGCCCCTCGGTCGCCAGCCGGACACCCGCACCACGGCGGCCACTTCGCTCGGGCGGGTGCTCCGGCACTGGCTGCGCCTATGCGTGGAGCAGCCCGTCGCCATGCATATCCTGCTGCTCAGCGGCTTTATCGGCAGCATCAGCGGCCCGTTCCTCAACTTCCTCTCGGCCTTCGTCACTGAACGCCTGGGCGCCAGCCCGCAGGTCACCGGCTCGCTCTGGACCTTGATCGGCGCCTGTGGCGCGCTGGGCGGGATGTCGCTGGGGTTGCTGGCTGACCGCTGGGGCGCGCTACGGGTGATGGCCATCAGCATCGGCGCCTTCGGCCTGGCCATGCTCGGCCTGCTGCTGCACCCCGGTCTGCTGCTGACCTGGCTGGCTGCCGGACTGTTCGCGCTGTTCTACTTTCCCGTCTGGGGACTGATGGCCGCCTACCTCAGTGCTCGCCTGACACCGGTGCAAAGCCTGCAAGTGGTGAGCCTGAGCATGGTCGGCTACGGCCTGGGCAGCGCCAGCGCGAACTGGGCCAACGGCCTGTTGCTGCAAGCCAGCGGCTCGTTCGCCATCATCCATGCCTGGATCGCCGGCTGGGTCCTCGCCAGCCTGCTGCTACTGCAGGTCATGGCTCGCCACCAGCGCCGTAGATCGCTGCTCCAGGAACCGATCTGAACGAAGCAACTGGCGCCCGAGCATCTCCACCATCGCGTCGAGCCCCGGTTCCTGGCACGCCGACGAACGCCAGAGCATCAGGCGAGCCGGCTCGATGGACGGGAAGCCGTCCCGCTCATCCAGAATCCGCCAGCCCTCCGGTACCAGCCGGCGGGCGGTCACCCCCACCGTTTCACCGCCCTCGATGGCCACGCCGATCCCCCGCGGACTCTGGCTGGTGTAAACCACATGCCAGGACCGGCCAGCCTCGGCCAGGGCGTCGATGGCATTGGCGCGAAAGGCACAGCCTTCGGCATACACCGCCAGCGGCAGCGACTGGTCGTCGGCCCAGGAACGGGCGTCGGCAGTCACCCAGACCAGCGGCTCGTCACAGAGAAACTCGCCCGGTTGCAGGTTGGCGTGCTGCACCCCGAGTACCAGGTCCAACTCACCGCGCTGCAAGCGCCCGACCAGGGCCACCGAGGCTTCGCAGCAAACGTCCGGGCGGACCTTGGGAAAGTGTTCGCGAAAATCGCGCAAGACCGCGGCCAGGCAGTATTGCGCGTAGTCCTCGGGCATCCCGACGTGGATGCAGGCGAGGTCATTAGGCAGATGGGCGGCATTGATCGCCTCGTTGTGCAGCTTGAGGATGCGCCGCGCATAGATCAGGAAGGTCTCGCCGCTGGGGGTCAGGCTGATACTGCGGCTGGTGCGGTGGATCAGCGGGGTGCCCACCACCTCTTCCAGCCGTTGCAGGCTCTGGCTGATGGTCGACTGGGTTTTATGCAGGCGCTCGGCCGCCGCCGAAAAACCCTGGCATTCAATAATCGTCACAAACACCTTGAGCAATGTTCCGTCCAGATGACCTGACATAACTATCGCTCCCGCCGATGGATTCGATCGTAACTCATCATTTCTATTATTCCTGTTTTTAAGCAACTATCGATTCAACGCCTAGACAACTTCGAACCTTGCACTGGCGACTAATGATCGTTAACTTCAGGAGCCCGAAATGAGCCTTCAACTTGCCGATGCCGAAGTCGGTGATATCTGCGATATCGTCAACACCGAACGTTATCCCATTCATGATTCGGGCCATGTCCAATTACAGGCGCTGATCGATCACGCCCGCGCCGAACTGGCCGTCGACGGTTGCTGCCTGCTGAAGAACTTCCTGCGCCCCGAAGTGCTGGAACAGGCCCGTCTCGAAGGTCAGGCACTTTCGGACAAGACGTTTTATTCAGTGCGCAAGGTCAACGCCTACTTCACCGAAGACGATCCCACCCTGCCGGCCGAAGACCCGCGCCGCACCTTCATGGAGCGCACCAGCGGCTTCGTGACCCGCGACATGATCGCCCCGGACGCGATCATTCACCGGCTTTACGTCTCGCCGATGATGAAACGTTTCATCGCTGCCTGCCTGGGGGAACCGGAGATTTTCGAATACGCCGACCCCTTTGCCGGCCTGGTGATCAACGTGATGCCGGAGGGCACCGAACAGCCCTGGCACTTCGACACCAACGAATTCATCGTCAGCATGATGACCCAGAAGCCCGAGGCCGGCGGGCTGTTCGAGTACGCGCCGATGATCCGCTCGCGCACGGCGGAAAACCTCGACGCGGTGGGCCAGGTGGTACGGGGCGAGGATCGCAGCCGGGTGAAATACCTGGAGCTCAATCCCGGCGACCTGCAGATCTTCAAGGGGCGGTTTTCGGTGCACCGGGTGACCTGCGTCGAAGGTGCGGTCGAGCGCAATACGGCGATCTTCGCCTACTCGGAAAAGCCCGGGATCATCGGCCGCGCCGAGCGCACCAAGCAGCTCTACGGACGGCTCTCCGAAGCCCATCTGCAAGCCGAACGCAGCCGCGTGCGCAGCGACCAATTGCTCGACTGACCTCCCCCTGTAGGAGCGCGGATTTTATAAGAACCTATTTTCATCACCGACCGCTATCAGCGAGGAACACCCCATGAGTCTTTCCGGCCCCAACCGCAACCCCGCCGACTGCGAACCCACCGACGCCGAGATCCAGCAGATCCAGCTGGACCGCCTGCAACGGGTGCGCAACGAGCTGAAAAAACGTGACTACGCCGCCTGTGTGCTGTTCGACCCGACCCATATGCGCTACGCCACCGGCTCGCGCAACATGCAGGTGTACTCGGCGCGCAACCCGGCCCGCTATGCCTTTATTCCCGCCGAAGGCCCGGTGGTGGTCTTCGAATTCGGCGGTTGCCTGCACCTGGCGGAGTCGCTGAATACCGTCGACCAAGTGCGCCCGGCCAAGGCCATCTCCTACTACTTCTGCGACAGCTTCCTGAGCAATGTCACCGCCGACTGGGCCGCCGAAATCGACGAGTTGGTGCGCCAATCCGGCGGTGGCAAACGCATCGCCATCGAGAGCGCTACCTCGGCGGCGGCCTTCGAGCTGCAAAAGCTTGGCTACCAGGTCTTCGATGCCCAGGAACCGTTGGAGCGCGCGCGCTGCATCAAGGTGCCCAACGAGCTGAAGATGATCCGCGCCAGCCTGCGTGCCACCGAGGCCGGCGTGAAACTAATGGAAAGCAAGCTCAAGCCCGGCATCAGCGAAAACGAACTCTGGTCGCACCTGCACCAGCATGTGATCGCCACCGACGGCGACTACGTGGAAACCCGCCTGCTGTCCTCCGGACCGCGCACCAACCCCTGGTTCCAGGAATGCAGCACACGGCCCATCGAAGCCGGCGACCTGGTGGCGCTGGACACCGATGTGGTCGGTCGTTTCGGCTACTACGCGGATTTCTCGCGGACCTTTCTCTGCGGTGAACAGGCCGCCACGCGCAAGCAGCAGGAGTTGTACAAGCTGGCCTATGAGCAGGTGCAGACCAATATGGAAATGCTCAAGGCCGGACGCAGCTTCAAGGAGTATGCGGAGCTGGCCTGGAAGATCCCCGACCACTATAAGGCCAACCGTTATTTCGCCCTGGCCCACGGGGTTGGCATGACCGGTGAATACCCCTACGTGGTGCACCGCGAAGACATTGACGCGCTGGGTTACGACGGGGTGTTCGAGGCGGGCATGACCATCTGTGTGGAAAGCTACATCGGCCATGATGAAGGCGGCGAAGGGGTCAAGCTCGAGGAGCAGATCTACATCCACGAACAGGGTATCGAGCTGCTCTCGGACTATCCGTTCGACCCACGCCTGCTGCCGAGTTGAATCCTGCGGCATGGGCCAGTGAAACCAGTACATGACCTGTAGGAGGCGGCTTGCCGGCAATGAGACCAGTGAGCCCTGCATCGCCTGATCGGCCGCCATCGCCGGCAAGCCGGCTCCTACAGTGGCCGCGTTGACCGTAGCCGCGAATCCATGGTCAAGAAGGTATCCACAGAGGACCGGATACAACCACCAGGAGGGTGCCTGGCGCGGGCGGACAATCAGTAATGTGCGTTTTAGGAATTTTCCTACGCTGAATTTATCGTTTGTTCATCCGGAGCCAGATGACAAAACTGCGAGCATCTCAAATAAAAACAACACGAGAGCCGCACCATGTCCTATCCCACGTCCCGCCTCCTGAATGCTCCGCGCTTTGATCTGCCGTCGACGTTTTGCCTGACCGATCACGGGTCCGCCCCGGATCGCCAGCGCTAGCTGCCAACCCTCTGTTCGCAGTGGCACCCAAAAGACGCACTTACGCCCCAGTATCGGAGAGGCTCATGAAAGACCTGACTACCCTGGACGGCTCCGCGCCGCATCCAGCCATGGACGACCTGTGCACCCAAGCCAAGCGCGGCCAGATCAGCCGCCGGCAATTCCTCCACACCGCGACCCTGCTCGGCATCACCGCCGCCAGCGCCGGCAGCTTCCTCGGCCCGGTACTGTTCGGTGATTCGGCCCAGGCCGCTGAACTCGCGACCCCACGCAGCGGCGGCAGCCTGCGCTTTGCCTGCGCCATCCAGGAAATCCAGGACCCGATGCTCATCACCTGGATCGAAGCCTCGAATCTGATGCGCAACAGCCTGGAATACCTGACCTGGGTCGATGCGCAGAACATCACCCATCCCTACCTCGCCGAAAGCTGGAAACCCTCGGACGACCTCAAGGAGTGGGTCTTCAACCTGCGCCAGGACGTCAAGTGGAGCAATGGCGACGCCTTCAACGCCGACGACGTCGAGCACAACTTCCAACGCTGGACCGGTGCCGACTCCAAGTCGGTCAACCGTACTGCGTTCCAGGACATCGCCGCCTTCGAAAAACTCGGGCCTTACCAGTTCAAGCTGGTGCTCAAGCGGCCGATCCTGGCGATTCCGGAAATGCTCAACGCCTTCACCTGCGCCATCGTCCATCGCAGCTTCAAGGCCGGTGACGACTGGTCGAAAAACCCGCTCGGCACCGGCCCTTTCAAACTCACCTCGTTCGCCGTGAACAAGCAGGCCACCTTCGCCAAGCGCGCCGATTACTGGGGCAAGCCGGCCTACCTGGACGAGCTGCGTTATGTCGACATGGGCACCGACGTGTCCACCCAACTGGCCGCCCTGCAAGCCGGGCAAGTCGACGTGCTGTATCGCGTCACCGTGGCCGAACTGGACCTGGCCAAACGCCTGCCCAACGCCAAGCTGCTGACCTGCAAATCGGCGCAGACCGTGGTGATGCGCATGGCCGTGGACCAGAAGCCGTTCGACGACCTGCGCATCCGCAAGGCCGTGGCGCTCTGCGCCGACAACGCGCAAATGCTCAAGATCGCCTATCGCGGCATGGGCACCCTGGGCGAAGACCACCATGTGGCGCCCTCGCATCCGGAATACTTCCCGCTGCCCAAGCGTGCCCGCGACGTGGCCCAGGCCAAGGCACTGCTGGCCGAAGCCGGACACCCCAAGGGCATCGATATCGACCTGATCGTCGGCAACACCCAGGGCCGCTACGAGCAGGACACCGCGCAGATCCTCCAGCAGAACTGCCTGGAAGCCGGCATCCGCATCAACCTCAAGGTGATTCCCGCCACCCAGTACTGGCCGATCTGGGACAAGGCAGCCTTCAGCCTTACCTACTGGGCCCATCGCCCGCTGGGGGTGATGTCCCTGGAGCTGGCCTACCGCGGCGGCGGCGCCTGGAACGAAAGCCACTACCACGACCCGGCATTCGACGCCGCCCTCGACAAGGCCATGGGCATCGTCGATCCGAAACAGCGCTCCCTGGCGATGCAAAGCGTCGAACAGATCCTCCAGGACGCCTGCGTCATGGTCCAGCCGTTCTGGGCCGACAAGTTCACCGCCACGTCACAGAAGGTCCAGGGCTTCCAGGTGCATCCATCGGATTTCTACCCGATGAACGAAACCTGGCTCAGCGCCTGATCCGACCTTTGAAACAATGAGCTCGCCCACCCCGGTGCGGCGAGCCGGCAACTGTATAGCCGGAGCATGCAAACATGGCTGATTTTCTGTGGCGCAAGCTACTGGCCCTGGCAGCGACTTTATTGTCGGTGTCACTGATTGTTTTTTTCGCCCTGGAGCTGAATATCGAGGACGTCGCGATCAACGTCCTCGGTCCCTACTCCGCCGCCGACCAACGCGCCGCCTGGCTCACCGAGCACGGCTATGACCAGCCGTTCCTGTGGCGTTACCTGATCTGGCTGAAGGACTTCGTCAGCGGCCACTGGGGCACCTCGGTGCACTTTCGCGAGCCGGTGATGGACCTGCTGCTGCCCAACCTGGGACAGACCCTGATGCTCGCCGGCCTGGCTCTTCTGATCATGGTCCCCGTGGCCCTGACCCTCGGCGTGCTGGCCGGGATTCGCCAGGGCTCGCCACTGGACCGCCTGGTGTCGTTCCTGTCCATCGTCACCACCTCGATCCCGGACTTCGCCAGCGCGGTGTTCGTCTCGGCGATCTTCGTCTTCTGGCTCAACTGGCTGCCCGGCGTGAGCAGCATGAGCGACGGTTTCAGCGCCCTGCAACTGGCGATGCCACTGATGGTCCTGTGCCTGTTCGGCGTCGGCTACCTGGCGCGGATCACCCGCGCCTCGATGGTCGAAGTGATGCAGGCACCGTACATCCGCACCGCCCGCCTCAAGGGCGCCTCGACGGCGCGTATCGTGCTGCGCCATGCGCTGCGCAACGTGCTGATCGCGCCGGTCACGGTGATCATGCTGTACATCCCGTGGCTGCTGTCCAACGTCATCGTGGTCGAGGTGTTCTTCGCCTACAAGGGCTTCGGCTCGCTGCTCTACACCGCCTCGCTGAACCATGACGTCTACCTGATCGAGGCCTGCGCCATGATCAGCGCGCTGGTAGTCGGCGCGACCAAGATCTTCTCCGACCTGGCCTATACCTGGCTCAACCCGCGCATCACCTTGCGCAGCCTCGGCGGGAGTGCCCGATGAATCTTCTGCATGCTTTCAAGAACCCGTTGGCGGCCCTGGGCCTGTGCCTGGTGGGCGGCTGGGTGATCCTCGGGATCTTCGCCCCGTGGCTGGCGCCCCATGACCCGCTGGAAAGCTTCACCCCGCTGCTGACGCCGTTCAGCGACGACGGCAGCGGTCAGACCTTCCTGCTCGGCACCGATGTACTGGGCCGCGATATTCTCTCGCGGCTGATCTGGGGCACCCGCACGGTGCTGCTCTGGTCGACCCTGGCGACCCTCACCGCGTTTGCCTTCGGCATCGCCATGGGCCTGTGCGCCGGCTACTTCAATGGCTGGGTCGACTCGGTGCTGTCCTATATCGCCGACACCGTGCTGTCGTTCCCGGTGCTGGTGCTGTACATCATGATCATCATTGCCCTCGGAGCCTCGGCGCTGAACATCCTGATCGCGGTGACCTTCACCAGCGCCCCGGCGATCTTCCGGATCATGCGCGCCCTGACCATGGACCTGCGTTCACGCGATTATGTGCTCAGCGCCATCACCCAGGGCGAAGGCGCGCTACGGATCATGACCGTGGAAATCCTGCCGAACTGTGGCGGCCCGCTGATCGTCGATTTCTGCCTGCGCATCGGCTACACCGCGATCATGATCGGTGCCCTCGGCTTCCTCGGCCTCGGCCTGCCACCGCCGACCCCGGACTGGGGCGGCATGATCAACGAAGGCCGCAGCATGGCCATCGCCTTCCCGCACCTGGTGATCTTCCCGTGCATTGCCATCTCCACCCTGATGCTTGGCCTCAGCCTGCTGGCGGACGGCCTGGACGAACACGCCCAGAAAGGCACAAGGAGTTGAGTATGAGCAACCAACAAGTATTGCGCGTCGAGGGGCTGTCCATCGAACTGCCACCGGGCGCGGACCGCAGCCACGCGGTGCGGAAGATCGACCTGGACGTGCGCAAGGGTGAAATCCTCTGCGTTATCGGCGAGTCCGGCTCGGGCAAATCGGTGCTCTCCGGGGCCATCATGGGCGACTACGCCAAGGGCCTGCGCCACAGCGAAGGGCGGATCGATTTCCTCGGCGAGAACATCTGCAACATGCCTGAAGCGCAGTTGCGCGGCCTGCGCGGCAACCGCATCGCGATGATCTTCCAGGAGCCCATGGCGGCCCTCAATCCGGCGATCCGCATCGGCCGGCAAGTGGAGGAGATCTTCGAGATCCACGCCCCGCGGATGGACGCGGCCGAGCGCCGCGAACGCATGCTGGCGTTGCTGGAGTCGACCCAGTTGCCGGAACCGCCACGGATCGCCAACAGCTTTCCCCATCAACTCTCCGGCGGCCAATGCCAGCGGGTGGTGATCGCCATGGCCCTGGCAATGAACCCGGACCTGCTGATCGCCGACGAACCGACCACCGCCCTGGACGTCACCACCCAGGCCCAGGTCCTCAAGCTGATCCGCGAACTGCGCGGGCGCGGCCAGCACGGCATCCTGTTCATTACCCATGACTTCGGCGTGGTGGCGGAAATCGCCGACCGCATCGCGGTGATGGAAGGTGGTCGGTTGGTGGAAATCGGCGAACGCGACCAGGTCTTGCAGGCGCCCCGCCACGCCTACACACGCAAGTTGATCGCCGCGGTCCCGGTACTGAACCCGGAGCTGCATGCACCCTGCGCCGACGGTGAGATCGCCCTGCGCATCGAACACCTGAACAAGACCTACCATGTCGAAGGGCGCCAGGTCTGTGCGCTCAAGGATGTCTCGCTGCAACTGCCACGGGGCAAGACCCTGGCGATTGTCGGCGAGTCCGGCTCGGGCAAGAGCACCCTGGTCAAGGCGGCGATCCGCCTGGTGGACAGCGACAGCGGCCATGTCTGGCTCGGCGACAGCGACTTCCTCGCGCTCAAGGGCGAGGCGCTGACCCGGGGGCGGCGGCAGATCCAGATGATTTTCCAGGACCCCTACGGCTCACTCAATCCGCGCCATCGGGTCGGCGACATCATCGCCCGCGCCGCGCAACTGCGAGGCCTGTCGGCCAAGGACGCGTGGATCGAAGCCGGCGATCTGCTGGAGCAGGTCGGCCTCAAGCGCGACGCACTGAAACGCAAGCCCCGGCAGTTCTCCGGCGGCCAGCGCCAGCGCATCGGCATCGCCCGCGCCCTGGCCATGCATCCGCAGGTCCTGATTGCCGATGAAAGCGTTTCGGCACTGGATGTCTCGGTGCAGAAACAGGTGCTGGAGTTGCTCGCCGAACTCCAGCAACGACTGAACCTGAGCATCCTGTTCATCACCCACGACCTGCGCGTGGCGGCGCAGATCAGCGATCACATCGCGGTGATGCGCCAGGGCGAAGTGGTCGAGTACGGCAGCGCCGAACAGGTGCTGTTGCAACCTCGGCATGCCTACACCCAGACCCTGCTGGCCGCCGCGCCCGGGGCTTCGGTGCGACCGCCAACCCAGGCGGGACCGGCAGAGGGCCTGAGTGCCGCCGGCGCCTGACCCACGCGGCCCGCTACCACCTGGAGGCTGTTCGCAAGCTTCGTCGTAGCGGGCCCTACCCCTTTCATCCAGACCGCGCTTTTGCCGTGGCCGGGATGGCTGTTGCCAACAATAAACCTAGAGAAGAGACGGAGCGACCATGAACTTGAACACCACCCGGGCCTTGCGCTCATTGACCCCGCTGGCGCTGTTGGGCGCCCTATCCACGCCCGCGATGGCGATCCAGGTCACCGACAACCTGGACATCGGCGGCGCCATCCGCTATCGCTGGGACTACGCGCCGGATCGTGATATCCAGAAGTTCAACTTCGACACCGCGTTCATCACCGCCAAGTACAACTCCGACACCTGGATCGCCGCCGCCAAATACCGTTTCTACGGACGCTCCTACCCCTACCAGTACACCGATCGCATCGGCGCGGTGCAGTTCGCCGAGACCGCCTGGGTCGGCTATAAATTCAACCCGGACCAGCAGGTGCAGGTCGGCCTGAACCAGATTCCATTCGGCCTGCAACCCTACTTCGGCAGTACCTTCTATGAAACCCTGGGCAACGTGGTCGGCCTGGAAGACGTGGAACAGGTCGGCGCCAAGTACATCCAGCAGAGCGGCGACTGGAACCTGCAAGCCGGCTTCTACCTGCGCCCGGCCCTGCAAGGGCGTGGCACCAGCAACGGCGACACCTACTCCAGCGTGGTCTCCCGGGCCGACAGCTATGTGACCGATGGCAGCAACAACCAGGAGCACAACACCGCGGTGGTGCGCCTGGCCAAAGCCATGCAACTGGGTAACTGGAAGTCCGAGGTGGGGATCTCGGGCCTGACCTCGACCCTGGAGAACCGCGACACCCGCGAAGACGGCCGGCGCAATGCCGTGGCTATCCACTACCTGGGCAAGGACGGTCCGTGGGGCCTGCAATTGCAGGCGGCGCGCCAGCAGATGTCACCACGCAATCCCGGCAGCAACGAGGTGGTGACCTTCGGTGGCTATGACGGCACCTTCAACGTCGCCAGCCGCGGTAACCTCTACGTCGCCGACTTGAGCTACGACGTCGACGGCAAATACCTGCTCGACCAGATCAGCGGGATCAAGCTGTATGCCAACTACAGCGCGTTCGACAAATCGGCGGACGACTTCAAGACCTCCCAGCGCTTGATCCTCGGCACCTCGTTTTCGCTGAGCAAATTCTGGGTCGCCACCGAATGGCTGATCGGCAAGAACGATCCTTACATCGGGGGCAGCAGTTATACCCAGAGTCTCGCGGCCGGCGGTACTGATCTCTGGAAAAACCAGTTGTATGTGAACATCGGTTATTACTTCTGATTGTTCTGCCTGATGTGGAGCTGGCTTGCCGGCGATGAGACCGGTGAGTCTTGCGCCGTCTGTTCAGACTTCATCGCCAGCAAGTCGGCTGCCACAGATCACCTGCTCATTTCATTGCGCATCTTTGTGGGAGAGCACCTGGGCTCTCCCACCTTTTTCCATTCCCGACGTTTTTTTCACTCACTCCCGTCAAGCAATGCTTGCATCGTCCCCCCGCTGATAGTCAGATATCCCCTACAGAAAAAGCACTTCCGAGAACAACAATAAACCGACTCCACACTGGTCGACTCCGAGCTTCAACACGGTGTTTTCAAGGTGTGTGCCAGCCGGCCCGGAGTATCCATTTCATGCGTCAACTGCCCTCGCTGAACATGCTCCGCGTGTTCGAGGAAGTCGCCCGGCATCGCAGCTTCAGCCAGGCCGCCGCGTCCCTGAACGTCACCCAGGGCGCGGTCAGCCGACAGATCAAGCAACTGGAGGATTATCTCGGCGTCGCGCTGTTCGTGCGCACGCCCCGGGGCTTGTCGCTGACCGAATCGGGAACGGCCCTGGCCCCCCAGTTGGGCGATGCCTTCGACCATGTCGAGCGCGCCCTGCAAGCCGTGCGCGTACCCAACCTGCGCCAGCGCCTGCGTATCCTCGCGCCACCGACCTGGGCCACCCGCTGGCTGTCGGCGCACCTGCGGGCGTTCTGCCAGCGCTACCCGGATATCAGCCTCAGCGTAACCAACCAGGCCAGCCATGACAGCCTGGCCGAGGTCGACTGCCAGATCCGTTTCGGCCTGGAGGCGGCGGCGCATTGCAGCAGCCAACTGCTGGTGATGGAGCGACATATTGCCGTGGCGAGCCCGGAGCTGTTCGAACACGGCGAGGCGCCGGACCTGCGCCACTCTCCCCTGCTGCATATCCTGCATGACGGCAAGCGTCTCAAGGTCTGGGAAAACTGGCTGGCGGCCATGGGTCGTGAGGATGTCGATGCCCGGCAAGGACTGGAATTCAGCACATTGGACCAGGTGATCAACACCGCGCTGGCCGGTGGTGGGCTGGCGGTGATCGATCGGCAGATGATCGTCAGGGAGCTGGCCAATGGCAGCCTGCTGCCCATCACCCCGGTGGAGGTGGTCGGGCCCTATGGCTATTGGCTGGATGTGGCGAACGACAAGCAGGGACTGTCGAAAGTGCGGCTGTTTACCGAGTGGTTGAGCCTGGTGAGCAATCCCTGAGTTTTTCAGTGTTTGTGAGTCCCCCTTCGCGGCGGTGCGGCGAAGGGGCCTACAGGGTCGTCACCTTCATAGGCTTGAGCACCTCAGCGGGCACCACCTCCTCGACCGTACCCCTCCCACACCCTTAGTGGGAAAGACTGGTGGAGCATCAGAGACCGCCCATCAACAGGTATTTGATTTCCAGGTAGTCGTCCAGGCCATAGTGCGAACCTTCACGTCCCAGGCCCGATTCCTTGATGCCGCCAAACGGCGCTACTTCGGTGGAGATGATCCCTTCGTTGATCCCCACCATCCCGGCCTCCAGCCCCTCGGCCATGCGCCAGACGCGGCCGATATCGCGGCTGTAGAAATACGCCGAGAGACCGAATGGCGTGTCATTGGCCCGACGCAACACCTCGGCCTCGTCCTTGAAGCGGAAGCACGCCGCCACCGGACCGAAGGTTTCTTCCTGGGCAATCAGCATGCCGTCGCCGACCTCGGTGAGGATGGTCGGTTCGAAAAAGGTCCCGCCGAGGGCATGCCGACGACCGCCGCACAACAGCATGGCGCCCTTCTCCAGCGCATCGCCGACATGCTGTTCGACCTTGCTCAAGGCCGCGCTGTTGATCAGCGGCCCCTGCTCGGTCTCGCCGTCCAGCGCATGGCCGACCCGCAGGGCCTTGACCGCCTCCGCCAGCTTGGCGGTGAAGGCCTCGTACACACCGTCCTGGATAAAGAAACGGTTCACGCAGACACAGGTCTGCCCGGTATTACGGAACTTCGACGCCATTGCGCCCTTCACCGCCGCGTCCAGGTCGGCGTCGTCGAACACGATAAACGGAGCGTTGCCGCCCAGCTCCAGCGAGACCTTTTTCAAGGTGTCGGCGGCCTGGCGCATCAGCAGCTTGCCGGTGCGGGTCGAGCCGGTGAAGGACAGCTTGCGCACCACCGATGAGGCTTGCAGCGCGCCGCCGATAGCTACCGCATCGCCGGACACGACGTTGAACACACCGGCCGGGATCCCCGCCTCTTCCGCCAGTACCGCCAGGGCAAAGGCCGACAGCGGCGTCTCTTCCGAAGGCTTGAGGATCATCGTGCAACCGGCGGCCAGGGCCGGGCCGACCTTGCGGGTGACCATCGCCAGCGGAAAGTTCCACGGGGTGATCGCCGCGACCACGCCGATGGCTTCCTTGGTGACGATGATCCGCGCATCGGCCTTGTGGCTCGGGATCACATCGCCATAGGCACGCTTGGCCTCTTCACCGAACCACTCTAGGAAACTGGCGGCATAGACCACTTCGCCCATGGCTTCGGCCAGTGGCTTGCCCTGCTCGCGACTGAGCAAGCCGGCGAGCTCGCGCTGATTGCTCAGCATCAATTCGCTCCAGCGCTTGAGGCGCACGCTGCGCTCCTTGGCGGTCAGCTTGCGCCAGGCCGGCAAGGCCCGCTCGGCGGCGGCAATCGCCAGGTTGGTGGCCTCGGCCCCGGCACGTTGGACCTCCACGATCAACTCGCCATTGGCCGGATTCAGCACCGGGTAGGTCGGACCGCCACTGGACCATTGGCCGTCGATGTAGTTACCGGTACGGATCAACTCGCTCATGCCACGGCCTCGGTCAGGGTGAAGGCTTCCTGGGCCGGACGAGCCGAGCGCAGGATACGTTTGCCGGCGGTGTAATCGTTGATCACATCGCACGGGGTGTAGTTGCGTTCCAGCTCGTAGAGCTCGTCGGCGTCCAGGCGGGTCTCCAGGGCCGCCAGGGCACTGTCGAACTGCTCGGTGGTGTCGGCGCCCACCAGCATGCAATCCACGCCCGGGTGATTGACCACCCAGGCCTGGGCGATCTGCGCATTGGAGACCCCGCGACGGCGGGCGACACGCTGCACCGAATGGGCGATTTCAAAGGAGGCTTCATCGCTGTACATCTGCTGGGTGAAAAAGTCGGTCTGGTTGCGGGTCGACTGCGCATCGCCGGTCAGCAGGCCACGGGCCAGCGGGCTGAACACCGAGACGCCGAGGCCCTGGTCACGGCAGAACGGCAGCATCTCGCGCTCTTCCTCGCGATAGGCGCAGTTCAGTTGCAGCTGCATGTTGATCGGCTTGACCCAGCCGTTGCGCTCGCAGGCCATGAGGATCTTCGCCAACTGCCCGGTGAGCATGGTCGAGACCCCGATATAACGGGCCTTGCCGGAACGCACGATATCGTTCATGGCGCTCATGGTTTCCTCGACCGGGGTGTTGACGTCGAAGTAATGCAGCATGAAGACATCGACATAGTCCATGTCCAGGCGCTTGAGGGAGGCGTCGATGCTGTCCATGATGTGCTTGCGCGAATGGCCGCTGGCGTTGATCCCGCTACGGGTGCCGTAGCCGACCTTGGTGGTCACCACGATGTCCTCGCGACGGGCCAGGCGCTTGAGGATGCGCCCCAGCACTTCCTCGCCGACACCGGCGGAATAGAAGTCCGCCAGGTCGATGAAGTTCACCCCGTTGTCCAGCGCATGCTTGACGATCGGTTCGCTTTTCTTCTCATCGAAGATCCATGGTTTCCAGTCCGGCGTGCCCATATTCATGGTGCCGAGGCACAGCTTGGAAACCTGCAGGCCGGAATTGCCCAGACGAATGTATTGCATGGTGCGGACCTCAGGCTTTCGGGGTGTAGAAAGGGTTGGCGATGTGCTCGACCACATCGGCGAGCTGGGCACGCACCGGCAGGCCGGTCAGGGCGGCGCGGATCGCGGTGCGGCAGGCGTTGTAGTTGTTCAGGTAGACGGCATCGAGGTCATCGCAGGCAGGGTTGACCCAGTTGGCGGTGACGATGGCCCACTCGTCCTCGGCCTCGGCCGGCAGGGTGCCGTCGAGCAGGGCTTCGAGCACGGCCTTGGCGATCCCGGCCTGGGACGCGCCCCAGGTGGCGTTGCCGTGGAAGTCACTGCCGATGGCGGCCTTGTTGACGTAGAGGGTCATCGGCTTGACCGGGATATTCGGCTGGGCGATCACCATAAATGGGCAATGACCCTGGCTTGGCGAGGCCAGGCTGTTGGCAAAGGCCTGGCCAGCCGGACCGTTGCGCGGGCCGATCAGGATATTGATATGGGCGGCGTTCACGCCGGGGCCTTCGAAGCCTTCACCGATATACAGGTCTTGTTCTTTCATGGGTTTTATCTCGCGGACGCAGGGAATCGAGGATGATCAGAAACGCACACGCGCCCTGGGGCACGAATGGTCAAAGTCGGGAAACGCAGAGCGCAGCAGGACGCTGGCGAGGACGCGGCAGTGGGGCTGAGTCATGGTGCAAACGCTCTTTGTTTTTATGAGTGAGCTGGTGTTTGCGCTTTTTTATCACTGGGGTTGGCGGGGGCTGTAACCATTAAAAGTCATGGGGGCATGAGGTTTGGTCATACCCCTGAAAACACTCGGCCGATACTCCGAAAAACACCTGACGCCCAAGTGCGCAATACCCACGGCCTTGTTCGGAGGCCGCGTTCGTTTCAGCGTTTCCAAGCCTTGGAACGCTGCAAACTGACACCGCCCGGCAAACTCCAGGCAAAAAAAAGCCCAAGCGGCTGATGGACGCTTGGGGCTAAAAAATGCATAAACCGTGGTAGGTGAACGCGACGCAATATTAACCTGCTGCGACAATCTGTAACAAGAATTTTTTCAATCTCTTATTGACATAAGCCCTTCAATAACCACAGATTTTTCATGGTTTGAAGTGAACCTTAATGGGGCACAAACAACAGTTTTTATTCCAAAAAGAAGCTGTCGGATGGTTTGATATCACCAACAACAGTATTTGCTTCGCCAACCGTGGGCGGCGACAATTGCCATTCCATTTTCTTTCGAGGTTTGCAACATGCGTAAAGCACTTACCGTCCTGGCCCTGAGCGCCCTGTTTGCCCAAGGCGCCATGGCGGCGGGCGGCACACAGGCCGCGGTCGGCGGTGGTCTGGGCGGCGCCCTGGGCAACGTCTTGGGCCAGAAGATGGGCGGCAGCACCGGCGCAGCAGTCGGTGCAGGCCTGGGCGGCGCGGCCGGTGGCGCGGTTGCCGCCAAGAAAGGCAAGAAAACCAAGGCCGCCATCGGCGGTGGCCTCGGCGCAGCCGGTGGTTCGCTGCTGGGCAACCAGTTGGGCGGCAAGACCGGAGCGGCCATCGGTGCCGGCCTCGGCGGCGCGGCCGGCGGTGCCCTGGGCGGCAAGTAAGACCACGCGCTCATTGTAGGAGCCGGCCGGCTCCTACAAGTTTTGGCGATACTTTCCAGATTCCATTGCCTTTGCCCTGTATCGATCACGCTGATATCCGCTATCGGCAAGGATCCGTTCTACTGGCACCGGTACCGTTCGTAAAATGGCGCCACTGCCTCACTACCGTCAGGTGAGGGGATGTCTTTCCGGAGACCGCCATGAAATACCTTCTGTTTGTCGTGCTCTCGCTGTTCAGCCTGGTGGCCACCGCTCAAGGCGATGCGCCCGCGACTCCACAAGGCCAGGGTGCAACAGCCAACGCCAGCGCCGAACCTTACGACTATTCCGAAGACCTCGACATCGCCAAGGCCGTGCGCGCCGACAGTGCCGCCGCGTCCGATTGTGGTCCGGTGCAGGGGCATGTGGTCTACGTCGACCCCCAGGGCGTGCGCCACGAACTGAACTTCATTCGCTTGGGCAATGCTTGCCAGCACGGCTGATCGGCCGCCCGATGTAAGACACAAGCCGGCTTGCTGACGATGAGGCCCGCACGTCCGGTGTCGAGCATCCGACCGTCATCGCCGGCAAGCCGGCTCCCACAAGGCTGGGCGGCGCTCCCAAGGTCCCATGTCCACGTGTGATCCCGTCCAGCACAAATCTCCCCCTCCGCCTTCCTCATCCCCTGTCTGAAAATACTTGCAAATAGTGACTTGCAAATTGAAAGTCGCTCGAATACATTGCAATCATAATATTACACTCGTAATACCAGACACATTGCGAGGCCCCGACGATGAAGAAGACCAGCTTGGCCCACCCGTACTGTCCCGTGGCACGCAGCCTTGAACAGGTCGGCCAGTGGTGGAACATCCTGATCCTGCGGGACGCTTTCTACGGTCTCAGCCGTTTCGATCAATTCCAGGAAAGCCTCGGAATTGCTCCCAGCATCCTGACCCGCCGCCTCAATGACCTGGTGGAACGCGGGCTGCTCGAACGCCAGGCCTACAGCGATGCCCCGCCACGCTTCGACTACCTGCTGACCGCTCGCGGCCGGGACTTCAGGCCCGTGTTGTTGACCCTGATGGACTGGGGCAACAGACACCTCTCGCCCGAAGGCCCCGCCACTCAACTCGTCGACGACAGCAGCGGCGAACTCGTCGAACTGGCCCTCATCGACAAGCACACCGGCCAGACCATCAGCCGGCAACACAAGGTGGTGGCCGGTCCGGCGGCTGACGAGCCCATGCGTCGGCGCTTTGAAAAACGTCGCCAACTGGCGGCGCGGCAACCCCCTGATATCGCCCACCCCCTCCCTGCCAACCGGTAACTCCGCCATGACCAACCTGTCCTCGGCCGCTGCTCCTGAACTGGCCGTTCAGAAAAAAACGCCGCTGCTCAAGCGCCTTCTGCTGCTGACGGTGACCACTGGTGCAGTGGTATTCGCCGCTTTCTACGGCCTGCACTGGTGGACCGCCGGGCGCTTTATCGAAAGCACCGACGATGCCTATATCGGCGCCGATGTGACGGTGATCGGGCCGAAGGTACCGGGCTATATCGCCGAGCTCAAAGTCACCGACAACCAGTTCGTGCACGCCGGCGACCTGCTGGTGAAGATCGATGATCGCGACTACCTCGCCGCGCTGCAAAAAGCCGAAGGCGCGGTAGCCGCCCAGCAGGCGCTGCTGGCCAACCTCGACGCCACCGAGCAGTTGCAACACGCGGTGATCAGCCAGGCCCGGGCCGGGATCGATGCGGCCAATGCGGAAACACTGCGCTCGCGCAACGACCATCTCCGCTACGAAAGCCTGGTGGGCCGCTCGGCGGTGTCGGTGGAAAGCGCCCAACGGGTCGATGCCACCTTCAAGACCGCCCAAGCCAATGGCGCCAAGGCGCAAGCCACGCTGCTGGCCAATCAGCGCCAGGTGGACGTGATCGAGACCCAGAAATTGCAGGCCAAGGCCGCGCTGATGCAGGCGCTCGCCGAACGCGACATGGCCCGCCTGAACCTCTCCTACACCGAATTGCGGGCGCCGCTGGACGGCGTGATCGGCAACCGTCGGGCCCGGGTCGGCGCCTTTGCCGCAGCCGGCTCGCAGTTGCTCTCCGTGGTACCGCAACAGGGCCTTTGGGTCGACGCCAATTTCAAGGAAGACCAGTTGAGCCACATGCTCCCCGGCCAGGCCGTGGCCATCCGCGCCGACGTGCTGCCCGGCAAGGTCTTCCACGGCCACCTGGACAGCCTGGCCCCGGCCACCGGTGCCCAGTTCAGCGTGCTGCCGCCAGAAAACGCCACCGGCAACTTCACCAAGATCGTCCAGCGGGTGCCGGTCCGGGTCATGCTCGACCAGGCCGACGGCGTGCTCGGGCAACTGCGCCCAGGGCTTTCGGTCAGCGCTGAAGTCGATACCCGGCACAACAGCAGTGGCGTCGCCAGTCGTCCCGCCGACGAGCACGCCGCCAGCCAACTGGTCAGCACACCATGAGCAGCCGCGCCCCGGCCAAGCCTTTCGATGCGGCGTCGATGAGCACCTCGGTCAAGGTGTTCGCCTTCGCCACCCTGTGCGTGGGCATGTTTATCGCCCTGCTGGATATCCAGATCGTTTCCGCATCGTTGCGCGATATCGGCGGCGGGCTGTCGGCCGGTGCCGATGAAACCGCCTGGGTACAGACCAGCTACCTGATCGCCGAAATCATCGTGATCCCGCTGTCGGGCTGGCTGTCGCGGGTGTTTTCCACGCGCTGGCTGTTCTGTGCCTCGGCGGTGGGTTTCACCTTGGCCAGCCTGCTCTGCGGTGCGGCCTGGAATATCCAGAGCATGATCGTGTTTCGCGCCTTGCAGGGTTTCCTCGGCGGGTCGATGATCCCCCTGGTCTTTACTTCGGCGTTCATGTTCTTCAGTGGCAAGCAGCGGGTTATCGCCGCCTCGACCATCGGCGCCATCGCCTCCCTGGCCCCTACCCTCGGACCGGTGATCGGCGGCTGGATCACCGATATTTCCTCCTGGCATTGGCTGTTCTACATCAACCTGGTGCCCGGCGTGTTCGTCGCCGTGGTGGTGCCGATGCTGGTGCGGATCGACGAGCCCGACCTGCGCCTGATCAAGGGCGCCGACTACCTGAGCATGCTGCTGATGGCGGTATTTCTCGGCTGCCTGGAATACACCCTGGAAGAAGGCCCGCGCTGGAACTGGTTCAGTGACCGCACCATCCTCGCCACCGCGTGGATTTCCGGCCTCGCCGGGCTGGCCTTTGTCAGCCGCAGCCTGATGGTGACCAACCCGGTGGTCGACCTGCGTGCACTCAAGGAACGCAATTTCGCCCTGGGTTGCTTCTTCTCCTTCGTCACCGGTATCGGCCTGTTCGCGACCATTTATCTCACCCCGCTGTTTCTCGGCCGGGTGCGCGGCTATAGCGCGCTGGACATCGGCCTGGCGGTGTTTTCCACTGGCCTGTTCCAACTGGCGGCGATTCCGCTATATGCGTTCTTTGCCAACCGGGTCGACCTGCGCTGGTTGATGATGGTCGGGTTGGGCCTGTTTGCCGTGTCGATGTGGGATTTCTCGCCGCTGACCCATGACTGGGGCGGCAAGGAGTTGATGCTACCCCAGGCACTGCGCGGCATGGCCCAGCAATTCGCCGTGCCGCCCACCGTGACCCTGACCCTCGGCGCCCTGGCACCGGCACGCCTGAAACAGGCCTCGGGCCTGTTCAACCTGATGCGTAACCTGGGCGGCGCCATTGGTATCGCCGCCTGTGCGACGATTCTCAACGATCGGACCAACCTGCATTTCAACCGGTTGGCCGAGCACCTGAACAGCAGCAACGAAGCGCTGAACCAGTGGATGAGCACGGTCGGCGGTAACTTCGCGACCCTCGGCCAGACGGGCAGCGAAGGCCTCACCGTCAGCCTGCGACAGCTCTGGCAACTGGCCTATCGCGAGGCGCAGACCCAGAGCTATGCCGATACCTTCCTGGTGATCATGGTCTGTTTCATCATCGCCACCGCCCTGGTTCCGCTGATGCACAAGGTGAAACCGCCGCCTGCCGCGGCGGCCTCAGCCGATGCACATTGAGAGCAGGTGCAGATACCCGGCATCATGACTCAGAATGCGAAACACGAACAACCAAAGGCGCCCCAGAAACCCTGGAAGTCACTGACCGGCACACTCGACATCCGCGCCCGTTCATGACCGTGGGCATGCACCCCGCAAGGGCCGCTGCACTGGTGCACCTGGGCCTGCAACGGCGAGTTCGGCCGCCAGTGTCCCGGCACCTTGACCACCGGCGACCAGTCGGGTGTCACCGGCAGCGTCGGCGGCGCGAGTTTGTCGAAATCACCCGCCGCGTGTACCACCTTGCCGTCGACCACCGTCAACACCGATTCGATCCACTTGATGGCTTCGGCCTCGACACTGAAATAGTCCGCCGACAACGCCACCAGATCCGCCAATTGCCCGACCTTGATCTGGCCCTTCTTGCCCTGCTCCGAGGAAAACCAGGCACTGCCATGGGTGTACAGCTCCAGTGCGGTTTCCCGTGGCAGCCCCTCGGGATAAAGCTCGAGCCCGCCGACGGTGCGCCCGCTGACCATCCAGTACAGCGAGGTCCAGGGGTTGTAGCTCGACACCCGCGTGGCATCGGTACCCGCGCCCACCGGCACGCCTTCGGCCAGCATGCGCTTGATCGGCGGCGTCGCCTCGGCAGCCTTGGCACCGTAACGCTCGACGAAGTATTCGCCCTGGAAGGCCATGCGGTCCTGAATGGCAATGCCGCCGCCCAATGCCCGTACCCGCTCGATGTTTTTCGGCGTGATGGTTTCGCAGTGATCGAAAAACCACGGCAGACCATTGAACGGAATATCCCGATTGACCTTCTCGAAGACATCCAGCATCCGCGAAATCGATTCGTCATAGGTGGCGTGCAGGCGGAACGGCCAGCGCTGCTCCACCAGATGGCGGACCACCGGTTCCAGTTCCTGCTCCATGGTCTGCGGCAGGTCGGGACGCGGCTCGAGGAAATCCTCGAAGTCCGCCGCCGAGAACACCAGCATCTCCCCTGCTCCGTTGTGCCGCAGGAAATCGTCGCCCTGGCCGTAGGTCACCTTGCTGGTCCAGTTCTTGAAATCCGCGAGCTCTTCCTTGGGTTTCTGGGTAAACAGGTTGTAGGCGATCCGTACGGTCAGTTGCTGCTTGGCCGCCAGCTCGGTGATGACTTCGTAGTCGTCCGGGTAGTTCTGGAAACCACCGCCGGCATCGATGGCGCTGGTGACTCCCAGGCGGTTGAGTTCACGCATGAACTGGCGGGTCGAGTTGACCTGATACTCCAGTGGCAGCTTCGGCCCCTTGGCCAGGGTCGAGTAAAGAATCATCGCGTTGGGCCGGGCAATCAGCATGCCGGTCGGCTCGCCCTTGGCATCGCGGACGATCTCGCCACCCGGTGGATTCGGCGTATCGCGGTTGTAGCCGACCACCCGCAGTGCCGCCCGGTTGAGCAAGGCGCGGTCATACAGGTGCAGGACAAATACCGGGGTGTCCGGTGCCGCCTTGTTCAGCTCTTCCAGGGTCGGCATGCGCTTTTCGGCGAACTGGAATTCGTTCCAGCCCCCCACCACCCGCACCCATTGCGGCGCCGGCGTGCGCTCGGCCTGATCCTTGAGCAGGCGCAGTGCATCCACCAGCGAGGGCACGCCTTCCCAGCGCAGTTCCAGGTTGTAGTTCAGGCCGCCACGGATCAGGTGCAGGTGCGAGTCGTTGAGGCCGGGAATCACCGTGCGTCCCTTGAGGTCGATCACCTGGGTGGCGCTACCGCGCAAGGCCATGGCCTCGCCGTCGTTACCCACGGCGATAAAGCGACCATCCTTGATCGCCACCGCCGTGGCCTTGGGTTGGGCGCGGTCGACGGTGTGCAGGCGGCCATTGTGCAGAATCAGGTCAGCGATCACATTGCTCATATCAGTTCTCCTTGCTTGACGGAATGTAGCGGTCAGCGAAATCAGTTGTTTGCCGGCTGCAGCCAGCGGCTGAACAGGCGGGTCACACGGGGCATGAACACGTAGACCACCAGCAGCACGATGCTCAGGGTGATCAGTACGTTGGCCTGCACGTAGCCGCCCAGCCAGGGCAGCAGCGTGAACAGCGGACGCCACAACAGCGGTACGACAAAACTCAGCGGCAGGATCACCAGGAAGGTCACGCAGGCCTGTTTCCAGCGCGGCACCGGACCGGGCGAACCGACTTCAGCCGGGGTGAACCAGAACTCGCGGTCGGCGTTGATCTCGGTCTGGTCGCCGTCGGCCAGCATGGGCTGGGCCTCTTCCACCAATTCACGACGGTCATTGGAGTCCAGCCAGTGTTGCAGTTGTTCGGTAGAGGTAAACCGCAGCACGCTGGTAAACAACGTTTGCCCTTGGCTGTGCCCCCGCACCACATCGACGCCCAGGTGCCCCGGATAACTACGCGCCATGGCGACGATGCGCCGCAGCCAGGCTTCATAGGCCTGGTCCTGGCCGGTCTTGATCCGGTGGCGGACCAGCAGGGTCACCACACCGTCGAGCATTTCGATATTCATGGGCGAAGGCCTCCCGGATGAGTGAAGACTGCGAAACGCCGATCCAGGGCGATGCTCCCGGAACCACCGATCAGCAAGGCGCCGAAGACGATCAGCAGCAACCAGGCGAATTGCCCTTCGGCCAGGCTCCACTCCGGGTGTACCCACACCAGCGAAACCAGCAGCAGGAACAGTACCGGCAGCGTTGCCAGGCGGGTCAGCAGGCCCAGGATGATCAGCAACGGGCACAACACTTCGGCGAAAATCGCCAGGCTCAGGGTCAGTTGCGCGCCCAGCCCGAAAGGGTCTTCGATCAAACTCAACTGGTGCTGGAAATCCAGCAGCTTGGGCAGGCCATGGACCCGCAGCAGCAAGACCGAACCAGCCAGGCGCAACCAGAGCAGCGCCCAGTCAGCCGAAGTGCGAGAGGACAACAGTGGACGAGTGACCATGTCCGGTCTCCCTGTGAAGGCTCGATGAAAGGAGCTGCCTGGCGCTGACGGCGCAGCGGGCCATGCCGTCGGCAAGGGATGTCACTCCCCCTGGATAAAGGCCAGCAGATCCGCGTTGAGGCGGTCCTTGTGGGTATCGGTCAGGCCATGGGGCGCCCCCGGGTAGACCAGCAGCTTGGCGTTGCGAAGCAGTTTGGCCGAGGCCAGGCCGGCGGCTTCGATCGGGACGATCTGGTCGTCGTCGCCGTGTACCACCAACGTCGGCACATCGAACTTTTTCAGGTCCTCGGTGAAGTCGGTTTCCGAGAAGGCCTTGATGCTGTCATAGGCATTCTTGTGCCCGGCTTGCATGCCCTGCGCCCAGAACCAGTCGATCATGCCCTGCGAGACCTTGGCGCCGGGACGGTTGAAGCCGAAGAACGGGCCCGAGGCGATGTCCTTGTACAATTGCGAACGGTCGGCCAGGGCACCGGCGCGAATGCCATCGAACACCTCCAGCGGCAAGCCGCCCGGATTGGCTGTGGTCTTGAGCATCAGCGGCGGCACGGCCGAGATCAGCCCGGCCTTGGCAACGCGCCCGGTGCCATGGCGCCCGATATAGCGCGCGATTTCCCCACCGCCGGTGGAGAAGCCGAACAGCACGGCATCCTTGAGGTCCAGGCGTTCGATCAGTTCGGCCAGGTCGTCGGCGTAGTGATCCATGTCGTTGCCGTCCCACGGCTGGCTCGAACGGCCATGGCCGCGGCGGTCATGGGCGATCACCCGATAACCCTTGGAGGCCAGGAAAAACATCTGTGCTTCCCAGCTGTCGGCCTGCAACGGCCAACCGTGACTGAAGACCACCGGCTGGCCGCTGCCCCAGTCCTTGTAATAGATTTCGCTACCATCGCGCGTAGTGAACATGCTCATTGGAAGTCTCCTTGCTTTCAATCGATGGGGTTCAGGCGTCGGGCGCGGCGAGCGCGCCCGACTCACTTCACTACTTGACTTGGCGCTGCGGTGCGTTGTGCACCATGGTGTAGGCGTAGTCCACGCCCATACCGTAGGCA
>NZ_JALLIY010000017.1 GCF_023242315.1 Pseudomonas sp. MWU13-2105
GCCCACGGCAATGCCCCAGAGGTGCAGGGTGCCGAGGGTGGGTTTGAGTTCTGTTTGGGTTGTCATAAGTCCTCGCTTGTCATTTTTATTGTTGGGTTGTTGGACTTGCGGGTATCGATTTTTGGTACAGCGTGCACGCAAAGCCCGTGCCAGAGCGGCCAGGCGTTATTTTCAGGGTGTCAGTGATGGCCTCTTCGCGGGCAAGCTTCGCTCCCACAGGTTTTCGGTCGTTTACAGCTTTTGGATTCGACTCGGACACTGTGGGAGCGGAGCTTTTCGGGACGCCGAACCGCCGCGAAGGCGGTCTCAGGGTTTAGAAGAACCCAAGTGGATTGATGTCATAGCTCACCAGCAGGTTCTTGGTCTGCTGGTAATGATCGAGCATCATTTTGTGGGTTTCGCGACCCACGCCGGACTTCTTGTAGCCGCCGAACGCGGCGTGCGCCGGGTACAGGTGGTAGCAGTTGGTCCAGACGCGCCCGGCCTTGATTGCCCGACCCACGCGGTAGGCGCGGTTGATATCACGGGTCCACAGGCCCGCACCGAGGCCGAACTCGGTGTCGTTGGCAATCGCCAGGGCTTCGGCTTCGTCCTTGAAGGTGGTGATGCTCACTACCGGGCCAAAGATTTCTTCCTGGAACACACGCATCTTGTTGGTGCCCTTGAGCAGGGTCGGCTGGATGTAGTAGCCGGTGGCCAGATCCCCTTCGAGCTTCTGCACCTGGCCGCCGGTCAGCAATTGCGCGCCTTCCTTCTTGGCGATTTCCAGGTAGGAGAGGATCTTGTCGAACTGCTGCTCGGAAGCCTGGGCGCCGACCATGGTGTCGGTGTCCAGCGGGTCGCCACGCTTGATCTGCTCGACTTTCTTCATCACCACTTGCATGAACTCGTCGTAGATCGACTCTTCAATGAGGGCACGGGATGGGCAGGTGCAGACTTCGCCCTGGTTGAAGAAGGCCAGGACCAGGCCTTCGGCGGCCTTTTCAATAAAGCTCGGCTCGGCTTTCATGATGTCGGCGAAGAAGATGTTCGGCGACTTGCCGCCCAGTTCCACGGTGGACGGGATGATGTTCTCGGCCGCGCATTTCATGATGTGCGAGCCGACCGGGGTCGAGCCGGTAAAGGCGATCTTGGCGATGCGCTTGCTGGTGGCCAGGGCTTCGCCGGCTTCTTTGCCGAACCCTTGCACCACGTTCAGCACGCCGGGTGGCAGCAGGTCGCCGATCAGTTCCATCAGTACGGTGATGCCCAGCGGGGTTTGCTCGGCCGGTTTGAGTACCACGCAGTTGCCGGCGGCCAGGGCCGGGGCGAGTTTCCAGGCGGCCATCAGGATCGGGAAGTTCCACGGGATGATCTGCCCGACCACGCCCAGCGGCTCGTGGATGTGATAGGCCACGGTGTTGCCGTCGATTTCCGCGGCGCTGCCTTCCTGGGCGCGCAGGCAACCGGCGAAGTAGCGGAAATGGTCAGCGGCCAGCGGAATGTCGGCGTTGAGGGTTTCGCGCACGGCCTTGCCGTTGTCCCAGCTTTCGGTAATCGCCAGGGTTTCCAGGTTCTGTTCGATACGGTCGGCGATTTTCAGCAGGACCAGCGAACGCGCCTGGACCGAAGTGGCACCCCAGGCATCGGCGGCGGCGTGGGCGGCGTCGAGGGCCTTGTCGATGTCCTTGGCGTTGGAGCGCGGGAATTCGGCAATGGCCTTGCCATTGACCGGGGAAGTGTTGGTGAAGTACTGGCCGTCGACAGGCGCGACGAATTCGCCATTGATGTAGTTGCCGTACTTGGCCTTGAACGTAACGATGGCGCCGGCAGTACCAGGGTGGGCGTAACGCATGGTGTGTGTCTCCTTGGCTATTGTGCTTATAAGGGAGTACGCGCTTGAGCGCTTCATAAGCGTAGAGCAAAGGTCGGGCCAGTGCGTGGTGGGCCGGGCGCCAGAGCCTTTGGCCGAGGTGCGCGGTGACGGATGGCGGGGTTGTTGCGACAGTGGTGATACAGCGGGGGTGACAGTTTGTACCGGATTTGGCGCGGCCTGTGACTCGGCGGTCGCGGGATGATTGCATTGCTCGCGGCGCTGGAGGATGCTGGGCATCCAGGTGAATGCGCACGATATTTTTCGGACACCACGAACCCCTGTAGGAGCCGGCTTGCCGGCGATAGCGGCCGATCAGGCGATGCAAGGCTCATTGGTCCCATCGCCGGAAAGCCGGCTCCTGCAAGGTCGGGAGAATAATAAGAAATGCAGAACAACCATCTGACTCGCCACGCCCAGCAGGTGTTGACCGTGACCCAGGGCAAGGCCCGTCCGGGCGGCCCCGGCAGTGATCCGTCCATCGCCCGCTCCTGGCTGCGTTGCCTGGAGGACTATCACCTCGACCCCTCGCTGAGCATCGCCCCCACCGTGCTCGAACATGGGCGCCTGCTGGAAAGCCGCGAGCACCTGCGCCAGGTCCTGCAGATCGCCGGCAATGAAATGACCAGCCTGCACCAGCAGCTCTCCGGCGCCGGTCACGCGGTGTTGCTCACCGATGCCCGCGGGGTGATCCTCAACTGCGTTACCGCGCCCGCCGAACGCAAGATCTTCGAGCGCGCCGGCCTCTGGCTCGGCGCCGACTGGAGCGAAGCCTGCGAAGGCACCAACGGCATCGGCACCTGCCTGGTGGAGCGCCAGTCCCTGACTATCCATCAGGATGAACATTTTCGCGGTCGTCACACCGGCCTGACCTGTTCCGCGAGTCCGGTCTTCGATCCTCATGGCGAATTGATGGCAGTGCTCGATGTGTCCTCGGCCCGCCCGGAGGTGTCGCGCCAGAGCCAGTTCCACACCATGGCGCTGGTCAACCTCTCGGCGAAGATGATCGAGAGCTGCTATTTCCTGCGCCATTACGAAAACCATTGGCTGCTGCGTTTCCACTTGCAGGCCGAGTCGGTGGGGCTGTTCAGCGAGGGTTTGTTGGCGTTCGACGGCGAAGGTCGGATCAGTGCGGTCAACCAGAGTGCCCTGAACCTGCTGGGGCATGGCCGCAGCGGTTTGCTGGGCCAGCCGGTGGAGGTGTTCTTCGATTGTTCGCTGGATGAACTGCTCGGCCGTGCCAGTGCCCAGGCCAGTGCCAGTTGGCCGCTGCGCAGCCGCGACGGGCGGGCCCTGTTCGCGGTGCTACGCGGCCAGCCGCGCAGCGTGCCCAAGGTGTTGGTCCCGACACCGGCCCCGTTGGAGCGAGCGAAGCTGTCGAGCATCTGTCTCGGCGATCCGGCCTTGCAGAGCGATTTTCGCCGGGCGCTGCGGGTCTTCGAACGCGATGTGCCATTGCTGATCAACGGCGAAACCGGTTCGGGCAAGGAGGCCTTCGCCAAGGCGGTGCACCAGTCCAGCCAGCGCGCCGGGAAAGCCTTTGTCGCCCTCAACTGCGCGGCGATTCCCGAGAGCCTGATCGAAAGCGAGCTGTTCGGTTATCGCGGCGGCAGCTTTACCGGCGCGCGCAAGGAAGGCATGCGCGGCAAGCTGCAACAGGCCGACGGCGGCACGCTGTTTCTCGATGAGATCGGCGATATGCCGCTGGCTTTGCAGACCCGCTTGCTGCGGGTGCTGGAGGACCGCCAGGTGGTGCCCATCGGCGGCGAGCCGGAGGCGGTCAATGTGCGCATTATCAGCGCCACGCACCGCAACCTGATGGAGCGGGTCGGCGACGGCAGCTTCCGCGAGGATTTGTACTACCGGCTCAACGGGCTGGAGGTTGGCCTGCCGGCGCTGCGTGAGCGCAGCGACAAATCGCAGTTGCTGGATTTCCTGTTGGCGGAAGAGGCCGGCGAGCAGCAGGTATTGATCGACGCGGCGGCGCGTCAGGCGCTGCTGGCATTCGAGTGGCCGGGCAATGTGCGGCAGATGCGCACGGTGTTGCGCACGCTGGCGGCGTTGTGCGAGGACGGCCGGATCGGTGTTGAGGACCTGCCGGCGCTGATCCGCCAGGCGCGGCCAAGCCTGGTCACGGTGGCGGTCGACGAGCCGTCCGCGCATCCCCTGGAAGACGCCGAGCGCCTGGCTTTGCTCAATGCCCTGGAACAGCAGCGCTGGCATATGACCCATACGGCGGAGCAGTTGGGGGTGAGTCGCAACACCTTGTATCGCAAGTTGCGCAAGCACGGGATCGCCCGCTAGACCTGCTTCGGCCTTGAGTACAAGTGCGCCTGTACTGACGCCTTCGCGGGCAAGCCCTGCTCCTACAGGATTTGTGTTGTAACGCCATGGCACATGTGACGCATAACTGTAGGAGCAGGGCTTGCCAGCGAAGGCATCCTTGAGCCCGAAACTCCAGGTGCGATTTCCCCCGCCCTGGGCTAACCTGCGACCACGTTTTACGAGGTCGACTATGCACATTCATATTCTCGGTATCTGCGGTACGTTCATGGGTTCGATGGCCGTTCTGGCCAAGGAACTGGGTCATCACGTCACCGGTTCCGATGCCAACGTCTATCCGCCCATGAGTACCCAGCTCCAGGCCCAGGGCATCGAGCTGACCCAGGGCTACGATCCGGCGCAACTCGATCCGGCCCCGGACCTGGTGGTGATCGGCAATGCCATGTCCCGTGGCAATCCCGCGGTCGAGTACGTGTTGAACAAAGGCCTGCCCTATGTGTCTGGCCCGCAATGGCTGGCGGACCATGTGCTGCAAGGTCGCTGGGTCCTGGCCGTGGCCGGTACCCATGGCAAGACCACCACCAGCAGCATGCTGGCCTGGGTACTGGAACACGCCGGCATGAGCCCGGGTTTCCTGATCGGCGGTGTGCCGCAGAATTTCTCGGTGTCGGCGCGCCTGGGCAGCACACCGTTCTTCGTGATCGAGGCCGATGAGTACGACAGCGCCTTTTTCGACAAGCGCTCCAAGTTCGTCCATTACCGCCCGCGTACCGCGATCCTGAATAACCTGGAGTTCGATCACGCGGATATTTTCCCGGATCTGGCGGCGATCGAGCGGCAATTCCACCATCTGGTGCGAACCATTCCGAGCGAGGGGCTGGTGATTCATCCGACCACCGAGCCGGCGCTGCAGCGCGTCATCGAAATGGGCTGCTGGACCCCGGTGCAGACCACCGGCGCCGGCGGCCAGTGGCAGGTCAAGTTGCTCAGCGAAGACGGCTCACGGTTTGAGGTGATGTTCGACGGCGTGGCCCAAGGCGTGGTCGAATGGGACCTGACCGGCCAGCACAACGTCGCCAATGCCCTGGCCAGCCTGGCGGCGGCGCGGCATGTCGGCGTGGTGCCGGCGATGGGCATCGCCGCCCTCAGCGCCTTCAAGAGCGTGAAGCGGCGGATGGAAAAGGTTGCCGAAGTCCATGGCGTGACGATCTACGACGACTTCGCCCACCATCCGACGGCGATTGCCACCACCCTTGATGGCTTGCGCAAGAAAATCGGCGATGCGCCGCTGATTGCGATTATCGAGCCGCGCTCCAACTCGATGAAGCTTGGTGCCCACCGCGATGGTTTGCCGGACAGCGTGGTCCAGGCCGACCAGGTGATCTGGTATGCGCCGGCCAATCTTGGCTGGGACCTGGGCGCCACGGCGGCGCTGTGTTCGGTACCTTCCATCGTCAGCGATTCCCTGGAAGGCATTATCGAACGGGTGAAAAGCCAGGCCAAACCCGGGACCCACGTGGTGATCATGAGCAACGGCGGCTTCGGCGGCCTGCACGGCAAACTGGCCGAGGCGCTGCAATGAACAATGGACCGGAGCGCATCACCCTGGCGATGACCGGCGCTTCCGGCGCGCCCTATGGCCTGCGCCTGCTCGATTGCCTGGTGCGCGAGGACCGCGAGGTGCATTTCCTGATCTCCAAGGCCGCGCAGTTGGTAATGGCCACCGAGACCGACGTGGCGCTGCCGGCCAAGCCGCAGATGATGCAAGCCTTTCTCACCGAATACACCGGCGCGGCAGCCGGGCAGATTCGGGTGTACGGCAAGGAAGACTGGATGTCGCCGGTAGCCTCGGGTTCCGGCGCGCCGGCGGCGATGGTCGTGGTGCCGTGTTCCACCGGGACCTTGTCGGCCATTGCCACGGGTGCCTGCAACAACCTGATCGAGCGGGCGGCGGATGTCACCCTCAAGGAGCGCCGCCAGCTGATCCTGGTACCGCGCGAGGCGCCGTATTCGAGCATTCACCTGGAGCATATGCTCAAGCTGTCGAATATGGGTGTGACCATCCTGCCGGCGTCGCCGGGCTTCTATCACCAGCCGCAGACCATCGATGACCTGGTGGATTTTGTCGTGGCACGGATTCTCAACCTGTTGAATATTCCCCAGGACATGCTGCCGCGTTGGGGTGAGCATCATTTGAGCAGCGATGAGTAAGCCGCTGCTGTGCCTGCTGCTGGTACTGCAACTGGTGGGTTGTGCGACGGTGCGCACCCTGGATGCCGGCAAGGCCGGGGCGCCGGTGGTGTATTCGGGGATGCGCCTGGACCTGTATGCCTTGCAGGGCGGTTGTTGCGCTTATGACCGCTTCGGCGCGCAGGCGCCGAGTTATCCCGGGGTGGATCTGCCGGCCAGCGCGTTGCTGGATACGCTGCTGCTGCCGCTGTCGGTGTTGACGGTACTGGGTGTGGGGTATCAGGCGACAGGTGGGTTGTAGCGCCTGTAGGGCCGAGTGATGAACTGTGGGAGCGGAGCTTGCCCGTGAAGACGGCGGTGAGGCCACTAAAAGCTTCGCGGGCAAGCACCGCTCCCACAAGGTATGCATTTCATTGCTCTGCTGCGGGGGCGATGGGGCCGTGTTATTTACCCAGTCGGCGCAACTCGTCCGACTCGACTATCCGCACGCCATCCTGTTCCTCCAGCGCCAGGCGCCATAGCGCCCGGGCCAGTTGGCAGGCCTCGATGCCGCGATACTTCCCTGGAATCAGTTTCGACAGCGGCGCCGCCAATTGCTCCGCCAGGCGCGGTTCGATCCGTTCGCCCAGCAGCAACGAAGGCCGGGCGATGGTCAGCTGCGGCCAGTTCTGCGCCCGCAGCGACTGTTCCATCTCGCCCTTGACCCGGCTATAGAACACCTTGGATTTCGGGTCGGCATCGATGGCACTGACCACGATCAGATGCCGCGCGCCCATTTCCCGCGCGCGCTTGCCGAAGGCCACGACCATGTCGTGGTCCACGGCGCGGAACGCTTCTTCGGAACCGGCCAGCTTGATGGTGGTGCCCAGGCAGCAGATTGCCAGGTCGACACGGCCGCTCAACTGCGGCAGGAAAATCGCTGGGTCACCTACCGGATTCTCCAGGTGCGGATGCTCGGCCAGCGGTCGGCGCGAGGGCGCCAGTACACGGGTCACCGTCGGCTCGTTGAGCAGGCGGTCAAGTAGATGCTCACCGGTCAGGCCGGTGGCTCCAGCGAGCAGGATATGCTGAGGCGTCAAGTACATAAAATACCTCCCTTGATACTGTTCAGCTTAGTTGCTCTTGGCTGTCTTGCTGTCCGCGGATGCGCTTTGTAGTGCTTTTCTTGCCTGTTGTTTGCGCAGCGACTGCCAATGCGCCAGCACGCCCCGGGGCGCCCAGATCTGCGGTTCCGAAGCGTCGAAGTTGTCCGCCTGCTCGCGCTCGGCGACATGCGCCTTGGCCAGGACGAAGGCTTGTTGCAGGTCGTCGGTCTGGTTCAGCGCCTGGGCGAACAGGGCGTCGCCGAAATAGGTGAAATCCGCCTCTTCGGAACAGCCGAAGGACACCCGGTCGGCGCGGGACGCAGTCATGATCAAGGTTTTTTCATCCTTGAGCGCCGGGATGAAACCGCCGGAATAACAGGCGGAAATCACAATGACCTTGTCGCGATTTTTCAGCGGCGCCAACGCCGAGGCCAATTCGTCGGCCGGCAGGTCGGCCAGTTCCAGGCGTGGCTGATCCAGCACGAACTCGTGTTCATGGGTGCCATGGCTGGTCAGGTAGATGAAGATCAGGTCTTCCGGCCCGCTGCGTTCAGCCAGGGTCTGGGCGGCGCGGTGCAGGTTCTCGCGGGTCGCCATCGGGCGATCGCCGAGGTGGTCGCGATGGTTCACCAGGCTGATCTGGCCATAGGCACCGAAGCGGGTGGCGAGCATCTGGTTGACGTAATCGGCTTCGCGCATAAACACGCTTTGCTTGCCGTCGCCGGCCAGCACCAGGCTGTAGAGTTCGATCGCCGGGGTTGAGGCCGGCACTGCGGCCAGGGCTTTTTCCAGCAGCGGGCCCTGGGCCAGCAGGCCGATCTCCAGCAGGTCGGGCAGCAGCTTGCCGTCGGCATCGCGGACCCGCTGGCCATTGGTCCAGATACCGCTTTGCACGCTGCCGTCGGCCAGGGTCAGGCTGCCGCGGCCGTTGTAGGTGTCGCTGGCGAATTCGCCGATATAGACACTGCCGTCGCCCAGGCTCAAATGGCCCTGGCCATTGAAGCGCCACTCGCTGAACTCGCCGCGATAATGGCTGCCGTCGACGCCGATCAGTTGGCCGCTGCCGTTGAGCACGCCATCCTTGAATTCACCGATCCAGACATCGCCGTCGGCGTTTTCGTAGCGACCCTTGCCATTCAGCTGGTTGTGCTTGAAACCACCGGCATATTGGTCGCCGTCGGCGCTGTTGAAGGTGCCGACGCCTTCCAGTTGACCGTTGACGAAGTGGCCGGTGAACAGGTTGCCGTTGGCATCGCTGCGCTGGCCCTCGCCGTTGGGCTTGCCATGGGCGAATTCCCCCTGGTACTGGCTGCCGTCTTCCAGTTCCAGATGGCCGAGGCCGGAATACTGGTCGTCCTTGAATTCGCCACGGTAGGTCATGCCGGCTTCTTTGAGCGTGCCTTCGCCGTCGCGCCGACCCTGCTTGAAACCGCCGGTGTAGTTGCTGTCGTGCACGGTCAGGGTACCCTGGCCGTGGAACAGGCCCTGCTGGAACTGACCCTTGTAGACCTCGCCATTGCTGCCATGCCACTCGCCATCGCCTTGCCACTGGCCGTGGTCGAACTGGCCGGCGTACCAGCTGCCGCTGGGATAGTCGATACGGCCCGGGCCTTGCAACAGCCCATTGACCACTTCGCCGCGATAGCGACCGCCGTCCGGCAGACGAGCGTCCGGCGGCAATAGCGATTCGCCATCACCGCAGGCGGTGAGCAGCAGGGTCAAAGCAAGGGGTACGAGTGGGCGCATAACGGGATCCGGATAATTAGGGGACCGAGTATGCCGTAGCAATATGGCGTGTCCAGTGTCCTGCACGAAACAGAGTGCACTCTGTTTCGTGAGTAGCTGCTATCAGACGAAGCAGAGTGACAGGGGTTCAGCGATATAGGCGGGTTTTTCCTGGCCTTCGATTTCCAGCGTGGCGGTGGCCTTGAGCAGCCATTGGCCGGGTTTTTTCTCGGTGACCTCGGTCAGTTCGACCTTGAGGCGCACCCGCGAGTCGACCTTCACCGGCTGGATGAAACGCACGCTGTCCAGGCCGTAGTTGACGGCCATCTTCAGGCCTTCGGGCATGATGAAGATGTCTTCCATCAGTTTCGGAATCAGCGACAGCGACAGGAAACCGTGGGCAATGGTGCTGCCAAACGGGGTTTGCGCGGCCTTGACCGGGTCGACATGGATGAATTGATAGTCGCCGGTGGCTTCGGCGAACAGGTTGATCCGCGCCTGGTCGATGGTGAGCCATTCGGAGTATCCGAGTTCCTTGCCGACATAATCGTTGAGCTGCGCTACAGGTACATAGGGCATTGACACACTCCTTGGTCTTTCGAGTTATCGGGCCTCGGGTTGCAGCCCTTGGCATCCACTGTAGATCATCATGGGATATGTGCCCGGTCAAGCCACCATACCTTTGGCGAATGGCGGTGTATGGGCATGCTTATAATGCTGGCATCTTCAAGGGAGAGTTCGGATGTTGTTACGTGGTCTGACCTGGTTGGTGCTGTTTCAGTTGCTCGGTACTGCCCTCAATCATTTGTGTGTGCCGGTGTTGCCGGGCCCGATTATCGGCTTGTTGCTGCTGCTGGTGTTTCTGATGGTGCGTGGCGAAGTCAGCGTGCCGTTGAGCGAGGCGGCGTCCAGTCTGTTGCGTTATCTGCCGCTATTGCTGGTGCCGCCGGCGGTCGGGGTGATGGTCTATGCCAAGCAGATCGCCGCGGACTTCTGGGCGATTGCGGGGGCGCTGGTATTGTCGGTGCTGATCTCCATGGCGTTCGTCGGGGTCTTGATGAACGCCCTGATCAAGCGCCATGCCCGGCGCGGAGAGCAGCCATGAGTCTCGACTGGCAGGGCGCCTGGGCGGCGGTGATCCATCATCCGCTGTTCGGCATCGGCATTACCCTGGGGGCCTATCAGATGGTCTTGGCGGGCTTCGAGAAGACCCGCTGGATCTTCCTGCAACCGGTCCTGGCCTCGATGGCGCTGGTGGTCGCTATCCTGTTGCTCTGCGACCTGGAGTACGCCGAGTACCGCAGGAGCACCGAGATCCTCGGTATTCTGTTGGGGCCGGCCACGGTGGCGCTGGCCGTGCCGCTGTACTTGAACCTGCGGCGGATCCGGCAGTTGTTCTGGCCGATTTTTACTACGCTGGTGATTGGCGGGGTACTGGCGACGGGCCTGGGGGTATTGCTCGGCTGGTTGTTCGGGGCCGACCATATGATCCTGATGACCCTGCTGCCCAAGTCGGTCACTTCGCCCATCGCCATGCTGGTCGCCGAGCAGATCGGCGGTGTGGCGGCGCTGGCGGCGGTGTTCGTGTTGATCACCGGGGTGATCGGCGCCATTGCCGGGCCCTGGCTGCTGACGCGGTTGGGCGTGCTGGCGCCGGAAGCCCGGGGCATGGCCCTGGGCATGACCGCCCATGCGGTGGGCACTTCGGTGGCCTTGCAGGAAAGTGAGGAGTGCGGCGCTTTCGCAGCGTTGGCAATGAGCCTGATGGGCGTAGCCACGGCCGTCTTGCTGCCGTTGGCGGTGTCTTTGGTGGTTTGAGGAAATTGTTATGAGCCTGGCGTTGTTTCCCCTGAACACCGTGCTGTTTCCCGGTTGTATCCTCGACTTGCAGATTTTCGAGGCGCGCTACCTGGACATGATCAGTCGCTGCATGAAACAGGGCAGCGGTTTTGGCGTGGTCTGTATTCTCGAGGGCCAGGAGGTCGGCGATGCACCGGAAGGCTTTGCCCTGGTCGGCTGCGAAGCCTTGATCCGCGATTTCCAGCAGCAGGACAACGGCCTGCTGGGTATCCGGGTCGAAGGCGCTCGGCGTTTCCGCGTACTGCACAGCGAGTTGCAGCGCGACCAGCTGACGGTCGCCGAGGTCGAGTGGCTGGATGAGATCCCCGAGCAACCGCTGCAGGACGAGGACGAGGATCTGGTGGCGCTGCTCAAGGCGCTGGCCGAACACCCGATGGTCGCCGCCCTGAACATGGGGACCAGCGCAACCGGACAGCAGTCGCTGGCCAATCAGTTGGCGTATCTGCTGCCGTTTTCCGAGCTGGACAAGATCGACCTGCTGGAACTCGATGATCCCCAACAGCGCCTGGATGCAATTCAGGTATTGCTGGATGAGTTGCAGGGGGAGTTGTTTGCATGAGTAGGTCCATGTAATTGCATGGAATAGTTTCTATATGAAAATAATCTGAAGAACTGTCAGAAATGACAGTAGCCGGTTATGCGTGATGCTTCCAGACTTGCATGGCGAAAGTTTGGGGAGCTCGGGGACGAGAGTTGTCCATGGACGAGCTTGCGTCATTCAGTAACTGGGAATATTGGAAATGTCAGAGCACAAAGAAGGTCGGGTCAAGTGGTTCAATGATGCGAAGGGTTTCGGTTTTATTTCGCCAGATGATGGGTCGCAAGATGTGTTTGTTCATTTCAAGGCGATCCAGGCGACTGGTTTCAAATCCCTCGCCGAAGGGCAGAAGGTAAGTTTTGAAGTTGCTCAGGGACAAAAAGGTCTACAAGCGGAAAACGTTAAATTGATTTGAGGTTCTGCTATCAAGACCGCTCGATCCGAACGTCCTCCGGGCAACCGGGCTTCATGGGGCGACGTCAGGGGGTGCCTCTTCCTTTTTGGGGGAAACAGTCATGGATAAGTACTGCGAAGAACGTTACGACGCCGCCCGGGGCGGGATCGGCGTGATCACCGCGCATGTGGACGGACGAGAGCTTTTCTTTCATGTGCGATCCGCTGCCGACGGTGGGCCGAAGTTACGGGCCGGCGACACCGTCAGCTATGAAGTCGTCCGGGGCGCGGATGGCCAGTTCTATGCCATCAACCTTGAAGTCCTCGACAGCGCTCCGCCCGCAATGCTCTCTTAACCCGCAACGCTCTCTTAATAGGCATATCGCCCGATTTCATGCGGCAAATGCCACAGCGCATGCAGCCCATAGATCGCCACGGCGGCCGGCAGGATCAGCCACCAGGCCCGGGGGGGCATGGCCGGTAGCGGCATGAAGCGCTGGCTGAGGCTCAGGCTGGCCGCCAGCACCGTGACCGCGAGCAGTGCGCCGGCGAGGATGTCGGTGGGCCAGTGCGCGCCCAGGTACACCCGGGACAACGCCACTGCCAGCGCCGGCAGGCAGCCGAGCAATAGCCAGGTCACGCGCAGCCGTGGCGGTTGCTCACGCCCGGCCAGTACCGCGAGCATCAGGAAGAACGCGAATGAGCCTGAGCTGTGTCCGCTGGGCATGCTGAAGCTGGTGATCGGTTCGGCCAGCACTTGCGGACGGATCCGTGCGAAGAAGTATTTGGCGGCGGTGTTGGCCAATGCCGTCACCGCCAGGGTGGCGCCGAAAAACACTCCCTGGCGCCATTGGCGGGCGAGAAACAGCAGGGCGGTGAGGGCGCCCGCGACGATGAGCTGGATGCGGAAATCGCCGAGGCGGGTGGCGATCACCGCTGCCACGTCCAGCGCTTTGTCGCGATGTTCCTGTAGCAGCGCTATCAGGCCCTGGTCGAACGCCGTGAGGTGGGGGTAGCCGAGAAACAGGCCGGTCAGCAATGCCAGGCTCAAGCCTGAAATCAGCAGCGTGGCCTTGGGATGGCGCTTCACGCTGCAATGGATACATAGCCCGATCAGTGCGACGAGGCCGAGCGCGACTACCCCGGCCTGTGACCAGAACCCTTCGGGCAGGGGCAGGCGGATGGCCGCGCCGGTGGCCCAGCCCGGCAGCAGGTAGACCACCGACCAACCGGCACCGGCAATCAGGCTGACGCCGATAAAGCGCGGCAGCGGCATGTCGCACATGCCGGCGATCATCGGCAGCATCGGGCGTAAAGGGCCGATAAAGCGTCCGACCAGCAGGCTGGCGATACCATAGCGCTGGAAATAGCTTTCCGCGCCACTCATCCATTGCGGGTGGCTGCGCAGACCCGGCAGGCGCCGGATATTCTGGTGGAAGCGGCGGCCCAGGGTGTAGGAGACCACGTCGCCGAGCAGGCCGCCGATGAACCCCAGCAGCAGGGTTTCGCCCAGGGGCAGGGCGCCGCTGCCGGCGAGCACGGCAATGGCGAACAGCAGGACGGTACCCGGCACGATGCTCCCGACGATGGCCAGGCATTCGAGGCAGGCGACGATGACGATCGCCAGGCCCAGCCATTGTGGGTTGGCGGTCAGCCAGGCGGTGATGCTATCGAGCCATGGGCCCATCGAGGACTTCCTTATTCAGGTGAAACAGAAACATTCGGTATTGCACATTCTTGATGTGGGAGCCGGCTTGCCGGTGATGAGCTCGGTGAGCCTTGCATCGTCTGATCGGCCGCCATCGCCGGCAAGCCGGCTCCTACAGGTTTTGTGGAACGGTGTAGTAATCGCGACCTTCGACCTGCCCGCGCCGGAGCGGGTTGCGCGTGCAATACGGCGCATGGCTGGCGTCGACGAAGCGGTACATCAGGTGTTCGTCACGCCCGCCGGGAATGCCCAGGCGGGTGGTCTGGATGATCTGCGCCACCTGGGTGCCGACATCCTCCACCAGCAGCCCCTGCGGGTCGAAACGCTTGGCGTCCCACATCGGCACCTTGAGCCCGAGGGCCTTGCACAGCAGGGTCTGACCCGCACACAACTTCTCGGTCGGACGCGCCGTGCCGTTGGCCGCCGGGTTGTTCAGCAGCATCTGCGCCAGGCTCGCCGCGCCGGACAGTGTGTCGACCCACGGATAGGCGGATTTGATCAGCACCGCATTGCCCGGCCCGTGGGCGCTGAAGTTCAGCGAATCACCGCCGCGGGCGTAGTACATGTAGATATGTCCGCCATCCAGAAACAAAGCCTTACGCTTTTCTGTGTAGCCGAGAGAGGCGTGGCTGCCTTTTTCCTCGAGATAGTAGGCTTCAGTCTCGATGATCCGCGCCGCCAGCCAGAGATCGCCGACCTTGTGGCGGATGACTTTGCCCAGCAGTTCGCGGGCGAGCAACTGTGCATCGCGGTCGAAAAAAGCGTCGGGCAGGGCATTCGGCAAGGGCGCGGGGGTGGGACTGGGCATCGTGGGCGCGAGACTGTTGACGGCTGGTCGGAGGGGAAGCATAACGTTTTATGCCTTAATTGCGTCTGAACACGCACTATTTAGCCTCCATTTCGACCATCCGCCCGGCACCGCTGTCCGTGAGGCGGCGCGACAGCTATAATCGGCCGCTTTCCTCTTTGCCAAGTCCCCCTTAAGAGCCATGACTGAGTCCGTTCTCGACTATATGACCCGTCTGGGTCGCGCTGCCCGCGAGGCTTCCCGCGTGATCGGCCGTGCCAGCACCGCGCAGAAGAACCGCGCCCTGCTGGCTGCCGCCAACGCGCTGGACGCTGCCCGCGCCGAGCTGAGTGCCGCCAACGAACTCGATCTGGCCGCCGCCCGCGGCAATGGCCTGGAGCCGGCCCTGGTCGAACGCCTGGCCCTGACCCCCGAGCGCATCGACGGCATGATCGTCGGCCTGCGCCAGGTGGCCAGCCTGCCGGACCCGGTGGGGGCGATCCGCGACATGAGCTACCGGCCATCGGGGATCCAGGTCGGCAAGATGCGCGTGCCCCTGGGCGTGATCGGGATCATCTACGAGTCGCGGCCGAACGTGACCATCGATGCCGCCAGCCTGTGCCTCAAATCCGGTAACGCGACCATCCTGCGCGGCGGCTCCGAGGCCATTCATTCCAACCGTGCCATTGCCGCCTGTATCCAGCGCGGCCTGGACGAGGCCGGTTTGCCGGCAGCGGTGGTGCAGGTGGTGGAAGTCACCGACCGCGCCGCCGTCGGGGCGCTGATCAGCATGCCCGAGTACGTCGACGTGATCGTGCCGCGTGGCGGCAAGGGCCTGATCGAGCGGGTCAGCCGCGAAGCGCGGGTGCCGGTGATCAAGCATCTGGACGGTATCTGCCACGTATATGTCAGCGCCCACGCCGACCTGGCGAAGGCTCGCGACATCGCCTTCAATGCCAAGACCTATCGTTACGGCATCTGCGGCGCCATGGAAACCCTGCTGGTGGATCAGGCCGTCGCCGCCGAATTTCTCCCGGCCATGGCCGAGCGCCTGCGTGCCAAGGGCGTCGAGCTGCGCGGGTGCGAGCGAACCCGGGCAGTGATCGAGGCCATCGCCGCCACCGAAGAAGACTGGAACACCGAATACCTGGCGCCGATCCTGTCGATTCGCGTGGTCGACGGGCTGGACGCGGCCATCGAACACATCAATCACTATGGTTCGCACCACACCGACTCGATCGTCACCGAAAACCTCGCCGAGTCCCGGGCCTTCATGGCCGAAGTCGACTCCAGTTCGGTGATGCTCAATGCCCCGACCTGCTTCGCCGATGGCTTCGAATACGGATTGGGTGCCGAGATCGGCATTTCTACTGATAAGCTGCACGCCCGCGGCCCGGTAGGGCTGGAAGGCCTGACCTGCGAGAAGTACATCGTGGTCGGCGACGGGCAGTTGCGCGGTCAGGCCGCGGTCTGATCGAGTGAGCAAGCGTCCGCCAGCCGTCGTCAGCCCGCGCCAGGTTCCGCCCCGGCGTATCGGCGTGCTCGGCGGAACCTTCGACCCGGTGCACATCGGCCATTTGCGCAGTGCCCTGGAAGTCGCGGAACTGATGGACCTCGATGAGTTGCGCCTGACCCCCAGTGCCCGGCCACCGCATCGCGATACACCGCAAGTCTCGGCCATCGATCGCCTGGCAATGGTCGATTGCGCGGTGGCCGGCGTGAGCCCGCTGGTGGTGGACGACCGCGAGCTGCAACGGGACAAACCGTCCTACACGATCGACACCCTGGAACTGATGCGCGCCGAGTTGGCCGCCGAGGACCAGTTATTCTTGTTGTTGGGTTGGGACGCATTTTGCGGCCTGCCCACTTGGCACCGCTGGGAGGAGTTGCTCCAGCATTGCCATATCCTGGTGCTGCAACGCCCGGATGCCGACAGCGAACCGCCGGATGCCTTGCGCAACCTGCTGGCCGCGCGGTCGGTCAGCGACCCGAAGGCCCTGCCGGGGCCTGGCGGGCATATTACATTCGTCTGGCAGACACCCCTCGCGGTGTCGGCCACCCAGATCCGTCAACTGCTGGCCAGCGGTAAGTCGGTACGTTACCTGGTGCCTGACGCGGTCCTGGCCTATATCGATGCGCACGGGCTGTACCGTGCGTCGAACTGAAAAGGCGCGCTTGAAAGCACGAACAGTCGTGTATTGAAGCGCCCGAACATATGAGCAAAACGAGTTTTATATGACCAACAACGACGTAAGCAAAACAAAGCGCAAAGGCACGTTCAAGAGTGCTCCGCTGCCGGAAAAAGTGCTCAGCGGTGAGCCCCTCAAGGGCGAAGAGCTGGTCAAGATCGCCGTGGCCGCCCTGGAAGACGTCAAGGGCCAGGACATCCTGGTGATCGACGTTCGCGAAAAGCAGAGCATCACCGACTTCATGATCATCGCCACCGGTACCTCCAACCGCCAGATCGGCGCGATGCTGGACAAGGTCCGCGAAGCGGTCAAGGCCCTGGGCATCAAGCCGTTGGGCGAAGAAGGCAAGGGCGACAGCGATTGGGTGCTGCTGGACATGGACGATGTGATCGTCCACATGATGACCGCCAGCGCGCGTCAGTTCTATGACCTGGAGCGCTTGTGGCAGGGTGCCGAGCAGAGCCGTTCGGCCAGCGCCGCGCACCACAGCCCGGAAAACACCCATGAGCATTTCATCAAGCTCAACAAAGACCAGGAATAAGGTGGCGTTGTGCGCCTGCGCCTGATTGCTGTCGGTTCACGCATGCCCAAGTGGGTGGAAGAGGGTTGGCACGAGTATGCCAAGCGTCTGCCATCCGAACTGGCGCTGGAACTGGTAGAAATTCCGCTTAACACCCGGGGCAAGAACGCCGACGTGACGCGTTTTATCCGTCAGGAAGGCGAAGCGATGCTGGCCAAGGTCGGTGCCAACGAGCGGATCGTCACGCTGGAGGTCCACGGCAAACCGTGGAGCACCGAGCAGTTGGCGGTCGAACTGGATCGTTGGCGGCTGGATTCGCGCACGGTCAACTTCATGGTCGGCGGCCCCGAGGGGCTGGCGCCGGAGGTCTGTGCGCGGGCCGAGCAGCGCTGGTCGCTGTCGCCGCTGACCTTGCCGCACCCGTTGGTGCGGATCCTGATCGGTGAACAGCTGTATCGCGCCTGGACCGTGCTGTCCGGGCACCCTTACCATAAATAAGCCTGCCGAATGACCCAGCCGATTCGCCTCAAGGACCACGAGAAAGACGCCCGCCTGGTGCGTAACCGTGTCGTGGTCGGCGCAATTGTGGTGGTGGCGCTGATCGGCGTGCTGATCGCCCGGCTGTATTTCCTCCAGGTGATCCAGTACGACTATCACTCGACCAAGTCGGAAAACAACCGCGTCCATGTCCAGTCGATTCCGCCGAGCCGTGGCCTGATCTACGACCGTAACGGCCTCGTGGTGGCGGATAATCGGCCCAGTTTCAGCCTCAGCGTGACCCGTGAACGCTCCGGTGACTGGCGCCAGGTGCTGGATGTGCTGGTCGAGGTCCTGCAGCTCACCCCGGAAGATCGCGTGCTCTTCGAAAAGCGCGTGCGCCAGGGTCGGCGGCCGTTCGAGCCGGTGCCGATCCTGTTCGAGCTGACCGAGGAACAGATCGCCCGGGTGGCGGTGAACCAGTTCCGCCTGCCGGGCGTCGAGGTGGTCGCGCAATTGGTTCGCCATTACCCCCAGGGTGCGCACTTCGCGCACTCGGTGGGTTACATGGGGCGGATCAACGAGGCCGAACTCAAGGCCCTGGACCCGGTGAACTACAGCGGCACCCACCATATCGGCAAGACCGGCATCGAGCGTTTCTACGAGGCCGAGCTGCATGGCCAGGTCGGTTACGAGGAAGTCGAGACCAATGCGCGCGGGCGGATTCTGCGGGTGCTCAAGCGCACCGACCCGGTGCCGGGCAAGGACATTGTCCTGAGCCTGGACATCAAGTTGCAGGAAGCCGCCGAAGAAGCCCTCGGTGGCCGGCGCGGAGCCGTGGTGGCGTTGGACCCGGCCACCGGCGAGGTGCTGGCGATGGTCAGCCAGCCAAGCTTCGACCCGAACCTGTTCGTCACCGGGATCGGCTTCAAGGCCTACGCCGAGTTGCGCGATTCCATCGACCGGCCGCTGTTCAACCGGGTGCTGCGCGGCCTCTATCCGCCGGGCTCGACCATCAAACCGGCGGTGGCGGTGGCCGGGCTCGACAGCGGGGTGGTCAACGCCTCGACGCGGGTCTTCGACCCTGGTTACTACGAACTGCCCAACTACGATCACAAGTACCGCAACTGGAACCGCACCGGTGATGGCTGGGTCGACCTGGACACGGCGATCATGCGTTCCAACGACACCTACTTCTACGACCTGGCGCACAAGCTGGGCATCGACCGGCTGTCCACCTATATGAGCAAGTTCGGCCTGGGCCAGAAGGTCTCGCTGGACATGTTCGAGGAATCGCCGGGGCTGATGCCTTCGCGTGAATGGAAGCGTACCACCCGGCGCCAGGCCTGGTTCCCGGGCGAAACCTTGATCCTCGGGATCGGCCAGGGCTATATGCAGGCCACGCCCTTGCAACTGGCCCAGGCCACGGCATTGGTGGCGAACAAGGGTGTGTGGAACCGCCCGCACCTGGCCAGGACCATTGAGGGCCAGAAGCCACAGGATCCCGACCCGATGCCGGATATCGTCCTGCGTAACCCGGCGGACTGGGACAAGGTCAGCCACGGCATGCAGCAAGTGATGCATGGTGCCCGTGGCACCGCGCGCAAGGCGGCCATCGGTTCGCAGTACCTGATCGCCGGCAAGAGCGGTACCGCCCAGGTCGTGGCCATCAAGCAGGGCGAGAAATACGACCGTTCGAAAGTCCAGGAGCGCCATCGTGACCACGCCCTGTTTGTCGGCTTCGCCCCGGCCAACAACCCGAAAATCGCCGTGGCGGTGATGGTCGAGAACGGTGAGTCCGGTTCCGGCGTGGCCGCGCCGGTGGTTCGCCAGGTCATGGACGCCTGGTTGCTCGGCCCGGATGGCAAGCTCAAACCCGAATATGCCGATTCAACCCCCTTGCAGGTGATGCCTTGATCGCCAATTTCGACCGCATCCTCTCCAGTGAAGATGTGATGCGCCGCCGGGCTACCTTGTTGCAGCGCATGCACATCGACGGTCCCTTGCTGGTCCTGCTGCTGACCCTGGCGGCCGGCAGCCTGTTCGTCCTTTATTCGGCCAGCGGCAAGAGCTGGGACTTGCTGATCAAGCAGGCCACCTCCTTCGGCATCGGCCTGGTCTCGATGTTCGTGATCGCCCAGCTCGAACCGCGCTTCATGGCTCGCTGGGTGCCGCTGGCCTACGTGCTCGGGGTGATGCTGCTGGTGGTGGTGGACGTCATGGGCCACAACGCCATGGGCGCCACGCGCTGGATCAATATTCCCGGGGTGATCCGCTTCCAGCCGTCGGAATTCATGAAGATCCTGATGCCGGCGACCATCGCCTGGTACCTGTCCAAGCGCACCCTGCCGCCGCAGCTCAAGCACGTGGCGATCAGCCTGATGCTGATCGGCGTGCCGTTTATCCTCATCGTCCGCCAGCCCGACCTCGGCACTTCGCTGCTGGTGCTGGCCGGCGGCGCGTTCGTGCTGTTCATGGGCGGCCTGCGCTGGCGCTGGATCCTCAGCGTGCTGGCGGCGGCGGTGCCGGTGGCGGTGGGCATGTGGTTCTTCATCATGCACGACTACCAGAAGCAGCGGATCCTGACCTTCCTCGACCCGGAAAGCGATCCGCTGGGCACTGGCTGGAACATCATCCAGTCCAAGGCCGCCATCGGTTCCGGCGGCGTGTTCGGCAAGGGCTGGCTGCTGGGCACCCAGTCGCACCTGGACTTCCTGCCGGAAAGCCATACCGACTTCATTATCGCGGTGATGGGTGAAGAGTTCGGCCTGGTGGGCATCTGCGCCTTGCTGCTGCTCTACCTGCTGCTGATCGGGCGCGGGCTGGTGATCACCGCCCAGGCCCAGACGCTGTTCGGCAAACTGCTGGCCGGCAGCCTGACCATGACGTTTTTTGTGTATGTTTTCGTCAACATCGGTATGGTCAGCGGTCTGTTGCCGGTAGTAGGGGTGCCGTTGCCATTCATTAGCTACGGCGGAACTTCGCTGGTGACACTGCTGTCAGCGTTTGGGGTTTTGATGTCGATCCATACCCACCGCAAGTGGATCGCACAGGTTTGAGCAAGGTGAACAATTCAATGCAAGTATTGCGCGGTTGGGCGGCTCGGTATGCGCCCTGGATAGGCCTGGTCGGCTGTCTGGGGGCGGGAACGGGCGCGCTGGCCGGTGATTACGAAGGTTCGCCGCAAGTGGCCCAGTTCGTCGCGGAAATGACCCGCGACTATGGCTTTGCCGGCGAGCAACTGATGGAGGTGTTCCGTCAGGCCGAGCGCAAGCAGAGCATTCTCGACGCGATTTCGCGCCCGGCGGAACGGGTCAAGCCGTGGAAGGAATACCGTCCGATCTTCATCACCGACGCGCGGATTGCCCGTGGTGTCGACTTCTGGCGCCAGCATGAGGCGGCCCTGGCCCGTGCCGAGCAGGAATATGGCGTGCCGGCCCAGGTGATTGTCGCGATCATCGGCGTGGAAACCTTTTTTGGCCGCAACACCGGCAACTACCGGGTGATCGACGCCTTGTCGACCCTGGGCTTCGACTACCCGCCACGCGCCGAGTTCTTCCGCAAGGAGCTGCGCGAGTTTCTCCTGCTGGCCCGCGAAGAACAGCTCGACCCGCTGAGCCTCAAGGGCTCCTACGCCGGGGCCATGGGCCTGCCGCAGTTCATGCCGAGCAGTTTTCGCGCCTATGCGGTGGATTTCGACGGTACCGGGCATATCAACATCTGGACCAACGCCGACGACGCCATCGGCAGCGTGGCCAGCTATTTCAAACGCCACGGCTGGGTGGCCGGGGAACCGGTGGTCAGTCGCGCGGACGTGCGTGGCGACCAGGTCGACCAGGGCCTGAGCCCGGGGATCGACCCGGTCAAGACCGTTGGGGAGTTGCGGGCGCTGGGCTGGTCGAGTCATGATGCGCTGCGCGATGATATGCCAGTGACGGCGTTTCGCCTGGAAGGCGACAATGGCCCGGAGTATTGGATGGGCCTGAAGAATTTTTATGCGATCACGCGCTATAACCGCAGCGTAATGTACGCCATGGCCGTGCATCAGCTGTCTGACCTGTTGGTCCAAGCACGGGGCGTCAAGTAATGCAGGCTTTGCCGATTCCAAAACCACTGAAGCTGTTGGCTTACACCGCGTTGGCGGTGCTGGTGGTCAGTTGTTCGACCAGCCGCTCGCCGTATCAGTCGTCCTCGGCCTCCAATACCATCCGCGCCAAGCCGGGCCTGGACATCAACCGCGCGCATAAAGACGGCGCGCCGTGGTGGGACGTCGACGTGTCGCGGATCCCGGATGCCACGCCGACCCTGCACACCGGGCCATACAAGGCCAACCCCTACACGGTGCTGGGCAAGACCTATTTCCCCCTGACCGACTCCAAGCGCTACGTGGCCCAGGGCACGGCGTCCTGGTACGGCACCAAGTTCCATGGCCAGAACACCGCCAATGGCGAGGTCTATGACCTGTACGGCATGAGTGCCGCGCACAAGACCCTGCCGTTGCCCAGCTATGTGCGGGTGACCAACCTGGACAACAATCGCAGCGTGATCCTGCGGGTCAACGACCGCGGGCCGTTCTATTCGGATCGGATCATCGACCTGTCCTACGCCGCCGCGAAGAAGCTCGGTTATGCCGAGATCGGCACGGCGCGGGTCAAGGTCGAGGGCATCGACCCGCAGGAGTGGTGGGCCCAGCGCGGCCGTCCGGCGCCGCTGATGCTCAACGAACCGCAGGTGGCGCAGTCCCAGGCCCCGGCCCTGAGCGCCTCGACCGGGACGATCGAGCAGTGGACACCGCCACCGCAGCAGCACGCCACTGACGTTGTGCCGGTACAGGCTGACGCAAAAAAAAACGCTTCTGCACCAGCCTCTGGCCAGTATCTCCAGGTGGGCGCGTTCGCCAACCCGGACGCTGCCGAACTGTTGAGGTCGAAGCTAAGCTCGATGGTCAAGGCGCCGGTCTTCGTCAGTTCATTCGTGCGCAACCAGCAGACCCTGCATCGGGTGCGGATGGGGCCGATCGGCACGCCGGGTGAAGTCCAGCAAGTGCAGAACAGCGTGCGCCTGGCCAATCTCGGTTCGCCAAGTCTGGTGACGTCGGAGTAACACAGGCACAATTGTGGATTGGGCCGCTTTCAAGGGGCCGGGTCCTGGGTTGTTGGTTCGTTAGATAATAAAAGCCTGGAAAGGGTGGTGGAGCGAGCAACCTGACACGGGGCAGTTGGAAAACTGCCGGATTTATTTTTGCCCGCGAGGGCAAGTTTCCATTAGCGATTTCGAGAGACGGATGAACATCACCACCTTTGCCAAACGTTTGTGCCTGCTTGTACCCCTGATCGTCGCGCCGGCCGCCTGGGCCGCCGATGACATGGCCCTTCCCGCCACGCCGCAACTGGCCGCCAAAGCCTATGTGCTCATGGATGCCGCCAGTGGCAACGTGCTGGTGGAGAACAACGGCGACCAGCGCCTGCCTCCGGCGAGCCTGACCAAGCTGATGACCGCCTACATCGCGACCCTGGAAATCCGTCGCGGGCAGATCGGCGAGAACGATCCGGTGACCGTCAGCGAAAACGCCTGGCGCACCGGCGGTTCGCGGATGTTCATCAAGGTCGGCTCGCAGGTGACTGTCAGCGACCTGCTGCACGGCATCATCATCCAGTCCGGCAACGACGCCAGCGTGGCACTGTCCGAGCACATCGCCGGCAGCGAAGACGCGTTCGCCGACATGATGAACAAGACGGCCGCCGACCTCGGCATGACCAACAGCCACTTCATGAACCCGACCGGTCTGCCGAACCCCGAGCACTACTCGTCGCCGCACGACATGGCGGTACTGGCCCGCGCGATCATTCGCGTCGACCCGGTGCACTACGCGATCTACTCGCAGAAGGAGTTCTTCTGGAACGGCATCAAGCAGCCTAACCGCAACCTGCTGCTGTGGCGCGACAAGACCGTCGACGGCCTGAAAACCGGTCACACCGAAGAAGCCGGCTACTGCATGGTGTCCTCGGCGGTGCGTGACGGCCAGCGCCTGATCGCCGTAGTGTTCGGTACCAACAGCGAATCGGCCCGCGCCTCTGAAACCCAGAAGCTGCTGACCTACGGTTTCCGCTTCTTCGAAACCCAGACCTTCTACCAGAAGGGTACCGAACTGGCCCAGGCTCCGGTCTGGAAAGGCACCACCCATCAGGTCAAGGCCGGCCTGGCCGAAGACCTGACCATGACCATGCCTAAAGGCCAGCTCAAGAAGCTCGCCGCCAGCATGACCATGAATCCGAAACTGGTCGCGCCGATCGCCAAGGGTGACGTGATCGGTAAAGTCGAAGTCAAACTGGACGACAAAGTGGTACACAGCGCTGATCTGATCGCGCTGGACGCAGTCGAGGAAGGTGGTATCTTCCGTCGCCTGTGGGACAGCATCCGTATGTTCTTCTACGGCATGTTCAACTGAGGTCGACCATTAACAGAAAGTGTCGATTTGCGTACCTCGCGCCTGACCCGGGCGCGAGGTATGTCCGTTGCCTGGGCTTACGAGGCCGTTATTGTCATGACAGACACTGAAGTAAAAGCGCCGAAAATCGAATTTCCCGTTACCGACTACCCGGTCAAGGTGATCAGCGACACGGGGGTGGGCAACAAGGACAAGATCGTCGAGATCGTCAAGAAGCACGCGACGATCAACGATAACCGCGTGGATGAACGCCAGAGCACCAACGGCAAGTACACCACGATCCAGCTGCATATCGTGGCCACCGGCCAGGACCAGCTGTACGACATCAACAGCGAGTTGCGGGCCACCGGTTTCGTACACATGGTGCTGTGATGGGCGGTGTGCTGGGCTTTCGCGAGCTCGGCCAGACCCCTTACGAGCCGGTCTGGCATGCCATGCAAGCGTTCACCGATGGGCGCAAGAATGCCGACCTGGCGGACGAAGTCTGGCTGGTGCAGCATCCGTCGGTGTTCACCCAGGGCCAGGCCGGCAAGGCCGAGCATGTGCTGCTGCCGGGAGATATTCCGGTGGTCAAGGTCGATCGCGGCGGCCAGGTGACCTATCATGGTCCCGGTCAACTGGTGGCTTATCTGTTGCTGGACGTCCGTCGCCTGGGTTATGGCGTGCGCGAGCTGGTCAGCCGGATGGAGCGCTGCCTGATTGATTTGCTCGCCGAGTATGGCGTGAGCGCCGAGGCCAAGGCCGACGCGCCCGGGGTGTATGTCGACGGCGCGAAGATCGCCTCCCTGGGCCTGCGGATTCGCAACGGCTGTTCGTTCCATGGCCTGGCGCTGAATGTCGATATGGACCTTGGGCCGTTTCGACGGATTAACCCCTGCGGTTATGCGGGGCTGGCGATGACCCAGCTGCGTGACCACACAGGACCGATTGAATTTGCCGAGGTAAGTGCCCGGCTGCGTGCGCAGCTCGTCAAACACCTCGACTATGCTGAGCAGACGACCCTCACGGGCGGAATCGATTGATATGACTACTGCGCAAGACGCTGTGCAAACCCTGATCCCGGCGCTGGACGTTTCCGAGCGCCCGGCCCGTGCGAAAGTCGAAACCGGCGTCAAGCTGCGTGGCGCCGAGAAAGTCGCACGAATCCCGGTGAAGATCATTCCGACCACCGAACTGCCGAAGAAACCCGACTGGATTCGCGTGCGCATCCCGGTTTCGCCGGAAGTCGACCGCATCAAGCAATTGCTGCGCAAGCACAAGCTGCACAGTGTCTGCGAAGAGGCCTCCTGCCCGAACCTGGGTGAGTGCTTCAGCGGCGGTACCGCGACCTTCATGATCATGGGTGATATCTGCACCCGCCGTTGCCCGTTCTGCGACGTCGGCCACGGCCGGCCGAAGCCGTTGGATGTCAACGAGCCGCAAAGCCTGGCCATCGCCATTGCCGACCTGCGCCTGAAGTACGTGGTGATCACCTCCGTGGACCGCGACGACCTGCGTGACGGCGGTGCCCAGCACTTCGCCGACTGCATCCGCGAGATCCGCAAGCTGTCGCCGAACGTGCAGCTCGAAACCCTGGTCCCCGACTACCGTGGGCGTATGGACATCGCGCTGGAAATCACCGCCGCCGAGCCGCCGGATGTGTTCAACCACAACCTGGAAACCGTGCCGCGCCTGTACAAGGCCGCGCGTCCGGGTTCCGACTACCAGTGGTCGCTGACCCTGCTGCAACGTTTCAAGCAGATGATGCCGCACATTCCGACCAAATCCGGCTTGATGCTGGGCCTGGGCGAAACCGACGAGGAAGTCATCGAAGTCATGCAGCGCATGCGCGAGCACGACATCGATATGCTGACCTTGGGCCAGTACCTGCAACCGTCCCGCAGCCACTTGCCGGTGCAGCGTTTCGTGCATCCGGACACCTTCGCCTGGTTCGCCGAGGAAGGCTACAAGATGGGCTTCAAGAACGTGGCTTCCGGGCCGCTGGTGCGTTCGTCCTACCACGCCGACGAGCAGGCCAAGCTGGTCAAGGCTGAACTGACCGGAGCGTAACCCTTGAACCGTCGTCGACCCGTGCAGGCTTCCTATCAGGTCCAGAGCGCGGTGCCGGCGCTGCGTCAGGGCGGGGTGATCGGTTTGATCGCCCCGGCTGGCCCCGCTGCCCTTGATCCGCTCAAGGCGCAGCAGTGGGTCCAGGCCCGCGGCTATGAGCTGCGGATATTTCCCGGTGTCTCGCAACGCGACGGTTACCTGGCCGGCGACGATGAAGTGCGCCTGCGCGACCTGCACGATGCCTTTGCCGATCCTGAAATCGACGTGATTCTCTGCCTGCGCGGGGGGTACGGTTGTCCGCGCCTGCTGGACGATATTGATTTCGAATTGCTCAAAAAACATCCAAAGCCTTTGGTCGGTTATAGCGATATCACTGCGCTGCACCTGGCGATTGCCCGTTATGCGGGGTTCATGACCTTCCACGGGCCGCTGTTCAATGCGGATCTGCTCGGGGACAAGCTGCCACCGACCGAATCCTCATTGTTCAACCTGCTGAGCGGACAGGTGCGCGCCGGTAGCTGCTTCGAGCATCCCGCGGCGTTTCCACTGACCACTGTGGTGCCGGGCGCGGCTTCAGGGCGCCTGCAGGGCGGCAATCTGTCGTTGATCTGCGCCACGCTGGGCACGCCTTATGAGATCGACACCCGCGGTGTGATCCTGCTGATCGAGGACGTCAACGAGCCGCTGTACCGGGTTGATCGGTTGCTGACCCATCTGCGCCTGGCGGGCAAGCTGGAAGGTTTGAATGGCGTGTTGGTGGGGGATTTCGCCGGGGTCGACGCCGATGCGCTGGCGCGCCTGCTCAGGCAGGAGCTGGGGGCCTTGGGCATTCCGGTGCTGGCGGGGTGGCGCAGCGGGCATTGCGACCCGAACCTGACGTTGCCGCTGGGAGCGCAGGTGAGGTTGGATGCCGATGCGCGGCAGTTGGTGTTGGAGCAGGATGTGACGATTCTGCTGACTGCTGACTGCTGACTGCTGACTGCTGACTTGTGGCGAGCGGGCTTGCCCGCGTTCGGCTGCGAAGCAGTCGTAAAACCACAATCCCCGTTCTTTCTGACACACCGTGATTGCAGGTTTTGGGGGCGCTTCGCACCCCAGCGCGGGCAAGCCCGCTCGCCACAAGGCCGTGCTCGACTTCGAGTAACAGAGCCCCCAACGTTTGCCCTGGCTATCAAGGGTTGCGCAAGCTCTCCAGCAGCTTGTGATTCGGATAGCCATCCGCCGGCCAGCCCAACACTTGCTGGGCCCCGCGAATCGCCTTGCGGGTATTCGCCCCGATAATGCCATCGGGATTGCCAGCGTCATAACCCTTGGTGCTGAGCAGGGTCTGCAACTCGATCCGCTCGGAACGGCTCAACGGCAGGTCATCCTTCGGCCAGTCGCCACGAATCAGACCCGCACCACCGAAGCGTTGGGACAACAAGCTCACCGCCAGCCCATAGGACGACGAATTGTTGTACTTGAGGATGGCGCGGAAGTTATCCAGTACCAGGAACGCCGGGCCGCGATAACCGGCCGGCAGCAGCAGGGCGGCGGACAGTGTCGCCGAGCCATTTGGTAGTGCGGCGCCCGCTGGCAAGCGAATGCCCATTTGCAGCCACTCGTTCACCGTCTTGCGGATTGCACCATCGGCCTGGGCGTAGTCGAAGGCCTGTGGCAGCACCACTTCCAGCCCCCACGGCTGGCCACGCTGCCAGCCGGAGCTTTGCAGGTAGTTGGCGGTCGAAGCCAGGGCATCGGCGGAGTCGTTCCAGATATCACGGCGTCCGTCGCCATCGAAGTCCACCGCATAACTGTTGTAGGTGGTGGGGATAAACTGGGTCTGGCCCATGGCTCCGGCCCAGGAACCGAGCATCTGCTCAGGCTGGATATCGCCATGCTGGATAATCTGCAGCGCCGCCAGCAACTGTGCCTGGGCGAAACCCGGGCGCCGGCCTTCGTAGGCCAGGGTCGCCAGCGAACGGATCACCGATTTGTCGCCCTGGAACTGGCCGAAATTGCTTTCCATGCCCCATACGGCCACCAGTGCCTCGCGGTCGACGCCATAGCGTTGTTCGATGCTCGCCAGCAAGGCGCTGTTCTGTGCCAGCAGGGCTTGGCCCTTGCGTACGCGCACGGGCGACAGGGCGCCGTCGAGGTATTCCCAGACCGGGCGGGTGAACTCCGGTTGGCTACGGTCGGCCTTGATCACGCTCATGTCCGGGGTGACCCCGGCAAAGGCGGTGTCGAAGATGGCGGGTGTGATGCCGGCTCTCAGGGCGTCGATACGGAACGCGGACATCCATTCGGCAAAGCTCTGCGCAGGCTGGATCGTCAGGTCGTCATTGACCTGTGGCAGGGTCGGGAGCGGGGCTGCGGGAAGGGTTTGCAGCGGCTCGGCGTCGGCGGCGGTCGGCTTTTCCGCGCAGGCAACTAACAGGATAAAGCTGGTGGCGGCGAACAGTCGGCGTAACGGCCAACGAAGGGTAAGGCAAAAGGGCATGCGCGGGTCCGGATTATGCGAATCAGGTGCTGACCTTACCATGCTTGATGGGGTGCAGTCGTGATGGCGCTCTATGCTTTCAGGCCGCCAGAAAGTAAGAAGCCTCCCAGCTTTTGGACTGGAAGGCTTCGCGGCGGTAGCTGCCTTTGCCCTTCGCCGGTTGTTCCTGACGGCTGCGGAACAGTGGCTGGGCGATGATGGATTTGGCTTTGTTGGAACGCTGCCGGGACGGCTTGCTCATGGGCGTGCACTCTTGGGTGTGTGGAGGAGTGCGAATCATCGGGCAGATTTTTATCGCTGTCCAGTGGGGGCATTTGGCTATTGGACTGTTGAGGCATTGTGGCGAACCTGTGTGCCTTCAGTGATTGCAGGGCTATTCTGCCGGTAATGCCAGCCGCTGCCCGCACATCAACAGGCTCAACCGGCTCAGGCTGCTCCACGGCGAACCCGCCGCCTGGCCCTTGATCTGTGCGTCGATGCGTTGCGCGTCCAGCAACAACTGGCTCCAGCGTTGCGCCGAGTGCCGTTGCAGGGCCTTGCTCATCAGCGGCTTGCGCTTGTCCCAGACCGGTGGCCGGGCCTGGCTGAAGGCCTTGTCCAGGGGCACGCCCTGGCTGTATTGCAGCGACAGGTTGGCCAGCAGTCGCAGCTCCCGGGCCAGGGCCCAGAGAATCACCGGCGGCTCGACCCCTTCGCCCCGCAGCCCTTCGAGCATCCGCAATGCATGGGCCGCTTCACCGTTGAGTACCGCGTCCACCAGGCCGAACACATCGAAGCGGGCACTGTCGGCCACGGCGGCCTGCACCGTTTCCACGGTGATCTGTCCACCTTCAGCCATCAGCTTGAGCTTTTCGATTTCCTGGGCGGCCGCCAGCAGGTTGCCTTCGACCCGCGCGGCAATCAGCTCCACCGCGTCCTGTTGGGCGGAAAGACCGGCCTGGGACAGGCGCTGGCGAATCCACTGCGGCAACTGGGCCGCGTCCACAGGCCAGATCTGGATGAACTGGGTGTCCTGGCCTTCGACCAGGGCCTTGCCCCACTTGGTCTTCTGCGCGCTGCCATCGAGCTTGGGCAGGCTGATCAGCAGCAGGGTATCTTCGGCCGGACGCGAGCAGTATTCGATCAGTGCCGCGGCGCCTTTGTCCCCGGGCTTGCCCGAAGGCAGGCGCAGTTCCAGCAGGCGTTTTTCGGCAAACAGCGACATGCTGGCACCGGCTTGCAGCAACGTGCCCCAGTCGAAGTTGGCGTCGGCGCTGAACACCTGGCGCTCGTCGAAACCTTGTTGGCGGGCGGCGGCACGGATGGCGTCGGCGGCTTCCTGGCACAGCAGCGGATCGTCGCCGCTGATGACGTAGACCGGCGCAAGGCTGCCTTGCAGGTGTTTGGCGAGTTGGGCGGGGGCGAGTTTCATAGGCGGGCAAGTGCGGGGCGCCGAGGGCGCCCCGACAGGCTTACTGCTTCGGCAGTTGCAGCGGCGATTGCTGCGGCTGCGACGCTTCGTACTTGCGCGCGGCTTCCAGGGCGTCGGCATCGGCCTTGGCCTTGGCATCGGCGGTCTGTTGCAGGCCATCCAGTTGCGCCGGGGTCAGCAATTGCAGGCGCAGGACCATCTGCTGGATCAGGTCGCGACGCATTTCCTTGCGCAGCTGACCCGCTTCGGTATCGCCAGCGGTGATGTTGTTGCCGTCGTGCACGTAGTACTTCTGTACGTTCAGCTTGCCGGTGAGCAGTTGCAGGTCATGGTCGCCACGGATTTCATAGTACAGCGCGGTGTTGAGCTCGTACTCGGCGTTACGGCCGGAGCCCGAGTAGGTGGCGGTACGCTGGGTTTCCTGTTCGTCAGTCAGCACCAGCTTGTAAGGCGCACCGGTATAGACCTTGACGCCGCTGTGTTCGAGGACCTGGGTCAGCTGCTTGACCGTATCACCGTAGGCATTACGGGCACTGACCGACAATTCCTTGATGGTCAGCTGGTTGGTGCCGGTGCCGCGCAGCTGGAAGCCGCAGGCGCTCAGCAACACGGCGAGGCCCATTACCAGCAGATTGCGTTTGATCATCTTGTTGCTCCCCTTGAAACCCTGTGGGTCGACGGTGCGACCGCGGAAGTCTTGCAAGGCGCCCGTGAGTGCGGGCGCCCGATCCCATTTAGTTAGCTGGCGACGATATTGACCAGTTTGCCGGGCACGACGATCACTTTACGAATCGTCAGGCCATCGGTGAAGCGCAGTACGTTTTCGTTGACCCGCGCCGCTGCTTCGATTTCTTCACGGCTGGCGCTGGCCGGCATGTCGATCTGGCCGCGCAGCTTGCCGTTGACCTGGATCACCAGTTGCAGGCTGTCCTGGACCAGTGCGCTGTTATCCAGCAGCGGCCAGCCGGCGTCGATGATGGCGCCTTCGTGACCGAGGCGGTGCCACAGCTCGTGGCTGATGTGCGGGGTGATCGGGGCCAGCAGCAGGGCCACGGTTTCCAGGCCTTCCTGGACCAGCGCACGATCCTGCGCGGTGCCTTGCGGGGCTTTTTCCAGCACGTTCATCAGCGTCATCACCTGGGCGATGGCGGTGTTGAATTTGTGATGCTGGCCGACATCCTGGCTGGCCTGCTTGATCGCCAGGTGGATCGAGCGACGAATGGCTTTCTGCTCATCGTTCAGCGTCGCCAGCTCCAGCTTGCCCGGCAGGCCCTGGGTCACGTGGGCCTGGGCCAGGCGCCAGACGCGCTTGAGGAAGCGGTGCGAACCTTCGACGCCGGAGTCGGACCACTCCAGGCTCATGTCGGGCGGCGAGGCGAACATCATGAACAGGCGGCAGGTGTCGGCACCGTACTGCTCGATCATCGACTGCGGATCGACGCCGTTGTTCTTCGACTTGGCCATCTTCTCGGTGCCGCCGATTTCCACCGGCAGGCCATCGCTGAGCAGCTTGGCGCCAATGATCTTGGCCTTGCTGTCGCGCTCGAGCTCGACGTCCGCCGGGTTGAACCAGGTGTAGCCGCCGTTGGCTTCGCGGCGGTAGTAGGTCTCGGCGACCACCATGCCCTGGGTCAACAGGTTCTTGAACGGCTCGTTGGAGCTGACCAGGCCTTCATCGCGCATCAGCTTGTGGAAGAAGCGCGCATACAGCAGGTGCAGGATCGCGTGTTCGATACCGCCGATGTACTGGTCCACCGGCAGCCAGTGGTTGGCGGCTTTCGGGTCGACCAGGCCGCCCTCGTAATGTGGCGAGGCGTAGCGGGCGTAGTACCAGGACGACTCGACAAAGGTGTCCATGGTGTCGGTTTCACGCTTGGCAGGCTTGCCGCATTTCGGGCAGCTGCACTCGTAGAACTCGGGCATGCGCGCCAGCGGCGAACCGGCGCCGTCCGGCACCACGTCTTCCGGCAGTACCACCGGCAGTTGGTCTTCCGGGACCGGCACGTCACCGCAGCTGTCGCAGTGGATGATCGGGATCGGGCAGCCCCAGTAGCGCTGGCGGCTGATGCCCCAGTCGCGCAAGCGGAACTGGGTGCGCGAGGCGCCGAGGTTTTTCTTGATCAGGGCGACTTCGATGGCGTCGAAGGCGCCGGCGAAGTCGAGGCCGTCGAACTCGCCGGAGTTGATCAGGCTGCCGTGCTCGCCATAGGCGTCTTGCCACGGTGCCGGGTTGCTGTCGCCCGAACTGGTGCGCACCACCGACTTGATCGGCAGGTTGTATTTGTGGGCGAACTCGAAATCACGCTCGTCGTGGGCCGGCACGGCCATGACCGCGCCGTCGCCGTAATGCATCAGCACGTAGTTGGCGACCCATACCGGCAGTTGCTCGCCGGTCAGCGGGTGCTCGACGAACAGGCCGGTCGGCAGGCCTTTCTTTTCCTGGGTGGCGACGTCGGCTTCGGCGACGCTGCCGCCCTTGCACTCGGCGATGAACGCCTGCAATGCCGGGTTGTTGCGCGCGGCCAGGCTGGCCAGCGGGTGCTCGGCGGCCACGGCGACGTAGGTCGCGCCCATCAGGGTGTCCGGACGGGTGGTGAAGACTTTCAGGCTGCCGGCTTCGCCGATGGAGTCGACATGGTAGGGGAACTGTACTTCCATGCCGCGGGACTTGCCGATCCAGTTGCGCTGCATGGTCTTGACCTGCTCGGGCCAGCCCGGCAGCTCGTCGAGGCTTTCCAGCAGTTCATCGGCGTAGGCGGTGATCTTGAAGTAGTACATCGGGATTTCGCGCTTTTCGATCAGCGCGCCGGAGCGCCAGCCGCGGCCGTCGATCACTTGCTCGTTGGCCAGTACGGTCTGGTCCACCGGGTCCCAGTTGACGGTGCCGTTCTTGCGGTAGATCACGCCTTTTTCGAACAGGCGGGTGAACAGCCATTGTTCCCAGCGGTAGTAATCCGGCTTGCAGGTGGTCACTTCGCGGGACCAGTCCACCGCCAGGCCCAGGCTGCGCAGCTGGGTCTTCATGTAGGCGATGTTTTCGTAGGTCCACTTGGCCGGTGCGACGTTGTTCTTCATCGCGGCGTTTTCCGCCGGCATGCCGAAGGCGTCCCAACCCATGGGTTGCAGGACGTTCTTGCCTTGCATGCGCTGGTAACGGGCGATCACGTCACCGATGGTGTAGTTGCGCACGTGCCCCATGTGTAGCTTGCCGCTGGGGTAAGGGAACATCGACAGGCAGTAATACGTCTCCTTGCCTGGCTGTTCACTGACTTCAAAGGACTTTTGCGCGTCCCAGAACGATTGGGCGGCGTTTTCGATTTCACGGGGCTGATAGTGTTCGTGCATGGCTACTTGTACTGGAAAGGGTGGCCTAATCCTCTTCAATGCATCCGTAAGGCGGTGCTGGAAGTGGAGTTACAGGAAGCGCCGTAGCATACATGACGCCGCTCTATCGAGGGAAACCCTGATTGCGCCGCCGCAGCCGTTGGTCGCGGCGTTCGGCTGGTTTGCCGGACACCGCTAAGCTTGGAAGAGGGGGAGTGATTCTTATCTTCAATGAGGTGAGCGGATGGTGGAGTCGCAGCGATATGTCATGAAACCCGAGTTGTACGAGCGTTTGATCACCCGTCTGGGGCTTGCCCTGGACGCAGCCAGCACGGCGGCGCGCTTGCGTGATGAGCGGCCTGCCGAGTTGGAGTTGCGTGGCTTGAGCCATGCCGAGTTCGAATTGATCCGGGCCTACCTGGATCTCAGTGGACGGGATCTGCCTGCGCCGCCTTCCGTTGTGGAGCACAAGGTATCACCCCGTTCGGCCGAGATTATCTGGTTGAAGGACAAAATGCCCAACCCCGGTTCGGCGAAGTTCAAGTCGGTGGGAATCAAGTAAGGTTCGCCCGGCGGCATGCTGTTGTCTGTCGCTAACCTGGCTTCGATTTGAAGTCATTGTTCCAGAGGTTGTTGATTGATCTCGATGCACTTAGGCTTCGGGCATCTTCTGGAGATGCCCGATGCCTATTCGTTACATCCTCAAACAATTGCTCTTGCCGCCCGGCCTGCTGTTGCTGTTGCTGCTGTTTGCCTGGTGGTTTCGGCGCAGTCGTCCGCGGCTGGCCGGGCTGTGCTTTGTCCTTGGCCTGTGCGGGTTCTGGTTGATGAGCCTGCCGGTGGCAGTGGAATGGGGCGCGCGGGCGCTGGAGACGGTGCCGCCGCTTGAGCGCGGTGAGTGGGCGGGGCTGGCGCAGCGCGCCGATGCCATTGTGGTGCTGGGGTCGGGGCGTGAGCGCGGTGATCCGGCGTGGGGCGACGACCAGCCGACCGGCATCGGCCTGGAGCGCCAGCGCTATGCGGCGCGGCTGGCCAAGGCTTCCGGGCTGCCGGTGCTGACCAGTGGTGGTTTGCACTATGGCACGCCGCCGAGTGAAGCGGCGTTGATGGCGGCGTCGATGCAGGGTGATTTCGACGTGACGGTGCGCTGGCAGGAAGGGCGTAGCACCACGACCTGGGAAAATGCCCAATTCAGTTATGAACTGCTGGCGCCGCTGGGTATCAAGCGGGTGGTGGTGGTGACCCATGCCGCGCATATGTCGCGCGCGATGTGGAGCTTTGAAAAAGCCGGTTTTACCGTGGTGCCGGCACCGGTGGGCTTTTTCGGGCGGGACAACTCCAGGCCGCTGGGCGGCTGGATGCCGGAGTTCAAGGCGATCTGGCGTAGCGGGCAGTTGATCAATGAGGCGTTGGGGCAGGTGGGTTACCGGCTCTTTTACCGTTAAGCCAAGACCGGACACAAATGCGTGTAGTGGGCGCTACTTTGTGGCGAGGGGGCTTGCTCCCGTTCGGCTGCGAAGCAGTCGTAAAGCCGATCAACGTGTTCTAGCTGTTCCACCGTGATCACTGGTTTCAGGGCCGCTTCGCGCCCCGGCGCGGGCAAGCTCGCTCGCCACAAGTGTATGCTACCTCTCAGGCTACACCGTCTTGGCAATCCGGCTGGCCAGTAAGGCCCAGCCGAACAGCAAGCCGCACAGGATGATCAACGGCCACGAACGCCACTGCAGGTAAGGCGTCAGGTTGTGCATCGGCACCACCTCGCCATACAAAATACCCTGCTCGAACTGCGGAATCCGCGTGGTGATCTCGCCGTATGGGTTGATCAGGCCGGTGACACCGTTGTTGGTGGCGCGGATCATCCAGCGCCCGGCCTCCAGTGCGCGCATCTGGGCCATTTGCAGGTGTTGCAAGGGGCCGATCGAGGTGCCGAACCAGGTGTCGTTGCTGATGGTCAGCAGCAGGTCGCTGCGTGCCGAGAGGCTGGCGGCGAATTCCGGGTAGACCACTTCATAGCAGATGAACGGGGCGATCCGGTAGCCCTTGGCTTGCAGCAGTGCCTGGTCATCCGGGCCGCGGGCGAAATCGGACATCGGCAGGTTGAAGAAGTCGATCAGTCCACGCAGCAGGTCCTGCAGCGGCACGTATTCACCAAAGGGCACCAGTTTCTGCTTCAGGTAGGTGCCGTCGCCTTCGCCGGTCACGGTGATGCCGTTGTAGTAGCGCTTCTCGTGGTTCACCACTTCGCGGATTGGCACGCCGGTGATCAGCGCCGACTGCCGGTCCGCGGCGAAGCGGCCCATCATCGCCAGGTAGCCTTCTGCCGACTCCTTCAGTACCGGCACGGCGGTTTCCGGCCAGATCAGCAGGTCCACGCGTTTGGAGCGGAAACTCAGGTCGCGGTACAGCGCCAGTTGGGCGTCGATCTGCGTAGGGTCCCACTTCATGCTCTGTTCGATATTGCCCTGGATCGCCGCCACCGTCAGCGGTTCGCCCGACGGACTGGTCCAGGCGTGATGCTTGAGCGCGATGCCCGCCACCCAGGGGCCGACCAACAGCACGGCGCCCAGGACGATAAAGGCCTTGCGCCCAGCCTTGAGCAAGCGGCGGGCGTTGTACAGCAGCGCGGCGCTCAGGGCCAGGGTGAAGGAAATCAACCAGATCCCACCCAGCGGCGCGAGGCCCGCCAGTGGGCCATCGAGCTGGCTGTAACCGGAATAGAGCCAGGGGAAACCGGTCAGGAACCAGCCGCGAAAGGCTTCCTGGCCCACCCACAGGGCGGCGAAGGCCAGCGCATCGGCCAGCGGCGCTTCGTTGCGGCGTATCCAGCGCGCCCAGAGCCAGGCGGGCAGGGCGAAGAACCAGGCAATTGCAGCGGTGAACGCGAGCATCAGGAAACCCGCCAGCAACACCGAAGCATCGCCGTAGGTATGGATACTCACGTAGATCCAGCTGGTACCGGCGCCGAACAGGCCGAAGCCGAAGCACCAGCCGCGCCCCAGCGCCTGGCGCGGTGACAGCTCGCGCAGGCCGGCATAGAACACGCCTACCGCCAGCAATGCCAAGGGCCAGATATCGTACGGCGCCAGGGCCAGGGTGGTCAGTGCGCCGGCCGCCACGGCCAGCAGATTACCGGGCCAGCCGGGGCGGGTTAAGCGCAGCATGTCAGTCCTTAGCGGCTAATGGGGGTCAGGCGGATCAGGTGGATGCGACGGCTGTCGGCATTCAGGATGCGGAAACGATACGCGCCGATTTCGGTGATTTCATTACGCTTGGGCAGGTGACCGAACGCGCTCATCACCAGGCCGCCGACGGTGTCGAATTCGTCATCGGAGAATTCGCTGTCGAAGAAGGCGTTGAAGTTCTCGATCGGCGTCAATGCCTTGATCAGGAAGTCACCGCTGGGCAGGGGCTTGATGTAGCTGTCTTCCTCGACGTCGTGCTCATCCTCGATATCGCCGACGATCTGTTCCAGTACGTCCTCGATGGTCACCAGGCCCGCCACGCCGCCGTACTCGTCGATGACGATGGCCATGTGATTGTGATTGGCGCGGAACTCGCGCAGCAGCACGTTCAGGCGCTTGGACTCGGGGACGAAGGTTGCCGGGCGCAGCAGGTCCTTGATGTTGAAGGTGTCGCCGTTTTCCTGCAGCACCAGTGGCAACAGGTCCTTGGCCAGCAACACACCCATGACGTCGTCATGGCTTTCGCCGATCACCGGGTAGCGCGAGTGCGCGGCGTTGATGACCGCCGGGAGGAATTCGCGGGGTGTCTGCGTCGCCTTGATGCTGATCATCTGCGAGCGCGGGACCATGATGTCGCGGACTTGCAGGTCAGCGACCTGGATGGCGCCTTCGACGATGGCCAGCGCTTCGCTGTCCAGCAACTTGTTCTGGTGGGCTTCGCGCAGCAGCTCCAGCAGCTCCTGGCGGTTTTTCGGCTCATGGGCAAAAGCCTGGGTCAGTTTACCCAGCCAGGACTTCTGCCCGTTGCTCGATCGATCTTCGCTCATAGCGATTTACTCGTATCCCTTGGTGGTGGAGTGATCAGTGTTCGTCATCGATATAGGGGTCGGGATGACCCAATTCGGCAAGCAACGTTCGTTCCAGTGCTTCCATTTCCTCGGCTTCCTCGTCATCTATATGGTCGTAGCCCAATAGATGCAGGCAGCCGTGAATGACCAGATGGGCCCAGTGGGCCTCCAATGCCTTGCCTTGTTCGCTGGCTTCGCGCGCGACCACCGGGATGCAGATCACCAGGTCGCCGAGCAGTGGGATATCCAGCATTTCGTCCGGCACGTCGGCGGGAAAGGACAGCACGTTGGTCGCGTAGTCCTTGTGCCGCCAGGTGTGGTTGAGTTCGCGGCCTTCGGCTTCGTCCACCAGGCGGATGGTCAGCTCGGAGTCGGCCGTGCGCTGGCGCAGGGCCAGTTCGCACCAGCGGCGAAACTCGGCGTCGCTCGGCGCGGGGGCCTGCGAGGCCCGTTGCAGATCAAGTTCAAGCATCGCGGCGGGTACCCTGGGTAGCGTCTTCGGCACTGTTTTCAAAGCGCTCGTAGGCTTCGACAATCCGCTGCACCAGCGGATGGCGGACCACGTCCTTGGGCATGAAATGGGTGAAGCTGATGCCTGGTACGTCCTTGAGGACCTTGATCACGTGGGCCAGCCCGGATCGCGTGCCCTTGGGCAGGTCGACCTGGGTGATGTCGCCGGTGATCACCGCGGTGGAGCCGAAGCCGATGCGGGTCAGGAACATTTTCATCTGTTCGACGGTGGTGTTCTGGCTTTCGTCGAGGATGATGAAGCTGTTGTTCAGGGTCCGGCCGCGCATGTAGGCCAGCGGTGCGACTTCGATGACCTGGCGCTCGATCAGCTTGGCCACGTATTCGAAACCGAGCATTTCATAGAGGGCGTCGTAGAGCGGGCGCAGGTACGGGTCGATCTTCTGGGCCAGGTCGCCGGGCAGGAAACCGAGCTTTTCACCGGCTTCGACCGCCGGGCGCACCAGCAGGATGCGACGCACCTGCTCGCGCTCCAGCGCATCCACGGCGCAGGCCACCGCCAGGTAGGTCTTGCCGGTACCTGCCGGGCCGATGCCGAAGTTGATGTCGTTGCCGAGGATTTCCTTCACGTAGCGCTGCTGATTCAGGCCGCGAGGGCGAATCATGCCTTTCTTGGTGCGCAGGGCCACGCTGGCTTCGGCCACCGGGTTGTCGCGCAGGTCTTCGGCACTCGATTCCTGCAGGAACAGGTGGACCATGTCCGGCGACAGCTCGGTACCCTTGGTTTCCCGGTACAGGCGGCGCAGCAGGTTTTCCGCGGAGGAGGTGAGCTTGGGTTCGCCGATCAGTTCGAACTGATTGCCGCGATTGCGGATCTCGATGGTCAGGCGTTGTTCGATCAAGCGCAAGTGCTCGTCGAACTGCCCGCACAGATTGGCGAAGCGGCGAGCCTCGAAGGGCTCGAGGATGAAACGATGAGGTTCGATGGGTGCGTTCAAGGTCGTTTTTAGCCGCCCGACGGCAATTGAGATGAAATCAAGGATAACGCTAGCAGCCCGGGGGCGAAAGCTCTTATGAACGCTGAATGTCCCCTGTGACGAGGGGGCTTGCCCCCGTTCGGCTGCGCAGCAGTCGTAAAGCCGGCTACCTCGGTCTCCCTGATGCACCGGATTCGCCGGTTTTGGGGCCGCTTCGCAGCCCTGTGCGGCGATGCGGCGTTCCGACAAGCCCGCTCGCCACAGCAGCCCGCAAGGGCTTCATTGCAGCAACGAACCGCGCAGCGAATGCGGTTGCGCCGCGTCGATGCGCACGTCGATAAACTGGCCGATCTGCTGGGGATTGTCGCAGCGGAAGTTGACGATACGGTTATTCTCGGTGCGGCCCTGCAATTCTCCGGGGTCTTTCTTCGAATAATCGGTCACCAGAATGCGCTGGATCGTACCGACCATTTGCCGGCTGATCTCGAATCCTTGCTGGTTCAGGCGATGTTGCAGGGCGTTGAGGCGCTCTTTCTTCAGCTCTTCCGGGGTTTCGTCCGGTAAATCCGCCGCAGGGGTGCCCGGGCGCTGGCTATAGACGAAGGAGTAGGAGAAGTCGAAGCCGACGTCTTCGATCAGCTTCATGGTCTGCTGGAAGTCTTTCTCGGTTTCGCCGGGGAAGCCGACGATAAAGTCCGAACTGATGCAGATGCCCGGCACGGCGGCGCGCAACTTGCGCAGCTTGGACTTGTATTCCAGCGCCGTGTGGTTGCGTTTCATTGCCGCAAGGATCCGGTCCGAACCCGACTGCACCGGCAGGTGCAGGTGCTTGACCAGTTGCGGGACCTCGGCGTGGGCCTGGATCAGGCTGTCGGAGAACTCCAGCGGGTGCGAAGTGGTGTAGCGGATCCGCTCGATGCCGTCGACGGCGGCGACCACGCGGATCAGCTCCGCCAGGTCCGCCAGGCGGCCGTCATGGGTGGCGCCGCGATAGCCGTTGACGTTCTGCCCGAGCAGGGTCACTTCGCGCACGCCGTGTTCGGCCAGGTGGATGATCTCGGCGATCACGTCGTCGAACGGTCGGCTGACTTCTTCGCCACGGGTGTAGGGCACCACGCAGAAGGTGCAGTATTTGCTGCAACCCTCCATCACCGAGACATAGGCGCTCGGGCCGTCGATGCGCGGTTCGGGCAGGTGGTCGAACTTTTCGATTTCCGGGAACGACACATCCACCTGCGGCAGCCTGGTCAGGCGCGCGGCATCGATCATTTCCGGCAAGCGGTGCAGGGTCTGCGGGCCGAAGACCACGTCGACATAGGGCGCGCGGTCGCGAATCGCGGCGCCTTCCTGGCTGGCGACGCAGCCGCCGACGGCGATCACCATCTCCGGGTTCGCCAGTTTCAGTTCGCGCCAGCGGCCCAGTTGGGAGTAGACCCGGTCCTGGGCGCGTTCGCGGATCGAACAGGTGTTGAGCAGGATGACGTCCGCGTCTTCGGCGCGGGCGGTGACTTCCAGGGCCTGGTGTTCGCCCAGCAGGTCGACCATGCGCGAGCTGTCATACTCGTTCATCTGGCAACCGTGGGTTTCGATGTAAAGCTTCTTGGCCATGGAGATTCATCAATGTGGTTCAAAGAACCGCGCATTATAGTGGTCATCGCGCTTGCTTCCTAGCGCTGTGCGTTCGGCGGCTATGCTATAGTTCGCGCCCTCTTTTTATCCCCCGATGTGTTGCCCGCCCACCATGACCAAACGTGAAGCCCCTATCTACAAGGTGATTTTCCTCAACCAGGGCCAGGTGTTCGAAATGTACGCCAAGCAGATCTATCAAAGTGATCTGTGGGGCTTCCTGGAAGTCGAAGAATTTGTCTTTGGCGAGCGCACGCAGCTGGTGGTCGATCCCGGCGAGGAAAAGCTCAAGGCCCAGTTCGAAGGCGTGGTGCGCAGTTTCGTGCCGATGCATTCGATCGTGCGGATCGACGAGGTCGAGCGCCTGGGTACGCCGAAGATCAGCGAGGCGCGGGGCATGAGCAATGTGATGCCTTTCCCGATGCCGATGCCCGATAAATAAAAAGCCTGGGAGTTTTGTGGTGCCCCTCAAGGCCTCTTCGCGGGCAAGCACCGCTCCCACAACGCCCTGGGTCGAACTCTGATTTTGTGCGCTGCCGCAAACACTGTGGGAGCGGTGCTTGCCCGCGAAGAGGCCGGTCCAGACGCTACAGACTCAGGGAAGAGGTGAAAACGGCGTTCGCCCGTCAACCGTCTGCAGTTCCAGCAGGTATTTGCGGAATATCTGCCCCAGCACCTGGGTCGCCAGCTCCAACTGGTCACGTGGCATCTGCGCCGCGACCTCATCCGCCGTGTCCAGGGCATCTTCGGCACCGTTGACCGCCGCCATCTTCAGCACGATATAGGCCTGGACGTTATTGGCCGGCACACCCTCGCCCTTGTAGAACATGGTGCCAAGCTGGAACTGCGCCTGGGCGTGACCTTGCAGGGACGCCTGTTCGAAATGACTCAGGGCTTTGTTGAGGTCATGTTGCGGGTTTTTGCTGTCGTGATAGAACTCGCCCAACTCGTATTGCGCTTGTGCATCGCCGCCCTTTGCCGCTTCTTCACAGGCGGCCAGGGCCTCGGCGAGGTCCTGTGGCTGGGAGTTGAGGGTGCAACGACCCATCGCCGGGATCAACAACGAGTTACCGCCTGCATGTGCCAGCAGCGGCTGAAGGAGCAACAGGCAGCCCAAGGCAAGGGCGCGGCCGGTGCGGTTCATGGGAATCGACGTACCTCTGAAGGGCGGGCGGACCCGGCCAGGGGATGACTATGGCGCGCATTATGAAATAAGCGGGGGCCACCTTACAAAGTCTTTACTCGTTTTTCTGCTGCACGGGCGCTATATGCACTTGTTTTGCAAGTATCTGGGTAGGGGGCGGTAGGAAACAGGGGAAGTTTAGGCGGGAAAACCGACGTCGGCTGAAACCGACGTCGGGGACATCGCTTACTTCAGTGCGGCAAAAGCCTTTTCAGCAGCATCCAAAGTCAGCTTCAACTCGGTTTTGCCATGGGCGATGGAGGTGAAGCCGGCTTCGAAGGCACTCGGCGCCAGGTACACGCCGCCATCGAGCATCAGGTGGAAGAAGCGCTTGAAGCGTTCGGCGTCGCTGGACATCACGTCGTCGAAGGTGACGATATCGTCGGCGCCGCTGAAGTACAGGCCGAACATACCGCCGGCCTGGGTGGTCACGAACGGGATGCCGGCCGCATCGGCACGCTCTTGCAGGCCCTCGAGCAGGCGGCTGGTGTAATCGCTCAGCTCGGCATGGAAGCCGGGGCGGCTGATCAGGCGCAGGGTGGTCAGGCCGGCGGCCATGGCCAGTGGGTTACCGGACAAGGTCCCGGCCTGGTAGACCGGACCCAGCGGGGCGATGCAGGACATGATCTCGCGCTTGCCGCCGAAGCAGCCCACCGGCATGCCGCCGCCGATGATCTTGCCGAAGGTGCTCAGGTCCGGGGTAACGCCGTAGTGGGCCTGGGCGCCGCCGAGGGCAACCCGGAAACCGGTCATCACTTCGTCGAAGATCAGCACCACGCCGTGCTGGTCGCACAGGCTGCGCAGGCCTTCGAGGAAGCCCGGGGCCGGCGGCACGCAGTTCATATTGCCGGCCACCGGCTCGACGATGATGCAGGCGACTTGCTGGCCGACTTCGCCGAGCCGCTTCGCCACTGCGTCGATATCGTTGAATGGCAGGGTCAGGGTGTGTTTGGCGAAGTCCGCCGGGACGCCGGCCGAGCTCGGTACACCCTGTGTCAGGGCGCCGGAGCCGGCCTTGACCAGCAGGCTGTCGGAGTGGCCGTGGTAGCAACCTTCGAACTTGATGATGTCGTCACGGCCGGTGAAGCCACGGGCCAGGCGGATGGCGCTCATGGTCGCTTCGGTGCCGGAGCTGACCATGCGGACCATGTCCATCGACGGCACGATCGAGCAGACCAGGTCGGCCATCTCGGTTTCCATGGCGGTCGGTGCGCCGTAGGATAAACCGTGCTCCAACTGCTTGCGCACGGCGTCGAGCACGTCCGGGTGGCTGTGGCCGAGGATCATCGGGCCCCAGGAGCCGACGTAGTCGACATAACGCTTGTCGTCTTCGTCGGTGACGTAGGCGCCTTCGGCGTGTTTGAAGAACAGCGGGGTGCCGCCGACGCTCTTGAACGCGCGAACCGGCGAGTTGACGCCGCCGGGGATGTGTTTCTGGGCACTGGCAAACAGGGTTTCGGAACGAGACATGGGCAGGCTCTCAGGAGTCATGAAGTGAAGAGGGCATTGAAGGCTTGGGCGCGGCGGGTCACTTCCCGGGTGTTGTCGGCACCGAACAGGCCGTGGATCACGGCCAGCAGGTCGGCGCCGTGGGCCACCAGCGGGGCGGCGTTGTCCAGGGTGATGCCGCCGATCACCGCGATCGGCAGTTGCAGCCGCGGGCGCGCGCGTTCCAGCAGCGCCACGTCGGCGGCCGGTGCGCCGGGCTTGGTGGTGGAATTGAAGAAGCGCCCGAAGGCGACATAGCTCGCGCCTTCCCGGGCCGCCTGTTCGGCGAGTTCAAGCTGGGCGTGGCAGGTGGAGCCGATAATGGCCCGGCTGCCGAGCAGCGCGCGGGCCGGTGTCAGCGGGCCGTCGGTCTGCCCCAGGTGCACGCCGACTCCCAGCCGCGCCGCCAGCTCGGCATCGTCGTTGATGATCAGGTGGGTCTTGTAGCGTTCGCAGAGCAACCGCAGGGCCTCGGCCTCCCGCAGGCGGCGGGCCTCGTCGGTGCTTTTGTCGCGGTACTGCAGCAAGGTCACGCCGCCATCCAGTGCCGCCTCGACATAAGACAGGAACTTGCCGGCCAGCAACTGGCTATCGGTGATGGCATACAGGCCGCGTAGTTTCATCGGGTCAGCCTCGGGGTGTTGGGTCGCGCTGAAAGTTACGAGCAGAAATCCAGGGGCAGGCGTCGGGGTACGAACTGCCCCTTGCCCAGTTGCTCGGCGTCGCGCAAGGTCCGCCAGGTGTAGTTCAGGGCGGTCTGCACGGCGCTGACCAGGCCTTCGCCCAAGGCCAGGCGTCCGGCGAGGGTACTCGCCAGGGTGCAGCCGGAGCCGTGGTAGCTGCCGGGCAGGCGCTGGCATTTGAAGGTCTGGCGGCTGCCGTCGCGGCTGTACAGGCGGTTGTGGATTTCGTCTTCGTCGCCATGTCCGCCGGTGATCAGCAGGTGTTGGCAGAACGGCAGGAGTTTTTCCGCGCATTCGTCGGCGCTGCCCTCGGGCAATTCGGCGAGGATGCGCGCTTCAGGGAGGTTGGGGGTGGCAATGGTCGCCAGTGGCAGCAGGCGTTCGCGCATGGCATAGCCGACTTCGTCCTTGCCCAGGCGTCCGCCACCGCCGGCGCGCAGCACCGGGTCGCAGACCAGCGGCAGGTGCGGATGCGCCAGGAGCAGTTCGACCACGGTGTCGACCATTTCCAGGGAGCCGAGCATGCCCAGCTTGACGGCCGCCACGGTCGAGTCGTTGAGCACGGCATTGGCCTGGGCCAACACCCACTCACGGTCGAGCACGCGGAAGTCGCTGACGTTGACCGTGTCTTGCACGGTCAGCGCGGTGACCGCGGGAGCGGCATGGCAACCCTGGGCGAGCAGGGCTTCGATATCTGCCTGGAGACCGGCACCGCCACTGGGATCGTGGCCGGAGAGACAGAGGACAACGGGACGGGAGCTGTAGGTATTCATGGAGCGCGAGCTTACCACCAAACGCTTTTTTCGGGATCGTCCGCCCGGCGTTGAATTTGCGTCCTGAAGGTTTTTCCAAAGGGGCCGATAACCCTTCGTCGTACAGCCGGATTGTGTGCTGGGACGCCCGTTCTAGAGCCTTTGGATAAAATGTTTCAATGGTGTGTTTTAGCCATCAGTGGCTATGCTAGAGTGGATCCAAACGAATAACAGGCCATGAAGTTTCACGTCGTCTCAAAGGGAAGGGGGGCTCCTGACGCGACTTGATTGGCCATGCTGGGGCTGTATGCGCTATTTGCTGCTGATTTTGTTGAGCTGGCTGCCGTTGTTGGCGAGTGCAGTCGAGTTTGATGAGTCCACTCGGAGCTTGCCTCTGGGCCGGGTCATGCAGGTGTTCGAAGACGCGAGTGGCCAGGCCGACATCGCGCAGATTGCCTCGCCCGCCATGGCCGCACAGTTTCATTCGCACAACAAGGCCTCGCTCAATGCCGGCTATACGCTGTCGGCGTACTGGCTCAAGGTCGACCTGAGCTACGCCCCCAAGGACTCCAATGCCCGGCGTATCTGGTTGCTGGAGTTGGCCTATCCGCCGATGAAACACATCGAACTCTATGTGCCCGATGCCAACGGCCACTACCGCCAGGCCCAGCGCAGCGGTAATGAGTTGCCCTTCGCCAGCCGACCGATCAAGCAGAACAACTACCTGTTCGAGCTGGACTTCGCCCCCAAGGAAATCAAGACCGTCTACCTGCGCCTGCAAACCGAAGGCTCGATGCAGGCGCCACTGACCCTCTGGTCGATGCAGGCCTACCTCGAAGACGAACCGGTGCGCCTGTATGTCCTGGGGCTGATCTATGGTGTGCTGCTGGGGATGTTGGTCTACAACCTGTTCATCTACCTCAGCGTGCGCGACACCAGCTACCTCTATTACATCTTCTATATCGCCTCGTTCGGCTTCTATCAATTATCGGTCAATGGCGCCGCTGCGCAGTATTTCTGGCCGAACAATCCCTGGTGGGCCAACGCCTCGACGCCTTTTTTTATCGGCCTGGCGGGTTTCTTCGGTTGCCAGTTCACCCGCAGCTTCCTGCAGACGGCGACCCATAGTCGCTGGCTGGACCGGCTGTTGCTGCTGTTGATGACCTACAGCGCGCTGGTCACGGCGCTGTCGCTGCTGACCGGCTATGCCCTGGCCCTGCGCCTGGCGACCGTCCTGGCCCTGGCATTCACCGTAACCATTTTCGTCGCCGGGATCAGCGCCTGGTACTGTGGCTTGCGGGTGGCGCGCTACTTCATCATCGCCTGGTCGGCGTTCCTGCTCGGCGGCCTGGTCAATACCCTGATGGTGCTGGGCTACCTGCCGAACGTGTTCCTGACCATGTACGCCAGCCAGATCGGTTCGGCCCTGGAGGTCGGGCTGTTGTCCCTGGCCCTGGCCGACCGGATCAATACCATGCGCGAGCAGCAGGCGCAGACCTTGCTTGAGTCCGGGCAGAAGCTGGAAGGGCTGAACCGCGAGCTGGCCAACAGCAACCGGCTGAAGGACGAGTTCCTCGCCACCGTCACCCATGAACTACGCACGCCGATGAATGGGGTGATCGGCTCCCTCGAACTGATGCAGACCCTGGAGCTGGACACGGAGCTGGCGCAATACCAGCAGACGGCGGCCGGTTCCGCCCGGGACATGATGCGCATGGTCAACGGCATCCTGACCCTGACCGAGCTGCAGGCCGGTCGGCTCAAGGTGACGACACAGTCGTTCGGCCTGCGGCGCTTGCTGGATGGCTTGCAGGACCAGTTCGCCGGCCGCGTCCAGGCCAAGGGCCTGCATTTCGCCATTGAAGTGGATGACAACCTCCCGGACAGCCTGCATGGCGATGCGCAGAAGATTGTGCAGTGCCTGGAGTGCCTGGTGGACAACGCCATCAAGTTCACCCGCGAAGGTGGTTTGGTGCTGCGGGTGCACGGCCAGCAGGTTGCGGAGCAGCAATGGGCACTGTCGTTTGCGCTGATCGACAGTGGTATCGGTTTCAGCGACCTGGATGAAGCCACGCTCTACCAGCGCTTCTTCCAGCTCGATGGCTCGATGACCCGCGAATATGGCGGCCTGGGAATCGGCCTGGCGATCTGTCGGCAATTGATCGACTTGCTCGGTGGCCATCTCACCCATCAGTCGGAGCCGGGCATGGGCAGCCGCTTCCAGCTTGACGTGCAGGTCGAGGCGTTGATCCCGCGGGCGGTGCGCCCCTCGCCGGCGGCGGTGCGTTACCCCTATGACTGCAGCCTGTTGCTGGTGGATGACAACAACGTCAGCCAACTGGTGGTAAGGGGCATGTTGCTCAAGCTGGGGTACCGGGTGTTCACCGCGGCCAACGCCCTGGCCGCGCTCGATGTGCTGCACGGACAGGTGGTGGACGCACTGTTGCTTGATTACCCGGCGCAACCGGCGGACCAGATGTCGCTCTGTCGGCAACTGCGCGCGCTGCCCGGCGGTGCCGGACTGCCGATCCTGGCCCTGGTCAGCTCGACCGACGCCGAGGAGCGCGAGCGTTGCCTGCTGGCCGGCGTCACGGACACCCTGTACAAGCCGGTGCGTTTCGAGGAATTGAAGAACCTGCTGGCCCGTCGCCTGCTGACCTCGGTCGAGGGTGAAAGCGCCGGTACTTAGGCGTTTATGTCACTTTTTTCGCGGCGACACGCGTGATTCACTGGGTTCCCTGGCCACTCTCTGCGAAGCCACTTCTCAAAGGAGCCCGATATGAACCTCCATCAATACGCCGAAACCCATGAGGTCACCAACCAGCCGCCGGCGCTGGACGGGACCAACCTCTATCGTATCGACCTGCCGCTGCAAGAGTGGGTTCGGCGTTTCGGCGCCGCCTGGGCCGAGTCGCGGATCGAGGCCTATGGTGCACTGGCCGGCGGGCCGCTGATGGAGGCGGGTTTTCTCGCCAACCAGAACAAGCCGGTGTTTGTCAGCCATGACCGCTATGGACATCGCCAGGACCTGGTGGAGTTCCACCCGGCCTATCACGAACTGATGCGCACCGCCGTCGAGCACGGCCTGCCATCGTTGCCCTGGACCGACCCGCAGGACGGCGCCCATGTCGCCCGCGCCGCCATGACCTACCTGCACAGCCAGGCCGAAGCCGGCACCGGTTGCCCGTTGACCATGACTTTCGCCTGCGTACCGGCCTTGCGCCTGCAGCCGGATATCGCCGATCAATGGCTGCCGAGCATCCTCAGTAGCCACTACGATCCGCGCAATATCGGCATCGCCCATAAAACCGGGGCGACCATCGGCATGGCCATGACCGAGAAGCAGGGCGGTACCGATGTGCGCGCCAACACCACCCGGGCTTATCCCGTCGGTGTCGGTGGCCCGGGGCAGCCTTACGAACTGGTGGGGCACAAATGGTTCTGCTCGGCGCCGATGTGCGACGCTTTCCTGACCCTGGCCCAGACCGACAAGGGCCTGACCTGTTTCCTGCTGCCGCGGCACCGCCCGGATGACAGCCGCAACCAGTTCTATATCCAGCGCTTGAAAAACAAACTGGGCAATTGCTCCAACGCCTCGAGCGAGGTGGAGTTCCGTGGCGCCCTGGCCTGGATGATCGGCGAGGAAGGGCGTGGCGTGCCAACCATTATCGAGATGGTGGCGATGACCCGTTTCGATTGTATGGTCGGCTCCAGTGCCTTGATGCGCCAGGCGCTGACCCAGGCCAGCCATCATTGTGCCCATCGATTGGTCGGTGGCCGTGTGCTCAGCGAGCAGCCACTGATGCAGAATGTGCTGGCCGACCTGGCGCTGGAGAGCGAGGCGGCATTGGCCTTGAGCTTGCGCATGGGCCGGGCGCTGGATCGCCTGGGGGATGAGCATGAAGCGAAGTTCGCCCGGCTGGTGACGGCGGTGGGCAAATACTGGATCTGCAAGCGCGCCCCGGCAATGATCAACGAGGCCGCCGAGTGCATGGGCGGCGCCGGGTATGTGGAGGACAGCATCTTGCCGCGACTGTACCGCGAGGCACCGGTCAACTCGACCTGGGAAGGTTCGGGGAACGTGCAGTGCCTGGATGTGCTGCGTTCGTTGTCCAAGGAGCCGGGCGTCCTTGAAGTGCTGTTCAGCGAATTGGGCGACGGCCATGGCGACAAGCGCCTGGCCCGGCATATCGAGCAATTGAAGCTGGCGTTTACCGACACCCACGATATCCAGTACCGCGCCCGGCAACTGACCGAGGACATCGCCCTGGCATTGCAGGCCAAGTTACTGCTGGAGGCCGGCAATGCCGAGGTCAGCGACGGCTTTATCGCCAGTCGGCTGGAGGCCGGGGGGCGGGTCTACGGCACCTTGCCTCGTGGGGTGAATGTCGAGGCGATTGTTGCCCGCTCGACGCCGCGGGGTTTCTGAGGGACGCCCGGATATTTGAGAGTTTGCCCGGATATTGTGGCAAGCCCGCTCGCCACCGGGTTGTGGCGGTGAACTATAACCCGCTGTTCCCGTCCGACGATGTTGCAGGCAAGATGAAGGTCTGCAACATCAGAAGACAGGATGCTCTCCGTGACCGAAGCTTTTATTGTCGTGCAATCCCCCGAACAAGCCGTGGACCGTCTGGCCGAACTCCACGAGCGAGCCACCAGCGCCCTGAGCCAGGCGCTCAAGCGTTACCTCAAGGACCGCGTCGAACCCGACGCCGGGCAACGTGCCCTGTTCCGCTACCCCGAATTGCGCCTGACCTACACCTACCAGGGTGAAGTCCCGGCTACCACCCGGGCCTACGCCAAGGTCCAGTTGCCGGGCACCTACAGCGTCACCGTCACCCACCCGGCGGCGTTCCGCAAATACCTGCTGGAACAACTGGTGCCGCTGATGCGCGACTTCACCGTGACAGTGGAAGTGGGCGTCAGCGAACAGAACATCCCGTACCCTTACGTAGTCGAGCAGGGCGATGAACTGGCCGGCTCCGGCGTTACCGCTTCGGCCCTGGCGCGGGTGTTCCCCAGCACCGACCTGTCGGCCGCCACCGATGACATCGCCGACGGCCTGCACGACTGGGAAAACACCTCGCCCTGGCCCCTGGCCCTGTTCGACGCCGCCCGGGTGGATTTCTCCCTGCGCCGCCTGGTGCATTACACCGGCAGCGACTGGCGCCATGTACAACCCTGGATCCTGCTGACCAACTACCACCGCTATGTCGACCAGTTCATCCTGCATGGCCTGCAACAGCTGCGTGATGATCCGCGTTTCGTGCGCATGGTGTTGCCGGGCAACGTGATCATCGACCAGAGCATGGACTACGGCGAGGCCCAGGCCGTGGCCGCCGGGGTGGTCTGGCACCGCTACCAGATGCCGGCCTACCACCTGCAGGCGGCCGATGGCCATGGCGTGACCCTGGTGAATATCGGTGTCGGCCCGTCCAACGCGAAGAACATCACCGACCACCTGGCGGTGCTGCGTCCGCACTGCTGGCTGATGATCGGCCACTGCGGCGGCCTGCGCCAATCCCAGACCATCGGCGATTACGTGCTGGCCCACGCATATATGCGCCGCGACGGGATTCTCGACCGGGTGGTGCCGCCGAATATCCCGATCCCGGCCCTGGCCGAAGTGCAGATGGCCTTGCAGCAGGCCGCGGCGAACGTCACCGGCGAACGTGGCGATGATTTGAAGAAGCGTCTGCGCACCGGCACCGTGCTGACCTACGACGACCGCAACTGGGAGCTGCGCTGGGCCCAGGAGCGGCCGTTGATCAACCTGTCCCGCGCCGTGGCCGTGGATATGGAAAGTGGCACCATCGCGGCCCAGGGTTATCGCCTGCGGGTACCGTATGGCACCTTGCTCTGTGTTTCGGACAAACCGTTGCACAGTGAAATCAAGCTGCCGGGCTCGGCGAACGCGTTCTATGAGCGCGCCGTCAGCCAGCATTTGAAGATCGGCATCGCGGCGGTGGACCTGCTGCGTACCGAGCTGCATTCGCTGCACTCGCGCAAGCTGCGCAGTTTTGACGAGCCGCCGTTCCGCTAAGGGGGCGGATTTTTAGCGATCTTGAGGGCCTATTCGCGGGCAAGCTCCGCTCCCACAGTTGGATGCCGATCACAAGTTTTGTGTACGACACGAAACTAATGTGGGAGCGGAGCTTGCCCGCGAAGCTTTTGGCGGCCTTGAGAAGGTAGTAGCCAATGAGTCTGTGGACGCGCTTCTGGAAATAATGGCCGGCACGCCCTAGCATGGCGGCTCCTGATCCCCAGATGTCCTCCTTGCCATGTCTCGTCCACCCCGTCCCGTTGCGCGCCGTTCGGCCGCGAAAGCTCCTGTCGCGCCGCGTCGGGTTGCCAAGGCCCCGCCGGCCGAACCCAGGCTGCTCCTGTTCAACAAACCCTTCGATGTGCTGACGCAGTTCAGCGATGGCGAAGGGCGCGCGACCCTCAAGGATTTTATCGACGTGGCCGGCGTCTACCCCGCCGGTCGGCTCGACCGCGACAGCGAGGGCCTGCTGTTGCTGACCAATGACGGCCAACTCCAGGCGCGCATCGCCGACCCCAGGCACAAGCTGGCGAAAACCTATTGGGTGCAGGTCGAGGGTGTGCCGAACGCCGAGCAGATCGAACGGTTGCAAAAGGGCGTGGAGTTGAACGACGGCATGACCCTGCCCGCCCAGGCGCGGCAGATCGACGAGCCCGAGCTCTGGCCGCGCAACCCGCCGGTGCGGTTTCGCCAGAGCATTCCCACTGGTTGGCTGGAGTTGATCATTCGCGAGGGGCGTAACCGCCAGGTTCGACGCATGACGGCGGCGGTGGGATTGCCAACCTTACGCCTGGTGCGAGTGCGCATCGGCGATTGGACCCTGGACGGCCTGGATCAAGGTCAGTGGCGGGAAGTGCCGGCGCGCTTGTAGCGGGCCGCGGTTTTACAGCGACCCGGACTCGATCAGTCCGATCACCACGCTCTTGACCACAAACGCGAAAATGCCCAGTCCCAGGACGAAGAACAGGATAAAGGTGCCGAAGCGCCCGGCCTTGGATTTTTTCGCCAGGTCCCAGACGATAAAGCCCATGAAAATAATCAGGATGCTGACTAGGCCGGTCATCATCCATTCTTCGAAAACAGCAGGATCCATCGAAACCTCTCAAGCGCCAGCGGGGTGAAAGCCGTCCGATTATACGCCACTGGCGGTAGCGCATCTGATCTCGGGCAATAAAGCACTCTATCGGTCAACCGCGGGCCCGTAGGAGCCGAGCACGCTCTACTCCTACAGCTGATCGCGGCCGTAGCGATCAGTTGCGCAAATGGGTCAATGGCAACTCCGTGCTGTTGAGTACCTGGTTCAGCACAAAGCTGGAGCGCACGCTGGTCACTCCTTCGATGCGCGTCAGGTGCCCCAGCAACAGTTTCTGATAGTGATCCATGTCCGGCACCACCACTTTCAACTGGTAGTCGGCGTCCATCCCCGTCACCAGGCTGCACTCCAGCACCTGCGGCAGGGTGCGGATCGCTGCCTCGAAGTTTTCGAAGCGCTCCGGTGTATGCCGGTCCATGCCGATCAGCACATAGGCGGTCAGGCTCAGGCCGAGCATCTTGCGGTCGAGCAAGGCCACCTGGCGGGAGATATAACCGTCGTCCTCCAACTGCTTGACCCGCCGCGAACAGGGCGACGGCGACAGGCCGATGCGCTCGGCCAGCTCCTGGTTGGAGATACGGGCATCGCGCTGCAATTCCGCCAGAATGCTCAGGTCGTATCGGTCGAGTTTGCTCATCGTCAGGGCCTTTCCAAGAACTATTGCGGCAAATTATCTATCTGAAGTCAAAAATTGCGCAAGTCATGTTTATTTGAGCAATGTTCGCAATCCTGTGCCGCAGCTACGAGCCTATGCTTATCACCAGAATCACTGCCCGGACAAGTGTCCTGTCTCGCAAGCACGTTCACATTCGAGACAGACACCCCAGTCCACTGCGGCCCGCCGAATCAGGCCAGCCGCGGCCGACAATCCCACAGGGTTGCGCCGGCCACCGGGCTACACGCTGTCCAGAAGACGGTGTGAGGTGAGCCGGCGTCAAAAGCGTCGAGCACGGACGAAGTTCTCAAGGGGAGGCCGACGGGTCTCCCTTTTTTAATGGGCGAAAAATAAGTTGCGCGGCTGGTAGAGTGTCATAGAACCGGAATCCGCTTTCCCAGTCTTATGGTTAAGCCCTGAACCGCAGTGAGGAATGGAATGAAATCGCGCATCTGGCGTCTGGCAGGTGTTGGCTTGCTCTGTATGAGTGTTGGTGCGCAAGCGCTGGCAGAAAACCAGGGTGAAGATAATCAGAAACATGAGGGTGAACATCGCCCTGAAGGTCGTCCGGGAGGCAACGAGGGGCGTCCGCAAAACAATCAACCGCGTCCGCCGCCGCCGGCCCCGGCTCCACGGCCACAAGCGCCGGAAGTCCGCCCCCCGGCCCCGGCTCCGCGGCCACAAGCTCCCGAAGTCCACCCCCAGGCACCGCGTCCGCCTGTTCCTGCGCCTGCGCCTCAGGTTCGTCCGGAAAACAATCAGCATTTCGAGCGGCACGACCAGAACCCCGGCGGCCAATGGCAAGGCCGTCCACCGCAGAACGAGCCGAATCAGGCGCCGCGTCCGGCACCACAGAACAACCTGCCGATCCAGCCTCACCCGGACAGCGTACGCCAGACCCAGGAGCCGTTGCGTGGCAACTATTCCGATATCCCGCGGCGCAACGGCAACAACCCGAACTGGCAGGGCGGCAACAATAACAACCGTCCCGGTGGCAACTTCGAGCACCACGACGATCGTCGCTGGCCGGGGCGTCCCGATGGCCACGGCAACGGTTGGGGGCCTGGTCCGCAATATCGGCCCGGCTACGTGGTCGACCGTTTCCCCGAGCGCAATTGGCGTGTGCCTTATCGTGGCCAGGACTATTTTTTCTCCGGTGGTTACTGGTATCGCCCGCAGGGGCCACGTTACATAGTGGTCGCTCCGCCACGAGGGATTCGCACCTCCTACCTGCCCGACTATGCGCGGGAAGTCTGGATCGGTGGCTCGCTGTTTTTCCTCGCCGCCGGCGCCTATTACCTCTACCAGGAAGATACCCAGGACTACGTGGTGGTCGATCCGCCGGCCGCGGCGCCGCAGGTGGCGCCCGAGCCGCAAGGCAATGGCTACGATGTGGTGGCGTATCCGGCCAACGGCCAGAGCCCGCAGCAGGTCCAGCAGGATGGTGAGGATTGCTATCGCTGGGCGGTGCAGCAAAGTGGCTTCGATCCGGCCAACGTGACCTACGCACCGGCACCGGCGGTGGTCCAGGCCTACCGCCAGGCCCAGGGCAACTGCCTGAGCAGTCGCGGTTACCAGGTCAACTACTAAGCGCTCATCGGCGCGGCTTCAGCACTTCCCGCGGGTCGGCGTGCACCAGCACCTCGGCCTGCGGGTAGGCGGCATGGATGGCATCGGCGGCCTGGTCACTCAGGCCGTGGGCCACCGACAAGGTCAACTCTCCCGGCAGCTCCAGGTGCAACTGCACGAACCAGCGGTTGCCGGAGATCCGCGTGCGCAGGTCATGGGCGCCCAGCACCCCGGGCACGCTACAGGCCAGCTCCAGCATGTGCTGGCTGATGTTCGGCGACAACTCCTCGTCCATCAGCACGGCGAAGCTTTCGCGGCCGATCTGGATCGCACTCCAGAGGATATAGACCGAGATTCCCAGGCCGAACCAGGCGTCCACCTGCGGCCAGCCGAAACCCGCGAGCACCAGCGCCAGCAGGATGCTGCCGTTGAGCAGCAGGTCCGAGCGGTAGTGCAGGGAGTCGGCGCGCACGGCGGTGGAGCCGGTCGCGCGGACCACCTTGTGCTGCAACAGCAGCAACCCGGCGGTCAGGATCAGCGACAGCACGATCACCCCGATACCGATCCACGGCGCGCCGATCGGCTCCGGGTTTTTCAGGCGCTCGAACGCCTGGATCGCGATCAGCACCGCACTCACCGAAATGAACAGCGCCTGGGCCATGCCCGACAGGGATTCGGCCTTGCCGTGCCCGTAACGGTGATCGTTATCGGCCGGACGCAGCGCGTAGTACACCGCCAGCAGATTGAGAAACGAGGTGACGCCGTCGAGCAGCGAATCGGTCAAGCCCGCGAGCATGCTCACCGAGCCGCTCAGCCACCAGGCGATGGCCTTGGTCACGATCAGGGTGCAGGCCACCGCCATCGACGCCCGGGTAGCCAGGCGTAACAGGCGGGCGTGTTCCGGGCTGCTGGTCATGAGCGCGGCGATCCTCGTTCAGTGGTCCCAGACTCAGGCCGCGGGACGCAGATTGTACATCGCCAACTGTTGCAGGTTGCCTTTTTGCTGGATCAGGCGTGGGTCGTTCAGCGGCAGGGTCTGGTGCAGTTCGCTCTGGAGAATCGCCTGCAACTTGAGCTTGTCGACCTGGCCATCGGCGGTAATAGCCTCGTGGAGTTTTTCCGGGGCGATCTGCGCGGTCTTGCCATGGGGCAGGTAGATGGCGCCGGTGGCGAAGTCGATGCCGAACGCCACCAGGCCGGGGATGACGAAGAACAGGATGCCGATGGCATCGAGGCCGGCGATCAGCGGGTCGATCCGCCCTTCGATCTGACCGCGACGGTCCGGGTAGAAAATCGAGCCACAAGCGCTCAGTTGGGTCAGCAGGGTAGCAGCCAGAACGGTGCCGATAACACGGGAAGCAATACGCATGGATATCTCCTGAAGGAAACGTGAAGCCACTGGGGCCGCGTCTGGATCAGTTGTTAAGACCACGATTAAGACCGGGCAGTTCGCCGTTATACCCGGCTCTTTGCTTGGGAGCCACCCTGAATGCGTTGCTGCTTGATGAAGTATTGCCGGCTTTGTACCCGGCACCGGGTCAAGCGCTGATCAAGGTGTTCGACAAGGCTTTCGCGCATGGCCGCTGAATGTCGCCAATCTTCAATCATTCGTGCAAAGCCTCCAACTGCTGCGGGGCCTCTGGCCACCAGGATCGACGCATCTCAGCTGATCGCCGCCCTGGACCTGGCTGCCCTCTGGAAATTCGCGCGTGGAGCGAGAGCAACGCCAACGAGGCGCGCAATACCGTGCATGTCTGCGATGAAGTGGCGGGCATGCCCCGGGAGCTGCATCGGCTGATTGCGCACTTCAAGGTCTGAGCCGCGTGCCCTTTAGCTTGGGAGGCCGGTCGGGTTCGCCGTATAATTCACGGTCAGCCTGGGAGCCACCATGAATTCGTTGCCGATTGATGAAGTATTACCGGCGTTGCGCCAGGCCTTGAGCGAACGCCATGAGGCGGTACTGGAAGCGCCGCCCGGTGCCGGCAAGACCACGCGGGTGCCGTTGGCGCTGCTGAACGAGCCGTGGCTGGCCGGGCAAACCATCCTGATGCTCGAACCCCGGCGCCTGGCGGCCCGGGCGGCGGCCGAGCGGCTGGCCAGCGAACTGGGGGAAAAGGTCGGCGAAACCGTCGGCTATCGCATCCGCCTGGAAAGCCGGGTCGGCCCGAAGACGCGCATCGAAGTGGTCACCGAAGGCATTCTCTCCCGTCGCCTGAATGATGACCCGGCCCTTGAGGGCGTCGGTCTGGTGATCTTCGACGAATTCCACGAACGCAGTCTGGATGCCGACCTGGCCCTGGCCTTGAGCCTCAATGGCCGTCAGATGTTTCGCGACGAGCAGCCGCTGAAGATCCTGCTGATGTCCGCCACGCTGGAAGGCGAACGCCTGGCCGGGCTGCTGGACGACGCGCCGGTGGTGCGCAGCGAAGGGCGCATGTTCCCGGTGAGCCTGCGCTGGGGCCGGGCCTTTCAACCCGGCGAATTTATCGAACCACGGGTGGTGCAGACGGTGCACGAGGCGCTGGATGCCGAACACGGCAGCCTGCTGGTGTTCCTGCCGGGGCAGGCGGAGATCCGTCGTGTGCATCAGCAATTGGAAGAGAGCTTGGGCGCACGGGCCGATGTGCTGCTGTGCCCGCTGCATGGTGAACTGGATCTCTCGGCGCAGCGCGCGGCCATCGAACCGGCGCCGGCCGGCAAGCGCAAGGTGGTGCTGGCCACCAACATCGCGGAAACCAGCCTGACCATCAATGGCGTGCGGGTGGTGATCGACGCCGGGCTGGCGCGGGTGCCGCGCTTCGATCCCGGCAGCGGCATGACCCGTCTCGATACCCAGCGTATCTCCCGGGCCAGCGCCACCCAGCGCGCGGGCCGTGCCGGACGGCTGGAACCGGGGGTGTGTTATCGGCTGTGGTCCGAGGCCCAGCATGAGCAGTTGGCGGCCTACGGCAGTGCGGAAATTCTCCAGGCGGACCTCGCCGGGCTGGCCTTGCAACTGGCGCGCTGGGGCGTGGCGCCCGGCGAGTTGGTCTGGATGGACGCGCCGCCCGCCGCCGCCTATGCCCAGGCACAGGAGCTGTTGCAGCGGCTTGGGGCGTTGGTTGGCAAGACAGGCGCCGAGTACGCATTGACGAATCACGGTCAGGCCATGGCCGAGTTGCCGGCGCATCCGCGTATCGCCCATCTGTTGTTGCGCGGCCAGGCGCTGGGGCTGGCGTCGATGGCCTGTGATGTCGCTGCACTGCTGGGTGAGCGGGATATCCAGCGCGGTGGCGGAGCCGACCTGCACACGCGCTTGGCCTTGCTGGCGGGTGAGGAACGGGCGGCACGTGGTGCCCAGGGCGGTGTGCAGCGTGCACGGCAACTGGCGCGGCAGTATCGCGGCTATTTGCGCGGTGCGGCGAGTACCCCGGTGACCGACCCGGATCATCCGCGCTGGTTGGGAGCCCTGTTGGCCCTGGCGTATCCGGATCGGGTCGCGCAACAGCGCCGCGAGGGCAGCGCGGAGTATCGACTGGCCAACGGTCGGGCGGCCTTGTTCAGCGAAACCGATAGCCTGATGAAACAGCCCTGGCTGGTGGTGGCCGACCTGGGCAGCCGGCAGGGCCAGCGTGAAGAGCGTATCTACCTGGCGGCGGAGTTCGATCCTGGCCTGTTCGATACGGTGCTGGCCGAGCAGGTGAGCACGCTCGACCAACTCGACTGGGACGAGCGCGAAGGCGTGTTGCGGGCCGAGCGCCAGCGCAAGGTCGGCGAACTGATCCTCGCTCGCGAACCCTTGACCGGGTTGGACGAGGCGGCGCGCAGCCAGGCGCTGGTCAACCTGGTCCGACGCAAGGGCCTGGAATTGTTGCCCTGGACCCCGGAGCTGCGCCAATGGCAGGCGCGGGTGGCCTTGTTACGCCAGCTGGACCTGGACGGACCGGGAAAGAGCGAATGGCCGGATGTCAGCGACAAGACTTTGCTGGCGACCCTGGAACAGTGGCTCAAACCGTATCTGGGGCGGGTCTCGCGGCTCAGTCATTTCGCCAATCTGGAACTGGCCGGGATCCTTCACAGCCTGTTGCCCTGGCCGTTGCCGCAGCGTCTGGAGGAGTTGGCACCGCACCATCTGAACGTGCCGTCGGGTTCGTCGATCCGCCTGGACTACAGCGAGCAGCCGCCGATCCTGGCGGTGCGCCTGCAGGAGTTGTTCGGCCTGGCCGAGACACCGCGGATTGCCGGCGGTCGCCAGGTGGTGAAGTTGCACCTGCTGTCGCCGGCTCGCCGTCCGGTGCAGGTGACCCAGGACCTGGCGAACTTCTGGCGCAGTACCTATGCCGAAGTGAAGAAGGATCTGAAGGGGAGGTATCCCAAGCATTATTGGCCGGATGATCCCTTGGTGGCTGAGGCGACCGCCAGAGTGAAACCGCGGAAAATATAATGGCTTGAGCCATCCTGTCCGAAGAACCGGATCAGCGCCGCGTCGCCTGAGCGGTCACGGGCGCCCCAGGCGCCCGCAACGCTTCTCTCTCAGCTGCGTTTGCAGGTTCGGATGCCTAGCAGGGTATAGACCGGGCAGAAACTGAAAACGCCAGTGGCCAAGGGTACCAGGCCGATCCAGCCCCACAAGCCGATCACACCGGACAGACTGAGGCCAATGAGCAGCAGGCCAACGGCGATGCGCAGACTCCGGTCAATGGTTCCAAGGTTTGCTTTCATGGCGACCTCCCGATCAATGGCTGCGCCGGGTCTCCAGCGCAGTAAACAGCAAGATGCCGAGCCGCGTGAGCAACAGCCACGCGATAGTGCCGCCCGGCGATGAACAACGTCAGTTTGACCCCATTCAAGTCCTGGCAGATGACATAGGACAAACTCCATTGATTTCTGTCCTGGGCCAAGTGGCCCTGGGGATCGGGCTGCGTATCCCCGGACAAGCGCTGGGCTGCCAATGACTGCCATCCTGGAAATTTGGCAGTGTATTGATCTGCCAAAAGCTCACGGCTTTCACTGGGTTGAATGTGTAAGTCATTGTTATTAAACAATAAAATTATATATCTCGAATTGGCATACGCTGTGCTATCACTACAGGCATGACATTTTCCGACAAACGACTGCGGCGTTATCTGCTCACAGCAGTACTGATCAAGCTGATAGCGCTGACGGTACTGTGGTGGCTGTTCATCCGGGATTCGCGCGTGAGCGTCGATTCGAACACCATCAGCGACAGGCTTGGCGTACCCACCTCGACTCAATCGGCTCAAGGGGCAAGTAAGTGATATCAGAACAACTGGTGGATTTGTCACGGCTGCAGTTCGCAGCCACTGCGCTTTACCACTTTCTTTTTGTACCTCTTACCGTTGGCATGGTGTGGCTGCTGGTCATCATGGAAAGTGTCTATGTGATGACTGGGAATGTTATCTGGAAAGACATGACGCGCTTCTGGGGCAAGCTGTTCGGCATCAACTTCGCCCTGGGGGTGACGACAGGTATCACACTGGAATTTCAGTTCGGGACCAACTGGGCGTATTACTCGCACTACGTCGGCGACATCTTCGGTGCTCCGCTGGCTATCGAAGGCATGATGGCGTTCTTCCTCGAATCGACCATGATCGGCCTGTTCTTCTTTGGTTGGGATCGTCTGAAGAAAGAGCACCACTTGCTGGTCACCCTGCTGATGGCGGTGGGCACAAACCTTTCCGCGTTGTGGATCCTGATCGCCAATGGCTGGATGCAGAATCCGGTGGGGTCGGAATTCAGTTACATCACCATGCGTATGGAGATGGTCGATTTCTGGGCGGTGCTCTTCAATCCGGTGGCGCAGGCCAAGTTTGTGCACACCGTCTCGGCGGGTTACGTCACCGGTTCGATGTTTGTGCTGTCGATTTCGAGTTGGTATCTGCTCAAGAATCGCGATGTCGAGTTTGCCAAACGTAGTTTCCGGGTGGCGGCTGCCTTCGGTCTGGCATCGGTGCTGAGTGTGATCGTGCTGGGGGACGAGTCGGGTTACACGGTGGGGGAAGCACAGCAAACCAAGATGGCCGCCATGGAAGCCATGTGGGAAACCAAGCCGGCGCCAGCCGGCCTGACATTGCTGGCCAGCATCAACGAAGCCGAGTCGAGAAATAACTGGGAAGTTGAAGTGCCATGGCTGATGGGCCTGATCGGCACCCGCTCGGTCAGCAAGCAGATTCCAGGTATTCATGACATCAAGGAAAAGAACCGCGCTCGCATCCTGCGTGGCATCACCGCGGTCAATGCGCTTGAAGCGTTGCGCGCGCATCGTGACGATCGGGCCGCTTTGCAGCGGTTTGAAGAATATAAAGCCGACCTCGGTTTCGGCCTGCTGCTTAAAAAATATGTCGAGGACGTCAACCAGGCCACGCCGGCCATTATAGAAAAAGCCGTAAACGATACCGTGCCGCGCGTGACCCCGATGTTCTGGGCATTTCGGATCATGGTGGCGCTTGGTTTCAGCATGCTGGTGCTGTTCGCCCTGGCCTTCTGGAGCACCTTGAAGTCGACCTGCACACGACGCCGTTGGTTGCTGCGCTGGGCACTGCTCATGCTGCCCGCGCCATGGTTGTCCTGCGAACTGGGCTGGTTCGTCGCTGAGTACGGCCGTCAACCCTGGACGATTTACGGCGTGTTGCCGACCCACATGAGCGTCTCCACGCTCAACGTCAACAACCTGTATGGCTCGCTGGCGGGATTCATCGTTTTCTACACCGTGCTGCTGGTGGTCGAAATGTTCCTGATGGTCAAGTTCGCCCGTCAAGGTCCTGGCAGTCTTGGTACCGGCCGTTATGCCCACGATGCCCATTTGAAGGAACTCCATCATGCTTGATTACGCCACCCTGAAAGTCATCTGGTGGGCACTGGTTGGCGTACTGCTGATCGGCTTCGCCATTATGGACGGCCACGACATGGGGGTCGGCACGTTGTTGCCTTTTGTGGGCCGCAATGACATGGAGCGGCGCGTGGTGATCAACACCGTGGGGCCGCATTGGGATGGCAATCAGGTCTGGTTCATTACCGCGGGCGGCGCCTTGTTCGCGGCCTGGCCAGTGGTCTATGCCACGGCATTCAGTGGTTTCTACTGGGCGATGATCCTGGTCCTCTGGGCGTTGTTCTTCCGTCCGGTGGGCTTCGACTATCGCAGCAAGATCCACAATGCCAGCTGGCGCAGCACTTGGGACTGGGGGCTGTTTGTCGGTGGCGCGGTGCCTCCGCTGGTGTTCGGGATCGCGTTCGGCAACCTGTTGCAAGGTGTACCGTTCCACTTCGACAACTACCTGGTATCCACGTATACCGGCAGTTTCTGGCAACTGTTGAATCCTTTCGCGCTACTGAGCGGCATCGTCAGCAGCGCAATGATCACTCTACAGGGCGGCACGTACCTGGCGCATCGCACTGAAGGGGCTATCCAATCCAGGGCAATCAAGGGCGCGGTGGCTGCGGCGATCGTGCTGGTGTGTTCATTCCTCGTGGCCGGCATCTGGCTGCAATCGATCGATGGCTATCGCATTACCTCGGTAGTGGATACCGCCGGGCTGCCGGATATTCTTGGCAAGTCGGTCGTGCGCGAAGCCGGGGCCTGGATGGCCAACTATGCTCATTATCCTTTGCTGTGGCTGTTACCCGCGCTGGGCCTGGCTGGGGCTGCGGGTGCCGCGATGCTGTTGATAACGCGGCATACCCTTTCGGCGTTTGTCGCCTCATCGCTTGCGGTGATCGGGGTCATCTGCACGGCGGGCGTCTCGATGTTTCCGTTCGTCATGCCGTCATCATCGATGCCGGCTGCGAGCCTTACCGTATGGGACAGTGTCTCCAGTCACTTGAGCCTGGCCATCATGTTCTGGGCCGCGTTGATCTTCATGCCACTGATCGTGCTGTATACCTCGTGGGCGTATCGCGTCATGCGCGGCAAGGTGACCGTTGCACAGATCAAAGCCAACGAACATTCAGCCTACTAGGGCCAGCAGAGGAGCAAAGAACATGTGGTATTTCGCCTGGATGCTGGGAGTGGGTTTTGCATTGCTGCTGGCGATATTGAATGCAATGTGGGGCGAGAACGAAGCGGGTCGGGCCTTGAGCGACAGTGATGAGGCGCAGTCCTGATGCCGCAGCTCGCTGATGCGCAGGCGTCCTCCCGAATTCGTTGGCCGAGTTTGCTGGTCGCTGTTTCGATCATGCTTGTCTGCACGCTCTATCCGCTCATCATGGCGGCCCCCGATGGGAAAGCCGATCATGTCCTGGCCGGCGCACTGCTGGTTGCCATGAGCGCGGCTTTTGTCAGGGGGGTGGGTTTTGTCCCGCAAATGCGTGTCTGGCGTTGGCTGTTCTCAGGCTGGACCTGCTTGGCGGCGCTTGCGATTGCCGGCTGGGTGAAGTTCCTGCATTGAGTCCTGACCGGCGCCGCAGCCGGCGCCCATCAGGCAGAGCCCGTTGTCGGCGGTTATTGCGCCGCCGGTAACAGAAACCGCGCCAGCACTGGCAGATGATCGGAAATCGTCAAGCTATCGTCCTGGCGTACCCGGGCCTCGATCCGCTTGAGCTTGGAACTGTAGAAAAAGTAATCCAGGGTCCGATCCGGCCCGCTGACGTCGGGATCGTTCGGGTAAAACGTCAGCCACTGCTCACGGTCGATGCCGCTGGCTTCGTTGTTGCTCGGGATCATCGGGTACTTGTCCCACAGCAGATGCAGCTCACTGTCCGCCGAGTAACCGCCGCGCAAGCGTGGCGGCAGGCGCAGATACTGGCCCAGCGGCAGCAGGTTGAAATCGCCGCCGATCAGCCACGGCGTGCCCTGGCTTTCGAACTTGTCGAGCAGTTGCAGGGTTGTCCCTGCTTGCCTGAGTTGGGTGTCGTTCTGGGCATAGGCGCCCAGTTGCGTATTGACCACTGCCAGCTGTCCGCCATCGCTCAGCGGCAGGTAGTTCACCAGCAGCGCCGGCCGGGGCTGGAACTGCCGTTTGAGCAGATTGCCCGGGGACAATGGCAGTTGCTGGCGCTCGGCGTGTTCGACCTGATAGCGACTCAAGGTCGCCAGCTTGCGCCCGACACTGCCGAAAATATGCAGGTTCGGGACAAAGTCGGCTTTCCAATCGAACGCCTGGGAGCTGCAGGGGTACAGGTCCGCCAGACGCTCCTGGAGCAATTTCAACTGATCCTGGTAGGCGCTGGCCTTGGCGTTTTCGTCGACTTCCTGCAACAGCACGATATCCGGCTGCTCGTCGCGGATCACCCGGGTCACCTCGTCCAGGCTGAAGGCCATGTCTTCAGGGGTCGGACGTTCGTCCGGGCCGCTGCCGTCGGGCAGGTCGTACCAGAACACGTAGCGTTTTCCCGCCAGGTACTGGAGGTTCCAGGTCATTACCTTGAGGGCCTGGCCCGGGACCAGCACCGGGGCCCCGGCGGTGCAGCGCACCGGCAGGGTTTCGCGCTCTTCCGGACGCCAGGTAAGGCTGTAGACCAGCAGGGCGGTGAGGCCCGCGACAATCAGCAGGCCGGCCACCAGGTAACGTAATAGACGAGTCATGGGCCTCGGTTCAGTCTTTGGCGGAGTTTTCACCGATCAACATGTAGATTCGGAACAGCACGATGCTGCTGAACAGTTGCAGGAAACTGTGGGCGCTGTCGATGATCAGCATCAACACCGGGTTCTGCGGTGCCGGGTAGACACTCAGGCTCAGGCCCTTGAGCAGCCAGAGTGGCCCCATTACACACAGGATGCAGGTGAAGGTTAGCCAGAAGTGGCCGCGGCTCAAGGCGAAACTCTCCTTCATCGCCCGCAGCGGCTCGCGCCCGCGCAGTACCAGCAGGTATTCGGAGAAGGCCAGGATCACGGTCAGCCAGATGCCGGGAATGAAATACAGCGACAGGCCCAGCACGATGGCGATGGTGTTGACCGCCGAGAGCAGTGCAAAGCGTGGCCACAGGCGCAGGGACATGGCCAGCAGATCGCGATTGGCTGGCGCTTCGCCCCGACTGCGGGCATCGAGAAACAGGATCAGCGCCGCCGTGTACAGTGGATAGACCAGCAGTCCGGCCACCAGGCCATAGGCCGGCGAGGCATCCGGGCCCACGGCGTTGTCCAGCAATTGCTGGAGCAGGGTCTCGAGGATCACCAGCGGCAGGCAGAGCCAGGCGATCTGGCGCAGGTTGCGCTGGAAAAAGTACAGGGAATCGCGGATTACATTGAACGGGTTCATCGGTTGTCTATCGCGCAGGCTGAGGCAGGGCCACACTTTAACCGATGGCGCGGGCCGACACTCAAATGTAAACGTTAGGTAAGGACTATTGAAACTTCCTGTAACAACCCCATAACTGGAGGACGCCTGGGCCCGGTTGGGTCGAGGCGATCGATTTCTACCCGGCAATCTAATGAGGTCGCCATGAACAGCGAAGAGCAAACCCTGATCGATGGACTGTTTTCACGGTTGCAGCAGGCCGGCATGGATTCAGCCCCGCGTGACGCCCTGGCCGAGGCGCGGATCAAGGAACACCTGACTCGCCAACCGGCTGCACCCTACTACATGACCCAGTCGATCCTGGTGCAAGAGCACGCGCTCAAGAGTCTTGACGAACAGAACAAGCAACTGCAGGCGCAGGTGCAGCAGCTGCAGGACGAATTGCAGCAGGCCCGTGCCCAGAGCGCCGCGCCGGCGTCGAGCAGCGGTGGTTTCCTGTCGAGCATTTTCGGTGGCAGCCGCGATCCGGCTCCAGCGCCTGCACCGAGCAACTCCGGTGGCGGCTGGCGTGAGCCGGGGCGTCCTGGGTTCAATGCTCCGCCACCGCAGCAGAACTACAACACCCAACCCAACTATCAGCAGCCTGCCTACGCCCAGCCCGCGCCACAGCAGGCGGCCCCGGCGGCGCCTATGGGTAGCGGCTTCCTCGGTGGCGCGCTGAAAACGGCAGCTGGTGTGGCCGGTGGCGTGATGCTGGCGGAAGGTATAAGCAGCCTGTTCCATCACAATCAGCAGCAACCGCAGATCATCGAAGAAATCATCGAGCCGAGCCCGATGAGCAACAACGGTGGTGGCGGTGGTTGGGGTGATGATCAGCGCATGGCCAACAACGACTCCTGGGGCAGCAATAACAACCAGGGTGGTTTCGCCGACACCGATTTCGATGATGACAGTTCTTCCTTTTCTGGCGACGACGATTCCTTCGTCTGACCGATGAAGGAGGGTTACGCATAACCTGTGGGAGCGGAGCTTGCCCGCGAAAGCGTCCTCAAGGCCGCCAAAAGCTCCGCTCCCACAATGGGTATACGGTTGAATGTGGATTTTTGGTTTGACCGGTAATTGTGGGAGCCGGATTTATCCGCGAAAGCGCCCTCAAGCTCGCCAAAAGCTTTGTAGACAACCAGGCTCCTGAAAATCTGTTCCTCCGGCCCATCCTCGCCCCGCCGATTATTCGCTGAATCTCCCCCCAGGCTGGCATACTGCGCACCTAATCGCTTCCGAGCGCTCGTCATCACCCGCCAGTGCGCTTGTGCGCCATGAGGATTCGCGGTGAAGAAAATCGCTGTGTTCGCCGATGTGCAGAACCTCTACTACACCGTTCGCCAGGCCTATGGTTGCCACTTCAACTATGCCGCCCTGTGGGCCGATATCAGCCAGCGCGGGGAGATCGTCGAGGCCTACGCCTACGCCATCGATCGCGGTGACAGCAAGCAGCAGCAGTTCCAGCAGATCCTGCGCAACCTGGGTTTCACTGTGAAGCTCAAGCCATATATCCAGCGCAGCGACGGCTCGGCCAAGGGCGATTGGGACGTGGGCATCACCATCGATATCATGGACGCGGCACCGCATGTCGACGAAGTGGTGCTGGCCTCCGGCGATGGCGATTTCGACCTGCTGCTCACGCGCATCATCGGCAAGCACGGTGTTGAAGCCGTGGCCTATGGCGTGCCGGGGCTGACGGCCAATTCATTGATCCGTGCCGCGAGCCGCTACGTGCCCATCGAAGGCGCGTTGTTGTTGAGAAACTGAAACCGATTTTGCAAAGGGCTGGGCTTTTGGAACGTATTGCGGTCATCGACTTTGAAACCACCGGCATCACCCCGAACGCGGGGTGCCGGGCCACGGAAATCGCCGTGGTCATCCTGGAACAAGGGCGCATCGTCGACCGTTACCAGAGCCTGATGAATGCCGGCGTGCGCGTGCCGGCCTTTATCGAACAACTGACCGGGATCAGCAACGCCATGTTGCGTACCGCGCCGTCGGCGGAGCGGGTGATGAACGAGGTCAACGAGTTTGTCGGCACCACCCCGTTGCTGGCGCATAACGCCGCGTTCGACCAGAAGTTCTGGGACTTCGAGCTGGGGCGGATCAAGCGCACCCGGTTGCAGAACTTTGCCTGTTCGTTGCTGTTGGCGCGGCGTTTGATGCCGACGGCGCCGAATCACAAGTTGGGTACGTTGACCGCGTTCGCCCGCTTGCCGAATACGGGCCAGGCGCACCGGGCCATGGCCGATGCCGAGATGGCGGCGAACCTGCTGGCGCATATGGCCGGCGAGCTGCGCGACAAGCATGGGGTGCAGGTGTTGTCCCATGATTGGTTGTGCAAATTGCAGAAGGTGCCGGCGGCGAAGATCGGTGAGCATTTGAAGCGCTATCGGGGCGTTTGAGGGCGCTGTGCGGACAATTCGAAGGGTTACGTCTGGCCGAGATGTGTGGCGAGTGGGCAGGCCCTAATGCCGTTCACTTAAGGCGAATGGGATATTGAAAAGGCCACTTAACCTGTGGGAGCGGAGCTTGCCCGCGAAGCTTTTAGCGGTCTCAAGGGCCTCTTCGCGAGCAAGCTCTGCTCCCACAGGGATCGTGCTCGGGCTTAACCTTGCCCACTCGCCACAAGACCGAACTCGCCTGCGAAGCTTCCTTAGCTGACAGGCATTGGCCCTGGATAGGTCTTTTGTCGTGTGGTTTTTAGGAAATATCGTACTGCTGGTGGCGACCGGTGCTGTATTTTCCGAACGGTGCAGTGACGTTAGCCTTTCTCCTGTCATCGCCAAATCGGTGACAGGGCGTAGGAACCCTTGCAATTGACTCTGTTGGTACTGAGCATCCACCCGATCGCCCCGATTTTGTATTCGGGTGTCTGTTATGGCGGCCGTGCGCGGGTACGTTGATTCGTGGCCGAGTGTCCCGAGAGAGCTCGGTTCCTACCCCGCGTACGGCTGCCATCCAAGTCCGTAGGAAGGCTTTTATGGCAGCTCCTTGAGTCTCTCGAAGTATTCCAAAATGGAAAAAGTCATTCTCGAAAGACCCACTGAAACCATACAAAATCCTCTTGAAAACGGCAGTGCTCTTGATTCGTCAACGCAGCTTGGTCTTGCCGTTGACATTGCTTTTGAACCGCAAGTCTTTACCCGCCGCCACCTCAAACTCCGCGTCTTGCTCCTGCATGACGAAGCCTGGTTCTGCGCCCGTGATATCGGGCATCTCTACGCAATGCTGGTCTCGCCACCTGCGCCAATGGCTGACGCACCAGGTGCTGCCGATGTTGCGCGGTCAGCCGCAGCTGGCGTTGACCCAGGCACCGAGCCTTGGAATTCTGGAGTGGGATGGCGGAGCACTGAGCCTGCTGCACTGGCGGAAAGAACCGTGGATTCGGCTGCGTGATATGCCGCAGGTGGTTCCGGTCAGTGAGTGTGGCAGCGTCTGGTAGATAGCGATCGCGAGCAAGCTTGCTCCTGCAGTTCTGCGTCAAACATACAGGTTGCGCACGACGCCGTACTGTAGGAGTAGGGCTTGCCCGCGATGGGGTGCGAAGCGCCCCCAGAACCGGTAAATGCGGACTATCAGGCAGCATGCCATCGCCATCCCAGGTTTTTACGATTGCTTTCTGGCCCTGCGCTCACGTATTTCGTCTACGGTTAGAAACAATCCCTTCGCGTACTCGTCGGAGCTGATTGCCAGTAGCCGGGCAATTGCTATGGCGTTGTCCCTGCCATGGGGCCCGGCATCGTCGTCTGGATTTCCTAACCGTTTGATGGTCGATGGCTCTTGTCGATTCAGATCGGGAACACCGGATTTCAGCTCGCTCATGATTGCAACTCGCTTAGGTCTGTACCGGCGTCACTTTAAAGACACCCACGCCCAACCATCAGCTTTTTGCTTTTCCATTCATGTCCAAATGCCCCAACGGCACCCGCCGCTCAATCGCGCTCGACAGCACAATCGAGGTCTTGCTGAAGCCGAACTGGGCAATCCGATTGATCAGCTGTTCCAGCTCCGCCATGCTCCCCACCGCCGCCTGCAGAATCACACAGGGATCCCCGGTCACCCGATGGCATTCGGTAATCTGCGGAATCAGCGCCAGGTCGTCGTAGACCTGCTGCTTGCCATGTTGGTTGAGCCGCAACTCGATCACGCACTGGATCGGCAAACCGATCTTCGCCAGGTCCACTTTGGCCTGATAGCCGGTGATGACCCCACTGCTTTCCAGCTTCGCCACCCGCTCCGCTACCGCCGGCGCGGACAGGTTGACCTTGCGCGCCAGTTCGGCAAATGAGGCGCGGCCATTGTCCAGCAGCTCACCGAGGATCAAACGATCGTATTTATCCATCCACAGGCTCTCTATGACGCGGGCTTTCGAAACAACGCCAGAAAACCCCAATATCCATGCTTTACAAAGTGTACTGGCCTTATAACACGGTTTTGTAACTTATTATTTGCCGGACGCCTTTCTAGAATAAGCCTCCCTTGTCCTGCCCGGATCTGCCCCCCATGCCTGCCCCACGCCGTTTCCCGTTACCGCTGATCGGTGCCTTTTTTGCGTTGTATTTCATCTGGGGCTCGACCTACCTGGCCATTCGTATCGGCGTGGAATCCTGGCCGCCATTGATGATGGGCGGCATCCGTTTCCTGATCGCCGGCAGCCTGCTGTATGGCTATCAGCGTTTGCGCGGGGTGCCGGCACCGACCTGGCGGCAATGGAAAGCGGCGGCGGCCATCGGCGTGCTGCTGCTCAGTTTCGGCAATGGCGCGGTGACCCTGGCCGAACACATGGGCGTGGCCTCGGGCGTTGCCGCGTTGACGGTGGCCACGGTGCCGCTGTTCACCTTGCTCTGCGGCTATTTCTGGGGCAACCGCAATACCGGTCTCGAATGGGCCGGGATAGTGCTCGGCCTGATCGGTATCGCCCTGTTGAACATGGGTTCCAACCTGCAAGCCAGCCCACTCGGCGCCGGCCTGCTATTGTTGGCCGCCGCGACCTGGGCCTTCGGTTCGGTGTGGAGCAAGCATCTGCCGCTGCCCCAGGGCGGCATGGCCAGTGCCGCGGAAATGCTGGTGGGCGGTTTGGTGCTGCTGCTGGCCAGCTTTGTCCGCGGCGAACGCCTGACCGAGATGCCGACGACCGACGGCTGGATCGCCATGGCCTATTTGACCGTCTTCGGCTCGATCATCGCCTTCAACGCCTATATGTACCTGTTGAAGCATGTGCGCCCGGCGGCAGCCACCAGTTATGCCTATGTCAACCCGGCTGTGGCGGTGTTGTTGGGCATCCTCTTCGCCGACGAACACATCGGTTGGCACGAGTGCATGGCCATGGCCGTGATCATCAGCGCCGTGGTGTTGATCGGTTTACCGCAGTGGCGCAAGCCGAAAGAGGCCTGACAGGGTAAACTGCCGCGCATTGCTTCACGGCGCTGACACTTTTCCTACGGTATTTCCATGACATTCGCCACACTCGGCCTGATCGAACCCCTGACGCGGGCCCTGGACACCCTGGGTTACCAGACCCCCACACCGATCCAGGCCCAGGCCATTCCCGCCGTATTGGCCGGCCGCGACCTGATGGCCGCGGCCCAGACCGGCACCGGCAAGACCGCCGGTTTCGCCTTGCCGCTGCTGCAACTGCTGACCATGGAAGGACCGAAGGTCACCGCCAACTCGGTGCGTTCGCTGATCCTGGTGCCGACCCGCGAGCTGGCCGAGCAGGTGCATGAAAGTGTGCGTCAGTACGCCGAGCACCTGCCGCTGAGCACCTATGCGGTGTACGGCGGCGTCAGCATCAATCCGCAGATGATGAAGCTGCGCAAGGGCGTCGACCTGCTGGTGGCGACTCCCGGGCGCCTGCTCGACCTGTATCGCCAGAACGCCCTCAAGTTCAACCAACTGCAGACCCTTGTGCTCGACGAAGCCGACCGCATGCTCGATCTCGGTTTCCAGGAAGAGTTGGGCAATATCTACAAGGCCCTGCCGAAGAAGCGCCAGACCCTGCTGTTTTCCGCGACCTTCTCCGATGCCATCCGCCTGCTGGCCGGGCAGATGCTCAACGACCCGCTGAGCATCGAAGTCAGCCCGCGTAACGTCGCCGCCAACACCGTCAAGCAGTGGCTGGTGACGGTGGACAAGAAGCGCAAGCCGGAGCTGTTCGTGCACCTGATGCGCAAGCAGCACTGGAAGCAGGTATTGGTGTTCGCCAAGACTCGCAATGGTGTCGACCAACTGGTGGAAAAACTCCAGGGCCTGGGCATCAATGCCGATGGCATCCACGGCGACAAGCCCCAGGCTACCCGCCAGCGTGCGCTGGACCGCTTCAAGGCGAGCGAGATCCAGATCCTGGTGGCCACCGATGTGGCGGCCCGTGGCCTGGATATCGAGGACTTGCCGCTGGTGGTCAACTTCGATCTGCCGATCGTGGCCGAGGATTATATTCACCGGATCGGTCGTACTGGCCGTGCCGGCGCCACCGGTGAGGCTATTTCCCTGGTCTGCGCCGATGAGGTAAATCTGCTGTCGGCCATCGAGACCCTGACCCGTCAGACTCTCAAGCGCCAGGACGAAGCCGGTTTCGAGCCGGATCACCGGGTGCCGGACACCGATGCCTCGGGCAGTGTGATCAAGAAACCGAAGAAGCCGAAAAAACCGAAGGCCGCCGGCGGCAAGCGCAACCTGGGCAAGTGGGTCGACAGCGGCGAGAAGCCGGAAGACGTGGTGCAGTCGATCAAGCCGGTGCGCAAGGTACCGGTGTTCAATACCGGGCCGCGCAAGCGCAAGCCGTAAGGTTGTGTGGGGCGCCGGGCTCCCGCGAAGAGGCCCTTGAGGCCGCCAGAGGCTTCGCGGGCAAGCCAGCTCCTAAAGTTGTCTGCGTTAGCCGTTACTCCTCTGGGAGCACTTCCCCTCGCCGGTAACTCTCAAGCCTGGCGCCGCAACCACTCCAGCATCCCTTGTCCCGCCACCCGCCCGCTGGCAAAGCAGGCGGTGAGCAGGTAGCCGCCAGTCGGCGCTTCCCAGTCGAGCATCTCGCCGGCGCAGAACACCCCGGGCAAAGCCTTGAGCATCAGTCGCTCGTCCATTGCCTCGAACGGTACGCCACCCGCGCTGCTGATGGCCTCGTCCAGCGGCCGCGCCTTGACCAGCGTCAGCGGCAGGGCCTTGATGGCGCCGGCCAGACGCGCCGGGTCGGCAAAGGTCTGGGCATTGGTCAGCTCGCGCAGCAACGCAGCCTTGATGCCGTCGATCCCCAACTGGCTATGCAGGTGCTTGGCCATGGAACGCGAGCCACGCGGCTTGGCCAGCGCGGCCTGGACCTTGGCCAAGGACTTTCCGGGCAGCAGGTCGATCTCGATGGTCGCGCTGCCGTCCTGGTTGATCTGCTGGCGAATCGGCGCGGACAGCGCGTAGATCAGGCTGCCTTCGATGCCGCTGGCGGTGATCACGCATTCACCCAGGCGCGGCGTGCCGTGGGGCAGGGCGATGGCGACGTTCTTCAGCGGCGCACCGGCAAACTTGCCGCGCAGGACCTCGCTCCAGGCCGCGACGTCGAAGCCGCAGTTACTCGGTTGCAAGGGCGCGACCGTCACCCCTTGTCGCTCCAGCAGCGGCAGCCAGGCTCCGTCGGAGCCCAGTCGTGCCCAACTGCCGCCGCCCAGGGCCAGGAGCGTGACCTCGGGACGCAGGGTTTTTTCGCCCTCGGGGCTGTGGATAACCAGCTTGCCGTCGCGCCAGCCCTGCCAGCGATGGCGGGTGTGGATAACTACCCCGGCTTCGCGCAGGCGCTTGAGCCAGGCACGCAGCAGCGGGGCGGCTTTCATATCGCTGGGGAAAACCCGACCGGAACTGCCGACGAAAGTAGTTATCCCCAGGCCGTGAATCCACTCGCACAGTTCATCGGCGCCAAAAGCCCGGAGCAGCGGGGCGATGTATGGCGCACGTTCGGCGTAGCGGGATAGGAACGCCGGATAGGCTTCGGAATGGGTGATATTCATGCCGCCGACGCCGGCGAGCAGGAACTTGCGCCCGACCGAAGGCATGCCGTCATAGAGATCGACCTGGATACCCGCCTGGCTCAGCACCTCGGCGGCCATCAGGCCGGCGGGGCCGCCACCGATAATGGCGACGTGGGGGGAGGGGGCGGGGGCTGGCTGGGTCATGGCGGGCGGCGAATTGGCTGAACGAGCCGGGCATTCTACGTTTTTCCACCGATGATGTGGTGTACGCGGCCCCTGGGGCTGGTCTGCTGATGTCCCCCGCTCCTCTGTATGACACGGATCCTACAGGAGATCGCATTCTCTTGTAGGAAGGATGATGGCTTCAGAGACGCTGTACGAAAAACATACAGTCTTGCGCAGCCCTTTCCCCATAAGGCCCGCAGCGTATTTCACTCAGGTTATCCACAGGCGGTTCCACAGCCATTGTGGGTAAGCCCAGGCTTCAGTGACAACCTGATGACGCCCAAACCTCCTGCGCGCTGTGGTGCAGGATTCCGTGGCGCCGGGCCAAGGCCTGGCGATCCTTGCTGTAGCCGCCGCCGATCACCCCGACCACCGGGATATCGCGGCCCAGGCAATGGCGCATGACGCTTTGATCGCGGGCGGCCACCCCTTCATCGGTCAGCTTCAGGTAACCCAGGGCATCGTCCTTGTGCACGTCCACACCGGCGTCGTATAGCACCAGGTCCGGTTGGTAGAGCGGCAGCAGGTAATTCAGGCTGTCATCCACCACCTTGAGGTAGTCGCTGTCGCCCATGCCCATCGGCAAGGGGATGTCCCAGTCGCTGTGGGCCTTGCGCGCCGGGAAGTTTTTCTCGCAGTGCAGGGAGACCGTGATGGCGTCCGGGGTGTGTTCCAGGATGCGCGCCGTACCATCGCCCTGGTGCACGTCGCAATCGAAGATCAGCACGCGCCCCACACGACCGCTTTCCAGCAGGTAGCGGCTGATGATCGCCAGGTCGTTGAAAATGCAGAAACCCGCCGGGTGATCGTAATGGGCATGGTGGGTACCGCCCGCCAGGTGACAGGCCAGGCCGTGTTCCAGTGCCTGTTCGGCGGCCAGCAGCGAGCCGCCCACCGCGCGCACGGTGCGTCGCGCCAGGGCCTCGTTCCAGGGCAGGCCGAGGCGGCGCTGGTCTTCGCGGGACAGTTCGCCGGCCATATAGCGCTCGATATAGCCACGATCGTGGGCCAGGGCGAGGATATCCACAGGGCAGATCCGCGGGCGCAGCAGGTCGGCGTCGCGGGTCAGGCCGCTGTCCACCAGGTGATCGCGCAGCAGGCGGAATTTGTCCATGGGAAAGCGATGCTCCGCGGGAAAGTCCGGACTGTAGTCATCGTGGTAGATCAAAGGCAGCGGCATGGCGAATTCATGTAGGAAGAGGTGAATGATCTTATCAGCGCGATACACTGACGAGCAGGGCGTCCGCGTTGAAAGAATCCGGAGGGAGAGTTGATGGAGCCGATACTGCAACTTGAGAGTGCACGCTTGCTGTTGCGTCAGTGGCGCGACGAGGACTTGCCGGAATTCGCCCGGATGTGTGCCGATCCTCAGGTAATGCGCTACTTTCCGACGGTTCTCAATCGTCTGGAAAGTGCTGCGCTGATCGGTCGGATTCGCGGGCATTTCGCCGAATACGGCTTTGGCCTGTGGGCGCTGGAGCGCAAGGACAGCGGTGCCTTTATCGGCCTGACCGGGTTGATGCAGGTGAACTTCGACGCCGACTTCACCCCGGCGGTGGAAATCGCCTGGCGCCTGTCCAGCGAACACTGGGGCCTGGGCTATGCCAGCGAGGCGGCCTGGACCGCCTTGCGCTGCGGTTTCGAGCGCCTGTCCCTGGACGAGGTCGTGGCCTTCACCAGTGAGAGCAACACGGCCTCGCAGAAGGTCATGCAGGCTATCGGCATGCATTACGATCCGCAGTCCGACTTCAGTCATCCGCTGCTGGCCGCTGAACATCCATTGCGTCGTCACGTGCTCTACCGCATCAGCCACGCGCAATGGCTACGCACCCTGCAAGGATAACCCCGGGGTTGGCCGATCCGCTGCACCGCCGCAAGCGGTAAACGCTGTATCATTCGAGGCCTGTGGTGACGTCCACTGCAGGAGTTGGCTTGTCGGGACCCCGCACTGCAGCGATGGCGGCGGTGAACCTGGCATCGCCATCGCTGGCAAGCCAGCTCCTGCAAGGGACGCGGTGTGTTCAATATTTCAGTTCCGCATGATCGGCACTGGAAGCCCCCGACCACACAAGCACGGATGGCTTGATCTCGTCGTTAAGTGAACAGTATTGCCCTGTGTGAGGAGCGTTTGAATGAGCCAAGTGCTGGAAGACCTGGTCGACTTGCTGACCCTGGAACCGATTGAAGAAAACCTGTTTCGCGGCCGCAGCCAGGACCTGGGCTTTCGCCAGTTGTTCGGCGGCCAGGTGCTTGGCCAGTCGTTGTCGGCGGCCAGCCAGACGGTCGAGGAAGCGCGGCATGTGCATTCGCTGCACGGTTATTTCCTGCGTCCGGGCGATGCCGGCCTGCCGGTGGTCTACTCGGTCGACCGGGTGCGCGACGGCGGCAGTTTCAGTACCCGGCGCGTCACGGCGATCCAGAAGGGCCAGCCGATCTTCACCTGTAGCGCCTCGTTCCAGTACGACGAAGAAGGCTTCGAGCACCAGAGCAGCATGCCGCAGGTGGTGGGGCCGGAGAACCTGGCGACGGAGCTGGAGCTGACCCAGCAACGCGCGCACCTGATTCCCGAGCACATGCGTGAAAAGCTCCTGTGCCCCAAGCCCATCGAAGTGCGCCCGGTCACCGAGAAGGACCCTTACAATCCGCAGCCGGCGGACCCGGTCAAGTACGTCTGGTTCCGCGCCGACGGGGCGCTGGCCGACTTGCCGGCGTTGCATAAATACCTGCTGGCCTACGCTTCGGACTTCGGCCTGTTGACCACCTCGTTGCTGCCCCATGGCAAGTCGGTGTGGCAGAAGGATATGCAGGTCGCCAGCCTTGACCATTCGCTGTGGTTCCATGCCGACCTGCGCGCTGATGACTGGTTGCTCTATGCCATGGACAGCCCCTGGGCCGGTAACTCCCGCGGGTTCTCCCGGGGCAGCGTGTACAACCGCGCCGGCGTGCTGGTGGCCTCGGTGACCCAGGAAGGCCTGATCCGTCATCGCAAGGATTGGGCATGAGTCTGGCCGAGGTACGGCATTGGGTGTTCGACATGGACGGCACCCTGACCGTGGCCGTGCACGATTTCGCCGCGATCCGCGTGGCCCTGGCGATTCCGCCGGAACACGACATCCTCACGCATCTGGCGGCATTGCCGGCCGATGAAGCCGCGGCCAAACATGCCTGGTTGCTGGAGCACGAGCGGGATCTGGCGCTGGGCTCGAAGCCGGCGGTGGGGGCGGTGGAGCTGGTGCGTGAGTTGGCCGGGCGCGGTTATCGCCTCGGCATCCTGACGCGCAACGCCCGCGAGCTGGCCCATGTGACGCTGGAGGCGATTGGCCTGGCGGACTGTTTCGCCGAGGCCGATGTACTGGGGCGCGATGAGGCGCCGCCCAAGCCGCATCCGGGCGGTTTGCTGAAGCTGGCCGAAGCCTGGAACGTGGCGCCGAGCGAGATGGTGATGGTCGGTGATTATCGCTTCGACCTGGATTGCGGGCGGGCGGCGGGGGCCAGGACGATATTGGTCAATCTGCCGGACAACCCGTGGCCGGAACTGACGGATTGGCATGCCGAGGATTGCCTGGCGCTTCGGCAGATGCTTTCGGCTTGATAATGCACCTCTGTGGCGAGCGGGCTTGCCCGCGCTCGACTGCGAAGCAGTCGCAAAATCGATCACCGTGTTCTACCTGACACACCGCGATCACTGGTTTTAGGGCTGCTTCGCAGCCCAGCGCGGGCAAGCCCGCTCGCCACAATGGATCGCTTACTTCCCGAACAACGCCTTCTGCCCCTGCGGCGAAGTCAGCATGCCATCACCGTTATGCCCAACCCCGGGCACCTCGACCAGCGTCTGCGTGAACCCTTGCGGATGACGCTGTTGCAGGTAGGCAAAGTAGTTATGCCCGCGAATCAATCGATAAGCCCCCTGGGCCTCCGCGCCGCAGCTCTTGTCCAGGGCCGGATGATTTGGGTCGGTGTCCTGCTGCCCCAGCAGGTAGGTGATATCGCGCTGTCCGTAAGCCTGTTCCAACTGCGCCGGTGACTGCCCCTTGGCGTAGTCCGGCAGGTTCTGCAGGCCATACTTCCAGTCGTTGAACCCCGGGCAACTCGCCGGATTGAACCCCGCCACCGGCCGCTGGGCGCTGAAATAAGCGTAGGACGACGGGTTGGCGATCACATACCGCAGCTTGATGCCGCTCCCGGCCAACTGCGTATCGCCATGCCCCACCAGCGCATAGCGCTGCACCACCTGGCCACCGCCGGAGTGCCCGGCGACGACCACCTCGCGCAGGGCCGGAAACTTCTTCCGATTGCCCAGGCGCGCCAGGACTTCATCCAGGGCCGCATAGGAACTCATCGCCGCCGGCCCGGTCGAGTCCGCGCCGGCCATCCAGTCATCACCCTGCCAGCGCAGCAGGTTGCCCGGCAGGTGATTGCGCCGCCCATCGCTTTCATTGAGGAACTGCGGGGCGATGATCAGGGTGTTGCGCGCCTGACCCGCCTGGGCCGCGGCGGTTTCCGCGCTTCGCAGGTAGGTCATGGCATTGCGCAGCCGTCCGTGCACGATGATCAGCACCCGCTGCACATCAGGCATCGGTCCTTGCCAGTCGCGATTGAGCCCGACGCTCAGCTCTCCGGCCGACAGCTTCAAGTGATTGGGGCTGACTTCCTTGACCCCGTTTTCAGCGGCCTGGACCTGGCCGCCGATGACGCACATGCCCAACAACAATGACCCGAACAGTGTTCTTTTCATTCACAGACTCTTGGCGGCGAAGGTATCGCATTGGTTGAGTTGCCCTTGGGCGAAGCCGGTCTTGAACCCGCGCACCCGCTGCGGGGAGGTGCCATGAGTGAAGGAGTCGGCACCACGCGTCCCTGACCCTGCTGCTGCAGGCGATCATCACCGATAGCGTTGGCGGCATTCAAGGCTGCTGCGATATCGTCGGGTTCCAGCCATTTCAGACGTTGCTGAGCATAGACCTCGGCCAGGCAGTCGGCTTATAGCTCCTGGCGGACCGGCAGGCTGCCGTCGCCTTCCATCTTTTGCCCTTGTTGGCGGGCCGCCTGCGTCTTGGCGGACACGCCGAGCAGGGTTTGTACGTGATGGCCGACTTCGTGGGCGATGACATAAGCCTGGACAAAGTCTCCAGAGGCCTTGAAACGCCGGGACATTTCGCGGAAGAAGTCCAGGTCCAGGCAGACCCGTTGATCCGCCGGACAATAGAACGGCCCGCTGGTGGAGAAGGCGAGGCCGCGGGCGGAGGCGACCCGCCGGCGGAACCGCACCAGGGTCGGGTCTTTGTATTGACCGGCGGCCCGCCCGATAAACCGCAAGAGGCCCGGAGTCGGGCCTCTGCGGAGGGTGGGGTCAGTCGGCGAGGTTGGGGATCTTGCGCGGTGCCATGAAGTACAGCCAGAGCAGGGCAATGAAGTACATCGCCGGGATCAGGGTGAACAACACGGCGTAGTTGTTGTTGGTGACGGTCAGGATGTAGCCCACCAGTTGGGTCATGAACATGCCGCCGATGGCCGCGCACATGCCGCCGAAACCGAATACCGTGCTCATCATGTGCTTGGGGGTGTAGTCCATCACCAGGCTCCAGATGTTCGCGGTCCAGGCCTGGTGCGCGCCGATGGCCAGGGAGATTGCGCCCACGGCGACCCACAGGTGGCTGGCACCGGCCGCCATCACCACGCCAACGATGCAGCAGGCGAACAGCAGCATCGACAGCAGGCGGGCGCGGATCGGGTTGAGCCCGCGGCCGATCAGGAACGAGGAGAGGATGCCGCCGCCGACACTGCCGAAGTCGGCGGTCAGGTAGATGATGATCAGCGGGATGCCCATCTGCGTCACGCTGATACCCAGGTTGTATTGCTGGTTGAGGAACGGCGGCAGCCAGTACAGGTAGAACCAGAACACCGGTGCGGTGAGCGAGTAGGCCAGGGCGAAGGCCCAGGTGCCGCGCATGCGCAGGATTCGTGAGAAGGGTACGGCGGGTTGGGCCGGTTCGACTTCCTGCTGGATATACGCCAGCTCCGACGACTTCACCGAAGGATGCTCTTGCGGGTCGAAATATTTCAAGCCCCAGCACACCAGCCAGATACCGCCCAGCGCCGACATGCAGAGGAACGCCGCCTGCCAGCCCCATACCTGCAGGATCAACGGCAGCAGCATGGGCGTGAACATCGCGCCGACGTTGGTCCCGGCATTGAAGATGCCGGTGGCCACCGCGCGTTCACCGGCCGGGAACCACAGGCGGGTGGTTTTCACACAGGCCGGGTAGTTGGCGGCTTCGGTCAGGCCGAGAATCAGCCGGCAGACCATGAAACCCAGTGCCGAAGTCGCTAGGCCGTGGGCGCCGGTCGCCAGGCTCCAGAGCAGCACGGAGAGGAAGAACACCCGCTTCACGCCGATCTTGTCGATCAGTCGCCCTTGCAGGACGAAACCCACGGCGTAGCCGACCTGGAACCAGAAGTTGATGTTGGCGTAGTCCATCGCCGTCCAGCTCATTTCCTTGGCCAGGATGGGTTGCATGACGCCCAGGGCGGCGCGGTCGATGTAATTCAGGGTGGTGGCGAAAAATACCAGGGCCAGCATGCCCCAGCGGGTGGTGCCGACAGCCATGGCGCCACGAATCTTGTCGGCGATACCGCCGCGGGTGCTGCCCTGGGGGACAGGGGAGCTTTGTGAAGTCGAGAGCATGAGCGATTACCCGTTTTTTGGAATTGTCTGGGTGTGTTTCTGCAGCGGTTGAAGCATTGCCTTGGCCGGGATGATGGTGCGCAGTGGACAAAAAACCGTCAATTCGCTGCGGGCTATTGTGGTCGATAATCGCACACAAAACTAACTAGTTCGTACACTTCGATTGAAGTCCGGGTTCCCCTGCATCAATAATTCGCTCAGCTCTTGAGGCTGGTCTTGCCGGCGATGAGGCCCGTGAGCCTGGCGGCGCCTGACTGGCCACTATCGCCGGCAAGCCAACTGCCGCAAGGCCGGTGTCTCGCCACAATAATAATGCCCACTGTCGGGAGTCGTCATATGCAGCGTTCCATTGCCACCGTGTCCCTGAGTGGCACCTTGCCGGAAAAACTCGAAGCCATTGCCGCCGCCGGGTTCGACGGTGTGGAGATCTTCGAAAACGATCTGTTGTATTACGACGGCAGCCCGCGGGAAATCCGCCAGATGTGCGCCGACCTGGGGATTGCCATCACCCTGTTCCAGCCATTTCGCGACTTTGAAGGCTGCCGCCGCGAGCGTTTGCCGCGCAACCTTGAGCGCGCCGAGCGCAAGTTCGACCTGATGCAGGAACTGGGCACTGACCTGGTGCTGGTGTGCAGCAATGCGTCGGCCGACAGCGTCGGCGACCGACCGATCCTGGTCGACGACTTGCGCCTGCTGGCTGAGCGCGCCGGTGCCCGTGGCCTGCGTATTGGTTATGAGGCCCTGGCCTGGGGCCGGCACGTCAATACCTACCAACAGGTCTGGGAGATTGTCCGCCAGGCCGATCATCCGAACCTCGGGGTGCTGCTCGACAGTTTCCATACCCTGTCGCTCAAGGGCGATCCGAGCGCCATCGCGCAGATCCCCGGCGACAAGATCTTTTTCGTGCAAATGGCCGACGCGCCGATCCTGGCGATGGACGTGCTGGAGTGGAGCCGGCATTTCCGCTGCTTCCCGGGGCAGGGTGAGTTCGATCTGCCGGGCTTCCTCGCGCCGATCATCAAGAGTGGCTATACCGGGCCGCTGTCCCTGGAGATCTTCAACGACGGTTTTCGCGCCGCCCCGCCCCGGGCCAATGCCGCCGACGGCTTGCGTTCGTTGCTGTACCTGGAAGAGAAAACCCGCGAACTGCTGGCGCAAGAGGCCGAGCCGGTGGCCAATCTCGAGACCTTGTTCTGCGCGCCTGCGGTCAGTGAAAACGATGGCATCGAATTCCTCGAGTTCGCCGTGGATGAAAGCCTGGGCGCCAAGCTGACCCTCTGGCTGGAACGCCTGGGCTTTGCCAAGGCCGGGCAGCACCGCTCGAAAAGCGTCAGTCTGTTGCGTCAAGGCGATATCAACCTGATCCTCAACTCCGAACCCTACTCGTTTGCCCACAGTTTCTTCGAGGCGCATGGCCCGTCCTTGTGTGCCACGGCGATCCGGGTCAACGACAGCGCCAGCGCCCTGTCCCGGGCCGTGGCCTACAAGGGCCAGCCCTATCGTGGCCTGGTCGGGCCGAACGAACTGGAGCTGGCGGCGGTGCGGGCGCCGGATGGCAGCCTGATCTACCTGGTGGACCAGGACGCTACCGGGCAGAAACTCTATGCCACCGATTTCAACCTGCTGCCCGTCACGCCTTCACGCGCGGGTCTCAAGCGCATCGACCACATGGCCATGGCGCTGCCCGCCGACAGCCTCGACAGTTGGGTGCTGTTCTACAAGAGCCTGCTGGATTTCGAAGCCGACGATGAAGTGGTGCTGCCCGATCCCTATGGCCTGGTGAAGAGCCGGGCACTGCGCAGCCGCTGTAGCTCGATCCGCCTGCCGCTGAACATTTCCGAGAACCGCAACACGGCGATTTCCCATGCGCTGTCGAGCTACCGTGGCTCTGGCGTGCACCATATCGCCTTTGACTGTGACGATATTTTCGCCGAGGTCAGCCGGGCGAAGGCAGCGGGCGTGCCGTTGCTGGACATCCCGCTCAACTATTACGACGATCTGGCCGCGCGCTTCGATTTCGACGATGAGTTCCTCAGCGAACTGGCCTACTACAACGTCTTGTATGACCGCGATCCCCAGGGCGGCGAGCTGTTCCACGTGTACACCGAGCCGTTCGAGGGGCGCTTCTTCTTCGAGATCCTGCAACGGCGCAATGGTTATGCCGGATATGGCGCGGCGAACGTGGCGGTACGCCTGGCGGCGATGGCCAAGTCCCGCAGTGGTGGGGTGCGGCAGGCCAGGTTGTAGGCTTTTGGGATGCAGGAGATAGGAATTGGCCTGTCTACCTGCTTCCTTCGTTGTGGGACGCAGCCCATAATCGCCAGCATCTGCTGAGAAGGCCGTGAGCCCAGAATGACCATGACTTCAGAACTTACCGCCATGCCCGACGCGCCGCCCGTCGTACCGCGCAAGAGTCGCAAGAACAACCCCGAGAAGACCCGCGAAAACATCCTCCAGGAAGCGATTGTCGAGTTCGTCCAGCAAGGGCTCTCCGGCGCGCGGGTCGATGCGATTGCCGAGCGCACCCATACCTCGAAACGAATGATCTATTACTATTTCGGGAGCAAGGAGCGGCTCTATGTCGAGGTACTGGAGAAGCTCTATGGCGATATCCGCAGCACCGAAAGCCGCCTGAATCTGACGGAGCTGGAACCACGGGAGGCGATTCGACGGATGGTGGAATTCACCTTCGATCACCACGACCGCAATGTCGATTTCGTCCGGATCGTCAGCATCGAAAATATCCACAAGGGCGAGTACGTCAAGCAATCGAAGGCGATTCGCTCGTTGAACGTCACTATCCTGACCGCCCTGGGCGAGATCCTCCAGCGTGGTGCGCGGCAGGGGTTGTTCCGCAGTGGCCTGGAGCCGCTGGACGTGCACCTGCTGGTGAGTTCGTTCTGTTTCTATCGGGTCTCGAACCGCCACACCATCGGCGAGATCTTCCAGCTCGACTTCTCGGACGAGCAGATCAAGGCGCGGCATCGGGAGATGATTTGCGAGTCGGTGTTGAGGTATTTGCAGGCCTGAGTGCCCCTGCATTGACCCGTGCTGAGCTTTATTTTGCATAAAGCTCAGCTCGCTGAGTCTCACAGACTCTGAAAGTGCTCCAGCATCCGCTGTGAATCCGCGGTTACGCCACTGAACAGCTCGAATGCCTTGACCGCCTGGAACACCGCCATTGTCCCGCCGTCCAGCGTGCGGCAACCGAGGGCCCGGGCGTTGCGCAGCAGTTCGGTCTCCAGTGGGAAATACACGATCTCCGCGACCCATAGTTCGGCGCGCAGCAACTCCAGTGGTACCGGCATGCCCGGCAGCTTGGCCATGCCCATCGGCGTGGTATTGACCAGGCCATCGGCCTGCGCCATGGCCGTGGGCAAGTCGCCCCCGGCCCTGGCCCGGCCACCGGCAAAATGTTGATTGAGGTTGTCCGCCAGGCTTTGTGCGCGGCTGTTGTCCACGTCGAAGATCGTCAACTGTCCTACGCCTTCGCCAAGCAGCGCATGAGCCACCGCCGCGCCCGCGCCGCCGGCGCCCATTTGCACCACGCGCTGCAGCGCGACGCCCTTGAGCCCACGGCGAAAACCTTCGGCAAACCCCAGGCAGTCGGTGTTGTGGCCCACCCGTTTGCCATCCTTGAGCAGCACCGTGTTTACCGCGCCAATCCCCCGGGCCTCCGGGGACAGCTCATCGAGCAACGGAATAATCGCCTGCTTGCAGGGAAAGGTGATGTTCAGGCCGGTGAAGGCCATGCGTTCGGCGGCCAGCAACAGTTCGGGCAGGGCATTGCTGTCCAGCTGCAACGGGTCCAGGTCGATCAGCCGATACAGGTAGCGCAGCCCCTGGGCATCGCCCTCGCGTTCATGCAGGGCCGGCGTGCGCGAAGCCTGGATACCGGCACCGATCAGCCCCGCCAATACGCTTTTGCTGTGGTTTTGCGACATTGCATTTATCCCTTCAATTTCTGGCTGAAATAGTCCAGCGCCAGGCGATAGCCATGGCTGCCGAACCCGCACATCACCCCGGTGGCGATGGACGATACGAATGAGTGATGGCGGAACAGTTCGCGGGCATGGACATTGGATAGGTGCACTTCGATCACCGGCAATTCGCTGGCCACCAGCGCATCGCGGATCGCCACCGAGGTGTGGGTCCAGGCGGCCGGATTGATGACGATCCCGGCGCAACGGCCACGGGCCGCGTGAATCCAGTCGAGCAGTTCGCCTTCATGGTTGGTCTGGCGAAACTCCACGGTCAGGCCCAGTTCAGTGGCCGCGCGACCGCACAGGGCGGAAAGGTCCGCCAGGGTTTCGTGGCCGTAGGTCGCCGGCTCGCGCACGCCGAGCAGGTTCAGGTTCGGGCCGTTGAGCACCAGGACGATAGGGGGCATGAGGAGATCTCCGTTGTTGTTTTTGGCTTGGACCGAAAGCTGATCAGGTCTGCGGGAATAAAATGTACTAACTGGTTAATCCAAGTCAAATGAACAGAGCACGCCAGGAAGAAACCACGTTGTTTAGTGTTCGATCAGCGAACAGTTCCCGTGCGATCTTTCAGTGGAGGGGTCAACCAGTGATCGGCTGAGTGCTTGACGCGTTTCCATTCCAGGCGAATACTCGGCAAAAATTCATATAGATGACTGGATAACTACAAAAATGAATGCTCTTTCCAGCGATGCACGCCTGCCCCTTTATCAACGCCTGCGCGACGAGCTGGCCCGGCAAATTGCCAACAACCGCTGGCGCCCGGGCGAAGCGATTCCCACCGAAGCGGTGCTGGCCGGCGAATACCAGCTGTCCATCGGCACCGTGCGCAAGGCCATCGACAAGCTGGTGGAAGAGCGCGTCCTCGAACGCCATCAAGGCCGCGGTACCTTTATCCGCCGTCCGCAGTTCCAGTCTTCGCTGTTCCGCTTTTTCCGCTTCCAGACCCTGGCCGGTGAGCGCCAGGTACCCGAAAGCCGCATCCTCAATATCGACTCCCTGTCCGCGCCCTCGGCGGTCAGCCAGGCCCTGGGGCTGCCGCCCGAGGCCGAGGTGATTCGCCTGGTCCGTCTGCGCCTGCTGGAAGGCACGCCAGTGCTGGCCGAGGAAATCTGGCTGCCCAAGGCGCCGTTCCAGGCCTTGCTGGACGCTGACCTGGATCGCCAGGGGCCGCTGCTCTATCCGATCTACGAGGAGCTGTGCGGTCAGGTCGTCGCCTGTGCCGAGGAAACCCTCACCGCTGAAGTCGTGGGCGAGGTGCATGCGCGGCTGTTGCAGATCGACACCCACAGCCCGGTGGTGGTGATCGAGCGACTGGCCCGTGACTACGCTGGCCAGCCCCTGGAGTGGCGGCGTTCCCGTGGCCATGCCAGCCACTTCCGCTACAGCGTCGAGATCCGCTGAGCCCTGGGCGCGTCCCCGTTTACCTATAAGGATAAGAAATCATGTTCAGTTGGTATCGCGACATCAGCTCGAGGGAGCGCAAGACATTCTGGGCCTGCTTTGGCGGCTGGTCCCTGGACGCACTGGAAGTGCAAATGTTCGGCCTGGCGATCCCGGCCCTGATCGCCGCCTTCGCCCTGAGCAAGGGCGATGCCGGGCTGGTCAGCGGGGTGACCCTGGTGACCTCGGCCATTGGTGGCTGGCTCGGTGGCACGCTGTCCGACCGCTATGGTCGGGTCCGTACCTTGCAATGGATGATTCTCTGGTTCTCGCTGTTCACCTTCCTCTCGGCCTTTGTCAGCGGCTTCCAGCAGTTGCTGGTGGTCAAGGCGCTGCAAGGCTTCGGCATCGGTGGCGAGTGGGCGGCGGGCGCGGTGCTGATGGCCGAGACCATCCAGGCGCGGTTCCGCGGCAAGGTCATGGGCGCGGTCCAGAGCGCCTGGGCCATCGGCTGGGGCGCGGCGGTCGGGGTGTTCACGCTGATCTACACCTTCGTCCCCGAGGCCATGGCCTGGCGCGTGATGTTCCTGGTGGGCTTGTTGCCGGCGCTGCTGGTGATCTATGTGCGGCGCAGCGTGGTCGAACCCGATGGCACGCAACGCCAGGCCAAGGCCGCGGGCCGTGGCCTGTTGGCCTCGATGGCGGCGATCTTCCGTCCCGAGTTGCTGCGGGTAACGCTGCTCGGCGGCATCCTTGGCCTGGGCGCCCATGGCGGCTACCACGCAGTGATGACCTGGCTGCCGACCTTCCTCAAGACCGAACGCAACCTTTCGGTATTGAGTTCCGGCGGTTACCTGGCGGTGATCATCGTCGCGTTCTGGTTCGGCTGTATCGTCAGCGGCCTGCTGCTGGACCGCATCGGTCGGCGCAAGAACATCATCCTCTTCGCTTTCTGCTGCGTGGTCACGGTGCAGTGCTATCTGTTCCTGCCGCTGAGCAACACGCAGATGCTGTTCCTCGGTTTTCCCCTGGGCTTCTTCGCCGCCGGAATCCCGGCCAGCCTCGGCTCGTTCTTCAATGAACTGTATCCGGCGGATGTGCGCGGTGCCGGGGTGGGCTTTTGCTACAACTTTGGGCGTGTGCTGTCGGCGGTGTTTCCGTTCATGGTCGGGCATATGAGCGAGTCGATGTCCCTCGGCTCGGCCATCGGCATCGATGCGGGGATCGCCTATGGCGTGGCGGTGCTGGCGGCGTTGGCCTTGCCGGAGACCAGAGGGCGTAATTTGCAGGAGGTCGCGACGGAGACTGTGTCGGCCAAGGACGCCAATGTCAGCCAGTTATCCTGAGAATGACAAAACCCCTGTAGGAGCCAGCTTGCTGGCGAGGCGATCTGATGAGCGACATCGCCGTCGCCTGGAAAATCGCTATCGCCGGCAAGCTGGCTCCTGCTGGGGGTGTATTCAACCTTTCCATAGATGAGTTCCATGTCCGAGACTTGCCCATTGCCGATTCGCGGCATCGATGCCCATGCCCATGTTTTCCAACGTGGCCTGGGGCTTGCGGCCGTGCGCCGTTATGCGCCGGCCTACGATGCGACCCTGGCCGACTACCTGGAACGCTTGCGGGAAAACGACCTGAGCCACGGGGTGCTGGTGCAACCGAGTTTTCTCGGCAGCGACAACCGTTATCTGCTGGCGGCGTTGCAGCAGGCGCCCGAACGCTTGCGGGGCGTGGTGGTGGTCGAGCGCGATATTGCCTTCAGCGAGCTGGCGCGGATGGCCGGGCTCGGTGTCGCGGGCGTGCGCTTGAACCTGATGGGGCAGCCGTTGCCGGACTTTGCCGAGGCGTCGTGGCAGGTGTTTTTCGAGCATTTGCGGCGTCTCGACTGGCATGTCGAAGTGCATCGCCAGTTGGAGGATCTACCGGTGTTGGTCGAGGGCCTGCTGGTGCTGGGATGCAAGGTGGTGGTCGATCATTTTGGCCGTCCCGATGCTCGGCTTGGGCTCGAGCAAGCGGCCTTTGCCCGTCTGCTTGCGCTGGGTGAAGGCGGGCGCTTGTGGATCAAGGTCTCGGGCATTTACCGGCTGGGTGGGACGTCGACGGAAAACCTGCATTTCGCGGAAAAGGCCTTGTCGCTGATGTTGCAAACCGTGGGCCCGGAGCGGCTGTTGTGGGGCAGCGATTGGCCGCATACCCAGCATGAGCAGGAGGTGAGTTTCGCCTCCGAGTTCGACTGTCTGCGCCGTTTGGCTTGCGCCGCACCGCTGCGCCAGCATCTGCTGTGCGACACGGCGGCCGAGTTGTTCGGGTTTGTGAGGGACTGAACTGGGTGGCTGTGGGAGCGGTGCTTGTCGGATCGCCGCACCGCCGCGAAGCTTTTAGCGGCTTCAAGGGCCTCTTCGCGAGCAAGCTCTGCTCCCACAGGGGACGCGTTCGGGCTTGATTTACGGGATTGGCCCTTACCCGGTTTCAGCGGCGGGTCAGCAACACCCCGGATTCCATATGGTGGGTCCAGGGGAATTGATCGAACAGCGCGCAGCGTTCGATACGGTGGGTATCGTGCAGTTGCGCGATATTCGCCGCCAGGGTTTCCGGGTTGCAGGAGATGTACAGGATATTGTCGAAGCGCCGGGTCAGTTCGCAGGTGTCCGGGTCCATGCCGGCACGCGGTGGGTCGACGAATACGCTGCCGAATTCATAGCTTTTCAGGTCGATGCCGTGCAGGCGCCGGAACGGCCGCACCTCGTTTAGCGCCTCGGTCAGTTCCTCGGCGGACAGGCGCACCAGGGTCACGCTGTCCACGCCGTTCTCGTCGAGGTTGCTCAAGGCCGCGCTCACCGAGGTCTTGCTGATCTCGGTGGCCAGCACCTTGCGCACCCGGGTCGCCAGCGGCAGGGTGAAGTTGCCGTTGCCGCAATACAACTCCAGCAGGTCGTCGGAGCGTTCGCCCAGGGCCTCATAGGCCCAGTTGAGCATCTTCTGGTTCACCGTGCCGTTGGGCTGGGTGAAGGCACCCTCCGGTTGCCGGTAGCTGAAGGTGCGCCCGGCAATCTCGAATTTCTCCACCACGTAGTCGTGGCCGATCACCACGCGCTTGCCCTTGGAGCGGCCGATGATGCTGACGCCAAGGTCGGCGGCCAACTGCTCGGCGGCGGTCTGCCAGTGCTCGTCCAACGGGCGGTGATAGCACAGGGTGATCATCGCGTCGCCGGCCAGGGTGGTCAGGAACTCCACCTGGAACAGCTTGTGGCTCAGCGGCGCGCTGGCTTGCCAGGCGGCCTTGAGCTTGGGCATCAACGCATTGATGCGCAGGCTGGCGATGGGGAAGTCTTCGATCAGGATCGGGGTGCGTTTGTCGTCCTGGGAAAACATCGCGTAGTGGCGTTCACCGGCTTCGCGCCACAGGCGGAACTCCGCCCGCAGGCGAAAGTGCTGCAGCGGCGAGTCGAACACCCGTGGCTCGGGGGCAGCGAACGGCGCCAGCAGGTCGCGCAAGCGCGCGACCTTGTCTTCGAGCTGAGCGGTGTAAGTGTTGGAATCGAAAGTCATGCGTTGAACCAGCCCAGCTTGATCACGAACAGTATCGACAGAATCACCAGCGCCGGGTTCAGTTCGCGGGCGCGACCGGACAGCAGCTTGATCGCGGTCCAGGCAATGAAGCCGAACGCGATGCCATTGGCGATGGAATAGGTAAAGGGCATGGCCAGGGCGGTGACCACCACCGGTGCGGCTTCGGTGATGTCATCCCAGTTGATTTCCGCCAGGCCCGAGGTCATCAGCACGGCGACGAACAGCAGCGCCGGGGCGGTGGCGAACGCCGGGACGCTGCCGGCCAGTGGGGCGAAGAACAGCGCCAGCAGGAACAGCACGGCCACCACTACGGCGGTCAGGCCGGTCCGGCCGCCGGCGCTGACGCCCGCCGCCGACTCGATGTAGCTGGTGGTGGTCGAGGTGCCCAGCAGCGAGCCGGCCATCGCGGCGGTGCTGTCGGCGATCAGCGCCCGGCCCATTTTCGGCATGTAGCCGTCCTTGCCCATCAGCCCGGCGCGCTTGGCGACGCCGATCAGGGTTCCGGAGTTGTCGAACAGGTCGACGAACAGGAACGCGAAGATCACGCTGACCAGGCCGATGTTCAGCGCGCCCTTGATATCCAGTTGCAGGAAGGTCGGGGCCAGCGACGGCGGGGCCGAGACGATGCCGCCGAACGGGCTGAAGCCCATCAGGATCGAGACGATGGTCACCCCGAGGATGCCGATCAGCACCGCGCCACGGACTTTCAGCGCGTCGAGGGCGACGATGGCGGCAAAGCCCAGGGTGGCGAGGATCGGTGCCGGTTGCTTGAGGTCACCGAGGCCGACCATGGTCGCCGGGTTGCTCACCACGATCCCGGCATTGTGCAGGGCGATCAGCGCCAGGAACAGGCCGATACCGGCGGCAATCGCCGAGCGCAGCGGTAGCGGGATGCTGTTGATGATCCATTCGCGGATGCGGAAGATCGACAGCAGGAAGAAGCACACCGCCGAGATGAACACCGCCCCCAGCGCGACTTGCCAGGTGTGGCCCATGTGCAGGACCACGGTGTAGGTGAAGAAGGCGTTCAGGCCCATGCCCGGCGCGAGGGCGATCGGGTAGTTCGCGATCAGCCCCATGATTGTCGAGCCGATGGCCGCGGCCAGGCAGGTGGCGACAAACACCGCACCCTTGTCCATGCCCGTTTCGCCGAGGATGCTCGGGTTGACGAACAGTATGTAGGCCATGGCCAGGAAGGTGGTGACGCCCGCGAGTATCTCGGTGCGCACATTGGTGTTGTGTGCCTTGAGTTGAAACAGCCTTTCCAGCATCTCTGCTCCCCCGTGGCGCACTCGGCGCCGTGAATGAATCGATCCGCAAACAGCCAAGCACAGACTCTAGCGGCCTGATGAGCTTCTGTCTGTGGAAAAAAGCCGCGCATCATACCAGTGGTTTGTGCCGGTTGGCTGCGCGTTGCAAGCAAGATGCCAGGACATCAGCAAAAAACTTCCGCGCCTGCGGTGTGGCAATGCTGTCGCCGGGTCCATGGGGCATACTGCGGGCTCCTTTCGGAGGGATTTATGAGCAGTCGAGTGAAGAGTCTGGTCCTGGGCCTGGGGGCGGTAATGGCCAGCGCGGTGTTGACGCTCTCCGCCGCGCCGGCCCAGTCGCTGATCGGCGTGGCCATCTACACGGTGGCGTCCCAGGACTGCGTCGAGGACGTGTCCGACGGTCGGATGCAAACCCGTTGCAAGCACAGCGGGCCGATCACCGTGACGGTGGTGGAATCGGGTTATGGCCGCGGTCTGCAGGCCTTCCTCAATGGTGTGCCGCTGCAATACGCGTCGCGCGGTTCACTCTGTGAATTCCGCCGGCCGTTCGTACCTTGCAGCGTCGGCAAGGTGGTGGGTTACCGCTTCAGTTATGTCTTTGAACTGGACAGGCAGCAGGCGGTCACGTTCGTCGTCGGCGACCGCTCGCTGACGGCCCCGGTTCAGACCATGGGCGCGGAAATTCAAATCACCCCCCACTAAGCGACGTTCGCCGGTGCGCTGGTTTGCACCGGTTGCGCGGCGGCTTCGTGCATGCGGTCGCGCCGGGCCAGGGTCGGAAACAGTCTCATCCAGCTCCCGGTGACCAGCAGGGTGCCGATACCGCCCATCACCACGGCGGGCACGGTGCCGAACCAGTGGGCCGTCAGCCCTGACTCGAATTCGCCGAGCTGGTTGGACGCGCCGATAAACAGCCCGTTCACCGCGCTGACCCGACCGCGCATCTCGTCCGGGGTCTCCAATTGTACGAAGGACGCACGGATCACCATGCTGATCATGTCCGCCGCGCCCAGTACCACCAGCACCGCCAGGGAGAACCAGAACGAGGTCGACAGGCCGAAGGCGATGGTCGCCACGCCGAACACGCCGACGGCGCTGAACATGATCCGCCCGACCTTGCGCTCCACCGGGAAGCGCGCCAGCCACAGCGACATCAGCAACGCGCCCACCGCCGGAGCCGAGCGCAACAGGCCCAGGCCCCAGGGGCCGGTCAGCAGGATGTCCTTGGCGAACACCGGTAGCAGGGCCGTGGCGCCGCCCAGCAGCACGGCGAACAGGTCCAGGGAAATCGCGCCGAGAATGTCCGGGCGACTGCGAATAAAACGAATCCCCGCCAACAGCGAGTGCAGGGTGGCCTTGCCCTTGTTAAGCGGGGTCTGCCGCGCCGGCAGGTTGAGCATCAGTGAGCAGGCGATCACATACAGGGCCACGGTCGGTCCATAAACCCAGGTGCTACCCAGGGCATAGAGCAGGCCACCGAGGGCCGGGGCGACAATGGTCGCCAGTTGCTGGGCCGACTGCGCGGCGGCCACGGCGCGGGGGAACAGGGCGGTCGGCACAATGGACGGCAGCAGCGCCTGGGTGGTGGGCATTTCGAAAGAGCGCGCCGCCCCCAGCAGGAACGCCAGGATAAAGATCATTTCCCGGGTCACATGGTCGGTCGCGCTGCCGATGGCCAGGCTCAGGGCGATCAGCGCCTGCAAGGTCTGGCACAGCGCCGCGACTTTGCGCCGGTCGTAACGGTCGGCGACATGCCCGGTGTGCAGCATGAACAGCACCCGTGGGGCGAACTCGACCAGGCCCACCAGGCCCAGGTCCAGCACGTTCCCGGTCAACTGATAGAGGTTCCAGCCGATGGCCACGGTGAGCATCTGGAAACCGCTGACGGTAAAGATCCGCGCCAGCCAGAAAGCCAGGAAAGGGCGGTGGTGGCGCAGCAGCATCGGCGTCTCGGCAGGCATCGGAGGACTCGTCAGGGCAGGGGACAAGGCAGATTATCATTCCCATGTAACAAAAAGTTGCTGAGCTGCCTATGTTTTCTCCGGATCAGTTGGTATCTGCGCCTGAGGCAACCTGTCACGCGGCAAAAGACCACACAGCCCGGTCGTCGGAATGGGGCTACTCTTTCAACGTTGATTGATCCAGGTCACTTCCATTTTCGGTACTGGCCTGGATCGCGACTCCCTGCGTCGCGATGGTTGAAAAGAACGAATTCGAATTCGCCGCACTCCGTATCCGTGGGGGCAGTGGTGCAGGCCTCCAGGCCGGCAACCGGTATTACCTGACAGAGGAAGACTTATGTTCGGTTTGGAGGCGCTAGATCTCGCCCGAATCCAGTTCGCGTTCACCATCTCGTTCCATATCCTGTTCCCGGCGATCACCATCGGTCTGGCGAGTTACCTGGCGGTACTCGAAGGCCTGTGGCTGAAGACGCACAACGATACCTACCGTGATCTGTACCACTTCTGGTCGAAGATCTTCGCCGTCAACTTCGGCATGGGCGTGGTCTCCGGGCTGGTCATGGCCTATCAGTTCGGGACCAACTGGAGTCGCTTCTCCGACTTCGCCGGCGCGGTCACCGGGCCGCTGCTGACCTATGAAGTGCTCACGGCGTTCTTCCTCGAAGCCGGTTTCCTCGGCGTCATGCTGTTCGGTTGGAACCGCGTCGGCCGCGGCCTGCATTTCTTTTCCACGGTGATGGTGGCGATCGGTACGCTGGTCTCGACCTTCTGGATTCTCTCGTCCAACAGTTGGATGCAGACGCCGCAGGGCTACGAAATCATCGACGGCCGGGTGATCCCGGTGGACTGGCTGGCGGTGGTGTTCAACCCGTCCTTCCCTTATCGGCTGATGCACATGGCCACGGCGGCCTTTGTCGCCACGGCGTTCTTCGTCGGCTCGTCGGCGGCCTGGCATCTGTTGCGCGGGCGCGACAATCCGGCGATCCGCACCATGCTCTCGATGGCCATGTGGATGGCGCTGATCGTCGCGCCGATCCAGGCGGTGATCGGTGACTTCCATGGTCTCAACACCCTCGAGCACCAGCCGGCGAAGATCGCCGCCATCGAAGGTCACTGGGAAAACGTCGGCAATGAACCGACCCCGCTGATTCTCTTCGGCCTGCCGGACATGAAGGCCGAGAAGACCCGCTTCGCCGTGGAAATCCCGTACCTGGGCAGCCTGATCCTGACCCACAGCCTGGACAAGCAGGTGCCGGCGCTCAAGGAGTTCCCGGCCGAAGACCGGCCGAATTCGACCATCGTGTTCTGGTCGTTCCGGGTCATGGTCGGCCTGGGTTTGCTGATGATCTTCACCGGGTTGTGGAGCCTGTGGCTGCGCAAGCGTGACCGTCTCTACAGCAACCGCGGCTTCCTGTACCTGGCATTGTGGATGGGACCCTCGGGCCTGATCGCGATCCTGGCCGGCTGGTTCACCACCGAGATCGGTCGCCAGCCCTGGGTGGTCTACGGCCTGATGCGCACGGCGGACGCGTCGTCCGGGCACACGCTGGTGCAGATGAGTATCACCCTGGCGCTGTTCGTCTTGGTGTATTTCTCGCTGTTCGGCGCCGGCCTCGGCTACATGATGCGCCTGGTGCGCAAAGGGCCGAAAACCAACGAAGGTGCCGAGTCGAGCCACGGTGGTCCCGGCCAGCAACGCACCCCGGCCCGTCCGCTCTCCGCCGCCGATGATGGCGCCGAAGACGCTCACCACCTGAACAAGGGGAACTGAGTCATGGGTATTGATCTTCCGCTGATCTGGGCCGTGATCATCATCTTCGGCATCATGATGTACGTGGTCATGGATGGCTTCGACCTGGGGATCGGCATTCTCTTCCCCTTCGTCAAGGGTGATCGCGATCGCGATGTGATGATGAACACCGTCGCGCCGGTCTGGGACGGCAACGAAACCTGGCTGGTGCTCGGTGGCGCGGCCCTGTTCGGCGCATTTCCGCTGGCCTATTCGGTGGTGCTCTCGGCGCTCTACCTGCCGTTGGTCCTGATGCTGGTCGGACTGATCTTCCGCGGCGTGGCCTTCGAGTTCCGTTTCAAGGCCAAGGAGCACAAGCGGCATATCTGGGACAAGGCGTTTATCGGCGGCTCGCTGACCGCGACCTTTTTCCAGGGTGTCGCGCTGGGGGCCTTCATCGATGGCATTCCGGTGGTCGACCGCCAGTTCGCCGGCGGCTCGCTGGACTGGCTGACGCCCTTCACGCTGTTCTGTGGCGTGGCGTTGGTGGTGGCCTATGCCTTGCTCGGCTGTACCTGGCTGATCATGAAGACCGAGGGCAGGTTGCAGGAGCAGATGCACGACCTGGCGCGGCCCCTGGCCTATGTGGTGTTGGCGGTGATCGGGGTGGTCAGTATCTGGACCCCGCTGACCCACGCCGAGATCGCCGCACGCTGGTTCACCCTGCCGAACCTGTTCTGGTTCCTGCCGGTACCGATCCTGGTGCTGGTGACGCTGTACGGTTTGCTCCGGGCGGTGGCGCGCAATGCCCACTACACGCCGTTCCTGCTGACCCTGGCGCTGATTTTCCTCGGCTACAGCGGCCTGGGCATCAGCCTGTGGCCGCATATCGTGCCGCCGTCGATCTCGATCTGGGACGCCGCCGCGCCGCCGCAAAGCCAGGGCTTCATGCTGGTGGGAACGCTGTTCATCATCCCGTTCATCCTGGGCTACACCTTCTGGAGCTACTACGTGTTCCGCGGCAAGGTGACTCACGAGGACGGTTATCACTAGGGCGCACTGCCCGCTCCGTGCAGGGGCGGGCGGGTTGACGATGGCGTGCTTGGCTACGCCATCGTGCTTGAACGACGAGGATTGGGCTCATGGCAGGCAAACCTTCTTTGCACGAGATCGAAGCGGCGGAAAAGAAACCGCTCTGGCAACGTATCGGCTGGCTGGTGATCATCTGGACGGGCAGTGTGCTGGCGCTGTTCGTGGTCGCCAGCCTGATGCGGTTGTTCATGAGTGCGGCTGGGTTGACCACACACTAGGCTGGACTTTTTAGAGGCCTGTGGGAGCGGTGGGTTGTGGTTACTTGCGTGCCTTGAGAATCACGAACTTGGGTGTCGCCGCCACTTGTTCGACACCACGGAACAAACGTGCCAGCTTGCTGTGATAACCCAGGTGGCGGTTGCCGACGATATACAGCGCACCGCCGACCACCAACGCTTCGCGGGCCTGCTGGAACATCCGCCAGGCGAGGAAATCGCCGACCACCTGCTGCTGGTGGAATGGCGGGTTGCACAACACCACATCCAACGACTGCGGCGCTTGCCCGGCCAGGCCGTCACCTGCCCTGATCACCGCCTCGCGTTCGCCCAGCGCCGCTTGCCAGTTCTCCCGCGCCGATTGCACGGCCATGAAGGATTCGTCCACCAGCGTGTAGTGGGCTTGGGGATTTTGCAGCGCGCTGGCGATCGCCAGCACGCCGTTGCCGCAACCCAGGTCCGCGACCTGCGCGCTGCCCAGGTTGCCGGGCAGGTGCGGCAGGAAGGCCCGGGTGCCGATGTCCAGGCCTTCGCGGCAGAACACATTGGCGTGGTTGAGCAGCTCGATGGCCGGTTCGTCGAGCCGGTAGCGTGTCGGGTAAGGCGATACGGCCGCTTCCCGTGCCGCTGGCGTGGCGATCAGCAGACGCGCCTTCTTCACCGCCAGGGAGGCCTGCACGGGGCCGATATAGCGCTCCAGCAGATCGCCGGCGGCCCTGGGCAGGTGTTTGATCATGGCGCTGGCGATCACTCGGGCACCCGGGGCCAACTGACCTTGCAGGCGAATCAGCTGTTCTTCCAGCAGGGCGAGGGTTTTCGGCACCCGGATCAGCACCCGGTCGAATGGCCCGACCCAGGCCTCACTGGCGGGGACGTGAGGCACCGCGTCGAAGGCCTGGCCGTTGCGTACCAGGTTTTTCTCCAACGCCAGGGCCCCAAGGAACGAGTCGCCGCTGCTGGTTACCCGGACATGCCCGGCCAGGCTGCTGGCCAGGCCCCCGAAGCTGTCGTTGAGCACCAGCACCCGGGTCTCGGCCGACACGCCCTGTTCGGCCAGGTGCGCGAGCAGGTATTCATCCGCGGCATCGAAGGCTTGCAGCGGCTCGTTCTGTTGTTCGGGCTGGCGGATCAGGTCGAGTCGGGCAAACGGGCTTTCTAGCAGGGGCATGGGGGGCTCTGGAGCGTCGATGTTGCCTCGTCACGGGTTGGGACAGGACAAGCGGGAATTGAAGATCGAAGGATTTTACGTGGGTTTGTCGCGGATTGCCTGTTTCTTCTGATGGCAGATCCCTCTGCCGGGTGCGGTCCTTGCTCGTTCAGAAAAGCAGCCCTGATTTGGCGGCACACAAGACGGCGGACGCTTTGTTGTTGACCCCGAACTTCCTCATGATGGTGCTCATGTGAAAGCCCACGGTGCGCGTTGTCAGGTGGAGAATGTCGGCAATCTCGGAGGCGGTCTTGCCTTCCGCGGTCCACTTCATGATCTCGGCTTCGCGCGGCGACAACGGGTAGCTGTTGTCCGACCTCTGGGTTGGCAGCAGCTTGTCTGCCAGCGCGGAATGCAGCCAGTTGCACAGCCAGAGGACTTGCCCGGCCTTGCTGTAGAACTCATCGGTGGTAATCGGGACCGAATTGCGCGCCAGACTCAAGGTGCTGACGATGCCGCGAACGTCATGGACTGACTGTGAGCATCCTTGTCTCAACCCATGCTCCTGCATGTCTCTCCAGAGTGTTGGGGTGGATTGAAAGACCTCCGGGGACCAGAGGATCGGGAACACCGAACGATGACAGTGGAAAACCAACGGATCGATCGTTTGGTAGTTGTTACGCTGATAGCATCTGTTCCATTCGTTTGGGTAGTTGTTGAAGTGTGTGCTGTTTGTCTGATGGCTTCCAAGTAGGGTGGTCATTCTGAATGATGCGTAGGTGAAGCCAATTTGCACGGCCAGATTGAAAACTGCGTTGAAGATTGCCTGTTCTTCTTTTTCACTCATGAGCTGATGCAGTTGATTATCCTGCCAGTTCTCCATTGAAGTGCCCTTCCGTGATTGCGTGTAACGGTCGAAGGTGACGGAAATAGTGTAGGAAATATCGGCGTTGGTGGGCGATGTTTTTTGGCCTGGGGCCGATATTTTTATAATCTTTAAAAGATCATGGTTATCGCCCGTTGTACTGTAGTTAGGGGCGTTTTGCTATCATTTCGCATGTTGTTCCCGTGGACTAGACTAGTCTGGAAGTGGTCGTTCCTCACGCTGTGTAAGTGTCGGTGTGTGAATATGTATTAAAGGGCGAGCTGGGGAATATATAAGTTATTGTTTCTAGTGAGGGGTGTACATATGGTTTGAGTATGTACAGGTTTTAAGAGAATCTATACCACTACAAACCATCGGTGTTTCTCGGCTGCTCTTTGCGCGACACTGACGTTCACTGCCTCACGGAGAACGTCATGACCGCCAGCGCCGAGAAGTTCACCCGCCAGACCCTGCTCGGGGTCCAACCCTTGACGCCCAGCCTGTTCACCTTGCGTGCCAGCCGTGATGCCGGCTTTCGTTTTCGGGCTGGCCAGTTTGCCCGTCTCGGGGTGAGCAAGGCCGATGGCAGTGTCGTGTGGCGCGCCTATTCGATGGTGTCCTCGCCCCATGACGAATTCCTCGAGTTCTTTTCCATCGTGGTGCCCGAGGGCGAATTCACCAGCGAGTTGAGTCGCCTGCGCGAGGGCGACACCCTGCTGGTCGACAAGCAGGCGTTCGGCTTCCTGACCCTGGACCGTTTTGTCGGCGGACGTGACCTCTGGTTGCTGGCCACCGGCACCGGTGTTGCGCCGTTCCTGTCGATCCTGCAGGATTTCGAGGCCTGGGAGCGCTTCGAGCGAATCATCCTGGTCTACAGTGCCCGCGAGGCGGCCGAGCTGGCTTATCGGGAACTGATCGGCGGCCTTGCCGGGCGCGATTACCTGGCTGAACACGCGCACAAGCTGCAGTTCATTGCCACGCTCACCCGCGAGCACTGCCCGGGGCTGTTGAACGGGCGCATTACCCAACTGATCGAGAACGGTGAGCTGGAGCGGCTGGCGGGAGTGGCGCTGTCACCCGAGCACTCGCGGGTGATGCTGTGCGGCAATCCGCAGATGATCGATGACACCCGGGCGCTGCTCAAGCAACGGGGCTTGCAGCTCAGTCTGAGCCGACGCCCCGGGCAGGTGGCGGTGGAGAATTACTGGTAGGGGCAGGGGCCCCTACAAGGGCCGGCGGTGTGGCTTCAGGGCTTGTTGGCCTGGGCCTTGAGCAGGTCGCGGATCTCGCCCAGCAGTTCCTCTTCCTTGGTCGGGACCGGTGGCAGGGTCGGGGCTACCGCTTCTTCGCGCTTGAGTCGGTTAATGGCCTTGACCCCCATGAAAATGGCGAAGGCGACGATGATGAAGTCGATGCAGGTCTGAATGAATTTGCCATAGGCCAGGACCACGGCAGGCACATTGCCGTCGGCGGCTTTCAAGGTAATGGCCAGGGCGCCGAAATCGACCCCACCGATGAGCAGCCCGATCGGTGGCATCACCACATCGCCGACAAACGACGAAACGATCTTGCCGAAGGCGGCCCCGATGATGATACCGACGGCCATGTCGACTACATTGCCCTTGACCGCGAAGGCCTTGAACTCACTGAGCACGCTCATAGCGTTATTCCTTGTTACAGATGAGGGGAGTAAGCGCAGTGTAATGGAGCCGCGGGCATCTTGCTGCAGGCTTGGGGTCGGCTGCGCCTGGTGTAATCGACCGGCGGCCCGGCAAAAAGTTTTCAAAGTGCCAGTAATCGCGCGAAATACGCGCCTTGGCGGAGGATGGCCCGTCTATTTTCTCAATCGACCTCTTCAGCCTTTTCTATTTAGAGAACGGCGCGTCAGTCACTAGCCTCTGGTCAGCGCATCGGAATGCGCCCTACAAAAACCAGAGGAGTCCGACATGAACATCATTCCTGCCCTTGGAGTCGTTTCGTCAAGGCGCGTGCTGTGCGTCTTGAGCGCCAGCCTGTTATCCCTGTCCGTCCAGGCCGCGACCCTGACCCGCGACAACGGTGCCGCGGTCGGCGATAACCAGAACTCGCAGACCGCCGGCGCCGGCGGGCCGGTGTTGCTGCAGGACGTGCAACTGATCCAGAAACTCCAGCGTTTCGACCGCGAGCGTATCCCGGAGCGCGTCGTCCATGCGCGGGGGACCGGTGCCCACGGCACCTTTACCGTCACCGATGACCTGAGCGACCTGACCAAGGCCAAGGTGTTTGCCGCCGGCAGCGCCACCCCGGTGTTCGTGCGTTTCTCCGCGGTGGTGCACGGTAACCACTCGCCCGAGACCCTGCGCGATCCACGCGGCTTTGCCACCAAGTTCTATACCAGCGATGGCAACTGGGACCTGGTCGGCAACAACTTCCCGACCTTCTTCATTCGTGATGCGATCAAATTCCCGGACATGGTGCATGCCTTCAAGCCTGATCCGCGGAGCAATCTCGATGACGACTCGCGGCGTTTCGACTTCTTCTCCCATGTGCCCGAAGCCACCCGCACCCTGACCGAGCTGTACTCGGACTCCGGCACGCCGGCCAGCTATCGGGAGATGGATGGCAATGGCGTGCATGCCTACAAATTGATCAATGCCAAGGGCGAAGTGCATTACGTCAAGTTTCACTGGAAGAGCCTGCAAGGGCTTCGCAACCTCGACCCCAAGGCCGTCGTCGAGGTCCAGGGCAAGGATTACAGCCATATGACCCACGACCTGGTGGCACATATCAACAAGGGTGACTTTCCGAAGTGGGACCTCTATGTCCAGGTCCTGACGCCACAGGACCTGGGCAAGTTCGACTTCGACCCGCTGGATGCCACCAAGATCTGGCCGGGCGTGCCTGAGCGCAAGGTCGGGCAGATGGTCCTGGATCGCAACCCGGCGAATGTCTTCCAGGAAACCGAGCAGGTGGCCATGGCCCCGGCCAACCTGGTGCCGGGTATCGAGCCGTCCGAGGACCGGCTGTTGCAGGGCCGGGTGTTCTCCTATGCCGACACCCAGATGTATCGCCTGGGGCCGAACGCCCTGCAGTTGCCGATCAATGCGCCGAAAGTCGCGGTCAACAACGGCAACCAGGATGGGGCGATGAACAGCGCTCACAGCAGCACCGGAGTGAACTACCAGCCCAGCCGCTTGCTGCCCCGCGAAGAACCGCAGGCGGCCCGCTACAGCCAGCTGGCCCTGGCCGGCAGCACCCAGCAGGCGAAGATCCAGCGCGAGCAGAACTTCAAGCAGGCCGGTGATCTGTACCGCTCCTATAGCAAGAAGGAAAAGCAGGACCTGATCGAGAACTTCGGCGGTTCCCTGGCGGACACCGATGACGAGAGCAAGCACATCATGCTGTCGTTTCTCTACAAGGCTGATCCGGAGTATGGCGCGGGGGTGACCAAGGTGGCCAAGGGGGACCTGGCGCGGGTCAAGGCGTTGGCGGCGAAGCTGGCGGATTAGTCAGCCCTGATGGTTGTTGTGTCAGTGCCGGCCCTTTCGCGGGCAAGCTCCGCTCCCAAAGGTTTTGAGTCGTACACGGAAGATCCCACGACTCAAATCCGGTGGGAGCGGAGCTTGCCCGCGAAGGGGCCCTTGAACTCACCAAACACTTCCCGGCTTCCCACCGCAACGGAGTCTCTCCATGCGCACTTTTGCCTTGCTGTTTCTATTCGCCTGCACGTTCTCTGTTTCAGCCCAGGAACCGCCGGTTCCCGACGATCCGGTCGCGCTCCAGGCGCAGCTCAAGGATTACTACTTCGATGCCGCCCGCCGTGGCGACGTCGAGATGCTCAACACGTTCATAGACGCCGGCTACAGTCTCGACACCCAGGACGTCCAGGGTTACACCGCGCTGATCCTGGCCGCCTATCATGGCCAAGGCCCCGCCGTCGAGCGCCTGCTCGCCGCCGGGGCCAATGCCTGTGTCCAGGACAAGCGCGGCAACACCGCGTTGATGGGCGCGATCTTCAAGGGTGAAGTGAATATTGCCCGCCGCCTGCTCGCCAGCGACTGCAACCCGGACCAGCGCAACGGCGCCGGCCAGACAGCAGCCATGTACGCCGGACTGTTCAAGCGTCTCGGCCTGCTCGACGAACTGGCGGCCAAGGGCGCCAACCTCGATGCCGAAGACCCCTTGGGTAATAGCGCCGCGCGCCTGGCCAGTGGCGAAATCCGTACACCGGCGCCGCGCTGATCGGCGCCAGCTGAGCTATCATCGCGGTTTTTGCGTGGGGGTTCAGATGGCCAAGGCCAAGCGCATGTACGGCTGCACCGAGTGCGGCGCGACCTTTCCCAAGTGGGCCGGGCAGTGCGGCGAATGCGGGGCCTGGAACACCCTGACCGAAACGATGGTCGAAAGCGGCGCTGCCGCGGCGCCCAGCGGTCGCACCGGCTGGGCCGGGCAACAGGCACAGATCAAGACCCTGGCCGAAGTCAGCGTCGAGGAAATTCCGCGCTTTTCCACCGCCTCCGGGGAGCTCGACCGGGTGCTCGGCGGCGGTCTGGTGGACGGCTCGGTGGTGCTGATCGGTGGCGACCCGGGCATCGGCAAGTCGACCATTCTCCTGCAGACCCTGTGCAATCTCGCCGCGCGCATGCCGGCGCTGTATGTCACCGGCGAGGAGTCGCAACAGCAGGTGGCCATGCGTGCCCGCCGCCTGGGCCTGCCCCAGGACCAGCTGCGGGTGATGACCGAGACCTGCATCGAAACCATCATTGCCACCGCCCGGGTGGAAAAGCCCAAGGTCATGGTGATCGACTCGATCCAGACCATCTTCACCGAGCAACTGCAATCGGCACCGGGCGGCGTGTCCCAAGTCCGCGAGAGCGCGGCCTTGCTGGTGCGTTATGCGAAGCAGAGCGGCACGGCGATCTTCCTGGTCGGTCACGTGACCAAGGAAGGTGCCTTGGCCGGACCGCGGGTGCTCGAACACATGGTCGATACCGTGCTGTATTTCGAGGGCGAATCCGATGGCCGCCTGCGCCTGTTGCGCGCGGTGAAGAACCGTTTCGGCGCGGTCAATGAACTGGGCGTGTTCGGCATGACCGACCGCGGCCTGAAGGAAGTCTCCAACCCTTCGGCGATTTTCCTCACCCGGGCTCAGGAAGAAGTGCCGGGCAGCGTGGTCATGGCCACCTGGGAAGGCACCCGGCCGATGCTGGTGGAGGTGCAGGCGCTGGTGGACGACAGTCACCTGGCCAACCCGCGCCGGGTCACCCTCGGGCTCGATCCGAATCGCCTGGCGATGCTGCTGGCGGTCCTGCACCGGCATGGCGGGATTCCGACCCATGACCAGGATGTGTTCCTCAACGTCGTCGGCGGGGTCAAGGTCCTGGAAACCGCCTCGGACCTGGCGTTGCTGGCGGCGATCATGTCCAGCCTGCGCAATCGGCCCTTGCCGCATGACTTGCTGGTGTTTGGCGAGGTCGGCCTGTCCGGCGAAGTGCGACCGGTGCCCAGCGGCCAGGAGCGCCTTAAAGAGGCGGCCAAGCACGGTTTCAAGCGGGCCATCGTGCCCAAGGGCAATGCGCCGAAGGAGGCGCCGCCGGGGCTGTTGATCATCGCGGTCACGCGCTTGGAGCAGGCCCTGGATGCGTTGTTCGAATAATGCTCGCTTTATCCATCAATCCACCTAATGAAGGGAGTCAAAGGATGAAAGTTTTCGGCTCGGCGGTGCTGGTGCTGGGAATGCTCGCGTGGTGCGCTTTGGCGCAAGCGGCGGCGCAGGTGCCCGCCGGTTATCGCGTGGCCCAGCAACTGCCGATCAATGATGGCCAGGTGCTGGAGATTCTCGAGGACGTGCGCATCAGCCCGGATCTGCATCGTGACTTGTGGGGCAATGGCGCGGATCCGGAAAACCTCGAAGACGACCTACTGGCGGCAGATATCGAGAAAACACCGCTGGTCGAGGCCCAGGTGCGTTTGCTGGCGGCGTCCGGTGAGGCGCTGGAGAGCAAAAGCCTGGGTTATCCACTGGCCAGCGTCGAGAAAGCACCGTTGGTGGGCCTGCCGGCCCCGGCGTTTTTCCTGACCATCGACGAAACCGCGCCCATGGGCACTTACAGCGGTCCGGCTACCCAAGTGCTGATGCCGTCCGCGGGCAAGCTCAATACCACGCTCTATCGGACGCCGGAGGGCAAGAGCGAAGCGCTGTTCCTGGCCCAGACCGGCAAGGCCGCCTGGCAGGTCGGTGCGCCGGGCGCGGACGGTGTGGCACAGATCCAGCAGGTGTCATCGTCGCCGGCGGGCGAGGACGAGGAGTTTGTCACCACCTACCGCACCTATCGCTTCCAGGACGGCGCCTGGCAATTGTCATCGCGGCAAGAGGCGGGGTATTGGGACACCGAGAGCGATTTTCCGCAGCCCTCGGCGTTTCCCTGAGCTTGCAGGCGCGGGTGTCAAAGGTGGTTTGTGGGAGCGGTGCTTGCCCGCGAAGCTTTTAGCCGCCTCGCGGTCCCCTTCGCGGCGGTGCGGCGGTCCGACAAGCACCGCTCCCACAAAAGCCTGCGTTCAGGCAGCAGGGGGCCTAGGGGCGGTCTGGTCTACAGCTCGATCAGGGCGCCGAGCTCGCGCTCAAGCTCCTCCGCATCGGCGAGGTTGAGCTCGATCAGGCGCCGCAGGTGCTGGATCGACTCCAGGCCGATGTGCAGGCACTTGAAACCCAGATGGTTTTTTTCCCGGTGCACCAGTTCGGCATCCATTTCGACATGGGCGTTCGCCGCCAGGCGAATATCGATGTGGAAGATGCCTTCGTGGCTGTCGTCCCAATTTCCCGGCCGCTGAAGCAGCAATCCCTTGAGCGAAAGGTCGATCAGATGCGCCGACCAGACGCTAGAGCCCTGGCTGAGGGTGGTGTCGGCGTCAAAATCAATGCGCTTGAATTGACGGCGATTGGAATGCGAGTCGCTCATGACGTGGCTCCTGTGCGGATCCCCTGACTATAGACGTCACAGCCGGGGGGAGCGAGCCGGCTTGCGATGGATAGCCGGATACCACACGAGTTGGGCCGGCATGGGCTATCGTTGGGGTCCAGCGCAAGCTGCTGCGCCAGGGCATAAAAAGCCGTTTTCGGGCAATGTCGGGTATGGCCTTTGGCCCTGTAGGCGCTAAACTCAATATGGCTGTCTTTCTTGTCCTCCCTGGCTGGAATATAAAAATGAAAAATAATAATAGCCCGCTACGCCACTTACCCTGGCTGCTGCTGGCGATCGTTGGAGCGTGCGCCCTGGGCGTAGTGGCCTTGCGCCGTGGCGAGGCGATCAACGCCTTGTGGATCGTGGTCGCCGCCGTGGCGATCTATCTGGTTGCCTATCGTTACTACAGTCTGTTCATCGCCAATAATGTCATGCAGCTCGATGCCAATCGGGCCACGCCGGCGGTGCTCAACAACGACGGTCTGGACTATGTGCCGACCAACAAACACATTCTTTTCGGTCACCACTTCGCCGCCATTGCCGGTGCCGGACCGTTGGTCGGCCCGGTATTGGCGGCGCAGATGGGCTACCTGCCCGGTACGCTGTGGCTGATTGCCGGCGTGGTGCTGGCCGGTGCGGTGCAGGACTTTATCGTCCTGTTCCTGTCCACCCGGCGCAACGGTCGTTCCCTGGGCGACATGGTCCGTGAGGAAATGGGCCGGGTGCCAGGGACCATCGCCCTGTTCGGCTGCTTCCTGATCATGATCATCATCCTCGCGGTGCTCGCGCTGATCGTGGTCAAGGCCCTGGCCGAGAGCCCCTGGGGCATCTTCACTGTGATGGCGACCATCCCGATCGCGATGTTCATGGGCGTCTACATGCGCTACATCCGCCCGGGCCGCATCGGTGAGATCTCCATTGTCGGCGTGCTTCTGTTGCTCGGTTCGATCTGGCTTGGCGGGCAGATCGCCGCCGATCCGGTCTGGGCCAAGGCCTTCAGCTTCACGGGCGTACAGATCACCTGGATGCTGGTCGGCTACGGTTTTGTCGCCGCGGTGTTGCCGGTGTGGCTGATCCTGGCACCGCGCGACTACCTGTCGACCTTCCTCAAGATCGGTACCATTGTCGCCCTGGCGATCGGCATCCTGATCACCATGCCGGTGCTGAAAATGCCGGCGCTGACCCAATTCGTCGACGGTACCGGTCCGGTCTGGAAAGGCGGTCTGTTCCCGTTCCTGTTCATCACCATTGCCTGCGGTGCGGTCTCCGGCTTCCATGCGCTGATTGCCTCCGGGACCACGCCCAAGCTGCTGGACAAGGAAACCAACGCCCGTTACATCGGTTACGGCGGCATGCTGATGGAGTCCTTCGTGGCCATCATGGCGATGGTTGCCGCTTCGGTGATCGAGCCAGGCGTGTACTTCGCCATGAACAGCCCGGCGGCGGCGGTTGGCAGTGATGTGGTGACGGTGGCACAGACCGTCAGCAGCTGGGGCTTTGCGATCACTCCTGACGCCCTGCTGGCCGTGGCCAGGGATATCGGTGAAACCACCGTGCTGTCCCGTGCCGGCGGTGCGCCGACCCTGGCGGTCGGTATCGCGCAGATCCTCCACCATGTGCTGCCCGGTGAGAACAGCATGGCGTTCTGGTACCACTTCGCGATCCTGTTCGAAGCACTGTTTATCCTGACGGCGGTGGATGCCGGTACCCGTGCCGGGCGTTTCATGTTGCAGGATTTGCTCGGCTCCTTCGTCCCGGCGCTCAAGCGCACCGAGTCCTGGACCGCCAACCTGATCGCCACCGCCGGTTGCGTGGCCATGTGGGGTTACCTGCTGTACCAGGGCGTGATCGACCCGCTGGGCGGCATCAACACCTTGTGGCCGCTGTTCGGTATCTCCAACCAGATGCTGGCCGGTATCGCGCTGATGCTCGGCACCGTGGTGCTGATCAAGATGAAACGCCAGCGCTATATCTGGGTGACCCTGCTGCCGGCCGCCTGGTTGCTGATCTGTACCACCACCGCCGGCTTCATCAAGCTGTTCGACGCCAATCCGGCCATCGGTTTCCTTTCCCTGGCGAAGAAATACAGCGTAGCGTTGGAGGCCGGGCAGGTGATTGCCCCGGCCAAGGACATCAACCAGATGCAGCACGTGATCTTCAATGCCTATACCAACGCGGCTTTGACGGCACTCTTCCTGTTTGTGGTATTCAGTGTGCTGTTCTATGCCATCAAGGTCGGTGTCTCGGCCTGGGGCAACAAGGAACGCACGGACAAAGAAACTCCGTTCCAGGCCGTGCCTGAAGCGTAAAAGAGGAATACCGCCATGTTCAACGACCTGAGTCGCCTCGGTAAGTACCTCGGTCAGGCGGCGCGCCTGATGGTCGGCATGCCCGACTACGACACCTACGTCGAGCATATGCAGAACAAGCATCCTGACAAGCCGGTCATGACCTACGAGGCGTTCTTCCGGGAGCGCCAGGAAGCCCGTTATGGCGGCAAGGGCGGACCGAAGTGCTGTTGACTTGAGGGCATGTTGAGTCTTCACGGCTGAACACTGTCACTGTGGGAGCCGGCTTGCCGGCGATGGCGATCTTGCGGACGCCATCGCCGGCAAGCCGGCTCCCACAAATTTTTTTAGCGTATGGGAGATCTTCGTTTGTCAGTCCCTATTCCCGTCACTGTGCTCAGTGGCTTTCTCGGTGCCGGCAAAACCACGCTGTTGCGCCATCTGCTCAAAGCCGAGCACGGCCTGAAAATCGCCGTGATCGAGAACGAATTCAGCGACGCCGGAATCGACACCCAGCTGTTGGGGGGCGAGCCGGTGCAGGTGATGACGCTGTCCAACGGCTGCGTCTGCTGCACCATCCACACTGATCTGACCAAGGCCCTGTACCTGCTGCTGGAACGCCTGGACAGCGGTGAGATCGCCTTCGACCGCCTGGTCATCGAATGCACCGGCCTGGCCGATCCGGCCCCGGTGGCGCAGACCTTTTTTATCGATGAGGAATTGCGCGAGCGCTACCTGCTCGACGGTATTATCACCCTGGTGGACGCCGCCCATGCCGAGCATCACCTGACCCAGGCCATCGCCCAGGCGCAGATCGGCTTTGCCGACCGGTTGCTGGTGAGCAAGCGTGACCTGGTGGACGAGGCGACGTTTAGCGCCTTGAGCGAACGGCTGGCGCGGATCAACCGTCGGGCGCCGATCCGTATCGTCGAGCACGGCAATATCGACCTGGCGGAGCTGCTCGATGTGCGTGGCTTCAATCTCAATGCCGACCTGGGCGGTGGCTTGAGTTTGCGCCCGGTCGGCAAGGCCCCGTCCGTCGACCGCATCTCCAGCCTGGTGCTGCGCACCGAGCAGCCGCTGGATATCGATAAGCTCAGCGAGTTCATGAACGAACTGCTGGAAGATCACGGCAAGCAGTTGCTGCGCTACAAGGGCGTGCTGAATATTGCCGGGGAGCCGCGGCGCATGGTGTTCCAGGGGGTGCTCAAGTTGTACGGTTTCGACTGGGACACCGAGTGGGAGGAGGGCGCGGCGCGGGAGAGCGTGATCGTGTTTATCGCCGATGAGCTGCCGGAAGAGAAGATTCGCGAAGGCTTTGCGAAGGTGGCTGCCGCTTGATGCGAGCCTTGTGGTGAGTGGACGTGTCCTGATGCTGTTCAGTTAAGGCCGCTTGAATCGGAGCGTGATCTTGTGGCGAGCGGGCTTGCCCGCTCGCCACACATCTCGGCCAGACTCGATGCGGCGTTTAACTGGGGCGGCGGGCTCCCGGCTGAGATTCTGGCAGGCTCAGGACCACTGCAAGACGGCAAGCCGATCCAGATACTCCGTCAGCCACTCGACGCCCAGCTCTGCATTGCCGTTCTCCACGGCAGCAACCAGGGCTTCACGCACTCGCCAATCTTCGGCTTGCGCCGAATGTTGCGCCAGGGCCAATCCGGTCAACGGCACCAGCCCGCCGAGAAAGTGCGCCAGGGGCACGTTGCCGGCCAGCCTGGCCAACTCCAGATGAAACTCGCCGCCCAGTCGGGTCGCCGTGCTCTGTCGGCCAGCTTCGGCATACTGGCGTTCTCGGGCAACCAGCGCGCGGAGCGGCTCGAAAGCGGGTCCGCCAGCCCTGGCGCAAACCAACTCGATAACGCTGGTCTCCGCCAATCGCCGCGCTTGCAGGGTCTGGCGGATCTGTTCGGCGTCGGGTTCGGCGACCCGGGCTCGTTGGTTGGGGCGGGCAAGAATGACCTGTTGCCGCACCAGGCGGGTCATCACGCGTCGCACCTGGCTGCGCCCCGCGCCATAGGCGCGGATCAAGGCTTCTTCACTCAAACCCTCGCCAAACCGCCGCTCGAGAATGTCTTCGAACACCTGGGCGTAGAGGGTTTCGGCGCAGTAGGCCGGGCCCTTTGGCAGCACGGGCGGGCGCCGGGCGGTGAAGGGCAGGGGTGTCGCAACGCTGTTCATATGGTCTCCCCTTGGCGGGTGGGTTATTGCTCGGTACTGCCCAGATGGTCGTCCGGGATGGTGAGTTCGATGCCCATGCGCCGGCCTTCCTGGAGGATGTGCCGACGCATTTCCGCGCTGGCCAGCGCACTGTTCTTGTTGCGGATGGCGCGCACCACGGCTTCATTTTCCCGCAGGCGTTCGGCCAGGTGCTCCGGCGAGTTGCGCAGGACCTCGGCGCTCTGCTTGAGGGCGTTGCTGGTCTGCTGCACCACGTTCTGGAAGATCGGGTTGGACGTCAGGGCGAACAGTTCTTCATGGAAAGCGATGTAGGCGTTCATTCCGGCTTCGCTATCGTTGGCCTCCAGGGCTTCGTGCATGTCCATCAGGGTCAGGCGCAACTGGCCGATTTCCTTGCTGCTGATGGACTGGGCCACCAGCCCGACGATAAACGGCTCCAGGGTGTAGCGCAGTTGCAGCACATCTTCGAGGCTGGCGTCGGCCACGCCGCTGTGGATGGCCGAGGTTTCGCTGGGGGCGGCATTGAGCACCACCACCCCTTTGCCCGGCATCGAGCGCACCAGGCCGAGGGTTTCCAGTACGGTCACGGCTTCGCGCAGGCTCGGGCGGCTGATGCCCAGTTGTTCGGCCAGTTCACGCTGGCCGGGCAGCATCTCACCGTGGCGCCACTGGCCGCGGGCCAGGGCGGCGCGGAGTTTTTCTACTACTGAATTGACGACGGTTGACGAACTGATCACGGTTTACTCCCAGAAAAAACGGTCAGGCCACGACCCACGGCCGGCGATGGTTGCGCTTGCCTGGGCCGGTGCAGGCGCCCGTCCCTGGGCGCTGCGCATCAGAACTCCTGCTGATGAGCCGGTGGTGTCGGCTTTCTCGGCGTAAAGGCATAACCTTGCTGGCCGTCGAGGACCTTGTGGGCGCGTTGCACATCAATGTCCTGTTCCCAGCGGGCAATGGCCACGGTGGCCACGCAGTTGCCGATCAGGTTGGTCATCGCCCGGCCAATGCCCATGAACCAGTCGACCGCCAGCACCAGGACCAACCCGACCACCGGGATCGCCGGGATCGCCGTCAGGGTGGCGGCGAGGATCACCAGGGCCGAACCGGGAATACCGTGGGCGCCCTTGGAGGTGATCAGCGACACCAGGAGGATGGTCAGCAGGTCCGTCAGCGCCAGCGGGGTGCCGGTGGCGTTGGCGATAAAGACGATGGCCAGGGTCAGGTAGATCGAGAAACCGTCGAGGTTGAACGAGTACCCGGTCGGGATCACCAGGCCCACAGTCGAGCTGCCTATGCCTAAGTGTTCGAGCTTGCGCATCACCTGCGGCAACACGGCATCCGAGGAGGCGGTGCCCATCACGATCAGCAGTTCTTCGCGCAGGTACTTGAGGAGGGGCAGGATCCGCAGGCCGGACAGGCGCATCACCACGCCGAGGATCACCAGTACGAAGGTCAGGCAGGTCACGTAGAACAGTGCCACCAGGCTGCCCAGTTGGCGCAGTGAGTCCAGGCCGTAGGTGCTGGTGGTGAAGGCAATGGCGCCGAACACCCCGAGCGGCGCCAGGCGCACGATCATGCCCATGATGCGGAAGATCACATGGCTGAGCTCGTTGATCAGCCGGGAGATGCCCGCGGCCGATTCACCCACCAGGTTCAGGGCGCTGCCGAACAGCACGGAGAACAACAGCACCTGGAGAATGTTGTTGTCGGCGAAGGCGCCGATTACCGAGTTGGGAATCAGCTCCATCAGGAACTGTGTGGTCCCGCGAAGGTGCTGGCCGCGGTCGGCGAGGTCGCCCATGGCCACCTTGGACAGTTGCTCCAGATGAATGTTGGCGCCGCTGCCGATGCCGGTGGAGAAGGCCAGGATCAGCCCGATCAACAAAGCGATGGTGGTCAGGATTTCGAAGTAGATCACCGATTTCAGGCCGATCCGGCCAACCTTCTTCAGGTCGCCGGCACCGGAGATGCCGCTGACCACCACGCAGAAGACGATCAATCCGATGAGCATCTTGATCAGTTTGATAAAGCCGTCGCCCAGGGGTTTGAGTTGGACGGAAAATTCGGGAAGGGCGAGTCCGCAGATGATGCCGAGCACCAGTCCAAGGACAACCTGAAGGAAAATCGAACGCGAGCACCATCTGAGCATGGGGAGGATCCTGGTCGGCGTTCCTTGGTCCGGGCCTGGGGCCGCGGCTTCGGAACTTAATTGTTGTGGTCTTACCGGTATGTCCAGTGCACGGTCAGTCTACGCTCGGTTTTTCCGGAATCACAAGGGGTTTACGCAAAATTGGTTGGACCGGTCTGACCAGTAGTGCGGGTCCTGTAGGAGCTGGCTTGCCGGCGATGAGGCCCGCAAGTGCGATGCAAGCCTCAAGACCGCCATCGCCGGCAAGCCGGCTCCCACAAAATGGTGTTCCACCGTAAAGGCACGGCTTGGCTGCGGGAGCGACGGACGGCGAGTTTTCTCCAGATGAAAAAAAGCCCGGTCATCGCTGACCGGGCTCTTTTATTGCGGCGGGATACGGGCTGATTAAGCGCCGTAAACCGGCAGCTTGGCGCAGATGGCCTTGACCTTCGCGCGAACGGCGTCGATCACCGCTTCGTTGTTCAGGTCAGCCAGGATGTCGCAGATCCAGCCGGCCAGTTCGCGGCATTCGGTTTCCTTGAAGCCACGGGTGGTGACCGCCGGGGTACCGAAACGCAGGCCGGAGGTGACGAACGGCGAGCGTGGGTCGTTCGGCACCGAGTTCTTGTTCACGGTGATGAAGGCCTTGCCCAGGGCCGCGTCGGCGTCTTTGCCGGAGATGTCCTGCTTGATCAGCGAGAGCAGGAACAGGTGGTTCTTGGTGCCACCGGAAACCACGTCGAAACCGCGTTCGATAAACACTTCGGCCATGGCCTGGGCGTTTTTCACCACTTGTTGCTGGTAGACCTTGAACTCAGGCTGCAGCGCTTCCTTGAAGCAGATCGCCTTGGCCGCGATCACGTGCTCCAGCGGGCCGCCCTGGGCGCCCGGGAATACCGCCGAGTTGAGCTTCTTCTCGATCTCGGCGTTGGCACGCGCGAGGATCAGGCCGCCCCGTGGACCGCGCAGGGTCTTGTGGGTGGTGGTGGTGACCACGTCGGCGAACGGTACCGGGTTCGGGTAGACGCCGGCGGCGACCAGGCCGGCCACGTGGGCCATGTCGACGAACAGGTAGGCGCCGACTTTGTCCGCGATGGCGCGGAAACGTGGGAAGTCGAGGATCTGCGAGTAGGCGGAGAAACCGGCGACGATCATTTTCGGCTTGTGCTCGACCGCCAGGCGCTCGACTTCGTCGTAGTCGATCAGGCCGTTGGCGTCGATGCCGTACTGCACGGCGTTGTACAGCTTGCCGGAGGAGGAGACGCTGGCGCCGTGGGTCAGGTGCCCGCCGTGGGCCAGGCTCATGCCCAGGATGGTGTCGCCGCCTTGCAGCAGGGCCAGGTAGACCGCCGAGTTGGCTTGGGAGCCGGCGTGCGGCTGGACGTTGGCGTAATCGGCGCCGAACAGTTCCTTGGCGCGGTCGATGGCCAGCTGTTCAACCACGTCGACGTATTCGCAGCCGCCGTAGTAACGCTTGCCTGGATAGCCTTCGGCGTACTTGTTGGTCAGGACCGAACCCTGGGCTTCCATCACCGCGGGGCTGGTGTAGTTTTCCGAGGCGATCAGCTCGATGTGCTCTTCCTGGCGCTGAGCTTCTTGCTCCATGGCGGCAAAGAGATCGGCGTCGTACTTGGCAATAGTCAAATCACGGCTGAACATGGCGGTCCTCAAGGATCGGGGGCAGAAAAGAAGCCATTCTAACCCAATGGCTTTTATCTGGCATATGAAAGGGCGTCATGTCGCGGATAAGCGGCGCTCATTTGGGATAGGTGGCGCCTGAACTGGCCAGGCGCCAGAGGGGCTCAATCGAACATGAACAGCGCATCGTTGCTGAACTGCGCTTCAAAACGATTGGGCGCCATCGGCCGGCCGAACAGGTAGCCCTGCACTTCGTCGCAGCCATGCTCGCGCAGGAAGTCGAGCTGCTCGTGGGTTTCCACGCCTTCGGCGATCACCGCCAGGTTCAGGCTGTGGGCCATGGCGATGATCGCCCGGGCGATCTGCGCGTCCTGCTCGCCCGACGGCAGGCCGTCGACGAAGGTGCGGTCGATCTTCAGCACATCGATGGGGAACTGCTTGAGGTAGTTCAGCGACGAGTAACCGGTGCCGAAGTCGTCCACGGCGATGCTCAGCCCGAGGTTCTTCAGCCCGGCGAGGATCAGCATGGCTTCGCTGACTTCGCGCATCAGGATACTTTCGGTCAGTTCCAGCTCCAGGCAGGCCGGCGACACACCGGTCTCCTTGAGAATGTTGGCGATCCGCGTGCCCAACTGGCCGTCGGAGAACTGCCGCGCCGAGATATTCACCGAGACCTTGGGCACCCGCACCTTGGCCAGGTGCCAGGCCTTGAGCTGGCGGCAGGCTTCGGCCAGCACCCAGTCACCGACGTCCACCACCAGCCCGAGCTCTTCGAGTACTGGAATGAAGTCCGCCGGCGGTACCAGCCCGCGGCGTGGATGGCGCCAGCGCAGCAGGGCCTCGGCACCGGTCAGGCGTTTGCCGTCGCCGCTGAACTGCGGTTGGTAATACAGGACGAATTCGTTCTGTTCCAGGGCATGGCGCAGGTCGCTTTCCAGTTCCAGGCGTTCCAGGGCACTGGCGTTCATGTCGGCCTGGTAGAACTGGAAGTTGTTCTTGCCGCGTTCCTTGGCGTGGTACATCGCGGTGTCGGCGTTTTTCATCAGCTGGCTGAGCTCGCTGCCATCCTGCGGGCTCAGGGCGATGCCGATACTGGCGGTGACGAAGAACTCGCGACCCTCGAGCACGAACGGCGTCACCAGGCTGGTAAGAATCTGCTCGGCGACATTGATGGCCCGGTTCAAGGCCATTTCCCGGGTGGCCCGCGGTTGCAGCAGGAGGGTGAACTCGTCGCCGCCCATGCGCGCCACGGTGTCGTCGTCGGCCACGCAGGCCAGCAGGCGGGTGGCCATTTCCTTGAGCATGCGGTCGCCGGCGGCGTGGCCCAGGGAGTCGTTGATCGGCTTGAAGCGGTCCAGGTCGAGGAACATCAGCACCACCCAGGACTTCTGCCGCTCGGCTTGTTGCAGCGCGGTATGCAGGCGGTCCTGGAACAGGGTGCGGTTGGGCAGGTGGGTCAGGGCGTCATAGTAGGCCAGGCGGTGAATCCGTTGCTCACTGGCCTTGCGCTCGCTGATGTCGGTAAAGAAGCACACATAGCTGGCCAGGTCGCCTTCATCGTCGAGCACTGCGGTGATACCGACCCAGGCCGGGTAGTGCTCGCCATTGCGGCGCTTGAGCCAGACTTCACCTTCCCAGGTGTTGTGCTGCTCCAGTTGCTTGAGCACATAACGCAGGTGGGCTTCCTGCTGGTTGTCGACGGTCAGCAGGTTCGGCAGTTGGTCCAGCACATCGGCCACGGCGTAGCCGCTGACCCGGCTGAATGCCTCGTTGGCCTGGACGATGTAGCCGGCCGGATCGGTGATCAGGATCGCCGAGGTCGAGTGCTCGAAAACCGTGGCCGCCATGCGCAGGTCTTTTTCCGCGCGGCGTTGCTGGCTGATGTCGCGACCGACACCGAGGATCCCCTCGAAGGCGCCGTGTTCGTCCCAGACCAGCACCAGGCGCAGTTCGATGGGGATCTTGCGTCCGTCGGCTTTCAGGCAATCGAACAGGAACAGCTGGGTCTGCACCTGCTCGCGCAACTCGGCCAGGGCCTCGGGCTTGTCCAGTGCCTTGCTGACCCGCTCCATCAGCAGGTAAATGCCCGTGAGTTGCTGCGGGTTGGCTATGGTCGACTGCCAGCCGTGCTGGAACACCCAGTCGACTTCGTAGCCGAGCACAGCCTGGACCGACGGGCTGACATAGTTCAGGTTCAACTGGCTGTCGGTGGAGAAAATCACGTCGCTGATGCTTTCTGCGAGCATCCGGTAGCGTTTCTCGCTGTCGCGCAGGGACTCGCTGGCCTCGATCTGGTCGGTGACGTCCTTGGCCACGCCGATGATTCGCGTGACCTGGTCGTACTTGTCCCGGGCCAGGGCTTGTTCGCGGACCTCGAAGTGGCGCCAGTGTTCGTCGCGATGACGGAAACGCAACTGGCACTGGAGCAACTGGCTGTAACCGGCATGACGCTGCTGCTGGCGCAGGCGGTGGTAGTGCTCGGCGTCTTCGGGGTGCAGCAGGATCTCCCAGAAGTACTCGCCCATCTGGTGCAGTTCGGTCTTGTTGTAGCCCAGGGTCTGGCCCAGGTGGTGGTTGCTGAAGATCATCCGCTGGCTGATCACATCCTGCACATACAGGTGATCCGGCACGGTACGGACCACGTCGGACCAGAAGCCCTCGCGCTCCAGCAACGACAGTTCGATCAGCTTGCGGCTGGTGATATCGGTGATGCTGAGGATCACCGCCTGGTAGTCGCCAGGGTCTTCCGGCAGTCGCAGCACCAGCCACAGATGCTGATCCTGGCCGTGGGCGTCGGTCAGCTTGATCTCCAGCTCCAGCTGGCTCTGGTGGTTGAGCAGTGCTTCGACCAGCGGGTAGCCGATACCGGCGGCATTGCTCGGCGAACCTTCGATCAGGCTGCCCCAGGCGCTTTCGCGGCAGTCGACATTGAGCAGGCGCAAGGCCACCAGGTTGACCTCGGTGACCCGCAGTTCCTGCAGCAGCAGCCGGCGGTGCTCGGGGTCATGGGCGATCCAGTGCTTGAGCGATTCACTGTCCAGCAGGCGATGCTGTTCGAGGAAACCCGGCAGCCCGGAGAGGTCGAGGACGCACAGTGCAACGCCGGTGCCCTCGAAAATATCCTGGTAGCGCCGGCGTCCTTCCGTGACCTGGCGCTGGCGTCGGCGCATGTTGAGCAGCGCCAATACCGGCAGCAGCGACAAGCCCAGGCCCAGCAGGCACTTGCCGATCAGGGCCGGGAGCAGGTCTTCGATCACCTTGCGCGGGTCGAACAGGCCGCGCAGTTGCCAGTCGCTGTTGGACAGGGGCGCGACCAGTACGCTGTTGGCTTCTTCGTCGGCGCTCAGCAGCGTGGGCGTGGGCGCGATGTCATCGTCACGGCTGATTACCAGGTGATTGTTGCGGTTCTCGATCAGCCAGCTCGCGCCCGGTTCCGGGTTGCCCTGGCGGGTGAGATCCTGGAACAGCCGGGGCGACAGGCGCAGGACCCAGTAGCCGTTGCTCTCGCCGCTGGCCTGCTGCAACAGCAGGTGCACCGCCGAGCCGTGATCGTCATTGGTGAAGTAGTAGGCCTGCTTGCGGTTGCTGTGCTTGACCTGTTCGGCGAGGAAGGCGGCATCGCGGCTGTCGCTGGCGCTGTCACTGATCAACGCGCCCTTGTCGTCGAGCAGGGCGATGCTCTGCAGGTCCGGCATCGACACGCGCACCCGGCCGAGCAGGGCCTGCAGTTCTTCACGGTTGTTGGGTTTCTCGAAGATCGGTAGTAAATTGAGGGCGATCTGCGCGTTCAACGCCATGTTCAAACTGACGCGCTCGGCCATGTCGGCGCTGGAATCGATGCTGTTCTGGCGCTGCAGCTGGCGGGTTTGCTGGAATTGATCGATCAGTTGCCAAAACAGCAGGGCGAGCAGGAACAGCACCAGCGTGGCCAGTATGCCTTTGAGTGTCCCGCGCAGGGGCGGAGATGACGCAGGGCTGGCTGCGCGCGCGGACGATGGCGGATTGGCGTTGGTCAAACTGTGATCCTGCGGTTGGGCTGGATTGGCGCGACATGCACTATAAGCCGGACGCCCGAAGGGCGGCTAGCATGCCTTGAGTTGTGGCAAAGTGCCAGTCCCGTTCGACCGAGCGGTTTGCCCTGTCTGCCGCATTCAGGTAGTTTTACCGGTTACGCGCCAGCAATTCACGCTCCCTATTCAGGGTATCGACCGGTGCGGCCATGGATTGACCTCTTGGCTGGCACACGGCCTGTTCACTGCGGGTACCGCTCGCGCCTTTATTCATCCGTCACTGACGCTAGGTTCTCCATGGCTCAATACGTCTTTACCATGCATCGGCTGAGCAAAGTTGTTCCGCCGAAGCGGGAAATCCTGAAAAACATCTCCCTGTCGTTTTTCCCGGGCGCCAAGATCGGCGTGCTCGGCTTGAACGGTTCGGGTAAATCCACCTTGCTGAAGATCATGGCAGGTGTCGACACCGAATTCGACGGTGAGGCCCGGCCGATGCCCGAGCTGAATGTCGGCTACCTGCCCCAGGAGCCGCAGCTCGATCCAAGCAAGACCGTGCGTGAAGTGGTCGAGGAAGCAGTCAGCGTGATCAAGGACGCCCAGGCGCGCCTGGATGAAGTCTACGCCGCCTATGCCGACCCGGACGCCGATTTCGACAAGCTGGCCGCTGAACAGGCCAAGCTCGAGGCAATCCTGCAGGCCAGCGACGGGCACAACCTGGAGCGCCAGCTGGAAGTCGCCGCCGATGCGCTGCGCCTGCCGGCCTGGGACGCCAGGGTCGAACACCTGTCCGGTGGTGAAAAGCGTCGCGTGGCCCTGTGCCGCCTGCTGCTGTCGGCCCCGGACATGCTGCTGCTCGACGAACCGACCAACCACCTGGATGCCGATTCCGTTGCCTGGCTGGAGCACTTCCTGCACGACTTCCCGGGCACCGTGGTGGCGATTACCCACGATCGCTACTTCCTGGACAACGTCGCCGGCTGGATTCTCGAACTCGACCGCGGCGCTGGTATCCCGTACGAAGGCAACTACTCGGGCTGGCTGGAAGCCAAGTCCGATCGTCTGGCCGCCGAATCCAAGCAGCAGTCGGCCCATGAAAAGGCCATGAAGGAAGAACTGGAGTGGGTGCGCAAAGGCGCCAAGGCCCGTCAGTCGAAATCCAAGGCCCGCCTGCAACGCTTCGAGGAAATGCAGTCGCAGGAATTCCAGAAGCGCAGCGAGACCAACGAGATCTACATCCCGGCCGGTCCGCGCCTGGGTGACAAGGTCATCGAGTTCAAGAACGTCAGCAAGGGTTATGGCGACCGCGTGTTGATCGACAACCTGTCGTTCAGCATGCCCAAGGGCGCGATTGTCGGCGTGATCGGTGGTAACGGTGCCGGTAAGTCGACCTTGTTCCGCATGCTGATGGGCAAGGAAACCCCTGACTCGGGTAGCATCGAAGTCGGTGAAACCGTGCAGTTGGCCTGTGTCGACCAGAGCCGTGACGACCTCGACGGCAGCAAGACGGTGTTCCAGCAGATTTCCGACGGTTCCGACCAGATCCGTATCGGCAACTATGAGATTCCGTCGCGTACCTATGTCGGTCGCTTCAACTTCAAGGGCGGCGACCAGCAGAAGTTCGTCAAGGACCTGTCCGGTGGTGAGCGTGGGCGCTTGCATCTGGCTCTGACCCTGAAAGAGGGCGGCAACGTCCTGCTGCTCGACGAACCGTCCAACGACCTCGACGTGGAAACCCTGCGTTCCCTGGAAGAAGCCCTGCTGGACTTCCCGGGCGCGGCGATTGTGATCTCCCACGATCGCTGGTTCCTCGACCGGGTGGCCACGCACATCCTGGCGTATGAAGACGATTCGCAAGCGGTGTTCTTCGAAGGCAACTACACCGAGTACGAAGCCGATCGCAAGAAGCGTCTCGGTGACGCTGCGGCCCAGCCGCACCGTGTACGGCACAAGAAACTGGCCTGATCGGGTCGGTGGTTGAAAAGCGGAGCCCCTCGGGGCTCACGCCTGTCGGTTAAGAGCGATCTTGAGTCTGAGCGATATTTGTGGCGAGCGGGCTTGCCCGCGCTGGGCTGCAAAGCAGCCCTGAAGCCTGCGACTGCGTTCTGCCTGACACAATGAAGTCACTGACTTGAGGGGCGCTTCGCGCCCCAGCGCGGGCGAGCCCGCTCGCCACAAGACCGCGCTACGCCTCAAATGCCCTTAACGGAATGGCATCATGTCCTTCGGGGCTCTGTTTTTTATTGCGTGCCGCTAAGCCGGTTCGATCCGCACAATCTCGATCGACTGATCCCCGGCAGGTCGTTTCCACAGCACCTCATCGCCCAGGCGCGCGCCCAGCAACGCCCGGCCCAGGGGCGAGCCCCAATTGACCAAACCGCGAGGGGCATCCGCCTCGTCCTCGCCGACCAACTGCACCTGTTGTTCTTCATCCTGTTCGTTGGCGAAGGTCACGCGACTGCCGATCTGCACCACCTCGCTGGAGGTCGCCGGCGCGGCGAGCTGGGCGCTGGACAGGCGTTGATTGAAGTAGCGCAGGTCGCGCTCGATATCGGCCTGGCGCTGTTTGTCGGCCGCCTCGCCCAGGGCGCTTTGCTGGCCGTATTCGGCTTGTAGCGCCGCGACACGCGCGTGCAATTGCGCCAGGCCCCGTGGGGTGACGTAATTGGGCTGGGTACTGACCTGGCGCTCCACCGGCTGTTCGGCCTGGGCGGCGGCGTTGTCCTCGTTGACGAAGGCGCGGCTCATGCTGCTCTCCCGTGCATGGGTATCGGTGCATGCTCGCAGGGTTTGAGTTTGCCGGTATATCCGTAAGCGACCTGTGGTGGTTGGATCCGCACCGTGTCGGCTTTTCGAGCGGGGCTCAAGGTTCGCTGATTCGGGCCTGGAGCGGGGGCAATGAGCGGTTTGTGAACCCGGGTGGTAAATTTTTCGGCCGGCGGTCGTTCTTTTTTATTGTAGGGTCATGCGACACCGGGCGCTCTACGCCGGGTGTTTCAGCCCAGCGCCGGCGCGTGGGGAACGATGGCGGTCAAAGAAAGCGAGTGTTGTGTATGAGTTGTTTCAAAACCCAGGGCGTGGGTGTCGGCCTGACCTTGTCCGCCTGTGTCGCCGTGGGCGAGCCATTACCTGAGAGTTCCTTGCTGGGCCGTTATGGCGTAACGCCGGAGCAGTTGCCAGTGGTGACTCAGGTGCAGACGCCTGACGAGAAGTCGCCCAGCCTGTTTCAGTTGCGGCCCGAGGTGCCGCTGGTGGATATCCACTTCGGCGAGCGGACGGCGCCGGAGGAGGTGGGCAATATCACCATCGACAATATGGCCCGGCGCGATTACGAGCGCTGCCTGCGACGGCATGACGAGTTGCTGCTGCGCGAGTCGGGGCGGCCGAGTCCAGGGTGTGAGTAGCGTCCGCTGGCAGCCCGCGTGGAATACAAAATGCTGCCTGGGCATGGCCGCCTGGAGCCAGCTTGCTGGCGATGAGGTCCTTGAGGCAGGCGCCGCTCAATAGTGATACCACTTCACTTCCAGCATCACCTCGTTCTCCGGTGTCGCCAGCTTGCTGAACTCGCGCTGGGCGCTTAACCGCAGGCCCAGGTTGCGCGACAGCTCCCATTGCTGGTTGAGGCTCAGGCTGCGGCGGACTTCGCCATTGGTGAAGTAGTCACCCTTGGCTTCCAGGCTCAGGTTACCCAGCGGGTTTTTCCATAGCAGGCCGCTGTCGAACCCCGCCGCCGGCGAAACAATCGCCGCGAAGTCGGCATTGTGCTCGACCCGCACGGTGCCCAAGGCAAAGCCCAGCACATCGTCGCCCAATTGCCAGGTGCCTCCCGCGCCGCCATTCACATGGCTGACCAGGGTCTGGTCGTCGTGCCGCCCCGGCACCCGTTCCAGGCCGCCGGTGACTTGCCATGACCAGGGCTGCAACAGCGCATTACGCGGCGTCAGCGAGCGGATGGTCGCCAGATCCAGTTGCTGCAACTGCCAGTGGTTACCTTCGTACTGGCGCAGTTTCGTCTGCAGGATTTCGATCTGCGCACCGAGGGGAAAACTCTCGGCATTGTCGTTGAGGTCGTGATAAGCCATGCGCAAGCCGTACTCGCCGAACGTCCGGCTGCCCCGGCTGCCGATCCCGGCCTGCCAGGTACGTGATTCATGGCCATTTTCCGGCAGGCCCGGACGCTCGATCCGCAGCTCCGGCGGCGGGTTCTGGTTGATCGCCCGCAGCAGTTCGAAGCTGCGTTGGGCTTGCGCCGGATCACGCTCCTGGCCATTGGCCCGGTAGCGCTCCAGCCGATAGGCGGCGTCGATGATCAGCGCCTGGCGAGCCTTGGGCAGTTGCCTGAAACCGCTCGACTGCAGTTGCCGCGCATCGGCACTGACTTGCAGTACCCATTGCTGTTCTTGCGGATTCAATGGTTTGGCCCGCTCCAGCAGCTCGCGCTCGCGGGACGGCCGGTAATCGATCCTTTCCACCAGTCCGGCGTCCTTCACCGCCTTGACGGTGTCGGTGGGAATCGCCGTCAGCGGAAACTGTTCGGTCAGGTGCAGGCTCGGGCGCGCCACCTGCAAGAGCTCCAGCAGGCGATAGGAGCAGTTTTCATCGAAAAAGAAGTAGTCGAACTGGATCTGTTTCAACTCCCAGACATGCTCGACCATGCGCCGGGTTTCTTCGGGCGTCAGGTTCAGTCGGTATTCCCACAGGTCGCGGTTTTCCAGGCTGCGGTATTCGGCGAGCTTCTGCTGGTAGGGCACCAGGGCGAACAGGCCCGGGTAACCGCCCGCCAGGCCTTTCCAGGCATAGAGGATGCTGTTGTCGGAACCTTCGATGTAGGCGCCGAAGTTGATCGCGTAGCTGAGCAGGGCGGTCTGGTTGCGCTGCACGTCGGCCTGGTCGATGCGTAGCAAGGTATGGCCGAACATCGACGACGGGCTGTTCAGGTAGGCCGCCGGGAAGATCATCACCGTGCTGTGGGGCGCGACATCCTTGAACCACTGGTTGAATTCCGTGCACTCGGGGGCGGGCAGGTCCGTCAGCTGCAGTTGTGCCTTGAGCCAGCGCGTGCGGGCCGGATAGACGCACTGGGCGTGCCGGTTGCCGAGGCTGGCTGGGGCATAAAGGGCGTCGAGGGTGGCTTGCAGCTCCGCGTCCGGGTGATGGGCACCATCGGCCGCGAGGAAAAATTTTTTGTCACTGACATAACTGCGCCAGCCGCCGAGCTTGGCCGACTCGTAATGGCCGAGGGAAATCCAGAACGGGTCATGGGCCAATTGCTGCAAACGCTGGGCGTCGAGGTGCGGTGCGGCATACAGCGGGGCGCAAGCACAGAGCGCCAGGTAGGCAAGGCGTTTGAGCATGGTCGGCAACTGTTGTCAGACGAAAGAAGGCAACATACACAAAGCCCGCCCCGGAGGGGCGGGCGGGGCGGACTCAGGCCTGGGTCGCGTACTTGGCCAGGCGCGGATCACTTTTCAGGACCGCGAGGGTATTGGTATGCACGTCGTCGGCAGTCACATCAGCCTTGCTGAAGATCTGCTGGAAGTGCTCGTGGGTGACGGCCGCGAAATGCTCACGGTCTTCCGGGGCTACGCCAAGGACCACGGCGTAGGTGGTCAGGGCTTCGCCCTGGCCCTTGGCCATGTCTTCGGAGAGTTCGTTCATCATGCCGTTCATGGCGATCCAGGAGCGGCCGCCATAGGTCAGTGAGTCACGGGTGGAGCAACCGTTGGTACCGGAGGTCATGCCGAAGGTGGCGTTGCCGGAGGTGCCGTTGGTGGTGGATGCCAGGATGTGGGCGGGAGTGCCGCGCTGGCCCTTGAACAGCATATTACCCCAGCCGCAATCCGGCCCGCCTGGCGACTCGGCCATGGCATTGAGGGAGACAACCGTGAAGAGAGTACCCAGAAGAATCCGTTTCATAGCTTTGTTCTCTTTATGTGCGTGCCAATGACAAGGGGATCTGGCCTGGTTCAGCGCCAGTAGGCTGGTTATCGATCCAGCCTCGCACGTTGGAGTTTAGGCAGGTTCCAAGGGTTCCATTGTTTTTTCCGTTGGTGAATAAAGCTGGAGGTTTGTAGTCCCTGTCTGAGGACTTTTGTCACGGCGTAGCGATTCAGCCATCGCTCGCCTTGCCAGTCAGGCATGGCGAGCGCCAGAATGCTTTCATCTGCCCCGCCTGATGTAAGGAAGACCGATGCCTGATTCTGTTGCTGCCAGCTTGCGACTAGCGCCCGAAGCGCTGACCCGTCCTTTTTCCGCTGAACAGTTCAGCTTCTCTACCACCAATGATCTGGAGCCTTTTCGCGGTGTGCTTGGCCAGGAACGCGCGGTTGAAGCCTTGCAGTTCGGCGTGGCGATGCCACGCCCCGGTTACAACGTGTTTGTCATGGGCGAGCCCGGCACCGGGCGTTTTTCGTTCGTCAAACGCTATCTGAAAGCTGAAGGCAAACGCCTACAGACCCCGTCCGACTGGGTCTATGTCAATAATTTCGACGAACCTCGCGAGCCACGGGCGCTGGAGCTGCCTGCGGGCGAGGCGGGGGCTTTCATCGCCGATATCAACGGCTTGATCGACAACCTGCTGGCGACTTTTCCTGCTGTGTTCGAGCACCCGTCCTACCAGCAGAAGAAGAGCGCCATCGACCGCGCCTTCAACCAGCGTTATGACCGCGCCCTGGATGTGATCGAGCGCCTGGCGCTGGAGAAGGAAGTCGCGCTGTATCGCGACAGCACCAATATCGCCTTTACCCCGATGAGCGAAGGCAAGGCCCTGGATGAGGCGGAGTTCGCCCAGTTGCCGGAAGCCGAGCGTGAACGTTTCCATACCGATATCGCCGACCTGGAGGAGCGCCTCAACGAGGAGCTCGCCAGCCTGCCGCAATGGAAGCGTGAATCGAGCAATCAGTTGCGCCAGTTGAACGAAGAAACCATCACCCTGGCCCTGCAACCCCTGCTGGCGCCGTTGTCGGAAAAATACGCGGAGAACGCGGCGGTTTGCGGTTACCTGCAAGCCATGCAGGTCTATCTGCTGAAAACCGTGGTCGAGCAGTTGGTCGACGACAGCAAGACCGACGCCGTGGCCCGCAAGCTACTGGAAGAGCAGTACGCGCCGAGCCTGGTGGTGGGGCAACCGCTCAATGGCGGTGCGCCGGTGGTCTTCGAACCGCACCCGACCTACGACAACCTGTTCGGCCGCATCGAATACAGCACTGACCAGGGCGCGCTCTACACCACCTATCGACAGTTGCGTCCGGGTGCCTTGCATCGGGCCAACGGCGGCTTCCTGATTCTCGAAGCCGAAAAAATGCTCAGCGAGCCCTTTGTCTGGGATGCGCTCAAGCGCGCCCTGCAATCGCGCAAGCTGAAGATGGAATCGCCGCTTGGCGAACTGGGGCGCCTGGCCACCGTGACCCTGACGCCGCAGATGATCCCCTTGCAAGTCAAGGTCGTCATCATCGGTGCCCGCCAGTTGTACTACACGCTGCAGGACCTGGATCCGGACTTCCAGGAGATGTTCCGCGTGCTGGTGGACTTCGACGAAGACATTCCCATGGTCGACGAGAGCCTGGAACAGTTCGCCCAGTTGCTCAAGACCCGTACCTCGGAAGAAGGCATGGCGCCGCTGACCGCTGATGCGGTGGCGCGCCTGGCGACCTACAGCGCGCGCCTGGCCGAGCACCAGGGGCGTCTGTCGGCACGGATCGGCGATCTGTTCCAGTTGGTCAGCGAGGCGGATTTCATTCGCCACCTGGCCAATGACGACATGACCGACGCCGGCCATATCGAACGGGCGCTCAAGGCCAAGGCCACCCGCACCGGACGGGTCTCGGCGCGGATTCTCGACGACATGCTGGCGGGGATCATCCTGATCGACACCGCGGGCGCCGCGGTGGGCAAGTGCAACGGGCTGACGGTGCTGGAGGTCGGCGATTCGGCCTTCGGCGTACCGGCGCGGATCTCCGCCACGGTGTATCCGGGCGGCAGCGGGATCGTCGATATCGAGCGCGAGGTCAACCTCGGCCAGCCGATCCACTCCAAAGGCGTGATGATCCTCACCGGTTACCTGGGCAGCCGTTATGCCCAGGAATTCCCCCTGGCGATTTCCGCGAGCATCGCCCTGGAGCAGTCCTACGGTTATGTCGACGGCGACAGCGCCTCCCTGGGCGAGGCTTGCACGCTGATTTCGGCGCTGTCGAAAACCCCGCTCAAGCAGTGTTTCGCCATTACCGGCTCGATCAACCAGTTCGGCGAAGTGCAGGCGGTGGGCGGGGTCAACGAAAAGATCGAGGGCTTCTTCCGACTCTGCGAGGCCCGTGGCCTGACCGGTGAGCAAGGGGCGATCATTCCCCAGGCGAACGTCGCCACCCTGATGCTCGATGAGCGGGTATTGCAGGCGGTACGCGCCGGTCAGTTTCACGTGTATGCGGTGCGCCAGGCCGATGAGGCGCTGAGCCTGCTGGTGGGTGAGCCGGCCGGTGAACCGGATGCCGATGGGCAATTCCCGGAAGGCAGCGTCAACGCGCGAGTGGTGGAGCGCCTGCGGGTGATCGCCGAGATGATCAGCGAGGATGACCTCAAGGAAGCGGAGAAGGAGGCGGCCGAGCAGGCGTTGGCGGAGGTCAAGCCGTCCTGAGGATATAAGGGCCGCGGGAGTCAAGGCTTTGGCGCATGCCAACTTGGCGCCCGTTGGTCCTGCAAATGCTTGCTGCCTGTGGATTTATTCTATTCTCTGGGCAAGGACCTCCACTGTAGTCACCGGACCGATGCAACCTCCCACCGGAGGCTGAAGACAGGATTTACCGAGGGTCGCCGCCATGCCGCGCAACCTTTGCCTCACCCGTCAATGCCTGGGTCTTGTGACCCGTATCGAATGCAGTATTCGCCCGCTCGCCGGCGATAATGGAATGTGGACCCTTCTGTTCGCCGCCGGAATGGCTGGTGAACAACCCTCGGCCATCAAGGCCCAGGGCCCGTTCCATGGCCCGGTCGTGGCCGAATCCATCCTTGAGTCGATTGTCGAAAGCCTGACCCTGCATGGCTATCAGCTGGCCGAGGATCCGCAGATCTGGTGCCTGCATTTGCAGGCCCAGCTACGGGAGATCAACGGTTCGCGAGGCCGCGGCCTGGAACACTAGGCCGCGACCCCGGGAGCATTACTCGGCGGGACCTGAAGCCTGGGCCTTGTCGAGCTTGACCTCGAAACCGTATTCGACGGTGTTCAAGGCCGTGCGCTGGTAACTTTCCAGTTGGCTCGGCTGCCCGTAGAAGTAGTGCACGTCGTAGACCGACGGCGAGTCGGCCTTGTCACTATGGCTGGTGGCGAGGATTTCCTTGAGGTAATTGCCGCTGTCGTCCTTGGCGTAGAAACGCCAGGACTCGGCGGGGAAGCGCTTCTGGTCGACGATCAGCGCGTTGCCCTTGAGCTCCAGTCCCGCGGGTAATTGATGGGCGTCGAGGCTGTTCTTCTGGATATCGGCGAGGAACAACGGCATTGAGCCGACGGCATAGGCCGGCGTTTCCGGGAACAGGTTGAGGTCGTAGGTGATGGTGCCCTCCAACGGGTTGACCTCGAAGGCCTCTGCGGGCAATTCCAGGGGCTCGCCACGCTTGCCTTGTTCGTCTTCGGTAAAGAAGGTTACCGGGCTGTTGCTGGGGGCGCTGGGTGAACCGAGCAATTCGTCGTTGAAGGTCTTGGGGTGGTCGAACTCGATATTCGCCGCACTGGCGTCGTCCACCGACTGGCTGATGACCACGCTCTTCTTCAGTTTTTCTGCATCCAGGTTGGCGCCCTTGAGGTAGGTTGCGGCCTGGTCGTCATAGACCACCACCGGCATCGGCAGCGGCTGGACATCCTTGCTGGTGGTGTTGTTGAACTCGCGTACCGGCAGGTCAAGCTCCTTGCGGTTGACCGTCGCAGCGGAAAAATCCATCACGCTGATTTCCAGCTTGTCGATCATGCCGTTGAAGTAGACCCGGGTGTAGTGGCTGGTCTGCTTCGCCTCGAAGGCTTTTTGCTCGTCGTCGAGCTGTTTCTCGAACGCGTCGCTCCAGCTCTTCTGTTTGAGCATTTCGTCCAGTTGCTGCTGGTAGAAGGCAATCTGCGCGGCGTTTTCGTTGATGGCCCCGGCTCGCGAGAGAAACTGTCCGCTAGCGTCCATGGCCTGGACGATCAGTGGGTTGAGCGGTGTGTCACCGACCTGGGGGGCTTGCGCGGCATTGCTGTTCAATTCGATTTCGGCGTTGTTCTTGTCCAGCGACACCAGGGTCAGGCTGACGTTGTCGCTGTTTTGCAGCTTGCCGACGTCCTGGCGGGTCAGGTTGAAGGTTACCACCTTGCGCGGGGCGATCACTTCGACCTTGCCGTGCAGGGTCAGGGGCTGCGGCTGTTTTTTCGCGTCGACTTCCATGCCTTCGACGTAGGGATAGGTGATCGTCAGGTCGTCGGGGTTGGTGGTGTTGGAGCTGGAAGGGCTCAGTTGGATACCGGGATCGGTCTCCGACCATTCAGGCTGGAACGGGATCACCTGTTTGTTGCTCAGGGTTACTGACTGCCATTCCAGGGCATGGGGAAACGGGAATTCGGTGGGGTAGTTGAAGCTGAACGGGAAGATCGGCTGCAGGTCGGTCAGGTAGTCGGAACTGGAGGTCTTGCGCAGCACGAAGAGGCCGTTGATATAGGTGTCGGCCAGGGCCTGCGGACTGGGGTAGTGCTTGAGCAGCGCCAGGGCATCGTCGCTGTACTCGGTTTCGATGGGCTTGTCGCGCAGGCGCAGACGGGCCCGTTCGAGCAGCAGCAGGGAGCCGCCGAGGTCGGCCACGGCATCCTTGAGCTTGGGGTCCTGGAGGGTGTCGAGGGTCTTCTCGAACTGCGCGGTCCTTTCCTCGAGGCTGGTGTGTTGTTGCTTGTCTTTGGGGGAACAGCCGCTCACCAGCAGAGCCACCGATAGCCCGAGGCAACCCAGGGGAAGTCGCAAATCCATTGTTCAGTTTTCCTGTACACAGTGCACACGCGATGTCGTTGATGCCGACACTAGCAGAAAATCGCCCTGGCGCAGCTGTCCCGATGTTGAACAAGCGCCTGCGCAGGGCTTTTTTCCCTTGGGTTTGAGCGCTGATATACTCGCGGCCATTTTCAGTTGGTATGAGATCCATGGAACGTTTTATCGAAAATGCAATGTATGCCTCGCGCTGGCTGCTGGCGCCGATCTACTTCGGCCTGTCGTTGGGCCTGCTGGCCCTGGCGCTGAAATTCTTCCAGGAGGTTTTTCACGTTATCCCCAATGTCTTCGCCATGGCCGAGGCCGACCTGATCCTGGTGCTGCTGTCGCTGATCGACATGGCACTGGTGGGGGGCTTGCTGGTGATGGTGATGATTTCCGGCTACGAGAACTTCGTGTCTCAGCTGGATATCGATGAAAGCAAGGAAAAGCTCAGCTGGTTGGGCAAGATGGATTCCACCTCGTTGAAGATGAAGGTGGCGGCGTCGATCGTGGCGATCTCCTCGATTCACCTGCTGCGGGTGTTCATGGATGCCAAGAACATCGATCCGGTGCACCTGCAATGGTATGTGATCATCCACATCACCTTTGTCGTGTCGGCCTTTGCAATGGGTTACCTGGACAAGCTGACCAAGCACTGACCCCGCTGTGCTTGTGTGCTAGTCTGCTGGCCCTTTTTGGTTCCGGGTGCGTGGGGCGATACCGTGTTCAACCGGTATTTGCCGCCGCAGCCCACAGCGGAGCAGTGTTATGTCCGAAGTAAATCTGTCCACCGACGAAACCCGCGTCAGCTACGGTATCGGCCGTCAGTTGGGTGACCAACTGCGTGACAACCCGCCACCGGGCGTGAGTCTCGACGCGATCCTGGCCGGCCTGACCGACGCCTTTCACGGCAAGCCAAGCCGCGTGGGCCAGGAAGAACTGTCCGCCAGCTTCAAGGTGATCCGCGAAGTCATGCAGGCTGAAGCCGCTGCCAAGGCTGAAGCCGCGGCGGGCGCCGGCCTGGCATTCCTCGCGGAAAACGCCAAGCGTGAAGGCATCACTACCCTGGCTTCCGGCCTGCAGTTCGAAGTGTTGACCCAGGGCGAGGGCGCCAAGCCGTCCCGTGAGGACAGCGTGCGTACCCACTACCACGGCACCCTGATCGACGGCACTGTGTTCGACAGCTCCTACGAGCGCGGCCAGCCAGCCGAATTCCCGGTCGGCGGCGTGATCGCCGGCTGGACCGAGGCGCTGCAACTGATGAATGCCGGTAGCAAATGGCGCCTGTACGTGCCGAGCGAACTGGCTTACGGCGCCCAGGGCGTCGGCGGCATTCCGCCGCACAGCGTACTGGTGTTCGACGTCGAGCTGCTCGACGTTCTGTAATACGAACTGCCTCTGTGTCGGGGCGGTGCTTGTGTGGGAGCGGAGCTTGCCCGCGAAGCTTTGTAGCGGTCCACTGGCCTCTTCGCGGGCAAGCTCCGCTCCCACAAGACAAGGTCCCGGTGCTGTCTGGAGTGGTATTCCACAAGTCTTCGGCCCGTCCTGTCCGGGGGGGCATTGAGACAGCTATTCCCGTCACACCCGCAGCTTGCTGTTCAGGTCTTCCGTCGGACGCAACGCCCGGGCATAGCAGAACAGAAACAGGTTGCGTACCAACTCCTTGAGTACCAAGGGTTCGCTGGAACTCAAGCCGCTGACGTCCAGGTCGCCCTGGTCCTGCAACTCGTTCAAGGCTTCCTCCTCCAGTACCGCACAGACTTCCCCCGTTTCCCGATGCAGGATGCGCAGGTAAGGGTGTGGGCGGTCCAGCCAGGCATCGATCAAATAAGTCATGTTCTCATCTCCTTGATGGGTTTCAATGAGAATAATTCTTATTCAATGAATAGCAAGTGCCTATTGGTCGATTGTCGGGTTTTCTGTAGGGGGATTTGTCTGAGGTCAATGAAGGCAGGTGGTGTGGCGGTAGACACGCTCCTGACCTGGGCGTCGTAACCAGGGGCGGCGCGGAGCATTGTGGGAGCCGGCTTATCGGCGATGGCGTCCGCAAGGTCGCTGTATGGCCCAAGGGCCTCATCGCCGGCGAGCCGGCTCCCACCAGAATTGCAGCGTTGGGCCGCTTAGACCTTTCTGACGAACTCGGACTTGAGCTTCATCGGGCCGATACCGTCGATCTTGCAGTCGATGTCGTGGTCGCCATCGCACAGGCGGATGTTCTTGACCTTGGTGCCGACCTTGACCACCAGGGAGGTGCCCTTGACCTTCAGGTCCTTGATCACGGTGATGGTGTCGCCGTCTTGCAGGACGTTGCCCACGGAGTCCTTTTTCACGGTGTCGTCGCTGGCGGTTTCGGCTTCGCCGCCGGCGGACCATTCATGGGCGCATTCCGGGCAGACCAGTTGGGTGCCGTCTTCGTAGGTAAATTCGGAATTGCATTTCGGGCAGGGTGGCAACGTGCTCACTAAGGTTCCTCGGTTTCGGGAAGGTGAAAAGCGCACATTATATAGGGTTTTTGTCGGCGAAGGTGTAGCAGCGGCGACTGGAAACTGTGGGAGCGGAGCTTGCCCGCGAAGCTTTTAGTGGCCTTACTGGCACCTTCGCGGCGGTGCGGCGATCCGACAAGCTCCGCTCCCACGGGCGGTGCTTGCAGGGGAGAATCAGTGAGTGCGGGCGACCGCGAACTCGCTCAATTCCACCAGGGCATCGCGGTATTCGCTTGCCGGCAGCGCTTCCAGGCAGGCAATCGCCCGGGCCACATAGTCGCGGGCCAGTTGCGCGGTGTAGTCCAGGGAGCCGGAAGCCTGTACCGCTTCGCGAATGCTTTCGAGGTCTTCGATACCGCCTTTCTGGATCGCCTGGCGCACCAGGGCCGCCTGTTCCGGCGTGCCTTCGCGCATGGTGTAGATCAGCGGCAGGGTCGGCTTGCCTTCGGCCAGGTCGTCGCCGACATTCTTGCCCAGGGTCTCGGCATCGCCCTTGTAGTCCAGCAGGTCGTCCACCAGTTGGAACGCCACGCCCAAGTGGTCGCCGAAGGTCCGTAGCGCCTCGGTCTGCTCCGGCGTCGCCTGGCACAGGGCCGCGGCGCTGTGGGTCGAGGCTTCGAAGAGCATCGCGGTCTTGCCGCGGATGACTTCCATATAGGTTTCTTCAGTGGTGCTGGCGTCGCGGACCTTGGACAACTGCAACACTTCGCCTTCGGCGATGATGCGGGTGGCTTGTGAAAGAATCTTCATCACCGGCATCGAGCCCAGCTCGACCATCATTTCGAAGGAGCGCGAGTACAGGAAGTCGCCGACCAGCACGCTCGGGGCGTTGCCCCACATGGCATTGGCGGTGGAGCGGCCGCGGCGCATGCCCGACATGTCGACCACGTCGTCATGCAACAGGGTCGCGGTGTGCAGGAATTCGATGGTGGCGGCCAGCAGGCGCAGGTCGTCGCCTTCGCGGCCCAGGGCCTTGCCACACAGCAGCACCAATAAAGGACGCAGGCGCTTGCCCCCGGCCGAGGTGATGTAATCGCCGATTTTCGAGACCAGCGGCACCCGGGAAGTCAGCTGCTTCTTGATGATGCCATCGACGGCGCTAAAATCGTCCGCCACCGCGCGGTAGAAAGCTTGGGGTTGCATCAGCGGGAGTCGCTCCAGAAGGGTTGCGCGGCATGCTAGGGCGGGGGGTCTACGCTGTCAAGGCACGCGGTCCGCAGGCTTGCAATGGCCTGATGGCTTGCGTACAATCGCGCACCCTGAACTTCCTGGGCAGCACCTGCCTTACGCAATTGCATCTGGGCCGTTCCAGCCCCATGCAGCCATGCCAGCCAATACCTTTACCTATAAAGCGCTGGGTGAGCAGGATTATCGGAGAAATACCATGTCTTACGCAGTAATCGTTACCGGCGGCAAGCAGTACAAAGTCGCTCCAGGTGAATACCTGAAGATCGAGAAACTGGAAATCGCCACTGGCGAATCCGTTACCTTTGATCGTGTTCTGTTGGTCGCCAATGGCGATGACGTGAATATCGGCGCTCCAGTTGTTGCTGGCGCTACCGTTGTGGCTGAAGTGATCTCCCAAGGTCGTCACGATAAAGTCCGCATCATCAAGTTCCGTCGTCGTAAGCACCACATGAAGCGTATGGGCCACCGTCAGTGGTACACCGAGATCAAAATCACCGGTATTCAGGCTTAATTTCAGCCTAATCCCCTTTTTGGAGAATTGAACTCATGGCACACAAAAAAGCTGGTGGTAGTACCCGTAACGGTCGCGACTCAGAAGCCAAACGCCTTGGCGTGAAGATGTATGGCGGCCAGGCTATCAAAGCGGGCAACATCATCGTGCGTCAGCGCGGTACCCAATTCCACGCCGGTTACGGCGTTGGCATGGGTAAGGATCACACTCTCTTCGCTAAAGTCGAAGGCGTGATCAAGTTTGAAGTAAAAGGCGCGTTCAACCGCCGTTACGTGAGCATTGTCGCGGCTTAATCGCGAGGATGCTGGAGAAGCCCCGTCTTGCGACGGGGCTTTTTCGTTTGTGGGGTGAGTCTCTTGCAAAGCTGTTTGTATGGGCTGTCGGCGCTGGATTTTTCGGTCGTTGAGCGGGTTTGTTCGAAAGCTCGCCGAGCGGCGATCAGGCAAGGCAAAAACAGTCGAGGAAGCACGGTTTAGTCCGCTAAATGAGCATTCCGGGGTTGTTTTAAGCGCAGCATGATCGACGCGCAGGCAGGTTTCGGGCAAAACCTGAGTCGCCGCGCTCATCTTTGCAAGGGTCTTATACTTGTATCTGTGATTTTTTTCGGCTCGTCCTGGTGACGAGAGGCGTGTGTTATGAAGTTCGTTGATGAAGTATCGATTCGCGTAAAAGCTGGCGACGGCGGTAACGGTTGCATGAGTTTCCGTCGGGAAAAATTCATCGAAAACGGTGGTCCCAACGGTGGTGATGGTGGTGATGGCGGTTCGATCTACATGGTCGCCGACGAAAACCTCAATACCCTGGTGGATTACCGCTATACCCGGCACTTCGATGCCGAGCGCGGTTCCAACGGCGGCAGCACCGACTGCACCGGCAAGAAGGGCGAGGATCTGGAACTGCGCGTGCCGGTCGGCACCACGGTGATCGATTCCGCCACCCAGGAAGTCATCGGCGACCTGGTCAAGGCCGGTCAGCGCCTGCTGGTGGTTCATGGTGGCTGGCACGGCCTGGGCAATACCCGTTTCAAATCCAGCACCAACCGTGCGCCGCGCCAGACTACGCCAGGTAAGCCGGGCGAGCAGCGCGACCTCAAGCTGGAAATGAAGGTGCTGGCGGATGTCGGCCTGCTGGGCTTGCCGAATGCCGGTAAAAGTACCTTTATCCGTTCGGTCTCGGCGGCCAAGCCGAAGGTGGCGGATTATCCGTTCACCACCCTGGTGCCGAACCTCGGCGTGGTCAGTGTCGATCGCTGGAAAAGCTTCGTCATTGCCGACATCCCGGGGTTGATCGAAGGGGCTTCGGCGGGTGCAGGCCTGGGGATTCGCTTCCTCAAGCACTTGGCGCGCACGCGTTTGCTGCTGCACCTCGTCGACATGGCGCCGCTGGATGACAGCAGTGCGCCAGATGCCGCTGAAGTGATCGTCAACGAGCTGACCAAGTTCAGTCCGTCGCTGGCTGAGCGTGATCGCTGGCTGGTGCTGAACAAGTGCGATCAGATCCTCGAGGAAGAGCACGAGGAGCGGGTCAAGCAGGTGGTCGAGCGTCTGCAGTGGACCGGTCCGGTCTATGTGATCTCGGCGATTGCCAAGGAAGGGACCGAGCGCCTGACTCGCGACATCATGCGCTATCTCGAGGATCGTCTTGATCGCCTGGCCAACGACCCGGCCTATGCCGACGAGTTGCGCGATCTGGATCAGCGTATCGAAGATGAGGCGCGTGCCCAGCTGCAAGCCCTGGATGACCAGCGCGCCCTGCGCCGCAGCGGCGTCAAGAGCGTCCACGACATCGGCGACGATGATTGGGACGAAGAAGATGTCGATGACGAAGATGGCCCGGAAATCATCTACGTGCGCGACTGAGGTCAGGCTTTGTCGTGCGGATTGGCCGCTGCTCGAGGGTGAGTGGGCGGTCTATCCGGTTGGCGGCGGTGTTATCATCGTCATCAGCCTGTTCCATCTGGCGCCGCTCATTCGAGCGGCGTTGTGGTTTCTGGGAGCCGGCTACCCTGAACAATCGCATGGGCGGCGCTCGGTCGCGCTGCCCGCAAGCCAAGGTTGAAAGATGATGCGGAGCAAGGTGACAGGTGCGCGGCGTTGGGTCGTGAAGATCGGCAGCGCACTGCTGACGGCGGACGGCAAGGGCCTGGATCGCGCCGCAATGGGTGTCTGGGTCGAACAGATGGTGGCGTTGCACGAGGCGGGCGTCGAGCTGGTGCTGGTGTCTTCCGGTGCGGTGGCGGCGGGTATGAGTCGCCTGGGCTGGACGGTGCGACCGACGGCCATGCACGAGTTGCAGGCGGCTGCCGCCATTGGCCAGATGGGCCTGGTGCAGGCCTGGGAGTCGAGCTTTGCCGAGCATGGCCGGCATACCGCGCAGATCCTGCTGACCCATGACGACCTCTCCGATCGCAAGCGTTACCTCAATGCGCGCAGCACGCTGCGGGCGCTGGTGGAGCTCAAGGTCATCCCGGTGATCAACGAGAACGACACCGTGGTCACCGACGAAATCCGTTTTGGCGACAACGACACCCTGGCGGCGCTGGTGGCCAACCTGGTGGAGGCGGACTTGCTGGTGATTCTCACGGATCGCGATGGCATGTTTGACGCCGATCCGCGCAACAATCCCGATGCCCAGCTGATTTATGAGGCGCGTGCCGATGATCCGGCGCTGGATGCCGTGGCCGGTGGTACCGGCGGTGCGCTGGGGCGTGGCGGCATGCAGACCAAGCTGCGCGCGGCGCGACTGGCGGCGCGTTCCGGGGCGCATACGATCATTGTTGGCGGACGCCTTGAGCGTGTGTTGGATCGCCTGAAGTCCGGCGAGCGCATTGGCACCTTGCTGTCGCCTGAGCGCGGCATGCTGGCGGCGCGCAAGCAGTGGCTGGCCGGGCATCTGCAGACCCGTGGCACGCTGGTGCTCGATGATGGCGCGGTGAATGCGCTGGCGCGGGACCACAAAAGCCTGCTGCCGGTAGGGGTGAAGCTGGTCCAGGGCAGCTTCCGTCGCGGTGAGATGGTGGTGTGCGTGGCCTCGGACGGGCGCGAGATTGCTCGTGGGCTGGCAAATTACAGTGCGCTTGAGGCGCAAAAAATTATCGGCCAGCCGTCGGATGCGATCGTTGCTGTGCTGGGGTATATGGCGGAGCCTGAGCTGGTTCATCGCGATAACCTGATTCTGGTCTGATGGATTGAGGGATATGGGTATGGGTATCGCAAAGGGATTGTTGGGATTGCTGCTGGCGATGCCGTTGCTGGCATCGGCGGAAGAGATTGGCCAGGTGTCGACGGTCTTCAAGTTTGTCGGGCCGAACGATCGCATCGTGGTCGAGGCGTTTGACGATCCCAAGGTCGAGGGCGTGACCTGCTACCTGTCCCGGGCCAAGACTGGCGGCTTGAAAGGTGGTCTGGGGTTGGCCGAGGATCGTGCCGAGGCGTCGCTGGCCTGTCGTCAGGTCGGGCCGATTCGCTTCAGTGGTGAATTGAAGGATGGCGAGGAGGTGTTCAAGGAGCGCACCTCGCTGGTATTCAAGACCATGCAGGTGGTGCGTTTCCTCGACAAGAAGCGCAATACCCTGGTGTATCTGGTCTATAGCGACCGCTTGATCGAAGGCAGCCCGCAGAATGCGGTGACGGCGATTCCGATCCTGCCTTGGCCGCATCAGTAAGGCCTTGAGGTTGTCGGTTCGGCGGGGTTTCGGTTGTCGAGCGCAGACTTGGAGTGTGGGGGTGGAGCTTGCCTGCGAGGGGGGGCTGAAGATCGCCAAAAGCTTTGCGGGCAAGCACCGCTCCCACATTCGATAGATATGCTTTCTTTCGGGCAATAAAAAACCGACCCTAGGGTCGGCTTTTTAACACGCGTGTCGCTTAGGCTGCAGCAGCAAGGTTCAGAGCCTTGATGTGGCCGTTCAGACGACCCTTGTGACGAGCGGCCTTGTTCTTGTGGATGATGCCTTTATCGGCCATACGGTCGATAACAGGAACAGCCAGAACATAAGCGGCTTGAGCTTTGGCAGCGTCTTTTGCGTCGATGGCTTTAACCACATTCTTGATGTAGGTACGAACCATGGAACGCAGGCTGGCGTTGTGGCTGCGACGCTTCTCAGCCTGTTTTGCACGTTTTTTGGCGGAAGGTGTGTTGGCCACCGTCGAGCTCCTCGAAAGACTTTTTAGGAAATAGCAAACAAAATAGGCCGCGAATCATGCCGATGAGTTGAAGTCTTGTCAAGGGCAGGTGATGCGTTCCGCTGAGTGGTCGATCTTGAAGTGACGGGTGATTTATTTCCGGCGCCTGACCTGTAAACTCGCGAGCTTTGGCTCTGTGCTGTTGCGGCGCGGAGTATCGCACAACTGGGCGCTTTGTTCGCCTGCTCTTTCTCCAAAGGCGCACACTCTTTTAATGAATCTGCTCAAATCGTTGGCTGCCGTCAGCTCTATCACGATGATTTCCCGGGTTCTGGGCTTCGTTCGCGATACGATTATCGCGCGTATCTTCGGGGCCGGAATGGCCACCGATGCCTTCTTTATCGCCTTCAAACTGCCCAACCTGCTGCGGCGGATTTTTGCCGAGGGCGCGTTTTCCCAGGCTTTCGTGCCGATCCTGGCGGAATACAAGAGCCAGCAGGGCGAGGAGGCGACCCGCACCTTTGTTGCCTATGTCAGCGGCCTGTTGACCCTGGTCCTGGCGTTGGTGACGGTGCTCGGCATGATCGCCGCGCCCTGGGTGATCTGGGCCACGGCCCCGGGTTTCACCGACACGCCGGAGAAGTTCAAGCTGACCTCCGACCTGTTGCGGGTGACGTTCCCTTATATATTGCTGATCTCGCTGTCATCCCTGGCGGGGGCGATCCTCAATACCTGGAACCGTTTTTCGGTGCCGGCCTTCGTGCCGACGCTGCTGAACGTGAGCATGATCATTTTTGCCCTGTTCCTGACACCGTACTTCGATCCGCCGGTGATGGCCCTGGGCTGGGCGGTGCTGGCCGGTGGCCTGGCGCAACTGCTCTACCAGCTGCCGAGCCTGAAAAAAATCGGCATGTTGGTGCTGCCACGGCTGAATCTGCGTGATTCCGGCGTCTGGCGAGTGATGAAGCAGATGCTGCCAGCGATTCTCGGCGTCTCGGTGAGCCAGATCTCGCTGATCATCAACACCATCTTCGCCTCCTTCCTGGTGGCGGGCTCGGTGTCCTGGATGTACTACGCCGATCGCTTGATGGAGTTGCCGTCCGGCGTGCTCGGCGTGGCCCTGGGCACCATCCTGTTGCCGATCCTGTCGAAGACCTACGCCAGCAAGGACCGCCACGAGTATTCGCGGATTCTCGATTGGGGCCTGCGCCTGTGCTTCGTGCTGGTGCTGCCGTGCTCCCTGGCACTGGCGATTCTCTCCGAGCCGCTGACGGTGGCGTTGTTCCAGTACGGCAAGTTCAGCGCCTTCGACGCTGCCATGACCCAGCGGGCGCTGGTGGCCTACTCCCTGGGCTTGCTGGGCATCATCATGATCAAGGTCCTGGCGCCGGGCTTCTACGCGCAGCAGAACATTCGCACGCCGGTGAAAATCGCCATTTTCACCCTGACGGTCACCCAGTTGCTCAACCTGGTCTTTATCGGGCCCCTGGCCCATGCCGGGCTGGCGCTGGCAATCAGCGCCGGGGCCTGCATCAACGCCGGGCTGCTGTTCTGGCAATTGCGCAAGCAGCAATTGTTCGTGCCGCAGCCGGGCTGGTGGTCGTATCTGGCGAAGCTGGTGCTGGCGGTGGCGGTGATGTCGGCGGTATTGCTGGGCTTGATGCACGTCATGCCGGCCTGGGACCAGGGGCAGATGCTCGAGCGTTTCCTGCGTTTGGGTGGGTTGGTGGGGGCGGGTGTGCTGGCCTATTTCGGCATGTTGCTGGCGTTGGGGATGCGCTTGCGGCATTTCAATCGCAAATCATTGATGTAGCACAGGGCACCCCGGTGGGGCGTCGCAGGCGAGAGTTTTGTCGGTTCGATCGATTTGGGTGCTGCTGTTGCCTGTCGTCGGCCGCCGGGTGTGGTTATAATCGACCACTTTATGAGCAAGAAGCGCGTTATGCAGCTGGTTCGAGGCCTTCACAACCTGCGCCCCCGGCATCGGGGCTGCGTCGCCACCATTGGCAACTTTGACGGTGTTCACCGTGGTCACCAGGCTATCCTGGCCCGACTGCGCGAGCGCGCGCTGGAGTTGGGCCTACCCAGCTGCGTGGTGATTTTCGAACCGCAGCCCCGCGAGTTCTTTGCTCCGGATACCGCGCCGGCGCGTCTGGCGCGGCTGCGTGACAAACTGAAGCTGTTGGCCGCCGAGGGCGTCGACCGGGTCCTGTGCCTGGCCTTCAACCAGCGCCTGAGCAAGCTCAGCGCCGCCGAGTTCGTCGATACCATCCTGGTGGACGGTCTTGGCGTGCAGCATCTGGAAGTCGGCGACGATTTCCGCTTCGGCTGTGATCGCGTCGGCGACTTCGAGTTCCTGCAGCAGGCCGGCAGCGCCCGCGGTTTCACTGTCGAGGCGGCGCAAACCGTCGAGCTCGACGGTTTGCGGGTCAGCAGCACCCAGGTGCGTAATGCCCTGGCGGCAGCGGATTTCCCCCTGGCCGAGCGTTTGCTCGGCCGCCCGTTCCGCATTGCCGGACGGGTGCTGCATGGCCAGAAGCTGGCGCGCCAATTGGGCACGCCGACGGCCAACGTGCAGCTCAAGCGTCGTCGCGTGCCGTTGACCGGGGTGTACCTGGTCAGCGTCGAGATCGATGGCCAGCCGTGGCCGGGCGTCGCCAATATCGGCGTGCGACCCACGGTTTCAGGTGATGGCAGCGCTCACCTGGAAGTGCATCTGCTGGATTTTGCCGGTGATCTGTACGACCGGCGTTTGACCGTGGTTTTCCACCACAAGCTGCGCGATGAGCAGCGATTCGCCTCCCTCGAGGCGCTCAAGACGGCGATCAATGCGGACGTCGCCGCCGCCCGTGCCCACTGGCAGGGTTCACCGCTTAAAAAGAGCCTGAAATGACCGACTACAAAGCCACGCTTAACCTTCCGGACACCGCCTTCCCAATGAAGGCCGGCCTGCCACAGCGCGAACCGCAGATCCTGCAGCGCTGGGACAGCATTGGCCTGTACGGGAAGTTGCGCGAGATTGGCAAGGATCGTCCGAAGTTCGTTCTTCACGACGGTCCTCCGTATGCCAACGGCACGATTCACATCGGTCATGCGCTGAACAAGATTCTCAAGGACATGATCATCCGTTCCAAGACCCTGGCCGGCTTCGATGCCCCCTATGTGCCGGGTTGGGACTGTCATGGCCTGCCGATCGAACACAAGGTCGAAGTGACCCATGGCAAGAACCTGGGCGCGGACAAGACCCGCGAACTGTGTCGTGCCTATGCCACCGAGCAGATCGAAGGGCAGAAGTCCGAATTCATCCGCCTGGGCGTGCTCGGCGACTTCGCCAACCCCTACAAGACCATGGACTTCAAGAACGAGGCCGGGGAAATCCGCGCCCTCGCCGAAATCGTCAAGGGCGGTTTCGTGTTCAAGGGCCTCAAGCCGGTGAACTGGTGCTTCGATTGTGCTTCGGCCCTGGCTGAAGCCGAGGTCGAATACCAGGACAAGAAGTCCTCGACCATCGACGTGGCCTTCCCGATCGCCGACCAGGACAAGCTGGCCGCCGCGTTCGGCCTGCCGTCGCTGGCCAAGCCGGCGGCGATCGTGATCTGGACCACCACCCCGTGGACCATCCCGGCCAACCAGGCGCTGAACGTCCACCCGGAATTCAACTACGCCCTGGTGGATGTCGGTGACCGCCTGCTGGTGCTGGCCGAAGAACTGGTGGAGTCGTGCCTGGCGCGCTACAAGCTGGAAGGCTCGGTGCTGGCCATTGCCAAGGGCGAAGCCCTGGAGCTGATCAACTTCCGTCACCCGTTCTATGACCGTCTGTCGCCGGTATACCTGGCCGATTACGTCGAGCTGGGCGCCGGTACCGGCATCGTGCATTGCTCCCCGGCCTACGGCGAGGACGACTTCAAGATCTGCAAGCAGTACGGCATGGTCAACGATGACATCCTCAACCCGGTGCAGAGCAACGGCGTGTATGCCGAGTCCCTGGAGTTCTTCGGCGGCCAGTTCATCTTCAAGGCCAACGCGGGCATCGTCGACAAGCTGGCCGAAGTCGGTTCGCTGCTGCATACCGAAACCATCAGCCACAGCTACATGCACTGCTGGCGGCACAAGACGCCGTTGATCTACCGCGCCACCGCGCAGTGGTTCATCGGCATGGACAAGGCCCCGGTGGCCGGCGACACCCTGCGTGAGCGCGCGCTCAAGGCCATCGAAGAGACCCAGTTCGTCCCGGCCTGGGGCCAGGCGCGCCTGCATTCGATGATCGCCAACCGTCCGGACTGGTGTATCTCCCGCCAGCGTAACTGGGGCGTGCCGATCCCGTTCTTCCTGAACAAGGAAAGCGGCGAACTGCACCCGCGTACCGCCGAATTGATGGAGCAGGTGGCCCAGCGCGTCGAACTCGAAGGCATCGAGGCCTGGTTCAAGATGGACGCCGCCGAGCTGTTGGGCGACGAAGCGCCGCTGTACGACAAGATCAGCGACACCCTCGACGTCTGGTTCGACTCCGGCACCACTCACTGGCACGTGCTGCGTGGTTCGCACCCGATGGGCCATGACAGCGGTCCGCGCGCCGACCTCTACCTGGAAGGTTCGGACCAGCATCGTGGCTGGTTCCACTCGTCCTTGCTGACCGGCTGTGCCATCGACAATCACGCGCCTTACCGCGAACTGCTGACCCACGGCTTCACCGTCGACGAAGCCGGGCGCAAGATGTCCAAGTCCCTGGGCAACGTGATCGCGCCGCAGAAAGTCAACGACACCCTGGGTGCCGATATCATGCGCCTGTGGGTCGCCTCGACCGACTACTCGGGCGAGATGGCGGTGTCCGACCAGATCCTGCAGCGCAGTGCCGACGCCTACCGGCGGATCCGCAACACCGCGCGTTTCCTGCTCTCCAACCTGAGCGGCTTCAACCCGGCCACCGACCTGTTGCCGGCCGACGAGATGCTCGCGCTGGACCGTTGGGCCGTGGACCGCGCGCTGCTGCTGCAACGCGAGCTGGAGCTGCACTACGGCGAATACCGTTTCTGGAACGTCTACTCCAAGGTGCACAACTTCTGCGTGCAGGAGCTGGGCGGTTTCTACCTCGACATCATCAAGGATCGCCAGTACACCACCGGCGCCAACAGCAAGGCCCGGCGCTCGTGCCAGACCGCGCTGTTCCATATCAGCGAAGCGCTGGTGCGCTGGATCGCGCCGATCCTGGCCTTCACCGCCGACGAGCTGTGGCAGTACCTGCCGGGCGAGCGCAACGAGTCGGTCATGCTCAACACCTGGTACGAAGGCCTCAGCGAACTGCCGGAAGGCATCGAGCTGGACCGCGCCTACTGGGAGCGGATCATGGCGGTCAAGGTCGCGGTCAACAAGGAGATGGAAAACCTGCGGGCGGCCAAGGCCATCGGCGGCAACCTGCAGGCCGAAGTGACCCTGTTCGCCGAAGAGGCCCTGGTGGCCGACCTGGGCAAGCTGAGCAACGAACTGCGTTTCGTCCTGATCACCTCCACCGCGACCGTTGCGCCATTGGCGCTGGCCCCGGCGGATGCGGTGGTCACCGAAGTGGCCGGATTGAAGCTCAAGGTGGTCAAGTCGGGCCATGCCAAGTGTGCCCGTTGCTGGCATCACCGCGAGGATGTCGGGGTCAACCCGGAGCATCCGGAAATCTGCGGTCGTTGCGTGGACAATATCAGCGGCGAAGGCGAGGTACGCCACTATGCCTAATGCCAGTGCCGGCCGTTTCGGCCGCCTGGGCTGGCTGTGGTTGAGCGTGTTGGTCCTGGTCATCGACCAGGCCAGCAAGCTCCACTTCGAAAGCTCGCTGACCCTGTACCAGCAAATCGTGATCATCCCCGATTACTTCAGCTGGACCCTGGCCTACAACACCGGCGCGGCGTTCAGTTTCCTGGCCGAAAGCTCCGGCTGGCAGCGCTGGCTGTTTGCGCTGATCGCGCTGGTGGTCAGTGCCGTGCTGGTGGTCTGGCTCAAGCGCCTGGGGCGCAACGAAACCTGGCTGGCGATCGCCCTGGCCCTGGTGCTCGGTGGCGCCCTGGGCAACCTGTATGACCGCATCGCCCTTGGCCATGTGATCGACTTCGTCCTGGTGCACTGGCAGAACCGCTGGTACTTCCCGGCGTTCAACTTTGCCGACAGCGCCATCAGCGTGGGTGCGGTGATGCTGGCGCTGGATATGTTCAAGAGTAAAAAGTCCGGAGAACCCGCTCATGACTGAATCCGCAGTGGCTGAGCAACGCATCGGTCAGAACACCCAGGTCACCTTGCACTTCGCCTTGCGCCTGGAAAACGGCGACACTGTCGACAGCACCTTCGACAAGGCCCCGGCAACCTTCAAGGTTGGCGACGGCAACCTGCTGCCGGGCTTCGAGGTGGCGTTGTTCGGTTTCAAGGCCGGTGACAAGCGTAATCTGACAGTGGCCCCGGAAAATGCCTTCGGCCAGCCGAACCCGCAGAATGTGCAGGTCATCCCGCGTTCGCAGTTCCAGGACATGGAGCTGTCGGAAGGTTTGCTGGTGATCTTCAACGATGCAGCCAATACCGAGCTGCCCGGTGTGGTGAAGGTGTTCGACGACGCCCAGGTGACGGTTGACTTCAACCACCCGCTGGCGGGCAAGACCCTGACCTTCGATGTCGAGATCATCGAGGTCAAGGCGCTTTAATATTTCCCCCTTGCGCGCAAGACACGAGGCACAGCATGCATATCAAACTCGCCAACCCCCGTGGCTTCTGCGCCGGCGTGGACCGGGCGATCGAAATCGTCAACCGGGCCCTGGAAGTCTTCGGCCCGCCGATCTACGTGCGCCATGAAGTGGTGCACAACAAATTTGTCGTCGAAGACCTGCGTGCCCGTGGCGCCATCTTCGTCGAAGAGCTGGACCAGGTCCCGGATGACGTGATCGTGATCTTCAGTGCCCACGGCGTTTCCCAGGCCGTGCGCACGGAAGCTTCGGGGCGTGGCCTGAAGGTGTTCGACGCGACCTGTCCGTTGGTGACCAAGGTGCATATCGAAGTGGCGCGCTACAGCCGCGACGGTCGTGAATGTATCCTGATCGGCCATGCCGGCCACCCGGAAGTCGAAGGCACCATGGGCCAGTACGACGACGTCAACGGCGGTTCGATCTACCTGGTGGAAGACGAGAAAGACGTCGCCGACCTGCAGGTGCGCAACCCGGAAAAACTGGCGTTCGTGACCCAGACCACCCTGTCCATGGACGACACCAGTCGGGTTATCGATGCCCTGCGGGCGCGCTTCCCGGCCATTGGCGGGCCGCGCAAGGACGATATCTGCTATGCCACGCAAAACCGCCAGGACGCGGTCAAGCAACTGGCCGACGAGTGCGATGTGGTGTTGGTGGTGGGCAGCCCGAACAGCTCCAACTCCAACCGCTTGCGTGAGTTGGCCGAGCGCATGTCGACGCCGGCCTATCTCATCGACGGTGCCGAAGACCTGCAGCGCAGCTGGTTCGACGGTGTCGAGCGGATCGGCATCACCGCCGGCGCTTCGGCGCCGGAAGTGCTGGTGCGTGGGGTGATCCAGCAGCTCCAGGCCTGGGGCGCGAGCGGTGCCGATGAATTGGCCGGGCGTGAGGAGAACGTGACCTTCTCCATGCCCAAGGAACTACGCGTTCGCTCCTTGCTGTAAACCTGGGGAGGCGCAGAGCGCCTCCGGGATTTCTCTTTTTTCGAGCCGGATCCGGCCGGTTGCCGCGAGGATCACTTGATGGTGGCTGACGGCGCGGTCGGTGGCACAGATATGCACCGTCCCTCCCATCGAGGCACCGTTCTGCGGGTTGATTGAGCCGAGCGCGGTGAAGCGGACAAATTGCTCGAGCCAGCGGTTGCCTTTGATCGGTGTCAGGCCATCGCCACGTCGTTCAACCAGCACCGGGTTGTCCGGGTCCAGGTGACCTTGGCCGCTGCGGTCGACGATGATCCGCCAGCCTCGACTCCAATCTTCTTCCAGCGCATGGATCACCACATCGCGCTGGCGCAGGATGGCCTCCGTTCTTGCAGTGCGCAGACCGGCGACCAGCTCTTCGGCCGATACCTGTCGACGGTGGGCGTCGAGTGTTTCCCTGAAGGATGGCATGGCAAGGTGCGCGAACAGGGCGATCAGGCTCAGTCCGATCAGTAACTGAATCAGGCTTAGACCTCGCTGTGGCATGCCGAACACCTCCCTGTTTATTTTCATTGCGCGGTCCATGTGCACTGGTCCATCCAAAACAACCGTATATCCTGTCGTCGGGTGGTTCGGACGGTAAGGCTAGTTATAGTCCAGGGCAATGGGCGGGGGAGTGCGCATATGTTTCAAGGTACCAAAGGGTTTACCTTGGTCGAGCTGATGGTCACGATCGCCGTGCTGGCGATCCTGACCGCCATTGCCGCGCCTTCCTTTACCAGCAGCATCCAGAAGAGCAAGGCCGACTCCGAGGCGAGTGACCTGCAGCGTGCGTTGAACTACACCCGTCTTGAGGCCATCAACCGCGGCGTGAACGTGCGTATCGGTCCCACGAGCGGAGCCGGGAGCGATTGGACGGGCGGGCAGAGCACCACGACGGGAGCAACGACCGGGACCAATTTGCGGGCGAACGTATTGCGGGTGGTGCCGGCCATGTCGAGCAGCGCGACGATGGCGGCCAGCACGGTTACCTTCATCGAGTTCAATAACCTCGGGGCCCTGGTTTCCCCGACGACGGCGGTGACCCTGTCGTTTGTCGAGGGTGCCTATACCAATACCCTCAGCGTCTGTCTCACGGGGCGGATCGCACTGAATGGGAGTTGCCCATGAAGCGTCATCGTCAGGCCGGGGTGAGCCTGATCGAGGTCCTGGTCGCCATGCTGGTCCTGGCCGTCGGTCTGCTCGGCGCGGCTGCGCTGCAACTCAATGCCCTGAGGTACACCGACAGTTCGACGACCAGCACCCAGGCCAGCTTCATTGCCTATGACCTGCTCGACCGCATTCGCGCCAATCCGTGTTCGAATGCGTCGTTCAGTCCGTGTTCGAGTCCGGGTGCGGCTTATCAACTGGCCAATGTGGCCGCGGCGCCGTCCACGATATCCGGTGTGCGTGACCAGGACCTGTCGGACTTTGCCAACAACGTGAAGAACCTGGGGGGGACTGCACCCGATGCGTCGGTTTCGATCGCCGGAGGAGTGGTCACCATCAGCATCACCTGGGACGACTCGCGAGCGGCCAATGCGGCCAATACCGCTGCCGGGAACACCAGTGCGGGTACCGCGAGAGTTACTTTTACCCTGGTCAGCCAGATCGCCACTGTATGGACCGGAACATGAAGAAGCAGTCCCGAGGCTTCGGCCTGATCGAGCTCATGATTGCCCTGACCCTGGGGCTGGTGGTGATCGCCGGTATCATCCAGATTTTTTTTGCGGCCAAGTCCACCTACAGCAGCCAGACAGCTTCTGCGGCTATGCAGGAGGACGCACGTTTCGTGCTGAGCAAGATGCTCCAGGAAGTTCGTATGGTGGGCATGATCGGGTGCGTGGGCACCGTGGCGGACTTGAGTGCTTCGAATACCTATACCACGGCGATGGCGAACCCGATCACCTGGGACAGCGGCAACAATATCCTGACCCTGGTTACCGCGGATGTCGGAGCGAACGGAACGGGGCAGAACTGGACGGTGCTGTCCGACTGCCTGGTCCTTTCCACGGCAAACGACGGGGTAGTTGCGCCGGCGGCAGGGCAGATCGCCATTCCGCTCCGGCAAGTGGCCTACACCTTCAAGACCAACCAGATCTATCTTGGCGCGCAGGCCCTGATCAACAATGTGAACGCCTTCAGCGTGCTCTTCGGCATGGCCAAGACGCCAGCCGATACCGTGGCCTCCAGTTACTCCGTCACCCCGGGTAATCCGGCGCTGATCCGCAGCGTGCGCCTGACCCTGACCTTGCAGGACCCCACCAGCAAAGTGCGCAACCAAACCTTCAGTGTCGTGGCGGCCGTACGCAATCGGTTGAGATAAGGGGGGATGTCCATGAATCATTATTCTGTCCCGGGCTCGGGCGCGCAGCGCGGCATGGCCCTGCTGGTCAGCCTGGTATTCCTGCTGCTGCTGACCCTGATCGGCATCTCGTCGATGCAGAACGCCAACCTGCAGGAAAAAATGGCGGGTAGCGTCAAGTTGCGCAACGAGTCCTTCCAGTTCGCCGAAACGGCCCTGCGGGCCGGGGAAACCATAGTGCAGGCACAGGCCTACAGCCTGGCCGTGTGTCCGAACAAGACGAAATGCGCGCCGCCCGCCGAGGCGGTGGATCCGAATACGGCCCTGGTCGCGGGAACAAACGCTACTTCCGGGGTGACCTGGGTCGCGAGCAGCAGCGGTTTCTATGGCATCCAGAAGCTGGGTACCACCAAGGATCCGGTGAACATGAACCTGGCGGGTATGGAAGACAGCCTGCCCTGGACCCTGTACCGAATTACCGGCGTGGGTGTGCAAGGCACCTCGAAAACCGTGCTGGAGAGCATCTATGTCAAGAAGTAAGCGCCTGGATCGCCTGCGCTCGAAACTGATGCCCTGGCTGGCCGGGGGCCTTCTGGGGTTGTACCTCAGTGCGCCGGCCTATGCTTTCACCCCTTCTGACTCACCGTTGTTGAGTGCAGGCTCCGTGCCGCCGAACGTGATGTTGCTGGTGGACGACTCCGGCAGTATGAACAACCTGATCTGGCCAACAGGTTTTGACCCGACCGCGACCCGCCCCCAGGTCTATAACTGTGGTTCGAACTCCAGTTGCAGCAGTAACAACCTTATTACCCTGGACATGACCAGTGACAACCTGATCATTGGTAATTTCAATCGGGGTACCTGCACCTCGGGCTACTACGGTTTCAAGCTCACGTCCAGTGGCAGTGTCTACTGCCTCAAATTGCCCGATCCGGTAGGGAGTGGCAATACGCGTATCTCCAGCAAATACCTGGCGTACCTGATCGGCCAAATGACGGGCGCGACCAAGGACTACACCGACGGTTCGATCCCCAACGACTACCGGGTCAACGTGGCGCGTAACGTGTCCTCGACGCTGGTAACCAGCAACCGCAACCTGCGCATCGGCCTGGCGACCTTCAACCCGCCTCGTACCGGAGACTCCGGCCCCGGTGGCTATATCGTCCGGGCGATCAACGATCTGGCGGTGACCAGTTCGACCACCCAGGCCGTAGCGGACTCCAACTACAACGCCTTGCTGTCATCCATCAGCGGGCTGGCGGCGATTGCCAACACGCCACTGGCTGAAACCTACTATGAGATTACCCGTTATTTTCGTGGCATGACGCCGTACTACAACTCGTCGAGCACCGCTTACACCAGCCCGATCCAGTACCGTTGCCAGAAAAACTATGGTGTGGTGATCACCGACGGCTTTCCGACCTATGACCGGACTTTCCCCAGCGATGACCCTTTGGGGGGGGCGAATATTCCGAACTGGGATGGCATCAACAACGATGGGAACAACCCGCTGGGCGGGGACGCTGAGGGCGACTCGCTGTTCCTGGATGACATGGCCAAGTTCGCTTATGACATTGACATGCGCTCCGCTGGCAACGACGCCGCCGGCAAGAGCTGGGATGCAAGCGACTACCCGAAACAGAACATGTTCACCTACGCCGTGGGTTTTACCGCCGCCAACCAGATGCTTGCCGATACGGCCAGCTATGGTCACGGTATTTACTATCAAGCCTCTGACAGTGCCGGCCTGAATACCGCATTGTCGGCGGCCTTGAACGACATCACGTCCAAGGCCGGCTCCGGTGGTGGTGGCACCGCAAGTTCGTCGAGCTTGAATACCGGCTCGCTCTACTACACCTCCCAGTACGACCCGACCGACTGGCGCGGGACCATCAAGGCCTTCGGATTCGGTAGTGACGGATCGCTCAACACCAGCGCCAACTGGACCACCGACACCACCATTGTTCCAGGGAGCACCAACACCGCAACCTTCCAGTCCTGGAATACCGGTACAACCCCCAATACAGCAATCACCCTGGCATACACCAACTTCTCCATTCCTCAGCAAAACGCCCTCAGCGCCAGCCTGCCCACGGGGATCAGCGGCAGCGACCTGGTGCAATGGAGCATGGGCGTCAACAAGACCGGCCTCAAGACCCGCACCGTACTCCTTGGCGATATCGTCAATTCGCGTCTGGTCTATGCATCGCCCAACGACCATACGGCGTCCGATCTCACCGGTGATACCAGCTATACCGCTTACCTGGACGGCAAGTCCTCCTCGACCGGGATGAGTCCGCGCTTGGTGGTGAACGCCAACGACGGCTTCTTCAATGTGATCAATCCGACCACGGGCAGTCGTCTTTATGCCTACATGCCCTCCAGCGTCCTGACCAATCTGCACTATGTAGCTGACCCGGCCTACATCAATGGCACCACGCACAAATTCCTCGCCGACGGCCAGATATCGGTGGTGGACGCCAAGCCTGGCACCACCTGGAAGACCATTGCCGTGGGCGGCGTGGGGGCGGGGGGCAAGGCGTTCTTCGCGATTCAGCTGTATGACGCTTCGGCCGGTAATACGATCAATGCCTTGTGGGACGTCAAGGCTCCGGATGTCTCCACCACCGGCAACAAGTACAACAACCTGGGGTACGCCTACGCCAAGCCGGAGGTGGCGCGCTTGCAGGACGGTCGCTGGGCGGCGTTCATTGGCAATGGCTACGGCAGTTTCAACGGGGTGGCTTCGCTGCTGGTACTGGATATGAGTGACGGCTCGGTCATCACCGAGATTCCCGTCGACAGCACCGGCAACAATGGCTTGAGCTCGGTGAAGCTGCGGGTCAATGCGCAGAGCCAGGTGCTGTATGCCTATGGTGGTGATCTCAAGGGGCAGATGTGGAAGTTCGACCTGACCGCCGCGGCCCCGGCCAACTGGAAAGTCGCCTTTTCCGGAGCCCCGCTGTTCACCGCCTCGGGCGGCGCGGCGCAACCGATTACTGCTCAGCCGGTCATCGGCAATCTGCCGGGGCAGGGCAAGCTGGTTTACTTCGGTACCGGCAAGCTCAGCGAGACGGCGGACAAGACCAGCACCGCGCGCCAGGCGTTCTATGCCGTGCTCGACAACGATGGCGCCACCGCCAGTATCACGGAAAGCAGCCTGGTGGCGCAGACCCTCAATGCGCCTGCCACGGGCAGTGTGAACTTCACCTCCAGCCAGAACGCCGTCGACTACACCAGCAAGAAAGGCTTCTACTTTTCCCTGGTGCTCAACAGTGTGCTGACCGGGGAGCGGGTGATCTACCCGGCGGTGCTGAGTTTTGGCCGACTGTTTTTCACCACGGCGATTGTCGACACCAGCGACCCCTGTTCAAGTTCGGGATCCGGGCGCTTCATGGATGTCGACGCCGTCACCGGGGCGATGCTGACCTATGCGGTACTGGATACCAATGGCGACCGCAAGGTCAATGCCAGCGACCAGATTATCAGCGGTATGAACTTCGTTGGCGGGGTGCCGAACCTGGCCGGGCTAATGAGTAATTCCGATGGTTCCCAGATGTTGATGGGGTTGCCGGGTGGACCGGGCGGGCCAGGTGGTCCGTTGGAACTCGGTGGTGTGAACAACCGACGTATCATGTGGCGTCAATTACAGTGAGAGACTCAATGCGTAGAACCAGTAGCGGTTTCACCCTGATCGAGCTGATGATCGCTGTGGCGGTGGTCGGTATTCTGGCGGCCGTGGCCTATCCCAACTACAGCGCGTATGTGAGAAAGACCCATCGCTATGAAATCGCCGAACTGATTTCCGAGCAGGCGCAAACCCTGGAGCGGTTCTATACCAGAAACGCGACCTACGTCGGTGCGACTGGCCTGAGCGCGGGCAATAGCTACTACGGTATCTCTTCCGCCCTTACCGCTACGACCTACACCCTGACGGCCACGCCGAGCCCCGGGTCGATGATGGTGGGTGACATGTGCGGCAATTACACACTCGACAACACTGGGCTGCGGGGCAATCCTGGCGCCGTGGGCGCGACGACCAAGGACTGCTGGGGGCGTTGAGGCTTTTGTGGGCGTAGTTTGGCGCCTGTTTCCTTTTCTGGTTGGATGATGAGATGGCCGGGCAACAACATGTGGTAATCATCGGCGGCGGCGTGATTGGCCTGCTGACTGCCTTCAATCTGGCCGCTGAGGTCGGGCAAGTGACCTTGCTCGATCGTTCCGGACTTGGCCAGGAGTCTTCCTGGGCCGGCGGCGGTATCGTTTCCCCGCTGTATCCCTGGCGCTACAGTCCGGCGGTCACGGCCCTGGCCCATTGGTCCCAGGACTTCTATCCGCAACTGGGCGAGCGCCTGTTTGCCAGCACGGGGGTCGATCCCGAGGTTCATACCACCGGCCTGTACTGGCTCGACCTGGATGACGAAGCCGAGGCCCTGGCCTGGGCCGAACGTGAACGGCGTCCCCTGAGCGCGGTGGATATCTCGGCGGTGCACGACGCGGTGCCGGTGATGGGCGAGGGCTATTCCCGGGCCATCTACATGGCCGATGTCGCCAATGTGCGCAATCCGCGCCTGGTGAAGTCCCTCAAGACGGCTTTGCAGGCCTTGCCCAATGTGACGATTCACGAGCAGTGCGAAGTCGTCGGGTTTCTCCGTGACGGCGAGCGGGTGGTCGGCGTGCGCACCGCCACCGACGAGCTACGTGCCGATCAGGTGGTGCTGGCGGCGGGGGCCTGGAGCGGCGAGCTATTGGGTCGCCTGGGGCTGGCGCTGCCGGTGGAGCCGGTCAAGGGCCAGATGATTCTCTACAAGTGCGCGGCGGATTTCCTTTCGAGCATGGTCCTGGCCAAGGGCCGTTATGCGATTCCCCGGCGTGACGGACATATCCTGGTGGGTAGCACGCTGGAGCATGAGGGTTTCGACAAGACACCGACGCTGTCGGCATTGGAAAGCCTCAAGGCGTCGGCGGTGGAGTTGATTCCGGCGTTGGCGCAGGCCGAAGTGGTCGGGCATTGGGCGGGATTGCGACCGGGTTCGCCCGAGGGCATCCCTTATATCGGTCGGGTGCCGGGGTTCGACGGGTTATGGCTGAACTGCGGGCATTATCGCAATGGGCTGGTGCTGGCACCGGCGTCCTGCCAGTTGTTTGCCGATCTGTTGCTCGGGCGTGAGCCGATCATCAATCCGGCGCCTTATGCGCCCGCGGGCCGGATCTGAGCTGGATAGACCTCAATCCAGCCCGAGCTTCTTCAGCCGATAGCGCATTGAACGAAACGACAGGTTCAAGCGCTGGGCTGCCGCCGTGCGGTTCCAGCGGGTTTCTTCCAGCGCCTGGAGAATGAGCTTGCGCTCTATGCTCTCCAGGTAATCCTCCAGATTGTCGATCTGCGCCAGGCTCGGCTCACCGACTTGCGCGCAGCTCCCGCCGCCTTCGGCCAGGCGCAGGTCGCCGGCTTCGATCTGTTCGTTTTCACACAGGGTGTAGGCCCGTTCGAGCATGTTCTCCAGTTCGCGGACGTTACCCGGGAAGCGATAGCCCTTGAGCGTATCCAGCGCCAGCGGATGCAAGCGGGCGGCCGGCATGCCGCTGCCCGAGGCCAGTCGTTCAAGGACATTGGTGGCCAGGGGCTCGATGTCGTCGCGACGCTCGCGCAAGGGCGGTACCCGCAACTCGATGACGTTCAGGCGATAGTAGAGGTCCTGGCGAAAACGCTCGGCAGCGACCTCGGCGTTCAGATCCTTGTGGGTAGCGCAGAGGATCCGCACATCGACGATTTCCTCCTGCTGGCCGCCGACACTGCGCACGGCCTTTTCCTGGATGGCGCGCAGCAGCTTGACCTGCATCGCCAGCGGCAGGTCGGCGACTTCATCGAGAAACAGCGTGCCGCCATTGGCCGCCTGGAACAGCCCCGGCTTGTCCTCCACCGCGCCGGTAAAACTGCCTTTGCGATGACCGAAAAACTCGCTTTCCATCAGTTCGGCCGGAATCGCCCCGCAGTTCACCGGCACGAATGGCCGTTCGGCGCGTGGCCCCTGTTCATGGATCAGTCGCGCCACCAATTCCTTGCCGCTGCCCGATTCGCCGCTGATATACACCGGCGCCTGGCTGCGCGCCAGTTTGTCGATCTGCTTGCGCAGGGCACGCATGGGCAGTGAATCGCCCAGCAGCCGGCTGTCGATGGATGGCTGCTTGCCCCCGCTGCTGGGCAGGCGCAGGGCACTGGCGACCAGTTCGCGCAGGCGCGCCAGGTCCACCGGTTTGGTCAGGAAGTCGAAGGCGCCGGATTTCAGGGCGTTGATTGCGGTGTCGAGGCTGCCATAGGCGGTGATCATCGCCACCGGCAACTGCGGATAACGTTGCTGGATATGCTGCACCAGCTCAAGGCCGGTACCGTCCGGCAGGCGCATGTCGGTCAGGCACAGGTCGAAACTTTCCTCGGCCAGCTTTTCCCGGGCTTGGGCCACGTTGCGGGCACTGCTGGTGTCGAGTTTCATCCGGCCCAGGGTTATTTCCAGGAGTTCGCGGATATCCGGTTCATCGTCGACGATCAGGATCTTCTGCCGTGGGCTCATGTTCAACTCTGTTTGCGTGCGTGAGCGAAGGTGATGCGAAAGCAACTGCCGCCTTGGCGTACCGAGTAGTCTAGGCGGGCCTGGTTGCTTTCGCATAGCTCGCGGGACAGGTAGAGGCCCAGGCCGGTGCCCTGGCTCTCGGTGGTGAAGAAGGGTTCGAACAGATGTTGACGCTGCTCGGCGGCGACGCCGGGGCCGTTGTCCACGACTTCCAGGGTCGGCAGCCCGTTGTTCGGGTCCACTGCCAAGGTCAGCCAGACCTGCGCCAGTTCATGCAACTGGGCGCTGTAGCGCAGGCCGTTTTCCAGCAGGTTGTTCAGTACCTGGGCCAGTTGCAGCGGATCGGCGCGGGTCTGCAGGTGCGCGTCATCGATTTGCAGGTGCAGGCACTGCCTGGGGCGGGCGCGTTCGCGCCATTCGTTGACGAAGGCCTGCAGCCAGTCATTGAGGTGGAGCAGTTGCGCTTGTGTCTGGCGTCGCCGGGACAGTTGCAGCACGTTCTCGATCACCAGGTTCATGCGCTTGGATTGGTCCTGGATGATCTGCGTAAGACGGCGATCCGCCTCCGGCATCAGCTCCGACTCCTGCAGCAACTGCGCTGCATGACTGATGGCGCCCAGCGGGTTGCGGATTTCATGGGCGATGCCGGCGGCCAGGCGCCCGAGGGCGGCCAGCTTGAGCTGTTGGGCCTGCTGGGCGATCTGTGACAGGTCTTCGAGGAAAACCAGGGTCTGGGTGTGTTCGCCGCGTTTCAGGGCGATGAAGCTGGGTTGCAGGATGGGGCCGGCGCCGAGGATTTTCAGGCTGCGCGGGCGCAGGGTCGGGTTGCTTTGCCACACCTGCAGGCGTTCGACCAGTTCCACGGAATAAGCGTCGATCACATGGCCGCTCAGGTCCTGCTCGCCCATCAGCGTCAGCGCCCCTTGATTGGCCAGCTGTACCCGGTGTTGCTCGTCGAGCACCAGGATGCCGGTGCGCATGCGTTGCAGGATCAGGGCGTTGAGCTCTTCCAGGTTGGTAACGTCGCTGGCGCGTTGTTCGGCGAGGTTTTCGCTCACCGCCAGCAGCCGGGTCAGGCCCTGCACCAATACCGCGGCAGCGAAGCACAAGATGCCCAGCAAGCCGGCCTGCACATAATAGCTGGCGGCGTCCGGGCGGCTGAAACTCAGGTAGAAGGTCAGGTAGATGATACCGATGGCCGAGACGGCGGCGATCAGCAGGCCGATCCGGCCGCGCAGCAGCACGTTGCTGATGGCCACGGAGGCGATCAGCAGGTTGCCGATGCCGCTCGGTGCGCCGCCGGCGGCATAGAACAGGCCGGACAGCATCACCGCATCGGCCAGCGCCAGGGTGAAGACCTGGCCCTGGCGCTTGGGGTTTTCCAGCAGGGCCACCACCAGGATATTCAGGATCAGATAGATCCAGCTGCCGGTGCGAAACAGCTCGCCGTCGGCCAGCGCCAGCAACTTGTCGTCCATCTTGCTGGAGATCAGCAACACCAGGGCGATGCCGATACTCAGGCGGTAGAGGTGATAAAGCCGGAGCAGGCGCTGGGCCTGGGCACCGCCGAGACTGAAGGTCTCAGCGCTCACGAGGGCCCGGGCCTTGCTCGAGGTGGGCCTGGCTGCAATACCAGGCCTGTTCCACGTTCAGGGCGCGGTCACGGGGCAGGTGCACGCCGCAATGGGCACAACGGACCATGGGCGCGGCATCCAGTGCGTCCGCCGGGCGGGTGGGGGCGGCGGGCCGATTGAATTTGCGCCAGAACCACACGGCGGCCGCAATCAGTGCAATCCAGAACAGTAGGCGAACCATGGCAACCCGCTTATTGGCAAATGATCCGGCAGTTTAGCCAAGGACATGCCGGGCGCACAGCGCATTTGATGGGGGGCGTCAGGAAGGCAAAAAAAAGAGCCTCGAAAGGCTCTTTTCTGATGCTTGTCGCCGGTCATGTGGGAGCGGAGCTTGCCCGCGAAGCTTTTGGCGGCCTCAAGGGCCTCTTCGCGGCGGTGCGGTGATCCGACAAGCTCCGCTCCCATAGAGAGTGGACTCAGTCGAACACGCCGAAAGTCATGTAGCTGAACCAGGAGCGGTTGCTGTTGTTGCCTTCGGCCTGGTGCTGATCTTCCTGGGCGGCATCGCCTTCCAGTGGTTTCAAGTCTGACGGAATCGCATCCTTGGCGTCCTGGAACTGCCGGACCACGTCCTGGTTGGCGCGGGTTTCTCCCGGCGGCAGCGGTGGACGGGATTCGATCAGGCCGAGGGTCACCTTGCTCATCCACGAACGGTTGTCGGCCTCGGCCACGCGTGGCACGAACTGACCATCCACCAGCGATGGATGGGTCGGGTAGTTGCTTTTCAGCACTTCGAGGCTCGAGGCCGCCAGTTCGTCCAGGTGCAGGCGCTGGTACGACTCGACCATCACCGCCAGGCCGTCAGCGACCGAAGGGGTTTCCTGGAAGTTTTCCACTACATAGCGACCGCGGTTGGCCGCGGCGACATAGGCCTGACGGGTCAGGTAGTAGTCGGCGACGTGGATCTCGTAGGCCGCCAGCAGGTTGCGCAGGTAGATCATGCGCTGCTTGGCGTCCGGCGCGTAGCGGCTGTTCGGGTAGCGGCTGGTGAGCTGGGCGAACTCGTTGTAGGAGTCGCGGGCCGCGCCCGGGTCACGCTTGGTCATGTCCAGCGGCAGGAAGCGCGCCAGCAGGCCGACGTCGCGGTCGAACGAGGTCAGGCCCTTGAGATAATAGGCGTAGTCGACGTTCGGATGCTGCGGGTGCAGGCGAATGAAACGCTCGGCGGCCGACTTGGCAGCCTCCGGCTCGCCATTCTTGTAGTTGGCGTAGATCAGTTCGAGCTGGGCCTGGTCGGCGTAGCGACCGAACGGATAACGCGACTCCAGAGCCTTGAGCTTGGCGGTGGCGCTGGTATAGCTGTGGTTGTCCAGGTCGGCCTGCGCCTGCTGGTACAGCTCGACTTCGCTCAAGTTTTCGTCGACGACTTCCTTCGACGAGCAAGCAGCAGTCAGTGCGAGGATGGCGATCAGCAGCAGGTGTCTCACTTGCATGGCGGCTTGCGTCCCTATGACGGCCGCTGTCTTGGGCGGGGCCGTCCTGTTATGATGAGTGCCCCGTTGATAGCCTCGGGGCAAAAGACGCCGTATTTAACCACAAGCGCGCAGCCGAAACCAAAGGCTGTGCCGACGCCTAGTCCGAGCATGTCCGATAAAATTGAACTTCGCGCAGAGGTGCCGTCCGAACTGGGCGGTCAACGCCTCGATCAAGTCGCCGCCCAACTCTTCGCTGAGCACTCACGCTCGCGCCTTTCCGCCTGGATCAAAGACGGCCGCCTGACTGTGGATGGAGCGGTTATCCGCCCACGCGACATTGTCCATGGCGGTGCTGTTCTTGAACTGACTGCCGAGCAGGAAGCTCAGGGTGAATGGATCGCCCAGGATATCGAACTCGATATCGTCTATGAAGACGACGATATCCTGGTGATCAACAAGCCCGCGGGCCTGGTGGTGCATCCGGCCGCCGGTCATGCCGACGGCACCTTGCTCAACGCCTTGCTGCACCACGTGCCGGATATCATCAATGTGCCGCGCGCGGGTATCGTGCATCGCCTGGACAAGGACACCACCGGTCTGATGGTGGTGGCCAAGACCATCCAGGCGCAGACGCAGTTGGTCACGCAATTGCAGAGCCGTAGCGTCAGCCGGATCTACGAATGCATCGTGATCGGCGTGGTCACCGCCGGCGGCAAGATCAATGCGCCCATCGGTCGTCACGGCCAGCAGCGCCAGCGCATGGCGGTAATGGAGGGCGGCAAGCAGGCGGTGAGTCACTATCGCGTGCTGGAGCGCTTCCGTTCCCACACCCATGTCCGGGTCAAGCTGGAGACCGGTCGTACCCACCAGATTCGCGTGCACATGGCCCACATCAACTTCCCGTTGGTCGGCGATCCGGCCTACGGCGGTCGCTTCCGTATTCCGCCGGCGGCCAGCGTGACCATGGTCGAATCGCTGAAAAACTTCCCGCGCCAGGCCCTGCACGCACGCTTCCTCGAGTTGGATCATCCGACCAGCGGTAAGCGCATGAGCTGGGAATCGCCGCTGCCGGACGATTTCGTCTGGTTGCTGACGCTGCTCAAGCAGGACCGCGAGGCGTTCGTCGGGTGAGTGACTGGCTGATTCCCGACTGGCCTGCGCCGGCCCGGGTCAGGGCCTGCGTGACCACGCGGGCGGGCGGCGTCAGCCTGGCGCCGTTCGACAGTCTCAACCTCGGCGACCATGTCGACGACGACCCGCTCGCCGTCACGGAAAATCGCCGCCGGCTCACCGATACCTTCGCCATTCAGCCCGCCTGGCTACGCCAGGTGCATGGTGTCGGGGTGGTCGAGGCCGATCCGACGCTGACCGCCGAAGCCGACGCTAGCTGGACCCGTACTCCGGGCATTGCCTGCACCTCGATGACCGCCGATTGCCTGCCGGTGCTGTTTTGCGACCGTGCCGGTACTCGTGTGGCGGCAGCCCACGCCGGTTGGCGCGGGTTGGCCGCGGGTGTGCTGGAAACCACCGTCGAGCGCCTGGACGTGCCGGCCTCGCAGATCCTCGTCTGGCTCGGCCCGGCCATCGGTCCCGGGGCCTTCGAAGTCGGGGCGGAAGTGCGCGAAGCCTTTCTCTCTACGCATCCTGAAACAATCGAAGCCTTCGTCCCCAGCGTCAATGCCGGGCGCTTCATGGCTGACATCTATGCCCTGGCGCGTCTGCGCCTGGCTGCCCGTGGAATCAGCGCCGTCCATGGTGGCGGGCTGTGTACGGTCAGCGATCCGCGCTTTTTCTCCTACCGGCGCAGTCCGCGTACCGGTCGCTTCGCCTCCCTGATCTGGCTGCAAGACTAGACTCTTCTGATCTTCGTCAAGCTTGTGACGCTTGAATCTCTCAGAATAGGCCGCATCTACTGGGGCATCTGGCAGGTTTCTTTATTCAGGTGCGTCCTTTGCTCCGGCCTGCTCCAAAGGAAGGTGACTCATGCGTATAGATCGTTTAACCAGCAAATTGCAGTTGGCGTTGTCAGACGCCCAATCCCTGGCGGTCGGCCACGATCATCCGGCCATTGAGCCTGCGCACTTGATGCAGGCGCTGCTGGAGCAGCAGGGCGGTTCGATCAAGCCGCTGCTGTTACAGGTCGGCTTCGATATCAACAGCCTGCGCAAGGAACTGAGCAAAGAGCTCGATCGCCTGCCGAAAATCCAGAATCCCACCGGCGACGTGAACATGTCCCAGGATCTGGCGCGCCTGCTCAACCAGGCCGATCGCCTGGCCCAGCAGAAGGGCGACCAATTCATTTCCAGCGAGCTGGTGCTGCTCGCCGCCATGGACGAGAACAGCAAGCTGGGCAAGTTGCTGCTCGGCCAGGGCGTGAGCAAGAAGGCCCTGGAGAATGCCATCAACAACCTGCGCGGCGGCGAGGCGGTCAATGACCCCAACGCCGAAGGCGCGCGCCAGGCCCTGGACAAGTACACCGTCGACCTGACCAAGCGCGCCGAAGAGGGCAAGCTCGATCCGGTGATCGGTCGTGATGACGAGATCCGCCGCACGATCCAGGTGCTGCAACGGCGGACCAAGAACAACCCGGTACTGATCGGTGAGCCCGGTGTGGGCAAGACCGCGATTGCCGAGGGCCTGGCCCAGCGCATCATCAATGGCGAGGTGCCGGATGGCCTGAAGGGCAAGCGCCTGCTGTCCCTGGACATGGGCGCGCTGATTGCCGGCGCCAAGTACCGCGGCGAGTTCGAAGAACGCCTGAAGTCGCTGCTCAACGAACTGTCGAAGCAGGAAGGGCAGATCATTCTGTTTATCGACGAACTGCACACCATGGTCGGCGCCGGCAAGGGCGAGGGCTCGATGGATGCGGGCAACATGCTCAAGCCGGCCTTGGCCCGTGGCGAGCTGCACTGCGTCGGGGCGACCACGCTCAATGAATATCGCCAATATATAGAGAAGGACGCGGCCCTCGAGCGGCGCTTCCAGAAGGTGCTGGTGGATGAGCCGAGCGAAGAGGACACCATTGCCATCCTTCGCGGCCTGAAAGAGCGTTATGAAGTGCACCACAAGGTGGCGATCACCGACGGTGCGATTATCGCGGCGGCCAAGCTCAGTCATCGCTATATCACCGACCGCCAGTTGCCGGACAAGGCCATCGACCTGATCGACGAGGCCGCCAGCCGTATCCGCATGGAGATCGACTCCAAGCCGGAAGTGCTGGACCGTCTGGAGCGGCGCCTGATCCAGCTCAAGGTCGAATCCCAGGCCCTGAAGAAAGAAGACGACGAAGCGGCAAAAAAGCGCCTGGAAAAACTCCAGGAAGAAATTGTCCGCCTGGAGCGCGAGTACGCCGATCTGGAAGAAGTCTGGACTTCGGAAAAAGCCGAAGTGCAGGGCTCGGCGCAGATCCAGCAGAAAATCGAGCAGTCGCGCCAGGAACTGGAAGCGGCACGCCGCAAGGGCGACCTCAATCGTATGGCTGAACTGCAATATGGCGTGATTCCGGATCTGGAACGCAGCCTGCAGATGGTCGACCAGCATGGCAAGAGCGAGAACCAGCTGCTGCGCAGCAAAGTGACTGAAGAGGAAATCGCTGAAGTCGTGTCGAAGTGGACTGGTATTCCGGTGTCCAAGATGCTCGAAGGTGAGCGCGACAAGCTGATGAAGATGGAGAGCCTGCTGCACCAGCGCGTGATCGGCCAGAACGAGGCGGTGGTGGCGGTGGCCAACGCGGTGCGGCGCTCCCGGGCCGGTTTGTCCGATCCGAACCGGCCGAGCGGTTCCTTTATGTTCCTCGGCCCGACCGGCGTGGGCAAGACCGAGCTGTGCAAGGCGCTGGCCGAGTTCCTCTTCGATACCGAGGAGGCCATGGTGCGCATCGATATGTCGGAGTTCATGGAGAAACACTCCGTGGCCCGCCTGATCGGGGCTCCACCAGGCTATGTGGGCTATGAGGAGGGCGGTTACCTGACCGAGGCGGTGCGGCGCAAGCCTTACTCGGTGATCCTCCTGGACGAGGTCGAGAAGGCCCACCCGGATGTGTTCAACATCCTGCTGCAAGTGCTGGAAGACGGTCGCCTGACCGATAGCCATGGTCGTACCGTGGATTTCCGCAATACCGTGATCGTGATGACCTCCAACCTGGGCTCGGTACAGATCCAGGAACTGGTGGGAGATCGTGAAGCGCAACGGGCGGCGGTCATGGACGCGGTGAGTACGCATTTCCGGCCGGAGTTCATCAACCGGATTGACGAGGTGGTGATTTTCGAGCCCCTGGCGCGAGATCAGATCGCTGGCATTACCGAGATCCAGTTGGGTCGCCTGCGTAGCCGTCTGGCGGAGCGCGAGCTGAAGCTGGAGCTGAGCGACGAGGCCTTGGATAAGCTGATCGCGGTAGGTTACGACCCGGTCTATGGCGCGCGGCCGCTCAAACGCGCGATCCAGCGCTGGATCGAGAACCCGTTGGCGCAACTGATCCTGTCGGGGCAATTCCTGCCGGGAACCAGCGTGACGGCCACGGTGGCCAACGACGAGATCGTGTTTGCCTGAGTCCTTGGGGATCTGCACGATCCCCGGAGCCGGCTTGCCGGCGATGAGGCCGCTAAGTCTTGCATCGACTATGCGACCGCTATCGCCAGCAAGCTGGCGCCTACAAAGGGGGGATTGCGATTTTGGAAGGCTTTTTTTCGAAAGGGCGTTGAACTCAGGGGCAAAGGCTTGTAAAGTGCGCCCCGCAGTACGTCACCCCTCGGACTTCTCTTACAAGGGAAATTCGGAAAAAAGATTGCAAATCATTGTCTTGAAAGCAATTTAGGGGGTTGACAGAGGTTTCCAGAGTTGTAGAATAGCGCGCCTCAGACAAGCGAACGCAGCGATGCAAAAGCCTGGTTGAGGAAGCTTTCAGTGATGGAAGTCTGCGGTAAAGGTTGTAACTTGAAATATGTAGTTCCGTGATAGCTCAGTCGGTAGAGCAAATGACTGTTAATCATTGGGTCCCAGGTTCGAGTCCTGGTCACGGAGCCAATTTCAAATCGGGGTATAGCGCAGTCCGGTAGCGCGCCTGCTTTGGGAGCAGGATGTCAGGAGTTCGAATCCCCTTACCCCGACCATTTTTGGGTCGTTAGCTCAGTTGGTAGAGCAGTTGGCTTTTAACCAATTGGTCGTAGGTTCGAATCCCACACGACCCACCATTTTTGATACCAGTTCGCTGGGATTGAATCTTAAGATCAGAGGCCAAAAGCGCTGATCGCAGAAGGCGCCTGTAACGGGTGCCTTTTTTTTACCGGGGTATAGCGCAGTCCGGTAGCGCGCCTGCTTTGGGAGCAGGATGTCAGGAGTTCGAATCCCCTTACCCCGACCATATACAAACAAGGCGTCCAATAGGACGCCTTTTTTGTATCTGGATTCAAGAGGCTGCGATGGATCAAGGACTGTTCAATGCGTTGAGGTCATGCTAAAACCTTCCTTTTGTCAATCTGTCTGTAGTGCTCGAAAAATAAGGGTCATTGCCGCGGATTGAGCGGTTCTCATAGGCATTTGTAGGTAAGGTTTTCCATGAAGGCGGTAATTCTGGCGGGTGGGCTGGGCACGCGTATTTCTGAAGAGTCTCATCTGCGTCCCAAGCCGATGATCGAAGTCGGTGGCAAGCCGATTCTCTGGCATATCATGAAGATCTATTCCTACTACGGGATCAATGATTTCGTAATTTGCTGCGGCTACAAGGGGTATGTGATCAAGGAGTATTTCGCCAACTACTTCATGCACATGTCCGATGTGACGTTCGATATGTCCAGTAACACCATGGAAGTCCATCAGCGCTATGTTGAGCCTTGGCGTGTGACATTGGTCAATACCGGTGAGGATACCTTGACCGGCGGGCGCTTGAAGCGTGTCCGAGAGCACCTTGGCAACGAGCCGTTCTGCTTTACCTACGGCGACGGTGTGGCTGATGTCAATATCCGAGAGTTGATCGACTTCCACCATGCCCACGGGAAGCTTGCTACCGTAACGGCCATCCAGCCGCCGGGCAGGTATGGTGCGCTTAACATGCAAGGCAGTCGGGTCAACAGCTTCCAGGAAAAACCTGCCGGTGACGGCGCCTGGATCAATGGCGGCTACTTTGTGCTGGATCCGGCGGTCATCGACTATATCGCTGACGATCAATCCAGTTGGGAAGCCGAGCCGCTGATGCAACTGGCCGAAGAGGGAAATCTCATGGCTTACCAGCACCGCGGTTTTTGGCAGGCGATGGATACTCTGCGAGACAAGAATCACCTCGAGGACCTGTGGAGCAAGGGTAATCCACCCTGGAAGCGCTGGGCATGAATCAGTTCGCTGAGATCTATCGAGGCCGCAGGGTCCTGCTGACCGGGCATACGGGGTTCAAGGGCAGCTGGTTGGCGACTTGGCTCTTGGAACTGGGTGCGCAGGTGACGGGACTCGGTTTGGCTCCCGAGAGCGCACCGGCTCACTGGGATCTGTTGAACAGCGCTTCGATTGATTTGCGTGGTGATATTCGCGATCATGCGGTGGTGCGCAGTGCGTTCGAGCAGGCTCAGCCGGAAATCGTTTTTCACCTCGCAGCCCAGGCGCTGGTTCGGCGTTCGTATCGTGACCCGCTGGAAAGTTGGTCGACCAACGTGATGGGCACGGCGAACGTCCTTGAGGCCTGCCGGCTGACGCCCTGTGTGCGAGCGGTGGTCGTGATCACGACGGACAAGGTATATGCCAACCAAGAGTGGCCTTGGGGGTATCGTGAAAATGACCGCCTTGGCGGTCATGACCCTTATAGTGCTTCCAAGGCTGCCAGTGAATTGGTTGTCGACAGCTATCGCAAGGCGTTCTGGGGGGCGGATGGCGCGCCGTTGATCGCCTCTGCACGCGCTGGCAATGTCATCGGGGGGGGGGATTGGTCGGAGGATCGTCTCATTCCCGATCTGGTCAAGGCTGTGCAAGCTGGCCAATCGCTGGAAATTCGCTCTCCCCAATCGACACGCCCATGGCAGCACGTGCTCGAATGCTTGTCCGGTTATCTTCTGCTTGGCCAGCGTCTTCTGGCGTCCGACAAGTCGGTTGCCGGCGGCTGGAATTTTGGTCCTGCCGCGCAAGACAATCGTACGGTTGCGGAGGTGCTGACAGGGCTGCAGCGACACTGGCCCGAACTCTCCTGGCACACGACATCGGTGGCGCAGCCCCATGAAGCCAGCCTGCTTTACCTCGACTGCGCGCAAGCACGTGCGCGCCTGGGTTGGCAGCCGGTCTGGAGTCTGGAGCAGAGCCTGGAAATGACCGCTGATTGGTATCGTCATCAGTCCTCCACGGGGCAGGCAATCACCCGTGATCAGCTGGCGCGGTATATCCGCGCGGCAGCAGAGGCCGGTTGTATCTGGGTCGAGTCATGAATATTCGGCCCACAACCCTAGATGGGGCGCTGGTGGTTGAAACCCAGCCTTATCAGGACCACCGTGGAGCGTTCAGCCGCCTGTTTTGCGAAAAGAGCCTGGCTCAGGCTTTGGGGGGGCTGCACATTGCGCAGATCAATCATTCTCGCACCACCGCCGTAGGTGCCGTGCGTGGATTGCATTTTCAGCATCCGCCTCATGCGGAGATGAAGATGGTCCGCTGCCTGAAGGGACGCGTATGGGATGTTGTGGTTGATCTGCGCGCCGACTCGCCGACATTCCTGCAGTGGCACGCTGAAGAACTGACTCCGCAAACCGGTCGCATGCTGGTGATTCCGCAAGGTTGCGCTCACGGTTTTCAGGTATTGGAGGCCGATAGCGAATTGCTCTACCTGCACACGGCTTTCTATGAGCCGGCAGCCGAGGGGGCCGTACGTTACGACGATCCACGAGTTGGAATCACTTGGCCATTGCCCGTTACCGATCTTTCCGAGCGCGACAAGAATCACGCTTTGCTATCTAACGAATTCGCCGGACTTCATGTATGAAATGTCGCCATTGTTGTGAGCCGCTACAGCACACGTTTCTGGACCTTGGCTTTGCTCCTCCCTCCAATTCGTATCTGAGCGAAGCGGAGTTGAGTGCGCCGGAAATCTACTTTCCGCTGAAGCTCAAGGTGTGTGACAACTGCTGGCTGGTACAAACCGAAGATTACGCCCAGGCAGACCTGTTCTTCTCCAAGGACTACGCCTACTTCTCATCGACCTCGACCAGTTGGCTGGAGCACGCCAGGGCCTATTCGAAAGCCATGATCGAGCGCCTGGCGCTGGGATCCGATAGCTTTGTGATCGAGGTGGCGTCCAATGACGGTTACCTGTTGAAGAACTTTTTCGCTGCCGATATACCGTGCCTGGGCATCGAGCCGACTGCCAGTACGGCCGCGGCGGCAGAGGACCTTGGCATCAAGGTGTTGCGTGAGTTCTTCGGCGAGACGCTGGGTCGGCGACTCGCATCCGAGGGGTGTCAGGCGGACCTGATCGCGGGCAACAATGTTTTTGCCCATGTGCCGGATATCAATGATTTCACGCGTGGGTTGAAGGCTGCGTTGAAGCCAGGTGGGACCATTACGCTTGAGTTTCCGCACCTCATGCGTCTGATTCAGCACACTCAGTTCGATACGGTGTATCACGAGCATTTTTCCTATCTGTCGCTCTATACCGTAAAGCGGATCTTTGCCCTGGCCGGCTTGCGGGTCTGCGATGTCGAAGAACTGCCGACCCATGGCGGCAGCCTGCGTGTGTATGGCTGTCACGCTGAAGACCTGCGCAGCGATAGTCCTGGGATCGTTCGTGTCCTGGATGCCGAATTGCAGTTTGGTCTGCGTGATCTTGGGATTTATCAAGGTTTTCAGGGACGAGCCGATGAGGTCAAGAATGGCCTGCTCAGTTTCCTGCTCGAGCAAAAACGTGCAGGCAAGCAGGTCGTCGCCTATGGGGCTGCGGCAAAGGGCAATACGTTGTTGAATTATGCGGGCGTCAAGCCCGATCTCTTATCCTATGTCTGTGATGCCGCGCCGTCCAAGCAAGGCAAGTATCTGCCGGGGAGCCATATCCCGGTGTATTCGCCAGAGAAACTCAAGGAAACCCACCCTGATACGGTGGTGATTCTGCCTTGGAACATCGCCGATGAAGTGATCGGCCATCATCGCTATGTAAGAGAATGGGGGGGGCAGTTTGTCGCCGCCATTCCCACGCTGGAGGTCAAATGAGCGAACGGATTTTCTACACCAAACCTTCGATCACCGAATTGGAGGTCGAGTACGCTGCGGACGCGGCCAGAAATGGCTGGGGCGATAGGTGCTACGAGTACATTGCGCGTTTCGAGAATGCGTTCAAGGCCCATCTTGGTGTTGAATATGCGATCGCTACTTCCAGCTGCACCGGTGCGCTGCACATGGGCATGGCTGCTCTGGGCATAGGTCCGGGTGACGAAGTGATCATGGCGGACACCAATTGGGTTGCCACCGTCTCGCCTGTCGAGCATCTCGGGGCTACGCCTGTATTCGTCGATATTCTCCCCGATACCTGGTGTCTTGATCCTGAGCGGGTTGAGTCTGCCATCACCGCCAAGACCAAGGCCATCGTTGCGGTACACCTGTACGGCAATCTCTGTGATATGGACCGTTTGTTGGACATCGGTCGGCGCCACGGCATTCCCGTTATCGAGGATGCGGCCGAAGCGATCGGTTCGGAGTATCACGGCAAGCGCGCCGGTAGCATGGGCGCTTTTGGCAGTTTTTCCTTCCATGGCACCAAAACGCTGACCACCGGTGAGGGTGGCATGTTCGTCACCAACGATGCTGCTCTGTATGAAAAAGTGCTGACGCTTTCAAATCATGGCAGGGCAAGGGGGCAGACCAAGCAGTTCTGGCCGGACGTCATTGGTTTCAAATACAAGATGTCGAATATTCAGGCGGCAATAGGCTGTGCCCAGATAGAGCGCATCGAGGACCTGATCCAGCGTAAGCGGGCAATCATGGAACTCTATCGGGAGCGGCTCAAGTCATACCCGGATATTGAGCTCAATGCACAGCGTGAAGGCACGCTCATTGGTGCGTGGATGCCAACGGTGGTGTTTGCAGAACATACCGGGATGAGTCGTGAGCGGCTGCAGAGTGCTTTTCAAGCCGCCAATATCGATGCCCGTGTATTTTTCCATCCGCTCTCCAGCTTACCGATGTTCGAAGCGCGGCCTGAGAATGTGAACGCCTATTCCATTCCCCTGCGTGCGATGAATCTACCGAGTTATCACGACCTCACCACTGCTGATGTGGATCGGGTGTGTTCGGTTTTTTCGACACTGTAAAAACTTCGAATGGGTCGAGTGTTCGTAGACCCTGATCCAGAGCGCGCCATGAATAAATACTTGAACCCAGAACAGATCACCGAGTTTGAACACAAGGGTGTTTTGATTATTCGGAATTTCTATGACGAGTGCGATATCGATGCGGTCCAGCGCGGTATCTATACGGTCATTGGTCAGGTCATGCTCAGGCACGGTATCGCGGACCAGAGAGGTGTCTATGACCCGCAGGCATTCGACAAAGGCTTTCTGGATCTGATCAAGGTAAACCGTTCCTGGGGAGGGGAGGTCTATGATGCGGTGAAGCAGATTCCCGCCTTCATGCGACTGGTCGCCCATCCGTGCCATGAATCGCTGTTTTCGGAATTGAGGCAAGGGTCTACCCCCGGTATCGCAGCGGGAGGCTACGGCATTCGTATCGATTGCCCATTCGAGGATAAGTATCGTGCGATGTGGCATCAGGAATACCCTGCCCAGCTGCGTAGTGTCGATGGGCTGGTTTTCTGGAGCCCGCTGGTCAGTGTGACGGAGGCCTTGGGGCCGGTGGTATTCTGCCCGGAATCGCATAAGCTGGGAGCCTTGCCTGTCTGCAATGCCGACCCTGAAGGTGCTGGCCGTACTGGCGCCTACGCGTTGATGATCAAAGATGAGCAACAGTACCTGGAGAAGTACAGTAAGATCGCCCCCCTGACTTCGCCGCGGGATCTGGTGATCATCGATTTCATGCTCTTGCATTGTTCTGGTTATAACAAGAGTGATAGGGCGCGCTGGTCCATGCAGTTCAGGTACTTCAATTTTGCAGATCCCGTCGGCCGCTCGCATGGCTGGAAAGGGTCCTATGCAGCTGGCGTCGATTTTCGCGCCGTACATCCAGAATTATTTCACGCGGAGTAAAAAATGATGCACTGCAATGTTTGTCTCACTGAGATCGAGAAGCCTATTTATGCGGCCAACTCGAATCAGTCCCTGACTTCGCTGTGTGAGCTTCGCGATGGACAAGTCAATGTTTGGTCGTGCCCGGTGTGCTCGCATCTGCGCAGCGAGGCTTTTGCCGATACGGTTGCTTATTATGAGTCCGATTATAAGATTCTTCTGAGTGATGAAGAAGAAGATCAGATTTATGAGGTCAAGGACGGTGAAATTGTCTACCGCACTGACCACCAGATAACCACTCTGCTGAGCAAGCTGAACTTGCCTGAAGGTGCTACCGTTCTTGACTATGGTTGCGCGAAGGCCTCCACGCTCAAAAAGTTGAGTGGCGTGCGTACCGACCTGAACATCCATTTGTTCGATGTCAGTTCAATGTACAAGGAGTACTGGGAAAAATTCGTCAGTACCGAAAAATACGCGATTCATACGACGCCTCAATCCTGGGCATCCAACTTTGATGTGCTGACCTCTTTCTTCGCACTGGAGCATATCCCTCAGCCTATCGACACGGTAAAAAAGGTTTATGCCTTGCTCAAGGACGGTGGCGTGTTCTATGGCATCGTTCCTGACACTTTCGGCAACGTCGCGGATTTTGTGGTGATTGATCACGTCAACCATTTCACCACGCCTTCACTGGCCTATTTACTGGACGCTGCCGGATTTACCGATATCCAGATCGACGCCGCCGCGCATCGGGGCGCTCTTGTCTTTACTGCTCGTAAAGGTAGCAAGAAGCCAATAGCTTTCGAGATCGCTGAAACGATCAAGGAGTCGGAATCGTTGGCTCATTACTGGGAGTCGGTCAACCTGTGTATTTCCGAAACTTCGAAAGCTCATGCCGGTGTCACCAAGGCCATTTATGGGTCGGGCTTCTACGGTGCCTATATTGCAAGTGCAATGAATGACTTCGATAAGGTCAGCTGCTTCCTGGATGCCAGTCCTTTCCAGCAGGGCAAAGAGCTGTTCGGCAAGCCGATCCTCGCCCCTGATTCACTGCCAGAGGATGTGAAGGTGCTTTATGTGGGATTGAATCCCAGCATCGCTCACGCAGTCATCGACGGTTTGAGCTGGCTGAAAGACCGGGATATTTCCCTGGTGTATCTGGATGAGCAATCGGCATGATCGCCGGAAAGAATGTCCTTCTTCGTGCTTGGAAAGAGGCTGATCTGCCTCTGTTGCGCAGTATGCGCAACGATGTTGTGCTACAGGCGCAATTGCTGGCCCGCCCGCGAGGCAGTGATGAAAACCAGGTGCGTGATTGGCTGAAAGGATTTGCAGGCGCCAACGATAGCTTCATGTTTATCCTGGCGGATCCTGCCGATGACACGGCACTGGGTTTTCTGCAGTTCAAGAATACCGACTTTATCAGCCGGAATACGGAGCTGGGTATTTGCCTGGCCTCCACTGCCCAGGGACGTGGTATCGGCCAGGAGGTGCTGGCCCTGGCCGGTGCATACATGCGCGATACCTGGGGGCTGGGTAAGATCTGGCTGAAGGTCCGGGGCGACAATGCCGCTGCAGTAAGATGTTATGAAAAGGCCGGTTTCAAGCACTGTGGGAAGCTCTCGAATCACGTGTTCATTTCCGGTGCATGGCATGATGTGGTGCTTATGGAACTTTTTTTGAGCTAAGTGAATTATGAACATCGTCATTTCACAATCGATGCTTTTTCCATGGGTGGGGCTCTTGGAGCAAGTACGCCTGGCTGACGTTTTTGTTCATTACGACGACGTGCAGTTCTCAAAGGGCAGTTTTGTCAATCGGGTACAAGTCAAGACCCCTCAGGGTATGCGCTGGATGGCGGTTCCCTTGGTGGATCTTCATCTTGGGCAAAAGATAAACGAAGTGCAGGTGCCACCTAGCAAAGAATGGCGAGACGTTCACTTCGCATTGCTGGAAAGCAGCTTGGCGAATGCTCCCTTTCGTCGCGACGCGCTGGGGCTCGTCGAGGGGGTCTACGCAGCGGATTACGCTAATATCGGGGCACTGTCCCGTGCATCCTTAATGGCACTGGTCGAGTATTTTGGCCTGGATGCCCACTGTCGCTTTATTGACGTGGAGTCCCTGGATATCCCGGGAAGCAGCAGCGATCGCGTCCTTTCCGTGGTCAAATGCCTGGAAGGTGACAAGTACATTACGGGTCATGGTGCCCGGCGTTACCTCGATCACGAACTGTTCGAGCGTTCGGGGGTGGCCGTCGAATACATGACCTACAACTGCAAGCCTTACCCTCAAGCCCACGGAGATTTTACGCCGTATGTTTCTGCCCTGGACCTGGTGGCAAACTGCGGCAAGCTTGGGCTTGAGTCTATAAATTCTGGAACTACAGATTGGAGAAGCTTTAAGAATGAACCCGCATGAGCAGTTTCGTCAGGAAGTCGCAGAGAATATTGAAGCGTTGGGAGCTGACACCGATCTGCAGGCGCTGTCCCGGGTTTGGGTTCGCGAGATCAGCCGGCACAAGTGGGCCTATAACTTTTCCTGGTTCGGTCGTCCGGCGATTCAGTTCCCCAACGATACATGGGCGATGCAGGAACTGATTTGGGATATCAAGCCGGATCTGATTATTGAAACCGGAATTGCCCACGGCGGCTCGTTGATTTTCAGTGCCTCGATGCTGGCGATGCTCGATTACTGCGAGGCCGTTGAACAGGGCACCAGTCTAGATCCACGTGCAAGCAAGCGTCGCGTTCTGGGCATCGATATCGATATTCGCCAGCACAACCATGACGCGATCAAGGCGCATCCGTTGTCGAACATGATTGAAATGATCCAGGGCTCGAGCATCGACGAGGATACGATCTTCAAGGTTCGGGAATATGCGAAAGGCTACAAGCGCGTATTGGTCTGCCTGGATTCTAATCATACGCATGATCATGTGCTTGCTGAGCTTGAGGCTTATGCGGGGCTCGTCAGCGTTGGCAGTTATTGCGTAGTCTTCGATACCCTGATTGAAGATATGCCAAAAGACCTGATAGTGGACCGATCTTGGGGCGCGGGTAATAGCCCTAAATCGGCTGTTCACGAGTATTTGAAGGCGCACGGCGATTTTGAAATTGACAAGAAGATAGACCACAAATTATTGATTTCCGTAGCTCCGGATGGCTATCTGAAAAAAGTAAAATGATTGAGGTGCTGGCAATGTGCTAGCACCCTTTCCACTGTTATTATGGTTGGGATCTGTGACATCGACTCGCAATAATGTACTGGCCAATTTCTTCGGTGCGGGCTGGTTAGCTCTGATGAGCTTGGCCTTCATACCTTTTTACATAAAGCTAATGGGGGTTGAAGCATACGGCGTTATTGGTATTTTTATATCTCTCCAAGCAGTATTCGCGGTTCTGGACTTGGGCCTGTCCCAATCTCTTGGTAGAGAGATGGCCAGGCTTTCCGTTCTTCCTGACGGTCAGGTGCAGATGGCGCACACTGCAAGAACACTGGAGGTCGTCTATTGTTCTGTAGCTTTGTTCGTCGGGTTGTTGGTGGCATTGATTTCTCATTATTTGGCTTTTTATTGGTTGAATCCTGAGGGTATTTCAAGAGAGTCGCTGAGAACAGCTTTATGCGTTATGGCGTTTGTTGTTGCCTTGCGCTGGCCGCTGAATCTTTATACCGGGGGTATGAATGGCCTACAGCGCCAAGTCTCCCTGAATATTATTCTTATTGTGTTCTCGACTGTGCAGAGCATTGGTGCTCTTTTAGTGCTGTGGCTACTGAGTCCGACGGTTCACGCTTTCTTGGCGTGGCAAGGGTTTATTGCATTGGTGCAGCTTTTGGTTTTTCGTACACTGTTTTGGCGATTGCTGTCATACAAAAGCCCAAAATTTTCGATGGATGTACTTCGCGGTGTCTGGGATTTTGCATTTGGAATGACCGGTATTGCGTTGTTGGCGACACTCTTGACTCAGATTGATAAAATTCTTCTGAGTAAAATGCTGGATTTGAAAGCATTTGGATATTATGTCTTTGCTTCTGCTGTCGCCGCTGTTGTTTTTAGATTCGTTACACCGGTGTTTACAGCCTACCTGCCGCGGTTTACGCAGTTGGTGTCGCTTGAGGATGAGCCTGCATTGGTGGAGGAGTATCACTATGCCAGTCAGATTGTCGCTCTTGTCGTGATTCCTGTTACTTGCGTGGTGGCAATGTTTTCGAAAGAAATTCTGTTGGTTTGGACTTCTGACCTGCAACTGGTAGACAACGCTTGGTTGTTGGTCAGCGTTTTGGCCATAGGTAATGCAATTAATGGTTTGATGAACATACCCTACGCACTGCAGTTAGCCCATGGATGGACGCGATTTGCCATGTACATCAATGCTGTTGCGGTATTTATCCTGGGGCCGATGATCTATTTTGTCTGTTTGAGATGGGGTAGCGTAGGCGCTGCGTCTGTCTGGATTGCGTTGAACAGTAGTTATGCGCTCATTGGTATTCAGATAATGCATAAAAAATTCCTGATTGGCGAGAAGTGGCGCTGGTATCGAGAGTCTTTATTGCTGCCAACCGTAACAGGATGGGCAGTTGTCCTTCTGCTAGGGAAGCTGTTGATATTTTCGCAAACAGAGCGGTTTTTGAATATCGGGCTTCTGTCTTTTGTTTCGCTTATTTGTTTTTTTTCTGTGGCGGTGGTTCTGCCGAAAGTCAGGAAGGCGGTTGTTATGTTTGTGCGGAGCAGGGTGTAAAATGATTACAACGGTCATTCCTACTTATAAGCGCCCTGAAATGCTAAAGCGCGCGATTGAAAGCGCGCTGGCTCAAAATGTTGAAGATCTAAAAGTCTGTGTGTACGATAATTTTTCCAAAGATGGTACCAAGGAAATGGTCCTTGAGTATTGTCGCCAAGATAGTCGGGTCGTCTATGTTGAAAGGCCGGAAAATATTGGCGCCGCAAAAAATATAGAATACGCACTTCGGGCGGTTGACACTGAATATTATACGCTTCTGAGCGATGATGATTTTTTACTGCCTGGGTTTTATGAACAGGCCTTGAAGAAGTTTGAAGAATATCCTATTGCGGCATTTGTTTGCGCGAAAACACTAGCGGTTGATCTCATCAATAAGCGAGTAGAGTATAGGAATAAAGGTTGGGGTTCAGGTCTTGTTAATCCCGGTATCGATATCAGCAGGAAAATGTACTCTTCGCACTTTGTCACTACATCTGTAATGTTTCGCCGTAGTGTGATGGATGCGTTAGGTCCATTCGATCCTTCGGGTAGTGATTTGATGTACATGACAATGGCCTCGGCCATTTATCCCTTTGTAGTGCTGGATCAGTATGGCGCAGCAGTGATGCTTCATGAACAGGCTTATTCCATGCAAGGGGATGGAATGGTCAAAGAGCAAATAGTGAAGTTATATGATAGCTATCTGAAGAATAGTGAGGTTATCTTGCGCTCAGGATTGCCTGTGGCAGAACAGTTTGGCCTCATGATGATGTATCTGAGCTTTTATCAAAATATTTTCGACTCGAAACGCCTTTACCATGTGTTAGGGGCGGAACCCGAGCCCTTGATGACGGATCTATTGGCTCTTCCTTCGCTGATATCCAACCGAGGGCTTGTGGTTAAGGCCTACAATGCCGTGCCCGGCTTCTTGAAGCCTATGGTGAGGTTTTTATATAAAAAGATAAATTCTTTTAATCGGCGGAAGGAGCGTGCGGTATCAGGGGCTTGGGCTGAGTTGCCGGAAGGTGCGTTTGATTTGCTTCGTCATTATGATCCAGATGTATCGAAGCTGAAATTTAAAGGGTGAATAAGTGCGCTTGGTAACGATAGTTATTCCTTGTTATAATCATGCTGGTTATCTTGATCGCGCTATCGCCAGCGTCCTGAGTCAAACGTATAAGAATGTAGAATTAATTGTTCTTGATGATGGCTCTACTGATAACACTCGAGAGGTTCTTGAGCGTTATGGAGATGCCTTTCGTTGGGAGTCTCATGAGAATATGGGGCAAGCCAACACCTTGAATAAGGGGTGGCTAATGGCAAAGGGCGATGTGCTCGCTTATCTAAGTGCCGATGATGAGCTTTTTCCAAATGCTGTCGCTACATCGTTACGTTACTTGCAGGGCGATGTTGTACTGACGTATTGCGATTTCAATCTGTTCGACTCGTCGTCCCAGCTGATTCGAAAAGTTTCGGCGCCGGAATTTGATTATCTCGCTATGTTTAGTCAGTTGATTTGCCAGCCGGGGCCAGGTGCATTCATGACTCGCGAGGCTTTTCAAGCCGCTGGTCTGTGGAACAATACCTACCGGCAAATGCCGGATTATGAGTATTGGCTGCGCTTGGGGTTACAAGGACGCTTTGTACGAATCCCTGAGGTGCTGGCATCCTTTCGTGTGCACGAAGAGTCTCAGACTTTTGCAGTCGCCGATGAAGAAAAGGCCGCTGAGCCTTTACGTGTTATCTCCGACTTTATCAAGTCTGAAAATATACCTTTAGAGGTTCTTGAGTTGAAGGGCGTTGCGTTGAGTAATGCTTGGATCTTCGTAGCACAATTACAGATTCGCGCGGGCCGCTTTCTCAAGGGGGGGCAAGCGCTAGGGCAAGCCTTTATTCTCTATCCGCGTAATTTTTTCCAGGTACGAACTGCTAGAATTCTCTTCAATAGCCTGTTCAACCGTAGCCTTCATCGACTCGTGCGTTGGAAAAATGCATTGCTGCATTGAACGCGCTTACCCATGTCGCATCCTAAGAGACGGACTGCTGCTATGACGATAGAAAGGCTATGCACTGCCCAAAAGATGCTCCGTGATTGTCGTTCAACCGCCTTCCCCCACGGCGAGGCTATGATCGATACCTCGCGGTTCTTGACGCGACCTGGCTTCGGATTCTGTAGCGGTGTTGTTTTTTGGGGGCCTGGGCGGCGCTGATTGAGTTTCGCTTTAGGAAAATTGCGGATTGAGACGAGGGTTGCAAAATGAATTTTAGACCAACGTTCCAATGTCTCAGACAAACCTATCAAACTGAGAGATATGCATCTTGAAAATCTTGCATGTGTCGGACGCTATTGATCCTTCGCTAGGGGGCGGAACGGCGGAGCGTACTTTTCAACTAGCCCTTGCGCTGCACCGTGCCAATGTCGCCTGTACGGTTCTTTGTACAGAGCTGGGGCTGGGGGATAAACGTAGAGCAGAACTTCGGGATATCAAGCTTGTCGCCGTACCGACACTGTTTCGGCGTTTTTTGACGCCACTGGTTTCCTATCGTCGAATAAAGGCTCTAGTGGCCGATACTGACGTCATTCATGTAACCGGGCACTGGAGTGTCCTTGGGGCAATGGTTTGCTTGATGGCACTAAAATTGGGCCGTCCTTATGTTTACTGCCCTGCAGGCTCGTTAAGAGTATTTGGTCGATCCGCGTTATTGAAGAGGATATACAACTGGATGGTAGGCAAGCGCATTGTCCAAGGTGCTGCTCGCTGTCTGGCGGTGACTAACCTTGAGCGGGAGCAATTCACCGAGTATGGCGTCGACGAATCACGGGTCGAACTTTTGCCCAATGGTGTTTATTACTCAGTTCAAGCGACTGCCAATCCCAAGGCTTTCAGGGATGCCTATGGCCTTCAGGATGAACAAATCATCTTATTCCTTGGTCGCCTCAGTCCGATCAAAGGTCCGGATCTGCTCCTTGCGGCGTTTAGCAAAATCGCCAAAAAACTGGAGAGCGTTCATTTGGTTTTTGCGGGGCCTGATGGTGAGTTGAGTGAGCAGTTACGGAGCTCCGTAATATTGGCCGGGTTGTCCAATCGCGTTTCGTTTACTGGATTCCTGGCAGGTCAGGAAAAACAGGATGCCCTGGCGGCGGCTAGTTTATTGGTCGTGCCTTCCCGTCAGGAGGCAATGTCTCTGGTTGCGCTGGAAGCTGGGTTGTGTGGCACGCCGGTATTATTGACGGATCAATGTGGTTTTGATGAAGTGAAAGAGATCGGTGGCGGTTGTGTTGTTGCCGCCAATCCCGAGGCCCTCGCCGAAGGTATGCAATTTATGTTGCTAGATCCCGAGCGCCTCATTGCTCAGGGCCAGCGACTGCGGGCTGCGATTTTATCCAAATATACTTGGGATGGTCTGACTCAGCAAGTATTGGGGCTTTATAATAAATTAAAGTCCAAGTGTTGAGATTTATTTTGGTTGGGTGTGAGTATTTTGAAATTATTAATTGTTTCGCAGTACTTTAGTCCTGAAAGTTTTATTATAAACGATATTGTTAGAAAACTTGCTGCTCAGGGGCATGAGGTGGTCGTTTGCACCGGAAAACCCAATTATCCGGACGGAAACATTTTCCCCGGTTACCGCCTCTGGGGTTGTCAGCGTGAGCGTTACCTTGATCGAGTTGATGTCTTGAGAGTGCCATTATGGCCACGGGGTGACGGGGGGGCAAAAAATTTAGCTCTCAACTATTTGTCGTTCGTTGTCACGGGATTAATTTTCTTTCCGTGGATGCTCAAAAAACGGAAATTTGACGCCATTCTGGTATTTGCTACTTCACCCATTACTCAGGCGATACCGGCTATTGCTCTCAAGTGGATGAAGAGGGCACGCCTCGCTTTGTGGGTGCAGGACCTCTGGCCCGAAAGTCTCGCGGCCACAGGTTTTGTGAAAAATCGACTTGTTCTGAAAATAGTTGGAGCAATGGTCAGGTCTATTTATGCTTGCTGCGATCTATTGCTTGTGCAGTCTCATGCATTTATAGAGGTCGTGGGTCAATATGCAGGCCGGGAAAAAATTGTCTACTATCCCAACTCCATTGATGCACAGTCGTCTGAGACTGGCGGGCAACTTCCGTATGAGTTGTCATGGACGCTGGATAATCACTTCTGTGTAGTATTTGCCGGTAACCTGGGGACTGCCCAAGCGCTGGATACATTATTGCAGGCCGCTATTCACCTTCGCGATGATGGCGATATTCGTTTGGTGCTGATCGGCAGTGGCAGTCGTTTGGAGTGGCTCAAGACGCAGAAACAGGTTCACAGCCTGGATAACCTGATTTTGCCTGGACGCTTTCCCGCCGCAGCGATGCCGGGAATCTTTGCTCGCTCTGCGACGTTGCTGGTTTCGCTCACCGATGAGCACATTTTCAATCAAACAATACCTAGCAAAATTCAGGCATATTTGGCCGCTGGAAGGCCTATTATTGGCTGTCTAAATGGCGAGGGCGCGCGTATTATTCAGGAGGCCGGTGCAGGTGTTTCTTCACCGGCAGAGCAGGTGTTGCCGCTGGTTGCCGCTATCCGAGAAATGCGTTGTCGTAGTCATGTCGAGAGGGAGGCTATGGGAGCGGCGGGTCGAGCCTATTTTGACCAAAATTTTGATATGGACATGCAAGTCCGACACTTGATCGATCTGCTTCAACGCTGAGCAAGTGAGTTTGATATTTCACGGATTGATATTTCGATAAAAGATAATTTCGCGCTGTTTTTTACTGATTTTATTATGCGCAGTAGCCTTTGCGCTGAGTATCGGCCTGGTAGCGTCAGGTAGGACTCTGGTCACGTTATTGATCGCTCGCCGTGCGTGCGTGCGAGTGGCTGGCCGAAGTTTTTCTCTGTGAACAGGAAGACGATCATCAGACGATGCGGGCGCTTCTTTTTTATTATCCTAAGTGTCTTCAATTTGTTGCTTCTGGGTGCGCACTGTTCCAATAGCGTCGTCGCTTATTGGATGCTGGCTGCATGAGCGATTTCACCTCTCTGCTGGAGTGTTCGGCTGCGCGTGTTCAAAGTAGCATTCAAAAAGAGCCACCTTGGTTGGGCGTAGACTGAAACTGTTATTGCCTAATTTTGGGTCGATTGCGGTTATTGGTATTTCGGTTTTATATTTTTGGACTTTTTATCGCTCTATTATCTGGCCGGCAGGTGGTGGGGATCTTTTTTCAGCCTTCGTCGTGGGAGGGATACTGGGAGCGTTGTTTGCCCGGGTATTTGGGGGCGACGTTGATACGCCATGAGGTAAACCCATCGCGTACAATGCCTATGGTGCGGTTGCTCAATCTATGTGTTGTCGGTTCATCCGGCATAAGGCTTTTGATTGTAGGGACTGTATGGTTTTTGCCCGAGTCATTGCTATGGGCTGGTAACGATGGCCTCTTTTGTTGCGATTATTTTTAGTTCTTGACTGAGAATTAATAGGGGTAGTTACTGGTGGCGAATTGTTTACTCCTTTATCGAGGGTCCGGTTTCCAGTTCGTCGCAGCTAAGTCGAGGTATGATTATCAGTGCGAGGTCCTTGTTGTGTGGTGCGTTTTATGATTTCCGGATCAGCGCTTTTAAAGTCAGGACTCGATTTTTTTGTTTCAATGATGCTGGTGTTCATGCTGCTGTTCGCCAGTTCTGCGTTTTTTATGACGTATGTTCGATCAGTCTCTTATATTAACTCGGTTGTCGACATCAGTATCGCTGAAAAATCAAAGCATGCTGTTCAAGAGTCGTCTCCGGTAGTGCTCGATGCTCGTGCCACCGAAGCGTCAACAAATACTGTTCAGTCGTTAGCGCTCCCAGCCCCGCACCGCGTCCGGGCTCGGCTTTCCATCGCCTGATCTCGCCGCGTTCGGTTTTCCGGATCACCGTCTCGGTAGGACTGTTGATGGAGGGGTAGCGT